>JAIEOV010000007.1 GCA_019750135.1 Reyranella sp. | reverse complement strand
CGCCGCCGGCCCTGCCCGCGCCGCCCGCGCCGAATTCGCCGCCGCCTCCGCCTCCGCCACTGCTGCCGTTGGCGGAAGCGCCGGCACCGGCATAACCGCCACCACCGCCGCCGGACGAACGGCCGTCGCCTCCTGCTCCCCCGAGGCCGCCGCCGCCACCGCCTGAGCCGGTGCCAGACGTGCTGCTTTGGGTGCCGCCTGCTCCGCCTGTTGCCGACGCATTGCCGACCGAGACGTTGGTCAGACTGGCCGACGCGCCGCTGTTGACGAACACGGCGGCGCCGGCGCCCAGGCCGCCGCCGCCGCCGGCACCGCGTGTGCCCGCGGAATCGCCGCCATCGCCACCTTTGGCGACGGCGTTGTCGATGGTGAGGTTGGAGACCTGCACCGTGCCGGCCTGCACGAAGATGGCGCGGCCCTTGTTGTCGGCGTCGAGGGTGTTGCCGTTGCCGGCGATGGTCACGCTGGCGGTGATCATCGGCAGCGACTGGGTGAGGGTGATGTTTCCGGTGATGTTGATCGTGCTGTCGCCGCCTCCGTTGGCGGCGAAGATGGCGGTGCGCAGTTGCGCTTCGTCCGCGACGTCGACCGCCAGGGCCATGCAGGGCGTCAAGCAGGTGCAGGCCAACAGCAAGGCGGTCAGGTGCGCGGCCGGAAGTCTTCGTCTTTTACATAGCGAAATATGACAGCCGTCAAGACGCCGCGAGTTGCCGCTCGACATGTTCAAACCACCGACGACAGTGCAAATTGTCACTGTCTCGGTATCCATTTCAGGCAGCGTGCAGAAGGCGACGACTACCCACGATGGGGCAATCGATTACCCAAATTGAGGCGGCGCTGATTCATCCGGACGCCTATCCGGTCACGCGCGTTGCCACGGAGTTCCATCTCCGTAGCTTCGACCTGCTCACTCAACTGGAGGGAGAGATCACCGACGGGCTGATCGTAGCGACGCTGATGCACGATCAGCTGCAGACGCCGCGCCGGAAGGCTGGCGGCAGCATCCGGGAGCTGTCGCGCAAGCTTGAGATTCCGGCCGAGACCGTGCGCCGGCATGTCCGGGCGCTGGTGAAGAGCGGTCGGTGCACATCGAACAAGGGCATCGTCACCGTGCCGGCCACTGCCCTGCGCGGGCGTCGCATCTCGACATTCCTGCGCAAGGTCTACGTCAATACCGTTCGGCTTCTGGCCGACCTGACGCGCATCCACGTCGCCGCTTTCGCCTCGGCGTCGCGGCGGCCGGTCCGATCGGGGCGTCTTGAGCAGGAGCAGTTGGCCATCGCCGTTGCTGGGGCCGGACTCCTGCTGGCCGGCTTCCGCGCCTTGCGGGCCTTCTGGGGCGACCTGACGAAGGGGTTGGTCTACACCGCGATCTGGACGGCGAACGTCAAGCACGTGACGAATACCGATCCCGTGGCCAACCGATGGATCGTCGACGACAGCAAGCGCGTGCCTGTCAGCGTGCTCACGCTTTCACGGTCCTTGCGCCTGCCCTACGAGACCGTGCGCCGCCACGCCGACGACCTGATGCGGGACGGCATTTGCGTGCGCGCCGGCCGGCGCGGCCTGTTCATCCCCAACAGCTTCATCCAGCGTATCCCGAACGGCCCCGTGATCATCCATCGTCTCGTGATGGACTTCCTCGCCGAGTTGCGACGCGCCGGTGTGAACGTCTGACGCCGGCATGACCCAGTCGACCGCCCGAGTCGGTCCATCGGCGATGCACCCCGATGCCTATCCCGTGTCGCGGGTTTCGACCGAATTCCATTTGCGCGGCTTCGATCTCCTGACCGCGGCGCAGGGGGATCTGACCAGCGGCCTGATCGTCATGACATTGGTGCGCGAGCAGATGGGCGCGTCGCGCCGCAAGGCGGTGGGCTTCCGTGAACTGTCGCGCAAGCTCGACATGCCGGCCGAGACGGTTCGCCGTCACATCCTGAGCCTGGTGCAAAGCGGTCAATGCGTGGTGAAGGACGGTGGCGTTGCCGTCCCTCCGGCGGTGCTGCGGGGCCGTCGCGTCGCGACCTTCCTGCGGAAGATCTATGTCAATGCCATCCGTCTGCTGGCCGACCTGACGCGCGTCGACGTCGCTTCCTTCGACCCAATGTCGCGGCGTCCGGTCACGTCAGGCCGACTCTCGCGGGAGCAAACTCGTATCGCCATCGCTGCAACCGGGCTGCTGCTGGCCGGGATCCGGGCGATGCGTGGTTACTGGGACGGCGACGTGATGAAGGGGCTGGTCTTCACCGCAATTTCGGCAACAAACGTCAAGCACGCGACCAACGGCACGTCAGCCGCCATCCGGGCCGTGCTGCCGGACAGCGAGCGCCAGCCGGTCAGCGTGCTGGGGATTTCCCGATCCCTGCGCATGCCCTACGAGACCATCCGGCGACATGCCGAAGCGCTGTTGCAGGCGGGCATTTGCGTGCGCGTCGGGCGACATGGACTGCTCGTGCCCGCCAGCTTCATTCATGGGATTCCCGCAGGCACTCTGTTGGTCCATCGGCTCGTCATGGAGTTCCTGGCCGAGCTGCGCCGCGCCGGCGTGAAGGTTTAGCCGGGGTCGCTCTTGATCTTGTCTTTTATGCGCGGTGCGGGCTCTCGCGCTTGAATGACAAGCGCTGCCGCCCGGCCGGTCGGAAGAAGTTGGCGCGCTTGCGCGCTAACCCCTTCCGACGAAGGGCATCTTCGTCGCCATCACCGTCATGAACTGCACGTTGGCGTCGAGCGGCAGGCTGTCCATGTAGAGGATGGCGTTGGCCACCGCGCTCACATCCATGCGTGGCTCTGGAATGGTCGTGCCGTTGGGCTGCAGCACGCCCTTGGTCATGCGCTCGGTCATCGGCGTCACGGCGTTGCCGATGTCGATCTGGCCGCAGGCGATGTCGTATTGCCGGCCGTCGAGCGAGGTCGACTTGGTGAGGCCGGTGATGGCGTGCTTGGTCGAGGTGTAGGCGACCGAGAACGGCCGCGGCGCATGCGCGGAGATCGAGCCGTTGTTGATGATGCGTCCGCCGCGCGGGCTCTGGTCCTTCATGATCTTCATGGCTTCCTGGGTGCACAGGAAGGGACCCGTCAGGTTGGCCGCCACGACCGACAGCCAGGTCTCATAGGGCAGCTCCTCGAGCGGCACGGGCGGGGCGCCGCCGCCGGCATTGTTGAACACCAGGTCGAGCCGGCCCCAGGTCGCTTTGACCTTGGCGAACAGCGCCACGATGTCGTCGCGCTTGGTGACGTCGGTCGGCACGGCCATGGCGTTGGGCGTGTTGTTGCCCGCCATCTTGGCGGTCTCGTCCAGCGCATCCTTGCGCCGGCCGGCCAGGGCCACCTTGTAGCCGTTGTTCAACAGGGCGAGCGCCGAAGCGCGGCCGATGCCGCTGCCCGCGCCGGTGACGACTGCGATCTTACCGCTCATGGATGTTCCCTCCTCGAAGGGAGGGACCCTATCAGACCGGCAGGGTTTTGAGATAGGCCCGCCAACCGCCCAGTGAGGTGATGTCCTCTGCGCCCGCCGTGGCGTGGGCTTCGCACAAGAAGCCCGGCACGCCCGAGCCGTCGGCCAGCGTCACCGTGCCCAAGCCGAGCGGTGCGGGGATCTTGCGTAGGAAGCTGCCGACCGCGGCTGACGGGAGGCTCCAGACTTCGAGCTCGATGGCGCCGCCACCTTGGGCCATGCGCACCATGCCGGGCCGGTGCGGCGGTCCGCCGGGCAGGGCGTAGAAGCGATAGACCGGCGCTGTCCTGCCTGCGCTCTCGAGCCGGCCGCCCAGTTCGGTGAGCTGGCCGTTGAGCGGCAGGCCGCTCATGTGGGCGCCGACGACCGCGATGGAGACGCGATCCTCGATCAGCACCGGATCGTGGGATGCGGCCGGCAATTGGCTCGTGGTCTTGCCGAGCGGCAGCGGCACTTCGCGCTGCCAACGCGCGCCGAAGGCCAGCAACGCACGCTCGCCATGCGACGCGCCGACCAGGGTGATGCCGAACGGCATGCCGTCGGGGCGGAAGCCCGCCGGTAGCGCCAGCGCACTCAGGCCGAAGAAGTTCACGAAATTGGTGTAGTGGCCGAGATGCGAATTGAAGAGCACCGGCTCGCGTTCGAGATCGGCGACGCGATAGATGGTCGGCGCCGTCGGCACGACGAGGAAATCGAACTTCGCCATCTGCGCCAGCGCCGCGGCCTTGAGCTCGCCGAGCTCATACTGGCCTTCGAAGGCATCGACGGCGCTGTACTCGCTGCCCGACATGACGATGTCGCGCGTCACCGGCCAGATGCCGGCCGTGCCGTCCGCCGCCGCCATGAAGGCGCCGACGGCAGCTGTGCGCTCGGCGACCCACGGCCCGCCGTAGAGGAGCTGGGCAGCGTCGCGGAACGGCGCGTAGTCGATCTCGATCGCGGTGCCGCCCAGGGCCTTCAGGCGTCCGACCGCCTGGGCGTAGAGCGCGGCATAGGCATCGTCGCCGAAGAACTCGGCGTCGGCGTGCCGCAGCATGCCGAAGCGGAAGGTCTTGCCGATCGCCGTCGTTGCCTGCGGCTCGGCGGCGACCTGCAGTACGGCGTCGGCGTCGGCGCACGACAGCGCGAACACCGACACGCAATCGAGCGACTTGCAGGCCGGCACGACGCCGTCGGTACGCAAGAGGCCGGGCGTCGGCTTCAAGCCGACGATGTTGTTGAAACCCGCCGGCACACGGCCGGAGCCGGCGGTGTCGGTGCCGAGCGCAAAGGTCACCAGGCCCGCGGCAACGGCGACGCCCGAGCCCGAGCTGGAGCCGCCCGGCACGAACGACGGATCGAATGGATTTTTGGGCACCCCGTAGGGCGAGCGCACGCCGACCAGGCCGGTGGCGAATTGGTCGAGGTTTGTCTTGCCGACGACGATGGCGCCGGCCTCGACCAGGCGGCGCACGACCTCGGCCGATGCCTCGGGCTGATAGGAGAAGCCCGGGCAGGCGGCGGTGGTCGGAAGATCCGCGACGTCGATATTGTCCTTCACCGCGAAGGGCACGCCGTAGAGCGGCAACTTGTCGATCTCGCTGCGGCGCGCGTCGAGCTTCACGGCTTCGGCCCGCAGTCGCTGGTCGGGCACACGCGTTATCCATACGCGGTCGTCGCCGGCTGCGGCGATGCGTTTCAGGACCTCCTCGATCACCTCGCAACAGGACAGGGCGCCGTTGGCGTAGCGGGCGCGCAGAGCGTGGAGACCAAGATCGAGGATGGAATTCATTGAACTTTCTCTAATGCCGCCAGTTGCCGGTTGCATACAAAATGGATGCCAAGGCCCAATAAGCATGCAAATCGTCTAGATTGCATACAATTCAGCCTCTGGCTCGCTTCCTGCGGCGTGGTCGCCGCGGGGGACACTGAATAGGGAATCTGACTGAAAAATAAGCCGAAATCGGTCCAAACGGTCGATTTTCGAGGGCTGGCACATGGCTTGCAATTTCTCTGTTCCAGGGGAGCACGGGAACAGGGGGCAGGCGATGAAGCGTCGTTCGTTTATCAAGACCACTTCTGCAGCGGGGGTCGTGGTAGCGGCCGCACCGGCCATCTGGTCGGAGGCCAAGGCACAGGCCCGTAACGAGACCCTGCTGATCGTCGGCGAGAGCCCGCCCAACTCGATGGACATCCATGGCGTTGGCGCCAACCGCCCGGCCTATGAAGTTTCGTGGAACACCCACGACCGGCTGATGACCTACGGCGTCAAGAAGGACGCCAACGGCAACGACCATTACGACTACACCAAGCTCGAGCCCGAGCTCGCCACCGAATGGGACCTCAAGCCCAACTCGGTGACCTTCAAGCTGCGCCGGGACGCCAAGTTCCACGACGGCACGCCGATCACCGCCAAGGACGTGAAGTGGTCGTTCGACCGCGCCGTCACGGTGGGCGGCTTCCCGACCTTCCAGATGGCGGCGGGCTCGCTGGAGAAGCCCGACCAATTCGTGGTGGTCGACGACAACACCTTCCGCGTCGATTTCATCCGCTCCGACAAGCTCACCATGCCCGACATCGGCGTGCCGGTGCCGGTGATCATGAACTCAGAGCTGTGCAAGAAGCACGCGACCGCGACCGATCCCTGGGCCATGGAATGGTGCAAGAACAACCATGCCTCGGGCGGCGCCTACAAGGTCGAGCGCTGGCAGCCGGGGCAGGAGGTCGTCTATGCCCGCAACGACGACTGGAAGAACGGGCCCCTGCCCAAGATCAAGCGCGTCGTCATGCGCATCATTCCGTCGGCCGGCAACCGGCGCGCCCTGCTGGAGCGCGGCGATGCTGACCTGTCGTTCGACCTGCCGTCGAAGGATTTCTCCGAGCTGAAATCCTCGCCCAAGCTCACCGTAATCGGTACGCCGATCGAGAATGCGATGATGTATCTCGGCATGAACGTCAACCAGAAGCCGTTCGACAACGTCAAGGTACGCCACGCCGTGGCCTATGCCGTGCCCTATCAGCAGATCATGGACTCGGTGATGTTCGGCCAGGCGATCCCGCTGTTCGGCGGCGCCGACAACAAGTTCAAGGGCGTCTACTGGCCGCAGAAGGACGGCTACAAGACGGACATCGCCAAGGCCAAAGCGCTGATGGCCGAGGCGGGTTACCCGCAGGGCTTCGAGACGACGCTGTCGTTCGATCTGGGCCTCGCCAGCACCAACGAGCCGCTCACGGTGCTGGTGCAGGAGAGCCTGGCGCAGATCGGCATCAAGACCACGATCAACAAGATTCCCGGCGCCAACTGGCGCGGCGAGCTCCTGAAGAAGAACATGCCGATGATCACCAATGCCTTCGGCGGCTGGCTGAACTATCCGGAGTACTTCTTCTTCTGGTGCTATCACGGCCAGAACGCCGTGTTCAACACGATGGGCTACAAGAACCCGGCGATGGACGCGCTGATCGACAAGGCGCGCTTCACCACGGGACCCGAGTACGAGGCGGCGGTGAAGGGCTTCATCGACATGGCGTTCGAGGAGGTGCCGCGGGTGCCGATCTATCAGCCGTTGCTCAACGTGGCGATGCAGAAGAATGTCACCGGCTACCGCTACTGGTTCCACCGCCAGCTCGACTATCGCCAGCTGGCGAAGGGCTGATGCTGAAGCTCCTCCTGTCGCGCCTGGCGACGGCGATCCCCAGCATCGTCGGGGTCGTCGTCGTCACCTTCATGCTGACGCGGTTGCTGCCGGGCGATCCCGCCGCCTACTTCGCGGGACTGGCGGCGAGCCCGCAGGCGATCGCCGAGATCAGGAGCAAGCTCGGGCTCGACAAGTCGCTGCCCGAGCAGTTCGTCGCCTATCTCGTCGACCTGGCGCAGGGCAATCTCGGCAACTCGCTCAGCACCGGCCAGCCCGTGGTCACGGAGATCGCGACCCGCCTGCCGGCCTCGGCCGAGCTCACGCTGTTCGCCCTGATCCTCGCCGTCGGCATCGCCATACCCCTGGGGGTGCTGGCGGCGGTGAAGCAGGGCACCTGGATCGATCATCTCTGCCGCATCGTGACGACCGCGGGCGTGTCGCTGCCGGTGTTCTTCACCGGTCTCCTGTTCGCCTATGTCTTCTATTATCTGCTGCAGTGGGCGCCGGCGCCCAGCGGCCGGCTCGACGTCTTCCTGTCGCCGCCGACCCACATCACCGGCTTCTACCTGATCGACTCCGCGCTCACCGGCAACATGGAGGTATTCTGCGGCGCCCTGCGCCAACTCGCCTTGCCCGCGATCTCGATGGCGATCTTTTCGCTGGCGCCACTCGCCCGCATGACCCGCGGCTCGATGCTGTCTGTGCTGGGCAGCGACTTCATCCGCACGGCCCGGGCCAGCGGCCTGGCGCCGGGCACGGTCGTCTTCACCTATGCGTTCCGCAACGCCGTGCTGCCGGTGATCACCGTGCTCGGCATGGTCTTCTCCTTCCTGCTGGGCGCCAACGTGCTGGTCGAGACCGTGTTCGCCTGGCCGGGTATCGGCCTCTATGCCGTGAACGCGCTTATTACCTCGGACTACGCGCCGGTGCAGGGCTTCGTGCTCACCATGGCCGTGCTCTACGTCGCCCTGAACCTCGCGATCGACCTGCTCTACGGCCTGGTCGACCCGCGTGTCCGTTTGGATAGTTGACCGTGCTGCCGCTGCTGCGCCACGCCCGCTACGTGCTGTCGGAGAACCCGGTGACGGGGCTGGCCTTCAGTCTGTTTGCCATGTTTCTGGTGGCCGCAATCTTCGGACCGCTGATCGCGCCCTACAATCCCTTGCAGAGCAACGCGGCCATGGCGCTTAAGCCGCCGTCTGCAGCGCACTGGTTCGGCACCGACCAGCTCGGCCGCGACATCTTCAGCCGCGTGCTGGTGGCGACGCGCCTCGATCTCTCGATCGCCTTCGCCTCGGTGATCCTGGCCTTCATGCTGGGCGCGCTGTCGGGCGTGGCCGCGGGCTATTTCGGCGGCTGGACCGATCGCGTCGTCGGCCGCCTCGCCGACACCATCATGGCCTTCCCGTTGTTCGTGCTGGCCATGGGCATCGTCGCGGCGCTGGGCAACGAGGTGATCAACATCGTGATCGCCACTGCCATCATCAACTTCCCGCTCTACGCCCGGGTGGCGCGCGCCGAGGCCAACGTGCGACGCGAGGCAGGCTTCGTCGAGGCGGCGCGTCTGTCGGGCAATGGCGAGGCGCGCGTGCTCCTGGGCCATGTCCTCCCCAACATCATGCCCATCATGATGGTGCAGATGTCGCTCACCATGGGCTACGCCATCCTCAACGCCGCGGGCCTCTCCTTCATCGGCCTAGGCGTGCGGCCGCCGGCGCCGGAGTGGGGCATCATGGTCGCCGAGGGCGCCAACTTCATCCAGTCGGGCGAGTGGTGGATCGCGCTGTTCCCCGGTGCGGCGCTGATGCTGGCGGTGTTCTGCTTCAACCTCCTGGGCGACGGCCTGCGCGACATCATCGACCCGAGGCAGCGCACGTGACGGCCGTCCCTGCCCTCGCGGTCGAAGACCTGTCGGTCGAGTTCCGCACCCGCTTGGGCATCGTCAAGGTGCTCGACCATGTCGGCTTCAGCGTCGACAAGGGCGAGACTGTGGCGCTGGTGGGCGAGTCCGGTTCGGGCAAGTCGGTCACGGCCTTCGCCGTCATGGGCATCCTCGATCCGGCGGGCAAGGTCACCTCCGGCCGCGCCCTGTTCGGCGGTGCCGACCTTCTGGCGCTCTCCGAGCGCGACCTGGCCGAGCAGCGCGGCCGGGAGTTCTCGATGATCTTCCAGAACCCGCGCACGGCGCTGAACCCGATCCGCAAGGTCGGCCAGCAGATCGCCGACGTGCTGGTGCGCCACGGCGGCGCCACCCGTCCCGACGCCCCGCGCGCCGCCGTCGAGATGCTGAAGCGCGTGCGCATCCCCGATCCCGAGCGCCGCGTCGAAGCCTATCCCTTCGAGCTGTCGGGCGGCATGTGCCAGCGCATCATGATCGCCATCGCGCTTGCCTGCCGGCCGGCGCTTCTGATCGCCGACGAACCGACCACCGGTTTGGACGTCACCACCCAGGCCGTGATCATGGATCTGATCGGCGAGCTCGCCCACGAATCCGGCATGGCGACGATCTTCATCACCCACGATCTCGCGCTGGCTGCCGAATACTGCGACCGCATCGTCGTCATGCATGCCGGCCACGTTGTCGAAGCAGCCCCGGCGCGCGAGCTCTTCGCCCATCCGCGCCATCCCTATTCGGCCAAGCTTCTGGCCGCGACACCGGGCGAGACCGCCTCGCTCGCCGAGCTGGCCTCGATCCCGGGCGGCCTGCCCGACCTGCGCCGGCCCGACCTGCCGGCGTGTCGCTACAGCGACCGTTGCGAGCGGCGCATGGACGATTGCGCCAAACCCTTGCCGCATCGCAGCGTCGGCGAACGCCACGTCGTGTCGTGCTGGAACCCGCTATGACGCCGCTGCTCGACATCGCTGAGCTCGCCAAGCGCTTCGACGTCGGCAACAAGCGCCTGCTGCACGCCGTCGACGAGGTGACCTTCACCATCGGCCGCGGCGAGACGGTCGGCCTGGTGGGTGAATCGGGCTGCGGCAAGTCCACGCTGGTGCGCCTGATCAACCGGCTGCTCGACCCGACCTCGGGCAGCATCCGACTGGCCGGCACCGAGCTCGCCGACATGAGAGCGCGCGCCTTCGCCGGCAACGCCAACCGCGCGCGCATCCAGATGGTGTTCCAGGACGCCGGCGATTCGCTCAATCCGCGCTACACGGCGGCCGATGCCATCGCCGATCCTATCCGCCGCCTGAGGAAGATGTCGGGCGCGTCGCTCAAGAGCCGCGTCGGGGCGCTGGCCGACATGACCGGGCTGCCGCGCGAGCTTCTATCGCGCTTCCCGCATCAGCTCTCGGGCGGCCAGAAGGCGAGGGTGGGCATCGCCCGCGCCATCGCCGTCGAGCCCGAGCTCTTGATCCTCGACGAGCCGACGGCGGCGCTCGACGTCTCGGTGCAGGTCGTGATCCTGAAGCTCCTGCAGCAGCTCAAGCACGAGCTCGGCATGAGCTACCTGTTCGTCAGCCACGACCTCAATGTCGTGCGCCTGCTGTGCGATCGCGTGCTGGTGATGTATCTCGGCAAGATCGTCGAATCAGGCCCGGCCGCCGAATTGTTCGCCGACCCCAGGCATCCCTATACGCGCGCCCTGATCTCGGCCATCCCGCAGGCCGATCCCGACAAGCGCGTCGGCCGCCTGCGGCTCGGCGGCGAGCCGCGCAGCCCGATCGATCCCGATCCTACCGTTTGCCGCTTCTATGGCCGCTGCCCCAAGGGCGAGCCGCGCTGCTCGGCCGAAATGCCGGCCTTGCGCACCGTCGCGCCGGCACGGCAGGCTGCCTGTCACTTCGCTTGAAAGGGAGAGAAACCGTGGCGGACGAAAAGCCCGATGTCGGCACGCTGGTCGACGAGGCGGCCAAGGCGATCGGCTTGCCGATCGCGCCGCAGTACCGCGCCAATGTCATCGTGAACTACGAGCGCTCGATGCTGATCGCCAAGCCGCTGCTCGAGGTCGAGCTCGACGACGAGTTGACGTCGGCGCCGGTGTTCCGGCCATGACCGATCCGCTTTCCAAGCAGGCGACGGCAACCGACATCGCCCGCGCCGTGATGGCGGGCAAGGTCAAGGCCTCCGCCGTCGTCGAGGCGACGCTGGCGCGCATCGAGACCAGCGAGCCTACCGTCAACGCCTTCACCGACGTCCTGGCCGGGCGCGCGCGCAGGCGCGCCGCCGAGATCGATGCCGGTGTGCATCGCGGCCCGCTGGCCGGCGTGCCCTTCGCGGTGAAGAACCTGTTCGATATAAAGAGCCTGCCGACGCGCGCCGGCTCCAAGATCAACGTCGATGGCCCGAAGGCCGGGCGCGACGCCTCGCTGATCCGCAAGCTCGAGGCCGCCGGCGCGATCCTGGTGGGCGGTCTCAACATGGGCGAGTACGCCTACGACTTCACCGGCGAGAACGTCCATTACGGGCCGAGCCGCAACCCGCACGATCCGACGCGCATGACCGGCGGCTCGTCGGGCGGTTCGGGCGCGGCGGTGGCGGCGGGCGAGGTGCCTCTGTCGCTGGGTTCCGACACCAACGGCTCGATCCGCGTGCCGTCTTCGCTGTGCGGCCTGTTCGGGCTGAAGCCGACCTACGGCCGGCTGAGCCGCGCCGGCTCCTTTCCCTTTGTCGATGCCTTCGACCATCTCGGTCCGCTGGCGCGCTCGGTCGAGGATCTCGCGCTGTCGTTCGACGCCATGCAGGGCTGGGATCCCGACGATCCGGTGTGCACCGACCGGCCGGCCGATCCGACGGTGCCGTTCCTGAACGAGGGCATCGGCGGCCTGCGCATCGCCGTCGCCGGCGACTATTTTGCCAAGGGCGGCGAGCCGGAGGCCTTCGAGGCCGTCGCCACCGTCGCGAAGGCGCTCGGCGCCACGAAGACAGTCGTCATCCCGCAGGCCGGCGCGGCGCGCGCCGCCGCGTACGTCATTACCGCGATCGAAGGCGGCCAGCTCCATCTGCCGCGTCTGCGCACGCGGCCGCAGGACTTCGATCCCGACACGCGCGAGCGCCTGATGGCAGGCGCGCTGCTGCCGGGCTCGTGGTACGTCAAGGCCCAGCGCTTCCGCCGGCATTATCGCGCGGCGGTGCAGAAGCTGTTCGGCGAGGTCGACATCATCCTGGCGCCGGCGACACCGTGCAGCGCGCCCAAGCTCGGGCAGGTGATGATGAAGCTGGGGGGCGCCGAGCTGCCGGTGCGCGCCAATCTCGGCCTGTTCACCCAGCCGATCTCCTTCATCGGTTTGCCGGTCGTGGCGGTGCCGCTGCGCACGCCGGGTGGCATGCCAATCGGCGTACAGGTCATCGCCAACCACTATAACGAGGCCGCCGCGCTGCGCGTGGCGCGCCATCTCGAGAAGCAGGGCGTGGTGAGCGCGCCGGCTGCCTGACCCTTCTGTCATCCTGAGCGTAGCGAAGGATCTCATGCCGGTTGCAAGCGGCGATGAGGTCCTTCGCTGCGCTCAGGACGACTCGTTGAGAGGACAGACATCAATGGACATCAACATTCCCGAAGTCGTTGCCGAGGTAACGGCGGCCTTCCACCGCTATGAGAAGGCGCTGAACAGCAACGACGTCGACGTGCTCGACGAGCTCTTCTGGAAGAGCCCGCACACCCTGCGCTACGGCGTCGGCGAGCAGCTCTACGGTTACGACCAGATCGCCTCCTTCCGCGCCGGCCGCGATCCCGGCTTCGTGCTGAACCGCGACCTATTAAAGGTCTGGATCGTCACCTACGGCCGCGACTTCGGCACCGCCAACTGCGAGTTCCAACGCCACGGCGGCAACAGGACCGGCCGCCAGAGCCACACCTGGATGCGCACGCCGGAAGGCTGGCGCATCGTGGCGGCGCACGTCTCGCTGCTGGGTGAGGCGACGGTGATGAAGAAGCCCTAACGCCCGTTCTTCTCCCGCCAGGCCGCGAAGTCGGTGAGCGATTGCGGGTCGGTCGCGGGATAGAGGCCGAAGATGCCGCGGCCGGCGCGCACCTGCTCGGTGACGAAGTCCTCGTAGGCGGTCATCTCGACGGCCTCGTCGGCAATCTCGTCCAGAAGACTGGCCGGGATGACGATGATGCCGTCCTGGTCGCCCAGGATGATGTCGCCGGGAAACACCGGCGCATCGCCGCAGCCGATCGGCACGTTGATGTCGATCGCTTGGTGCAAGGTCAGGTTCGTGGGCGCGCTGGGGCGCTGGTGGTAGGCCGGGATGCCGAGCGCCGCGATCTCCGCCGAATCGCGGAAGCCGCCGTCGGTCACCACGCCGGCCACGCCGCGCTTCATCAGGCGCGTCACCAGGATCGCGCCGGCCGAGGCGGCGCGCGCGTCCTTGCGGCTGTCCATGACCATCACCGCGCCCGGCGGGCAGTCCTCGACCGCCTTGCGCTGCGGATGGCTGCGGTCGCGAAAGACGTCCAGCTTGTTCAGGTCTTCGCGCGCCGGGATGTAACGCAAGGTGAAGGCCGGACCGACCAGAGTCGGCTGGCTGGGCGACAGCGGATGGACGTTCTGGATCGCTTGGGTGCGGAAGCCGCGCTTGAACAGCGCCGTCGCCGCCGTGGCGGTGCTGACCGTCTTGAGCTTGTCGAGTGAGTTCATTCGTTTCTCCCTTTCAGGCCAGCAGCGCCTCGCCGCCGAGCGGCTTGCCGTCCGCATCCTTGATGACGGTGCCGAGCTCGGCGAGCTTGGCAAAGAAGTTGGGGAAGGTCTTGCGCACACAGGCGGGCTTCATGAGCCGCATGCCGGGCACGCGCAGCCCCAGCATGCCGAAGCACATGGCGACGCGATGATCGTTGTAGGTCTCGATCTCCGCCCCGTGCAGTGGCCCAGGATGGACGGTGAGCGTGTCGCCGCTCTCCTCGACCCTGGCGCCGCACTTGGTCAGTTCCGTGCGCAGCGCCTTCACCCGCTCGCATTCCTGCACGCGCAGTCGGCCGAGCTCGGTGAAGCGAGTCGTCACAGGCGCGAACGGCGCCAGCACGATCGCCGTCATGATGCTGTCCGCAAGGTCGGTCTGGCGCGAATAGGTTTTACGCCACGCGCCCTCGGCGACCAGGTCCAGGAACTTCTGGTCGGCCTGCATGCCGCTTACGGGCGTTGGCACGACCGCAACCCGGCTGCCGCCATCGCGCAACAGCCAGTCGGCACCCCAGAAGTAGCTCGCGCCCGACGCGTCGGCTTCGATGTCGTAGGTGCCGCCGTTCCACGGGAAGTCCTGCATCAGGCGGCGCGTCATGTCGACGTAGGGCAGCTCGTCCTCGTTGGCGCCGGTGACCGTGACCTGCCAGCCGCCGATGCCGGCCGAGAGCAGCAGGGCCGAGGCGAACTGCGAGCTTTCTTCGACGCTGACGCTGCAAGCGGCGCCCGGACGCGGACCGGTGCCGTGGATCACGGCGGGCAGGCGGTCGTTCGGCGTGTCGATGCGATAGCCGAGCTGGCGGAGCGCGCCGACCAGCGCTGCCTGTGGCCGCTGATGCATACGGTCGATGCCGCTCACGTGGTAGCTGCCCCGTCCCAGGCACAGCATCGGCGGCAGGAAACGCGCGGCCGTGCCGGCATTCTCGACGAAGAGTCTCAGCGGCTGATCCGGCGTGCCGGCATTGGGGATCAGGCCGCCGGCGCCCTGCACCTCGAGCGTGCGGTTGGCGGGCTCGGCTGGATCGTCAGCCACCGCGACCGGGAAGCCCAGCCGTTCCAGGCACTCCACCATCGCCTGCGTATCCTCGCTCCACAGCGCGCCGCGCAAGGCCACGGGCCCGGCCGCGAGCGCGGCGAGGATCAGGGCGCGATTGGTCAGGCTCTTGGAGCCCGGCAGCACGACCTTCGACTCCTTGCGCCCGCGAGGGGGAACGACCTCGATCAGATCAGGCAGCATGGACGCCTAGTAGATCGACGGCTCGGCCACGGGCGCGCCGAAGCCAGTCTCGAGGAAGTCGAAGTCGCAGCCTTCGTTGGCCTGCTTGATGTGGCGCGTGAACATCCACCCATAGCCGCGCTCGTAGCGCGGCTCCGGCTTCTTCCACGCCGCGCGGCGGCGGGCCAGCTCGTCGTCGGAGACGTTCATGTTGATGGTGCGCTTGTCGACATCGAGCGAGATCATGTCGCCCGTCTTCACCAACGCCAGCGGCCCGCCGATGTAGGATTCCGGCGAGACGTGCAGGATGCAGGCGCCGTAGCTGGTGCCGCTCATGCGGCTGTCCGACAGCCGCACCATGTCGCGCACGCCCTGCTGCACCAGCTTCTTGGGGATCGGCAGCATGCCCCATTCCGGCATGCCGGGGCCGCCCTGCGGCCCGGCATTGCGCAGGATCAGCACGGTGTCCTCGGTGACGTCGAGGTCGTCGCGGTCGATCGCCGCCTTCATCGACGGGTAGTCGTCGAACACCAGCGCGGGGCCAGTGTGCTTCAGGAACTTGGGCGCGCAGGCCGACGGCTTGATGACGCAGCCGTCGGGCGCCAGGTTGCCCTTCAGGACCGCCAGCGCGCCTTCCTTGTAGATCGGGTTGCTGACGGGGCGGATGACGTCGGTGTTGTAGATCTCGGCACCCTCGACGTTCTCGCCCAGCGTCCTGCCGGTGACGGTCATGGCGTCGAGACGAAGGTCGCCCTTGATTTCGTTCAGCAGCCCCGGAAGCCCGCCGGCGTAGAAGAAATCCTCCATCAGATACTTGTCGCCGCTGGGACGGATGTTGGCGATCACCGGCACCTTGCGGCTGGCGCGCTCGAAGTCGTCGAGCCCGATGTCCTGGCCGGCGCGGCGCGCCATCGCGATCAGGTGGATGATCGCGTTGGTCGAGCAGCCGACGGCCATGGCCACGGTGATGGCGTTGAGGAAGGCCTCGCGGCTCAGGATCTTCGACGGCGTGAGATCCTCCCACACCATGTCGACGATGCGCCGGCCGCTCTCCGACGCCATGCGGATGTGGTTGGCGTCGGCCGCCGGGATCGACGAGGCGCCGGGCAGGGACATGCCGAGCGTCTCGGCCATCGCCATCATGGTGGCGGCCGTGCCCATGGTCATGCAGGTGCCGTAGCTGCGCGCGATGCCCGCCTCGACATCGACCCAGTCGTCGTCGGAGATCTTGCCCGCGCGCCGTTCGTCCCAGTACTTCCAGGCGTCGGAGCCCGAGCCCAGGACCTTGCCCTTCCAGTTGCCGCGCAGCATCGGCCCGGCCGGCAGGTAGATCGCAGGGATGTCCATGCTGATGGCGCCCAGCAGCAGGGCAGGAGTGGTCTTGTCGCAGCCGCCCATCAGCACGACGCCGTCGACAGGATGCCCGCGCAGAAGCTCCTCGGCGTCCATGGCAAGCAGGTTGCGATAGAGCATGGTCGTCGGCTTCAGAAAGCTTTCCGACAGGGACAATGCCGGCAGCTCCATGGGGAAGCCGCCGGCCTGCAGGATGCCGCGCTTCACGTCGTCGACGCGGCTCTTGAAGTGCATGTGGCAAGGCTGGGCTTCCGACCAGGTGTTGAGGATGGCGATCACCGGCTTGCCGACCCAGTCCTCGGGCGCGTAGCCCATCTGCATGGCGCGCGAGCGATGGCCGAAGGCGCGCAGGTCGTCGGGCGCAAACCAGCGCGCGCTACGCAGGTCGGCGGGTTGCTTTTTCTTGGCGGCGGCGGCGGTCATCGTGTTTTCCTCCCGATCCGCTAGATTAGCCCGACGCTCAGGGAGTCATCCAGAATGAAGCTTCTGCTCACCCATGTGCCGCAGGCGCGGCGTCAGTATTACGGCGCGCGGGCGCTGGCGCGCCTGCAGGAACTGGCCGACGTCACGCTGCATGAGGGCGACGCGCCGCTCGATGCGGCCGGCGTGATCGCCATGGGCCGCGGCGTCGATTTCATCATTGCCGACCGCGCCACGCCCGTGCCGGCCGAGGTGTTCGAAGGCCTGCCCGGCCTGAAGGTGGTGATGAGGAGCGCCATCGACATCCGCAACATCGACGTCGCGGCCGCCTCCAAGGCCGGCGTGCTGGTGACTCATGCCGAAGCGGGCTTCGTGCAGTCGGTGGTGGAGCTGACGCTCGGCCTGATGGTCGACCTGTCACGTGGCGTCTCGCGCTCGGTCGCCGACTACCAGGCCGATCGAAAGCCCGAGATCAGAGTCGGTCGGCAGATCGGCGGCAGCACGGTCGGCATCGTGGGCTACGGCCAGATCTCGCGGGCGCTCGCTCCCATGCTCGCCGCCCTGGGGGTGAAGGTGCTGGTGTCCGATCCCTATGCCCAGGTCGACGACCGGCGCTTCATCAAGCTGCCGCTCGAGGAGATGCTGGGGCAGGCCGACACCGTGATCTGCCTCGCGATCGCCAACGAGGAGACCGAGAACCTGATGAACGAGGCGGCGTTCGCGCGCATGAAGCCCGGCGCGTTCTTCATCAACATGTCGCGCGGCAACCTGGTGGACGAAGCGGCGCTCGCGAGGGCGCTCGCCTCGGGGCACCTCGCTGGAGCGGCCATGGATGTTGGCCGCGCGCCCGACCAGATGCCGTCGCCCGAGCTCGCCCGCCTGCCGAACGTCATCGCGACGCCGCACATCGGCGGGCTCACCCCGCCCGCCAGCGAGAGCCAGGCGTTCGATACGGTGCGCCAGGTCGAGGCATTGGTGAAAGGCGAGGTGCCGCCGGGCGCGGCGAACCTGGAAAGCTGGACGAGGCGGTAGACCCTTGCTGCTGGGGGCGCGCCACTGGAGTGGCGCGCCCCCAGCAAGACTAAGACTTCGGCTGATACTTCTCCATCTTCGCGGGCTTCAGCCCGCCGTCGGGATGGTGGCCGACCATGTCGGGCTTGCCGTCGAAATCGGTGTCCCAGTAGGAGATGTCGCACTTGCCGTCGCGGTCCTCGTCAAGGATCGAGGCGTCCGTCTTCCCGTCCTTGTTGGTGTCCATGCGCAGCACGACCGCCTGGGTCTTGTCGTCGGGGATGTAGAGCGTCGCGTTCGCCTGGCCGCTGCAGTCCATGTCGATGTTGCGGAAGGCGATGTCGTCCTTGGTGCGCCCTTCGTACGTGACCTTGCCCTCGCAGGGCTTGTCCTTGGCGGCGACCGGCTTGGGCTCGTAGGCGCCGTCCGCTGCCGCTGCCAGGAACTTCTCGACCTCGTTGACCGCCACGGCGAAGTTCAGCGCCTCGCCGCCCGTCGTCTTGAAGGAGTTGACGCCGACCAGCTTGCCGTCGTCGCTGATCAGAGGCCCGCCGGAGTTGCCGGGCCTGATCGGCGTCTGGGTCTGGATGACGTCGGCGACGTGCTTGGTCGAGCCGGCTCCCCATTCGTAGGCCGGCCGGATCTGGCTCACCAGGCCCTTGGTGTAAGTCCACTCCTGCCCGAGGGGATGGCCGATCGCATGGACGTCGGCGCCGACCTGCAGGTCGCCAAACCTGCCCAGGGGAATCGTGCCGGCGCGGGCGGGAACGTTCTCGACTTCGATCAGGGCGAGGTCGCGCACCGGGTCGACCTTGCGCACGCGGCCGCGCAGCGCGTGCGCTTGCGTGATCTTCTCGCCGTCCTTCTGCGGCTTGAAGACGACCGCGACTTCCGTGGCGTCGCCCACGACATGGGCGTTCGTCAGCAACGTGCCGGACCTGTTGGTCGAGACCAGCGGCTTCATGGCGATCAGCGAGCCCGATCCCTCCGCCTTGTCCGTCAGGATGAGAGCAACCGACGGGACCAGCGTGCGGTAAAGCTCGATCTCACGCCCGCCGCGCAGGCGCAGCGGCGGCTCGGGCTGGGCGACGCGGTCCAGCGCCGGCCCGAGCCTGGAACCGCCGGGCAGGCTGGTCGTTGTGTCGAGGCTGTTCTTCTCGGCGCCCGGCGCGCTCCGGGCAGAGTCGCCGGCCGGTAACAGCGGACCAGGCTCAGCCCGATCCTGGGCAACCGAGGATTCGGCGCAGGCGCACGCCAGGATTGCAAGCCATGGGTAGCTCCCGCCTCAGCATCCTCGCCTCCGTGACGTCATCGCCTGTGTAGCAGTGCGTCCGCAGCGCGACAATTGTATGGTAGCCCCCAATGGCCAAGCCCGAGGACCTGATCGCCGTCGACGTCCTTACCGACGATGTCGGCGACTACAATGTCACCGAGGCCGGTTGGTATGCCGTCGACGACGGCGGCAAAGTCGTGCTGGGGCCGTTCGTCAGCCTCGCCGAATGTGACCGCGCGATTCGCGACCGGATGCAGCGCATCATTCCGAAAGTGCCGGACTGAGCATGGATGAGCTGATCAACTGGATCCTCGAGGAGGGTCGCAACAGCGACGACCTGGGGGCGATCTTCAAAGGGGTCAGCGAACGCCTGGTCGCGCAGGGAATTCCGCTCCTCCGCACCAACCTCGGCATGCCGACCATCGAGCCGACGGCAGCGCTGCTGAGGTTCGAATGGTCGCGCGACAAGGGCCTGGCGAGCGACGCCCTCTCTCCCGAGGACGGTTACGGCGCCCAATTCCAGCGCAGTCCGATCCGCTATCTGCTCGAGCGCAACCTGTTCGCCGAACGTTTCAATCTCGAGGATCCGGCAGTCGTGCGGAAGTTTCCGCTGTTCGAGGATCTGCGTGCTCTCGGCGCGACGGAATATGCCCTTCGCTTCGTCGGGTTCAGCAGGGGTCGCACCGCGCTTCGCGGCGCATCGCTCTCCATGACGACCGACCGTCCCGGCGGCTTCACCGAGGACGAGCTCGCGGTTGTCGGTCGTATCCTCCCGGCGCTCAGCCTCGTCGCCTATCGCATCGGACTGTCGCGCGTCGCGGTCGAAACGCTGGGGGCCTATCTCGGACCGCAGACCGGCGCCAACGTGATGCAGGGGATGATCCGGCGCGGCGACAGCCAGGTCATTCCCGCGGCATTGCTCCTCGCCGATCTTCGTGGCTTCACCGCGCTGGTCGATGCCAACCCGGGCACGGAAGTCGTCGGCTGGCTCAACCAGCATCTCGAATGCATCGGTGATGCCGTCACCGAACGCGGCGGCGAGGTGCTGAAGTTTTTGGGGGACGGGCTCCTTGCCGTCTTTCCCTCGGACCGCATCGGCGCCGAACAGGCGTGCCGCGAGGCCTTGCGGGCGGCGGTGGATGCCGGGGCCCGGAATGCGGCGCTCAACGGCCGGCGCGCGGCCCAGGGCGAGCCCACGCTCGACCTCACCATTGCTCTTCATTTCGGCGACGTCATCTACGGCAACATCGGCACGGCCCGGCGTCTCGACTTCACCGTGGTCGGCCCGGCCGTCAACGAGGTTAGCCGCATGGAGGCGCTCGGCAAGGCGCTCGGTCGCGCGCTGCTGCTGTCCGAGAGCATGGCCCATCGTTGCGGCCAGCCCGTGCTCAGGCTCGGGGCGCACCAGCTGCGCGGTACGACCGGCGTGCGCGAGATGTTCGCCTTGCTCTAGCCTTTCGCCGGATGCGGCGTGCCGAGATAGGGGAACACCCGCAGCGTGTCGGTGTGCGGCGCGAGGCCGTCGGGCGGGATGTCACCCTTCGACAGGAAAGAGAGCCGGTGGTTGATGACGTCGTCGGTGAAGACCCGGCCATTGGGATATTGCGCGGGCCTCGTCGGATCGAAGTTCAGCATGTCGGGCAGCAGGGCGTGGGCGTCGATCGCCGCGATCGCCTCCTCGCGCGTGTAGTTGCCGGTATGGCCCATCAGATGGATGAACATCTCCAGCCAGCGCGTGCGATCGTTGACCGGCTCGCTGGCGTTGTACTCTTCCTTGGTGTCGTCGGTGTTGAAGAAGCTGCTGACCGAGGGGTGCCCGGCCCGATCGACATGGAGAAGCTTGCCGTCGCACCGCAGGCTGCAGCGGCCCCAGATGCGCACGCCGGGCTTGCCGGCGAGCTCGCTGGTCGGCAGCTCGATCGCCATCGACCCGACATTGGCCTCGGTGTTCGAATCGACGCCGGTCCACGGCGACTTGTTGCCGAGATGCGGCGCCGTGAAGTTGCGGCCGCCGCGCGTATCGTACAGCGCCTTGATGCCGTCGAAGTCGAAGAAGAAGGCGTCGCTGCGGCTGCCGGCGAAGAAGCTGTAGTTGCCGGACCCGACGACGTTGGGCTCGGCGCCGAAAGAGACCTCGGCGTCAGAGACGATCTTCGTGCCGACGGGCTCGGGCGACCGGGACTCCGCGCCCTTGGCCACGAAGACGCTGAAGGTCTGCCGGCCGTTCGCCACGGGGGAGAACACGAAGCTGAAAGCGAGATCGGTCAGGCAATCGCCGTCATTGTCGATGTTGAGGCGATAGATGGCGTCGGGATGGAAACCGTCGGCCGAGGGATTGGCGTTGAGGATGATGGCGGTCCGCGACGGGTCGGCCGGCGACTGGAAGGCATAGAGATCGCAGAGGTCGAGTCTCTGGTCACCCAGTGGCGGGCCGAGGCTCAGTCCGGTGAAGTGGTTCGACATGCTCATTCTCCCTTGGGCTGACGAGGAGGAGGCCGATGGGCATGGCACTGCCCTTCGTTGATGTCCAACGAGCACTACTCGAGAGGGCAGGCTAAGCCGAGCCGGCGGCGCGTTCAAGGCTTGCGGCACTTGCAACGAAGCTGTCATCCGTAGCGTAGCGAGGGACCTTTGCGGATCAGCAAAGGTCCCTCGGGATGACACCAGGCTCAGTTGCCCGGCCCGCGCTCCATCGAGAAGGGCTGCCAGCGCAGCAGCTTGGACTTCTCCAGGACCGAGGGATTGACGCAGGCGCGCGGCCACTTGCCCGACAGGACCAGCGACAGCTCCGCGCCGACGCGCCGCTTGCGCGCCACGTCGAAGCGGCTCGACGCCGAGGCGACGTGCGCCGTCATGATGACGTTGTCCATGCCGAGCATCGGGTTGTTGTTGCCGATCGGCTCGACCTCCATCACGTCGAGGCCGGCGCCGGCGATCCAGCCCTCCTGCAACGCCTTGATCAGGGCCGCCTCGTCGACCGTCGAGCCGCGGCCGGTGTTCACGAACAGCGATGTCTTCTTCATCTTGCGGAAGTGCTGCTCCTTCATCAGGTGATGCGCGTCCTTGGTGCCGGGCGCATGCATTGAGACGATGTCGGAGCGCTGCAGCAGCTCGTCGTAGCCGACTGGCTGCACGCCGTGCTCGGACATCACCAGCTCCTCGATGTAGGGATCGTAGGCCAGCATCTGGAAGCCGAACGGCGCCGCCCGCTTGGACACCGCGCGCGCGACATGGCCGAACGAGATGAAGCCCAAGGTCATGCCCATGAGGCGCGGGAACTGGTAGAGCATGGGCCGCGCCTTGGTCCATTCGCCCTTGCGCACCATCTGGTCCTGCACCACCAGCCGGCGCCAGCTCGCCAGGATCAGGGTCATGGCGTGGTCGGCCACTTCTTCGATGAAGGTGTCGGGACAGTTGGTCACCGGGATGCCGAGCGCCGTCGCGGCATCGACATCGACCGAATCGACGCCGACCGAGCCCAGCGACACGACCTTCAGCTTCTTGCCTGCCTCGATCACCTTGGCGGTGATGCGCGGCCGGCCCTTGGCGTAGATCGCATCGGCGTCGGCCACGGCCTTCATCAGCTCGTCGTCGCCGCCTGTCACCTCGACGATCTCTGCGCCGAGCGGGCCCAGGGTCTCCATTTCCAGGGAATGGTCGGTATTGCCGGGGCCGGTCGTCACGATCTTGAAACGCGCCACGTGTTGTCTCCTCCGCAAGTTTCACGGCACCATAGCCCAATCTTCCAACCACGGTGAAATCGGTATGCCTGCGCCCAAGAACGTCCTTTTGATCGTCGTCGACCAGTGGCGCGGCCTGATGCTGCCCAAGCTCGGGGCGGACTACCTGAAGGTGCCGAACATCCATCGGCTGTGCGAGGAGGGCGTGACCTTCCGCAATCATTTCACACAGGCCGCACCCTGCGGACCGGCGCGGGCCAGCCTGCTGACCAGCCTGTACCTGATGAACCACCGTGCGGTGCAGAACACGATTCCGCTCGACGCGCGCTTCACGAACCTCGGGCACGAATTGCGCCGCGGCGGCTACGATCCAGCGCTGGTCGGCTACACCACGACCACACCCGATCCGCGCACCACCGACGCCAACGATCCGCGCTTCCTGGTGCTGGGCGATATCATGGAGGGCTTCCGTCCGGTCGGCGCCTTCGAGCCCTACAAGGACGCCTATTTCGGCTGGGTCGCCAACCAGGGGTTCAAGCTGCCGGAGAACCGCGAGGACATCTGGCTGCCGCAAGGCGGGGCAGGGGCTGGCGCCACGTCACGGCCGGCGGTGATCCCCAAGGAGCTGTCGGACACCGCCTGGTTCACCGAGCGCGGCCTTTCCTACTTGCGTGGCCGCGCCGGCAAGCCGTGGTTCCTGCATCTCGGCTACTACCGCCCGCATCCGCCGTTCATCGCGCCGGCGCCCTATCACGACATGTACCGGCCGCAGGACATGCCGAAGGTCGTGCGCGCGGCCTCGGCGGCGGAGGAGGCGAGCCAGCATGCGCTGCTCGGCTACTACGTGAACAACATCCAGCAATCGAGCTTCTTCCAGGACGGCAAGGGCCTGGGTTCGGCGATGACCGAGGAGCAGGTGGCGCAGATGCGGGCCACCTACTGCGGCCTGATGAGCGAGGTCGACGACCAGCTCGGCCGTGTCTTCGATCATCTGAAGCAGACCGGGCAGTGGGACGACACGCTGATCGTCTTCACCTGCGATCACGGCGAGCAGCTCGGCGACCACCACCTGCTGGGCAAGATCGGCTACACTGACGAGTCCTATCGCATCCCGATGATCGTCCGCGACCCGCGCGCCGAGGCCAACGGCACGCGCGGCTCGATCGTCGAGCGCTTCACCGAGACCGTCGACACCATGCCGACCATCCTCGAATGGCTCGGCCTGCCGGTGCCGCGCCAGTGCGACGGCCGTTCGCTGCTCGGCTTCTGCGAGGGCCAGGCGCCGACCGACTGGCGCACCGAGGTGCACTACGAGTTCGACTTCCGAGACCTCTACTACAGCAAGCCCGAATCGGCGCTGCGCGTGCCGATGGACAAGTGCTCGCTCGCCGTCGTGCAGGACGAGAGCTTCAAGTACGTCCACTTCGCCGCGCTGCCGCCGCTGCTCTTCGACCTGAAGAAGGACCCCGGTCAGTTCGTGAACCGCGCGACCGATCCGGCCTATGCGGCGAAGCTCGCCGAATACTCCTCCAAGATGCTCGACTGGCGCCTGGGCTTCGCCGATCGCACGCTCACGGGTTATCGCGCGACTCCCAATGGACTCGAATCGCGCGCCGCTTAGTCTTCTCTTCCGAACGGCGCGCGAGGCGCACGCGGTTCGGAAGATCATGAGAGTTGTCGGTTACTCAGTCACTCTCTCCGCACACAATCGTGAACGCGGCGGCGTTGATCACAGCCTGCGCCACTGGAAATTCATTTCGCTGTCACCAAATGGGCGTGCGGGAGAGTAGATTATGGCCCGCATCTGTACGCCCGTATGGCTCACGCTCGCTGCGACTATCTTTGTCGCTGCACATGCATCCGCACTGGAGACGCTTCCCGGCGAACCGCCGGTCGAAGAGAGGCACCAGGCGATTCAGGAAAAGATCGTTGCACCAACCGACGAGCCGCTGGCGAGCGGCCGCGTCGTCGCCGTCGATCGTGCGGGCAGCCGCATCACGCTCGAGTACCGGCCGATCCCGGCAATGTTCCTCGAAGGCGGCACGCGCATCTTCCATGTCGGCGATCCGACATCGCTGAAGGGCCTCGGCCCCGGCGACAAGGTGCGCTTCGAGGTCGAGCGCGACGGTCGCAGCTACACGATCATTCGCCTCGTCAACAGCAACTAGCTGCTAGACTGCTCCCGGCTGCACATGCAGCCGAGGGAGCGTCGCGTATGGAACGGATCGTCATCGCCGGCGGCGGGATCATGGGCTCCTCCATCGCCTATCACCTGGCGCTGGCGGGGGCCGCTTCGGCGGTCACGGTGCTCGAGCCCGATCCGACCTACGCGTTCGCCGCCTCGCCGCGCGCGGCGGCATCCGCCTGCAGCATGCCGTGCGCGAGAACGTCGAGATGTCGCTCTATGGCGACCAGGTCTACTCCGCCTTCGCCGAGCATGTGCGCGGCGGCAAGGTCGAGTTCGATCCGCAGTTCCGCCGGCGCGGCTATCTGTATCAAGTTCATGGCGCCGCTGGCGTCGCCGCCCTCGAAGCCAATGTCCGCATGCAGCGCGAACTCGGTGTCGAGGTGCATATCCTCGACGTCGCGGAGCTGCGCCGGCGCTACCCGTCCTTTCGCTTCACCAATGTCGACTGCGCCGCGCTGTCGCCCGACGGCCAGGTCGATCCCTATGCGGCGCTGATGGGCTTCCGGAAAGCGGCGGAAGGACTTGGCATCGTCTACGTGAAGGACCGTCTCGTCGGGCTGGAGCTCGCAGGTGGATTGGTGAAGCAGGCGCGCCTCGCGTCGGGCGGCAGCCTGCCCGTCGACACGCTGGTCAACGTGGCGAACTGCTGGGCGCCGGAAATCTGCGCCATGGTCGGCATGTCGGTGCCGATCGAGCCGGTGCGCCGCCAGCAGTTCTACTTCCTGGCGCAGCAGCAGATCGAGCCGATCCCTGCCATGCGGCACATGGACGGCCTTGCCGTGCGCATCCATCAGGACGGCTACATCGTCGGCGCCACCGCTCCGCAGGCCGGTTTCAAGTGGGAACTGGACCACGAGGTGTTCGAAAGCACCTTGTGGCCGCAGCTTGCCGAGCAGTCCGCCGCGTTCGAGGCGATCAAGCTCAAGAGCGCCTGGGGCGGCCACTACGACATGAACCGGCTCGACGGCAATCCGATCGTCGACCGCTTCGACAAGGTGCCGAACTTCATCCTGGCGGCCGGATTCTCCGGCCACGGCCTGATGCATGCGCCGGCCGTTGGACGCGCGGTGAAGGAGATGATCCTGGACGGCGGCTTCCGCACCATCGACCTGTCGCGGCTCGGCTGGCGTCGCGTGGTGGAGAACCAACCGCTGGCGGACGATGGGCCGACGGCGTGAAAAGCTCCGATGTGAAGGGCAATCTTCGATTGACCCTTCGCCAAAGATGCGCCACCCCTTGTCCAGTTAGGGAGTGGTTGATGCGCATACCTATACTTTCGGTTGCATTCGCGCTTCTGCTGGTGACGCAGGCTGCAGCTCAAGCGGACAAACCGTTGGATTGCGGCACGGGTCCGATCACCAAGATCTTCGGCGGCACAAGCTGGCTCGTTCGCAGCTGTGATGGCATCGCGCTCCACGTCCTTTCGGATTCCGGCAATCCGGCTTTTCCGTTCTATTTCCTCATCTATCCTTCGGAGACCGAAAAGGGACGCTTTGTAATCGAAGGGGAGGGAACCGGTGACAAGCAGGCGTCGGCCGCGGCCTTGGCCGATATTCGCCGCCTGTCAGCGGCGGACATCGCCAGCTTGATTGCCGAGACGAAGCAGAAGAAATAGACAGGCGCAGGGGCGGCATTGACTGCAATGCTTGCAGCAATAACTTTAATTGAAAGATAGTACCATAGTTATTACTTTGGATGCTCGTGCTCGTAGAATGGCCGGACTTCCGTTGGCGGGGCTTTGCGCCCGGAAGCCCATGCGCGACGAACTGGAGCACGACCATGTTCAGAATTCGACCCAATGCGACCTCGATTGGTTTTGGCTACGGGCAGACAGACGACGTCCCCGGCTTTTGCGTCGGCCAAGGAGATGAATTTCCCGGTTTCCGTGTTGGTCAGCCGGACGAAGTCCCCGGCTTTCGCCTGAATCCGGATGGGACTGTACGCCGCCCTGCGTCCGGCAGTTCAACGGCGGTGCTTCTTCCCAACGATCCCCAAGCGGCAGGGCAGGCAGTTCCCGTGAACTGCACTTCGGACGGCAGTACCTTCAGCTGCACGACGCCGCGTGGCAAATCGTTCGCCAATGTACCGGCACCGCCGAGTTTTCCGGCGCGCATTGCCTCGGATGTTCCCAACTACCACGAGTATGGCGTGCTTTCGCCGCCTGGCACTTCCGGCGACAAGCTCATGCAAGGCGCCATCGATAAGCCGACGCCAGGTCCTCCCGCTTTGAACCGTCCTGCTACGCCTGAGGGAACCTCGAACGAAGCAACGGCGCCCAGTGCGTTATACAATTTGTTCGCTGCGGGGACCCAGATGCCCTATGGAGCGCCAACGAATCCTGTCAAATCGTACCTATGGCACGACAGCGACGGCAAGCAGATTGTCGTCAACGTGACAGAGCCGGGCCATAGCCTCGCACCAGGATACGTGATCCATTATGTCGTCGAAACACCAGAAGGCCCTCGAATCCAGACTGAAGGCGAAGGGCTGTCTCGTTGGCAGGCACCTGGCAGCCCCGAGTGGGTGCAAAGGCAGCTCAGCCAGGATACCTGGGGGCCGTATCAACAAGGTATACTTAACCGATCCAAGTAGCACCCAGCCCAGCCGAACGCGGCTACCGCCGGTCGCCGCAATAGCACTTGGTGAACGACGTCACGTCGAGATGACCGATGGCGCAGAGATAGGCGGACAGGCCGTCGGCGGCGATCTCGCCGCGGCCGACCATGTATAGCCGCCGGTAGGTGTCGCGCACCGCGCCGTCCTTCGCCATCGCTTGCCACAGCGTGCCGACGACGTCGGGCCCATAGCGCGGCTGGCGATAGGCCTCGGTGAAGGTGTATTCGCGCCGCCAGTCCGCCGCCGCGGCGGCCTCGCCGGGATTCGACAGGTACCAGGTCGAGAAGTCGGTCGGCGCACCGGTGCGCTTGTCGTAGGTGAAGATCTGGAAGCCCGGATTCTGGCCGAAGACGGGGCTGACCGCCGGCGAGAGCTTGTCGAGACCAATGACCGCGCCGCGGCGATCGATCAGCAGGCGATAATCGTCGTGGTGGGTGTGGCCCGAGAAGCTCGCCTGGACCACGTCGCTGTACTCCGCGAGCAGCGTTTGAAGCTCGGACGCGAACGGCTCCTTCAGGAACGGCGCGACCTTCGCCGGACAGGACTGGGCCTTGGGGTTGATCGTCGAGTAGGCGTCGATGCCCCAGGGAATGTGATGCACCATCCAGACCTTGCCGCCGGCCGCGCGTTGCCGCACCAGCCTGTCGCGCAGCCAGCGCATCATGGCATCGGCCGCGGCAAGGCCGTGCGCGCCGCACGCGTCCTGGTACTTGGGCGACCACAGCACGTCGTTCAGCACGATGATCAACCCGTTGGCGACGGTCGGATGCCGCACGGCGTAGTAGCCGGCCGCGTCCCAGGTCTCGGCGAAGTCGGGCTCCAGCCGGTCGGCGCCGGCGAGGCGCCTGACCGCCTCGCGCGTCGCGGCGAGGTAGGCGCCGCCCGGCTCGATGCGGTAGTCGCCGCAACTCGAATCTTCGTTGCCGAAGGCGATGACGGCCGGCTTGCCGCCGAGCGCCTTGGCCAGCGCGTCGGTGACGAACAGCGTCGTCTTCGTGGTCATCTCGAGCACGGCCGGCGACCTCTCATCGACGCCAAGCGCCGCCGCCGTCTTGCGGCTGAAATGGTGCGTCAGGAAATCGCCCGGCACGATGGCGAAATCGACCCCCGCCGTAGCGCGGGCGAAAGCTGCCAGAGCCGACGCGAGAAGGGCATGGTTGGTGTCGTGCCCGATGCCGGCCATCGCCCGATCCTTGATGTCGGCGAGGGTCGCCGGCCAGTCGGCCGGGGCCGACCGGGCGAGCGTCGCGGCGAGCGCCGGCGGGTCGAACGGATTGAAATGGATGTCCGAGATGACGGCGAAGGCGCCGCTGTCCTCCTGGGCGCGCGCTATCGGGCAGAGGGCCGTCATCGCGAGAAGGGCGAGGGTCAGGCGCACGATGAATGGGGCTCTAGTCATGCTTGAGGTTAGCCGAAAATGCGCTGGGGGCGCGCCACTCCAGTGGCGCGATCTTCGTCGGCATCGACACATGACGCGCCACTGGAGTGGCGCGCCCCCAGCGCCTAAACTCCGGCCCATGAATGAGGAAACCTACCGCCGCCCGACGGCCGGCGATCACCCCGCCAATCTCTCGCCCGACTACAAGTCGACGGTCGGCCGCTCGCCGCGCAAGCCGGCGATCGTGCTGCCGCACAGCCTGTCGGAGATCACCGGTCCGTCGATGGCCACCGAGCGCCTCGACGCCGGTGAGTACGATCTCACCAAGCAGCGCATGGCCGAGCCGCTCGGCGAGCGCATCATCGTGCAGGGCCGCGTGCTCGACCAGGACGGCAAGCCCGTGCCGGGGGCGATGGTCGAGATCTGGCAGTGCAACGCCGCCGGCCGCTATCACCATCCCGGCGACCAGCACGACGCGCCGCTCGATCCCAACTTCTACGGCGGCGGCCGCGTCCGCGCCGATGCCGACGGCCATTACAAGTTCATCACCATCAAGCCCGGCGCCTATCCCTGGAAGAACCATCACAACGCCTGGCGGCCGGCGCACATCCACTTCTCGCTGTTCGGGCCGGCCTTCGCCACGCGCCTGATCACCCAGATGTACTTCCCCGACGATCCGCTGCTCGCCTACGACCCGATCTACAACTCGGTGCCGGCCGGCGCGCGCGAGCGCCTGCAGGCCGCCTTCGACATGGACCTGACGCAACCCGAATGGGCGCTGGGCTACCGCTTCGACATCGTGCTGCGTGGCCGCAACGCCACGCCGATGGAATAGCCCCATGTCGTATGCTCTCACTCCGTCGCAGACCGTCGGCCCGTTCTACTGGGGCACTCTGTGCAGCACCTATCGCGCCGACCTGGCGCCGCCGGGCGTGCCCGGCGAGCGCATCGAGCTCGTGCTGAAGCTGCACGACGTCGACGGCGCGATCATCCCCGACGGAATCTTCGAGATCTGGCAGGCCAACAGCCACGGCCGCTACAACCATCCCGACGACCGCCGCAACCTGCCGCTCGACGCCGGCTTCGAAGGCTACGGCCGCGCCGGAACCTTCACCGACGGCACGAGCACCTTCACCACGGTGAAGCCCGGCCGCGTGCCGTGGCCGGAAGGCGGGCTGCAGGCGCCGCACATCAACGTGTCGATCTTCGCCCGCGGCGTGCTCAATCGCCTTGCGACGCGGCTTTACTTCGATGGCGATCCGGCGTTGCCTGAGGATCCGGTGCTGAAGCTGGTCGAGCCGGCGCGCCGCGGCACGTTGATCGCCAAACGCGACGCTGAAGGTATCTGGCGCCTGCCGATCCATCTCGGCGGGCCGAGCGAAACCGTGTTCTTCGACGTCTGATGGCAGGTCGGCTGGTCAACGCGCTCGGCTCCTCGGCGCTCGCCGCGGAAGCCTTCTCCGACCTCGCCACGCTGCGCCACATGCTGCGCTTCGAGGCGGCGCTGGCGCAGGCGGCGGCCGAGGCCGGGCTGATCCCCAGGCGCGCCGCGCCGGTGATCGTGAAGGCCTGCGATCCCGCGCTCTACGATCCCGTGGTGCTGGCCGACGCCGCGCGCCGCACCGCCACGCTCACCGTGCCGGTGGTCAAGGCGCTGACCGACGAGGTCGCCAAGCGCGACGCCGATGCCGCGGGCTACGTGCACTGGGGCGCCACCAGCCAGGACGTCATCGACACCGCCATGGTGTTGCAGCTCGGCGAGGCGCTGCCGCCGCTCCTCAAGGAGCTCGACGATATCGTTGCGGCCTTCGCCGCACTCGCGCGCAAGCACCGGCGCACGCCGATGCTGGGCCGCACCCTGCTGCAGCCCGCCACGCCGATCGCGCTCGGCCAGAAGATCGCGGGCTGGGCGTCCGACATCGCCCGCGCCGGACGCCGCCTCGAGGCGAGCTTCAAGGAGACGCAGGTCGTCCAGTTCGGCGGCGCCTCGGGCAGCCTGTCGGCGCTCGGCGACAAGGCCGAGCCGGTGATGGTCTCGTTGGCCAAGCGCCTCAAGCTCGACCTGCCGGCGGCGCCCTGGTTCACCCAGCGCGTGCGCGTCGCCGCCCTGGCGCAGGACGCCGCCCTGGTCGTCGGCGCGCTCGCCAAGGCCGCACGCGACATCTCGTTGATGATGCAGATCGAGCTCGGCGAAGCGGCGGAGCCCAGCGGCCCCGGCCGCGGCGGCTCCTCGACCATGCCGCACAAGCGCAATCCCGTCGGCGCCGCGCTCGTGCTCTCGGCGGCCGGCCGTGCGCCGATGCTGGCCGCCACCATCGTCGCCGCCCTGCCGCAGGAGCACGAGCGTGCGCTGGGCGGCTGGCAGGCCGAATGGCCGACCATGGCGGCGCTGATCGAGACGCTGGCCTCGGCGGTGCAGGCGATGCACGAGGTCGCGCCCGGCCTCACGGTGGATCCCGACGCCATGCAGGCCAACATGGATGCCACCGAAGGCGCCGTGCTCGCCGAGCGCGCGACCTTCCTGCTCGCCGAGAAGATGGGCAAGCAGAAGGCTGGCAAGCTCGTCGAAGAGGCCCTGGCACGATTGGCGAATGGCGGCGGCTCGTTCATCGAGGCGCTGGGGCAGCTCGAGAAGGAGCTGTCGGACGAGATGGCGCTGTTGGGCTATTCTCCGAAGTTCGTTGATCGTTTGCTCGCCGACCTGAGGCGCAAGTAGGTCCAGCCGCCGCCTCATCCTGGATCGATGAAGGACGATGCCTGGCCCGACCAACCAAGCTTCCCTCCTGCAGCGCATCGTGCCGGCCCTCGGTTGGCTGCCCGCGTATCGGCGCGCGTGGTTACCTTCTGACGTCCTGGCCGGTCTCGCCGTCTGGGCGGTGATGATCCCGGAGGGCATGGCCTATGCCGGCATCGTCGGCGTGCCGCCGATCATGGGCCTCTACACGATCGTTCCGCCGTTGATCGCCTACGCGCTGTTCGGTTCTTCGCGCCTGCTGGTCGTCGGCCCGGATACCGCGACCGGCCTGATCTCCGCCCTGACGGTGGGCGCCATCGCCACGCACGGCACGGCGCAGTTCAATACGCTCACCTCGACCCTCGCCGTCCTGATCGGCGTCTTCTTCCTGCTGTTCGGCGCGCTGCGCATGGGGTGGGTGGCAGCCTTCATTCCCACGCCGGTGATGCGCGGGTTCATCGAGGGCCTGGTCTGCGTCACCATCATCGGCCAGGTGCCGCATCTGCTGGGCATCGACGGCGTGTCCGGAAACTTCTTCGACAAGCTATGGTCGGTGCTGCATCACCTGCCCGGCGCTTCGCTCGCGCCGGTATTGACGGGCCTGCTCAGCCTCATCGCCATGCAGTTGCTCCGTCGCGTGGCGCCGGGCATCCCTGCGGCGCTCATCGTGGTGGCCGCCGCCACCCTCCTCGTCAGCCTTCTCGGCGGCGAAGCGGCCGGCGTCAGCGTCGTCGGCGATCTCCCGTCCGGCCTGCCGCACCTCGTCCTCCCCGACGTCGACCCCAATATCCTGCTCGAGCTCGTTCCCGGCGCGCTGGCCATCGTGCTGGTCGGCTACGCCGAGGCGCTCGGCGGCGCGAGGGCCGCGGCGCTGCAGGGCGGCGGCAGCATCGACCCGAACCAGGAGCTGATCGCGCACGGGCCGGCCAACATCCTGAGCGGCCTTTTTGGCGGCTTTCTCGTCGTCGGCAGCCTGACCAAGACGTCCGTGGCGATGTCCGCCGGCGCCCGCACGCAGGTCGCCAATCTCGTCGCTGCGGTCCTTTGCTTCCTCACCCTGGTCTTTCTCACGCCGCTCTTCCGCGGCATGCCGCACCCGGCGCTGGCCGCCATCGTCATTGCGGCAATGCTGCACCTGTCGAAGCCCGGCTACCTGCGCGAGCTGTTCGGCCGCAGTCGATGGGAATTCGCTCTCGCGGCCGCCGTCTTCGCCGGCGAGCTCACGCTGGGCGTCCTCCATGGGATCGCCCTCGGTGTCGTGCTGTCCCTGATAACGCTGATCTATCGGACCACCCATCCGCGGGGCGCGGTGCTCGGCCAGCTGCCCGGTGCGGAAGCCTACCGCGACGTCGCCCTCCACCCCGAGGCGACCACCTTTCCCGGGTTGTTGATCTGGCGTCCGGGCGGCGATCTGTTCTTTGCCAGCATCGGCCACGTCAGGCACGGGTTGAGGGCTGCCTTGGCCGAGTGCCATCCGCCGGCGCGGCATGTCCTCATCGATGCCGAATCGGTGAACCTCGTCGACACCACCGCCCTCGACGAGCTGTCGAACGTGGTCAGGGAGTTGCAGGAGCACCGCATAACCTTTGCGCTCTCCCGGGTTCGCGATCCGGTGCGGGAGCTCATGCGGCGCGACGGACTGGAAACCCTGGTGGGCCTGGAAAACTTCCATGAACGCATCACCGACGGCGTGCGCGCCTGGCAGAGCGAACGCGTGGTCCGCGATGCAGAAGCCGGAAGCAAAGATCGAAATGAAAGCGGTGCTTGAGTAAGCTGGCGTCCGGCAGTCAGCAGGAGAGTTCCATGCCGTTCTATCAAAAGGGCGACGTCCGCATTCGCTACGAGGAGACCGGCTCCGGCTTCCCGCTGCTGGTCACGCCCGGCGGCGGATTGAATTCGCGCGTCAGCAACTGGCAGACCGCCGTCTTCAATGCGATGGAAGAGTTCAAGAACGACTTCCACTGCATCACCATGGACCAGCGCAATGCCAACGGCGGCGAGTCCACCGGTCCGGTGCCGGTCGAGAACGCGTGGGACGCCTTCGCCGACGATCAGCTCGGGCTGATGGACCATCTCGGGATCCGCGAGTTCTTCTTCATGGGCTACTGCATCGGCGGCTGCTTCGCCGGCAAGCTGCTGCAGCGGGCGCCGCAACGCGTCGTCGCCGCCGTGTTCTGCCAGACCGTCGGCCATCGGCCCGAAGACCCGGGCGTCATGGTCCGGCACAGCGAGCAGAACTGGCTGCCGGATTTCCGCAAACGGCGCCCCGACGTTTCGTCGGAGACGATCGACAAGTACATGCATAGCCTCTGGGGTGTGCAGCCCGATTTCCTCTACAGCGTGTCGCGCGAGTTCATCGGCAACTGCCGGACGCCGATGCTGGTCCTGCCGGACGACACGGCATCGCATCCGCTGGGGACCTCGGTCGACGTGGCGTCGCTGGCGCCCAACGCCGAGATCACGGTCTTCCCATGGCGCGATCCGCCGGACCTCAAGGCGCGCACGATCGACCGCGTGCGCACGTTCCTGAAGTCGCACCTTCCGATGCAGAGCGCCGCCGCTCAGTAGCCCGCGGAGAAACCATGTCCCAACTACAATACGAAGAGCTTCATCCGGAGTTCGGCGCCAGCATCCGCGGCGTCGACCTCGGCAAGGCGCTGACGCCTGAGCTGACCCGGGAGATCAACGCTGCGATCGATCGTTATTCGTTCGTCTGCTTTCCCGATCAGTCGATGGATGACGACCGCCAGCTCGTCCTCACACGCCAATTCGGCAATCCCGAGCCGAGCCACACCAGCATCGGCAAGGTCGAGTATTTCGGTACCATCGGCAACGTCCAGAAGGACGGCACGGTGCTCGGCAACGCGCACAAGAAGACCATCTTCCTCACCGGAAACAACATGTGGCACTCCGATGCCTCGTTCAAACCGGTGCCGGCGTTCCTGTCGATCATGTGCGCCTATGAAACGCCGGCCGAGGGCGGCACGACGATGTTCGTCTCCCTGCGCGCCGCCTACGATCGCCTCTCGCCCGAGCGCAAGGCCGAGCTCGATCCCCTGATCGCGATCCACGACTACGTCTATTCGCGCTCGAAGGTCGCCCCCGATGCCGTATCGCCCGAGCTGGCCGCCTCGCTGCCGCCGGTGCGCCAGCGCCTCGTCCGGACCAATCCGGCCACCGGCGCCAGGAACTTGTTCCTCGGCTCGCACGTCCGCGACATCGAGGGCATGAGCCACGCCGACGGCCGCGCCCTGATCGACGAACTGACCGAAGACGCGATCCAGCCTGAGCATGTCTACAATCACGCCTGGCGGCCGGGCGACGTCGTCTTCTGGGACAATCGCTGCCTTCTCCATGCCGGAAGCGGCTACGACGCCGACCGCCACCGCCGCTACATGCGCCAGACCCGCGTCAGCGGAGCGTGCTCGTCATTGGCGGAGGGGAGCCCGCACTGAGCTCTACGCCGTCGGCTTCCACCGCGGCGCGGCAACCGTCTCGGCAAAGTTCGTGAACATCAGATTGAACGCGATGCTGATGCGGTCGGTCGTGCCGTCATTGGTAGGGACGTGGTGCCGGAGCCAGGCCGGGAAGATGACCATGCGACCGGGCTGAGGTTGCTGGACGGCGGCGTTGGAGGTGATCCGGGTCAGCTTGCCGGTCCAAGGCGCGATCGAGGTCGGCCTTGGATCCTGGAAGACGAGACCAGTGCCGCTTTCGGGTGAGGCGACGTAGTAGACGCCACTCAGGTAGTTGTTCGGGTGATTGTGCGTGGGATGGTAGGTGCCGGGCGGATTGATGTTCGCCCAGCAGCCGGTGATCATCATCGGATATTGTTCGATCTGCAGATACTGTGCGACGCTCTTCGCGGCAATCTCGACCAGCTTGGTGAACTCGGCGAAGGCCGGACGCGTATGCAGATCGTGTGACGTCTGCAAGTTGCTGCCGATCGGTACGTTGGGACGCGGTTCGATCATACTCTCGATTTCGGTCTTGAGCTTGGCATTGAAGGCCTTGGCATCCTCCGGCGCGATGTCGAGGATCCAGAACGGAGTCGGGAAGACTTCTTCCACTCTTTGCTTTATCCGCATGCTTCACATTATACGCAATTCCGCGCGACGAACTAGTTTCATCCTCACTGACGGGCGATGAACGGAGGAGGCGACCATGTACAAGCACATCCTCATAGCGACTGATGGATCGGAGGTTGCCCGCAAGGGCGTCGATCATGGGCTGTCGCTCGCCAAGAGCGTCGGCGCCAAGGTCAGCATCGTCATGGTGACGGAGCGCTGGCCGGTCCATACGGGCCCCGACTGGATACCGGGACCGACGGAGATGGCGGAGTACGACGCCAGACAGAAGCAGGCGGCAACGACCGTCCTGGCCGATGTCAAAGCCGCCGCGGATCGGCTCGGCGTCGCCGCCGAAACCGTTCATGTCCCCGAGGCCCATCCCGCCGAGGCCATCATCGCAACCGCCACCGAGCGGCAGTGCGATCTCATCGTCATGGCCTCCCACGGCCGACGCGGGCTTCGCCGTCTTCTGCTCGGCAGCCAGACCTCAGAGGTCCTGGTCGGCAGTCCGGTTCCCGTCCTGGTGGTCAGATAGCCGTCCCGTTCATCGGCTGAGCGGATCGCAGTCGAGCGAGTACCCGACGGCCGGATTGCTGGGCGTGAAGAGCTTCATGCACTGGGCGTGTTGATCCAAGGGCGCCTGTCCCGGCGTGCCGGCGCAAAAACCATCCTTGTGGGTCTTGCCGCCTCCGCTCGTCGCGTCCGCGTTCAGCTGGCACCAGAACTCGACCTGGGTGGCGGGACCGGGACCGCACGCGGCATGGCACGTCCTGAAGGTCGTGCGGCAGGGCTCGGTCTGGCCCGAATGGTTCGCGCTGCACGCCTTCGCCGCCGTGCTCAGGCAGGCCTGGAGTTGCGCCGGAGCCTTGGGCGCACACTCCCTCCGGGCCGCCGGGATGCAGGCCTGGTACGTATCGTGGGCCGTGCGCATGCAGGCTTGCGCCGTCGCATCGCACGCCGCGATGCAGGCCGACCGCGCGTCCGCCCAGGCGTTGCCGACGACAAGCGTTGCGACGAACAGGGCGATGCCGGCGAAGCCGCGCACGGCGCTCTCCTAACTTTTTGCCTCGGCCTGCTCCTTGAGACCGCGCAGGGCGAGCGCGTAACCCGCGATGCCGAAGCCGGTCACGGTGCCGAGACAGGTGCTCGTCACTTCGGAGACGTTGCCGCGCCGGGCCGGATTGGAGATGTGGACCTCGATCGTGGGGAAACCGACATTGCCGATGGCGGCGACCAGCGCCGGGTAGCCGCGCGAGAAGCCGGCCGGGTTGATGATCGCGCCCGCGATCGCCTCGTCGTGCGCCGCGTAGAGGCGGTTGATCACCTCGCCTTCGATGTTGGAATGGAAGATCTCGATCTCCACCCCGATCTCCGCGGCATAGGCGCGGATCTTCGCGTCGTATTCCGGCAGCTTCATCGGCCCGAAGATCTCGATCTGCGATTTGCCGCGCATGCTCATGCCGGCCCCGTGGATGACTAGGAATTTCATGTCTGCCTCGCTTCAGAGAAATATCCGGGTGAAGTACGCCTTGAGCGCTTCTGCGTCGGTTGGTTGGCTGCGGAACCGATATAGCCGTCGGGGCGGACCACATACAGACAGGCGCTGCGGGCGCCATAGCGATGATGCAGCTCTCCCCTTGGATCCAGGAGTATGTCGCCTTTGCCCGCAAGGTCCCCGGAGAGCTGGTGCGCGACGACGAGATGCGTTTGAACGCCGCCGGCGTACGCGCGCGTGATGTCATCGGCCAAGGCCTGCAGTCGCTCATGCGTTTCCGCCGTGGCATGCGCTCCCGCGAACAACAGCGCGTGGTGCGTGGTTCCGCGCAGCCTCTGGAATAGTCGAACGGTTCGCGTCCCGGATGAAGCACGAGCGGGGCATCGACGGCGCGGTCGCCGGCGCGCGGCCCGGCGCCGAAATCATGCCAGCCGAGAACGCCGGCATGCGCTCCGTCGGGGCCCGGCAGGAAGTGGTGGTGCTCGGCGATGACGGGGCTGTGGCGGTAGCCGACGTTCAGTTCCGCCACGGCTCGGCGCATGCGTTGCTGCATCACTTCCTGGCTGGCCAGGATCTCGGCCAGTCTTTGCCGGACGCTCTCCGGCAGCGAAAGATGCAACTCCTCGCGCAGCGCGATCCGGTGCAGGTGGTCCGACAGGCAGAGCATGTCCTGACCGGCCTGGTGGCGCTCTGGCTGGTAGCTGTCGACGAGGCTTGGCGGCGATCTGCCGTTCACCACCAGGCCGAGCTTCCAGCCGAGATTGTAGGCATCCTGCATGCCGGTGTTCATGCCCTGGCCGCCGATGTTGGAGCAGACATGGGCGGCATCGCCGACCAGGAAGACGCGGCCGACCTGGTAGCGCTCCGCCTGACGGCAATGGACCCGGTAGCAGACGTTCCAGATCGGATCGCTCAGCACGCCGCCCGGAGTCCGGGCATTGAACAACGCCTGGAGGGCCTCCAGGGTCGGTGCCGCCGGCGGATGATCGCCCTTGGCCGGGCCGAGATCGGCCACGATGGCGGCGCGCCCTCCCGCCAGCGGAAAGAAGGTGAGCATGCCCTCGGGAGCGAAGAACGACATCTGTTCATCTTTGGGCAGCTTCCAGTCGACCTTGACATCCGCCGAGATGAGATCGGTGGGATAGGCGTCGCCGGAGAACGAGACGCCGAGCGCGTGGCGAACCGTGCTGTGCGCGCCGTCGCAGCCGACGAGGTAGGCGGCGTTGACGGTTTCCTGGCTGTCGTCGCGCGACCGAAGCGTCGCGCGCACGCCGCCGCCGCCCTGTTCGAACGCGACGAGCTCGACGCCGCGTTCCGCCTTCGTGCCGAGACGCGCCAGATAGGCGGCCAGCAGGCGCTCCGTCTGGCTCTGCGGCAGTTGCAGGATGAAGGGAAAGGCCGTGTCTAGCTCGTCGGCGGCGCGGGTGTCGTTGGTCGGTCCGTCGTTCTTGTCGACGATCCGGCAGGACACGCCATGCCGGCGGAGCTCGGCCGCCATGAACAGGCCCACCGGACCTGCGCCCACCACCAAGACCTGGGTGTCAGTCGCCATCGGTTATCCTTCCACGGAGTGTCCTGGTGTGATGTGAAGAATGTGTGGGCGATGCTAGCGCAGGCCGACCGCGACCAGCTCCTCGGGAAGGTTGCGGCCGCCGCCGACGGGAAACACGATGTACTGCCGGCCGTCGACCAGGTACGTCATCGGCGCGCCGCTGGCGTTGCTGCCCACGGGAATCTCCGCCAGCAGCTCGCCCGTCTTCTTGTCGTAGGCCCAGAGGTTGGTGTCCTGCTCGGCCAGGCTGTAGGTGCGCCCGAACCCTGCCGATGACGTCGCCGGCATGACGAGAACGCCGGATTGGACGGCGAACAGCAGGGACCGCGTCACCAGGGCCCAGCCCTTGGTGTAGGGATTTCCGAGACGCTCCTTGATCCCCGCCGACTTGACGACGGGATGGTCGATCGGGCCGATGCCGAGCGGAACCCGCCAGCGATGCTCGCCGGTGTTCATGTCGATCGCGACCAGGCTGGTGTACGGCGGCTTCAGGATCGGCAGGCCGCGCGGCCCCAGCAAGGGGCGGGGGCTGCCGATGTAGTCGTATTCCTGCTCGTAGGGCATCGGCCGGCGCAAGGCGATGACGAACGGGATGCGATGCGTCTCGACATAGAGCAGGCCTGTCTCCGGATCGACCGCCGCGCCCGGCCAGTTGGCGCCGCCGCCGATTCCTGGATTTGTCGCGGTGCCGCGTTGCGTCGGCGGCGTGTAGAGCGGGCCGTGGTCGTATTCGCGCAGCATCTCGACGGCCTCCGCCCGCAGCTCGGACGTGAAGTCGATCAGGTCCTCTTCGCGCATGCCCTGGATGTCGATCGGCGCCGGCCGTGTCGGGAAAGGCTGTGTCGCCGCGGCCTGCTCGCCCTTGACGGAGGAGGGCGGCACGGGCCGGTCCTCGATCGGCCACACGGGTTTGCCGGTGACGCGATCGAACACGAAGACGAAGTTCTGCTTGGTGACCTGCGCCACCGCCTTGACCGGCCGCCCGTCGACGACGATGTCGACCAGGTTCGGCGCCGCCGGCAGGTCGTAGTCCCAGAGACCATGGCGCACGATCTGGTAGTGCCAGACCTTGCGGCCCGTCCTGGCGTCGAGGCAGACGAGACTCTCGCCGTACAGCCCGTCGCCCGGGCGATGGCCGCCATAGTAGTCGTTCGAGGGCGTGCTGACGGGAAGGTAGACGTAGCCCAGCGCTTCGTCCGCGCTCATCGGCGCCCAGACATTGGTGTTGCCGGTGCGCCGCCAGGACTCCTGCAGCCAGGTCTCGACTCCGGGCTCGCCCGCCTGCGGGACGGTGTGAAACGTCCACAGCTGCTTCCCTGTGCGCACGTCGAAGCCGCGGACATCGCCCGGCGCCGGGAGATTGTTCGGCCAGAAATCCCAGATCGACGAGCCGGTGACGACGACGTCGCCGACGACCAGCGGCGGCGCCTGGCTGCTGTAGACCTGGCGGGGAAACGAACGATGAAGTCCCTGGGTGAGATCGATCCTGCCGTTGCTGCCGAAGCTCTCGACCGGCTGGCCGGTCCGCGCATCGACCGCGACCAGGAACGCATCGGCGGTGAGGATCAGGATGCGTTCGTCGTCGCCGCCCTTCCAGTAGGCGACGCCCATGTTGGTCCAGCCGAGATTGGCCGGCTGTTCGATCCTGTCGTAGGCGCGCGGATCGAACACCCATTTGGTCTTGCCGGTCGCGGCATCGATGGCCGCGATCTGCGACAGCGATGTGCTGGTGTACAGGGTCCGGCCGATCATGATCGGCGTCGATTCGTGGCTGAACGGCGCGGACGCCTTGATCCCGGTCGCCCGCAAGTCGCGATCCGGCGATTGCCAGCGCCACAGCACCTCGAGCTTGCCGGCGTTGTCCTTGTCGATCAGGTCGAGGGGCGACCAGCGCAACGATCCGTTGGTGCCGGCATAGGCCGGCCATTCGCCGCGGGTGAGCGCTGCTTCGGCCGCCGCGCTCGCTCCCGGCAACTGCTGAGCGGAAGCCTCACAGGCAAGAGCGGCGAGAACGAACGCCAATGCAACCGATCGCAAAATCATTGCGGCCCCCCGAGTGCTGGCGCCCGCCAGTGTATGCGCGTTCGGGCGGTCTCTCCATCACTGCAAGGAGCGGCCTCTGCAAGAAGCGGCAGGTCCGGCGGGAAAAAGTTTGAATGCGGGCGATCTTCGTGCAGATTGCCACCATTGGAATCGTTCGAGGTTTCCAAACAACAATCGGAGACTGGGCAATTCGGCCGACAGGCTCCACCGACGAGGAAATTCGATGACTGTCAAAGACGTAGACGCCACCAGCACCGCTTCCGACGCAGCCGCGACGGCAGAACCTGTATTTGATCGGCGTGGATTCATGGTCCTGGGCGCAGGCGGCCTGCTGGCGGCCGTGCTGCAGGGCGCCCGCCCGGCCGCAGCGCAGAGCGCCGCGCGGCGCGGGACCCTGGTCATCGCGCTGGATATCAGCGATGCCACCGGCCTCGATCCGGTGCGCGTCTACCAGTATTCCAACCCGCTGCCGACGCATGCCGCCTATGACGGGATGGTCACCTTCGATCCGGGTGATTCGGTCAACCTGAAGCCGGCGCTGGCCACCGAATGGGCCTATCAGCCCGACGGCAAGACGGTGCGGCTGAAGCTGCGCACCGACGTGAAGTTCGCCTCCGGCAAGCCGATGACCGCCGAGGACGTCCGCTTCTCCTTCACCCGGCAGCTCAACATCAAGGATCAGCCCTGGCAGTACATCTCGCACATCGAGGAGGTGAAGGTCGTCGATCCCCACACGGTCGACATCGTGCTGAAGGACCCGTCGCTGCCGCTGATGACCATCATCGCCACCCCGGCCTTCGGCGTGCTCGAAAAGGAGCAGGTGATCGCCCATGGCGGAACCGATGCGCCGGACGCCAAGGAGAAGGACAAGGCGACCGAGTGGCTGAACGAGAATTCCGCCGGCACGGGGCCGTACCGCCTGACCGGCTGGCAGCGCAACCAGCAGATCCAGATGGTGAAGAACCCGAACTACTGGAAGGGCACGCCCGGTTACGACCGCGTCCTGATTCGCCACATGAGCGAAAGCGCGGCGCAGCTTCTGGCCATCCAGCGCGGCGACGTCGATGTGGCGTTCAATCTGATCCCCGAGCAGATCGCCACGCTGAAGAACGATCCCAACATCTCCATCGCCGGGATGACCAGCCTCGACTTCATCTACATGGCCGTGGTCGAGGCGCCGACCAACCCCGCGCTGCAGAACAAGTTCGCGCGGCAGGCCATCGGCTACGCCATCGACTACGACGGCATCATCAAGAACCTGATCGGCGGCAACGCCGTCCGGCCGGTGAGCTTCCTGCCGGTCGGCGTCAACGGCTCGACCGAAGCGCTGACCAAGGAGATCGGCTTCCGCGAGGACCTCGCGAAGTCGAAGCAGCTGCTGGCGCAGGCCGGCATGCCGGACGGCTTCAAGTTCGCGCTGTCCTACGGCAACGCCGCGATCGCCGGCGTCGGCTACCAGAACCTGGCGCAGAAGCTGCAGGCCGACCTGGCGCGCGTCGGCATCAAGGCCGAGCTGACGCCGATGGACCAGGTCAACATGCGGACGATGTATCTCGGCGGCAAGCTCGAGGCGGCGCTGACCTTCTGGAACCCGCCCGCGCCGGAGAACTGGCTGTGGAGCAGCGCCACGATCAACCGCGTGGCCGGCCGCGTGCACTGGAAGGTGCCCGACGACGTCCGCAAGCTGGTGGCCGAGGCCGGCGCCGAACGCGACCTGGTGAAGGGCGCCGCGCTCTACAAGAAGTACCAGGAGGCGATGGTCGATGCGGCCCACCACTTCGTGCTGATCCAGCCGATCTATCAGGTGGCGGTGCGCAAGAACGTGACCGGCCTGAAACTGACGGCGGCCGGCTGGATGGCCGAGCTGGGCGGAGCCAAGCCGGCTTGATCATTTTTCCCGTCATCCCGAGCGAAGCCGCCCGAAGGGCGGCGTAGTCGAGGGACCTTTTTTGTCGACACTTCAACAAAAACAGGTCCCTCCACTGCGCCTCGCATCGCTCGGCTCCGGTCGGGATGGCGGAGTTTGGCAGCGTGGGTAATGCCGCATGATCCGTTATGTCGTCTCGCGCCTCGTGGTCTCGGTGGCCATGGTGCTGCTCGCCACGCTCGTCATCTTCCTGATCGCCAACACCGTGCCGGGCGATCCGGTGCTGACGGCGCTCGGCGACATGGCGGCCTCCGACCCTGCGCAGGTGGCGGAGTTCCGCGCGCGCTGGGGCCTCGACCTGCCGCTGTGGCAGCAATACTGGCTGTTCCTCGAGCGCCTGGCACGCGGCGATCTCGGCGTGTCGATCTCCTCGCGCCGGCCGGTGCTGCAGGACATCATCGACTACGCCCCCGCCACCCTCGAGCTCGCGACGGTCGCCTTCATCCTGTCCATCATCGTCGGCCTGCCGCTCGGCGTGCTGGCGGCGGTGCGGCGCGACACCGTCATCGATCACGTCGCCCGTGCGGTCTCGCTGATCGGCGTCTCGGCGCCGACCTTCTGGCTGGCCTTCATCGCGCTCGCGGTCTTCTACGGCCAGCTGAACTGGGCGCCGGGGCCGGGGCGGCTCGATGCGGTCTCGTTTCCGCCCGACCGCATCACCGGCCTGCTGCTGATCGACACCGCGCTGCAGGGCGACTGGGAAACGTTCCATGACGCCGCGGCGCATCTCGTGCTGCCGTCGATCGTGCTCGCCGCGGCGACACTGGGCCTGATCACCCGCACCACGCGCGCCGCCATGCTCGAGGCGCTGTCACAGGATTATGTGCGCGTGGCGAAGGCCAAGGGCCTGCGCGGCCGGCTGATCGTCGTCGGCCATGCTTTGCCCAACGCCATGCTGCCGGTGGTGACCTTGGGCGGCCTCGCCTACGCCAACCTGCTGGCCGGCGCCGTGATGACCGAGACCGTGTTCTCCTGGCCCGGCCTCGGCCGCTACACCTTCCGCAGCGCGGTGACGGTCGACTTCCCGGCGATCATGGCTGTCACCGCCATCGTCGCGGCGATCTTCGTTCTGGTGAATTTCCTGGTCGACATGTCCTACGCCCTGCTCGATCCGCGCGTGGTGAAGAAATGAGCGACGTCGCTCTCCCCGCGATCGCCTCTCCCCGCGTCCGCTGGCTGCGCCGCTACGGGCTGGCGGCGTTCGGCGCGGCGATCATCCTGGCCTGGGTCTTCGCCGCGATCTTCGCGCCCTGGCTCACCCGCTACGATCCGAACTTCGTCGATGTCGCGGCGCGCCTGCAGCCGCCGTCGGCCAGCCATTGGCTGGGCACCGACGCGCTGGGGCGCGACGTGGCGACGCGTGTCATCTATGGCGCCCGCGTGTCGCTCTCCGTCGGCATGGTGGTCGTGCTGGTGGGCGCGCTGTTCGGCACCTTGCTCGGCGCCGCCGCGGCCTATGCGCGGGGCTGGGCGGAGGAAGGCCTGATGCGGCTGACCGACCTGGTCTTCTGCTTCCCGCCAATCATCCTGGCGATGGCGATCGCCGCCGCGCTCGGCATCGGCACGGTGAACACCGTCATCGCCATGCTGGTGGTGTGGTGGCCGAAATTCGCCCGGCTGTCGCGCAGCCTGGTGATCTCCCAGCGCTCGATGGAGTACGTCGAGGCGGCGCAGTCCATCGGCTTCGGCCCGGCCCACATCCTGCTGCGCCAGATCATCCCCAATGCCGTCGGGCCGCTGGTCGTGCTGGTCACCCTCGACCTCGGCAACGCCATCCTGGTGTTCGCCGGGCTGTCCTTTCTCGGGCTGGGCACGGTGCCGCCGACGCCGGAATGGGGCTCGATGGTCGGCGAAGGGCGCGAGCTGGTTCAGCAATGGTGGGTGGCGACCTTTCCGGGTCTCGCCATCCTGACGGTGGTGATGGCCTTCAACTTCATGGGCGACGGTTTCCGCGACTGGCTCGATCCGCATGCCAACCGCCGCTGAGCCGATCCTGCAGGTGCGCGATCTGCGCACCTGGTTCCTGACCGATTCCGGTCCCGTCCGCGCGGTCGACGGCGTCAGCTTCGACGTGCATGCCGGCGAGACCTTGGGCGTGGTGGGAGAGTCGGGCTCCGGCAAGAGCGTCTGCGCCAAGTCGATCATGCGCCTGCTCGACGAGCCGGCGCGCATCGTCGGCGGCTCGATCCTGTTCAAGGGCCGCGACCTCGCCCATCTCGACGACGAAGGCATCCGCGAGGTGCGCGGGCGCGAGATCGCCATGGTGTTCCAGGACCCCATGACGTCGCTCAACCCGGTGCTGCGCATCGCGCGCCAGCTCATCGAGGCGATGACGGCGCACGGCCGCTTCACCGTGGCGGCGGCGCGCAGCCGCGCCATCGACCTGCTGCGGCGCATGGGCGTGGCCTCGGCCGACCGCACGGTGGATTCGTTTCCCCATCAGTTCTCCGGCGGCATGCGCCAGCGCGTGATGCTGGCCATGGGCTTCTCCAACGAGCCCTCGCTGCTCATCGCCGACGAGCCGACCACGGCGCTCGACGTGACCATCCAGGCGCAGATCCTCGACCTGCTGCGCGGGCTGAACCGCGACCTCGGCACCGCCGTCATCCTGATCAGCCACGACCTCGGCGTGATCGCCAACATCTGCTCGCGCGTGCTGGTGATGTATGCCGGCGAGGTGGTCGAGGAGGGCGCGCCCGAGGAACTGCTGACCGATCCGCGCCATCCCTATACCTGGGCGCTGCTGCACGCCGCGCCGCGCATCGATGCCGAGGCCGAGGATCGCCGGCTGATCACCATCGAGGGCCAGCCGCCCGACCCGCGCGCCTGGCCGTCCGGCTGCCGCTTCCGGGCGCGCTGCCCGTTCGCCGTCGAGAAATGCGCCGAGCATCCCGAGCTCCTGCCGGTGGCGGCCGGCCGCGCGGCGCGCTGCTGGGTGACGCAGGAGGGCGGCGCGCTGCACACGCCCGAGCGCGCCAGAGCCGGGGGTGGCGCAGCGGTCGCCGCGCGCGTCGATGCGACACCGGCGGCGCCGATTCTCGAGGTCACGGGCCTGCAGAAACATTTTCCGCTGCCGAAGGAGGCCTTCTTCGAGCACCAGCGCGTGCTGCGCGCCGTCGACGGTGTCGACCTGCAGGTCTTTGCCGGCGAGACCGTCGGCCTGGTGGGCGAATCGGGATGCGGCAAGTCGACCCTGGCGCGGCTGGTCACGCGGCTGCACGAACCGACGGCCGGCAAGATCGTCTTTGCCGGCACCGACATCACCCATGCCAGCCCGTCGGCGATCCGTCCGCTGCGGCGACGCATGCAGATGATCTTCCAGGACCCGTACGCGTCGCTCAATCCGCGCATGACGGTCGGCGAGATCCTCGCCGGTCCGCTGATCCTGCACGGCATCGCCCCCGATGCGGCGGCAGCCCGCACGCGCGTGGCCGAGCTGCTCGACCTCGTCGGCCTGCCGGGCCAGTCGGTGCAGCGCTATCCGCACGAATTCTCCGGCGGCCAGCGCCAGCGCATCTCCATCGCCCGCGCCCTGGCGGTCGGCCCGGATTTCGTGGTCGCCGACGAGCCGATCTCGGCGCTCGACGTCAACATCCAGGCCCAGATCATCAACCTGATGGTCGATCTGCAGGAACGGCTGGGGCTGACCTATCTGTTCATCGCGCACGATCTCGCCGTGGTGCGCCATGTCTGCGACCGCATCGCGGTGCTCTATCTCGGCAAGATCATGGAGGTCGGTCCGGCGTCGGCGCTGTTCGCGCGTCCGCTGCATCCCTATACGCGCACGCTGATCTCCGCCGCGCCGGTGCCCGACCCCCGCGTCGAGCGCACGCGCCGGCACGTGCCGATGAAGGGCGAACCGCCGAGCGCGCTGAACCCGCCGAGTGGCTGCCGCTTCCGCACGCGCTGCCCGATCGCCGAAGAGCGTTGCGCTCGGGAGGAGCCGCCTCTGCTGGAAGTCGTGCCAGGCCAGCGCGTCGCCTGCCACTTCCCGGGAGGGTTGGGTCAGGCCAACGCGGTGTAGGCTGGCACGCTTGAGTCGTCACTGACGCCGGCTCTGCAGGCCGCCGCGGGAATCTTCCGCGCGTCGAACTGGCGGTATTGCGTCAGGGGCTATGATGTTCGTTTCTGTACCCCTCGCTGTTCTTCTTCCCAGAGCGCTCGCCCATGACAGGACAGAAGTTGCTCGTCGCCAATCGCGGCGAGATTGCCATTCGCATCTTTCGCTCGGCCGCCGATCTCGGCATGGGCAGCATTGCGATCTATCCCGCTGATGATAGCGCCAACCTGCATGTCGAGAGGGCCGACTCGGCGATCGCCCTGCCGGGACGCGGCGTCGCTGCGTATCTGGATGGTGCCGCCATCCTGCGCGCGGCGAGAGAGGCAGGCGCGACGGCCATCCACCCCGGCTACGGCTTCCTGTCGGAGAATGCGGCCTTTGCGCGTGCCTGCGCCGAGGCCGGAGTCACCTTCGTCGGTCCGACGCCCGAGATCCTCGACTTGTTCGGCGACAAGCACCAGGCCCGGCAGCTTGCGCGCACGGTTGGCGTGCCGACCTTGCCGGGTACGGCGGCGCCCACGACTCTCGAAGAGGCCCGCGCGTTCATGGCGGGCCTCGGCGCCGGCGCGGCCGTGATGGTCAAGGCGGTCGCCGGCGGCGGCGGCCGTGGCATGCGCCCGGTCCTGGCGGCCGGCGAGCTGGGGGAGGCGTTCACCCGCTGCCGATCGGAGGCAACGGCCGCCTTCGGCTCGGGCGATCTTTACGTCGAGCAACTCGTCCGTCCCGCGCGTCACATCGAGGTGCAGGTCATCGGCGATGGGACCGAGGTCGCGCATCTGTGGGAACGCGACTGCTCGCTCCAGCGCCAGCGGCAGAAACTCGTCGAGTTCGCGCCTGCACCGAACCTGGAGGCGGACGTGCGTCAGCGATTGCTGGAGGCCGCCCTGACGCTCGCACGCGCCGCCAACTATCGCAGCCTCGGCACGTTCGAGTTCCTCGTCGATGGCGCGAGCGGTGCTTTCTATTTCATCGAGGCGAACCCGCGCCTGCAGGTCGAGCATACGGTGACGGAAGCGGTTACCGGCCTCGATCTGGTCGAGCTGCAGCTCCGGCTCGCGGGCGGCGCCACCCTGGCGGAGCTTGGTCTTGCGAATGGCGCGGGGCCGGTGCGTGGCATGGCAATGCAACTCCGCATCAACGTCGAGACGATGCAGCCCGACGGATCGGCCAAGCCGGGCGGGGGTGTCCTCGGGACCTTCGAGCCGCCGTCCGGCCCGGATATTCGAGTCGACGGCTATGGCTATGCCGGCTACGCGACAAATCCGGCCTACGATTCGTTGCTTGCCAAGCTGATCGTTTTCGCCCGCGCCGGCCGTGTCGAGGACGTGACGGCCAAAGGCTACCGGGCGCTCTGCGAATTCAACATCGCGGGCGCGCCGACGAACATCGCCTTTCTCCAGGCTGTGCTGTTGGACGAGGATGTGCGGGCCGGCACCCTCTCGACCGGCTTCGTGGAGGCCAAGGCGCCCGCGCTGATTGCCAGGGCAGCGGCCGCCCATCCGCGTCTCTACGCGGCTGCGAAGCAGGACAGGAAGCGGGGCGCCCGGGCCGGTGCCAAGGTCGATGCCGCCGACCCCCTTTCCGTGCTCGCCTACGGCCAGGCGACGCGCGGCGAGCCAGGACGCGAGGGGCAGGAACCGACGGTCGGCGCCGCGGGCGTCAGCGACGATCTGCCGGACGGGATGATCGCGGTGCGGACGCCGATGCAGGGCACTGTCATCTCCATTGCCGTCGCGGTCGGGGACGCCGTTCCGGCGGGGGCCGAGGTTGCCGTGATGGAAGCCATGAAAATGGAACACGTCATCAAGACGACGGCCGGCGGCATCGTCCGGGCCATTCATGTCGAGCCCGGCGAGACCCTCTGGGAAGACCAGCTGCTGCTCGCGCTCGAACCGTCCGAGGTGGCGGCAGAGGCCGTGAGCGGTGCGGATGAAGTCGACCTCGATGCCATTCGCCCGGATCTGGCCGAGGTGCTGGCGCGCCGGGCCTTGACGCGCGACGAGAACCGGCCGGATGCGGTCAAGCGCCGTCACAAGACCAACCATCGGACCGCGCGCGAGAATGTCGACGACCTGATCGACCCCGGCACGTTCGTCGAGTACGGCCCCCTGATCGTGGCGGCGCAGCGCCATCGGCGGCCCATGGACGATCTGCTGACCCGCAGTCCGGCCGATGGTCTGGTCGCCGGCGTCGGCCGCGTGAACGGGCACCTGTTCGAGGCTCCCGCCACCGGCGTCGCCGTGATGGCCTACGACTACACCGTCTTCGCCGGCACGCAGGGCGTTCACAACCACTGGAAGACAGACAAGATACTCGACGTCGCCCAGGACGGTCGCATGCCGCTGGTGCTGTTCGCGGAAGGCGGGGGCGGCCGGCCCGGCGACGACGACTATGGCGGCTTCATCCAGTTCGACACCTTCCATCATTTCGGTCAGCTCTCGGCGCTCGTGCCGCTGATCGGCATCGTCTCCGGCCGCTGCTTCGCGGGCAATGCGTCGCTGCTCGGCTGCTGCGATGTGATCATCGCGACCGCCGACACCACGCTCGGCATGGGCGGCCCGGCCATGGTCGAGGGCGGCGGCCTCGGCGTGTTCGCGCCGGAGGAGATCGGCCCGATGCCGGTGCAGACGCGCAACGGCGTCGTCGACATCCTGGTCGCCGACGAAGCGGAAGCCGTCGCCGTCGCCAAGCGGTATCTCACCTATTTCCAGGGGCCTCTGAAGGTTTGGACCGCCCCGGATCAGCGGCGAATGCGCCATATCGTGCCGGAGAACCGGTTGCGCTCCTACGAGGTGCGCGACGTCATCCGCACGCTGGCCGACGAAGGGTCGATCCTCGAGCTGCGCCCCGACTTTGGGCGCACGATGGTGACGGCGTTGATCCGGCTGGAAGGGCGGACAGTCGGCGTGATGGCCAACGATCCGAAGCAGCTGAGCGGCGCGGTCGATTCGGACGGATCCGACAAGGGCGCCCGGTTCATGCAGCTCTGCGATTCCTATGACTTCCCGGTCATCAACCTGTGCGATACGCCCGGCATCATGGTCGGGCCCGAGGCGGAGAAGACGGCGCTGGTCCGGCATGCCGCGCGCCTCTTCCTGACCAGCTGCAACATGACCGTTCCGTACTTCACGATCGTGCTGCGCAAGGCCTATGGCCTGGGGCAGGCCGCCATGGCGGGCGGCAACTATCGCGCGCCTTATTTCTACGTGTCCTGGCCGACCGGCGAGTTCGCGCCGATGGGCATCGAGGGCCAGGTCAAGCTGGGCTTTCGCGCCGAGCTCGCGGCGATCGCGGACCCGGCGGAGCGCCTGAAATTCTTCGAGGACAAGGTCGCGCAGGCCTACGAGGCCGGCAAGGCGTTGAACCGCTCGACCAATTTCATGCTCGACGACGTGATCGACCCGGCCGAGACGCGGGCCTGGGTCGTCAATATGCTGGCCGCCATCCGGCCTGGACCGGCACGCGCCGGCAAGAAGCGCCCGATGATCGACGCCTGGTGAGGCGTTGTTGCTGGCAACGCGGCGCCGACTCCATCTCGCTCCGCTTCCTTGCTCCGCCCTCTGCCGGTAACGTAGCGCCTGCGGTCAAGTCGAGCGGCGCGTGACAAAGGGGAGAGAAGACATGTCCATCGTGGTAATGGGGGGTGCAGGCTTCATCGGCCGGCGCATGATCCCCCTTCTGGTCGCTGCCGGCCATGACATCACCTGCATGGATATCGATGTTTCCGGTGCGAGAGCTGCTTTCGCGCGCTGGGGCGACAAGGTCACCGTCAGGCGTGGCGACGTGACCCAGTTCGACGACGTCATCGGCGCGGTTCAGGAAGCCCGCGCCGAACGGCTGATCAACCTTTCTTACTTCATTGGCGAACTCGCTCCCCACGATGCTTTCAAGCTCGATATCCAGGGCATGGACAACTGCTTCGAGGCGGCGCGCCGTTGCGGCGTCAAGCATACCGTCTTCGCCAGCTCGGTCGCCGTCAGTGGCCAGCAGTCCGCGTTTGGCGAACGCCTGGTCGATGAGACCGACGAGCGAGGCGGCGAGACGCAGTACGCGGTCAACAAGATCATCAACGAATGGCAGGCCCACGACTACCGACGCGCCTACGGCATGACGATTACCTGTATCCGTCCGGCCAATGTAACGGGCCCCGACAAGAAGTTCGGCTCGATCGATCATGTGAATTGCATGTGCCAGCCGGCACGCGGGCAGTCCGTTAGTTTTCCGCACGCCGACACGATGCGATGCGTCATTCACGTCGAAGACATGGCCGAAGCGTTCGCGCGGGTTGCGCTTGCCGACAAGCCGAAACACAGCACCTACAATTCCGGCGGGTTCGCGGTCAGCTTGGGCGAATTGGCGGCCTTGGTGCGCGAATTCCTGCCCGATGCGGACATTCGATTTGAGGCGCAGGCCGGTGGCCGTGAGATCTCCGGAAACTATCTGATCGACAATCGACGTCTCATCGAAGAGTTCGGGCTGCAGTACAAGCCTCTTCGCCAGCGCGTGAAGGAGGTCATCAATGATATCCGTGTTGGCGAAGGTCTGCCGCCGATCGCCTGATGAACTGAGCCGGAGAGGGTGAGCCGCCCTCGAGTTGAATTCGCGTGCCGCCTGCGGCACAATGAGCGGCCGGCAGGTGGTGATTTCTGCGAGGCGACCGAATGCGCTCCATAGTGGCTTTTGCAACGGCCGTGCTCGCGAGTACATCGGCCTTCGCTTGCGATATCGGCCCTCAGACAAACTTGAAACTCGATCCGAAGGACCAGACGGTCCTGATGTCGCTCGGGAAGGCCATCAACGCGCAGGAACTGTTTAAAGGCACACCTGTCGCTGCGCTTTTCTCCGAACCACCGGGCGTACTGACGCTCAGCGCATCCGACACCAAAGCATTGGCTAAAGCCCTGGCTGGCTTACGCAAGGCCACGGCCTGCCACGCCGACACGGTCACGATGGAGAGAATCCTGGCGGATGACACGCCTGGCATCAGATTTCTCAGGCAGATCGAGGGATGCCTGGCCGACGCTTGCGTTGACAATAAATAGTACAGACGACGGCCATGCTGGCGTCGCCCCCCGGGCGACCAGCTGACGTTTGGTTTGGCAGGCGAGGGCGGCGGCAGAAGTCAATGTTCTGTCGCCGCTGATCAAAGAGACCCATACCAGCGCCTGCTCGATCGCGACACCCAAACGAACAGGGAGCGATCGCGCAGCGTGGTCAACATGGCTCTTAGCAGTGTTGGTAATCGGCCTTGCGACCAAGGAAGGAGGAGCTGCTGCTTGAATTGGGACGACTGCAGCTTGGTCTAGCCGTGCCTCTAGAGAGAGGCTTTCCCAACGGCCTGCCGGCGGCATCGGCCTATCGCCGTCGCCCGGCCACCAAGACGACCCCAGCCGCCTCGTTGCCTTCCACCTCCGCTGCGGCCTACCGGCGTCAAATCCTCAAGTGACGCCGCTTTCATGACATGCCTTCGAGAAGGGCCGTCGCTTCCACGAAGTCGCTTGTGGCAAATCCTTCGCGGAACCGTGCCTTCGTTGGCTCCAATATCTCACGAGCCTCCAAGAATTTTTCCGACGCAATTCTAAGCCGTGCAAGGCTGATGGCCGCGCGCAGCTCCCAGGAGAGCGCGCCCTGCCGTCGCGCGAGCGCGAGGGCGTTCTGGAATTCCCTTTCAGCAGCTTCCGCGGACCCCGCCTCGCCCCCCATGAGAATGATTTCGCCATTGAAGCGCACCAGCTCGGCCAAGCACCAACGTTCCTCATGGGAGGTGCTGAGAGCGATCGCCTTACCGATTTCTGCCAAGGCCTGGGCGGTCTCACCGGATCTGCCGACGGCCAAGGCCATTTCACCGCGGAACCATATGGAGGGGAGAAGAAAGTTGCCTTCTGGCATCTCCGCGAGCGCCCCTGCCAGTTGCTGAGCTGCGGCGCGGAAATTGCCTTGCCGGCTGAGCAAGACGCCTCGCCAGCATCGGCCAAATATGGACCAAGGCCCTTGCGGGTCGCTTACGGCTTGGCTCAGGAGCTCCGTTATATGTGCGTCCGCTGCCTCAAGGTCGCCTACGAGTAGGGCGAGGTGGCAAGAGGAATAGGCTAAGGCGTCCAGGACAGTTAGAGCGTGTTGGGAGTCCTTGGCGCGACTGAGCATGGCATCTGCCATCTGAAGCGCGCGGTCTGGAAATCCATTTAACCAGAGCACTTTGCAAAGAACCGTGCCAGTAACCGTTTGCTGATCGAGTCTGTAACGCAGGAGATGCCGTTGCGGCTCAAGCGTTGCTTGGGCAGATAGCGCCTCTGCCAGAAGCGCTCGCGCCGCCGTCAAATCCCCGCGATAGTAGCGGACCATCCCCTTGAGTCTCTTGCCGAGCGGGAGGTCTGCAGGATTGACCGAGCTCCGCGCTATTTCGTTGAACTCTTCGGCGAGACTGCCTGCCAAGGCTATATCGCCGTCGGCAAATCTGTTCGTCCACAGGCCCCTTATCGCGCGCAGCTGATAGTCTTGGTCGGCCAGCGCACGCGCCATCTCAAGCACACGTGTCCAAGCCATGTTCGACCGCGCATCGAAGCGATACGAAAGCGAATTGGCCAAGGCGGAATAGAGCTGCATGGCTTGGCGGCTGTCCTGTAGTTGTTCCCCGTCTAGCCACCCGAGGGCAGTCTCGACGCGCGAGCGACATTCCTCATTCAGGGACAGATGTTCCCAGGCGGGAATGCCAGCCACGGTCAACTCGACCGCCAGGCGCCGATCGCCGCCTGCCGACGATGCCCAATCCAGCGCGACACGAAGGTTCTCAATCTGGCGGCCATAGATCCTGTTCCATTCCGCCGATGTTCGTGCGGCTTCGGTTTGTTGCGACAGGAATTCGTCTCGGAAGTATTCAGCATGGCGCCGGGCGACCTGATCGAACTCTTCCTGATCATCCAGCTTCCCTCGGGCGTAGGCCCGCGCGGACTCCAGGAGCCTGTAGGATGCCGTTTCGAGGGCGACGTTGGCCGCCACAAGTGATGCTGAAACGAGCGTCGCCAACTGTTCGACAACATCCGAAGCCAAGAGACGATCGTCGGAGGTGATCTTTACCGCCGCGTCCAGGTTGAATTCGCCGGCCAGGACGGATAGCCGCCGAAACACCTTCCGCGTCGGTTCAGCCAGAACCTGGAAGCTCCAGTCAAAGGTCGCGTTCAGTGTCTGATGATGAGGCATCGCTGTGCGGAGGCCCTGGGTTAGAAGACGAAAGCGATCGTCGAGCCGGGCCGCAACGCCTCCCACACCAAAGGTGTCCACCCGCCCCGCTGCCAGTTCAATCGCGAGCGCGATGCCGTCGAGCCGCCGACAAATCTCGGCAATCTGCGAGGCGTTGGCGTCGGTGAGCTGGAAGGAATCGAGCGCCGCAGCCGCCCGTTCGACGAAGAGCTGTACCGCCGGGTACGCTAGCGCTTCCGTCGCCGTCAGCTGCGAGGATACCGGCGGCGTTTCGAGCGGGCGCAGGCGGTGGATATGCTCGCCGCGGGCTCGCAGGGATTCGCGGCTCGTGGCAAGGATGTGCACATGGGGCGCACCTTTGCAAATTTCCTCAGCCAAACTCGCGGCGACTTCAACGACGTGGTCGCAGTTATCGAGCACCAGGAGCATTGCCTTCTCGCGCAAGACGGCGACGAGGGCGGGACCGGGATCTCGCAAGTTTACGGGCTGCCCAAGCGCCGAGGCCAAGGCGCTGGGAACGAGCGCTGGATCGGCGATGGGCGCCAAATCCAGGAAGCGAACACCGTCACGATAGGACGCGCGAACGGCGCCGGCTACCGCTAGGGCGACCGTCGTCTTCCCGATCCCGCCAGGCCCGACGATGGTGACGAATCGGTGCAGCGACAGGCGCGACATCAACGCTTCGACGATGCGCTCGCGTCCAAACATGGGGGTGAGCAATGCCGGAAGATTTTCAGAAGGGCCCGCGGTCACTTCTGTGGGCTCAGAATTGTCTTCAGGAAGAAAAGTCGCGACTTCGGCGACAAAACTGTAGCCGCGGCCAGGTGCATTGACGATGAACCGTCTTCCCCCCTGGCCGTCGCCCAAGGCTTTGCGTAGGGCCGCGATATGGACGCGCAGCGCGCCGCGTTCCACGAACAGGCCGGGCCATGCATGAGCGACTAAAGTCTCGTGAGTGACAACCGATCCGGCCCGGCTGACGAGCGCCATCAAAACATCGAAAGCGCGACCTCCCAGCGTTACGGGCCTACTTCCCTCGACCAGCAGGCGTTTAGCAGGGACCAGACGGAATGGTCCGAAGGCAAGGACATCGTCGTTGTCTACGCCAGTTCTGGACGCGGTGGCTTCATTTCCTTGCTGGTCCACGGGAAGTGCTCTCTAGAGACGCGACCTCCGCACCCGGGCGCGACGCTGGATTGAGATGGCAGGATTGGCCAGAGCGCTCGACCGCTGACGCCGAACGTCTGTCACAAGCAGTGCAAAGTCCAAGGACTTAACAGATCTGAACATAACCTAACACCATTCCACGCCTTGATCGCGCACACTTCATCAATCCTGGTCGGGGGCGACGCCTGGGCGTGTGTAAACCGTCATGTGGGGGGTATCCCATGTCTTGGTCGAGCTTCGAGGTGGGCGAGGGGGGTGGACGTTTGCGCCGGGATTGCCCGTCGCCCCTAGCGTCAGGCTTTTCCTTTCGGCGTTTCCGCGTATTTCCGTCCCGGCGTCAGCTTTTCCTGGGGGACCGGGAGGTTGCCATCGGAAGTCGGGCTTTCGATCTGCTGGTCGTCCTGCTTAAGGCACGCGGCACAGTGGTCGACAAGGCCCGGATCTTCGAGCTGGTTTGGCCATCGACCACCGTCGATGAGAGCAACTTGCGCTTCCAGATTGGTGAACTGCGCAGCGTGCTGGGCGCCGACCGCGACGCCATCAAGACAGTCCCCAGGCGCGGTTACATGATGTTGGAAGAATGGCCCACCAGGGAGCCGACCGCATCAATGGCGGCACTGAGTGACGACGACAACCCGCCGTACGAACCGCAGGCGAGCGCCGGCGATAGGCCTCTCGGCGACGACTCCAGCCTGGCTCCAGCGCAGCGAGCCATGTCGGACAGCAGTTATCCCGCGATGCCGACCTGGGCGCTGTTACGTATCCGGGCTTTGGAGCGAGAGAACGCTCGCCTGCGGCGGGCGGTCGCCGATCTGGCCGACGGCCGACTTCCCTGCTCATTAGATTCAGCGCGTGACGACTAATGCTGTCGGCAACCTGCCCGCTGCGGTGCGACGCGCGCCGTTCCTCGGACCGCTCGGCGTCCGCTGCAGGAAGGTCGTGCGCCTGAGCGACTAGACGCGGGGAGCGATCGGCGGCCGCAGGGAACTGAAGGGAGTCAGACGATGCGCCAGCATCGTTTCCAGCGTTCCCGCCCAACGCGTTAGACTTGCGCCACGCCGCCGTCCACAAAGAGCTCGCTGCCAGTGACATAGCTGCTCTCCGCCGAGGCAAGGAAGAGGGCCGCATTGGCAATCTCGTCAGGCGTTGCAAGTCGCCCGAGCGGCGTCACTGCACGGGTCAAGCGCTGCATCTCCTGGTCCTGTTCCGCCGAAGACGCCAAGCCGTGCCAGCCCGGCGTAGACGTGTTCCCCGGTGAAAGGACATTCACCCGAATTCCTCTCGGCGCGAGCTCCAGTATCCAGTTGCGTGCGAAGCTGCGGATGGCTGCCTTGCTGGCAGCATACACGCTGAAAGCAGGCGTGCCCTTGCTGCCGGCGGTCGATCCCGTGAGGATGATCGATCCGCCATCGCGAAACAGCGGGAGGGCTTTTTGCACCGTGAACAGCGTGCCTTTTACATTGGTATCGAAAGTCTTGGCGTAGTGTTCCTCCGTAACTTCGGTGAGCGGTGCGAAGCTGCCGCCCCCCGCGTTTGCGAAGAGGATGTCGATGGCCGTCGATTCGCGCTGAACGACATCATAGAAAGCTTCGATGTCGGCGAGGTCCGAAATGTCCCCGCAGAAGCCGCGCGCGCCGTTACCCACCGCGTGAACCGCCTTATCCAACTCGGCCTGGCGCCTCGCCATCAGGAATAGTACAGCGCCCTCGGCCGCGAAGCGGTGAGCCGTCGCTAGACCTATGCCGCTGTTGGCACCCGTGATGACGGCGACCTTGCCTTCAAGCTTTCCCATAGCGGCGGTCTCCTGTTTGGTGACGAGTTGGAAATGGCGCCGCGCCACGCGACAGTAAAGTTAAATGGCGTTGTCGAGCGCGAGTTAACGTTAGCAGTCGCCCCCTGCGGCGCTCGCACAAGAAAGCGTTGGTTGATCCGCTACACCAAAGCCAGCCGGCCTGCGGGCCTGCGGGCTGAGCAGCGTGCCCTCTTTCGTTTTCTCACTGTCGCTCACCGCAACTCCTTGGCTTCCGTCTCGGCGCCGGCCTAAGTCTCGGCGCGGCAGGCGATCTGCGGTAGCGCACGTCGACTCTCTGCTGTAGCCGGCCGAGGCACGGCGACCGGTTGCCCCTTCATCAAGGCCGACGGCCAAACACAGCTTCCGTATCGCATCACGAGGTTCAGACCATGGGCACGATGACCACCAAGGATGGCACGGTGATTTTCTACAAGGATTGGGGCAGGGGACAGCCGATGGTATTTCACCATGGCTGGCCGCTCAGCGCGGACGATTGGGATAACCAGTTGCTGTTCTTCCAGGCCCAGGGCTACCGCGTCATCGCTCACGACCGCCGGGGCCACGGGAGGTCCACCCAGACGGACCTGGGCAACGACATGGACACCTACGCCGCGGACGTCTCTGCGCTAGTAGAACATCTGGACCTCACGAACGCGATTCATGTGGGGCACTCCACGGGCGGCGGCGAGGTAGCGCGCTATGTGGCGCGCTATGGCGGAGGCGGGCGCGTCGCCAAGGCGGCGCTGATCAGCGCCATCCCGCCGCTCATGCTGCAAACGCCGGCCAATCCCACTGGTACACCGATCGAAGTGTTCGATGGCTACCGGGTCGCTCTTGCCGCCAATCGCGCCCAGTTCTATCTCGACGTGGCGACGGGCCCCTTCTATGGCTTTAATCGTCCGGGCGCCAAAATCATCCAAGGGGCCATCGATAATTGGTGGCGCCAGGGGATGATCGGCGGTGCCAAAGCCCAGTACGAATGTATCAAGGTCTTTTCGGAAACCGATCTTACCGACGACCTAAAGCAGATCGCCGTGCCTGTGTTGGTGCTGCACAGTGAGGACGATCAGATCGTACCCTATGCCGCGGCCGGGCCTCGATCAGCCACTCTCCTGAAGCGCTGCACCTTCAAGGCCTATCAAGGTCTGCCGCACGGCATGCCGACCACCCATCCCGACATCATCAACGCTGCTCTGATGGAATTTCTGAAGGCCTGATCGCGAACGGCCTTCGGTGTTCACGTCTCACGCCGGAGTAGAAGCAGCCCGCGGGGCCGCATCGCCCGTCGTTGCAAAAGGACATTCTCATGGCGCCCTTCTTCAAGCCTTTGCGGACCCTCAATGGAGGCCTTTTGCTCGCCCTGCTGGTTGCGCTCGGTCCGGGTGCCAGCCCAGCCCCGGCCAGCCCTTACTCGGACATAAATGCCGCTGCAAAGGCCGGCCCCATCATCGCCCATCCTTTGAGGGGCAACTTGGTGATGCTCGAAGGGTCGGGCGGCAACATTACTGCGCTTTCGGGAGTGGACGGCTTCGTGCTGGTCGACTGTGGCATCGCGGTCTCGCAGGCGATGATCGTCGACGCGCTCGAACGGATCGACCGTAGGCCGATCCATTTGGCGATCCTGACGCACTGGCATTGGGATCATGCCGATGGCGCGGCCTGGATACGCCGGACCGGGGCAAGCATCATGGCCGACAAGGTCGCAGTGGAACGACTGAATTCGACGTTGCGGGTGGTCGAGTGGGAGCACACCTTCACGCCTATCCCGCCAGCGGCGCTTCCCAACATCGTCATCGATGATGACAGACAGGTGCAGGCCAACGGCGAGACAATTCTCGTCCGCCATTATGAGCCTGGCCACACAGACACTGACATCTCGGTCTACTTTACCAAATCTGACGTTTTGTCGGTTGGCGACACATTCTGGAATGGACAATATCCATTTATCGACTACGTCGGTGGCGGCAGCATCGATGGCGCAATCCGCGCGGCCAACGCAAACATCAATATGTCGACCGATAACACGATTATCGTCCCTGGCCATGGATCGGTGGGCGATCGCGCAAGCCTGATTGCCTTTCGAGATATGCTGGTCGAAATTCGTTCGATCATCGCTGCGCTCAAGGCGAGCGGTATGACGTTGGAGCAAGTCCAAGCTGCCAAGCCAACTGCGGCCTTTGATGCAAAATGGGGACGCTCAATCATCAGCGGTCAGTTGTTCACAGCGCTAGTGTACCGCGGAGTATGAGCGCAATCTGAGAAAGAAGAACCTAGCTTGAGGATTCCAGCGACGGTTTCGGCCGATGCGCCCATGCACTCCCCTGCCTTTCGCTGCAGGAGCCCGAGTTCCTTCCGGCGCTTGTTGAGGTGCTGCCCGAGGGTGTGGGGATTTTCAGAATAGTCCTTAGGTGTTTGGGACTTAACGGTCAGCGGCACGCCACGACAAAAAGGCACCGCACAAAATGCCGGTGCAGAGCCCATTGTTGCAACCGTTGTAGCCCCACTACGTGCATCGAACCCCTGCGGCCAGTGGGCGGGCGTGCCGATAAATCGATCCTCACCTTGACGTCTATTAGACAGCCACCGAATCTGCCCACGATCAAATGAGAGGAGGTGCCGGTGCCGTCCCTGGTTCTCTCGTCCGATTCGCACGTCTTCGAGCCGCCCGATCTCTGGCAGACCCGCATCGATGCGGCGTTCCGCGATCGCGCGCCACGCATCGAGCGCATCGACGGCGCCGACCAGATCGTGGTCGAGGCGGACCAGGTTCTCTCCGGCATCGGCCTGATCTCCAACGCCGGCGCGCGGTTCGAGGCGCCGGAGACCATCTCCGCCCATGGTCGCATGGAGGACGTGCATACCGGCGGGTGGGACCCCGCGCAGCATCTCAAGGACATGGCGCTCGACGGGGTGGCGGGTGAGATCCTCTATCCCTCGCAGGGGCTGTTCTACTACAGGCTGACGGATTCGGCGCTGATGTCCGCCATCTTCCGCGCCTACAACGACTGGCTGGCCGAGTTCTGCCGCGCCGATCCAGCGCGCCTGAAGGGCATCGCCATGATCAACCTCGACGATGTCCAGGACGGGATCCGGGAGCTGGAGCGCGCCGCGCGCCTGGGGCTCACCGGCGCAATGATCACCGAGTATCCCCTGGAGGACCGGCGCTACGACCAGCCCGAGTACGAGCCGTTCTGGGCAGCCGCGGCGGCGCTCGGCCTGCCGATCAGCCTGCACACGGCGACGCGGCGGCAGGCCAAGATCCGCGGCTTCGGGGAGAAGACGCTGCGCGACGCCAGCAGCCGCTCGACCAAGGCGCACTATCCGGCGCTGTCGATGTGCGACCTGATCTTCTCCGGCGTCTTGGAGCGCCATCCGAAGCTCACGCTCGCCATCGTCGAGTTCGAGCTGTCATGGGTGCCCCATGTGCTCGCTTCGATGGACTATACCTACCGCGAGCGGCACGGCGAGGCGATCTACCGCTTCAAGAACGGCATGACCCCGAGCGACTTCTTCCATCGCAACGTCGTGCTGAGCTTCCAGGAGGACGCCGTCGGCATCCGGCTGCGCGACATCATCGGCGTCGACAACATGATGTGGGGCTCGGACTATCCCCACAGCGAATCGACGTTTCCCCGGTCGCGCAAGATCCTGTCGGAGATCCTGGCCGGCGTGCCCGACGAGGAGCAGGCCAAGATCGTCGGCGGCAACACGGCCCGCGTCTATGGCTTCGACGCGGTGAAGGTCTTGGCGGATCAGCCCGACGAGACTCGATAGATCTATGGCCGTCTTGACTCGGGACGGCCAGCACCGATACACTTAACTCAATGGTTAACTATAGGCGTAGCGACTTGATCACCGTCTTCGGCGAAGGGCGAGGCTTCCGGGTCGTCTGGCTGCTGGAGGAGATGGGGCTCCCCTACCGGCTGAGGCCGGTGGACATGCTGGCCGGCGTCGAGCGCGACCCGGAGTATCTCGCCATCAACCCTGCCGGATTCATCCCCGCGATCCAGGACGGCGACGTCACCATGGTCGAGTCGATCGCGATCATGGAGTACCTGATGGCGCGCTACGGGCCGACGCCGCTCGCGCCCGACCCGCACGATCCCGCGTTCCCCGCGTATCAACAGTTCCTTCACCTCGGCGAAGCCGGTCTGGCCACTCCGATGAACGCCGTTGTCGTGAGCCGCCATTTCGCGCCCGAGGCCGAGCGGTGGAACTGGGGCGCCGGCAAGGCGTTGGAAGTCTTCGAGAGCCGGCTCGGGCTGGTCATCCGGCAGCTCGCGCGCTCGCCCTATCTTGCAGGCGACCGGTTCACGGCCGCCGACATTTCGGTGACCTATGCGCTGGAGCTCGCGCACAGAACCGGCTGCTTCGTCCTCGGCGACGTAGAGCGCGCCTATGTGGCCCGCACCAGCGAACGCGACGCTTACAAGCGGGCGATGGACACATGCCAGGGCACGAAGGCCTGGGCTGCTAAGGTGGCGGCCGAGGCAGCTGGACTCTGACGCAACGAAAGGACACGGAATGGCAATCGCAAAGAATACGATCTGCGTCTGGTATGACAAGGACGCCGAGGAAGCTGCGCGCTTCTACGCCAAGACCTTTCCCGACAGCTCGGTGAATGCCGTCCATCGTGCGCCCAGCGACTATCCGTCCGGCAAGAAGGGCGACGTGCTGACGGTCGACTTCACGGTCGCCGGCATCCCGTGCATCGGCCTCAACGGCGGCCCGATCTTCAAGCACAACGAAGCCTTCTCGTTCCAGATCGCCACCGACGACCAGGCGGAGACCGACCGCTACTGGAACGCCATCGTCGGCAACGGCGGCCAGGAGAGCGCCTGCGGCTGGTGCAAGGACAAGTGGGGCGTCTCCTGGCAGATCACGCCGCGCGTGCTCACCGAGGCGATGGCGGCCGGCGGCGACGAAGCCAAGCGCGCGTTCGAGGCGATGATGGACATGAAGAAGATCGACGTCGCCAAGATCGAGGCGGCGCGACGGGGCTGACTCGTCGTGGTCGGGACGACGGAGATGCTTGCAAGCACTGCTGGCACTCGCGTCCGGCGACACAAGGCGTGGACTTATTGCGCGTCAGACCCCTCTATGGCACGCAATAAGTCGCGAAAACGAAACCGGCCGTCGCTGACTATAGTGTTGACATTGGCACACTATAGTTATAATCTTGGCTGGTTGCGTTGCTCCGGCACGTTCCCGCTCTATGCATCGTTGATCCGAAACCAACACCCAGCGGCCGACACCGTGCGGGGCAGGCCGAGGCGTTCCGGCTCGAACGTGACGCCCAACGGATAGGGGGCATGACGTCGAAGGCCTACCAGGCTCCTCGGCGGAAACGGCGGAAACCCCCGGAAACCTCCCGCACCGGTGACGGCAGTGCATGCATCTTTGGGGCTCAGTACATGACGTCGCCGCCGTTGGGCGACAGCGTCGCGCCGACATAGAAGCCGCCGTCCGGTCCGGCCAGCAGCAGGGCGGTCGCGGCGATCTCCTCCGGCCGGCCGAAACGGCCGACGGGCAAGGCATCGATGAAGGCCTGGCGATCCTGGGGCGTCATGGTCGCGGTCAGATCGGTGACGACCGGGCCGGGCGCGATGGCGTTGACGCGGATGCCCTTCGGCGTCGCTTCCCACGCCAATGCGCGCGTAAAGCCCATGATGGCGGCCTTGGCCGATGAATAGGGCGCGGAGTTCACCGCGCCCTTCAGGCCGCGCTGCGAGGCGACGTTGATGATGCAGCCCTGTCCGCGCGCCGCCATCGCCGGATAGACCGCCTGGGCCATGAAGAACATGCCCTTCACATGGACGGCGAAGATGCGGTCGAAATCCTCCTCGGTGTAGCCCTCGAACGGCTTGCGGATGTTCATGCCGGCATTGTTGAACAGGATGTCGATCGGCCCGAGCTCGCGTGCCGCCTGATCGGCGAAGGCCCGCCCGGCGGCGATGTTCGAGACATCGACCGATCGGTGCAGGGCGCGCCGGCCCAGCGCGCGGATCTCGCCGGCGGTCTCGTCGGCCTTGGCGTCGTCGTTCAGATGACAGAAGGCGATGTCCGCGCCTTCGGCCGCGAAGGCCAGCGCCGTGGCGCGACCGATGCCGCGCGAGCCGCCGGTGACCAGGGCGATTTTTCCCGCAAGCTTCATGCTGTTCTCCGATGAATCGACGCCGTGAGCAAACAGGCGCATTATTGCCGCCGGATCCAACGAGTTCCATCCGAACAAGACGCAACAGGAGGAGCGCCATGCCACTCCCAGCCCCGCAACAAGTCGACGTTGCCGTGGTCGGCGCCGGTTTTGCCGGCCTGTATCTGCTCATTCGCCTGCGCCGCGCCGGCTTCACGGCCGTGGCGCTGGAAGCGGCCGACGATGTCGGCGGCACCTGGTACTGGAACCGCTATCCCGGCGCGCGCTGCGATATCCAGACCACCGACTACAGCTACACCTTCGATCCGGAGCTGGAGAGCGCCTGGAAGTGGTCGGAGAAGTACGCCACCCAGCCCGAGATCCTGCGCTACCTGGGCTTCGTCGCCGATCGCTACGACCTGCGGCGCGACATCCGCTTCGGCACCAAGGTCGCGACGGCGACCTGGGACGAGGCGGCGCAACGCTGGCTGCTCACGACCGACAACGGCAAGCCCGTGTCCTGCCGCTACTACATCATGGCGAGCGGCTGCCTTTCCGCGCCCAAGCCGCCGGAGATCGAGGGCGTCGGCGACTTCAAGGGCGAGATCTATTTCACCGGCCGCTGGCCGCATGACGGCGTCGAGCTTGCCGGCAAGCGCGTCGCGGTGATCGGCACCGGGTCGTCGGGCGTCCAGGCGATCCCGCGGATAGCCGAGCAGGCGGCGCATCTGACGGTGTTCCAGCGCACCCCGAACTTCGCCTTCCCGGCGCACAACGGCCCGTCGCCGGCCGATCGCGTCGCAGCGCTGGAGAAGGACCGCGCCGCCTATCGTGCGCAGGCCCGTCTGTCGCTGACCGGCGTGCCGCTGGAGCGGGCCACCGAGTTCAGCTGGCAGCTGAGCGAGGCCGAGCGTCGCCAGCGTTTCGAGAAGGCGCTGGCCGCCGGCGACCTCGTCGCCATGCTGAGCCAGCTGTGGGCCGACCAGGGCGGCGACCTCGAGGGCAACAAGCTTGCGTCCGACCTCTTGCGCGAGCGCATCCATTCGATCGTGAAGGACCCCGAAACGGCGGAAGCGCTGACGCCGCGCGACCATCCCTTCGGCTCCAAGCGCCCGTGCCTGGAGACCGACTACTACGCCGCGTTCAACCGGCCCAACGTCACCCTGGTCAACCTGCGGCAGGAGCCGATCAAGCGGATCACGGCGTCCGGCATTGAGACCGACCGGCGCAGCGTCGACCTCGACGTGATCGTGTTCGCCACCGGCTTCGACGCCATGACCGGGGCGATCACGTCGGTTCATCCGATCGCGGGGCGCGGCGGAAAGTCGATCTCCGACGTCTGGGCCGGCGGGCCCAAGACCTATCTCGGGCTCACGGTGGCGGGCTTCCCCAACTTGTTCCTGATCACCGGGCCCGGCAGCCCGTCGGTGTTCTCGAACATGGTCGTGTCGATCGAGCAGCACGTCGACTGGGTCGTCGACCGGCTGATGGCGATGCGCGAGGCGGGGTTCACCGCCATCGAGGCGACCGAAGCGGCGCAGGACGGCTGGGCGCGGCACATGGCCGACTGTGCGCAGCTCACGCTGCATCGCCTGGCCAACACCTGGTACACGGGCGCGAACGTGCCGGGCAAGGCGCCGGGGCTGATGCCCTATCCGGGCGGCGTCGGTCCCTATCGCACCATCTGCGACGAGGTCGTTAGCCGCGGCATGCTGGGCTTCACGCTGAGCGGCCCCAATGGCGCCCAGCAATGCAACGACGGCGAGATCGTTCGCCTGCAGCCCGACGTGCGGCTGGTGCTGAACATGCTGGCCGAGCTCAACCTGCCGCCGCTGGAATCGTTCGGCGCCGAGGGCGCGCGTGGCTTCGTCGCCCAGTTCAATGCGTCCCGGCCACCTGGGCGGCCGGTCGGCGAGGTTTTGGACGGCACGTTGATGGGCGACGACGGTCCGTTGCCCTATCGCCTTTATCGCCCGGCGACGCCGGGTCCGCATCCGATCGTGGTCTATTTCCACGGCGGCGGCTGGGTGCTGGGCGACGCGCAGTCGGACGATCCGTTCTGCCGCGACATGTGCCGGCGCAGCGGGATGATCTTCGTCAGCGTCGGTTACCGGCACGCGCCGGAGCATCGCTTTCCGACGGCCGCCGAGGATGGCTACGCGGCGCTGCGCTGGGTCGCCGAGCACGCCGCCGAGCTGGGCGGCAGGCCCGGCCCGATGCTGGTCGCGGGCTGGAGCGCCGGCGGCAACATCGCGGCGGTCACCTGCCAGCTGGCGCGCGACCGCGGCGGCCCGGAGATCGCGGGCCAGCTCCTGGTGAATCCGGTCACCGACTGCACGTTCGACCGGCCGTCCTACGTCGAGAATGCGACGGGCTACTTCCTGACGCGGTCGCTGATGTACTGGTTCTGGGACCTCTACTGTTCGCCGGCCGACCGGACTGATCCGCGCGTGTCGCCGTTGCGCGGCAAGCTCGAAGGCCTGCCCGCGGCGTTCGTCGTGACGAGCGAGTTCGATCCCCTGCGCGACGAGGGCATCGCCTATGCCGAAGCCCTGGCGGCCGCCGGCGTGCCGGTCGAGCAGCTCCAGGCGAAGGGCCACTTCCACTCGTCGTTCACCATGGTCGATGTGGTGGCAACCGGCGTCAGTGGCCGCGCCAAGATGGCCGAAGCGCTGCGCCACTTTGTCGGGCTCAGCCGACGCGATGAGGAGGCAATGCCGAGGGCTGCGGACTAGCGCCAGTCGCTAGCACCGTGACGGCGCTCGAAATCCGTGACGTTGGCCACGCGTACGCCAAGCCGGCTCTGCGCGGAGTCTCGTTCTCGATCGAACCCGGCGACTTCGTGCTTTTGCTTGGCCTCAACGGCGCCGGCAAGACGACGCTGTTCTCGTTGATCGCAGGACTGCTTGGCCTGCAGCAGGGATCGATCCGCGTGCTTGGCCATGAGGCCGGGCGCAGCGCGGCGCTCGCCGGATGCGGCTTCGTCTTTCAGCAGTCGGCGCTCGACCTCGACCTCACGGTGGCCCAGTCGCTGCGTTACCACGCGGCCCTGCACGGCCTGTCGCGCGTCGACGCGCGCAAGCGGACCGAGCAGGAACTCGATCGCTTCGGCCTCGTGGCGCGCACGCACGATCTCGTGCGTACGCTCTCTGGCGGCCAGCGCCGGCGCGTGGAAATCGCCCGCGCCCTGTTGCACCGGCCGCGCCTGCTGCTGCTCGACGAGGCGACGGTTGGCCTCGACGTACCGAGCCGCCGCGCCATCCTGCAGCGCGTGCGGGCGCTGTGTGTGGAGGAGGGGACGACGGCGCTGTGGGCGACGCACCTGCCGGACGAGGTCGAGCCCGGCGACCGCACGATCGTGTTGCACGAAGGCCAGGTCCGCGACGATCGTCGCGACATCGCGGCCGCGTCGCTGCCCGACTATTTTGCCGGCCTGGCGTCATGACGGCCAAGGCGCTCCGCTGCTTCGTCGGCATCGTCGAGCGGGAGTTCCTGCGCTTCCTGCGCCAGCGCAGCCGCTTCTTCGCCTCCCTGGTGCGGCCGCTGGTCTGGCTGGTGATCTTCGGCTCCGGCCTGCGCACGATGGTCGACCTGCCGGGCACACCCTACGAGGAGTACATCGTGCCCGGGCTGGTCGGGCTGGTGCTGCTGTTCAACGGCATGCAGATCGCCCTGTCGATGGTGTTCGACCGCGAGATGGGCAGCATGAAGGTGCTGCTGGTGAGCCCGTTGCCGCGCTGGTACCTGCTCGCCTGCCGCCTGCTGGCGGGTGTCATCGTGGCGCTGCCCCAGGTCTATGCCTTCCTGGCCTGCGCCTGGCTGTGGGGCGTGCGGCCGCCGCTCAGCGGCTACCTCTACGCGCTGCCGGCGGTCATCCTGGCGGGCCTGATGCTGGGCGCATTGGGACTGCTGCTGTCGTCGCTGGTCGAGCAACTGGAGAACTTCGCGGGCGTCATGAACTTCGTGATCTTCCCCGTGTTCTTCGCCTCGACCGCGCTCTATCCGCTACAGCGTCTCGGCGAAGCCAATGCCGTACTGGCCGAGGTCGCCCGTTTCAATCCCTTCAGCCAGGCTATCGAATTGATCCGCTCTGCCTTGTACGGAAGGCTCGACACCACGGCCCTCGTCGCCACCGTCGCGATGACCGTCGTCGCCATGGCCCTCGCGGTCTGGCGCTACGACAGCGGCCGCATCCTGCGCCGCTCGCTTGCTGCCCATAGACGAGGTTGATCGCGCAGGCGCAACATTCATCGTCGTCGTCTTGCGTCGTTCGGAAAACGCGTTTGGTCCACCACAGGCCAGTCGGGAGATTTCCATGAGACGTCTTGTCGATCACGGCACTTCCACATGTTCGTTGCTGTTGGCGGGCGCAGCGGTGCTGGCCTTGTGTTCCGGCGCCATGGCGCAGGATGCCAAGGGCTCGCCCGGGCACATCAAGGCCGTCACCTCGGCGGTCGACGGCAACTGGATCAAGAGCAACGCCGCCACGTCGAAGGACTGGCCGGCCGTCGGTCTCGACTTCGGCGAGACACGCTTCAGCAAGCTCGACCAGATCAACGCCGGCAACGTCAAGGACCTCGGCCTGGCATGGTCCTACGACCTCGACTCGGCGCGCGGCGTCGAGGCGACGCCGATCGTGGTCGACGGCATCATGTATGTCACAGCGCCGTGGAGTGTCGTCCACGCCATCGATGCCCGGACGGCCAAGAAGATCTGGACCTTCGACCCCGAGGTCACGCGCGACAAGGGTTACCGCGGTTGCTGCGACGTCGTGAATCGCGGCGTCGCGCTGCACAAGGGCAAGATCTTCGTCGGCGCTTATGACGGGCGGCTGATCGCCCTCGACGCGGTGACCGGCAAGAAGGTGTGGGAGAAGGACACCATCATCGACCACAAGCATTCCTACACGATCACCGGCGCGCCGCGCGTCGCCAAGGACAAGGTGATCATCGGCAACGGCGGCGCCGAGTACGGCGTGCGTGGCTACGTCACCGCCTACGACACAGAGACCGGCAACCAGGCCTGGCGCTGGTTCGTGGTGCCGGGCGATCCCGCCAAGCCCTTCGAGGACGAATCGATGGCGGCGGCGGCCAAGACCTGGGATCCCGCCGGCCAGTACTGGGTGAACGGCGGCGGCGGCACGGTGTGGGACAGCATCGTCTACGATCCCGACCTCAACATGGTGTATCTCGGCACCGGCAACGGCTCGCCGTGGAACCGCAACCTGCGCAGCCCGTCCGGCGGCGACAATCTCTATCTCGCCTCGATCGTCGCCCTCAATGCCGATACCGGCAAATACCTGTGGCACTACCAGGAGACGCCCGGCGACAACTGGGACTATACGTCGACCCAGCCGATGATCCTGGCCGACCTCGCGATCGACGGCCAGTCGCGCAAGGTCATCCTGCATGCGCCCAAGAACGGCTTCTTCTTCGTCATCGACCGCACCAACGGCAAGTTCATCTCGGCCAGGAACTTCGTCGACGTGAACTGGGCCACCGGCTATGACGCCAACGGCCGGCCGATCGAGGTGGCCGAGGCGCGCTCGCCGGACAAGCCGTTCGATTCCATTCCCGGCCCGTACCTCGCGCACAACTGGCATCCGATGTCGTTCAATCCCGGCACCGGGCTGGTCTACCTGCCGGCGCAGAACATCCCGGTCAACCTGACCGGCCAGAAGGGCTGGAAGCACGACGCCAAGAAGCCCGGCGAGATGATGAGCAACCTCGGCTGGAACGTCGGCTACGACATCAACGCGACGCCGCCCAAGGCGCCGATGTTCGGCCGGCTGATCGCCTGGGATCCGGTGAAGCAGAAGGAGGCCTGGCGGCAGGAGCATGTCTCGCCGTGGAACGGCGGCACGCTCACGACGGCGGGCAATCTCGTGTTCCAGGGCACGGCCGACGGCCGTTTCGTCGCCTACAACGCCACGACCGGCGAGAAGCTGTGGGAGAAGCCGACCGGCACCGGCGTGGTGGCCGCGGCATCGACCTACATGATCGACGGCAAGCAGTACGTCTCGGTGGCGGTGGGCTGGGGCGGCGTGTACGGCGTGACGGCGCGCGCGACCGAGATAAACAATCCGGGCACCGTCTATACCTTCGCCGCGGGCGGCAAGGCCGCACCGCCGGCCTTCGCCAAGTACCAGATGGAGAACCTGCTGCAGGGCGTGAAGTACGATCCGGCCGACGTCGGGCCGGGCACGGCGCTCTACGTCTCGAACTGCGCGATCTGCCACGGGGTGCCTGGCGTCGACAGGGGCGGCAACGTCCGCAACCTCGCCTATGTCGGCGCCGACCCGATCCGCAATCTCAAGACGATCATATTCAGCGACGCCTATTCATCGCGCGGCATGCCGAACTTCACCGGCAAGCTCAGCGACGACGACGTCGTCAAGCTCACCGCCTTCATCCAGGGTGTAGCCGATTCGGTTCGCCCGAAGGAGCCGGCGAAGGACGCGTCGAAGTAGGCGTGCTGTAGCGGCGATAGACGAACGTCGGCGGGAGGCTTTCGGCCTCCTGCACCGCGGCCGCGACCACACCGTGGTCGGGCGACAAGGTGCAGACCGGATCGGTGCGGCTCGCGTCGCCCGCCAGCAGGAAGGCCTGGCAGCGGCAGCCGCCCCAATCGATCTCGCGCCGCTCGCAGCTGCGGCAGGGCTCGGCCATCCAGTCGGTGCCGCGGAAGCGGTTGAAGGCGTCGGACTCGTACCAGATGTCGGCGAGGCTGGTTGTGCGCACCGAGGGGAAGGCGAGGCCAGGCAGTGTCTCGGCAGCATGGCAGGGCACGGCGACGCCCGACGGCATGACATTGATGAACTGACGTCCCCAGCCGCTCATGCAGGATTTCGGGCGCACGCCGTGATAGTCGGGCACGACATAGTCGATCGTGAGCACGCCTTTCAGTCGCGCGCGTGCCGCCTCGACGGCTTCGGTCGCCTGGTCGAGCTGCCGGCGGGTCGGCAGCAGGGCGGCGCGGTTGGTGAACGCCCAGGCGTAGTACTGGACATGGGCGATCTCGATGCGCCGCGCGCCCAGCTGCAGCGCCATCTCGATCATCTGCGGCACGCCGTCGAGGTTCTGGCGGTGCACCACCATGTTGAGCGTGAGCGGCAGGCCGGCGGCGCGCACCGCCGCGGCGAAGCGCGTCTTGCGGTCGTGCGCGCCCGAAAGCCCGGCGATGCGGTCGCCGTTGTCGGCGTAAAAATCCTGGAAGCTCAGCTGCACGTGCTTCAGCCCAGCCTTGGCGAAGGCCTCGATCTCGCGCGCGCCGCCCAGCGTCCCGGAGGTGATGAGGTTGCTGTAGAGGCTGAGCCCGTTGGCCGCGCCGATCAGGCCCAGAAGATCGCGCCGCGCCATCGGCTCGCCGCCGGAGAAGTGGACCTGCAGCACGCCGAGCGCGGCGGCCTCGGCGAGCACGCGGCGCCAGTCCTGCTCGGAGAGCTCGCCCGCGGCGCGCTCGAGGTTCACCGGGTTCGAGCAATAGGGGCAGGCGAGCGGACAGCGATGCGTCAGCTCGGCGAGCAGGGCGAGTGGCGGATCAACCCGGGCCGGCACCGGCGAGACATCCCTTGTCGGCGAGGTCCTGCAGCATGGTGGTGACGTCCTTGGCGATGAGATCGCGCGGCGCCTGATCGTAGCGGGCGGCGAGCGAATCGACGATGGCCGAGACGCCGGTCTTGCCGTCGACCAGCTGCAGGATCTCGACCGCCTGTTCGTCGGGCAGCATCAGCCGCTCGGGCGCCAGGATGATCCAGGCCTTCCGCACCTCGTCGAAGCGGAAGACGATGTGCGGCGCGAAGACAAGCACGCTCGCATCGGAGACGATGAGGCGGTCCGTCATTTGCCCTCCGGTACGAAGGCGCCGGGCGGGATCAGGCCCGGCTCGACATAGGCGAAGTGCAGCGCATCGAGCTGCGCCCACAGCACGTCGCACTTGAAGCGCAGCGCCGCCAGCACGGCCTCCTGGTCGGCCCGAGTCGTCGCGTGCTGCTTGACGTAGCTCAGCGCGAAGTCGACGTCCTGCGGCGCCTGGGTGAGACGCGGCGTGAAGTAGGCCAGCGTCTCCTCGGTGATGAAGGAATAGCCCGCCAGCATGCCGCGCACGCGATCGGCGATGATGTCGGGCGAGAACATCTCGGTCAGCGACGAGGCGATGCCTTCCAGGATCGGCCGGTCGCGCACGAAATTGACGTAGGCTTCGACCGCGAAGCGCGTGCCGGGAAGGATGCCCTGGGTCGACTGGACGTAGTCGCGATCAAGCCCGACGCCTTCGGCGAGCTTCAGCCAGCGCTCGATGCCGCCTTTGCCGGGACCGTCGCCGTCATGGTCGATGAGGCGCCGGCGCCATTCGCGGCGCAGCTCCGAGGTCGGCAGTCGCACCAGCGCATGGGCGTCCTTGATGGGGATCATCGCCTGATAATAGTAGCGATTGAGCGCCCAGGCCTGGACCTGCGCGCGCGTAAGCTTGCCCGCGTGCAGGAGCTTATGGAACGGGTGAAGGTGGTGATAGCGCACCGCGCCGATGGCGCGCAGCTCGGCTTCGAGCTTGTCGGGAGCGAGCAAACGATCACTCCCCAAATCGGCATTCATGGGCTCACCTCCATGCCGTCATAGGCGACTTCCCATCCCTCCTTCTCGACGGCGATTCGTTCGGCCGAATCGTCGAGCAGGATCGGATTGGAGTTGTTGATGTGGATCAGGATGCGGCGCTTCACCGGGATGTCGCGGAAGGCGGCGACGGTGCCGTCCGCGCCGCTGACGCTCATGTGGCCCATGCGTTGCCCCGTCTTGGGGCCGAGACCAGCCGTCACCATCTCGTCGTCGCGCCACAGCGTGCCGTCGAAGAGCACGACGGACGCGCCGGAGAGTCGCTGTCGCAGGGCATCGGTCATGCGCGCGCAGCCCGGGATGTAGATCAGCCGCCGCCCGTCGGCACGGATCTCCACGCCCACCGTGTCGCCCGGCTGGCCGGCGAGATCGGTCTCGCGACCCGCTTCGAGATAGAGCGCGACCTTGCCGGGAACGTCAAAGAGCTCGACCTCCAGTCCGCTCGGGCTGCCGTCGAGATGGTCGAGCGTGAACCGCTGGCCGAGCGGTACTTCCTGGTAGAGAACGCAGTCAGGCGACAGCACGCCGAAGATCGGATTGTCATCGAGCACCGACAGCACGCGCTGGGTGGCGTACAGGGTGAAAGGCTGACGCTCGCGCATGTGCAGGAGGCCAGCGATGGCATCGACGTCAGCGCCGGTCAGGATGACGCCCTCGATCGGCGAGGAACGCAGCCCGTGTCGCGGATGAAGGATCCGTTGTGCCTGGATCTGCTGACGCAGGTCGGGCGAGGCGTTGATCAGGAACCAGCGCTCGCCATCGCCGCTGACGGCGAGCGAGGCCTGCGTGCGGGCCATGGCCTTGCTGTCGCCAGCGCGCGCGCGACAGCACGCCTCGGCGTTGGAGTTCCATTGCGGGAAGCCGCCGCCGGCGGCGGCCCCCAGGACAACGGCTTTCATGACGACCGCCGCGGACTATCGCGCGGCGCGACGGTTCTTGCGACTAGAGGTCGGCAGACGCGTAGGAATTGATTTCCATGCCGACGGCGATCTCGACGATACGCGGTGTTTTCCAAGCCATGGCAGTTCTCCTTGGAAGTGGCCAACTCGGAGGTGGCCCGTTGATGATGTCGAAAAAGCGAAGAATGTGTCAAGGCTTGGCCGCCAGATAGTGGGCGATAAGGGTGATGTCCTGGTCCTCCAGCGTGACCGAGACCTCCATCATCGCGCCCATGCCGCGGCCGCGCCGGGCACCGGAGCGGAAGTCCTTCAGGGCCTTGATCAGGTAGTCGGGCCGCTGGCCGGCCAGTCGTCCGGTCTCGCCCTGGCCGGAAAAATCGTCCTTGTGGCAGTTGGCGCAGCGCCGCGGCCCCATGACCGCGTTCGCCTTGTCGGCATCGACCGGGTCGGCCTTGGCGAAGGGCGGCGGCGGGGGCAGGGCGGCGTAGTAGGCGCCGAGGTCGCGGATGTTCTCGTCGGTCAGGGTCTTCACGATGCCCGCCATGACACCGGGCGGGCGCTGGCCGTCGCGCATGAAAACCAGCTGGTACTGGGTGAAGATGTCGGGCTGGCCCGCCAGCGAGGGCGAATCCTTGGTGGTCGAGATGCCTTTGAGGCCGTGGCAGGCGCTGCAGGTCTGCGCGATCGCCGGCGCCTTGGGCGGTGGCTTGTTTTGGGCCGCCGCCGGCACTGACACGGCGAGCATGGCGGCGATGCAGGCGACCGAACGCAACGTCAACATGACACTCCATCAAGCCCGCCCACGGGCGCACCGTGGGCGGGGTCGGGGGTAATCGTCACTTCTGGTAGCTGATGCGATAGATCGCGCCGGCCTGATCGTCAGCGACCAGCAGGGAGCCGTCGGGCGCCTGCAGGACGTCGGCCGGACGGCCCAGGATCTTCTGGTCGTCGAGCCAGGTGCCGGCGAACACCTCTTCCTTCGGGTTCTTGCCGTCGGGATCGACTGACAGGAAGAGCACGCGATAGCCCAGCTTCTTCGCCCGGTTCCACGAGCCGTGCTGAGCGATGAAGATGCCGTTCTTGTACTGCGCTGGGAACATGTCGCCGGTGTAGAACTTCATGCCGAGGCCGGCGATGTGCGGGCCCTGCTTGTACACGGGCGGCGTGAATTCGGAGCAGGCGCGCTGACTGCCGTACTTGGGATCGGCCAGGTCGCCCTGGTGGCAGTACGGATAGCCGAAATGCTCGCCGATCTTGCTGACGCGATTGACCTCGTCGTTCGGCAGATCGTCGCTGACCCAGTCACGGCCGTTGTCGGTGAACCAGAGCTGCCCGGTCCGGGGATCGACCGCGCCGCCGACGCTGTTGCGCACGCCCAGCGCCACGATCTCGGCCGCCCCGGTCTTGGGATCGACGCGGCGATAGTGGCCGGTGCTGGCGGGCGGCAGGCAGATGTTACAGGGCACGCCGACTGGGATGTAGAACCAGCCCTTGCCGTCGGGCACGAGGTACTTCCAGCCGTGCGGCACGTAGGGCGGGAAGTCGTCGTAGACGACCTTGCCTTCAGGCGCCTTCTCGAGGTTGGCCTCGGGGTTGTCGTAGCGAATGAGCTTGTCGATATCGACCACGTAGAGCGCGCCGTCCTGGAAGGCGACGCCGGTCGGCATGCGCAGTCCGGTGATGAAGGGTTTCGCGACCTTCTGGCCGTCCGGCCCGGTGATCGCATGGACCGTGCCCTTGTCGAAGGTGCCGGCGAACAGCGTGCCCTTGTCGCCCCACGCCATCTGCCGCGCCTGGGGAACGCCCGACGCCCACACTTCGATCTTGAAGCCGGGCGGCAGCTTGATGCCGGCGAGGATCTTGTCGAGCTCGGCCTTGGGTGTCGGGGTCGGCTGGCCCGGGTTGGGGGTCTGGCCTTTCTGCTCCTTGTTCTCGTCGCCGAGGAACCAATCGGGCGGCGGCTTGAGCCAGAAGTCCTTGCCGCTCGAATCGTACTTCTTGAGGTCCTGAGCCTGCACCGCCATCGAAGCGCAGCCGAACACGGCCGCGACGACGCCTGTCAGGCATGCCTTCGCGAGAGCTGTTTCCTGCCGTCTCATCTTGGTGTCTCCTCCTTGGGTCGTACAGGAGACGCACGCGGACTGTACTCAAACGATGGAGCGTCCACTGTCGAACGGCGAGGCTAGGCCGGTGGGTTGGCCCGTTCAAGACGACCGGAACGCATAACAGAGTTCGCGCCAACGTAGCGCATCGCGCGGGGCGATCATCCGGGTCACTATCTGTCCGGGCGACTGGGGTTCGTCATGCGCGCCAAAACCGGATGGGACGTCCTTCAATACGAGATCCTCGAGGAGCAGGCCTCGACGATCGGCCGCCTCGGCCGCGAGCTGCAGGGCGCCCTCGATGCGTTGGCTGCTTGCGGCAGAGGCGACGCGCAACGGGCGCGGCTCGTCGATGCGGCCGCCTACGCCCTCTGGAACTTCGTCGTGCAGCGCGACTGCAGCGGCTTTCGCTTCACCCAGCAGGTCCTCGACGACTACGCCGTGCCGGCCGAGGTGCGCGTGAAGACGGGTGCGGTCAGGTCGCCCGCGATTCCATCTCAGGCGCGGCCACCGAGGTGACCACGTCCTTGAAGCCGCTCATGCGCAGCTCGGCGGCCTTGGCGTGCGCCATGGGAAAGCCGACGCACTCATAGACCAACTGCTCGCTGTTCCTCGGGTCGGTCGCGCGGACGTGGAAGATGATCGTCTCGCCATGGTCTCTCATGAGGCCATTGTAGGCAGGCGTTCCTGAGGGCATAGCCCGCGGACGCCGAACAGGCCAACGAACACAATTAGGCCACGGCCAGCCCGACTACTTGTCTGGAATCACGATCGTCTTATCAGCCGTGTCGACCACGAACACGGCAAGCAGCTTCGCCGGCGCCGTCGTGCTGGCGTTCTGGCTGACCTGGTGGTGATCGCCCGGCTTCTCGGTCCAGCTCTCGCCGGCCTGATAGGTGCGCTCCGGCCCATCGTTCACCTTGCTGCGGATCGCCCCTTCCAGCACACGCGCGTAGATGAAGGCCGACGACGGATGGCGATGGGACGGCGAGCCGCCGCCCGGCCCGTACTCGACGAGCACCGCGCGCAGGCTCTTGCCCGGAACGTTCGGCAGCTCGTGCTGGTCGACCAGAGTCACTTTGGCGTTCTTGAACCCCGCGTCGTCCGCGAGGGCGCTGCCGAACGGCAAGGCGGCGATGAGCAGCGAGTAGAGGATGCGCTTCATGGAACTCTCCTTCGGTTGCGGGTGCGGATCAGGCGGCCGCCGCCTGCGAGCGGCGCAGCCATTCGTCGAAACCGATGCGGCCGAGGCGCGCTTCGCCCAACGGCACGAGCGAACGCTCTTCGACACGGCTGCCGAAGTAGCGCGCCTCGCGGTCGCGCACGACCTGGCGCGGATCGCCGATCGCCTTCAGGTAGCGGCCGACGATCTCGTCGAAAGGCGCCCGCTCGGGGCCGGCGATCTCGACGATGCCGTTCAGTGGCGGCGCCAGCGCCACCTCGGCGACGATGGCGGCGACATCGTCGGCCGCGATGGGCTGGAACAGGCCGTCCGAGATCCTGACCTTGTTCCCATCCGTTGCCTCGGCGGCGATGCCGCGCAGGAACTCGAGGAACTGCGTCGAGCGGATGATGGTGTAGGGGGTGCCGGAGGCCACGATCAGCTTCTCCTGGGCGACCTTGGCGAGGAAGTAGCCGTTGTCGGGCGAGCGGTCGGTGCCGACGATGGAGAGCGCGACGTGGTGGTGGACGCCGGCTGCGGCCTCCGCGGCATGAAGGTTGCGGCCCGAGGTCTCGAAGAAGGCCAGCACCGCCTTGTCCTCGAAGGACGGCGAGTTGGCGAGGTTGATCACCACCTCGGCGCCGGCCAGCGCTTCCTTGACGCCCTCGCCGGTGAGGGTGTTGACGCCGCTGTTGGGCGAGGCCGCGACGACCTGGTGTCCGGCGCGGCGCAGGTTGGCGAGAGTCTTGGAGCCGATCAGGCCGGTGCCGCCGATGACGACGATCTTCATGAGGCGTCTCCTGTGGGATTGGGGTGACGCCATCAATGCGCCCTTTGCCGGGCCGGCGATATCTGGCCTTTGGGATAGGTCTCCGATAACGTCATGTCATGCTGAAGGACCGTTACGACCTTGCCTTGACGACGGCATCGGCTGCCGCGCGGGACGCCTACGTCGAGGCTTCGGGCCTGGCGCTGACCTTTTATCCGGGTGCCCTCGAAGCCTACGACCGCGCGATCGCCGCCGATCCCAGCTTTGCCCTGGCCCCTGCCGGCAAGGCGCAGGTCCTGCTGAGACAGGGCGACGTCCAGGCTGCGCGGGCGGCGCTGGCCGCGGCCAAGGATCTCGCTGCCGGCGTGTCCGAGCGCGAGGCGAGCCATATCGCCTTCTTCGACCTCGTGTTCGCGGGCCAGATCGAGGCTGCGATCAAGGCCTTGTATGCCCACCTGGCGGCGTGGCCGCGCGATGCGCTGGTGGTCGCGAGTGCCGCCAACCCCAACGGCCTGATCGGCGGCTCGGGCCATCTCGGCCAGAAGCAGCGGATCGCCGCGTTGATGGACAGCCTCGCGCCGGCCTATGGCGACGATTTCTGGTTCGTCTCTTATCACGCCATGTCGCTCTCCGAGGACGGGCAGCTCGGCATCGCGCGCAAGAAGATCGAGCAGTCCGTGGCGGCCAACCCGAACAATGCGCATGGTGCGCATGGCATGGCTCATATCTGCTACGAGAGCGGCGACCTGATGACGGCGCGCACGTTCCTCTCCTCGTGGCTCGCCACCTATCCGGCGGAAGCCTTCTTTCATGGCCATCTCAGCTGGCATCTCTCGCTGTTCGAGATCCAGGCCGGTAATTGGACCGAAGCGCTGCGGCTCTATCGCGACGCCATCGCCCTCGACCGGCACAGCGGCGGCCCCCAGCAGAAGGTCTCCGACGGCGCAGCCTTCCTGTGGCGGTCCGAGCTCGCGGGCCATCCGCGCGACGCCGAAGCCTGGCGCGCCTTGCATGCCTTTGCACGCGAGGCGCTGCCGCGGCCGGGTAGCGGTCTCGCCGATCTGCATATCGTGCTGGCCGATGCCATCATGGGCGATCAGTCCGCGGCCGACACACGGGCTCGCCAGATCGAAGCGCTGGCCCACGAGGGCCGCTACCCGTCGGGCACCTATCTCCCCGAATTGGCGCGCGGCTTCACGGCGTTCGAACGCGGCGACTTCTCCGGTGCAATCGATGCGCTGGCGCCGCTTGCGGGGCAGAACGAACGCATCGGCGGCAGCCGCGCGCAACACGACTTGATCGACTTCACCCTGCTCAGGGCCTACCTCGGCGCCAATCGGACGGAGGAGGCGCGCCAGATGCTGAGCGCACGTCGGCCGGGCGCTTCCGGCGTTCCTGTCCTCGGCGTTGCTGCGGCTTGAGTTCCAGGTCCTCGCAGGAGGCGAACGGGCTCATCCAGACGTCGGTGATCGTATGCTTGGCGATGCGCGGGCCGATGGCGTTCAGGGTGCGCAAGTCCATGACCGGCGCGAACATCGCCCGCTCGATCGTGAGCTGCTGGATCTTGTGCAGCAGCGCTTCGCGCTTTTCGCTGTCGCGCTCGCCCGCCTGTTGTTGAAACAGATCGTCGATGTCGGGATAGCCGCCATAGGCGTAGGCGCCCTTGGACTGGATGAACGATTCCACGCGGCTGGCGGCATTGCCGGAGTTTCCGGCCGCGGTCATGAACAGGCCGCGTAGCTTCTTTTCCTGCCAGGCGGCGTAGAAGGTCGCACGCTCCATCGGCCGCAGCCTGACCCGGATGCCGGCCGCGTTCAGGTCGTTCACCACGGCGTCGGCCACCGTCGGGAAGCCGGGGATCGCGGCGAGCTCTCCGGCATCGAATCCCTTGGGATAGCCGGCTTCGGCGAGGAGCTGCTTGGCCTTGGCGAGATCATACGGCGGCGGCTCGACCTGCAGCGCGAAGTCCATGACCCGCGGCACGATCACGCCCGCCGGCGGGCAGAAACCGAGGCAGCCCGCCTCGTTGATCCGCTTGCGATCGAGCGCGAGGTTCGCGGCGCGGCGCAGCTTCGGGTCGTGCCACGGCGACTTGGCGTCCCATTGCTCGGTGAACTCGATCCAGAAGATCGACGCATGCTTGGAGGCCACCACCTGCAGGCGCTTGTCGCGCTGGATGTCCTCGGCTTCGGGACCGTCGATGGCGTAGGCGATGTCGGCTTCGCCGGTCTTCACCATCACGGCGCGCGTGGTCGCTTCGGGCACGCTCCTCATGATCAGCGTCTTTAGGTTCGGTACGCGGCGCCAATAGGCGGGAAAGGCTTCCAACTCGACCTCTATCCCCGGCTTGTTGCCGACGAACCGGTAGGGCCCGGCGCCGATCGGCTGCTTGCGGAAACCTTCGTCTCCCACCTGGGTCAGGTATTTCTTCGGGATGACGAGGCCGGCGGCGGTGGCGGTCGTGCCGTAGAACGTCATGAAGTCGGGCCAGGGCTGCTTGAGATGAAAGCGCACGACCAGGGGATCGACGATCTCGACCTCGGCGACGTGGTCGTGCAGGGCCTTCGCCCCGGCGCCCTTGTAGCGGTCGAAGCTGAACTTCACGTCCTCGGTCGTCACCGCGTCGCCGTTGTGGAACGTCAGTCCCGGCCGCAGCTTGAACTCGTAGGTCTTGCCGTCCGGGCTTTCCGTCCACGACTCGGCGAGACTCGGGCCCATCTTGTGCCCGGGATAGGGCCGCACGAGCGCATCGTGGATCGCGTAGAGCATGCCGAACGGCGTGATCTGCGGCGGCGCGGTCGAGGGATCGAACCAGCTCGGCGAGATCGTGACGTGCCAGGCGATGGTGACGCGACCGGCAGGCGGGGCTGCGTTGGCCGTCGTGCCGAGCGCGGCAACCGCCAGGAAGACCAGTTGGGAAAGCACGCGACGCAATCGGGGAAACCGGTACGACGTCATGTAACCCTCCAAGCGCCAACACGGTCTGACAAACTGGAGCGGCGTCGAAAGGATGGGTGGCGACGTTGCGCGAGTCAATCTCGCACCGCCCATGAGTTCGGCACCTCTGGGGCCAACCGCTTCGGAAGCAGGCCGATGCAGTTATCGCATGACCATACGCGGGTAGTATTTAGGCACTATGGTTATTAACGAAAAGAGTGGCCTCAGGCCAAGCATCGAACCGGAGCTCGGCATGGAGTTGGAAATAGCGCCAGCGCCGCCGGAACCGCCGAGCATGGAGAGAAATCGACTCGGTATCTCTCCTGAGATGTTGAGAGATCCTGATTGGCAGCCCTTTTACATGGACGTTCCTGGACGAGTGCTTCCTTCTCCGAGACCGTGGCCTTGGCGACGGCCGAGCCAGTAATGGACACAAGCATAGATTGTATTTCTGGCCTTTGAGGTTGCCTACCTTGTCTGCTTCGTGCGACTGTGGAATCGCTTGCTCAAGGATTGAGGGCGGCTTCACATGAACGTAGCCAGAAGGGCGATATTTGGTCTGCCCTGCATCTTGTTGGCCGACGGCGCGTGCCGTGCACAAGGCTCAACGGATGTCTGGGCGACCTGGGCAGCGTCCCCGCTCGAGATTCTCGGTCCCCACGAGGCCAATGGCGCTCTCGTCTATCTCCATGCAGAGGGACTTGCAGATCAGCCTGTTCCTCTGATTTTTGCGGAATTGGCCAAAGCCGCGAAGTGGGATGTCCTTGCGATCAACAGGCGGCCCCTGGTCGACGTGGAAACGAACGACGAAGCGCTCCTCCAGTTCATAGCGAGCCAAATCGACCGTGTTCGTCGGATTGGATACGCACGCGTGGTCGTTGCAGGAATTTCGCGGGGAGGCTGGCTAGCGTTGTCCGCGGCGGCACTTCCCGCCGTGGATGCCGTGATCGGTCTGGCCCCGGCCAGTCCCGGCGAACAGGAGCGTACGGGCCACGCCCTCGCCCGCCGGTTGCCCGATGTGAAGACCAGGCGCATTGCCGCGTTCTTCCTGGCTGAAGGTCTCGACGACGGCGCGGCCGGGCATGGCGCCGCCGCCCTCCGGCGGGCCTTGCCGTCGACGGGATCGAGCTTCATGATCGTGGACAGCCCGCCAGACCTGCATGGCCGACAGGGTGCGAGCAGCGGCAGGTTCGTCCGCAGGTATCGCGACTGCTTGCTGGATTTCGTCCAGGCCGTCGGCAGCCGAGGTGGCGAAGTGCCGTGCTCGCCATTAGCCGGATACGCGGTGGGCGCCGAAATCGGATTTCCGCCCCTTGATCCTGCTCTTCAGAAGATGCCCGCCAATGCCGACCCCGCATTCGGGCCGTTCTGGGGAGGCTGGCAAGGCGACGACGAGGATGGAAACTATATGACCCTCAGGGCGGTGGGCGTCGGTGTCGAAGGCATCTTCCTTCGAATTGGAATTTCAGATGGTCCTGGAAGAAGCAATGCGTATCCGCGCATCTCGAGAGATCTGGCTTTTCAGCTCGATGGCAGCCGCACGCGGATCTACTACAAGCTCTTCGAGGCGCGCCCTGACATGTTTGTGGTGAAGGTGAAGTCCGAGTCCGAGCTGGAATTCATTGGCCACGGCAGTGGCCAGCGCCGTGTCCGCAACTACAACATCCGTTTGCACAGGAGCGTCAACGCCGATGCCGGACGCTGACGATTACCCTCCCTGCCGCCACCCGCGTCGCGGCATCGTGAGCGCCATCGCCATGCCCAGCACGTTGGCGCCAGCGGCGATCATCACCGCCGTGTCGTAGGCGCGCGTCAGGTCGAACAGGTAGCCGGCCAGCACCGGCAGGCTGAGGGCGGCCAGGCACCAGGCGATGTAGGTGCGGCCGGCGACGCGGCCGTAGTCGGCGGGCCGCCAGTAGATGCCGATGCCGCCCGCGGTGGCGCCGGAGACGAAGCCGTAGCCCAGGCCGATCATGCCCAGCCCTGCGACCGCGGTGACAGGGGTGGGCAGGAACGTCATCAGCAATCCGCCGCTCAGCGCCAGCGCGTGCGCCGCGCACGCCACGTTGGGCACGGCGAAGCGATCGACCAGCCAGCCGCCGCTGATGCGTGCCAGGGCGATCGCGGCGGTGAGGGCGGTCGTCGCCGCCACCGCCAAGGTGGTGGCGCCGCCATAGGCCGCCACGATCTCGCGCGCCTGGCTCAGCACCATCAGCCCGGCCGAGGCGGCGAGGAAGAACGTCGTCGAGAGTTTCAGGAAGGTCGGGCCGAGCAGCGCAGGACCTGTCGTCGACGCCGTAGCCGCGCCTGCCTGCGCCGCAACCAGCCGCGTCCCGCTGTACCGGGCGAGGAGCGCCGCCGCGATTCCGCCGACCACCAGCACGGTCGCCAGCCCGCCCAACGTGGTGCGCCAGCCGAAGGCTTCATTGCAGGCGTGAAAGGCGGGTGTCGCGATCATCGCGCCCATCGGGTAGAGGCTGACCATGTAGCCGTTCACCAGCCCCTGGCGCCGCCGCACCAGCATGTTCACGCCCTGCTGCAACAGGATGAAGGCCACGCCGCCGCCGGTGCCGAACACCACGCCGTAGCCCACCAGCAGCTGCGGCAGCCCGCTCGCCGTCGCCGCCAGAGCGATGCCGCTCGCAGCCACCAGCGCGCACCCCAGCACCAGGATCGGCGCGGGTGCCAGCCGATAGAGGAAGGCCGCACCGACCGAGCCCACCGTGAAGCCCACCGTTGCCAGGCCGAAGACCAGCGACAGCGCCGAGCGCGGGATGGCGAGCTCCTGCTCGATGGGGCGCAGCAGCACGCTGAAGGCGTAGACCGATCCGAGCGGCAGATTCATCAGCGTCGCCGCCAGCAGCGCCGCCCAGAAGCGCTCGGTTCGGGCGGGGAGGGCCGGCGTGGCGACAGACATGCCCCGAGCCTCGGATGCCGCTTCCAGCCGGTCAAGGCGTTCGAGGCGTCTCTACCCGCACACCGGCATTCGACGTATGATGGGAGAAAGATCGAAGCGGGGAAGCGTCCATGGCTCAGACGTCGATCAAGATCATTGGTCCGCTTATCGCGGTCCTGCTGCTGGCCGTTGGCGCGTTGCCGGCCGCGGCGCAGATAACCATCCCCCTGCCGGGAAGTGGCGGCGGCATCCAGATCGGTCCGCAGCAGCAACAGCAGGAGCAGCCGCGCTATCAGGACCAGAACCCGAACTACGGCGGCGGCCTGTCGATCCGCGTGCTCGGTGCCGTCTACGGCAACAATTGCGCCGGCAACGTCAGCACCAACGTCACCGGCGATCTCGCCCGCCAGTGCCAGGGCCGGGACTATTGCGTCTACCGCGTCGACAGCCGCCAGATCGGCGATCCGCGGCCGGGCTGCCCCAAGGAATACCAGGCGCGCTACATGTGCCGCGACGGCGGCAACGAGCGGCGCGCCTCGGCCAGCGCCGAGGCGTCCGGCCAGTCGATCGTGCTGGACTGCCGCCGCCAGTAGTCGTTGCGAGCCCGGGCGTCGTCCGGGGTTTCTGATGATGGACCTGCAAACGGCGGATGCGTTGCATCTGGCCGGCAACATCGACGCGGCGGCAGATGCTTATCGTCGTCTGATCGCCGCTGACCAGGACAACGTCGCGGCCTGGCATGGTTTCGGCGCCGCGCGGCTACGGGCCGGTGCCTTCGGCGAGGCCAACGACGCCTTGCTCCGCGTCGTGCGTGCGCGGCCGGAGGAGGTTGGCGCCTGGGGCCACTTCGCCGAGGCGCTCTTCAAGCTCGGCGATGTCGAGGGCGCGATCGCAGCCTACCGCCGCGTGGCCGACGCGGATTCAATGCGCGCAGCCGCCGAAGAGAACCTCGCCATCATCATGCCGGGCAGCACTGTGGCGGCGAACGCCGATGTGTATGCGGCGCGGCGCAGCTGGGGCCGGCGCCTCGCCGATGGCGTCAGCCCGGTGGAACGTCCGCCGCGCCCGCCGTCGAGCGGGAAATTGCGGATCGGCTACGTTTCTGCCTTCTTCGACAAGGCGAACTGGATGAAGCCGGTCTACGGCGTCATCAATCGCCACGATCGCGACCACTTCGAAGTGCATCTGGTCTCGCTCGGCGGCGACCCCTCGACGTCGGCCGGCTACAGGGGATACGACCGCGATGTGATCTGGCAGGTCGGCGCGTGCGACGACGAAAAGGTCGCCCGCCTGCTCGCGGCGGCTGGCATCGACGTGCTCGTCGACCTCAACGCCCACAGCGCCGCGAAATGGTTGCGGTTGTTCCTGCGCCGGCCGGCACCGGTGCAGCTCGCCTGGTTCAACAGCCTCGCGACGTCGGGTCTCGATTGCTTCGATGGCATCGTGGGCGACGACACGGTGATCCCGGCATCCGAGGAAGGCTTTTATACCGAGCGGGTGTTGCGTGTGCGCGGCACTTACCTTGCGTTCGAGGTCTTTCATGCCGCGCCGGATGTCGTGCCACCGCCCTGTCTCGGCAATCACGGCTATCTCACCTTTGGCGCGCTCGCCTCGGCGTACAAGCTGAACGATCTCACCCTCGACATCTGGACGCGCATCCTGCGGTCCGCGCCCACGTCGCGCCTGCTGGTTCGCGCGCGCACCTTGGCCGAGCCCTCCAACCGCGACCACCTGCTTGCTCGCCTGGCTGCCCGTGGTGTCGCAGCCGAGCGCGTCGACCTCGAGGGTGGCGCGCCACACTTGGACTTCCTGCGGAGCTACGATCGCGTCGACATTGCGTTGGATACATTCCCTTACAACGGCGGCACCACGACGACCGAGGCGTTGTGGCAGGGCGTTCCCGTCCTGACCTACATCGGCGACCGCTGGGTCGCCCGCACCAGCGCCTCCTTGCTGCGGGCGGCGGGCCTCGACGATTGGGTGGCAAGCGGTGAGGACGATCTGGTAGCCAAGGCGAGCGCACTGACGCGTGACCCGGCTACTGCCGCCCGTCTCGCCGACCTGCGAGCCGGCATGCGCGCTCGACTTGCGGCATCTGCCGCCTGCGATACGGCAGGGCTATGCCTGGCGCTGGAGCAGATCTATCGGCAATTCAGGAGCTGACCGCCGGGCCACCGTCCTTCGGTTCGGGCGAATCGGACAGAAGCTCCTCGGCGTGACCGACGAATATTGCGGCCGAATACTGCTGGGCGTCGATCCGGTTCACGATCCGCTGGGGCACGATGACCGCCTGTTCCTTCTCGATCGCCTCGAAACTCTTGAACCACTCCTTGGACCATTCGTCGGTCTCGTTCGCGCCCCGCTGGAGGCGTGGCAACTTGGCTTCGATATCCCAGATCAGCGCTTTGTAGGCCTCGGCCTTCCGACGATGAACTTCCGCGCGTTCGCCGTAGCGCGCCTCCTTCTGCAGGGGGCAAGGAAGGAGGCGCTGAGAGCGAAGCCGCCGACAAGGAAGCCTGCCCAGAACTTGAGATGGGCCACGGGCAGGATCTCGCCGACAGTGGTGTCGAAATCGGCGACCACCGTAATGCCTGCCAGGACAGAGAAGAGAGCCGTGAGAGACGCCATGAACCGATGCCGCCGGTCGAGCCAGCGAGCGGTCGCATCGTGGCGATCGCGACTCTTGTGGCAGTGAAGCAGCCAGCCCTTGATCCGGTCGATGTCCTCGCAGGGAGCGAAGATGCGCTTCTTGGTGTGCCCAAACAGCTTGGTGCGCAGCCATTGCAACATGGTCGATCCTCCCTTGGTACAGAGGCGACGAGCTCATGCGAACTGCTCGCAGGAATAGTATAGCAGAATAGATGAACAAGCGAAACGTGCCGTCGCGCCGCTCCAGGGCGTCGCTGATCAGTCGACCGTCGCGCCCGAGTCCTTGACGGCGCGTTCCCATTTGGCGCGTTCGCTCTTCAGGAACGCATCGAACTGGAGCGGCGTGCCCGCGCGGACATCAACGCCGCGCTCGGCGAGGCTCTTGCGCATGTCCGGCGCCTCGATCGCGAGGTCGATCTCGCTGTTCAGTCGCGTGATGACGGCGTCCGGCGTGCCGGCCGGCGTGAGCACACCGTAGAACACGTAGTAGTCGAAGCTCGGATAACCTGCTTCGACCAGCGTCGGCACCTTGGGCAAAGACGCCAGGCGCTCGGCCGATGTGGTCGCCAGCGCCTTGAGCGTGCCGCTCTCGATCAGGGGCAACGCCGCCGGCAGCGAGGCGAAATGCAGATCGACCTGTCCACCCACCAGGTCGATCATCACCGGGCCCGCGCCCTTGTAGGGCACGTGCACCATGTCGCTGCCGACGGCGCGCCTCCACATCTCGCCGACCAGATGGCCCACCGTGCCGTTGCCGGACGAAGCGAAGGTGAGCTGCTTCTTCTTCGAAGCGTCGACCAGCGTCCTCAGCGAATCGAACGGCGCATTGGCCGAAACCACCAGCACCAGCGGTACCGTGCCCACAAGCGCCACCGGCGCCACGTCCTTGGCCGGATCGAACGGCAGCTTCCTGTAGAGCGAGGGGTTGATGGCAAGGTTGCTCGATTCGCCCATCACCAGCGTGTAGCCGTCGGGCGCGGCCTTGGCCGCGATGTCGAGGCCGAGATTGCCGCCGGCGCCCGGTCGGTTGTCGACCACCATCTGCCATTTCAGCGTCTCGCCGAGCTTGTTGGCGAGAAGCCGCGTCAGCGAATCGGTGCCGCCACCCGGCGGGCTGGGGACGATGAAGCGGATCGGCTTGTCGGGCCAGGTCTGGGCTCGCGCTGCCGCGGGCAGGCCGGCCAGGGCGACGGCTGCGAGCAGCAGCGAGACGATCCTATGCATGCGCTCTCCTCTTGCCGCTCATCGTCAGCACGTCGGCGAGGGCCGCAATCGCGGCGTCGACCGAGGTCTCGTCGACCTCGGCATGGGTGACGAAGCGGATGCGTCGCCCCTTGGCCAGCGCCAGCACGCCGCGCTCGCCGAGCGCTCGCGTGATCGCGGGCGCGTCGTCGATGAAGCAGTTCACGATGTTGGTCTGCACCTCGCCATCCATCAGCGCGGGCGACAGGGCGGCGAAGCCCGCCGCCAGCCGTTGTGCCAACGCATTGTCGCGGCGATGGCCGGGATAGGGATCCTGCAGGGCGACGATGGCGGGTGCCGCGATCAGGCCGGCCTGGCGCATGCCGCCGCCCAGCATGCGCGCGGCGCGCCGCGCCTTCCGCATGAACGCAGCGTCGCCCGCCAGGATGGCGCCGACCGGGCCGCCCAGGCCCTTGCAGAGCGCGAACCACAGCGAATCGACGTGACGGCAGAGCTCGCCGACGGGCACATTGAGGAAGGCTGCAGCGTTGAACAGCCGCGCGCCGTCGAGATGGACGGCAATGCCGGCCCGTCGCGCGGCGGCATGGATGGCGGCCATGGTCTCGGGCGTCATGACCCTGCCGCCCGCGGCGTTGTGGGTATTCTCCAGGCACACCAGCCGCGTCGGCGCCCGCGCGAGGTCGCCGCCGTCGCGGATCGCCTGCGCGACGTCGGCGGCGGCCAGGATGCCGCGCTCGCCCTTGATCGGCCTCGCCACGGCACCGGCCAGGACCGAGAGCCCGCCGCCTTCAGCGTTGTAGATGTGCGCCGTCTCCTCGACGATCACCTCGCCGCCGCGGCAGTCGTGCGCGATCAACGCCGCCAGGTTGGCCATGGTGCCCGACGGCACGAACAGCGCGTCGTCCTTGCCGGTCATCGTGACGGCCAGCCGCTCCAGCTCGGCCACCGTCGGATCGTCGCCGCGCGCGGCATCGCCTAGTCGCGCAGCGGCGATCGCCGCTCGCATCTCGGGCGTGGGGAGGGTGACGGTGTCGCTGCGGAAATCGTGCATGTCGACCGCGACGCTACCCGCCGGCTAGGATAAGAAAATCGATATGTTCTCAGCTGAAGAGTGAGCATCCCTCATGAATGTCGCCATGCTGAAAACTCTGGTGGCGATCGTCGACCGCGGCAGCTTCGCCGCCGCCGCGAACGAGGTCGGCTGCACGCCGAGCGCCGTCAGCCTGCAGGTGAAGCAGCTCGAGGCCTGGTTCGGCCAGCTCCTGTTCGACCGCTCGGCGCGCACCGCCAAGCCCACGCCCTTTGCGCTCGAAGCGGCCACGGTGGCGCGGGATGTTGCCGGCCGGCTGGATGGCTTGAGGACGCGGCCGCCGGTTCGGGTGTCGGGTCGCGTGCGGCTGGGCGCCATCGCCACGGTGCAGACCGGCGACCTGCCGCAGGCCCTCCGCCTGGTGCGCGACCGTCATCCTGAATTGCGGATCGAGGTTTCCCTCGCCGATTCCGACGAGCTGATCACCGGGGTGAAGGCGGGCCGCATCGACGCCGCGGTGCTGGTGCGGCCCGCGTCAGGCGGCTCGACGCGGCTCGCCTGGCAGGACCTCGCGCGCCAGCCGTTCTTGATGCTGCTGCCGCCCGGCGCTGCACCGGCGTCGCCTCAGGAGCTGCTGCAGCGCTTTGGTCTGATCCGCTACGGCACCGCGCTCACCGGCGGCCGTGTCGCCGCCCAGTATGTGCGCCGCATCTTTCCCGAGGCGCGGGTCGTCATGGAGCTCCGTTCGATCGATGCCATCGTCGCCATGGTCGGCGCCGGCCTCGGCGTCTCAATCGTGCCGCAGCCGCGCAAGCCCCTGCTGGAGGCACACGGTGTGCGCGCGCTCGCCCTCGGTCGTGGCGGTCCGACGCGACAGATGGCCCTGGTGCGGCGTCGAGCCGATATGGGCAACCGCAACATCGATGCTGTGTTACGGGCTCTTGTCAGCGCTTCGGCAGGTTAGACCGTTCGGCCAGCACCGCTTTGTCGATGACGGAGTACAGGTAGGCTTCCGGATAAAGCGAGCACCCGCCGCGCACCAGGTAGGCGAGCTGTGCGCCGCGCGTGTCCTCCGGAATCGTGACGCCGTAGCGCCGTGCGGAATACTCCGCCAGGAACGTTGCCAGGGCGCGACGGGAGTCGGGCGTCATCGCATGAGCTTCACGACAGGTGACGTAGGCCGCCTGGTCGAACTGGAGCGCCGGCGCCTGCGCTTGGGCCGACGTCGTCACGGCAGCCGCGGTCGAAAGGGCGAGAGCAAGACGGACACGCATGGTCGGTTGCTCCCTACCTGTTCTGGATGGCGCTGCCGGTGATGTATCCGGCGGCCCCGCCGATCAGGCCGGCGCCGACCACCTGACCGAAGCTGCCGCCCGCCACCATGCCGATGCCCGAGCCGAGGGCGGCGCCGGTCACGGCACCCTTTTGGCTGGTCGTCATGTTCTCGCACCCGGTCAGGATGCCCGCAATTGCCAAAAGGACCGCGAGCTTTTGCATGGTCAGACTTCCCCTCATTCGATTGAGCAGCAGATTTATCCGCATGCTCGCTCCGATCATTGACGTTTGTCAAAGGATCGCGTCGCGCCTGCGAAGATGCCAGACCGGTTGCGACTCATCGGGAAAGCAGACACCTTTGGCGGCAGTGCTCCCGGCTGCGCCGAGAAGGGCACGGGAGGAACGATGAGACCGAACAGGCGACAATTCCTGGGCGCTTCGATCGCGGCCGGTGCCTCTGGCCCTTTCCTGCCGAGCGCTCGCGCGCAGGACGCCGGGGTCATGACCTTCGCGCTGGCGGCGCGCAGCCCCAATTCGCTTGAGCCGGCGGTTGTCGTCCAGGGGGCCGACAACTGGGTGAACATGCAGATCTTCGACACCCTGGTGCGGCCCGAGGACGGGACCTTCGCGGTGACGCCGGGCGACTTCAAGCCGTCGCTGGCCGAGAGCTGGACCAGCTCGGCCGACGGCCGCACCTGGACGTTCCAGCTGCGCAAGGGCGTGAAGTTCCATGGCGGCTACGGCGAGATGACGTCGGACGACGTCGTGTACACCTTCGAACGCCTGCTCGACCCCAAGCGGCCGGTCGACCGCCAGCCGCTCTACGCTGGCACCCTGGAGAGCATCACCGCGGAAGGTCCCGGCACCGTCGTCTTCAAGCTGAAGCGGCCCGATCCGCTGTTCTGCGGCAGCATCCTCTATACCCGTGGCGGCTGCATCGTCTCGCGCAAGGCCTCGACCGAACGTGGCGACAAGCATGCCATGAACCCGATCGGCACCGGCGCCTACGAGTTCGATCGCATCGATCCGGCCAACGGCGTGTTCCTGAAAGCCTTCGCCCAGCACTGGGAAGGCCCGCCGGGCGTCCCGGAACTGCGCTTCTCCTACATCCTCGACACGACGGCGCGCACCCTGGCGCTGCTCGCGGGCAAGGTCGACATGATCGAGGGCGTGCGGGCGCCGGGCTGGATCCCGTCGATCCAGGCGCGCAAGAAGGACCTGCAGTTCGACATGACGGCGCCCGGCAGCATCAACACGCTGCACATGAACATGACGCGCAAGCCCTTCGACGACCTCCGCATCCGCCAGGCCGTGCGCTATGCCATCGACAAGGAGGCGATCGCCAAGAGCCTCGCGCCCATGGGCAAGCCGATGGTGGGCTTGATGGCGCCGACCTACGCGGGCGCCGTGACGGATGACGAGCTGCCTCCGGAGCTGCGCTACAAGTACGACCCCGACCGCGCCAAGAAGCTTCTGGCCGAGGCCGGCTTCGCGTCGGGTCTTTCCTTCTCCAACTACATGAGCACGCGCGAGGACTACAGCTCGAACATGCTCATCGTGCAGGAGCAACTGCGCAAGGTCGGCATGAACATGGACATGTCCATGATCGACCACACGACCTATCACCTGAACAACCGCAAGAACCTCAACACACTGGTGATGTTCTCGTCGAGCTATCCGCCGACCCTGGCGCAGATCTTCATCGACCAGCTGGCCAAGGAGTCCGAGGTCAAGGCGGACGGCACGGGCGGCATCAACTTCAGCCACTACGGCGCGGTCATGCCCGGCATCGACGGCGCCCTCGAGGCGCTCGACAACGAGCCTAGCTTCGATGCCATCGTGAAGACGGTGAAGCAGATGGAGATCCAGGTCCTGCGCGACCTGCCGCTGATCTCGCTGGGCTCGCTGTCCTACGTCATCGTCCGCAATCCGCGCATCGACCTCGGCTACAAGGTCCGCTCGGGATATGCCTACTGGCCGCTGAAACGCGCCCGGGTCGTGAAGGCTTAGGACGCGATGGCTTCAATCCGTCGTCTCTAGTCCCATGTGGCGCCTGGTGGCATCCCGCGTGCTCGACGCGATCCCGACGATGTTCCTGGTGCTGACGTTGGTGTTCGTGGCAATGCGTCTCCTGCCGGGCGACCCTGCGGTCACCCTGCTGGGCGACCACGCGACGCCGGCGCAGATCGAGGCGATGCGCGCCCGCCTCGGCCTCGATGTCCCGCTGTGGCAGCAGTATCTGCGCTTCCTGTGGAACGCGGTCACCTTCGACTTCGGCAAGTCGTTCGTGAACGGGCAGTCGGTGGCGGCGATGATCGGGCTTAACCTGCCCTACACGATCGAGCTCACCATCGTCTCGACCCTCATCGGCACGATCGCCGCCATTCCCCTGGGAGTCGTGGCGGCGACGCATCGCGGCAAGGCGACCGACTACGTGACTCGCCTGTTCTCGCTGGCGGGTTTCGCCATCCCCGATTTCTATCTCGGCGCGCTGCTGCTGATCACCTTCTCGCTGAACCTGGGCTGGTTTCCCATCAACGGCGGCGGCCAGGGCTTCGCCGATCGCATGTACCACGTGTTCCTGCCGGCCATCGCGCTCGCCTTCATCAAGGCGGCCTTCGTCAGCCGCCTCACGCGCTCCTCGCTGCTGGAGGTCCTGAACAAGGATTTCGTCCGCACCGCGCGCGCCAAGGGCGGCCGCGAACCCCGCGTCATCTATCGCCACGGCCTCCGCAACGCCCTGCTGCCGGTGGTCACCGGGCTCGGCCTCAGCATCCTGTCGACCCTGTCGGGCTCGGTCGCCATCGAATTCATCTTTGGCCGGCCGGGCATCGGCAGCATGCTGATCACCGGCATCGAGACGCGCGACTACCCGGTGATCCAGGCCGGCATCGTGGTCTTCGCCATGTTCGTCGTGGTCGTGAACCTGGTGATGGACGTGCTGTACGTCTTCATCGACCCGCGGGTGGGGGCGGTGAGATGACGCCGCAGGCGGAAGCACTGGCAGTCCCAATCGAGCGCGGCGTGCTGGCGGAAATCGCGATCCGCCTCGTGCGCGATCGGGTGTCGCTCGCCTTCCTCGTCGTGCTGGTCGCCATCGTCGTGGTCGCGGTGTTCGCGCCTGAGATCGCGCCCTACGATCCGGTCGCCCAGAGCCTTCTCAGCATCAACCTGCCGCCGTCGGCGGAGCATTGGCTCGGCACCGACCAGTTCGGCCGCGACGTGCTGTCTCGCATCATCTACGGCGCGCGCACCTCGCTGCTGCTCGGCGTGACGGCGCCGGTGCTTGCTGCCGTCATCGGCACCGTGTTCGGCGTCACGGCGGGATATTTCGGCGGCTGGACCGACCGCATCATCGGCCGCTTCCTCGACATCTTCCTGGCTTTCCCGGCCCTGTTGCTGGGCATTCTGATCGCAGCGGCGCTGGGCGCCGGCTTCTGGAACATGGTGGTGGTGCTGACCGTCGCCTTCGCGCCGCGCTTTGCCCGGATCGCGCGGGCCTCGACCATGGCCATCCGGTCCGAGGCCTTCATCGAGGCGGCGATCGCGAGCGGCATGCGCACGCCCGCGATCATGCTCCATCACATCCTGCCCAACATCGCGGGCTCTATCGTGGTGGTGCTGACCTTGTGGGTGGCGACGGCGGTGCGGCTCGAGGCGACCTTGAGCTTCCTCGGTCTCGGCACCCAGCCGCCCAAGGCGAGCTGGGGCAATATCATCCGCGACGGGCTCGGCAATCTCTTCGGCTCGCCCTGGCCGATCGTGGCCGCGGGCCTCGCCATCACCGTGACCGTGCTGGCCTTCAACATGCTGGGCGATGCCGTGCGCGACATCCTCGACCCGGAAGTGCGGGACGAATGAGCGCGCTGCTCAAGGTACGGAACCTGTCGGTCGAGTTCGGTCCGGCCGGCAAGGGCGTGCGGGTGCTCGATCGCGTCGGCTTCGACATGGCCGCTGGCGACTGCATGGGCATCGTGGGCGAATCCGGGTCGGGCAAGAGCGTCATGTCGCTGTCGCTGTTGCGGCTCGTGCCCGAGCCGCCTGGCCGCATCGTCGAAGGGTCGGTCGAGTTCGAAGGCGTGGATCTCCTGACCTTGCCGGTCTCGCGCATGCCGGATATCCGCGGCAAGGACATCGCCATGATCTTCCAGGAGCCGATGAGCGCCCTCAATCCGGTGATGACGGTGGGCGAGCAGATCGCCGAGGCGATCTTCCTGCACGAGAGCATCGGCGCGGCGGCGCGCCGGGCGCGGGTGCTGGAGATGCTGCAGCTGGTCGGCATCCCCGATGCCGAGCAGCGCTACGATTCCTATCCCCACGAGTTCTCCGGCGGCATGCGCCAGCGCGTGATGATCGCCATGGCGCTCAGCTGCAATCCCCGGCTGCTGATCGCCGACGAGCCGACCACGGCGCTCGACGTCACCATCCAGGCCCAGGTGCTCGAGCTGATGAAGCAACTGCGGGCCCGCTACCGGACCTCGATCCTGCTGATCAGCCATGATCTCGGAGTCATCGCCGACATCGCCGACAGCGTGATCGTCATGTATTGCGGCCGTGTCGTCGAAACCGCGGCGATCGACGACCTGTTCGACCGGCCGGCGCATCCCTACACCGAAGGCCTGCTCAACTCGATGCCCAGCCGCTCCATCGGTCAGGAGCGGCTCTACCAGATTCCCGGCGCACCGCCCGCGCCGACGGAGCGTGGGCCGGGTTGTGCGTTCTATCCGCGCTGCCCCAAGCGGCTGCCGGTCTGCCTGGAGCGGACGCCGCCGCTCGTTCAGGTGAGCGACACGCAGCAGGCCGCCTGCTTCGCCTTGCCGGCGGCGCGCCTATGACCGCTCTTCTCAGCACCGAAGGACTGGCCAAGCACTTCGCGGCGCGCAGCCGCTGGAACGCGTTCGGCGGGGCCAAGTCGGTGGTGCGGGCCGTCGACGACCTGTCGATGGAGATCGCCCCGTCCGAGACCCTGGCGCTGGTGGGCGAGTCGGGCTGCGGCAAGTCGACGACCGGCCGCCTGATCATGCGCCTGATCGAGCCGTCGGCCGGCCGCGTCGTGTTCGAGGGCAAGGACATCACCAAGGCCTCGGACAGCGAGCTGCGCCGGGCGCGCCGGCGCATGCAGATGGTGTTCCAGGATCCGCGCGGCTCGCTCAGTCCGCGGCGCACCATCCTGCAGACCGTCGCCGAGCCGCTCGACGCCAACGGCCTGATCCGCTCGCCGGCCCACCGCCGCGAGGTGGTCGCGGAGCTGCTGGACAGCGTCGGCCTGTCGCCTTCGGTCATGGGCCGCTATCCCCATCAGTTCTCCGGCGGGCAGAGGCAACGCGTCGGCATCGCGCGGGCGATCGCGCTCGGCCCCAGCCTGATCGTGGCGGACGAGCCGGTGTCGGCGCTCGACGTCTCGGTCCAGGCGCAGATCATCAATCTCATGCAGGATCTGCAGAGGCAGAGGCGGCTCTCGTACCTGTTCATCAGCCACGACCTCGCCGTCGTGCGCCACATCGCCGACCGCGTGGCGGTGATGTATCTCGGGCGCATCGTCGAGATCGGCCCGAAGGAAGAGGTTTTCAGGGCGCCGCATCATCCCTACACCCAGGCGCTGCTGTCGGCGGCGCCCGGGGCGCGGCCCAACGCACGGCGTTCGCAGAAGCGCATCGTGCTGTCGGGCGACGTACCCAGCCCGTCAGCGATCCCCCCGGGCTGCAGCTTCCGCACGCGTTGCCCGATGGCGCAGGAGATTTGCGCGCGCGAGCGGCCGCTCCTCGGCGCGGTCGCACCGGGGCATTCCGCTGCCTGCCACTTTGCCCAACCCAATCCTCTCGGAAGGTCCGCATGAAGATCACCAAGGTCGAAACGTTTCTGGTGCGCTGGGGCGATGTCTCGCAGTTCACCGAGGCCGCCTTCGGCGCGGCGACCGCGATCGTCGCCATCCACGCCGACGGCATGGTCGGCCTGGGCGAGGCCTCGCCCATGCAGGGCGGCGTCGCCTCGCTGCAGGTCATCGCGCGTGAGATGGCGCCGGCGCTGGTCGGCGCCGATGTGCTGGATCATGCCGTCATCCTCGATCGCCTGCTGCACAAGCTGGTCAAGCTCGGCCCCGACGGCATCGTCACCGGCGCCCTGGCTGCGATCGACATCGCGCTGTGGGACCTGAAGGGAAAGGCGTTCAAGCAGCCGATCTACAAGCTGCTGGGCGGGGCGTGGCGTACGCGCATCCCGTTCTATGCGTCGATCGGCGGCAACGCCAACCGCGACGTCAACGGCGTGCTCAAGACGGTCGAGGCGCGGTTCAAGGCCGAGCAGCCGTCGGCAATCAAGATCCGGTGGGATGGCGCGCGCGGCGAGATCGATCGCGACGTCGCGGGCGACATCGCCAAGGCGAAGGCCGTGCGCAAGCTGGTGGGCGAGGGCTTCCCCTTGGCGTTCGATGCCAACAACCGCTACTCGATCGGCGCCGCGATCCGGGTCGGGCGGGCGCTGGAAGATCTCGGCTTCGTCTGGTTCGAGGAGCCCGTCGAGTACTACCATCCCAAGGCGATGGGCGAGGTCGCGCAGCGGCTCGACATCACCGTGTCGGCCGGCGAGCAGTCGTACACCCTGCAGTCGGTGTTGGCGCTGATCGAAGCCGGCGTCCGCATGGTCCAGCCCGACATCGTGAAGATGGGCGGCGTGACCGGCCTGATGCAGTGCGCCGCCCTCTGCCACGCCCACGGCGTCGAGTTCGTGCCGCATCAGACGCAGCCCGCGATCGGCAATGCCGCCAACCTGCACGTGCTCGCGACGGACATGCGGGCGACCCGGCCCGCCGAGCTGGCCGACGGCTGGGCACGCGCCGCCGACACCTTCGTCAACGCCCCCAAGCCCGACGGCGGATGCCTGGTCGTGCCGAACGGGCCGGGCCTCGGCCTCACCGTCGACGAGGCGATGCTGGCGCGCCGGCGCGTCGACGTGGGGGCTTAACAGGATGGCAAAGACGCTTGCAGGAAAATGCTACTGCGGCGCCGTCCACTACGAGGTGGCCGACGCCTTCCGCTACGCCATGAACTGCCACTGCTCGAACTGCCGGCGCACGACCGGCTCCGCCTTCAAACCGTTCGCCGGCATCGAGCGCGACAAGCTCGCGATCACGCAGGGCGCCGACAGCCTCATGATCTATGGCGAGGAGACCAAGAACAACACGCACTGCGCCCGGTGCGGCTCGCTGCTCTATTCCGTCGTCCGCGACGGCGCCTACGTTCATGTCGCCATGGGCACCCTGGTCGACGCGCCCTCGATCCGACCCAGCCGCCACATCTTCGTCGGCTCCAAGGCGCCGTGGTTCACCATCACCGACGACCTGCCGCAGCACGACGCGTTTCCGAGCTGAGGCCGTCGAAGCGACGCAATTCGCCGGGTGCCTGATTCTTGCGTATGGCATCGGGCTGCAAGCGCCTCGCGACAAACGAATCCCATCCTCGGCCATCCCCCGTTGCGGTACGCAAAAATTATCGTGCGCACTTGCACTGAAGTCATGTGATGTGCACCAAAGTTATTGACTGTGCCTGCCGCCACTGGTATCTTCGTGGTGGCTCGGACGGCTCCCGTGTTTCGGAGCCACACTCCTCGATTGACGGCGCCCAGCGGATACGCGATCTGTAGGCTGCGCGGAACGAGGAGCATCTGATGCGCGTACATATACTGCTGGTTGTGATCCTGGTCTGCCTTCCGTTGCCGGCCGGCGCACAGACGGAGCCGATGGATTGCAGGGTCGGTCCCGTCATCAAGACCTTCGGCGGCTCGAAATGGGTGGTCAACAGCTGCGCCGACGGCCGCACGGTGATCCTCATGGCCACCAACGACAGCCCGGCGTTCCCCTGTTTCATCAAGATCGATCCATCGACCGAAGGTTACCACATCGATGGCCGCGGCAAGGGCGATCGGCAGGCAACGAACGCCGCCATGGACGAACTCGGCGCGCTGTCGGTGGCGGATATCCAGGCCATCATCGCGGAGACCAAGCAGGTTCAGAAGCCGAAGTGACCTCGGCAGCCAGGGAGGTTACTATGGTAATTATTATGTACCATAGTTATTGACTTGACGCATCATCCCTTGTACCCTGGCCGCTCGCCTTCACTTCGGGGAGCGCCCATGTTCAACGTTCGACCCAATTTACGTGTACCTGGCTTCAACGTCCGCCAACCGGAGGACGAGGTACCTGGGTTTCGCCTCAACGCGGACGGCACGATCGGCGAAGCGCCGATGGCTGCAGCGAAGCCCAGTGACAATCCATTCGACATCCTCCAACCGCAGTCCCCGGCTGCCTGGCCACCGCCCTACTTGGCCTTTGACAAGGGAGCCGATGGCCGGTCTCCTTTCCCGAGCGCCGCTGCGGGCGAGCGCCGGACGGATGGACCCCAAGGCGGCAACCTGGTTTTCGATGCTGCGACGCCGCGCACAATGATCCCGATCAGATGCGAATCGACGGTCGGCGAGTTCGGCTGCACGACTCCGGGCGGGACGTCTTTCGGTCCCTTGCCGGCGCCGAAGGGATTCCCGGCGACCATCGGACCAGAGAGCGGCAGCCATCATCAGTACCGCTATGAGTCGGCGCCCTTCTACAATCCAAAGGAGGTGATGCGACAGGCGATCGAGCGACCGACTTTCGGTCCCAGCGATCGCGTCAGCCCCGCAACGCGGCAGGGGACGGCGAACGAGGCGACGCCGCAGCCGTATCATTCGATCGCGGAGGCCGTGAAGGCGGCAACCGGCATGCACGGATTTCCGGTGGGACCGGTCAAGTCCCACGTCACGGAGGACCAGCACGGCAATACGGTCGTCGTCAACGTGACCGAACCTGGCCACGTTCTCTTTCCGGGCTACGTCGTTCACTCCATCGTCAAGTCGGATGACGGATCGTACAGGCTCGTCACGGAAGGCGAAGGCCTCGGCCTGTTGCAGTCGAAGCATGCGCCGGAGAAGCTGCGAGACATCATCAACAGGCAGACGTGGGAGGGGTACCAGAAGGAGATCGTGGATCGCGCGAAGCCGCGCTAGACGCGCGACCTGTCTATGGCTTGCAGGTCCTTACGGGAGCCCATCACTCAGACGTACGCGACCTTCATGATCTCGATCTCTTCCTCGCCGGCGGGTGTGCGCATCTTCACCACGTCGCCCTCATGGGCGCGCATGACGGCGCGGGCGATGGGCGAGATCCAGCTGACATGACCTTTCGTCAGGTCGACCTCGTCGACGCCGACGATCTTGACCGTGCGTTCCTCGCCCTTCTCGTTGGCGTAGGTGACGGTGGCGCTGAAGAAGACCTGCTTGGTCGGCGGCCGCTTGGCCGGGTCGACGACCTCCGAACGCTCCAGGCGCTTGGAGAGGAAGCGGATGCGCCGGTCGATCTCGCGCAGGCGCTTCTTGCCGTAGAGGTAGTCGCCGTTCTCCGAGCGGTCGCCGTTGGCGGCGGCCCACGACACGACCTGCACGACCTCGGGCCGCTCCTTGCGCATGAGCGTCTGCAGCTCCTCGCGCATGCGCTCGAAGCCCTGCGGGGTCATATAGTTCTTGGCGCCGGCGGGCAGGCCCACGATCTCGTCGGGCAGGTCGTCCTCGTCGTCGCCGTCGGTTTCCTTGGTGAAGGCCTTGCTCATTTCGGCTCCTGTTCTATCAAGGACGGGCCGATGACCACCAGCCCACCCCGCCTGCAGCGCGCCAGCGGCGAAAGCCGTGTCGCCTTCGACCTGCGGGGCGGCCGGACGCGGCTCGGCGATCTCTATCAACGCGATCCCTGCCGGGTTTTGTTCCCGGAACCCGAGCCCGGGGAACCGCCCCTGGCCGTCATGCTGACCACCTCGGGCGGGGTGACCGACGGCGATTCCCTCAAGATGGCCATCGAGATCGGCCCCAAGGCCTCGGCCGTAGCCACCACTCAGGCGGCGGAAAAGATCTATCGTGCCGCGAAGGGCGGCGGCCACTGCACCATCGACGTCGCCGTGCGGGTGGCCGACGGCGCCGTCCTCGACTGGCTGCCGCAGGAGACCATCGTCTTCGAAGGCGCCCGGCTGAAACGCCGCACCGTGGCCGAGGTCGAGTCGGGCGGGTCGCTGCTCGCCTGCGAGATGGTGGTCATGGGCCGGGCCGCCTCGGGCGAGCGGTTCACCCGGGGCCTGCTGCTCGATTCCTGGTCCGTGCGGCGGACCGGACGGCTGATCTGGACCGACACGCTGCGGGTCGAGGGCGAGACGCCGACGGGCGCGGGCTTCGGTACGGCCAATGCCCTCGCGACCGTGATCGGCGTGTGGGACGAGCCGCAGCCTCTTTTCGAGAAGGCCCGTACGCTGCTCGAAACTGCAGCGGAGGTGCGTGCCGGTGTGACCTTGGTGAACGGCGTCATGGTCGCTCGTCTGCTGGGCGAGGCGACGATGGTGCGGGCCGCGACCATCCGCTTTCTCACCGATTTCCGCGGCTGTCGCCTGCCGCGCGTCTGGCATGTTTGATGCAGCCTTTTATAGTCAGGCCCGATACGGGGGAAACGATCGATGAATCTGACGCCGCGTGAAAAGGACAAGCTGCTGGTCGCCATGGCGGCCAACGTGGCCCGCCGCCGCCTCGAGCGTGGCGTGAAGCTCAATCATCCCGAGGCCATCGCCCTGATAACCGACTTCGTCGTCGAAGGTGCGCGCGACGGCCGCTCGGTGGCCGACCTGATGCAGGCCGGCGCTCACGTGCTGCGCCGCGAGCAGGTGATGGAAGGCGTGGCCGACATCATCGAGGAGATCCAGGTCGAGGCGACCTTCCCCGACGGCACCAAGCTCGTCACCGTCCACGCGCCGATCCGCTGAGGCCCGTCATGATCCCAGGTGAAATCAAGGCCGGCGACGGCGAGATCGAGCTCAACAAGGGCCGCAACCCCATCACCATCGAGGTCGCCAACACCGGCGACCGGCCGATCCAGGTCGGCAGCCACTACCATTTCTTCGAGACCAACGACGCGCTGAAGTTCGACCGCAAGCGCGCCAAGGGCATGCGGCTCGACATCGCCGCCGGCACCGCCGTGCGATTCGAGCCCGGCCAGTCGCGCACCGTGCGGCTCACGCCCTACATGGGCGGACGCGAGAGCTATGGTTTTCAGGCCAAGGTCTCGGGCAAGCTCGGGCCCATCGCCAAGGTCGGCCCGTCGAACGAGGGGCCGACGCGGATCTCGCGCTCGGCCTATGTCCACATGTTCGGGCCGACGACTGGCGACAAGGTGCGGCTGGCCGACACCGACCTCTTCATCGAGGTCGAGAAGGACCACACGACCTACGGCGAGGAGGTGAAGTTCGGCGGCGGCAAGGTGATCCGCGACGGCATGGGCCAGAGCCAGCGCACACGCGCGCAGGGCGCGGTCGATACTGTGATCACCAACGCGCTGATCGTCGATCACTGGGGCATCGTGAAGGCCGATATCGGCCTGAAGGACGGGCGCATCGTCGGCATCGGCAAGGCCGGCAATCCCGACATCCAGCCCAAGGTCGACATCGTCATAGGTCCCGGCACCGAGGCGATCGCCGGCGAAGGCAAGATCATCACGGCGGGCGGCATCGACTGCCACATCCATTTCATCTGCCCGCAGCAGATCGACGATGCGCTCTACAGCGGCGTCACCACCATGATGGGCGGCGGCACCGGCCCGGCGCACGGCACATTCGCCACCACCATCACGCCTGGCCCCTGGCATATCGGCCGCATGCTGCAGGCGGCCGAGGGCTTTCCGATGAACCTGGGCTTCTTCGGCAAGGGCAACACCAGCAAGCCCGCCGGCATCAAGGAGCAGGTCGAGGCCGGCGCTTGCGGCCTGAAGCTGCACGAGGACTGGGGTACCACGCCCGCCGCCATCGACAACTGCCTCTCGGTGGCCGACCGCATGGACGTGCAGGTGGCGATCCACACCGACACGCTGAACGAATCGGGCTTCGTCGAGACCACGCGGGCCGCCTTCAAGGGCCGCGCCATCGCCACCTTCCACACCGAGGGCGCGGGCGGCGGCCATGCGCCGGACATCATCCGCCTCTGCGGCGAGAAGAACGTGCTGCCGTCGTCGACCAATCCGACGATGCCCTACACCGTCAACACGGTGGACGAGCATCTCGACATGCTGATGGTCTGCCACCACCTCGACCAGGCGATCCCCGAGGACGTGGCCTTCGCCGAAAGCCGCATCCGCAAGGAGACGATCGCTGCCGAGGACATCCTGCACGACATGGGCGCGTTCTCGATGATGTCGTCCGACAGCCAGGCGATGGGCCGCGTCGGCGAGGTCGTGATCCGCACCTGGCAGACCGCCGACAAGATGAAGAAGCAGCGCGGCCGGCTGAAGGACGAGACCGGCGACAACGACAATGTCCGGGTCAAGCGCTACGTCGCCAAGTACACCATCAATCCCGCCATCACCCACGGCATCTCGCGCCATGTCGGCTCGATCGAGGTCGGCAAGCGCGCCGACTTGGTGATCTGGTCGCCCGCCTTCTTCGGCGCCAAGCCCGACTGTGTGCTGATCGGCGGCACGATCGTGGCCGCGCCGATGGGCGATCCCAACGCCTCGATCCCGACGCCGCAGCCGGTGCACTACCGGCCGATGTTCGGCGCCTTCGGCAAGAGCCTGGTGGCCAGCCCGGCGCTGTTCGTGTCGCAGGCTGCGATCGCCAAGGGCGTGGCGAAGAAGTGGGGGCTGAGCCGCCCGGTCCTGGCCGTGAAGGGCACGCGCAAGATCGGCAAGAAGGACATGGTGCACAACACGCTCTGTCCCAAGATCGAGGTCGACCCCGAAACCTACGAGGTGAGGGCCGACGGCGAGCTTCTGACGTGCGAGCCGGCCGAGGTGCTGCCCATGGCGCAGCGGTATTTCCTGTTTTGATTCATGAAGCGCGCTACCGAAGTCCTGCGGGCCGGCCACTGGCCGGCGGCTGAGCGTACCGACACCGTCACGCTGCTGTTCGACGACCGCTACCGCCGCCGGCTGCGCATGCTGGGCGACGGCGGCCTCGACTTCCTGCTCGACCTGGTCGAGCCCATCGTGCTGCACACCGGCGATGGCCTGAAGCTGGAGGAGGGCGGCTTCGTCGAGGTGCTGGCGGCCGACGAGGACCTGGTCGAGGTGCGCGGCCGCGACGCCGCCGCTTTTGCGCGCATCGCCTGGCATCTCGGCAATCGCCATCTGCCGGCCCAGATCACCGCCGACCGCATCCTGATCCGCGACGACCATGTCATCATCGACATGCTGAAGGGCCTCGGCGCCGAGGTGCGCAAGGTCAAGGCGCCGTTCGATCCCGAAGGCGGCGCCTACGGCCAGCACAACCACGACCTCGGCCATCGCCACGGGCCGTTGCATGGCGAACGCCATGGCTGACACTTGCCTCATTGCCACAGGGACACCTCACCCTGAGGAGCACCGCGCAGCGGTGCGTCTCGAAGGGTGGGCAGCACCAAGACTGTGGCCCACCCTTCGAGACGGCGCTGCGCGCCTCCTCAGGGTGAGGCTGTGGGTAGTGCCGGTGACAGCGGGTCTACGCCATGGCGACTGACCCCCTCTACCGCCTGCTCGCCTGGCTGTCGCCGGCCTATCCCATCGGCGCCTTCAGCTATAGCCACGGCGTCGAGAGCGCGGTGGAGGAGGGCCTCATCAAGGATCGCGTCACGCTGGTGACCTGGCTGGAGAGCGTGCTGCGGCAGGGCACCGGCGTCGTCGACGGCGCGTTGTTCGCGGCCGCCTGGCGCTCGGCCGAGGCCGAGGACTGGACCTCGTTCGACGCCATCGCCGAGCGCGCCGCGGCCTGGCGCGGCACCTCGGAGATGGCCCTGGAATCGCGCCAGCAGGGGGGCTCGTTCCTGTCGATCACGCGCACCGCCTGGCCGCATCCGTCGCTCGATGCCGTGCACGAGCGGCTGTCGGGCGAGCTTGCATTGCCCGTCGCCGTGGCGCTGGCGGCCGCGGTGCACGGCATCGCTCTCGACCGTGCCCTCGAAGGCTACCTGCATGCCTTCACCGCCAACCTGATCTCGGCTGCGGTGCGCTCGGTGCCGCTCGGCCAGAGCGACGGCCAGATCGCTTTGGCGGCGCTGGAGCCTGCCGTTCGCCAAGCGACCGACGCGGCGCTGGCCGTGACCTCGCTCGACGACGTCGGCACGGCCACGCCACTGCTCGACTGGTGCTCGCTTCGCCACGAGACCCAGTACACCCGGCTGTTCCGCTCATGACCGTGCTGTTCGCCCTCCTGTTGTTCATCGGCGTCGCCGCCCCGGCTGTCATCCATGCGATGTGGGGCCTGGGCTACAACTGGCCCGAGGCCAGCGAAGAGGCGCTGGCGAAGAGCGTCGTGGGCGATGGTCGCCGCCGTATGCCGCCGACCTGGCAGTGCTACGCCGTGGCCTGCGTGCTGGCCCTGCTGGCGCTATGGCCTTTCGTCATCCTCGGCCGCGACGAGGAGACCTGGGTCCAGTCGGTCACCTTCGTCATCGCCGGCGTGTTCGTGGCGCGCGGCGTGGCCGGCTATACGCCGACCTGGCGCCTGCATTTTCGCGACGAGCCGTTTGCCACGCGCAACAGACGGTACTATTCGCCTTACTGCCTGCTGATGGGCATCGGCTATCTATCGCTGCTGGCCGGGGAGATGGAGCGTCAATGAGTCTGCGTGGTCCCCTGAGGGTGGGCGTGGGCGGTCCGGTCGGGTCGGGCAAGACCGCGCTGGTCGAGCGCCTGTGCAAGAAGATGCGCGAGGACTACGACATCGCCGTCGTCACCAACGACATCTACACCAAGGAAGACGCCGAGTTCCTGATCCGCGCCGGGGCGCTCGAGCCCGAGCGCATCGTCGGCGTCGAGACCGGCGGCTGCCCGCACACGGCGATCCGCGAGGACGCCTCGATCAACCTGGCGGCGGTGTCCGACATCGTGCGCAAGTGGCCCAAGCTGGAAATCGTGTTCGTCGAATCGGGCGGCGACAACCTTGCCGCCACCTTCTCGCCCGAGCTGGCCGATCTCACGATCTACGTGATCGACGTGGCCGCCGGCGAGAAGATCCCGCGCAAGGGCGGCCCCGGCATCACCCGGTCCGACCTGCTGGTGATCAACAAGATCGACCTGGCGCCGCTGGTCGGCGCCAACCTCGACGTCATGGACCGCGACGCCCGCAAGATGCGCGGGACGCGGCCGTTCCTGTTTTCCAATCTCAAGGAGAACAAGGGAGTCGACGACATTGCCGCCTTCATCGTACGTCAGGGCGGTCTGAAGGGGAGTACTTGAACATGCGTCGCACGATCTGCCTTACCGCCGTGGCCCTGTTCGCCGCCGGTCCAGCCCTGGCCCATCCCGGCCATGAGGCCTCGGGTTTCCTGCATCCGTTCAGTGGCCTTGACCATCTCCTGGCCATGGTCGGCGTCGGCCTGTGGGCCGCCTTCATGGCCGGCCGCAAGCCGATGGTCGCCCTGGCCGTGCCGGCCGCCTTCCTGGTGATGATGGCGATCGGAGCAGCTGCCGGTTTTGCGGGCATAAAACTGCCTCTTGTTGAGGCGGCGATCCTGGCCTCGGTGTTCGTGATCGGCGGTCTCATCATAGGTGCAGTGCGCCTCCCGATGGCCTGGGCCATGGCCATCGTCGGCCTGTTTGCAGTGTTCCACGGCTATGCCCATGCCCTCGAAGCACCCTCGACGGGGGCGGGCAGCTACATCTTGAGCTTCCTTGCAGCAACGGCACTTCTGCAGGCTATCGGCCTCGCGATCGGCTGGGTTGTGCACAGGGCTGTGGGCGATCTCGCGCTGCGTGCCCTGGGCGGCGTCGTGCTGGCGGCCGGCGCGGTCGTCCTGATCGCGCATTAAAAGTTATGCCAGACCCTAGCCGGGGTTTGGCACGGCTTTCGCTCTCTCGGCAGTTGGCGGGGGTATTCCGTCGACAAAAAGGAGAGCGGGATGAAGTTGGGATCGATTCTCAAGACAGGCATGGTCGCCGCCGGCCTGTTGGCCGGCGCCGCGGGCAGCGCCTTGGCGCAAGGGGCGCCGATCAAGGTCGGCGTGTTGCATTCTCTGTCCGGCACCATGGCGATCAGCGAGACGACGCTGAAGGACGTCATGCTGATGCTGATCGAGGAGCAGAACAAGAAGGGCGGCGTTCTGGGCCGCAAGCTCGAGGCCGTGGTCGTCGATCCGGCGTCGAACTGGCCGCTGTTCGCCGAGAAGGCGCGCGAACTCCTGCAGAAGGAGAAGGTCGCCGCGGTGTTCGGCTGCTGGACGTCGGTCAGCCGCAAGTCGGTTCTGCCGGTGTTCGAGGAGCTGAACGGCATCCTGTTCTACCCGGTGCAGTACGAGGGCGAGGAAAGCTCGCGCAACGTGTTCTACACCGGCGCCGCCCCGAACCAGCAGGCGATCCCGGCGGTCGACTACCTGATGAACAACGAGAAGGTGCAGCGCTGGGTGCTCGCCGGCACCGACTACGTCTATCCGCGCACGACCAACAAGATCCTCGAGGCGTACCTCAAGCAGAAGGGCGTCAAGCAGGAAGACATCATGATCAATTACACGCCGTTCGGTCATTCCGACTGGCAGTCGATCGTGGCAGAGATCAAGAAGTTCGGCTCGGCCGGCAAGAAGACGGCCGTCGTGTCGACCATCAACGGTGACGCCAACGTCCCGTTCTACAAGGAGCTGGGCAACGCCGGCATCAAGGCCAAGGACATCCCGGTCGTGGCGTTCTCGGTCGGTGAGGAAGAACTCGCCGGCATCGACACCAAGCCGCTGCTCGGCCATCTCGCCGCGTGGAACTACTTCCAGTCGGTGAAGAACCCGACCAACGAGGCGTTCATCAAGAGCTGGCAGGCCTTCACCAAGAACCCGAAGCGCGTGACCAACGATCCGATGGAAGCCCACGTGATCGGCTTCAACATGTGGATCGAGGCGGTGAAGAAGGCCGGCACGACGGACAGCGACGCGGTGATCGACGCCATGATCGGCATCACGGTGCCGAACCTGTCGGGTGGCTACTCGGCGATGATGCCGAACCACCACATCACCAAGCCGGTCCTGATCGGCGAGATCCAGGGCAACGGCCAGTTCGACACGGTGTGGCAGACCCCGGGCCTGGTGGTCGCGGAAGAGTGGTCGCCCTACCTGCCGGACTCCAAGGACCTGATCGCCGATTGGCGCAAGCCCATGAACTGCGGCAACTTCAACGTTGTCTCGGGCAAGTGCGGCGGCAAGGGCAAGTAAGGCCCAGTTAGCGCAACTCACAGGGGCGGGGCGACTTTCGAGTCGCCCCGTTCTGATCTTGGGGTTATTCGTAAAAGTCATGTTTTTCCTGCGCCTGCTAGCGGGGGTGTCGTCGGCGCTGGCCGCGGTGTTGATCACCGTGACGGCCTGGGCTGCAGATCTTCCAACCCTCGTCAAGAACCTCACCACCGGCGGCTTCGGCGACCGCGAGACGGCGATCGGTGCGCTCGCCGGGTCCGGCGACGCGCGGGCGGCCCCGATCCTCGAGGCGCTGGGGGCAGGCCAGCTCTATGTCCGCAAGTCCGACAACGTCGTTCTGATCGGCAAAGGCAGCGGCAATCTTACTTTGGAGGATGCCCTCACCGGCAAGCCGGCCGGAACGGGGAGCGAGGCCGATCTCGACCGCGTACGCGTCAACAACCGCCTGCGTGGCGTCCTCGAGGCGGCGGTGGGTTCGCTCACCCTCATGAGCCCCGATGCCCGGGTGCGGCGCGGCGCGGCCGATTCGCTGTTCAAGCGTCCCGATCCGGCGGCGCTCGGCGCGCTCGATGCCGCGATCGCGGCCGAGAAGGACGCGCGCATCAAGATCGCCTTCCAGGAGGCGCGCGCCGCCGTCGTGCTGGCGTCCGATGCGTCCAAGCAGGACAAACTCGCGGCCCTCGAGGTCGTGCGTGACAAGGGCAACCGCGATGCGCTGAGCGTGCTGCAGGCCGCCATCAACTCCCAGACCGATCCCGAGGTGAAGGCCGCCGCCTCGGCCGCCGCCGCCTCGGTGCGCCAGTCGCTCACCGCCTGGGAGGCCGCGCAGAACGTCTGGTACGGCATCTCGCTGGGCTCGGTGCTGCTGCTGGCCGCCATCGGGCTCGCCATCACCTTCGGCACCATGGGCGTGATCAACATGGCGCATGGCGAGATGGTCATGCTGGGCGCCTACACGACCTTCGTGGTGCAGGACATCATCCGGACCTCGGCACCGCATCTGTTCGACGCCTCGCTGGTGATCGCCCTGCCGCTCGCCTTCGTGGTCGCGGGCGCCGTCGGCATCGCCATCGAACGCGGCATCATCCGGTTCCTGTACGGCCGGCCGCTCGACACCCTGCTCGCCACCTGGGGCCTGTCGCTGGTGCTGCAGCAGGCCGTGCGCTCGATCTTCGGCCCGTCCAATCGCGAGGTCGGCGCGCCGTCCTTCATGTCGGGCGCCTTCCAGGTCGGGCAGATCACCGTCACCTACGGCCGCCTGTGGATCGTGGTGTTCTCGCTGTTGGTGTTCGTCGCCCTGATCCTGGTGCTGCGCAAGACGCCGCTCGGCCTCTACATGCGCGCTGTCACCCAGAACCGGCCGATGGCCTCGGCGATGGGCATCCGGACGCCGCGCGTCGATGCGCTGACCTTCGGGCTGGGCTCGGGCATCGCCGGCCTGGCCGGCGTGGCGCTGAGCCAGATCGACAATGTCAGCCCCAACCTTGGCCAGGGCTACATCATCGACTCCTTCATGGTCGTGGTGTTCGGCGGCGTCGGCAATCTATTCGGCACCTTGGTCGGCGCGGTCTCGCTCGGCATCGTCAACAAGTTCCTCGAACCCTATGCCGGCGCCGTGTTGGGCAAGATCCTGGTGCTGGTGTTCATCATCCTGTTCATCCAGCGCCGGCCGCGCGGGCTGTTCGCGCTGAAAGGGCGTTCTGTCGAATGAGTCGGGCGGTCGAATGATCACGCGCTTCCTCTGGCAGGGCATGGGCCCCAGCCTGCGTGTCGCCGTGCTGTTCGTGCTGGCGATCGGCATCATCCTGCCGCTGCTCAACCAGTTGATGCCGCCGAGCAGCGCGCTCTACGTGCCGGCCTGGGTGCTGCAGCTGATCGGCAAGTACCTCTGCTTCGCCTCGCTGGCGCTCGCCGTCGACCTCGTCTGGGGCTTTTGCGGTATCCTCACACTCGGTCACGCCGCCTTCTTCGCGCTGGGCGGCTACTGCATGGGCATGTACCTGATGCGCCAGATCGGCAGCCGCGGCCAGTATGGCAATCCGCTGCTGCCCGACTTCATGGTGTTCCTGAACTACAAGGAGCTGCCCTGGTTCTGGCACGGCTTCGATCAGTTCTGGTTCGCCGCCATCATGATCGTCCTGGTGCCGAGCGTGCTCGCCCTGGCGCTGGGCTGGTTCGCCTTCAGGAGCCGCGTCACCGGCGTCTATCTCTCGATCATCACCCAGGCGATGACCTTCGCCCTCATGCTGGCCTTCTTCAGGAACGACATGGGGCTCGGCGGCAACAACGGCATGACCGACTTCAAGGACATACTGGGTTTCTCGGTTCAGTCCGATACGACGCGCGCTTCGCTGTGCTTCGCCTCGGCGCTGGCGCTGGCGATCTTCCTGGTGATCTCTGGCGCCGTCGTCAGTTCGCGCTTCGGCAAGGCGCTGACCGCGGTGCGCGACGCCGAAAGCCGCATGCGTTTCCTCGGCTACCGCGTCGAAGGCTACAAGCTCTTCGTCTTCGTGCTGTCGGCGGCGATGGCGGGCGTCGCGGGCGCGCTCTACGTGCCGCAGGTCGGTATCATCAATCCCAGCGAATTCTCGCCCGGCAACTCGATCGAGGCGGTGCTGTGGGTCGCCGTCGGCGGCCGCGGCACGCTGATCGGGCCGGTGATCGGCGCTTTCCTGGTCAACTGGGGCAAGACCTATCTGACGGGTGCGCTGCCCGAAGTCTGGCTGTTCGCGCTGGGCGCGCTGTTCATTGCCGTCACGCTGTTCCTGCCCAAGGGCGTGGTCGGCCTGTGGTCGCAGATCCGCAACCGTGGCACCGCGCGCAAGGCGAGGGCGCCCGCATGAGCCTGACCGAGCAAAGAAGCACCTCGGCGCTGCTCTATCTCAGCGGCGTCACCGTCTCGTTCGACGGCTTCAAGGCGTTGAACAATCTCTCGCTGCTGGTCGAGCCGGGCGAGATGCGGGCCATCATCGGCCCCAACGGCGCCGGCAAGACAACGATGATGGACGTCGTCACCGGCAAGACGCGGCCGGACGAGGGCGAGGTCGTGTTCGACGGCAAGGCCGACCTCACCAAGCTCGACGAGGCCGACATCGCCACGCTCGGCATCGGTCGCAAGTTCCAGAAGCCCACCGTGTTCGAGAACCACACGGTGCGCGACAACCTCCTGCTGGCGCTGGCCGGCCTGCGCAGCTGGTACAAGCTCCTGCTGGCGGCGCCGACCAGGGCCGAGAACAACCGGCTGGACGAGATCCTGGCGATCATCCGCATGGAGCCGCAGCAGCACATGCTGGCGGCGCGCCTCAGCCACGGCCAGAAGCAGTGGTTGGAGATCGGCATGCTGCTCGCCCAGGATCCCAAGCTGCTGCTGGTCGACGAGCCGGTGGCCGGCATGACGGACGTCGAGACCGAGACGACGGCCCAGGTGCTGCGCGAGATCAACAAGACGCACTCGGTCGTCGTGGTCGAGCACGATATGAGCTTCGTGCGGGCGCTCGGCGTCAAGGTGACGGTGCTGCACGAAGGCTCGATGCTGGCCGAGGGCACGCTCGACCAGGTGAGCGCCGATCCGCGCGTCGTCGAAGTCTATCTCGGGCGCTGACGGCGATGCTCACGGTCCAGAACGTCAACCTCTTCTACGGCGCCGCCCAGGCGCTGCGCTCGGTGTCGCTCACCGCCAATATCGGCCGCGTCACCTGCCTGCTGGGCCGCAACGGCGTCGGCAAGACCAGCCTGCTGCGCGCCATCTGCGGCCTACAGCCGATCGCCTCGGGCTCGATCTCGCTCGACGGCCAGGACGTCTCGCGCCTGCCGCCCTACGACCGCGCCCGGCGTGGCGTGGCTCTGGTGCCGCAGGGCCGGGAGATCTTCCCGCTGCTGACGGTGAAGGAGAACCTCGAGACCGGCTTCGCGCCCGTCAGCCGCGACAACAAGAAGGTGCCGGACGAGGTGTTCGAGCTCTTCCCGGTGCTGCAGTCAATGCTGCGCCGCCGCGGCGGCGACCTGTCGGGCGGCCAGCAGCAGCAGCTCGCCATCGGCCGCGCCCTCACCATGCGGCCCAAGCTCCTGGTGCTCGACGAGCCGACCGAGGGCATCCAGCCGTCGGTGATCAAGGACATCGGCCGCGCCATCACCTTCCTGCGCCAGCGCGGCGACATGGCGATCCTGCTGGTCGAGCAGTATCTCGACTTCGCGCATGAGCTCGCCGACGACTTCGCGGTCATGGACCGCGGCGAGATCGTGATGTCGGGAACCCGCGAGACCTTCGATACCGAGGCCGTGCGCCGTCACATGACGGTGTGACTCCTCAGAGCTTCATGCCGGCCAATGTCTCGACCATTGGCGCGATGTTGGTGCGGATGAAGCCGTAGCGCGGATAGTCGAGGTCGATCGTCATCCACAGCGCCGCCGCCAGCACGGCGCTGTACATGCCATCGAGCATCGTGAAGCGGCGCCCGACCTGGCCGTGGCCGAAGGCCGCCAGGCCGAGGCTCAATCCGGCTGTCACGAGCAAGGCGACGAAGATCGCGGTCGGCAGGTGACGCCGGGCGGCCGAGAGATGGGTCGTATGCAGGTCGATGACGTCGTTGAGCGACGGCAGGACCAGCAGCGCCAGCGACGGGTTGCCCTGCGTTCCCTCGAGCCCCGCCTTCCACAGCCGGTCGTGGAAGCTGCCGGCTTTGGCGATGCGGGCGAGGATCGCCGACATGTCGTCTTCCTGCAGCAGCGCGACCCGGTCGGCCGTGTAGTCGCGCAACGCCGCCTTCAGCCTGCCGCGTGCCGGCTCCGCCAGCGTGTCGGCGCGCAGCCAGGCCGTCCCGATCGCATTGGCTTCCTTGACGATGATGTCGAGGCGATCGACGTAGCGTGAGGCCGCGCCGGAAAAGGCGAAGCCGATCAGGAAGGCCACCACCGCGAAGGTGGCGCCGCGCACGATGCCGAGCTGGCGGTCGAACACGTCGTCGCGCTTGCCGGTCAGCCACCCCAGCCAATAGCCGATCTCGGAGGCGGCGAGCGCGCCGGCCACAAGGACGAGCAGCAGCAGGAGCGGAGGCAGCGCGGTCATGTCGTCGAGCAAAGCCGCAAAGCTTTACGGCTGGCGCGCCCCGCGCACAAGCGTGCCGGGCCGCTCGCCGGTCAGCTCGTCGTCATGCACCGTCTCGACGCCGGCGTTGAAGGTGTGGCGATAGCCCGCGGCGCGCTGGATCAGGCGGCGGCCGCCGGCCGGCAGGTCGTAGACGACCTCGGGACGCTTCAGGGCGAGAGCGTCGAAGTCGATGACGTTGATGTCGGCCTTGTGGCCCGGCGCCAGAAGGCCGCGATCGCACAGGCCGTACGCCTCGGCCGTGCCGCGCGTCTGCTTGGCCACCAGGAATTCGAGCGACAGCTTCGGCCCGCGCGTGCGGTCGCGGCCCCAGAGGGTGAGCAGCGAGGTCGGGGAGGAGGCATCGCAGATCACCCCGACATGCGCGCCGCCATCGGCGACACCAAGCACGGTCGCGCTGTCCGTGATCATCTCGTGCACCACGTCGAGGCTGCCGTAGGCGTAGTTCTCGAAGGGCAGCATCAGCAGGCCCTTGCCGTCGCGCGACATCAGCTCGTCGAGCGCCACCGCCTGCGGCGTGCGATTGCCGCGCTTTGCGACGGCGGCGATCGAGTTGTTGGCGTCCGGCTCGTAGTCCGGCCGGTCGCCGACGGGGAACATCTTGTGGAACGAGTCCGCCATGAAGGCCCGCGCGCCCGCCGGCTCCTCGACGAGGCGGCGACGCAGCTCGGCATCGGCCACGAGGCGCTGATAGCGCTCGGCCGGCGACAGCTTGCGCATCTCGAGCCACGCCGGATGCGCGGCGAAGGGATGCGCCGTGGTCTCGAGGCCCATGATGACGCCGATCGGCCGGGAGCCGACCTGCGCATTGGCCAGGCGACCCGCCTTGCGCACGCCGTGGATCTGGTCGAGCGTCTCGCGCCATAGCTTGGGCTGCGCGTCGACCTGCACCAGCAGGCAGGACAACGGCCGGCCGGCCAGCGCCGAGGCCGCTTCGAGCGCCTCGAACTCACCGGGTCCGAAGTCGGAATTGACCTGCAGCACGCCGCGGCCGGCGCGCTTCATGCCGAGGGCGATGCCCAGAAGCTCGGCCTCGCGTGCGCTCAACGACGGCGTGAAGCGGCCGTCCTTGGCCTTGTGCTTGGTGGTGCGCGAGGTCGTGAAGCCCAGGGCGCCGGCGCGCAGCGCCTCCTCGGTGAGGCGCGCCATCTCCTCGATCTCGCGCTCGCTCGGCACCTCGGCGTGATCGGCGCCGCGATCGCCCATGACGTAGAAGCGCAGCGCGCCATGCGGCAGCTGGGCCGCGACATCGACGGCGCGGCTCATCGAGGCCAACGTGTCGAGATAATCGGGGAAGGACTCCCAGTCGAACTTGACGCCTTCGTTCAGCACCGTGCCGGGAATGTCCTCGACGCCTTCCATCAGGTTGATCAGGTAGGGCGACTGGCCCGGCCGCACCGGCGCGAAGCCGACACCGCAATTGCCGAACACCGTGGTGGTCACGCCATGCCACGAGGAGGGCGTGACGAACGGATCCCAGGTCGCCTGTCCGTCATAGTGCGTGTGAATATCGACGAAGCCCGGCGTCACCATCAGCCCGTCGGCATCGATCTCGCGCTTGCCCCTGCCGAGCGTGGGGCCTACCGCGGCGATTCGGCCGTCCTGCACGGCGACATCGGCCACGCGGCGCGGTGCGCCCGAGCCGTCGAAAACGGTTCCGTTTCGGATGACGAGGTCAAACATGGCCGGAGGATAGGCCGCAGCCCATCGGCCGGTCTATGTTCCCGACCCAGACAAGCCATCGCGTCCGGGGGACCGACCTTTGCAGAAACCGCTTCTCTTCTCGCCGCTCACGCTGCGCAGCGTCACCGCGCCCAACCGCGCCGTCGTCTCGCCCATGGTGCAGTACCGCGCCACCGACGGGCTGGTGAACGACTACCACCTGGTCCATCTCGGCAAGTTTGCGCTCGGCAAGTTCGGCATCGTCTTCACCGAGAACTGCGCCGTCGAGCCGCGCGGCCGGGTCACCCAGGGCGACCTCGGCATGTGGGATGACGGCCAGATCGAAGGTCACAAGCGGCTGGTGCGCTTTCTGAAGCAGGAAGGTTCGCTCGCCGCGACGCAGATCACCCATTCCGGCCGCAAGGGGTCGACGCCGCGCTCGTTCGACAAGCCGGGCCAGCTCGGGCCCGAGGGCGCCGGCTGGCAGAAGTGGCAGGTCGTCGGCCCGTCCGAGCTCGCGGCCGCCGACGGCTTCATGGTGCCGCGCCAGCTCGACCATGCCGACATCGACGATCTTCTGAAGAAGTTCGGCGAGGCGGCCAGGCGCGCCGACGCCGCGGGCTACGACGTGATCGAGATCCACGGCGCGCACGGCTATCTGCTGGCGCAGTTCCTGTCGCCGGTCAGCAACAAGCGCAACGACCAGTATGGCGGCGACCGCGCTGGCCGCATGCGCTTCCCGCTCGCCGCCGCCAGGGCGGTGCGCGAGAACTGGCCCGCGCACAAGCCGATGTTCATCCGTGTCTCGGCGGTCGATGGCGCCGGCGACGGCGGCTGGGGTGTCGACGACACGGTGGCGTTCGCCAAGGAGCTGAAGGCGCTGGGCGTCGACGTGATCGACGTCTCTTCGGGCGGCCTCACCGGCGTGTCGACGGCCCTGCCGGTCAAGCGCTCGCTGGGCTTCCAGGTTCCGTTCTCCGCCGCGGTGAAGCGCCAGGCCGAGATCTCGACCATGGCGGTCGGCCTGATCCTCGACGGTCCGCAGGCCGAGGCGATCCTGCAGGCGGGCGACGCCGACCTGATCGCGATCGGCCGCCAGGCGCTCTACGACCCGTTCTGGACCGTGCACGCCGCGCAGGAGCTGGGCTGCGACAGCGACTTCGAGATGTGGACGCCCGAATACGGCTGGTGGCTCGACAAGCGCAAGAACAACCTCGTCGGCTTGAAGAAGTAAGACAGAGACGGACACGGGAAAAGCAAGATGACAGGCATTTTGGCCGGCCTTCGCATCGTCGAAGGCTCGGCGTTCATTGCTGCACCGTTGGGCGGCATGACCTTGGCGCAGCTCGGCGCCGACGTGATCCGCTTCGACGACATCAAGGGCGGTCTCGACAGCGACCGCTGGCCGGTGACCAAGGACGGCCGCTCGATCTACTGGGCAGGTCTCAACAAGGGCAAGCGCTCGATCGCTGTCGACTTGCGCAACCCGCGTGGTCGCGAGCTTCTGACCGCGCTGATCACCGCGCCGGGCGAGGGCGCGGGCATCTTCACGACCAACATGCCGGCGCGCGGCTGGCTCGCCTACGAGGAGCTGTCGAAGAAGCGCGCCGACCTGATCGCGCTCAACATCGTCGGCGCGCGCGACGGCAGCGCGCATGTCGACTACACGGTGAACGCCATCACCGGCTTTCCCATGGTCACCGGCCCGGTCGGCCATGACGGGCCGGTGAACGCCGTGGCGCCGCCGTGGGACCTCGCCACTGCCTATGCCGGCGCACTCGCCATCGTCGCCGCCGAGCGTCATCGCCGCATGACGGGGCAGGGGCAACGCATCGTGCTGCCGCTGCAGGATATGGCGTTGGCCGCCACCTCGGCGCTGGGCTACATCGGCGAAGCCGCGGTCAACGACGTCGACCGCCCGCGCTTCGGCAACGAGATCTTCGGCACCTTCGGCCGTGACTTCAAAACCAAGGACGGCCGCTTCGTCATGATCTGCATCTTCTCCGACCGGCACGTCGATGCCCTGGCCCAGGCCGGCGGCTTCGCCGAGGCGTTCAAGAAGATCGAGGCGGCCAAGGGCGTCGACCTCAAGACCGATGCCGGCCGCTGGATCGCGCGCGCCGAGCTCTGCGCCGTGATCGAGCCATGGGTGGCGGCGCAGACCGCCGCCGAGGCGAGCGCGGCCCTGAAGAAGGCCGGCGCGCTGTGGGCGCCCTACCAGAGCTTCCGCGAGCTCGCGGTCGACAAGACCAACGTGCTCGACAACCCGATGTTCACCGTCCTCGACCAGCCGGGCATCGGCCGCTACCCGGTGGCGGCGACGCCCTTCCAGTTCGGCGCCTTCGAACGCGAGCTGCCGCGCGTCGCCCCGATGTTGGGTCAGCATACGGATGAGATCCTGTCGGGCATCCTGGGGCTTTCCGATCGCGAGATCGGCAAGCTGCATGACGACAAGGTCGTTGGGGGTCCGAGGTAAGACAGAGCAACCATCCCCAACCGGGAACGGGCATAATGGCACGACATGCCCCCTACCGGACCTCGCCCCGTCGCCGTCGAACTCAATGCAGTGCTGGTGGCGCTGATCGCCGACGAGCCGCAGGTCCTGACCCTGGAGGACGGCGCCCTGCTGCCGTCCGGGCCGTTCGAGGGCGATCATGCGACCCTGCAGGCGGGCGTGCGCGCCTGGATCGAACGCCAGACCCATCATCCGCTGGGCTATCTCGAGCAGCTCTACACCTTCGCCGACCGCTACCGCGAATCCACGATGGGCTATCGCATCGTGTCGATCTCCTATCTCGGCCTGACACGCGAGCGCGCCGCGGCTGGACAGCACGAGCCCGGCTGGCAGAGCTTCTATCGCTATTTCCCCTGGGAGGACTGGCGCGAGGGCCAGCCCAAGGTCCTGGCGCGGGCGATCCTGCCGCGACTCAAGGGCTGGGTCGATGCGGCCACCGACGACGCCAGGCGGCAGCGCCGGCAGCGGGTCGAAGGCAACTTCGGCCTGTCCGCCTGGAACGAGGAATTGATGCTGCAGCGCTACGAACTGCTCTATGAGGCCGGGCTGGTGCCCGAGGCCGGCCGTCCGCGCAAGCCCGTCGTCGATCCTGTGCCGGGCGAGCCGATGCGCTACGACCATCGCCGCATCCTGGCCACCGGCATCGCCCGGCTGCGCGCCAAGATCAAATACCGGCCGGTCGTGTTCGAGCTGATGCCACCCGATTTCACCTTGGGCCAGCTCCAGCGCGCCGTCGAGGCGCTGGCCGGCCGGCCCCTGCACAAGCAGAACTTCCGCCGCCAGGTCGAGCAGCAGGGCCTGGTCGAGGAAACGGGCGGCATGACCGCCGGCACCGGCGGCCGGCCGGCCAAGCTCTTCCGGTTCCGGCGGGAGATCGTGCTCGAACGCGCCGTCGCCGGCTCCAAGCTGCCCCTCGCGCGCGCCTAGACGCGAATTGTCTTCCGGACCGCCGGCCAGAGGCCGGCGGTCCGGATGAGCATGAGACCAGTGCCCCGGACGACCGCCAGCACAGAGCGAAATGCTCACGGTGAGCACTCTTGACTCTCCTTATGCTCATACTTAGCATTTATATACTCAAATTGAGCATATAGGTGTCCCATGAATGCCATCGCCCCAGCCAGCCAGCTCTACGAACGGGTGAAGTCGGTGATCCTGCCGGCCGAGTGGTCGGAGTTTGCGCCCGATGTCGATGCCATCAATCGGCTGAAGCGCGAGAAGAACGCCGTCATCCTGGCGCACAACTACCAGACACCCGAGATCTTCCACGGCGTGGCCGACATCGTCGGCGACAGCCTGGCGCTCGCCCGCGAGGCCATGAAGGCCGATGCCGACGTGATCGTCCTGGCGGGCGTCCATTTCATGGCCGAGACCGCCAAGCTCCTCAATCCCGCCAAGCGCGTCCTGATCCCCGACCTGCGCGCGGGTTGCTCGCTTGCCGAATCGATCACGGCCGAGGACGTGCGCCTGCTGCGCCAGCGCTGGCCCGGCGTGCCGGTCGTCACCTACGTCAACACTTCGGCGGCGGTGAAGGCCGAGAGCGACATCTGCTGCACGTCGGGTAACGCCCGGAAGATCGTCGAGAGCCTGGGCGTGCCGAAGGTGATCATGCTGCCCGACGAATATCTCGCACAGAACATCGCCAAGGAGACCAACGTCGAGATCATCACCTGGGCGGGCCACTGCGAGGTCCATGAGCGCTTCTCGGCCGCCGACGTGCGCCAACTGCGCGCCGGCCATCCGGGCGTCGTCGTGCTGGCGCATCCGGAGTGTCCGCCCGAGGTCGTGGCGGAAGCCGACTTCGCGGGTTCGACCGCCGCGATGGCCGATTACGTCACGCGCGAGCAGCCAAGCCGCGTCGTGCTGATGACCGAGTGCTCGATGAGTGACAACATTGCCGCCCTCAACCCGGGCATCGACTTCGTGCGGCCCTGCAATCTCTGCCCGCACATGAAGCGCATCACGCTGCCCAAGATCCGCCGGGCGCTCGAGACCATGCGGCACGAAGTGACGATCGATCCCGCCGTCGCCACCGACGCCCGCCGCGCCGTCGAGCGCATGCTGGCGGTCCGTTAGAGGAGGGCAACATGCAGACCATGCGCTCGGAACTCACGGGCTGCCCCGTCATCATCGGCGGCGGTCTTGCCGGGCTGATGACGGCGCTTCGCCTGGCGCCACGGCCCGTCATCCTGCTGGCCAAGGTGCCGCTCAATGAGGGCGCGGCGTCAGCCTGGGCCCAGGGCGGCATCGCCGCCGCCGTGGGCGAGGACGATCACCCGGCGCTGCACGCCGCCGATACGCTGGCGGCCGGTGATGGCCTCAGCGATCCCGTCGTCGTCAGCCGCATTGCCGCGGCGGCGCCTGCCGCCATCATCGAGCTCGAGCGCCATGGCGTGGTCTTCGACCGCGACAAAGCCGGCCGCCTGGCGCTCGGCCTGGAAGCCGCGCACGCCCGCCGCCGCATCGTCCATGTCGCGGGCGACGGCACGGGCGCTGCGATCATGCGCGCCCTGGTCGCGGCCGTGCAGGCCATTCCCTCGATCACGGTGATCGAGGGACTGGAAGCCCGCCGCCTGCTGGTCGACGACCGCGGCATCGCCGGCGTGCTGGCGGCTGGTCCCTCCGATGCCTGCCTGCTGCCGACCCGGCGGGTCGTGCTGGCGACCGGCGGACTGGGCGGGCTCTATGCCCATACGACCAACCCGCTGGGCGCGATCGGCCAGGGCCTGGCGCTGGCGGCGCGCGCGGGCGCGGCGCTGGCCGACATGGAGTTCGTGCAGTTCCATCCCACGGCGCTCGACGTCGGGCTCGACCCCATGCCGCTGGTCAGCGAGGCCGTGCGCGGTGAGGGCGCGGTGCTGGTCGACGAGACCGGCGCGCGCTTCATGGCAGGCCAAGGCCGTGGTGAGCTCGAGCCGCGCGACGTCGTCTCGCGCGCCGTGGCGGCGCACATCGCGGCTGGCCATCGCGTCTTCCTCGACGCCCGGCCGGCGCTCGGCGCGGATTTCGCAAAACACTTCCCCGGCATCACGGCGCGCTGCCGCGCTGCGGGCATCGATCCCGTACGCCAGCCGATCCCCGTGCGGCCGGCGGTGCACTACCACATGGGCGGCATCGCGGTGGACGGCGAGGGCCGCAGCACGATCGAGGGCCTGTGGGCCTGCGGCGAGGTGGCGGCCAGCGGCCTGCACGGCGCCAATCGCCTGGCCAGCAACTCGCTGCTCGAGGCGGTGGTCATGGCGAGCGCCGTGGCCGACAGCCTGGCCGCGATCGAGCCCGCACCGTTGCCCGTGGCGCGGCCGGTTGCCTTGCCGTCGGCGCCCGATGTGAAGGCGCTGCGCGGGCCCATCAGCGAGAGGCTGGGCGTCGTGCGCGACCGCACCGGACTGGAGCGCGCGGTCGAGCATCTCCAGCAGCTCGCCTTCAAGGGCGGCAGTGAAGCCGATCCGGCGCTGGTCGCCTTGATGATCGCGACGGCAGCCCTCGCGCGCGAGGAAAGCCGTGGCGGCCATTGGCGCGCCGACTTCCCGCAAACCTCTGCCGCGTGGGCGCGCCGGCTAGTCCAGCGCGTCCACGATACCGGCACGCGGCTCGTCTGCCGTGCCGCGCCGATTTCTACTGTCCCCGAACCTCTCGTCGCCGGAGCCTGAGCCATGACGCTTTCACCCTTGCCCACCCTGATGATCGAGGCGCCGGTGCGCGCCGCCCTGCTGGAGGACCTCGGCCGCGCCGGCGACCTCACGACGGACGCCATCGTGCCGGCAACGCTGCGTGCCGAGACGGCTTTGGTTGCGCGCCAGACCGGTGTCGTCGCCGGCCTCGATGCAGCCTCGCTGGCCTTCCGTCTGGTCGACCCGGCGATCCAGGTGCGCATCGAGCGGCCCGACGGCAGCCGCGTGAAGCCTGGCGATCGCATCGCCACGATCACCGGACCAGCGCGTGGCATGCTGACTGCCGAGCGCGTGGCGCTGAACTTCCTGGGACATCTCAGCGGCGTTGCTTCGGCGACGGCGACGCTCGTCGAGGCGGTGCGCGGCCGCAAGGCGGGCATCTGCTGCACGCGCAAGACCATGCCCGGCCTGCGCGCCTTGCAGAAATACGCCGTGCGCGCCGGCGGTGGCGTCAATCACCGCTTCGGCTTGGACGACGCGGTGTTGATCAAGGACAACCATGTCGCCGCGGCGGGCGGCGTCGCGGCGGCGATCCGCGCCGCGCGCGCCGGTGTCGGCCATCTCGTCAAGATCGAGGTCGAGATCGATCGCCTCGACCAGCTCGACGAGGCACTGGCCGAGAAGGCCGACGCGGTGCTGCTCGACAATATGGGCCCCGATCTTCTCGCCGAAGCCGTGCGTCGCATCGACGGCCGGGCCATCACCGAGGCCTCGGGCCGCATCACACCCGCGACCGCGCCCGCCATTGCGGCGAGCGGCGTCGACCTGATCTCGGCCGGCTGGCTGACACACAGCGCGCAGGTGCTCGATATCGGCCTGGACTGGCAGCGCCTGCGAGACCTTGACGCGCGGCTGACAGCAGCCTGACCGGTTCGGTCGGCGCCGAATTGTCGGTCATGCGAAGGGGACTATCTCCTGGGCATGACCCAGCAGACCTTTCGCCGTCCGGCGCCAGCCATTCCTGGGGCTCCATGCCGGCGGCACGAGCGGCAATCGCCGAGCCCGAGCATGTCGACCGGCTGGTGCTGTTTGCTCCCATCACCTCGCGCGCCACGAAACCGGTGCTGCCGAGCCTGCCCGCGTGGAGCGACGTCACGATCGAGGCGCAGCATGCCCGCTTCACCGAGGACGTGCCCAGCAGTCACGCGCCGCTGCTGGTCGCCTTCGACCGCTGGGCGCCGGCCTATCTCGCGAGCGATCCCAATGCGGCCAGCCGCACGCCGCCTGCCGTGCGCATCCCCCACGGCCCGCGCGCCGACAACGCCGATGCGTGGGCCGGATACCTCGCATGGAATCCGGCCGAGCTCACGCGACCGCTCGCCATCGTGCGCGGCGCCTGGGATTCACTTTGTACGGATGCCGATGTCGCCGGGTTGCTGGCGATGGCGACGTCGGCACCCGAGCGGCTCGACACCAGGCTCGACGCCGGCACCCACCTGATGCATCTCGAAACCGGCCGCCGCGTCCGCTACGAATCGGTGGGGCGCGCTCTGAAAGGAGAGAAGCCATGATCGCCGTGATCTTCGAAGTGTGGCCGGCCGACGGCCACAAGCAGACCTATCTCGACATCGCCGCTTCGCTCAAGCCCGAGTTGGAGCGCATCGACGGCTTCATCAGTATCGAGCGCTTCCAGAGCCTTGTCGACGAGACGAAGCTGCTGTCGCTGTCCTTCTGGCGTGACGAGGCCGCGGTCGCGGCATGGCGCAACGTCGAGCACCATCGCGCCGCGCAGAAGCGCGGCCGCGAGGGCGTGTTCCGTGACTATCGGCTGCGCATTGCCAGCGTGGTGCGCGACTACGGCATGACCGAGCGTGCCGAGGCGCCGCCCGATTCGCGCAGCGCCAACGGCTAGGTCAGGTCGGCGCCGGGATGTTTGCCGCCTTGATCACCTTGCGCCAGCGCTCCGTCTCCGCGGCCAGGCGCTTGGCGTAGGCGTCGGGCGTGCCGCCGGTGGGGATGTAGCCCAGGCCGGTCAGGCGCTCGCGCACGCTGTCGACCTTCAGCGCCGTGTTGATGGCGGCGTTCCAGGAGGCGATGACGTCAGGCGGCGTGCCGGCCGTGGTCGCGACGCCGAAATACACGGCCGCCTCGAGCTCCGGCATGCCGAGCTCGGCAGCAGTGGGCACGCTCGACACGTTGGCGACGCGCTTGGTTGCGCCGCAGATCAGGCCGCGCATCGTGCCGGCATTGATCTGCGCGTCGACCGGCGTGGTGACGTCGACGAACGCCGGGACGTGACCGGCGACGGCATCGCGCAACGCCTCGGCGGCGGCCTTGTAGGGGATGTGCTGCAGCTTGCCGTTGGTCCGGGTGCTTATCAGCTCGCCCCATAGGTGGGGCAGGCCGCCGGTGCTCGACGTCGAGTAGTTGACCGGGCCGGGCTGGGCCTTCACCCACTCGAGGAACTCGGCGAAGGTCTTGGCTGGGTTGCTCGCATTCACCGCCAGCACGCACGGGATGTCGGCGAGCTGGGAAACCATCGCGAGATCCTTCTGCGGATCGATCGGCAACTGCATGTCGAAGGCGGGCAGCAGGGCCGCCGTGGTCGTCATGAGGAGCAGGCTGTTGCCGTCGGGCTTGCTCTTGGCGACGTTCACCATGCCGACCATCGTGCCGCCGCCCGGTCGGTTCTCGACGACGATCGTCTTGCCGAGATCGGTCGCCATGCGTTCGGCGAGGACGCGTGCGGACGTGTCGGTCGAGCCGCCGGGGCCGTAGGGAACGACCAGGCGAATCGTGCCGCCCGGGCCTTGCGCTGAGGCAGCGCGCGGCAGGGCGAGGGTGGCAATCGTGCCAGCGACGACGGCGCGGCGATTGAGCATCTCGTTCCTCTTCTGTGTTGCGGCGGCAACCTAGGGCCCGCGACCGGCCCGGGGAAGGAAAGCCGTCATCGCCGGACCGCCAGCCGAACGATCCGATGCGGCGATTGTTGCGCGGCACCTGCCAGAGTCCGATAGGCGGGAAAGGGAGGCTCAATGATGCCCAGCCGTGCGATCTCAGGACGGCGAAAGGTGAGTAGACATGTTACTTGACATGAGACAGTTGTCTTATTAAAAGCCTCTCAACGCACGATGAGGAGGGGCAGGTCATGGCGCTCAGCTGCACGGACATGGACCGGAAGATGGACGAGCACTTCCATTTCGAGGCGACTGACGATGTCGACGGCGTCCTCAAGACGCTGTCGGCGGACGTTGAGCACGATATCGTCGGCTGGCCGACCGGGCCGACGAAAGGCCGTGGTGCGGCGCGCGGCTTCTATGAGGCCCTGTTCACCGACCTTGCCGACGGCAAGGTGGAATGCACCAAGCGGCTCTACGGTGACGACTTCCTGGTCGACGAATCGGTATGGAGCGGACGTGCGGTCGGCCGCCCCTTCGGCCTGGAGGGCGGCAATCGTCCGTTGCAGTTCCGCCTGCTGCACGTCATCGAGTTTGCCGGCGACGGCGACATCAAGCGCGAGAATGTCTGGATCGACCTTGCATCGATCCTGCAGCAGCTGTCGCCGCAGCAGCCTGGCCCATAAGTGATGGATGGCCTCTCCGGGCGCGCCAACCAGAAACGGCGCACGCGCAAGGACCTGCTGCAGGCGGCCGCCCAGCTGATGAAGCAGGGACGCCGGCCCAGTCTCGATGAGGTGGCGGAGGCCGCGCTGGTGTCGCGCGCTACCGCCTACCGCTACTTTCCCAGCACGGAAGCCCTGCTTGCCGAAGCCTCGCTCGATGTCGTGACGCCCGACCCCGCGACGCTGTTCGCGGGCAGCGCGCCGGCCGACCCGGTGAGGCGGCTGGAGAAGGTCGACACCGCCCTGCACGAGATGATGATGACGAACGAGCCGGCCTTACGGCTGATGCTCGCCAACTCCCTGCAGCGCGCGGCCCGCGGCGAGGTCGAGAGTGAGACGCCGCTGCGGCAGAACCGCCGCACGCCGCTCATCGAGGCGGCGCTCGAGCCGGCGCGCCGCCAGTTCAAGCCGGCCTCTTACGACTTGCTTGCCAAGACGCTGGCCCTGATCGTCGGGACCGAGGCCATGGTGGTCTTCAAGGACGTGCTGCAGCTCGACGACGCGGAGGCGCGCCGGGTCAAGCGCTGGGCCATCCGCGCTCTGGTCGAGGCCGCGAAGCGCCAGGGCTGATGCCATTGCCATGACATAAAGGGCGCCTTATTTCCTCCTGATGAGAGAGCCCCTCAGCGTATCCCGGCTTGCCGACATCATCGACCAGGCGCGCGGCAAGGCGCCGGCCGATCTGGTGATAAAGTCGGTCGGGATCTTCGACCTGACCTCGGGCGATGTGACGGTGGGCGACATCGCGATCGCGGGCGACCGCATCGTCGGCACGCACCAGGCCTACCACGGCGCCACCGAGATCGACGGGCGCGGGCTCGTCGCCGTGCCGGGCTTCATCGACAGCCATGTCCATTGCGAATCGAGCCTGGTGCCGCCGCTCGAATTCGATCGCTGTGTGGTGCCGCGCGGCACGACGACGGCGATCTGCGATCCCCACGAGATCTGCAACGTGATGGGCGTGCCGGGGCTGAGGTTCTTCCTGGAGTGCGCCGCCGTCACGGTGATGGACCTGCGCGTGCAGCTGTCGTCGTGCGTGCCCTCCACGCATCTCGAGACCTCGGGCGCTCGCCTGGAGGCGGAGGACCTGCTGCCCTTCAAGCAGCATCCCAAGGTGCTGGGCCTCGCCGAGTTCATGAACGTGCCGGGCGTGCTCAACAAGGATCCGGCGGTCCTGGCCAAGCTGTCAGCCTTCTCCGACGTGCAGACCGACGGCCATTCGCCGCTGCTGTCGTCGTACGACCTCAATGCCTATATCGCCGCCGGCGTGCGCAACTGCCACGAGACGACCTCGGCCGAGGAGGCGCGCGAGAAGCTTGCCAAGGGCATGCAGATCCTGGTGCGCGAGGGCACGGTGTCGAAGGATCTCGCGGCGCTGGCCGAGCTGATCACCACTGAGCGCGCGCCGTTCCTGGCGCTCTGCACCGACGATCGCAATCCGCTCGACATCGCCGAGGAGGGCCATGTCGACTACCTGATCCGCTCTGCCATCGCCCGCGGCGTGCGGCCGCTCGATGCCTATCGCGCCGCGACCTGGTCGGCGGCGCGGCACTTCGGCCTGTTCGATCGCGGCCTGGTGGCTCCCGGCCAGCGCGCCGACATCGTGCTGCTGGAGGATCTGGCGACCTGCAAGGTGCATTCGGTGATCTGCCGTGGCGCGCCGGTGACGCCGGACCGCTTCAAGGCGCGGCCCGATGTGCCGCCGGTCGGGCTCGATTCGGTGAAGCTCAAGCCCGTGACGGCGGCCACCTTCCGGATGCCGGTGGCGAGCCATGGCGCGATGCCGGTGATCGGTATCCGGCCCGGGCAGATCCTGACGGATCGGCTGTCGATCGAGCTGACGACGCGCGACGGCGCCTTCGAGGCCGATATCGAGCGCGACATCCTGAAGGTGGCGGTGCTGGGCCGGCACAGCGACTACGGCAGTGTCGGGCACGGCTTCGTCAAGGGCTTCGGCATCGACCGCGGCGCCATCGCCTCGTCGATCGGCCACGACAGCCACAATATCTGCGTCATTGGCGGCAACGACGCCGACATGGCGGCGGCGGTGAACCGCCTGATCGAGATGCGCGGCGGCTTCGCCGCGGTGGTCGAGGGCCGGGTGACGGCCGAGCTGGCGCTGCCCATCGCCGGCCTGATGAGCGACCGGCCATTCGAGGAGGTCGAGCAGGGCCTGCGGCGGCTGCGCGATGCCGTCGTGGCGATGGGCACGACGCTGCATGAGCCGTTCCTGCAGATGGCGTTTCTGGCCCTGCCGGTGATCCCGCATCTCAAGATCACGGACAAGGGGCTGGTGGACGTCGACAGGTTTGAGTTGGTGGCTTAGGGCCTCCTCCCCAGCGAAGCTGGGGAGGTGTCGCCGTCAGACGGCGACGGAGGAGTCATGAGCATCAGTCGCGGTGCTCATGACCCCTCCGCCCGCTGCGCGGGCACCTCCCCTTCGCGGCATCCGCGAAGGGGAGGAACGCTGACCCTACCTGATCATCGCCCTGAGCTTCGACGACAGCAGGTCGGCTACCAGCACCAGCGCCAGGATCACGATCACGCAGGCTGCGGTGTCCTCATAGGCGAAGAGCTTCATCGAGCTGATGAGCTCGAAGCCGATGCCGCCGGCGCCGACCATGCCGAGCACGGTCGAGACGCGGATGTTGGTCTCGAAGCGGTAGAGCACGACGCCGATCCAGGTCGGCAGGACCTGCGGCAGCACGCCGAAGACGATGCGCTGCAGGGTGCCGGCGCCAGCGGCGCGCAGGGCGTCAAGCGGGCCCTCGTCGATCTCCTCGATCGCCTCGGCGAAGAACTTGCCCAGCATGCCGGCGCCGTGCAGGGCGATCGCCAGCACGCCGGCGAACGGCCCCAGGCCGACGGCGGCGACGAAGATCAGCGCCAGGATGATCTCGTTGATGCCGCGCATCACGTTCAGCACCTGGCGCAGGCCGTGGAACACCCAGGCATAGGGCGAGAGGTTGCGCGCGGCGAAGAAACAGATCGGCAGGGCCAGCACGATGCCGAGCAGGGTGCCCCACAACGCGATCTGCACCGTCTCGATGGCCGGCCTTATCAGCTTCTCCATGAAGGCGAAGTTGGGCGGCAGCATGCGGCCGACGAAATCGGCGATCCAGGGCAAGCCGGCGATGAAGTCGGCGATGCTGAGCTTGGTGCCGGCCGCCGACCACCACAGCACGGCGACCGACAGGCTGACGATCGGCACCAGGATCCACCAGCCGAGCGGCCCACGCGGCCTGGTGACGACGAATTGCAGGGACATGGTCAGGCCCTCCCTTCGGCCGCGGCGGCGGCGATGACGGCTTCGGCGGCAGCGCGGCGGCGCTCAGTGAGGCGCTGCGCGGCGTCGAGCACGTTGGGATCGTCGAGCCCGGGATAGATGCGGCGGATGACGTCGCCCGACACGCCGGCGGGCGCGCCGTCATAGACGACCTCGCCGGCCGAGAGGCCGACGAGGCGCTCGCCGAACTCCAGCGCATAGTCGATCTGGTGCAGGTTGCAGAGCACGGCGATGTTGGACTCCTTGCAGCTCTGCTTGAGGTAGGACAGCACGATGCGCGAGGTCTTGGGATCGAGGCTCGCCACCGGCTCGTCGGCCAGCATGAACTTGGGCTGCTGGGCCAGTGCGCGGGCGATGCCGACGCGCTGCTGCTCCCCGCCCGACAGCGCGTCGGCGCGACTGTCGGCCTTGTGGCTCATCGCGACCTGTTCCAGGCAGTGCCGCGCGATCTTCACGTCGGCCTCGGGAAAGAGCTGCAGGCAGCTCAGGACCGGAGAGAGATCGGCCATGCGGCCGACCAGCACGTTCTTCAGCACGCTGAGCCGCTTCACCAGATTGTGCTGCTGGAAGATCATGGCGACGTTGCGCCGGAGCAGGCGCAGGTCGCGGGCGCTGGAGCGGAACGGCGTACCCTCGACCACGATCTCGCCGGCGGTCGGCTGGGCGAGGCGATTGATGCAGCGCAGCAAGGTCGACTTGCCGGCGCCGGACGGACCCAGCACGACGACGAACTCGCCGGGCCGGATCGACAGCGTGACGTCCTTCAGCGCCTGGTGCGCGCCGTAGGATTTCGCCAGGCCGTGGATCTCGATCATCGCTACTTCTGCTTCTTGAGATCGATGTTGGCGAGCTTGGCGGTCTCGCGCACCACGTCGTAGGCTTGGTCGTTGGTCGCCTTGAAGCCGTTCAGCTTGCCCTGGTCGGACCAGTTGAGATCCTTGATGGCGAGGAAGGCCGCCTTCACCTTCTCCTTCATCTCGGGCGAGAGATCCTTGCGCCACACCATGGGCGATTCCGGGATCGGGGCCGAGCGCCACACGACCTCGATCTCGTCGGCCTTGATGTGCCCCTTGGCGATCGCGGCGTCGAGAATGCGGTCGGCGATGGTGGCGGCGTCGACTTTGCCGTTGGCGACGGCGACCGCGTTGGCGTCGTGCGCGCCGGTGAAGATCACGGTCTTGAAGTCGCGCTTGGGCTCGATGCCGGCCTTCAGGAGGCCGGCGAGCGGGAAGGCGTAGCCCGAGGTCGAGGCGGGATCGACGAAGGCGAAGTTCTTGCCCTTGAGATCTTCCAGGGTTTTGATGCCGCTCGATTTCTTGGCGATGATCTGGCTGTGATAGTAGGTGCGGCCCGCCTTGGCGGTCTCGGCGATGGCGAAGGCCTCGACCGGCGTCACCGTGGTGGCCAGCACGTAGGAGAACGGCCCGAGATAGGCGATGTCGAGGTGCTTGGCGCGCAGTGCTTCGATGACGCCGTTGTAGTCTGTGGCGACGAAGCCCTGGACCTTCATGCCGAGGTTCTTCTCCAGGGCATCGAGGATGTCCCTGCTCTGCGCCAGCATGGCGCGGGAATCCTCGGACGGGATCAAGCCGACTTTCAGGACCTGCTGCTGGGCCCGGACGTTGCCCGCGAGCAATGAACCGGCGGCAAGTACTCCGAGTGCGCGGCGCGTCATCTTGGTCATTGTTTCCTCCGTTATCGTTCTTGTCAGGCGGCCATTTCGGCCAAAAGCGTCTCCCGGCGTCCGATGAAGTTGCGGCCGCGGTCGCCGGCCAGCGCGTCGTCGACCAGCGCCTGCCAGTCGCGCGCGGCGATGCCGTGGTCGGTGGCGCTGGGCGAGATGCCCAGTCGCTTCAGGAAGGCTTCGAGGCGAGCGGCGCCTGCCGTGAGGTCGGACCCGAAGATGCGCTTCAGCGAGGCGTCGCAGGCTGGGTCGCAGCCGGCGACGGCGCGCATCACCATGGGCAGGCTGAACGAGCAGGCGATGCCGTGCGGCACGCCGTGATGCAGGGTCAGGTGATAGGACAGCGCATGGGCGAGCGCCGTGCGGGTGTTGGAGAAGGCTAGCCCGGCGAACAGGCTGGCGCGGGTGAGCCGCGTGCGCAGCGCCTCGCTGGCGAGATCGTCGGCCAGCAGCGGCAGGGCTTCGAGCACCTCGCGCGCGGCCGTCTCGGCGAGGTTGCTCGAGACCGGGTTGGCGTTGACGTTCCAGATGCTTTCCAGCGCGTGGCTCAGCGCATCGAGGCCCGTGCTGATCGTGACTGCGCGCGGCAGGCCGAGGGTGAGCAGGGGGTCGACCAGCGCCGTCTCGGGATAGAGCGTCTCGCGCGCGAGCGAGTACTTATTCATGGCCTCGGTGTCCCACACGGTGGCCCACGAGGTGACTTCGCTGCCGGTGCCGGCCGTCGTGGGGATCGCGATGATGGGCGTGCGGGCGAGCGCCTCGCCGCCGGTGCCGGTCTGGAGATGGCGCTTCACCCGGTCGAAGTCGCCGTCCGCGGCGGCCAGGACCTTGGCGGCGTCCATCACCGAGCCGCCGCCCAGCGCCACGATGGCTTCCACCGGCCGGGTGGCCGAGGCGTAGGTGCGGCAGGACTCGTCGAGACCCAGGAAATCCGGGTTGGGGCCGATGTTGCGCACCATGACGGCCGGCGTGCCGGCCATGGCGACGACACGGCGCGTGAGCTCGGCGAAGATGCCGCCGCCGTTGGCGTCGTCATAGGTGACGAGGCAGTAGGCCCGTCGGCCCAGCACCTTGCCCAGCGTATCGAACACGCCCGCCCCGAACTTCACGTCCACCGGATTGCGGTAGCGCCACATCCGCGCTCTCTCCCGACTGTTTTTGTTCCTTGGTGGACAATCTTCGGTGCCGGGCTCACATTCATCCAATTCAAAGTTTCTCGATCTTTCATTGAGAAAATCAATATGAGGCACACCCAGCTCCGGTCGTTCCACGCCGTCGCGCAACGCGGCAGTTTCACCGCGGCGGCGCGCGAGCTCGGCGTCAGCCAGCCCACCATTACCACCCAGGTGAAATCGCTGGAGGACGAGTTCGGCATCGAGCTGTTCGTGCGCCATGGCCGGCGCATCGAGCTCACCGAGACGGGCAGCGGCCTTTTGGACATCACACGCCGCCTGTTCGCCGACGAGAAGGAGGCGGGTGACTACCTGAACGAGACGCGCGAGCTCAAGACGGGGCACCTGCGCGTCGGCGCCGTCGGGCCCTATCACGTCACCGACATGCTGGCGGCGTTCAACGCGCGCTATCCCGGCCTCTATGTCTCGGTGACGGTCGGCAATTCACGTCAGACCGTGTCCGACCTCCTGGACTATCGCACCGACGTGGCGGTGCTGGCCCATGTCGATCCGGATCCGCGGCTGGTCGCCATTCCCTACCGTCGGCACCGCGTCGTGGTGATGTGTCCGGCCGACCATCCCTTCGCCCGCCGCCGCGGCATCCGGGTGCGCGAAATGCACGGCCAGCGGCTGATCGTGCGCGAGGCCGGCTCGACGACGCGCCGCGCCTTCGATCAGGCCATTCAGGGCGCGGGCGCCTGGCCGCGCGTGGTGATGGAGATCGGCAGCCGCGAATCGATCCGCGAAGCCGTGGCCAAGGGGATCGGGCTGGGCGTGGTGTCGGAGGCGGAGTTCATCCCGGACCCGCGCATCCGTGCCCTGCCGGTGACGGATGCCGAGATCTACACCTATGCCCATGTCGTGCATCTGCGCGAGCGGCAGAATGCGCGGCTGGTGCGGGCGTTCCTCGGCGTGCTGGAAGGCCTCCTGCCGGTCAGCCGGCCATCCAGCCGCCGTCGACCATCAGGTTCTCGCCCGTGATGAAAGTCGCCTCGTCGGAGGCGAGGAAAAGCACAGCGTTGGCGACGTCCTCTGAACGGCCGAGTCGCGGCAGCGGCGTGCGGGCGTGGCTGTAGTCGATCCAGCGCGGCTCGATGGCGCGGCCGGTCTTGCCGGTCAGGATCTTGCCGGGCGCCACGGCGTTGCAGACGATGTTCTCCTTGGCATAGTCGACTGCAATCTGGCGGGTGATGTAGACGACGCCCGCCTTGGTGGTGCCGTAGGCGACGGCTTCCGGTGCGGCGATCATGCCGTGCTGGGAGGAGATGTTGACGATGCGTCCGCGCACCTCGTTGCGGATCTCCTGGCCCTGCATCTGGCGGACGGCGGCGCGGCACATCAGGAACACGCCGGTCAGGTTGACCTCGATGCTGCGGTTCCAGTCGGCCAGGCTGGTCTCGGCGAGCTTGCCGCCGATGTTGTAGACGGCGTCGTTGACCACGATGTCGAGCCGGCCGGTTGGCGACGCGGCGCGCCGCACGGCCTCGTCGGCGTCGGCCTCACGGGAGACGTCCCCCTTGAACCAGGGCACGCCCAGCATCTCGTGCGTCGGCTGTCCGCCTTCGCGTACCTCGTCAGTGACATCCATCAGCAGGAGCAACGCGCCTTCGGCCGCGAACTTCTGCGCAATGGCGCGGCCGATGCCCGAGGAGGCGCCGGTGATGAGGGCGGTCTTGCCATCGAGTCGCTTCATGACGCCGACCTACGCAAGGACTGTGCCTGCTTGTCCCAGCGCACCCGCCTAGCCGCCGCGAATGACGCCGGCGCCGCCGTCGACCGGTAGGGTGACGCCGGTGACGAAGGAAGCTTCGTCCGACGCCAGGAACAGCGCGGCGTTGGCGACGTCCCAGCCGGTGCCCATCTTGCGCCGGAGCGGCACCTTGGCGTCGCGCTCGGCCTCGACCTGAGCGCGGGGCTTGTTGAACTCGCGCGCGCGCGTATCGACCGCCATCGGCGTGTTCATCAGGCCGGGCAGGATGACGTTGGCGCGGATGCCGTACTCCGCGTTCTGGTAGGCGAGCTGCTCGGTGAACGACACCATCGCCGCCTTGGTCGTCTTGTAGGCGACGTAGGGATAGGTGCTGATCACCGCGTTCGACGAGATGTTGACGATGGCGCCGCTCTTCTGCTCGCGCATGATCGGGATCACGTGCTTGCAGGCGAGGATGCAGCTCTTGAGGTTGATCGCCACGCAGCGGTCGAAGGCCTCTTCGGTGAGCTGGAGCAACTCGGCGTCGCCGCCGGCGATCGAGACGCCGACATTGTTGTGCAGGATGTCGATCCGGCCCCAACGCTTCATGACGTCGTCCACGAAGGCCTTGATGTCGGATTCCTTGGTGACGTCGGCCTTGATGGCGGCGGCCGTGCCCTGGTTCTTCTTGATCATGTCGACCGTTTCCTCGGCGCTGCCGAGGTTGTAGTCGACGCACAGCACCTTGGCGCCTTCGCGGGCGAAGGTCAGCGCCGTGGCGCGGCCGTTGCCGACGCCCTCGCCCGGGCTCTGGCCGGCGCCGACGACGATGGCGACTTTGTCCTTCAAACGCATGTCAGCTCACTCCCCTCAGCTCACACCAGGTATCGGGTACTGCTGCAGTACCTCTTTGTAATAGGGCTCGTTGTCGATCTTCATGGTGGCGAGGACGCGCACCACGGCGTTGTAGAAGGCGATGGTGAGCACTAGGTCGGTCATGTGCTCGTTGCTGAGGTGTTGCTTGATCTCGGCGAAGGTCGCCTCCGACATGCCGATGTCGCGCGTCATCTCGCGGGCGCCCTTGAGGATCGCCTTGGCCAGCGGCTCGAGCTTGGAAGGCTTGCCCTCGGTCTCGGCGAACAGGCCCTGGATGTCCTCGTCGGTGACGCCGAACTCCTTGCCGATCTTGACGTGGTGTGTGAACTCGTACTCCGAGCGCTCCAGCCAGCCGACCTGCAGGATGGCGAGCTCGCGCAGGCGCGGATCGAGCTTGCTCTTGAAGCGGATGAAGTTGCCGATGCCGTTGAAGGCCTTGGCCATGTCCGGCGAGTTGACCAGCAGCTTGTGCAGGTTGGTGTTGCGCTTCAGCATGTCGCGATATTCGGGCGCGACCTGGTCGGGCTCGAGATAGGGCAGGCGGGCCATACGTCTGTTTCCTTCCAATTGAATTCTTACGTTGCTGAATCTCTCTCCGGACCCTGCAAGGTCACGCCACCGTCGACCACCAGCACATGGCCGGTGATATATCGCGCGTGGTTGGACAGCAGGAAGCGCACGCCATGGCCGATGTCCCAGCCGGTGCCCTCGATCTTCAGCACCGAAGCCTTGGCGCGGGCCGCGCGCGCGGCCTCGCTCATGCCGTTGCCGCGATTGACCATCGGCGTATACATCGGGCCGGGGCAGATGCAGTTGACCCGGATGTGATCCTTGCCGTGATCGACCGCCATCGCCTGGGTGAGGCCGATCACGGCGGCCTTCGAGGCCGTGTAGGTCGTGAGGCCGCGCGGCCGCAGCGCCGAGATCGACGAGATGTTGACGATCGAGCCGCCCTTGGCCGTCTTGATCATGGCCGGGATGGCGTGCTTGGAGAGCAGGAACATCGTCTCGACATTGACCTGCATGACGCGGCGGAACTCGTCGGGCTTCTCGTCGACGACGCTGCCGCGGCTGCCGATGCCGATGTTGTTGTCGAGGAAGTCGAGCCGGCCCCAGCGATCGACCGCGGCGTCGACCAGCTGCTTGCACTCGGCCTCCTTGGTCATGTCTCCGGCATGAGCGGCAGCATGGCCGCCCTCGGCCTTGATCATGTCGACGGTGCGCTCTGCGAGCTTCAGGTCGAGGTCGGCCACCAGCACCCTGGTGCCCGCGCGCGCCAGCAGGATCGCCGCCGCCCGGCCGTTGCCGATGCCGTCGCCCGCGGCGCCGCCGCCCGACACGATCGCGACCTTGCCGGCCAAGCCGGCGTCATCCTCCGGTCCCTTCATCCGATCCCCCTCTTGCCTGCCGCTACCGGTCCCAGTCGATGCGGAAGGAGTCTCGCTCAGCCTTCACATAGCCCGCATTGGCACCGCCGAAGTGAGCGGGGCAGAGCAGCGCGTTGCTTTCGGCGCAGTCCTCCAGGAGCTTGCGGCGAGAGCGCGCCGACAAGTCCAAGTCCCAACAGAATTGGCTCGACCAGTCCGGGTGATAGACCTGGATCGGGTGATGCATGATGTCGCCGGAGAAGGTGGCCTGTTTGCCGCCGTCGCTGAGATTGATGGCGATCGAGCCCGGCGTGTGGCCGGGATAGTCCTTGATGGTGAGCAGCGCGTCGGGCTGGTGGTCGCTGTCGATCATCACCGCCTTGCCCGCCTCGACGACAGGTAGAACCGAATCGTCGAACGCGCCGCCGTTGACGGCCGCGGCGTCCTGCGTTTTGCGCTCGTTCTCCCAATGCGCGTATTCGCGTTTGGCGAAAAGGTATTTTGCGTTGGGAAAGGTCGGCACCCAGCGGCCATTCTCCAGCCTGGTGTTCCAGCCGACATGATCGACATGCAAGTGCGTGCACATCACGAAGTCGACCGACTCGGCAGGGCAGCCACAGGCCTTCAGCCGTTCGAGGAAGGGCGTGTCGAGATTGTTCCAGCCGGGATTGGCGCGCTGCTTGTGGTTGCCGAGGCAGGTGTCGATCAGGATCGTGTGGCGCGGCGTCTTGACGATCCAGGTGTGGATGCTCATCACCAGCTTGTCGTTCTCGCCCGCGACATGCTCGGGGCTCATCCAGCTCTTCTGGGCGTCGAAGGCCTGCTGGTCGAAGCGCGGGAACATGCGCCTGGCCGCAAAACCCGGTCCGTTGATCTCCTCGACCTTCTGGATGGTGGCATTGCCGATGCTGCGCATATTTCCGCTCCTAGAAGGTGACGACGCTGCGGATCGACTCTCCCTTGTGCATCAGGTCGAAGGCGTCGTTGATCTTTTCGACCGGCATCACGTGGGTGATCAGCGAATCGATGTCGATCTTCTTGTCCATGTACCAGTCGACGATCTTGGGCACGTCGCGCCGGCCCTTGGCGCCGCCGAAGGCCGTGCCCATCCAGTGACGGCCGGTGACGAGCTGGAAGGGACGCGTGGAAATCTCCTGGCCGGCGCCGGCGACGCCGATGATGACCGACTTGCCCCAGCCGCGATGGCAGCACTCCAGCGCCTGACGCATCAGCTTGGTATTGCCGACGCATTCGAAGCTGTAGTCGGCGCCGCCGTCGGTCAGCTCGACGAGGTGAGCCACGAGATCCTTGCCGCCCAGGGTCGAGGGATTGACGAAGTGGGTCATGCCGAACTGGCGGCCGAGCGCCTCGCGCGCCGGGTTGAGATCGACGCCGACGATCATGTTGGCGCCGACCAGGCGCGCGCCCTGCACGACGTTGAGGCCGATGCCGCCCAGGCCGAACACCACGACGTTGGCGCCGGCCTCGACCTTGGCGGTGTTGATCACCGCGCCGATGCCGGTGGTGACGCCGCAGCCGATGTAGCAGACCTTGTCGAACGGCGCGTCGGACCGGATCTTGGCCAGCGCGATCTCGGGCAGCACCGTGTAGTTCGAGAAGGTCGAGCAGCCCATGTAGTGATGGACCTTCTTGCCCTTGAGCGAGAAGCGCGAAGTGCCGTCGGGCATCACGCCCTGGCCCTGCGTCGAGCGGATGGCGGTGCAGAGGTTGGTCTTGCCCGAGACGCAGGATTTGCACTGCCGGCATTCCGGTGTGTAGAGCGGGATCACGTGGTCGCCCTTCTTCAGCGATACGATTCCCGGGCCGACGTCGACGACGACGCCCGCGCCCTCATGGCCGAAGATCACCGGGAACAGGCCTTCGGGATCGCCGCCCGAGCGCGTGAACTCGTCGGTGTGGCAGACGCCCGACGCCTTGATCTCGACCAGCACCTCGCCGAACTTCGGCCCCTCGAGGTCGACTTCCTCGATCTCGAGGTTCTTGCCGGCCTCGAAGCAGACTGCCGCCTTTGTCTTCACGCTCGTCCCCCTGGGAAATCAGGGGGCGAAGCCTAGAGCAGGGGAGCGACCGATGCCACCGGAGTCGACGCGCGAGGCGGAAAGCACGACGTCGGCTCGCGCCCGCTGTCATCCCGAGCGCAGCGAGGGGCCTTTCCTGCGGCCTTAAAGGTCCCTCGCTGCGCTCGGGATGACAGTCAGGCCGTGAGCCGCATAAATCCCTGCTTGGCCTCGCGATACTGCTCGACCAATCGCCGACAGAGGTCGGCCGCAGTCGGGACGTCCTCGATGTTTCCGACGCCGTGGCCCGCCGTATAGATGTCCTTCCAGCGCTTCTTGTTGTCCTGCGCCGAGACGATCTTGCTGGGCAGGGTCGTGCGCAGGACGTCGAGGTCGATGCCGGCGGCCAGAAGGCTCGGCGTCAGCCAGTTGGCGGGGGCGCCGTCGATCGAGGCGGTGAGGAAGACGTCGGTGGAGCGCGTCTTCAGGATCATGTCCTTGTGCGCCGCCGCCGCCATCGCCTCCTGGGTGGCGATGAAGCGCGTGCCGATATAGGCGAGGTCTGCTCCCATCGCCTCGGCGGCCAGCACGTCGCGGCCCGTGGTCTGGCCGCCGGCCAGCACGACGGCGAAGTGATCGCCGAGTTGGCGCACCTCGTTCATCAGGGCGAAGGGATTGATGGTGCCGGTATGGCCGCCGGCGCCGCCGGCCACGGCAATGACGCCGTCGACGCCCGCCTCCAGCGCCTTCTCGGCATGGCGGCGGTTGGCGATGTCGTGCAACGCCACGGCGCCCCAGCCATGGATGCGCTTGATGGCGTCGCCCGGCGCGCCCTTCGACGTCAGCACGACCGGCACCTTGTACTTTTCGACCAGCTCGAGGTCGCCGGGATAGCGCGGGTTGGAGGCATGGACGACCAGGTTCACCGCCCAGGGCGCGGGCTTCTTCCCCGCATCCTCCACCCGCTTGATGCCGTCCTGCATCTCGTCGAGCCAGCCCTGGAACTCCTCGCGGCTGCGCGTGCCGTGGGCCGGGAAGCTGCCCATGATGCCTTCGCTGCAGCAGGCGAGCGCCAGGGCCGGATTGGAGACCAGGAACATGGGCGCGGCGATGGCGGGGATCGCCATGCGCTCCATGATCTTGTGCACTTCAGCGCGCGCCATCACACATCTCCCACGGTCGGCGTCGTCGACGTCACGCCGGATGTCTTCAGCTTCGCCAGTTCGACGTCGTCGTAGCCCAAGAGCTCGCGCAGCACCTCGTCGGTGTGCTGGCCGAGATCGGGGGCTGCGCGTTCAATGGTGATGCCCTTGCCGTCGAGCCGGTACGGCAGGCCCTTCACCAGGCCGCCGTGCTCGTCGCGTACCAGCGTTACCCCGACGAGGTCCTTGTCATTCAGCAGGTCGTTGCCGTCGTTGCACGGCGCGGCGGCGATGCCGCGCGCGAGCAGGGAGGCCACGGCGTCGTCTCTGTCTTGGTTGGCGCACCAGGCGGCAAGCCCGTGCTCGTCGTGCGTGACGGCGATCCATCGTCCGTCCTTGCAGCGGTAGGCATCCTGTCGCGTGCCGTTGTCGCGCGGGGCGAGGGAGTGCAATGGATCGGCGGAGGCGGCCAGGATCTCCTCGCCCAGGGTGAAGGACGCGACCTCGCGCTGGGAGAAGTCGAGGAAGGCGCCCTTGCCGCTGCGACGGGCCTCCATCACGGCCGTGATGACGATGCCGGTCGCGAACAGCGACACGATCTGGTCGGGGTAGTTCACGTCCATGCCCGAGATGCGCGGCTCCTCGCCCTCGTAGCCGGTGAGCGAGGCAATGCCCGACGTGGCGTCGAGCGTGCTGCCAAACGACACGTTCATGCGCTCGGGCCCTGTATCGCCCTGGCTGGAAATGGCCGCGAACACGATGCGCGGATTGATCTCCTTCAGCGCCTGGTAGCCCAATCCCGCGCGGTCGAGCACGCCGCGGCGGAAGTTTTCGACCACCACGTCGCAGTGCCTGGCGAGCTCGCGGATCACGCGCTGGCCCTCGGGATCTTTCAGATTGAGGGCGAGACCGCGCTTGTTGCGGTTGGTGAAGCGGAACTGCGGCGAGCGGTTCCACCAGCCCTCGTCGTTGTCCACCTTGCCGACGACGCGGAAGGGATCGAGGTAGGCGCCCGATTCGATCTTGATCACATCGGCGCCGAGATCGGCCAGCATGGCCGAGGTATTGGCGCCGGCCGTCAGCAGGCCGAAGTCGAGGACGCGCACGCCGGCGAGAGGCCCGCTCATGCCGCGAGCTCCGCGCGCTCGAGGGACGGAGCGGGACGCGGCGCGAAGGAGCGGCCGTTCCATTGCACCGGAAGCTGCGGGATCAAAAGCTTGCCGATCTCGGGATGGGTCATCTTCGCCAAGAAGCCGCGGGCGACGTACTGCTCGGTCTCGAGCAGCTCGGCCGGCGTGAAGATCGGGCCGAACGGCACGCCCTTGGACTGCGCCGTCTTCTGGATCTCGGCGCGCGTCTTGTCGGTGAACCAGGGCGCGATGATCGCGTAGAGTTCGGCGATGTGCTTGCGGCGGCCGGCGCGCGTGGCGAACTTCTCGTCGTTGAGCCGCGGATCGCCGATCAAGGTGCGCGTCGCGGGCCACTGCGTGACGGTGTACACGACGGCGACATGGCCGTCGCGGCACGGCATGACCTGGAATTCCGAGGCCTTGCCCTCGCGGCCGGGCGAGGTGCCGGTGGCAGCGGCACCCGAGGCGGCCTTCCAGTTCACCCACTGCATGACCTCGGCCAGCGACACGCGGACATGCGGCGGGCGCAGCCCGGCATCGCGCGCGGCCAGCGCGGCGGCAAGACCCGTGAAGGCGGTCAGGCCGGCAGCATAGGACGCCTGGTGGCCGCCGAGTTTCAGCGGCTTGCGCTGGGGCTCGCCGATCATGTGCATCAGGCCGCCCAGCGCCTGGATGGAGAGCTCGCTGACCGGTCGCGTGGCGGCATCCAGTTCCGCCGGAAAGGCAGCGATCTCGATCGGCGTCGCCTTGGCCGCGCGGGCCAAGGGGGCGATCGCGGCCGGCTCCTCGAACAGGCAGGCATGGCTGCGGTCGAGCAATTGCACGAGATTTGCACGGCCCGACTCGGTCCCGAGGTCGAGCACGAGCGAGCGCTTGGACGTATTGAGGAACTGGAAGAGCGCGCTGGCACCGGACGGCAGCAGCGGCGCGGCTTGCCGCACCGGATCGCCGCCCGGCGGCTCGATCTTGAGGACGTCGGCGCCGAGGTCGGCCGCGATCTTGGCGGCGAGCGAGGTCGCCAGCCTGAGGCAAAGCGGCACGCCAGCGTCGTTCACCTCGACGATGGTGAAGCGCCGCAGGGGCAGGGATTCCGTGGTCATTGCGCGATGATCGGCGCAAGCCGTGGCTTCGGTCAACGGCGCGCGCGTGCTACGGTGAAACTCACGGAGGTCAAATGGCACAGACCGGCAATCACAAGGGCTTGCAGTTCGGAATTTTCCTCGCGCCGTTCCATCGGCTGGGCGAGAACCCCACGCTCGGCATGGCGCGCGACATGGAGCTGATCGAGTGGCTCGACGAGCTGGGCTACGACGAGGCCTGGATCGGCGAGCACCATTCCGCTGGGTGGGAGACCATCGCCTCGCCGGAAGTGTTCATCGGCGCCGCCATCGAGCGCACGCGCTACATCCGCCTGGGCTCGGGCGTCACCAGCCTGCCCTATCACCATCCGCTGATGGTGGCGAACCGCTTCGTGCAGCTCGACCACATGTCGCGCGGCCGCACCATGCTGGGCTGCGGCCCGGGTGCGCTGCCATCCGACGCCTACATGATGGGCATCGACCCTTCGACCCAGCGCGATCGCATGGAGCAGTCGCTGTCGGCGATCATGCAGCTCCTGAAGTGCGAGGAGCCGGTCACGATGAAGACCGACTGGTTCGAGCTCAAGGAGGCGCGCCTGCATCTCGCGCCGTATTCGTACCCGCATTTCCCCATCGCCTGCGCCAGCACCATCACGCCGTCGGGCATGATCGCCGCGGGCAAGCATGGGCTTGGCGTGCTGTCGATCGGCGCCGGCCTGCCGGGCGGGCCCGAGGCGATGGCCAAGCAGTGGGCGATCTACGAGGACACGGCGGCCAAGCACGGCCACAAGGCCGACCGCTCGAAGTGGCGCATCGTGGTCAACGCGCATCTCGCTGACGACGACGAGCAGGCGCTACGCGAGGTCCATGCCGGCGAGCGGTGCGAGACCGTGACCTACTTCGAGGACACGCTGGGCCGCCCGCCCGGTCGCTCGGACAATCCGCTGCGCGACGGCGTGAAGAACGGCACGACCCTGGTCGGCACGCCCGACACGGTGGCCAAGGGGATCGAGCAGCTGCTGGGCTACTCCAACGGCGGCTTCGGCGGCATCCTGTTCCGCGCCCACGAATGGGCCAATCGCGAGCAGACGCTGCGGTCGTACGAGCTGTTCGCGCGCTACGTCATGCCGCGCTTCCAGGGTTCGCTCGACACCATCATCGGCTCGAACAGCTGGTCGCGCGAGAACCGCAAGGCGGTGTTCGGACCGACCGTGGCGGCGGTGAAGAAGGCCTTCACCGATGTCGGCCGCGAGGTGCCGGACGAGTTCCGGTCGCGTACCGTCGGCGCACGCGACGTGGCGGAGTAGTCAGAGTTCGTTGGACCGCGGGCCTGGAGGCCCGCGGTCCAAGCACGCTTAAAATTCTTTCTTCGCGCCCGGCTCGGCGTCGATCACCTGGATAGAGGTCTGGCCCATCGCCGCCTTGAACTCGGCCGGCGTGCCCCGGAGCAAGGGGTTGCTGGCGTAGTGTATGGGCCAGGCCATCTTGGGCTTGATCAGTTCCTTGATGGCGTAGGCCGCGTCCTTCGGGTCCATGACGAAATGACCGCCGATCGGCACCAGCACGAGGTCGGGCTTGTAGTACTCGCCGATGAACTTCATGTCGCCGAACAGGCCGGTATCGCCCATGTGGTAGATCTTGAAGCCGTTCTCGAGCTGGATGATGAAGCCGACCGGCTCGCCCGCGAAGTAGCTGGTGTCCTTGCCGGTCGCCGGATCCTTCAGGATCATCTCCGACGAATGCTCGGCATGAACCTGCGTGATCTTCACGCCGGGGAAAGGCTCGATGGTGCCGCCCTTGTTCATGCGTGGCACCAGCTTGGCCGGCATGAGCCCGAGCGTCAGCAGCATCTGGTTGAGGCCGGCCGGCGCCCACATCGGGACATCGTTCGTCTTGGCGATCTCCATGGCGTCGCCGAGATGATCGCCGTGGCCGTGCGTCACGAGGATCAGGTCGACCTTGCCGATCTTGGAGAGGTCCTTCAGCTCGGGCGGGATCTTGGTGGCGCCCATGATCCAGGGATCGATCATGATCACCTTGCCGCCCGGCGTGGTGAGCTTGAAGGCGGCCTGGCTGTACCACAGCAATTCGGCCTTGCCCTGCGCGTGCGCTGCACCCGCGAAAGCGAACAGGCTCGCGACGATGACGGAAAGCAGACGACCCAGCATGCGCCCCCCCTTTGTTGGTTGGCCAAACGATAGCATGGTTTTTCAGGGCGGAAGTTGTCGCTTTTCCGTGAGCTCCTAATCGCCCACGATGCAGTGCAACATAGAGAGGGAGTTGGCCCGCCGATGAGCATCAAGGGCAAAGCCTACATTGCCGGCATCTACGAGCACCCGACGCGGCTCGCCAAGGACATTTCGCTGGCGCAAATCCACGCCCAGGTCGCCAAGGGCGCGCTGGAGGATGCCGGTCTCACCAAGGACGACGTCGACGGCTATTTCTGCGCCGGCGACGCGCCCGGCCTGGGGCCGATGTCCATGGTCGAGTACATGGGCCTGAAGCCGCGCCACGTCGATTCGACCGATACCGGCGGCTCCTCCTACCTGCTCCATGTCGCCCACGCCGCCGAGGCGATCGCGATGGGCAAGTGCAAGGTGGCGCTGATCACGCTCGCCGGCCGGCCGCGCGCCGAGGGCATGGCCACCGGCACCGTGCCGCGCTCGCGCGGCGGCACGCCGACGCCCGACGAGCCCTTCGAGTTCCCCTACGGGCCGACGGTGGTGAACATGTATGCCATGTGCGCCATGCGCCACATGCACGAGTTCGGCACGACCTCCGAGCAGCTTGCCTGGATCAAGGTCGCCGCCTCGCACCACGCGCAATACAACGAGCACGCGCTGCTGCGCGACGTGGTCACGGTCGAGGACGTCGTGAACTCGCCGATGATCTCCGATCCGCTGCACCGGCTCGACTGCTGCGTCATCACCGACGGCGGCGGCGCCATCGTCGTGGTGGCGCCCGAGATCGCGAAGTCGCTCAAGCGTCCCAAGGTCAAGCTGATCGGTGCCGGCGAATTCGTGAAGACCCAGATGGGCGGCAAGGTCGACCTGACCTACTCGGGCGCGCGCTTCAGCGGTGCGACGGCATTTGCCGAGGCGGGCGTGAAGCCCAGCGACATGAAATACGTGTCGATCTACGACAGCTTCACCATCACCGTGCTGATGCAGCTCGAGGACCTGGGCTTTGCCGAGAAGGGCAAGGGCGGCAAGCTGGTGGCCGACGGCAACCTGATCTCGGGCGTGGGAAAGCTGCCCTTCAATACCGACGGCGGCGGGCTCTGCAGCAACCATCCCGCCAACCGCGGTGGCCTCACCAAGGTCCTCGAAGCCGTCCGCCAGTTGCGCGGTGAGGCGCATCCCAAGGTGCAGGTGAAGAACTGCGATCTCGCTTTGGCACACGGCACAGGCGGCTCGCTCGGCCTGCGCCACGGCAGCGGTACCGTCATTCTGGAGAGGGAGTAAGTCATGGCCGATACGAAAGAGCGCAAGCTGCCGGCTCCTTCCGTTAGCCAGGAGACCCAGGCCTATTGGGACGCTGCCGCCCAGGGCAAGCTGCTGATCCGCAAGTGCACGAGCTGCGGCGAGCTGCACCACTATCCGCGCACGATCTGTCCATTCTGCTTCAGCGACAAGACGGAATGGATCGAGGCCTCGGGCAAGGGTACGATCTACTCCTACAGCGTGATGCGCCGGGCGCCGGTGCCGTACGCCATGGCCTACGTCACGCTGGCGGAGGGTCCGCGCATGGTGACCAACATCGTCGACTGCGATTTCGACAAGCTGAAGTGCGAGCAGCCGGTGAAGGTCGTGTTCAAGCCGACCGAGGGCGACGGCCCGCCGCTGCCGATGTTCACGCCGGCCTGACGGCGATGCGCGCGCCGCGCCTGACCGTCGTGTTGCTGGGGGCCGCCCTGGCCACGACGCAGGCCGCGGCGGCACCGCTCGATACGGCCGGCGCCACGCAATGCGAGGCGCGCGGCTGGGCCAAGGACAAGGATCCCAAGGGCACCAACATCCGGAACGCGCCGCGCGTCGACGCGCCCGTGATCGGCCATCTCGCGCCGCTCACCAGGATCGCAGCGGATGAATGGACCGGCGTGGAGTTCGACATCGTCGGGTCCAAGGGTGGCTGGCTTCTGATCAAGGACCCCAATCCCGCGAACGGCATGAAACTGGATGCCGAGCATGCCGCTGATGGCCGAGGCTGGATCTGGGGAGGGCTGGTCGGCGCCCAGCTCGCTACTGTGCCGCTTCGCTCGGGGCCGCGCCGCGATACGCAGGCTGTGGCGCGCTTCAAGGGCGACAACTGGGGACCCGACAGCGTCGCGGTATCTGCGATCCATGGCTGCGAGGGCAAGTATGTCGAGGTCACGGCCACGCCGATCGGCGGCAAGACGCTGCGTGGCTGGTCGTTCGCGCCGTGCTCCGCTCAGCTGACGACGTGCGACGGCTGGCGCATGGAAGACTGACGGAGGCTGGCGACCAGCGCCTCATGATCACGGACCAGGGCGAAGACGTATCGGTCGGGACGCAGGATCGCGGCGCGCACGTCGTTCCTGGCGAGCCAGTCCAGTCCGACACCGGGTAGCAGCACCGCCTCGGTCGCAAGGCCATTCAGCAGCGCCGGCTCGCCGATGACCGCGAAACGCTGGCCGATCGCCTCATCCATCAGGCGGCCGTCGGACAGGTGCGGCTGAGGGAAGATCGTGCCGACGGGCGCAGGCGCGTCGAGGCGGAAGCCCGGGCCGAGCTGTGGCTGCGGGAAATCGAACATTTCGGCGCCCGCTTCGAAGCGGCGATCGCGTTCGGCTGCCGCCGCAGGATCGGTTTCCTGCAGCACGCCGCCGAGCTTCACGGCGAGATCGATGAAGGTCCGCACATGCGGCAAGCGCTCGCTCTCGTAGGTGTCGAGCAGCGAGTCCGGTGCCTCGTCCTTGATGACCGCCACGAGTTTCCAGGCGAGGTTGGCGGCGTCGCGCATGCCCGCACACATGCCTTGGCCGAGGAACGGCGGCGTCTGGTGGCAGGCGTCGCCGGCCAGCAGCAGCCGGCCCTCGCGCCAACCCTGTTGCACCACCGAATGGAAGGTGTAGACGGCGGCGCGCTCCAGCCGCGCATCATCGGGCCCCAGCCAGCGCGCCATCATCGGCCAGAAGATGTCGGGATCGGTGAGTCGCGCTGGCGCATCGCCCGGCATCAGCATGATCTCCCAACGCCGCCGCTCGCCGCCGACATTCACCACCGTCATCGGCCGCGCCGGATCGCAGAGCTGGATCGTGTAGTCGGGCAGCGCCTTAACTCGAGCGCTCGTCGGATCGCATAGGAGGTCGACGACCAGCCAGGGTTGGTGCAGGCCGAGATCGACGTGGTGGCTGCCGATCGCCTGGCGCACCAACGAGCGCGCGCCGTCGCAGCCGACGACGTAGCGCGCGTCGAGATCGTCGACCGACGCCACTTCGTGGCCGAGATGGACACGCACATTGGCGAAGCGCTTCAGGCCTTCGCGCAGCACGGCTTCGAGGATGGGCTGATGGAAGTACCAGTTGCCGGCCCAGCCGTGCGGTCCCGGCCCGTCGATGCCGCGACGGACCATGAGCGTGCGCCCGTCACCGTTCACGAAATGCATGCCGCGCGAGGAGGCGCGGGCGACGTTGGCGATCTTCTCGGCGAGTCCGGCGCTCTGGAAGATGCGCATGACCTCGCCGTCGAAATGCACGGCGCGCGGCAGAGGAAAGATCTCGCGCTCGCGGTCGTAGACATCGACCGCGAGCCCGCTCTGACCCAGTAGGTTCGCTAGAAGCGCGCCGACCGGCCCACAGCCGACGATGGCAACATCAGCACTCAGGAATGCAGCGCCTCCCACACGCGCTCGGGTGTGGCCGGCATATTAATGTGCTTGCCGCCCAGCGCATCGGAGATCGCGTTCATCACCGACGGCAGCGAGCCGGCGCAGCCCGCCTCGCCGCAGCCCTTGGCGCCCAGCACGTTGGTCTTGGCCGGCACCGAGTGGTAGCCCATGGTGAAGAACGGCGTGTCGGAGGCCCGCGGCAGCGCGTAGTCGGTGAAGCTGCCGGTCATGAACTGGCCGTCCTCGCTGTAGACCGTGCGCTCGAACAGCGCCTGGCCGATGCCCTGCACGACGCCGCCATGGCTCTGGCCCTCGACCAGCAGCGGATTGATGACCGTGCCGAAGTCGCTGACCATGGTGTACTTCACGACATCGACCCAGCCGGTGTCGGGATCGATCTCGACCTCGGCGACATGCGCGCCGTTGGGGAAGGCCGACGGCGCGGCCTCGTGGACGTGGCTGACGTCGAGCGTGTCCGGCACACCCTCGGGCAGCTTCATCCCGCCGCGCAGGCGCTCGGCCAGCTCCATGATTCCGACTCCGCGGTCGGTGCCGACGATGGTGAAGCGGCCGCGCTTGAACTCGATATCGACCGGCGAGGCTTCGAGCGCGACGCCCGCGATCTGCTTGCCCTTGTCGATCACCTTGTCGGAGGCTTCGACGATGGCCGCCCCGCTCGCCATGATCGACTTCGAGCCGCCGGTGCCGCCGCCCGCGATCAGGAGATCGCTGTCGCCCTGGATCAACTTGATCCTGTGGAACGGCACGCCCAGCTTCTCGGTCAGCACCTGCGCGAAGGCCGACCAGTGGCCCTGGCCGTAGTCCAGCGTGCCGGTGATGATCGAGACGTCGCCGTTGGGCTCGAAGCGGATGCCGCCCATCTCCTTCATCGGCGGCGCGGTGACCTCGAGGAAGTCGCCGATGCCCAGGCCGCGCAGCTTGCCGCGCTGCTTGCTTTCGGCCTTGCGCGCCTCGAAGCCCGCGACGTCGGCCAGCGTCAACGCCTTGTCGAGCAGGGCCGTGAACTCGCCGCTGTCGTAGGTCGTGCCCGAGGCGGTTTTGAAGGGCATCTCCTCCGGCTTGATGTGGTTGCGCTTGCGCATCTCGACCTTGTCGATGCCCATCTCGCGCGCCGCCGTGTCGATCAGCCTCTCCATGAAGTAGTTGGCCTCGGGCCGCCCGGCACCGCGATAGGCGCCGACCGGCGAGGTGTTGGTGAAGGCGACCTTGGTCGCGACCTCGATCAGCGGCGTGCGATAGATCGCGGCGAGATTGCGCGTGACGCCCATCGAGCCCATCAGCGGACCGACATTGGCGAGATAGGCGCCGACATTGGCGAAGCCCGTGAGACGCACGGCGAGGAACCGGCCGTCCTTGTCGAGCGCCATCTCGGCGTCGAAGTCGTGGTCGCGGCCATGCTGGTCGCTCAGGAACGAGCCCGAGCGCTCGTCGGTCCATTTCACCGGACGGCCGATGATCTTCGCGGCATGGAACAGCCCGGCATACTCGGGGTAGGGCGAGCCCTTCATGCCGAACGAGCCGCCGACATTGCCGGTCAAGATGCGCATCTGGTCGGGCTTGATCTTGAGCAGATCGGCCATCTGGTGCTTCAGGCCGAAGGCGCCCTGGTTGCCGCAGCGCAGGATGTAGCGGTCGCTCGTGGCGTCGTATTCGGCGAGCGCCGAGCGCGGCTCCATGGCGCAGACGACGATGCGGTTGCTGACCAGGCGTAGGCGCGTGACGTGTGCGGCCGCGGCAAAGGCCTCGGCCACCTTCGCGGTGTCGCCGTAGAGGTAGTCGACGCAGATGTTGCCCGGCGCTTCGTCGAACACCAGCGGTGCGCCGGCCTGGGTCGCCTCGCGTGCGTCGGTGACGGCCGGCAGCTGCTCGATGTCGACCATCACCGCTTCGGCCGCGTCCTTGGCCTGGGCCAGGGTCTCGGCGACGACGAACGCCACCGGGTCGCCGACGAACCGGACCTTGTCGGTGGCGAGCGAATGGCGCGTCGGCATCTTCATCGGCGTGCCGTCGCGGTTCGGCACGGGAATCAGGGTCTTGAGCGGCCCGTAGCCGGCCTCGTTCAGGTCCTTGCCGGTCCACACGCCGAGGACGCCCGGCATGCTCTTGGCCTCGCTGGTGTCGATGCTCTTGATGATCCCGTGCGCCATCTGGCTGCGCACCATGTAGCACCAGGCCTGGTTGGGCAGACTGAGATCGTCGGTGTAACGGCCCTCGCCGCGCTGCAGGGTGGGGTCCTCCTGCCGCGGCACCGGCTGGCCGATGCCGAATTTCATCAAATTGAGGTCGTTCGCGGCCATCGGCGCGTTCATGGGCTGTCCGTGCGGAAAGGGTTGGGAGGTAAGGTCTTTATCATATCGTATCGACCGGGCTTTGCCGCCAGTCCGCAATGCAGGTCTCGTATCGCGGTTTGCCCGATCTCTCGGCGCTGGCACCCCGCAGGGACCGTGCCAACAATGCCCCCGAGAATGACCACATCGGCGTTACGGAGGTATTTCGGTGTCCGCCATTGCCTGGGAACTGCCGGAGGACGTGCGCGCCGTTCGCGACGGCCTGCTCGACTTCGCGCGCAAGGAAATCCTGCCGCGCCACGCCGCGCACCATGACCTGTTCGAGGATCCGCGGCGGCGCTATCGCGAGGACGGGCGGTTTTCAGATGCCCTGAAGGCGTTGATCGACGACGTGCGGCGCGTCTCGGCCAAGGCCGGCTACTACAACATGTGCGTGCCCGAATCGCTGGGCGGCGGCGGGTTGGGGCACCTTGCCTATTATGTCGGCTGGGAGGCGCTGTTCCGGCTGTGCGGGCCGCAGAACTGGCTGATGCTCTATGTCATCAGCCACTGGGCCTTCGGGCCGAGCAGGCTGCTCGAGAAAGTCACCGACCAAGCGCGCGAGCGCATGCTGGCGCCGATGATGGCGGGCGAGGCGTCAATGTGCTTCGGCCTGTCGGAGCCCGGCGCCGGTTCGGACGCCGCAGCGCTCGCCACCAAGGCGCGTCCCGACGGCAATGGCTGGCGCCTCACGGGCCGCAAGATCTGGACGTCAAACGCGCCTGTCGCCGACTACTGCATCGTCTTCGCGGTGACCGATCCTGAGCGCGCCACGCAGCGCCGCGGCGGCATCAGCGCGTTCCTGGTGCCCACCGACTCGCCCGGGTTCGAGGTCCAGCGCGTCATAAAGCTGTTCGGCCATATCGGCGGCGACGAAGCCGAGTTGCGCCTCGAGGACGTGCGTGTCGAACCCTGGCAGGTCGTGGGCGAGCTGCACCAGGGCTTCGCCGCCGCGCTCTACGGCGTGTCGCTGGGCCGCATCTACAATTCGGCGCGCGCTGTCGGCTACGGCCGCTGGGCGCTCGAGCTCGCCCTGGAATACGCCAAGACGCGCAAGGCCTTCGATCGGCCGATCGCCGACTACCAGGGCGTGACCTTCCCACTGGCGGAGAGCGCTACCGAGCTGCATGGCGCGCATCTCATGGGGCTGAACGCCGCGCTGCTGCTCGACCAGGGTGCGCCCGCCGTCAAGGAACTGTCGATGGCCAAGGCCTATTCGGTGCAGGTCGGCTATCGCGCCGTCGATCGCGCCATGCAGACCCACGGCGCCATGGGCTTCACCAACGAGGTCGGCCTGCACCACGCCTGGCACTCCTTGCGCATTGTCAATGTCGCCGATGGCACCAACGAGATCCTGAACCGCGGCATCGTGCAGCGCCTGCTCAAGGGCGATGTGGAGTTGTAAATCGTGTGTTAGTCATTAGGACATGTCGAATCTCGATCCCGTCACGCTGACTGTCATCCAGAACGGCCTGATCCAGGTCTGCAACGAGATGGACTTGGCCTTCGTGCGCGCGGCCTTCTCGCCGGTGATCTCCGAAGGCATGGACCGCTCGGACGGCATCTACGATGCCGGAGACGGCGCCTTGATCGCGCAGGGCGAGCTCGGCCTGCCGGTGTTCGTCGGCACCATGCAGTTCTCGACCCAGGCGGTGATCGAGCGCGTGAAGAGCCACTACGCCGGCAAGGTCGATCCGGGCGACGTGTTCATCGTCAACGATCCCTATCTCGGCGGCACGCATCTGATGGACGTGCGGTTCGTGAAACCGTTCTTCTACAAAGGCGAGCTGTTCGCCTGGCTGGCCAACACCGGCCATTGGCCCGATGTCGGCGGCATGGTGCCGGGCGGCTTCTCGGCCAGCGCCACGGAAGTCGAGCAGGAAGGCCTGCGCCTGCCGCCCGTGAAATTCTTCAAGAAGGGCGAGATGGACCAGGAGATCCTGTCCATCATCCTGTCGAACATCCGCATCGCCGACCAGCGCATCGGCGATATCAAGGCCCAGGCGGCGGCGCTCACCACCGGCGAGCAGCGGTTGACGGCGCTGATCGACCGCTATGGTGCGGAGGTCGTGCGCCAGGCGATCGCCGAGATGCGCCATCGTGCGGAGCGTCAGATGCGGGCCAAGATCGCCGGCATCCCCGACGGCGTCTACGAAGGCAGCTCGCAGGTCGACAGCGACGGCGTGGTCGACGAGCCGCTGGTGATCAGGATGAAGATCACCAAGAAGGGCGAGGATCTCACCTTCGACATGACAGGCTCCAGCCCGCCGTGTCGCGGGCCGATGAACAGCGTCATCGCCACGACGAAGTCGGCGATCTACCTCGCTGTAAAGCACATCTTCCCCGAGGTCCCGATCAACGCCGGCACTTTCGAGCCCCTCAAGATCGTCGAGCCCGAGGGCACGTTCCTTTACGCCAAGTATCCGCGGCCGGTGTCGGGGTGCGCTGCCGAGGTGAGCCAGCGCATCGCCGAGGCGGTGTTCGCGGCGATGACCAAGGCGATTCCCGACCTGTTGTTTGCGGCACCTGCGGGCACATCGGGCAATCTCGGCGTCGGCGGCTACGATCCCGAGCGCAACCGCAACTACATAATGTATCTCTTCACCGGCGGCGGTTACGGCGGCTTCCAGGGCGGCGACGGCCTGAGCAACGGCTGCTCGACCATCGGCATCTCCAAGATGCCGCCGGTCGAGGTGCTGGAGCAGTTCTATCCGGTGCTGTTCGAAGAGTTCTCCCTGCGCGAGGGCTCGGGCGGCGCCGGCGAGTTTCGCGGCGGCTTCGGCATCAACTACGCGATCAAGCTGCGCCGCGGAGAGGCGCGTGTGTCCATGGTGATGGATCACGGCCGCACCGGACCGCAGGGCGTCCTGGGCGGCCAGGACGGCGGCACCAACACCGTCGAGGTGAACCAGCGCGGCAAGACCTATCGGCCACCGCATCTCTCCAAGGACCAGGACATCCAGATCGGCGTCGGCGATGTCGTCCGCGTGTCGACGCCAGGCGGCGGCGGCTTCGGCAATCCGGCCAAGCGAGACCCGGCAGCGATCGAACGCGACGTGGCGCGCGGCTACTACACGCAGGCTGAGGCGCGCGCGAAGTTTGGCGCGCAATGATGCTTTGCCGGCGTGGATTGCTTGCGCTGCCTGTGGCGGTGGCCGCGGGATCCGTCGCCGCGCAGTCGACTTGGTACGCCGTGCGCGGCCCCGGCAACGCCTTCTTCGTCGATATGCCCGGTGAGCCGGTCTACAAGGTGATCGACACGAAGTCGCCCGGCGGTACGGCCTTCACCTACCATTCCTACAGCCTGGAATACCGCCGCCTGTCCTTCGTGGCGCAGACCGCGCTGCTGCCTGCCGACATCGATCTGCGCCAGCCGCGGTCCTACCTGCAATCCGTGCTCGACGACCGCGCCCAGCGCCTGGCTGGCGGCAAGTGGACCAGCGTCAACTGGCGCGACATGCAGGGCGTGCCGGCAGCCGAATCGATCGGCTCGGTGCCGGGCGGCAGCGTGCTGCGCCAGCTCGTGCTGCTGAAGGGCCGGCGCTTCGTGTCGCTCGCCTATCTCGCACCGGCCGATGCGCAGCGCACGCCGGAAGCCGATCGTTTCTTCGGGTCGTTGAGGTTGGGAGCATGAGCAAGCCGCGTATCCATATCCTGGCGCTGGGCGGCACGATCGCCACACGGCCCGACCCCAGCGGCATCATGCAGATGGGCGGAGGCGCCGACGATCTCGTGAAGGCGGTGCCGTTGCTCGCCACGCTTGCCGACATCGAGGCCGAGACGGTGTCGCGCGTCGGCAGCCATTCGCTGTCGTTTGACCAGATCCACGCGCTGGCGGCCAAGATCGCGGCCTCGACGGCCGAGGGCGTGATCGTGACCCAGGGCACCGACACTTTGGAGGAGACGGCCTTCCTGCTCGATCTGCTGCTCGAGCGCGACGTGCCGGTGATCGTGACGGCGGCGATGCGCAATCCGTCACTGACGTCGGCCGACGGCCCGGGCAACCTTTTAGCCGCCGTGCGTGTGGCGTGTGATCCGTGGGTGCGCGCTCATGCACGCTCGCTCGGCGTCATCGCCGTGATGCTGGACGAGGTCTATGCCGTGTCCGACGTCGTCAAGGCCCATCCCACGCGACTCAACGCCTTCGCCTCGCCGCAGACCGGGCCGCTCGCTGCCTTGGTCGAGGACCGCATCGTGCCGCTCAGCCTGCCGGTGCGTGATGCGATCGAGGCGACGCGCAAGAAGCTCGGCAAAGTCGATGGAGCGGCTCAGCCAGTGGCGCTGCTTTGGATGGGGCTCGACGAGCCGGGCCATCTGATCGACGCGATGCTGAACGCATCAGATCATCTCGACTATCGCGGCGCTGTCGTGGGAGCGATGGGCGGTGGCCACATCCCGGAGCGCCTGGCCGACGTCACCGCGCGTCTGGCGGCGGCGATGCCGACCGTCGTGTCTCCGCGCGCCGGCGGCGGGCCGATGCTTCGGCAAACCTATGGTGGTCCGACGTCGGAGATCGGCCTGCGCAAGGCCGGTTTGATCTGGGGCGGCCGTCTACATCCCCTGAAGGCACGCGTGCTGCTCGAGACCTGCCTTCGGGCCGGCCTGCAGCGTGCCGCCATCGCCGACTTGTTCGACGCCTGGGGCTGACCTGCGGGCACGCTTGGCGGCGGCGAAGCCGTGCATGCCGGCGTGCCATTGCAGCGCCACCACCATGCCCTTGATGGGCTGTAGCAGGCCGAGCGAGAGGATCAGCACCAGAGGCAGCCAGATCGCCGCGTGCAACCAGTAGGACGGCGCCCACGCCAGCTCGACATAGAGCGTCAGCGGCACGACGACATGGCCGACGATCACGATCACCAGATAGGCGGGGAAGTCGTCGGCGCGATGATGGTGAAAGGCCTCGCCGCAGGACTCGCAGGCGTCGGCCACCTTCATGAAGCGCCGGAACAGATGCCCCTTGCCGCAGGCCGGGCAGCGGCCGCGAAGGCCGTTCAATAAGGCAGCACCGGCTTTCGGCTCCATCCTCTTTCTCCCTCGTCGCTGTTGCTTATATCCATACAATAAGCCATACAGACAATGGCAATCGAGGATAATTGTATGGATTGGGTCCCTACACTCGGCGACGGCACCGGACCGGTCTACGAAGGCATCGTCGGCGCCCTGGCGGCCGATATCGCATCGGGTCGCCTGCATCGCGGCGATCGCCTGCCGACGCATCGCGCGCTCGCCAAGGCGCTGGGTGTCGACCTCACCACGGTGACCCGCGCCTACAACGAGGCGCGCCGCCGCGGTCTCACGGAGGCGCGTGTCGGGCAGGGGACGTTCGTCGCCGAAAGCCGCGTGCGGGCGCCACGCGCGGCGGCTGCCGGGATCGACTTCGACCTCTCGATGAACCTGCCGCCGGAGCCGATCGAGGCCGATCTCGAAGGCCGCGTGTCACGCGGTCTCGCGGCCTTGCAACGCGACTACGGCATCTCCGATTTCCTGAGCTACCAGCACGCCGGTGGCAGCGATTCCGATCGCGGCGTGGCGGCCGACTGGCTGCGCCGGCGGGTGCGGACGGCGGAGGCTCATCGCCTGCTCGTGTCGCCCGGCACGCAGACCGCTCTGATGGCGCTGCTGCTGGCGACGACCAAACCCGGCGACACGGTGCTGACCGACCGTCTCACCTATCCGGGCTTCAAGGCGGCCGCGGCGGCGCTGGGCGTCAAGCTGATCGGCGTGGAGGCGGATGGCGAGGGCGTGATCCCGGCGGCTCTCGATGAAGCTGCCGGGCGGCAGTCCTCCAAGGCGGTCTATCTCGTGCCGACCATCCACAATCCGACGACGGCAACGATGGGCACGGCGCGCCGCGAGCAGATCGCGACCGTTATCCGACGGCGCGACCTGCTGCTGTTCGAGGACGATGCCTATGGCAGCCTCGATCCCAAGGTCCCGCCGATCGCTACGCTGATTCCCGAACGCGCCTATCTGGCGGCGAGCCTGGCCAAATGCATCGCCCCCGGCTTGCGCGTGTCGTTCGTGCTCACGCCCGACCGCACCGCTGCATCGACCATTGCCAATGCCCTGCGCACGGTGTCGCAGATGCCGGTGCCGCTCACCGTGGCGCTGGCCTTGCGCTGGCTGAAGGACGGCAGTGCCGACGCCATCATCGCGGCCGTCGCCGCCGAGGCTGCGGCACGACAGAAGCTGGCGGCCAAGGCGCTTTCGGGGCACACTTGTGCCGCGCATCCCAAGGGACATCACGTCTGGCTGGCGCTGCCGCCGGAGTGGACCCGAGCGGAGTTCGCCGCGCATGTACAACGACAGGGGCTCGCGGTGGTGACCAGCGACAGTTTCAGCGTCGACGGCAATCCACAGCACGCGATCCGCGTGGCGCTCGGTGCGGCGCGCAGTCGCTCGGACCTCGTCGGTGCGTTGGATGTACTGACTGTCGCATTGAAATCGCCGGCCTTTGCCTCACGTATAGTTTGAGACGGCGCGTATCTGCCGGGGGAGAAAGCCCATGCTCGACTCATTGGACGCCACCCTGCTGGCCCGACTGCAGTTCGCGTTCACCGTCTCGTTCCATTTCATCTTTCCGTCATTCACCATCGGACTCGCGAGCTATCTCGCCGTGCTCGAAGGCTTGTGGCTGTGGACCGGCCGTTCGGTCTATCTCGACCTCTTCAAGTACTGGCTAAAGATCTTTGCGCTCTCCTTCGGCATGGGCGTGGTGTCGGGCATCGTCATGTCGTACCAGTTCGGCACCAACTGGTCGGTGTTCGCCGACAAGGCGGGCCCGGTGATCGGGCCGCTGATGGCCTACGAGGTGCTGACGGCGTTCTTCCTCGAGGCCGGTTTCCTGGGCGTCATGCTGTTCGGCATGAACCGGGTCGGCAAGACGCTGCATTTCGTGGCCACGCTCGCCGTTGCCGTCGGCACTTTCATCTCCGCCTTCTGGATCCTGTCGGCCAACAGCTGGATGCAGACGCCGGTGGGCCATACCATCGCCGCCAACGGCCAGTTCCAGCCGGCCGACTGGCTCACCATCATCTTCAATCCGTCCTTCCCGTATCGCCTGGTGCACACGGTCTTCGCGGCCTATCTCACGACGGCGCTGGTCGTGGGCGCGGTCGGCGCCTGGCATCTGCTGCGCGAGCGCACTAACGACGGCGCGCGCACCATGTTCTCCATGGCGATGGGCATGATCGCGGTGGTGGCGCCGTTGCAGATCCTGGCCGGCGACCAGCATGGGCTGAACACGCTGGAGCACCAGCCGGTCAAGGTCATGGCCATGGAAGGCCACTTCCAGAGCCACGATCATGGCGCGCCGCTGGTGCTGTTCGGCTGGCCCGACCAGGCCGAGGGCAAGAACCTCTACGCCGTCGAGATCCCCAAGGCCTCGTCGCTGATCCTGAAGCACTCGCTCGATGCGCCGCTGAAGGGCCTCGACACGGTCGACCGCAAGGACTGGCCGCCGGTGGCGATCGTGTTCTGGGCCTTCCGGATCATGGTCGGCCTGGGAACGCTGATGCTGCTGCTCGGGCTGGTGAGCCTGTGGGCGAGGGTGCGGAAGAGGCTCTATGACTGGCCGCTGTTGCACCGCTTCGCCGTCGCCATGGGGCCGGCGGGTTTCATCGCCGTGATCGCGGGCTGGGTCACGACCGAGGTCGGCCGCCAGCCCTACACCGTGTACGGCTTGCTGCGCACCGTCGATTCGGTATCGCCGCTGCAGGCGCCGGCCGTGGCGATCTCGCTGCTGGCCTTCATTGCCGTCTACTTCATCGTGTTCGGCGCGGGCGTGCTCTATATCCTGCGGTTGATGAGCCATGCGCCGCACCGTGGTGAGGAGGGGCCAGGACGCGGCCAGCCGGTGCGGGCGGCGGGCATCACGCCGGCGCCCCAAGTGGCGCCCCAAGTCGCCGAGGGAGGGAACTGATGCTCGCCTTCGACCTGCCCACCATCTGGGCCTTCATCATCGCCTTCGCGATCTTCGCCTACGTCGTGATGGACGGTTTCGACCTCGGCATCGGCATCCTGTTCTCCTGGATCCCAGTCGGCCGCGAGCGCGATACGGCGATGAACACCATTGCTCCGGTATGGGATGGCAACGAGACCTGGCTGGTGCTGGGCGGCGGCGGCCTGCTGGCGGCCTTCCCGTTGGCCTACGGCACCATCCTGTCGGCCCTCTACGCGCCCGTCGTCGCCATGCTGCTGGCGCTGATCTTCCGCGGCGTTGCCTTCGAGTTCCGCTGGCGCGATCCCGGCCATCGCCCATGGTGGGACCTTGCGTTCAGCATCGGCTCGATCGGCGCCGCGTTTGCGCAGGGTGTGACCCTCGGTGCGCTGCTACAGGGCATCGCCGTCAACGATCGCGTCTATACGGGCGGCTGGTTCGACTGGCTGACACCGTTCAGCGCGCTGGTCGGCTTGAGCCTGGTCGTCGGCTATGCGCTCCTGGGGGCGACATGGCTGATCATGAAAAGCGAAGGCACGCTCCAGGTGCGGGCTTATCGCATGGCCTTCGGGCTCGGCATCGCCACCATCGTCGCAATCGCCGCGGTGAGTGCGTACACGCCCTTCCTCAGCCATGCCTATTGGGAGCGCTGGTTTGCCTGGCCGCAGATCCTGTTCACCGCACAGGTGCCGCTGCTGGTCGCCATCGCCACGGTCGTCTTCTTCGCGAGCCTGGTACGGCGCCATCACTACACGCCGTTCCTGATGACCTTGCTGATCTTCACCTTGAGCCTGGCCGGCCTGGGGATCAGCCTGTTTCCCTATGTCGTGCCGCCCAAGATCACGATCTGGGAAGCCGCAGCGCCGGCGGCGAGCCTGAAGTTCATGCTGCCCGGTGCGCTGATCATGGTGCCGATCATCCTGGCCTACACCGGCTATTCCTACTGGGTGTTCCGCGGCAAGACCGGCCCAGAAGGCTACCATTGAGGGGCAACCACTGATGCCCAAGGCGCGGCAGTGGCTGTGGTTCGTCGGCCTATGGGCCGCCGGCGTCGGCGTCACGGCGATCGTGGGCTTCGCGATCAAGCTGTGGCTGAAAGCCTAGCGTCAGGGCGACCAGTAGCTCTGCACAGTGATTATGACGGGTTGATCCGTGCCTGCACTGCCGGCAATGGGGCCAAGGATTTTCCGGCATTCCCGCCTTTCCCACCCGACCCTCTTGTTGGTCTTGAGAAGCCGCCCCCCATCCGTTGTGCCACCGTCGACTTCCCGCAATTATCGCAACCGGTCTTGAAGGGGACGCTGGCGCCCTCGTCGCCGAGCCCGGGTGCGCCCATCCGACTGAAACAGCCGGATGGGCTCGCACGGTATCTGGCGCGGGCGATGGTCGTCGGATGAACGATGCATAGAGCAGAGCTCAAAATAACTCAAGTGCACAAATTTGTCAACTCCGGTTTTAGTTATTGCGTGCCATAAGGGGTCGTTCGACGCAATATCTCCGAGGTCGGGTGCCGTGCCAGCAGTGCAGGCAATCTCATCGGCCCCGCGCCAGCCCGTCACGACCACCGTGCAGAGCTCCTAGGTCGTCCGCCGCAGCGGCCGGCAGTTGAAGGCGATCGGCTTGGCGCTGCCGCTCTCGCGCAACGAGGCAAGATCGTCGCGGCCGACCCATTCGTTCGCCGCGGCGACGTACCGGAAGCCGTCGCCGGTCGGCTGGTACTCCATGCGCCAGGTCCGGCCGTCCAGGGTGACCGAGGCGCGGTTCTTGGCATAGACCACGCTCACTTCCTTGCGGCCGTCGCAGAGATAGGCGATGCCGGCAGGCGTCGGATCGTCCGGTGCCGGCCGCGGAATGAAGGTGGTCAAGGGCTGCTGCTCCCTGGTGCAGCCGGCGAGCAGCAGGATCGCCAGAATCGACAGGCGCTTCATCGTGCGCTTACCTCCCCAAGTCATTTATAGCGGAAAGGGATTCGATGCCACACGTCAAGCTCCGGGACGGTGCCGAGCTCTACTACGAAAGTCGAGGGGCGGGCCCGCCGCTGTTCCTGGTCCCGGGACTGGGCGGCGACGGCCGCTTCTGGGACGCAAACGTCCCCGGACTCGCCGAACATTTCACCGTGGTCGTGCATGATCATCGCGGCACGGCGCGCAGCACCTTGTCGAAGATCACCTATTCGGTGGAGCAGATGGCCGACGACGCCCTGCAGCTGATCGATGCGCTGGGCTACGACAAGGTGCATTGGTGCGGTCATTCGACCGGCGGCGCCATGGGCCAGGTGCTGGCCATCGAGCATCCCGACCGCATCGACCGGCTGGTGCTGAGCGCGACCTGGGCCAAGACCGACGCCTTCTTCCGCCGCCTGTTCGAGGTCCGCTCCCTCATGCTGAAGGAACTCGGGCCGCTGGCCTATCTCAAGAGCAGCGCGCTGGCGCTCAACATGCCGTCGTGGGTGCGCGACCACGACGCCGATCTCGCCGTCGCCGAGGCCAAGGCGGCCGAGACCATTCCGATTCCCGAGATCGTGCTGTCGCGCATTGCCGCCATCGTGGCGCACGACCGGCGCGGGCAGCTGCAGAAGGTGCGCTCGCCTGCGCTTGCCATCTGCGCCCGCGACGATACCGTGACGCCTCTTTACTTCACCGAGGAACTGGTGCGCCTGATCCCCGACGCACGGGCCTATGTCCTTCCCGACGGTGGCCATCTGTATCCGAACGTGCATGGGCCGGAGTTTCGCCGCGTGATGACGTCGTTCCTCCAGGGAGCCTGAGGCCTCAAGCTAAGCCGGCAGATGAGCATACCCCTCTTGGAACATCCATGTTCCGTCGGCTGCTCCCTGCTTGAGGACGTCATATGCCTCAAGCAGGTCGGCCGAGGGCGGAATATCGACCGACAATAGCAGTCGTTCGCCTATGCTGAGCTTGATGTGCATGCTTTCGTATGAGCAGCCCTTTGCCCCGAGAACGCTCCAGTGGATGCCGAAGCCGGACGACTTCTCCTCTACGAGGAGCATATAAGTCGAATGCCCGCCCCGGGTGACGATCTCTTCAAACCGATGGATCGTCGGATCCTCGGTTGGTTGGGCCTTGATCACGTCAAGATAGCCAATGCCCGTCGCAAAGAACGGCGAGTTTTCGATCCGAAAATGCGCGTCATCGGCCGCAGCTGAGACTGGCACAGCCCATAGAGTCTCGCTTCCATGTCCGTGCCAATCTTGCGAATTAAGCTCGAAGATAATCTTGACGAGGCGTGCGGCCATTCCCGTGCACTCCGATCCCGCGTCAGAATAGCCATATCCGAACGTGCATGGCGCCGAGTTTCGTCGTGTAATGACGTCCTTCCTTCCGGAGTCCCGATAGCCACATGAAGATCGAACCCAAGATTGCCGCCGCCACGGCCGAGCTGACCGCCATCCGGCGCGACATCCATGCCCATCCTGAGCTCGGCTTCGAGGAGGAGCGGACGTCCAAGATCGTGGCGACCAAGCTCAAGGAGTGGGGCTGCGATGTCACGACCGGCATCGGCAAGACCGGTGTGGTCGGCACCATCCGCGTCGGCAACAATCCGCGCGCCATCGGCCTGCGCGCCGACATGGATGCGCTGCCGATGGACGAGCACAACACCTTCGATCATCGCAGCCGTCACCAGGGCCGCATGCATGCATGCGGCCACGACGGCCACACGACGATGCTGCTGGGAGCCGCCAAGTATCTTTCGGCCACCCGCAACTTCGACGGCACGGTGCACTTCATCTTCCAGCCGGCCGAGGAAGGCCGCGGCGGCGCCGAGGCCATGGTCAAGGACGGCCTGTTCGAGAAGTTCCCCTGCGAGCAGATCTTCGGCATGCACAACAGGCCCAAGCTCGATGTCGGCAAGTTCGCCATCCGGTCGGGCCCCCAGATGGCGGGCGGCGGCCTGTTCGACATCAAGATCACCGGCAAGGGCGCGCACGGCGCGCGGCCGGAGAGCGGCATCGACCCGGTGATCATCGCCACCCAGATCATCTCGGCGCTGCAAAGCGTGGTGTCGCGCAACATCGCCGCGCTCGATTCGGCGGTGATCTCGGTCACCCAGATGCATGCCGGCGACGCCTACAACGTCATCCCGCAGGAAGCGGTGCTGCGTGGCACCATCCGCGCCTTTCGCAAGGAGACCATGGCGCTGGTCAAGGAGCGCATCGAGACCATCTCCAAGGGCATCGCCCAGACTTTGGGCGGCAAGGCCGAGGCCGACGTGCGGGTGGTCTTCCCGCCGCTGGTCAATGACAAGGACTCGGTGAAGTTCATCGCCGATGTGGCGGCCGAGATCGTCGGCGAGGACAACATGAACCGCGAGGGCCCGTTCGTCATGGCCTCCGAGGATTTCTCCTACATGCTGGAGAAGGTGCCGGGCGCCTTCATCAACATCGGCAACGGCGGCGGCGAGGGCGGCTGCGAGGTCCACAATCCGGGCTACGACTTCAACGACGAGATCATCACGCTCGGCGCCACGCTGTGGTCGCGCGTGGTCGAGAAGAAGCTCGCCAGGGATGCGCGGTAGGGCATGACCGACGCCACGCAATCCAAGTCGGAAGGTATCGGCCGCTGGCTGCTGCGGGATCTGCCGTACGCCGCCATGTTGATCCTCGCCGTAGGCGGCATCGTGCTCACCAGTTTCCGGGGGACCACGACCTACTTCTACTGGATGGCGCTGGCGCCGATCTATGCGCTGATCGTCATCGCTTCGGGCTGGCGCCAGCTCGAGACGGGAGCGGAGCGCATGCGGCTGGTGGTGACCCAGCTATTGCACTGGGCCGCCTTCCTGGGCGCGATGTGGCTGATGTTCCTTCCCGAGGTGCGCGGCGTGGTCAATGACAACGCCACCAGCCTCACCCTGCTCATCCTGCTGGCGCTGGGAACCTTCGTCGCCGGCGTGCATGCCACGGTGTGGCGGATCAGCGCCGTCGGCGTCTTCCTCGCGCTGTCGGTGCCGGCCGTGGCCTGGGTCCAGGAGTCGGCCATGCTGCTGCTGGTCGGGGCGCTGCTGCTGGTCGTGGTTGGCGCCGCCTTCTGGTGGATGTGGCGGCGCGAAACCCGCCTGTAGGTGCAACGGGCCCGATCCTCCGGCGTTTGCTGGTCGAGGAGGGCGGCCGATGACCAAATCCGTGATGAAGCCGCGGCGCAAGGCGAAGATCCCGCAGGCGCCGCCCATGGAACCGCGACACAAGCGCACCCTGATCGTCGTCGCCGATGGCGCGCGGGCCCGCTTCTTCGAACCTCGACATGAGGCGGGCACGCTGGTTCCCGCGGACCGGGCCGACATGGTCGCCCCCGGCAGCAGGCTGTCGAATCAGGAGATCGTCTCCGACCGGCCCGGCCGCGGCGCGGGCACGTCCGAGGCGGCAACGCATCGACATGGCTTCGAGCCGACGCACGATCCGCACAAGCTCGAAAAGCACAACTTCACCGTCGAGCTGGCAAGAACGCTCGACGACATGTGCGAGCACTACGACCGGTTGATCGTGGTGGCGCCGCCGCGCAGCCTGGGCGAGCTCGACACGCTGCTCCCGCCGCAGGTGAGGAAACGGGTGAGCCACCGGATACCCAAGGACCTCACGGCCTCGACTCCGGCCAGCCTGTGGCAGGCGCTGGAAAAGGTGCTTCCGGCGCCCGCGCTGGCTTAGATCGATCAATCCGGCTGATCGAGCGTACGATCGACGCGCTTGTGCAGCGACTTCACCTCTTGCCGCATGACCTTGGCGCGATCCTGCAGGCGTCGGCGCGCGCGGCGGAAGGCGTCGCTGACGGCGAATTGCGGATCGGCGAAGCGCTCGTCGAGGCCGGGGGTGCGGTCGACGTCGACCGTGGTACCGCCGGGCATCTTGATATGAACAGTGACTTCGTAGGGGCCGCCGGTGCGATGGTTGCCGTCAGGCAGCTTGAACACGACATGGCAGGCCGTCATGCGACCGAAGAATTGCTCGAGGTGGTCGGCTTGCTCTTCGATCAGTTGTCGGATGGCGTCGCTGGATGGGGTGTTCTGAAAGGTGATCCTGAGCGGCGTGTGCATGCGGTCCCTCCATCGTTAACCTTGATCTAGGAACGCGAGGCGCAAAAACCAAGTTGCAGCGTAGCACTCCGCGGCGGCAGTGCCGAGCCGGTCTGCAGGCCGTCCAACGCTGAGAAAGGTGAGGCTAGTCGCCTGCCGCGACGGCCGTGGTGCGGCCGGCGGGTTCCGGACGTACGACGCGATGGCTCACCATGCGATGATGCAAGGCGCGGATGGTGTCGCTTCCCCGGGTGAGGCAGAGCCAGGGAAACAGGCCGTGTACGAAACAGGCGAGCGAGCCGACCAGCATGCTGGCGCCAAAACCGAAGGCGGTGCCCATGTGCTGGACGTAGGTCTCGTTGACCCTGGCGGGGTGATCGGTGAAGCGGCGCAACATTTAACCGATTCTAGGCGCCGACGCTGGAAACGGCTTGCTAACTTTACGTCGTTCGCGGCTAATTGGAGAAACTGATTCCAAGGAACCGGCATGGCTGAGAAATTGATACTGGATTCCTTCGACAAGAAGATACTGGATTGCCTGCAGGACGATGCCGACATGGCCCTGGCCGAGATCGCCCGCCAAGTCGGCCTGTCGACCACGCCATGCTGGCGGCGCATCCACCGCCTGCAGGAGGCGGGCGTCATCCGCGCCCGCGTGGCGTTGCTCGAGCGCAAGGCGGTGAATGCCGGCGTCACGGTATTCGTGGCGGTGCGTACCGCGCAGCACAATGCGCAATGGCTCGGCCGCTTTGCCAAGGCGGTGGCGTCGTTCCCCGAGGTCATGGACTGCTACCGCATGAGCGGCGAGATCGACTACCTGATCCGCCTGGCCTTGCCCGATATCGAGGCCTACGACGCGTTCTACAAGCGCCTGATCGCCAGGGTCGAGTTGAGTGACGTCACCTCCATGTTCGCCATGGAGGAGATCAAGTCGACGACACGGCTACCGTTGAACTACCTGCCGTAGGCGCGATCGAGCGCCGCGAAGGATTTGTACGTCGCCAATTCGCCGAACAGCTCGGCGAGGCCGCGGCAGCTGTGGCCGTCGCGCCATCCCATGGCCAGGCGCAGGAAGGGATGGCCCTGGCCCGGTGCAGGCTCGATCAACTCGAAGCGATGCCCGCGGAATCCGAACGAGCCGCCCTTGGTCAGCAGCAGTCCGCGCCGATGGCACTGCTGCTCGACGATCTCGACGAAGCGCCGGTAGAGCGAGGGCGACGGCTCCCTGAGCTGAACGGCGCAGAACGGCGCATCGGCGCTCGACGTCAGCGCCGGATGGCAGCACGGCTCGAACACGGGCGAGCAGCGTCCGATCGCGTGCGCCAGCGCGCGGTTGTTGGCGAAGATCGCCGCGACGTAATTGTCGACATAAGTGCGATCGAGGAACCACGGGGCGGAGAGGGCCGACAGCTCGTCGAGCGTCAGGCCGGTCGCCATCAGGCCGCGCAGCTGTCTCAGTCGGTCGGCCGTCTCGGAACGAGCAGGCGCTCCGTCGCGCACCAGGACACGGGCGATGCCGACATTGGCCAGCTCCAGCCCGGCCTGGTCGAGTTTCAGGCCGGAGCTGAAGACGATCGCGAGGTTGCAGTCGTCGCCGGTGGAGAGGAGCCAGCGATCGAGATCGCATGCCGGACCTGTCATCGTCGTGTCGATCAGCAGGACATGGCGCGCGCGCGGCAGGCGCTCCGTGGCGGCGAAGCTGCCGTTGCACCAGACCGGCTCGCAGATCACCACGTCGGCGCTGACGACTGAGGGACCCGTAGATCGAAAGTTCCGTCGCGGCCAGGCGTCGAGCAGCGCCGTCGTCTCGAAATAGGCCCCAGCATGAGCGACCGACAGCGTGCGCCTGTCGCCCCAGGCCGAGGCGATGAACTGCAGGATCGTCGCCAGGGCGGCCTGCCCGCTGCGGAAGATGACCATATCGCCCGTCCAGCCGGTGGGAGGCGTCGCGTAGGTCGCTCCGCGATCCTCCAGGATCGACACGTCGAGGTCGCGCTCGTAGCCGAATTGCAGGTTGTCGCCGCAGGGTACGCGCGTGCTGTCGCCGTCCCTGGGACTCTTCAGGGTCGTGTCGCCCGGCCGATGGGCCGTGCTTAGCCAAGCCCGGCGCAGCGTCAGCGCCGCCGTTTCGAGCTGCCGCTCTTGCGCAAGATGGTCGTTGCCGAGAGCGGCGAGATCGCGATGCAGGGCGCCGTCGAACGGGTCATGGCCGGTTTGGGCCGCCACGCGCTCGGCGAGAGCCAGCAGGTCCAGTGCGTCACGTTCGATTGCTTCGCGAAATAGCATGCCGGTCAACGCCCACGGGCGCCGGGCGTTGCCGATGCTGGCGTCAGGCGCTGGCCCCCTCTAGGATCGCCGCCGTTTGCACGGAAGACTGCAGGGGAATCGGATGACCACGGGCAACAATCGCAAGAAGGTGTTGATCGTCGGCCGCATGCCGCAGGCCGGCATCGACGTGCTGAAGAAGCGCGACGACGTCGACTATGAGATCCTGACCGACGACACCGTGCCGTCGCTGCATCCCAAGCTGAAGGACGCCAACGCCGTCACCCTGGGCGCGACGCCGTTCCGCCAGGCTGAGCTCGACGCCGCGCCCGGCCTGATGGTGGTGGCCCGCCTTGGCGTGGGCTTCGATGCGGTCGAAATCCCCGCGCTGAACAAGCGCAAGATCCCGTTGATGACCACGGGCATCGCCAACTCGGTGTCGGTGGCCGAGCATGCCATGTACATGCTGCTCGCCTCGGCGCGGCTGTCGCGCAAGCACGACCGCTTCGTGCGCGAGAACAGCTGGGGTCAGCGCCTGACGGACCTGCCGTCCGACCTCGCCGGCAAGTCGATCCTGGTGGTCGGCATGGGCCGCATCGGCTCGCGCACGGTGAAGCGCTGCGTCGCCTTCGAGATGGACGTCTCCGTGCTCGATCCGAACATCTCGGAGGCCGACATCAAGAAGGCCGGCGCCACCAAGGTGACCGACCTCAAGGCGATCCTGCCCAAGGTCGACTTCGTCTCGGTGCACTGCCCCAAGGCGCCCGAGACCGTGAATATGTTCAACAGCGAGACGATCGGTCTGATGAAGCCCGACGCCTTCCTGGTGAACACCGCGCGTGGCGGCATCATCAACGAGGAGGCGCTCTACACGGCGCTGACCAGCGGCAAGCTGCGCGGCGCCGGCCTCGACGTGCTCGACCGCGAGCCGCCTGACCCGGCCAACAAGCTGTTCGGCCTGGAGAACGTGATCTTCAGCCCGCACATGGCCGGCGTCACCAAGGAGGCCAGCGACCGCATGGCCCAGACCGCGATCGAGAACATTTTGAGCGTGTTCGATGGCCGGCCGAATGCGTCGAACGTGGTCAACAAGGAAGTGCTGGGTTAGAGGCGGCCCACCTCATGTTCCTCTCCCCCAAGGGGGAGAGGAGCATGAAGGGAAAGGAGAGACGGATACCGAGGCGCTACGTCTCGACCAGATCCTCGACCTCATCGTCGGTCGGGAAGCGGCCGGTCTTGCTTTTGGTGTATTTGAGCGCGCCATCGACGGTGACGTCGAACTGGCCGGATTTGCCGACGCGCAACTCGAAGTCGGTCGCGCCCAGCTTTTCGAGGCGATCCCTCACACGGAGGGCCTGCGGCTTATAGTTTCAGGCGCCGCAATATTCGATCAGGACCTTCATGGGGCAAAGATGGGTTGGTAGGGTCGGCACGACAAGGGGGATTTCTCGATGAAATACGGACCGCTGGGCCGCTCGGGCCTGATCGTCAGCCGCATCTGCCTGGGCGGCAACTCGTGGGGCGCCAAGGGCCGCCGCGGCTGGGGCAAGTTCGACGAGGCCGAGGCGCCGGCCTACTTCAAGCGGGCGCTGGATGTCGGCATCACCTTCTTCGACACGGCCGACGCCTACAATGCCGGCCGCTCCGAGGAGATCATGGGCGCCACGCTCATGAAGATGGTGAAGCGCGAGGACATCGTGCTGTCGACCAAGGTCGGCATCCGCATGAGCGACAGCCAGAACGACCAGGGCACCGGCCGCAAGCATTTGATGGCCGCGGTCGACGACCAGCTGAAGCGCCTGCAGACCGACTATATCGACGTCTATCAGGTCCATCGCCTCGACCCTTACACGCCGGTCGAGGAGACGATGTACTCGCTCGATCAGATCGTGCGCTCGGGCAAAGTGCGCTACATCGGCGGCTCGACCATGCCGGCCTACAAGTTCGCCCAGATGGTGATGATTGCCGACTGGAAGGGCTATGCCCGGCCGATTGCCATGCAGAACCTCTACAACCTCATCCAGCGCGAGGAAGAGCGCGAGATGAATCGCCTGTGCCACGAGCAGGGCGTCGGCCTGATCCCGTACTCGCCGCTGGCGCGCGGCTTCCTCGCCGGCAATCGCGCCAAGGACGGCGGCGGCGAGACCGAGCGCTCCAAGAACGATGCGCAGGTCAAGGCCGGCACCTATCGCGACAGCGATTGGGAGATCGTCGATCGACTGAAGAAGGTCGCGGCCGGGAAGAATGCGTCGCCGGCGCAGGCGGCGCTGGCGTGGCTGCTCAGCAAGCCCTACATGGGCTCGCCCATCATCGGTGCCACCAGCCTCGACCAGCTCACCTCGGCGGCGCAGGCGACCGAGTTCACGGTGACGGCCGACGAGGCGAAGATGCTCGAGGAGCCCTATCAGTTCCGGGTGTCGCCGGAGAGCTGATGGCGTCTTAGCGCCGCCACGAACCAGAAGGCGAGCAGGGGCAGCACCACCGCCGCCGTCCAGAAGACGGGCGGCGCGCCCCAGCGGTCGACGATCGGCGCGGCAATGGGCACGCCGATCGCCTGGCCGACGAACAGGCAGAGCGCGAAAAGCGCCATGGCGGCACCGCGTGCTTCCGGGGCCATCTGCGTTCCGTGGGTCTGCAGCGTGTTGTGCAGCATGTAGAACGACACGCCCGACAGCACGATGCCGGCGAACTCGACCTCGGGTGTGGGCGCCAGCGCCATGGTGGCGAAGGCGACGCCCAGACCGAGACCACCCCAGGTGCAGAGCCCGCGTTCGCCCAGCAGGCGCACGAGCTGCGGCGCCGCCATCACATAGGCAAAGCCGCCCGCCCCGAACGCCGCGACCGCGAGGCCTATGGCGGCGAACCCCATGTCGAAACGCTGGTGCAGATCGGCGCCGACGAAGGTGAAGGCGCCCCAGAAGGTGCCGCCTTCCAGCGCCACCACCAGCACGACGGTGATCACCCAGCGCCGCCGCAGCACCTTCAGAATCTGGCCGATCATCGAGCCCTGCTGGCCGCCGGTGGGCCGCGCGACGTCGGGATGGACGCGCATGACGCCGAACAGGGCGCCGCCGGCCGTGACGTAGATCGCCGCCAGCACCCAGAACACCGACCGCCAGCCCAGCCAGTCGCCGAGTGCTCCGCCCAGGGCGGCGCCGGTCATCAGGCCGAGCGTCTGGCCGGTGAGGAAACGGGCCAGCACCGCCTGGCGGCGCTCGTAGCTGACATTGTCGCCCAGCCAGGCGATGGCGAGCGGAATGATGGCCGAGCCCGTGACGCCGGTCAGGAAGCGCGCCGCCGTCAGCCAGGCTAGCGAGTCCGCCATCGCGCTCAGCAGGCAGCACAGCGCGGCCGCGAGGCAGGCGATGGCGACTACGGGCATCTTGCCGTAGCGGTCGCCGAACGGGCCGTGCACCAGCACGAACACGCCGTTGGCGAACAGGAAGGACGTCGCCGCGATCGAGGCCGCGCCGACGCTGACGCCGAAGGTGGCGGCCAGCTGCACCAGCAGGGGATCGACGACGCGCATGTTGGCGGCGGAGGCGAACGCCGCCACGGACAAAAGCACGATAGCCAGGGTGGAGGCTCGCGCCGGCGGCGGTCTCGCTGCCGAAGCGGGCGGACTCATGTCAACCCGGTTAACGGCTCGTCCGGCAAAAGGAAAGGACTCTTGGCGGGCAGCAGCATTGACCTATGGTGGCAGGATGGAAGAAATCATGGTCCTCGTCCGCGATCCCAACGCCTGGGCGGCGCTGGTGACGCTGGTGGTCATGGAAGTCGTGCTGGGCATCGACAACCTGATCTTCATCTCCATCCTGACCAACAAGCTGCCGGAGCATCAGCGCTCGAGCACCCGTCGCATTGGCATAGGACTTGCGGTGATCCTGCGGCTCGGCCTGCTGAGCGGCGTGGCCTATATCGCGCAGCTGACGACGCCGTTGTTCTCGCTGCTCGGCCACAGCTTCTCCTGGCGCGACCTGATCCTGATCGCCGGCGGTCTTTTCCTGATCTACAAGGCGACCAGTGAAATCCACGACCATGTCTCAGCCGATCACGAAACCGAGGCCGCCGGGAGCGCCGTGCAGGCCACGGTGATGGCCGTCATCGGCCAGATCCTGATCCTCGACCTGGTATTCTCGCTGGACAGCATCATCACCGCGGTCGGCATGACCGACGACATCCCGATCATGATCGCCGCCGTGGTCGTCGCCGTCGCCATGATGCTGCTGGCGGCCGATCCGCTGGCCGGGTTCATCAACAAGAATCCGACCATCGTCATGCTGGCGCTGAGCTTCCTGCTGATGATCGGCATGACCCTGATCGCCGACGGCATCGGCGCGAAGGTTCCCAAGGGCTACATCTACGCCGCCATGGCGTTCTCCGCCCTGGTCGAGGCGCTGAACATGCTGGCACGTCGCGCGCAGCGAAAACGCCGGCCGCTCAGGACACGACCGCGCTGACAAGCCGGCAGGCGGCGCTTAAGCTCGCCGCCATGAAGCTAAAAGATCGTGTGGCGATCGTCACCGGCGGCGCGTCCGGCATCGGCGCGGCGTCGGCGCGCCTGTTCGCGGCTGAAGGCGCCAGGCTCGCCCTGGTCGACCAGGACGAGATCGGGCTGGGTCAGGTCGCGGCCGACATCGAGGCCGCCGGCGGCAGTGCCATCATCATCCCCGCCGACGTCAGCAGCGATGCCGAGGCGCGCGCCGGCGTCGACCGGGTGATCGAGAAGTGGGGCCGCGTCGACGTGCTGCTGACGGCCGCCGGCCTGTCGTCGGGCGGCACGGTCGATACGATCGAGGAGGCGGCCTGGGACCGCACGTTTGCGGTCAACGTCAAGGGCACCTATCTCTGGATCCACTACGCCATCAAGTCGATGATCGAGAACCGCTCCGGCGCCATCGTCACCATCGGCTCGCAGCTCGCGCAGTCGAGCCCCGGCAAGAACGCGGCCTACATCGCCTCCAAGGGCGCCATCGCCTCCTTCACCAAGACCATGGCGGTCGACCATGCGGCCCAGGGCATCCGCGTCAATGCGCTGATGCCGGGTGTCATCGACACGCCGATGCCGGCGAAGTCGCTGAAGCGCTACGCCGATCCCGACGCGATGAAGACCTTCTGGAAGCACCGCCATCCCATGGGCCGCATCGGCAAGCCGGAGGAGGTGGCGCGCGCCGCGCTCTTCCTGGCCAGCGACGATTCTTCCTTTGTCACAGGGACGCTGCTGTTCATCGACGGCGGCTGGACGGCACAGTGATGAGCAAGAAACTCACCTCCGAACAGATCGCGGGCTACGAGCGCGACGGCTATGTCTGCCCGGTCGACGGATTCTCTGCCGAACGAGCGCGGACCTGGCGCGACAAGCTCGAGGCCTTCGAAGCTGCGCAGGGTCAGAAGTTGACCCGCGGCCACAACTTCAAGCCGCATCTCCTGTTCCCCTGGGTCGACGAGATCGTGCATGCACCCGAGGTGCTCGATGCGGTCGAGGACCTGATCGGTCCGGACATCCGGCTGTTCCATCTCAGCGTCTGGCCCAAGGATGCGGGCTCGGGCACCTATGTGAGCTGGCACCAGGACGCGACCTATTTCGCGCTCGAGCCGGCCTGTCACGTCACCGCCTGGGTGGCGCTGACCGACGCCCCGGTCGAGGCGGGCTGCATGGAGGTCGTGCCTGGCTCGCACAAGCTCGGCCAGCTGCCGCACGCCGAGCTGCAGGATACCGACAACCTGCTGTCCCGCGGCCAGACCCTCGCCGTCGACGTCGATCGGCAGCGCACGGCTTTCATGCCGGTGAAGGCCGGTCAGTTCTCGCTGCATCACACCCATTTGGTGCACAATTCGCGGCCCAACCGCTCGCACGACCGGCGCATCGGGCTCGGCATCAGCTACATCCCGACCTGGGCGCATTGCACGTCGAAGAACCGCGTCACCGCCATGCTGGTGCGCGGCAAGGACGAGCACGGCAACTTCGACGAGGAGCGGCGACCGGTCGAGGAGGCGGGCCCGGCCGAGCGCGCCTTCCACGCCGAAGCGGTCGCGCGCTTCCGCGCGATGAATGTCGTGGAGTCGGAAGAGAACAAGGTCGCCGTCGTCCGGCGTTGAGAGGAACGAGATGCTTCGTCTGCCGTACCACAACCGCTATGCCTACTCGCCGATCACCGAGCGCAAGGACTACTCCTGGCCCGACGGCAAGCGGCTCGCCGTCTATCTCGGCCTCAACATCGAGCATTTTGCCTTCGGCGCCGGCGATGGCCATCTCCTGACGGTGGCCGGCACGCCGCCCGATCCGCGCACCTTCGCCTGGCGCGACTACGGCAACCGCGTCGGCGTGTGGCGCTGCCTGGAGCTGTTCGACGAGCTCAACCTGCCGGCGGCGCACCTGATCAACACCACGGTGTTCGACTACGCGCCGCAGATCGTGGCGGCGCTGAAGGCGCGCGGCGACGAGTTCATCGGCCACGGCCGCACCAATGCCGAGCGTCACGGCCAGATGTGGGAGGCCGACGAGAAGCGCTTCCTCGAGGAGGTGCGCGACGCCATCGAGAAGGCGAGCGGCAAGCGTCCGCGCGGCTGGATGGCGCCGTGGATGAGCTCCAGCCATCACACGCCCGACCTGCTGAAGGAGACGGGGTTCGACTTCCTGATGGACTGGCCGGCCGACGACCAGCCGCTCTGGCTGAAGACTCGCTCGGGCCCGATGATGAGCGTGCCCTATCCCATCGAGATCAACGACAGTCCGCAGATCCTGGTGCGCCACCACACGCCCGAGCAGTTCCGCGACTTCATCATCGGCCAGTTCGAGGAGCTGCTGCGGCAGTCGGCCAAGCAGCCCCTGGTCTGCGGCATCGCTCTGCACACCATGATCGTCGGCCAGCCCTATCGCCTGCGCATGCTGCGCGAGGCCCTGCAGCACATCGTGAACCATCCGCAGAAGGACAAGATCTGGTTTACGCGCCCCTCGGCGATCTACGATCATTGCGCGGCCCTGCCCAAGGGGACGATGGTGCCGCCACCGGCATAGGAGGAAACGAACAATGGCCGTCGAAATTCTCGAGATCCATCACACCGGCGTGCGCGTCGATGACGACGGCGCCAAGCTGAAGGCGACGCAGGATTTCTATGCCGACGTGCTCGGCCTGCACTGCGACAGCGGGCGTCCGACCATTCCCGGCATTCCCGGCGCCTGGGTCAATGTCGGGGAGGTCGGGCAGATCCACCTGATCGGCGGCAAGCAGCCCTCGCCGGTGGCCAAGGGCCCGGGAGAGGATCCGACGCGGCCGCACGTCGCCTACGCCGTCCGGAACATCAAGGACACGCGCGCCGAGCTCGACCGCATGGGCGTGAAGTACTGGGTGATCGAGGGGCTGGTCAGTCCCGATTCCACGCAGCTCTTCATGAACGATCCTTGCGGCAACATGGTCGAGCTGCACCAGTTCGACACCTGCCGCTGCCGCGCGAGCAACCGCGTCAAAGCCTAGGCGGCGATTGAAGCTCGCTGCCGTCACCGACTGGCTGGCCGACGCCGGCCTGCACGGCCTGTCGCTCGAAGACATCGTCGATGGCTTCCTGCGCCGCCTGAACGAGGCTGGCGTGCCAGTGGCGCGGTCCTTCGTCGGCATGAACACGCTGCATCCCATGGTCCGCTTGCGCAGTCTCATCTGGGAGCGCGGCATGGGCCTCAGGGCCCGCTTCGAGTTCCAGCATGTCGAGGTCGATGCGCCCATCCTTCAGCAGAGTCCGTTCGCGCCGATGCTGAGGCACGGCATCGCCGAGCGCCGCTATGACCTCACCTCGCCGCCACCCGGGCAGGAGGTGCCCGTTTTCGAAGAGCTGCGTGCAGCCGGCATGACGGAATGGCTGGGCCGCATCTTCCAGTTCGGCGAGTTGGCGTCGGCTGGCCCCGAGCGCGTCGGCGAGCTGTTCTTCGTCTGCTCGCTCACCACCGATCGGCCGGGCGGCTATTCCGACGCCCATCTCGAGGCGATGCGGGCCGTGCTGCCGGTCTTCGCCCTGGCCGCCAAGGCCACGACCATGCGCACCGTCTACCAGGGTCTGCTGTCGGCCTATCTCGGCCACGACCCCGCGACCCGCGTGCTGGCTGGCACGGTGCAGCGCGGCGAGGTCCAAGGCGTCGAAGCGGTGCTGTTCTTCACCGACCTGCGCGGCTTCACTGCCCTTGCCGACGCATTGCCAGGCCGCGGCCTGATCGGGCTGCTGGACGACTGCTTCGACTGCATGGTGCGCCCGGTGACGGCACGCGGCGGCGAGGTCCTGAAGTTCCTGGGCGACGGGCTTCTGGCCATCTTCCGGATCGAGGACCGGCCGCGTGCCGAGACCTGCGCGATGGCGCTCGAATCGGCCAAGGAAGCGCTGGCGCTGATGGCGAGCCTTGCCGAGGCGCGCCGCGCCCGCTCGTTGCCGACGCCCGAGCTCGACATCGCGCTGCACATCGGCCACGTGAACTACGGCAATGTCGGCGCCGACGCGCGCCTGGACTTCACGGTGATCGGCCCTGCCGTCAACGAGGCCTCGCGCATCGAGCGCCTTTGCGATGCGCTCGGCCGCCATCTCGTGATCTCGCAGTCCTTTGCCCGGGCTGCAGATGCCAGCCGTCACGAGCTGGTGCCGCTCGGTCGCCAGCGCCTGCGCGGCGTGCGCGAGGAGACGGAGCTGTTCGGGCTCGCTCCGTAGCTGCGTCAGTCGCGCCAGAGCTTGACGCCGCCCTCCATGCCGGCCTCGTTCGAGACGATGGTGATGTCGGCCGCGAGAGTGAAGGTGATCTTCTTGGCGTTGCCGCCGCCGATATATAGGTGATCGAAGCTGGTCAGCCGCCTCATGTTGCCGATCGCCTTTTCCACGCGCTTGTTCCAGCGCGTGCCGCCGATCACTTTGCGCGTGGCGTTGCCGAGCTGCTCGTCGTACGTCTCGCCGTGGCGGAAGGGATGGTGGGCAATCTCCAGGTGCGGCGCCAGCTGGCCGTCGCGATAGAGGCCCGTGCCGAAGCCGGTCCCCAGGGTGATGACCATCTCGACGCCCTTGCCGGCGATCACGGCCAATCCCTGCAGGTCGGCATCATTGGCGACCCGCACCGGCTTGGCCAGCGCCGTCTCGAGCGCCTGGGCGAGGTCGAAGCCGATCCATTTGTCGTTGCCGAGGTTCGCGGCGCTCAGCACCCGGCCGTTGCGCACGACGCCCGGAAAGCCGACGGCGACGCGGTCGAAGGCGCCCAGCGGGGTGACCAGGCCGACCAGCGCCTCGACGAACGTCGTCGGCGGCGCCCCGACCGGAGTTTCCATGCGCACCCGATCGGTAAGCATCCGGAGGTCGTCACCGACGATCGCCGCCTTGAGGCCGGTGCCGCCTATATCGATCCCCAGCGTTAGTTTGTGCCCGACATCCACCATTTGTCCTCCGAGGGTCAGCCCCCGACAGTCTACTTGCTCCTAGTCACCACCGTCACACTGACAAGGGTAATCCGGCGCAACGACGCCAGCGGCTTGCCCGACATCAGATGGGTTTCGATCGCCTCGAGAGAATAGCCCGTCGTCTCGGGAACGCGCAGCAGCGTGAACGCGATACCGCCGAGACAGATAACCGCGAACACAGTGAAGGTGAAGGCAAGCCCGGGACCCGCCAGCATCACCGGGAAGGCGAAGACCACCACGAAGTTGAAGCCCCAGTTGCTGATCGAGGCCGTGCTCATGCCCGGCCCGCGCACCCGCAAGGGGAAGATCTCGGACATCATGACGTGCGGCAGCGGTCCGATGGCGACGGCGAAGGAGGCGATATAGAGCATCAGCATCGCGATCACCAGCCACGACGGCACCAGGGTCGGATGGGTGACGGCGAGCGCGATGATCAGCATGGTGGCGGCGGCGCCGGCAAAACCCAGCACCAGCAATGGCCGCCGGCCCAGCCGGTCGATCAGGAACATCGCCAGGATGGTCGTGGCGAAGTTGACCGTGCCGATGCCGACGGTGGCGAGAATACGCGTCTCGGCGCTGCCGAAGCCGGCGTGATTGAAGATCTCCGGCGCGTAGTAGATCACGGCGTTGATGCCGCTCAACTGCTGCAGAAAGAACAACGCGACGGCCACGAGGACCGCCGGCCGGATGTGCGGCTCGAGCAGTGCCTTGTAGCCGGCGCCGCGGTCGGCTTCGGCCTTGGCCGTCACCACCATCTCGCTCAGTTCGGCGTCGACGTCCCAGTGCGCACCGCGCAGCCGGACGAGGCTTGCCCGTGCCTGGTCGGCGCGGCCCTTCAGGATCAGCCAGCGCGGCGATTCCGGCAGGAAGGCGAGGCCGATCAGGAACAGCAATCCCGGCACCGCGGCCAGGTCGAACATGCGGCGCCACATGCCGTCGCCGGTGATCGCCAGGCCGGTGAGGTAGGAGACCAGGATGCCGATGGTGATCGCGAGCTGATAGGTCGAGACCATGGCGCCGCGGCTCCTGATCGGTGCGGTCTCGGAGATGTAGAGCGGCGCCCCCACCGCCGCGAGCCCGATGGCGACGCCGAGCACGAGGCGTGCGGCGACCAGCATCCAGATCGCGGTGATGGCGCCCGCGACCACGGCGCCGACGGTGAACAGGGCGGCGGCGAACATCAGCACGCGGCGGCGGCCGAAGCGATCGACGATCGGGCCGGCGAAGATCGCCGCGACCAGGGCGCCGAGCGGCACGGCGGCGGTCATGAAGCCGCGCATCCCCGGCGACATCGGGAATTCCTTGGTGAGCAGCGGTTCGGCGACCGCGATCACGCCCTCGTCGTAGCCGAACAGGAAACCGGCGATCGCCGCGACGCCGGCGAGGAAGTAGATCATGGGCGCGACCTCAGAAGTTGATGACCGTCTTCAGGCCGAGGATCCAGACGTCCTTGTTGATGACGCTTCCGCCCGGGCTGTAGATGTACTGCAGGTTGGGCCGGATCTGGAACCCGACGACGGGCACGAAGGTGTAGTCCAGCTCGAAAACGTACTCGGAATCCTTGACCGGCACCGGTCCCAGCCCGAGCGCGTTCTGCAGCATCGCGACCTGCGTGATGCGCTGGTTCTGGTGCGTGGTGCCGACGGCGAAGGCGATGGAATCGTTGGGCCGCGCTTCGAAGGGGCCGGTGTACCAGAAGCCGCCGGCGAGCTGGCGATCGGTGGTCGCGGTCACGGTGTCGGCGAAGGCGGCGTTGAAGAACAGCCGCAGGCCGCGGTTGGGATTGCTCTCGCTGGTGCGGGTGATCTGCTGCTGGAAGCTGACGAAGGCGCCGTACATGCCCGTGCGCGTCGCTGCCGGAAGGCCGGTGAAGGCGATGACGTTGTTGTTGATGTCGTAGATCGTGTCGGGCTGCTGGCCCGACGAATACCAGCCGCCGAACTTGTAGCTGCCCTCGAGCCGGCCGCCGGCGAACTTGGGGTACCAGGCGATCTCGACCGGCACCAGCACCCCCGTCGAGCCCTGGTACCAGACCGGCCACAGCTTGTTCTCGTAGCCGAGATACTGCTGGTTCTGGTCGTAGACGCCGATCTGGTAGTGGCCGAAACCTTCGAGGTTCACTTTGACGCGGCTGCCCCATACGCTGATCGGCCAGTTGAAGATGTAGTTGCCGACGAGGTTGCCGGGCTGCGAGCCGCAGAAGGTCAGGTTCTGGAAATCGCAGGGAAAGGTGGCGAAGTCGCCGCCCGGAGACACCCGGCCGAACTTCCAGCTGATCAGGTCGTTGAAGTACTTCTGCTGGTACCACATCTGCGTCAGGCGAACGGTCTGGCCGCGCCCATAGACTTCCTGCACGAGCTGGAAGGTGCCGAGGTTGGCATCGTCGACCAGGTTGCGGCCGGCGCGCTCGGTATAGGTGATCTGGATCACCGCATCGTTCAGGCCGAAGATGCGCTCGAGATCGAGCGTGGTGCCGACCGCGACCTGGTCGGTGTAGTCGAGGATCTGCTGGGTCCCGCCGCCGAGGTTGTAGGCGGACTCGCTGACATGAGAGAGCTGAAGGTCGACACCTTTGTCGAAGAGCTTCTGGCGCCATTCCAGGTCGCCGAACACCCGCGGTTCGGCCGGTCGACGCTGCGGCTCGGCGCTGGCGGCGTCGACGCCGGCCAGCAGCAAGGCGAGCGCCAGTCCGAGTAAGGCCCCGAGTGCACCCCTGATGGAGCGAGAAGCGGCTGGCAAAGGCAAACGCTACGCGTCGCTCTTGGCGATCACGTCGATCATCGGCATTCCCCCGCACAAGCGCGGCGGATATTGCTCCCGCCGTCGCAACCTGATCGTACGCTTTTTTACACTACCTTTCGCGGACGGCAAAGAATAACGTCGCGTGCGCGCTGTCGGTCCGCGAGACGGCGCGTGATCGACGCGCACCGGAACATCGACGCATGACCACGCTCGCCTTGATCGCCGACATCGGCGCCACCAACGCCCGCTTCGCGATTGCGGAGGGCACTGAGATCGGCGTGTCCAAGACCTACGCCGTCGCCGATTACGCTTCTCCGGTCGAGGCGGCGCGCGCGTTCCTCTCGGGACCGGCCAGCGGCCATTCGCCCAAGCGGGCATTGATCGCGGCCGCAGGACCGGTCGAGCGCGGCCGCATCGCGCTCACCAATGCTGCCTGGATCGTCGACTCGGAGCGCATCGCCAAGGGACTCGGCATGACCGATGTGGTCGTGCTGAACGACTTCGAGGCGCTCGCCTGGTCGCTGCCGGCTCTGCACGCCCAGCACATCGTGACGCTGGGCGCGGCGCGGCCTGGCGAGCGCGGGACGATGGCCGTCATGGGACCCGGCACCGGCTTCGGCTTGTCGGCTGTGACGTTCGCGGGCGAGAGCGAGGTCATCCTGGTCACCGAGGGTGGCCACGCGACGCTGTCGAGCGAGAGCCGGCGCGAGGACGCCATCATCCTGGCGCTGCGCGAGCAGTTCCATCACGTCTCGGTCGAGCGCGTGCTCAGCGGGTCGGGCTTGATGCAGCTCTACCACGCCATCGCCCGCGTCGACGGCCAGACGGTGCCGGAACGCGACAGCAAGGAGATCGTGGCCCATGCGTTGGCCGACGATTGCAAGGTGAGCCGCGAGACGCTGGAACTGTTCTGCGCCTTCATGGGCAGCGTGGCGGGCAACATCGCGTTGACGCTGGGCGCGCGCGGCGGCGTGTTCATCGGCGGCGGCATCGCGCCGCGCTTCACCGATTTCCTGCGCGCCTCGGCCTTCCGCGAGCGCTTCGAGGCCAAGGGGCGCTTGTCGAGTTATCTCACGCGCATCCCGACGGCGGTCATCGTCCATCCGACGCCGGCTTTCCTCGGCCTTGCCCATCTGGCCAATGTCCGCGCCCGGCCGCATGGACACGATCGCAGCTGGTGACGGCGGCGGGTGACGCAGCGCCGACGCACGAGGCGATCCTTTCTGTCGGTCGCGGCGGTCGTTGCCCTGCCGGTCGACGCTGTTGCCCAGTCGAGCCCGCCGTGGCGACCGGCGTTGCAGCTCTACACGGTGCGGGACGCTCTCGGCACCGACCTGGAAGGAACGCTGAAGCGCGTTATCGACGTCGGCTACCGTGAGGTCGAACTCGCCGGATTGCCGGGTGTCACCGCTCGGGCCATGCGCACCAGCCTGCAGCGCTACGGACTGGCTGCGCCGTCAATGCATGCGGGTTACGAAAGGCTGCGCGGAGACTTCGCGGCCGTTGTCGAGGAGGCGCGTACGCTCGGTGCGGCCTATCTGGTGTGCCCGTCGGTCGACGCCGGGGAGCGGCGGACGGCCGACGACTGGAAAAGGGTCTGCCGGACGCTGAACGGGATCGGGCGCGCCGCCCGCACCCAGGGCCTCGTGCTCGCCTATCACAATCACGACTTCGAGTTCGTGCCGTTCGCCGGCGGCATGACGCCGTTCCGCCTGCTGATGACGGAGACGGATCCAGGCGACGTCAAGCTCGAGCTCGACGTGTACTGGGTCGCCAAGGCGGGGCAGGACCCCGTCCAATACCTGAAGAACGGCGAGGGCCGGATCGTGCTCGCGCATCTGAAGGATCTGGGCAGAGACGGCTCGACCGTGGAAGTCGGCAGCGGCGTCCTGCCCATGGAACAGATCGTCCGCACCGCGCTTCTCGCCGGCGTCCGCCATCTCTTCGTCGAGCAGGACGACTCGGCCGACCCGCTGGCCAGCATCGCCACCAGCTTCCGGTACCTCGAGCGCTTGCGCTCATGATCTTCGTCGTCCGGACATGAATCATGAGCGCCCGTACACCGCGCTTTCGAACGCATGGAACAACGGCAGCGACTTCACGTCGGCGAAGGGCAGCACCTGGGTGGCGTAGACGCCGCCGACGCCCTTCTTCTGGTCGATCCAATAGTAGGTGTTGGCGAGGCCGGCCCAGGCCAGCGAGCCGGGCGAGCGTCCGGTCGGCGCCTCTTCATTGTTGATCATGAAGGAGAGGCCCCATTGCTTGTCCATGCCGGGGAAGAACTCGGCATCGTTGGAGAAGGGCGGGGCGGCGGTCTCGAGCAGGCAGACCTTGCAATCGCCCATGGCGTTGTTCGACATGTCGGCGACCGTGGCCGGCTTCAACACCGCCTCGCCTTTGTCCGACCTGCCCTGGTTCAGCATCATGCGCACGAACTTGAGATAGTCGCCCGCCGTGCTGTAGAGCCCGCCGCCGCCCATCTCGAACTCGGGCTCCTGCGGGATCTCGAGGGTGGGATCGGGCGTCAGGGCGCCGTCGGCGCCGCGATGGTGGATCCTGGCCATGCGCTTGCGCATGTCGTCGGTGATGCGGAACGCCGTGCTGGTCATGCCGAGCGGGCCGAACAGGTTGTCCTGCATGTACCTGCCGAGCTTCTGGCCGCTGGCCGCCTCGACCATCTTGCCGGCGAAGTCGATGTTGATGCCGTAGAACCAACGCTCGCCCGGATCGAACAGCAGGGGCGTGGTGAGCGCCTTGTCCTGGCAGCTGATCACCCCCGGCACGTCCATGGCTTCCATGTATTTGGCGATCTCGGGACTCCAGATGTCGTAGCCGAAGCCCGCCGTATGGGTCAGCAGATGGCGCAGGGTGATGTCGCGCTTGGCCTTGCGCGTCTTCGGCTTGCCATTGGCATCGAACCCGTCGAGCACGCCGACCTCGCCCAACGCCGGAATCATCTCCTTGGCGGGCCCGTCGAGCGAGAGTTTGCCGCGCTCGACGAGCTGCATGGCGGCGGCGCCGGTGATCGCCTTGGTCATCGAGGCGATCCACACGACGGTGTCGGGCGTCATCTCGGCCGCCTCGCCCAGCATGCGCTTGCCGAAGCCGCCCTCGTAGGTCGTGCCCTTGGCGTCGGTCGCTGTCGCCACCACGCCCGGCACGTCGCCCCTGCTCACGGCATCCTTCAGAACCGTGTCGGCTGCTGCTTTCATGGCGTTCCTCCTGATTGTCGTTGTCGATATCATGTTCCGCCGGACGGCCGGGTTCCAGCCGGCCTCATGATCATTTGCGCATATGAGCGCGCTCGCCACACGCAACGCCGCAGCGATGACAGGCGACGCCGGCCGCTCCGTCCCGCTATGGTGGTCTGATGTTCGTCGAAATCGACGCCGCCGCGGCGGCTTTCGCCGAGGAGCACAAGCTCCCCGGCCTCGTCGTGGGCATCGTCGACCAGGGACGCCTGGTCCATGTCACGGCGCTCGGCCTGGCCGACCGCGAGTCCGGGCGGCCGGTGGGACGTGAGACGGCCTTCCGCATCGCCTCGATGACCAAGAACATGACGGCGCTCGCCATCCTCTCGCTGCGCGACTCGGGCAAGATCGTGCTCGATGCGCCGCTCGCCGAGTACGTGCCGCAGTTCGCGGCGGTGCGGCCCGTTACCAGCGACAGCAAGCCGGTCACGGTGCGTGATCTCCTGTGCCACGTTGCGGGCTTCGTCACCGACGATCCGTGGGGCGACCGCGTGCTGGGCATGACGCCGGCCGAGCTCGACGAGCTGATCGCCACCGGCACCTTGTTCGCCCGCGCGCCGGGCCTCGCCTTCGAATATTCCAACCTGGGCTATGCGCTGCTCGGCCGGGTCCTGACCAACGTGAGCGGCGAGCCCTACCAGGACTACATGCGGCGCCTCTTCTTCGCGCCGCTCGGCATGGCGCGCACGACCTTCGACGCGATCGCAGCGATGGAAGCGGACTATGCCTTCGGCTACCGCCTCGACGGCGAGGTATGGTCGCGCGAGCGCATCGAGCCGGACGGCGAGGTCGGCGCCATGGGCGGCCTGGTCACGACGGCGCCGGACTACGCGCGCTGGGTCGCCTTCCTGCTGTCGGCCTGGCCGGCACGCGACGATCCCGAGACCGGCCCGGTTCGACGCGCCAGCGCGCGCGAAATGGCGCTCTATCACGCACCACCTTTCCAGGCCGATGGGCCCGAACCGCGGCCCACCGCCTATGGCTACGGCCTGATGAACATGGAAGATCCCAGGCTCGGCCGCGTGCTGCATCATCCCGGCGGCCTGCCCGGCTACGGCTCGCACGTGCTGATGCTGCCCGACCGTGGCTGGGGCGTGTTCGGCTTCGCCAACCGTACCTATGCGCCCGTGCGGAAGCTGACGCCGAAGCTGGGGCAGATCCTGCACGAGGCCAAGCCGAAGCCGCCGCCTGTTGCGCCGTCCCTGGCGCTCAGCCGCGCCATCGACGCCGTGGCCAAGGCCTACAGTTGGGCCTCGATCGGGGACGTCGCCGATGCCTGCGCGCCCAATCTGCTGCTCGACACGCCCCTGCCGCTGCGCAACGCCGAGCTCGCCGACCTGAGACGGAAGTTTGGCGAGGCCACGGTCGAGACGATCGAGCCGACGCATGCGCTCGGCGGACGCTTCTTCCTGGCGTGCGCGAACGGCCGACTCAAGGTCACGGTGACTCTCTCGCCCGAGCGGCAGCCCGGGATACAGAAGCTCGTGTTCGAGGTCGACGACCTCGGGAAATCGCCCGACCGTCAATAGCTGATCGACATCCTTATCCAGTGCTTGCCGGTACCGTCGACACCCTTCTGCGCCGACGACACCTTGCCGCCCAGCGCCTCGACGCAATCGCGCAGGAGGTTCTCGATGACGACGTTGCTGTTCGCCTCCTTCTGCAGGATGTTCGGGGCGAACAGCGAATCGGGCTTGGCATTGCCGCCCGCCTTGATCCCTTCCGCCAACATGCGGCCGCCGGAACCGGGGGGATTCTTGACCCGCTTCACGTAGTCGACAACGATTCCGTTGCCTTTCTTTTCGTAGGATACGGAATCTCCGCCGGGCCACGAGTAGCGGTACATGTCGAACTGATCCGGTCCGCCGCTGGGGCGGGTCACGGCGCTTGCCTGCCGCGCTCGCGCGTTGTCCAAGGCGGCCTTCGCCCTGGCCTCCCGCGCCTTCAGTCTCCGGACCTCCGCCGATCGGCCGAGGACGGCGCCGCCCGTGGAGACGGCGATGCGGAGCACCAGCATCCCCATGATCTCCTTCAGGTCTTCCTTGACCGATTCGATCAGCTCGTCGGTGACGATGCTGGCCGTGTTCACGATCGTCGGCGCCGTCTTCAAGGTGAATGCCGTGGGACAGATGATCTTGCCGCCGATGCCTTCGTAGAAGGCCACACGGTCGGGCGTCACCCGTCCGCCGAGCGCCTGAACGGCGGAGGCCTGGCTGTCGTATATCTTGTCCGATTCGCGCGTGCCGAAATTGCTGTTGAACCAGACGAGATTCTCGGGGATTTCGATGGGATGGGGCGAGTAGACCTCGGGGACATAGACCCAGAATCCGCCATTGTAGATTCCGTAGCCCACGTGCGTGCACAGGCTGTCGATGTAGTTGGCCTGGGTCTGGGGATCGTCGAGTTCGATCTCGATCTCGGGATCCTGTTGCACCGTCTTCGGCAGGTCGAAGACGACTTTCTCGATGTAGTAGGCGCCGGTGTAGTAGGGCGAGCTGTAGTAGGCCTTGTTGTTCTTGCCGCCGATCAGCGCCGACCGTTGCCAGCTTTCCTTCGTGACGGAATCAGTCCAGGAAATGTTCACCAGCGACGAGCTCATCACCCATCGGCCGCTGCCCTTTTCGAGCGAGTTCGTATCCCGCCAGGTGACGGTGTTGTCCTGGAAGAACTCGTACTCCCAGACCCAGCTCTTCACCCAAACCTTCCATTTGCCGATCAATCGGTCCCGATCGTCAGACATGGCAGATCTCCTGAGCTGGGCGCTTGCACTCCTTCGCGGGCCGCCGTTGTCGGCAGCATGACGTGTCCGGGTTCGAGATGATGTGGTCTAAGTCACAGAAGCGACGAATCGCGCGGTCTGGACGAAAGATCAGCCGCCACCGTACAGGTAGTTCGGCAGCCACAGCGTCATGCCGGGCCACAGGTACATGATCACCATGCAGAGGATGACGATCAGCATGTAGGGCATCATGCCGCCGAAGATCTGGTTCAAGGTGACGTGCGGTGGCGAGACGCCCTTCAGGTAGTAGGCCGACATGGCGACGGGCGGCGAAAGGAATGCAGCCTGCAGGTTCACGAACACCAGGCAGCCCCACAGGACGGGGTCGATATTGTAGTGCTTGAGCAGCGGCAGGAAGATCGGCACGAAGATGATGATGATCTCCGTCCATTCCAACGGCCATCCCAGGATGAAGATGATCGCCTGCGACAGCAGCATGAACTGGACCGGTGTCAGATTGAGCGACAGCGCCCAGCGCTCGACCAGGCCCTGGCCGCCCAGGAGGGCGAACACGGCCGAGAACAGCGCCGAGCCGACGAACAACCAGCACACCATGGCGGTGGTCTTGGCGGTCAGGAACACCGCCTCCTTGGTGCGCTTCCAGTCGAGCGTGCGCGCCTGGAAGGCGAGCAGGAAGGCGCCGGCGGCGCCGACGGCGGCCGATTCGGTGGCCGTGGTGATGCCGAACAGGATCACCGCCAGCACCACGACCGTCAGGATGCCGAGCGGCATCACCGAGATGCTGAGCAGCTTCAGCACCGTGAAGCGCGCGGCATCCATTCGCCAGTAGTAGCGGATCGTGGCCAGCAGGAAGAGCGCGGCAAAGACGCCGAACCAGATGTAGAAGGCCTGCGGCACGACCTCCTCGGCGGCCTCGGCCGCCTGCGCTGCCGCCCCGCCCAGCGGCTGCAGGCCGCCGGTGTCCGTGGCGTCGATCGACTTCTTGTGGATCACGACGTACCACCAGGTGCCGCCGAACGTCGCGACGTAGAGCGCGAGCGGCACCAGGGCGATGCTGAAATTATAGAGAATGCCGCGATAGCCGAGCGACTTGCCTTCGTCGGTGAGGTCGCGGGTCCTGGCTGGCGCGAACATCGCCTTGACGAGGCCGACCAGCACGTTGCGCGAATAGGCGGCCTGCAGGCGCTCGACCCAGCCCGGAACCGGCACGCGGGTCTGGTCCTCGGGCAGCTGCGGGGCGATCTTCGGGTTCAGCATCGCCCAGCCCATGACGTAGACCAGGTAGAGGAAGGCGAGGAAGAAGCCCGGGATCATCGCCGCGGCATAGAGCTTGACCACCGACTGGCCGGCCACCGCGGCGTAGACGATGATCATCACCGAGGGCGGGATCAGGATGCCGAGCGTGCCGCCGGCGGTGATCACGCCCGAGGCGAGCTTCACGTCGTAGCCGGCGCGCAGCATCGGGTTCATGGCGATGACGCCCATCAGCACCACGACCGCGCCGACCAGCCCGCTGGCGATACCCCAGAAGGTGCAGACCACCAGGGTCGCCACGGCAAGCGCCGCCGGCACGCGGCGGAAGGCGAGCTGGATGGAGTAGAACATCTTGTCGACCAGTGCGCCGCGCTCCATCACGTAGCCCATCAGCACAAACAGCGGGATGGAGATCAGCACGTCGTTGGTCATGGCGCCGTAGGTGCGCTGGACCATCAGGGCGAAGATCTTGTTGTCGGCCCACGGCTGGCCCGGCGTGTAGAAGGCGATGAAGCCGAAGACGATGCCCAGCCCCATCAAGGTGAAGGCCGTGGCGAAGCCCATCATGATCACGACCACGATGAGCCCGAGCATCAGCAGCCCCAGCGCGGGATCGCTCATATCTTGTTGTCTCCCGATCCCATGCCCCGTTGCCGCGCCGCTTCCTCGATCTGCGCCGCCCGTGCGATCGCGGCCTGGCGCGCCTCGTCATCGACATGCTCGCTCTGCGAGAGCTGCTCCTCGACGACGTCGATCTCGCTCACGTCCTTCAGCCGCGACGGCCAGACACCGGTCCTGAGGCAAACGACGCAGCGCACGACTTCGGCAAGACCTTGCAGCAGCACCAGGGCGCCGGCCACCGGGATGACGGTCTTGAAATGATAGACCGGCGGCCCGTCGGCTGTGACGTTGGAATGCTCGTTGATGCGCCAGGAATCGCCGGCATATTCCCAGCCGGCATAAAGCAGCGCGCCGATGCCGGGGAAGAAGAAGACGAAGTAGAGGATGAGGTCGAGCAGTGCCTGGGTGCGCGGCCGCATCGAGCTGTAGAGGAAGTCGCCGCGGACGTGCGCGTTCTGGGCCAGCGCATAGGCGCCGCACAGCATGAACAGCGAGCCGTAGAGCATGTTGTTGAGGTCGAAGATCCAGGCCGTCGGCGCGTTGAGCGCATAGCGTTTCAGGACTTCGAGGCAGACGACTGCCATCAGCGCGATGATCAGCCAGGCCGCTGCCTTGCCGACCCAGGTGCTGATGCCGTCGATGGTGTGGAGGAAGCGTTCGACTGTCATGGATTGTTTGTCATCCTGAGCGAAGCGAAGGATCTCATGCCGGTATCAAGCGGCGTTGAGGTCCTTCGCTGGCGCTCAGGACGACCGTCAGAGCTTGATCGGCTTGGCCTGCGGTCCCCAATAGTGGTCGAACGCCATCTTGCGGCTGACCACCGTGTCCTGCTCCCACTGCGTGGCGCGCTTGGCGAACGCGAGCTGGGACTGGACGATCTCCTTGAACAGCGGATTGTCGGCCGCCTTCTTGGCCACCACGTCGTCATAGACCTCGAGCTGCTTCTTCAGGACAGAATCGGGTGTCTTGTAGAAGCGCACCTTGTCCTTGGTCTGCAGCTCGACATAGTCCTTGGAATAGCGGTCGATCGCCTTCCACGACATGTCCTGGCTGGCCGCTTCCACGCCATTGGCGATGATGGCCCGCATCTTCTCCGGCAGCGCGTTGTACTTGTCCTTGTTGAACATGATCTCGAACTGCTCGGCGTTCTGGTGATAGCTCTGCAGCATGCAGACTTTCGAGACGTCGGCGAATCCCAGCACGCGGTCCGACGTGGCATTGTTGAACTCGGCCGCGTCGAGCAGGCCGCGGTCCATGGCCGCCACGATCTCGCCGCCGGGCAACGCGTTCACCGCGGCACCCATGCCCTGGAAGACGTCGATCGAGATGCCGACGGTGCGGAACTTCAGTCCGGCGAAATCCTCGGGCTTGGTGATCGGCTTCTTGTACCAGCCGAGCGGCTGGGTCGGCATCGGCCCGTAGGGGAACGACACGACGTTGGCGCCGATCGAGGCGTAGAGCTTCTCGAGCAGCTCCTTGCCGCCGCCGTACTTGTGCCAGGACAGCAGCATGTTGGCGTCCATGGCGTAGCCCGGCCCGGAACCCCATAGCGCCAGCGCCGTCTGCTTGCCGTAGTGATAGACCAGCACGCCGTGGCCGCCGTCGAGCGTGCCCTTGGACACCGCTTCGAGGAGGCCGAACGCCGGAACGACGGCGCCCGCCGGCAGCACTTCGATCTTGAGATCTCCGCCGGTCATGTCGTTGATCTTCTTGGCGAAGTCCAACGCGTACTCGTGGAAGATGTCCTTCGACGGCCACGTGCTCTGCCAGCGCATGCTGATCGGCCCCTGCGCCTGCACGACGGCGGGAGTGGCGACGGCAGCACCGGCGACGGCGGCACCCTTGAGGAACTTACGACGCGTATTACGCCCAGTCTTGGCTTTATCGGTCATTGTTGGTTCCCTCCCATTAGCCGCCGGGAGGATGAACCTCCAGTTGAAGCCCTGTCCAGAGCTATCGCGGCCGAGTCACGCGGGCGTGACGCCATCCCGTCTTGGGTTCCGTGGCCCGCTCACGGAACGGTTCCCCTTCTCGAAGAAGCGCAGCACGCGATCCCTCTCGCGGCTGATGCCGATGCGTGTGCTGGTGCCCAGTCGGCGGCGTGGCCTGACGGCATCGCCCAGCCAAAGCGGGCCGCCAGCACAGAGATCATGGCCGTCGAGCGCGCGGGTAATGTCCAAGGCCGTGGCGAGATTGCCGGGGCCACGCGCCAGGTCCTCCTCGCGTACCCCGGGGCGGTGGCGGGACATGACGGCGATGCCTTCGAGCGGTTCCAGCGCCCGCAACAGCACGCCGGTGCCGACGCCGGCGCGGCCGGCACTGACGTTCAAGGAGTGCCAGCAGCCGTAGATGAAATAGACGTAGGCGTGCCCGCGCTCCAGGAACAGCGAGGCATTGCGCGCGGTCTTGCCGATATAGGCATGGCCGCTGGAGTCGCCTACGACATAGGCCTCCGTTTCGACGATGCGTCCGCTCACGCGCCCCCGCCTGTGCTCGCGCACCAGCGTCTTGCCGATCAGCCAACGCGCCAGGGCGGCGGCCGGCGTGGGCAGTTCGGGCCGCGAAAGCAGACGTATATCCATTCTTCTCTCGCGCTGCGCGGGCGCAGATCACTCGCGAGAGGGCGCCACGACGCCGGTGACGGCGAGAGCGAAGGCGTAGGCGATCGCCACCTCTTCCAGTCGATCGAAGCGACCGGCCGCGCCGCCGTGGCCGGCGCCCATGTTGGTGCGCAACAGGACCGGGCCACCGTCCGTCATGGTGGCGCGCAGTCGCGCGACCCATTTGGCCGGCTCCCAGTACGTGACGCGGGGATCGGTCAACCCGGCCATTGCCAGGATCGCAGGATAGGGTTTGGCCGTCACGTTGTCGTAGGGCGAGTAGGAGAGGATGTAGCGGAACGCCGCCTCGTCGCTGATCGGGTTGCCCCATTCGGGCCATTCCGGCGGCGTCAGCGGCAGGGTGTCGTCGAGCATGGTGTTCAGCACGTCGACGAAGGGGACCTCCGAGACGATCCCGGCAAAGAGCTCGCCCGCCCGGTTGGCGACCGCGCCCATCAGCATGCCGCCGGCGCTGCCGCCGTGGCCGACGATGCGTTTGGCCGACGTATAGCGCTCGGCAATGAGCGCGCGCGCGGCCGCGGCGAAATCGTCGAAGGTGTTGGTCTTCTTCTCGCGCTTGCCGTCGAGATACCAGCCCCAGCCCTTGTCCGAGCCGCCGCGGATATGGGCGATGGCATAGACGAAGCCGCGATCGACCAGCGACAGGCGGTTGGCCGAGAACGAGGCGGGCATCGCCATGCCGTAGGAGCCGTAGCCGTAGAGCAGCAGGGGCGCGTTGCCGTCGCGCACGAGGTCGCGGCGGTGCAGGATCGACACCGGCACCAGCGCGCCGTCCTCGGCCGGCGCCATGATGCGCGTCGTGACGTAGTTGGCCGGATCGTGGCCCGATGGGATCTCCTGGCGCTTGCGCAAGGTCCGCTGGCGGGTGGCCATGTCGTAGTCGTAGACCTCGGTCGGTGTCGTCATCGACGAGTAGGAGAAGCGGAGCCGCGTGGTGTCGTACTCGAAGCCTTCGATGACATCGAGCGAATAGGCCGTCTCCTCGAAGGCGATGACGTGCTCGCTGTCGTCGGCGAGGTCGCGGATCACGATCGAGGGCAGCGCATTCTCGCGCTCGACGCGCACGAGATGGCCGGCATAGAGCGCCACGCTGATGATGTAGGTGCCGGGCCGATGCGGGATCAGCTCGCGCCAGTTGCTGCGGTCGGGCGTGGCCAGTGGTGCCACGGCGATGCGGAAGTCGATGGCGCCGCCCTGGTTGGTGTGGATGAAGAGCTGGTCGCCGCGATCGTGGACGCTGTAGCGCACGCCCGTCTCGCGCGCCACCACCAGGCGCGGCGTCGCCTCGGCGTCGGCGAGATCGATCAGCCAGCGCTCGGAAGTCTCCTGGTTGCCGGTGGCGACGATGCAGAAGCGGCCCGAGGCGCTTTCCTCGGCGCGCACGAACCAGCCGTCGTCGGGTTCGGCATAGACCACGACGTCGGCGCTCTGCGGCGTGCCCAGGCGATGGCGATAGATGTGCAACGGCCGGTGATTGTCGTCGACCTGGACGTAGTAGAAGAATGTCGAATCGAGGCCCCAGACGACGCTGCCGCTGGTCTGCTCGATGACGTCGGGCAGGTCGGCGCCGGTCTGCCAGTCGCGCACGCGGATGGTGAAGAGCTCGGAGCCGCGGACGTCGGCGCTCCAGGCTTCGAGCCGATGGTCGGGCGAATGGCGCGTGCCGCCGAAATCGAAGTAGGGCAGGCCCTTGGCCATGGCGTCGCCGTCGAGCAGGACCTGGACGTCGCCGCCGTCGCGCGGCATGCGGCCGATCGCTTCGTGCTGGCCGCCTTCGCGGAACTTCCAGAGATAGGCGAACGGCCCGTCGGGCTGCGGCACGCTCGAATCGTCTTCCTTGATGCGGCCGCGCATCTCGGCGACCAGCGTCGTCTGCAGCGTCTTCAGGGGCCCGAGGAAGGTCTCCGTGTAGCGGTTCTCGGCCTCGAGGTGCGCCCTGATGTCGGGATCGAGCAGGGCCGGGTTGCGCAGCACCTCCTGCCACTTGGCGTCCTTCAGCCAGGCGTAGTCATCGACCACCGTTATGTCGTGAACCGTACGCCGTGTCGGGCGCCGCGGCGCGACCGGCGGCGAGGCAGCGGTCAGTTCAGCGGTGGCGGACTGCGTATCCATTGGGCTCCGACCTTTCGGCCGGCGGGCGGCGCAGGACAGCGCAGCCTCACCGGCCGTGGGAATGTGGTCCTTGGAAAGATGCATGCAATGCTGACGGGGGTTGCGCGTCTGGACAACTTTAGTTGTTGACAAAGTAAACTATAGTTATATATACTGATACCAACTGGGAATGGATTTCGCCAAGCACGCCTCAGTAATCACATATTGTACCAATACACGCAAAGGTAGTGACCTCTCTGAGGATAGCGTGATGAGGGCTTTCGCATACAAAGTCATTCTTATGCTTTGCGCCGCGGCTTTTGGGCTTGTCGTCATCGCGACTCTTGGCGTCATCGCCATGCCCAGCATCATTGCGTTGCTTGTCGACAGGAAGCAGGAAGTAGTCGACCTGAAGAAGTTGAGGGAACTCGGCGACCGCCAAACGGTCCCTGTGAGACAGATACTCAACAAACCGGTCGAGGTGGTATGCGCCCTCGGCATCTATCAAAGAAGGGTCGACGACGATGGACCTCTTCGTGAGCGGGTCAACGCGCTTCTGAAGAATGCGAGCTTCGGGTTTCCGGGAAAAGGAACATGGTTCCTTGTTCTCGTTTTTGGTGACTCTGTGACCGTGCAGCAGGTCAATGCGCTTCCAGATCAGCTGTACCTGGCACGCGACGGTGCTGGCCTGCCCAGCACTTTCAAGCCAGTTGAATGCGCCACGATCGATCGAGCTCGCATCATGAAGGTCCGCGAAGCGGTGGTTGTCCTGGGTGAGGAGCGCTGATTGCGGACAAGTTTGTGGAGCGGCTCTGCTCCTTTGTGCTGTCGCCGACTTTGGAGAAGACGATGAATCAATACGCCACGCTGTTCGACCGCTACTGGAACGAGGCGGAATACTATGCACGCCTATACGGAATTGACCCGAAAAATGACAGCAACGGTACTTGGGATGCGTTCAGGCACGCCTATGCGAGCGCCGCAATGAGCAGGGAGCGCAGCCCTTGGTTGGCGCATGTTTATGGGGATGCCAACGAAATATTGGGCGACCGGTACTCTTCCCAGCGCAGCTTCGACAAGCATATGGACCGATGGAACAACGCCGTCGGCCGTCGATTGGTCGACGGCGCAGCAGACAACGATGAAATTGCCGACCGCGTCCATGACGCGTTGAAGAAAGGGCATCTGATCACCGACCCCTTCCAGGATGCCCGATATTACACGGGGCCAACTCTCTTGCCTTCCCCGTCAGACTACGATCGCAATAGCATCTATGAAGGTGAGCTGCCGCCCAGGGCACCAGCCGCGACGGGTCCTTACAGTCCCTCATTGGGCATCAACCTCCATCGCTACTACGGTCCTCTTTTTGGCGGGAGTATGGTGATACCCTCTCCACAGGATGCGCCGATCTCCCCGGGCGAAATCGAACGAATTCGCGGTGGTATTCCCAAAGGCGGTCTGTTCTAGGCGTAGTTGCCGCGCGCTGCCGCCCGGCCATTGGCTTTGCCGTTGGCCTTGCCCTTTGCACGCACCGGCGACGGGGCGGGCTTCGGTGCCGCCTTCTTCGGCTTGGTGCGCAGGAGCTTGCGCATCTCCGCCCCCTTGGTGTCCCACCAGTCCGCCAGGATGCGCACGTCCCAGCCGATGCAGAAATGCTTCACACCCATCTCGAGGTAGCGGCCGGCCTGGCTGGGATCGCGCAGCTCGACGCGCGGGTGCAGGCCCTTCTTGAGCGCGGTCTGGATGGTCTTGGTCTCGGCGGCCAGCACGTCGGGATGGCTGTACTGCGCGGTCTTGCCGATGCTCATGGAGAAGTCGGACGCGCCGAACTGCACCATGTCGATGCCCGGCACCGACAGGATGGCGTCGAGGTCGTCCACGCACGACTTCTTCTCGACCATGATGGCGATCACGACCTCGTTCAGGGCGTCGACATAGGCCGGCGACCCGCCCTGGCGCACCGTGCCGACGTCGCGGCGCATGCCGACGCCCAGCCGGCCGCGGCCGCGCGCGCCGCGCACCATCGTCGTCTCGGCGCGCACCGCGTCGACGGCGAGCCTGGCGTCCTCGACCGAGCGGATATCGGCGAACAGCACGCTCTGGAAGCCGGCGCCGATCGCGCGCATCGCCTGGTGCGTGTACTGCGTCTGCTCGATCTTGATCATGCCCGCCATGTTCATGAGCTCGAACGAGCGGCCGAGATTGTCGAGATCGTGCATGGTGAAGGGCGCGTACTCGGCCGTGAACTCGACGTAGTCGTACTGCTTGGAATGGCCGATCAGCTCCACCAGCGTCGGCCAGGCCGACAGGATGTGCGTGCCGACGGTCGGCTTGCCGTCATTCAGCCGTTCGCGGAGCAGATTGCGGCGCATGATGTTGGTTCCCCATTGTGGTTGGCACGCATAGTGCGCGATAGACTGGGGCTCGGGAAGCGGGGGTTCGTTTGAAGCAAATCAAGATCACGGCGGCGACGGTCTACATCACCGACATCCCGGTGCGCCTGATGCGCCGCCACGGCTCGGGCGACGTCGCAGGTTCGGTGAAGAACGCCATTTTGAAGCTCGAAACGGACGCCGGCATCACCGGCTGGGGCGATGCGGCGCCGTGGGCCGTGTTCACCGGCACCATCGAGGCCAATGCCGCCGCACTCAACGTCTATCTGCGGCCGGTGCTGATCGGCGCCGATCCGTTCCGCATTGAGCAGCTGATGCACGACGCCGACCATGCCGTCGTCGGCCATCCCGAGGCGAAGGCGGCGATGGAGATGGCGCTGTTCGACATCGTCGGCCAGGCCTCGGGCCTGCCGGTCGCCGAGCTTTTAGGCGGCCGCTGCCGCGATGACATTCCCTTGTCCTTCTCCGTCGCCGATCCCGATGTCGACCGCGACATGGAGATGGTGAAGCGGCTCTACGGCGAGGGCCTGCGCCTGTTCAAGATGAAGACGGGATTCGCCGGCCATGCCGCCGACCTCAAGCGCATGGAGCGCTTCCGCGAGGAGCTGCCGGCCGATGCCGACCTGCGCATCGACTACAATCAGGGCATGGTGACGCACGACGCCATCCGCCAGCTGCGCGACGTCGAGGCCTTCAAGCCGACCTTTATCGAGCAGCCGGTGCCGGGGCATCATCGTGCCGCGCTGGCCGAGATCACGCGCGCGCTCGACACGCCGGTGCTGGCCGACGAGAGCGTGTTCACACCGACTGACGCGCTGCTCGTCGCCTCGCAGCGCATGGCCGACCTCGTGAGCATCAAGATCATGAAGCACGGCGGCATGCTGGCCGGCCGCAAGGTGGCGGCGATCTGCGAGGCCGCCGGCATCGCCTGTTACGGCGGCGACATGTTCGAGACCGGTATTGCCCATCTCGCGGGCACGCACGTGATCGCGGCCACGCCCAACATCTCGCTGGGCTGCGAGTTTTATCAGGCCAAGTACTTCCTCGAGCGCGATCTTCTCGCCGACCCGTTCCCCATCGAGAACGGACGCGTGATCGTGCCGCGCACGCCGGGCCTCGGCATCAAGGTCGACGAGGATCGCGTGAAGCACTACGCCGTGGAGACGTTGAAATAGGCGATTGGCTCACAATTTGCGTGCGTTCTTGACGGGTGCGAAGCGCGACACCTAGAGTCGGTTGCGCGTTGCCTCCTCGAGCGTGGGATATGAACCGGCGGAGATCGGTCCAATCAAGATGAATAACGGCTGAGAGGAGAAGGGATATGGGGATCCGCCGTCGTGATGTCGCTTCCGCGACTGCCATTGCTGCTGCCGTCACCGTCGCTGCGACAGTTCCGGCGCGAGCGCAGCCCAAGAACGAATCGACCTGGGACCTGATCAAGCGCACCGGCCAGGTGCGCATGGGCATCTTCGAGTATTCGCCCTACTTCATGCGCGACAAGGCGAGTGGCGAATGGGTCGGCGCCATGGTCGACATGGGCAAGGACATCGCCAACGAGCTCAAGGTCAAGTTCGTGCCGGTCGAGGTCGGCGGCTTCGCCGAATCGGTGCTGTCGCTGCAGTCGGGCAAGGTCGACATGAACTTCGCCCTGCAGGCGACGCCCTTGCGCGCCACCGCCATCGACTTCGCCGGGCCGATCTACTGGATCGAATGGGTGACGGTGAACAACCCGAAGTTCAACGGCAAGGTCTGGGCCGACTACAACAAGGAAGGCGTGAAGGTCGCGGTCATGACCGGCACCTCCGACGAGCTGCTGTTGCGCAAGATGGCGCCCAAGGCGACGCGCGTCGAATTCAAGACGGCCGCCGAGATCGCACTCGCCGTGTCGTCCGGCCGCGCCGACGCCTTCACCACGACGGTGCTGAACTCGATGGTGGCCAAGGCCAAGAACCCGGGCCTGGGCGACTTCGTCAATCCGACGCCGCGCGTGGCCCTGCCGGGCTATATCGGCCTGCGCCTGGAGGAGGATGCGCGCTGGCAGAAGTTCCTCAATCGCTGGGCGGAGTGGAACATCCTGCTGGGCCATAACGAGGCGCGCATGAAGGCGGCCCTGGCGCGCGAGGGCCTGGAGATCCCGTCGACCGTCTCGTTTCAGCCGAACTGATGGCCTACTTCTGATGGCCAAGTCCGTCACCGTGATCGGCGCCGGCATCGTCGGCGTCTGTTGCGCGCTTCATCTGCAGCGTGAAGGCTTCAAGGTCCGCCTCGTCGAGAAGGGCGAGCCGGGCATGAAGGCCTCCTTCGGCAACTCCGGCAGCTTCGGCACCGCCTCGTGCGTGCCCTTCGCCATGCCGGGCGTGCTGAAGAAGGTGCCGAAGATGCTGTTCGACTCCAGCTCGCCGCTGAAGCTGCGCTGGAGTCACGTGCCGAGCGCGCTGCCCTGGTTCCTGCGCTTCATCGCGGCGGCGCGGCCGTCGCGCGTCGAGGAGATCGCCGCCGCCCGCAACTCGCTGCTCGTGCACACGCACACGGGCTATGCACCCTTGATCGAAGGGGCCGATGCCAGGCAGTGGGTGAAGGACGACGGCCTGATGATGCTGTTCGAGAGCGAGGAGACGTTCCGCAACGCCGCCTATGCGCTCGACCTACGCCGCCGCAACGGCGTCCACATGGACATCCTCGACGGCAACGAGGCGCGGCAGATGGAGCCCGCGCTGTCGACCAGGATCATCAAGGCGGTGTCGCTGCCCGACGTCAATCGCACGATCGATCCCTGGCGGCTGTGCGATTCGCTGGCCAAGGACTTCGTCCGCCGCGGCGGCGAGATCGTCAATGCCGAAGTGCGCGGCTTCGAGATCGACAGCGATGGGCCGACGAAGATCGTCACCGATCGCGGCCCGCTCGATGTCGAGACCATCGTGCTGGCGGCCGGCGTGTGGTCGCGGCCGCTTGCCAAGCAGCTCGGCACATCGGTGCCGCTCGAGGCCGAGCGCGGCTATCACGTGATGTTCGCCGGCCAGGACTTCGGCCTGCGGCGGGCGTTGGTGTCGGCCGATCGCAATGTCTCGCTGGCGCACATGCATGAAGGCATCCGCGCCACCGGCGTCGCCGAGTTCGCCGCGCCCGATGCGCCGGCCGACATGCGCATCGCCGACATGATCGCGCGGCAAGCCAAGGAGCTGGTCCCCGGGTTGAAGGGCGAGCCCGCCTCGAAGTGGATGGGGCCCAGGCCCTCGCATCCCGATTCCAAGCCGGTGATCGGCCGCTCGCCGCGCCACAAGAACGTGTTCTTCGCCTTCGGCCACGACCATCTCGGCCTCACCATGGCCGGCATCACCGGCAAGCTGGTCGCCGAGCTTGCGACCGGCAAGCCGACCACGGTGGACCTGGCACCGTTCCGCCCCGACCGGTTCTGACATGATCCTCGCCGCCGCCTACAAGTGGGACTTCGCTCTCGTCCTCAGCTACACGCACCTCTGGGCGAAGGGGCTCGGTGTGACGCTGGCCTACTCGGTGGGCACGGTGGTCGGCGGCATGATCATCGGCGTGATCTGCGGCCTGCTCCTCCTGGTGCGCAGCCGCTGGGTGACGCTGCCGGTCCACTACTACGTGGAGATCTTCCGCTGCACGCCGCTCCTGGTGCAGATCGTCTGGTTCTACTACGCGCTGCCGATCGTGCTGCAGGTCGAGCTGCCCGACTGGTTCGCCGCCGGCCTCGGGTTGACGCTCTACATGGGCGCTTTCGCCACCGAGATCTTCCGCGGCGGCATCATCTCGATCGACAAGGGCCAGTGGCAGGCCTCACGGGCGCTCGGCATGACCGGCGGCGAGCTGATGCGCCATGTCATCCTGCCGCAGGCGACCAAGCGGATGATCCCGCCGTTCGTCAATCAGTCGATCATCCAGCTCAAGAACACCTCGCTGCTCTATGTCGTGGCAATCCCCGACCTGATGTACACGGGCTCGATCATCGTCTCCGACACTTTCAGGCCGCTGGAGGTCTATACCAGCGTCGCCGTCGCCTACTTCGTCATCCTCTATCCGCTCACCCTGTGGGCGGCCCGCCTGGAGGCGCGCGTTGACCAGTAGCGAGGTGATGGTCAAGGCCGAGGGGCTGCGCAAGAGCTACGGCACGGTCGAGGCGGTGCGCGGCGTATCGCTCGAGGTCGATCGCGGCCAGGTCGTCGTGGTGATCGGCCCGTCGGGCTGCGGCAAGTCCACGTTCCTGCGCTGCATCAACCTGCTCGAGGAGCCGTCGGCCGGCACGCTGCAGGTCGGCGACCGTCGCATCGACTTCGGCGCCAAGCACTCCATGCCCCACGGCCGCGACCTGGCGCGTTTCCGCGCCCGCATCGGCATGGTTTTTCAGCAGTTCGACCTGTTCCCGCACATGACGGCCTTGCAGAATGTCATGTCCGGCCCGGTCATCGTGAAGAAGATGGCGAAGGCCGAGGCCGAAACCATCGCCCGCGATCTCTTGGCTAAAGTGGGCCTCGCCGCTTTCACCGAGCGCTTCCCGCGCAACCTGTCGGGCGGCCAGCAGCAGCGCGTTGCGATTGCCCGGGCCATGGCGATGGCGCCGGAGATCATGCTGTTCGACGAGGTGACGTCGGCACTCGATCCCGAGCTGGTGGGCGAGGTCCTGGACGTCATGAAGCAGCTCGCCACCGACGGTACGACCATGATCGTGGTCACCCATGAGATGGCTTTCGCGCGCGACGTTGCCGATCAGGTCGTGGTCATGGACGCCGGGCAGGTGGTCGAGCAGGGGCGGGCGGAAGAAGTCTTGCTCCGGCCCACGAACCCGCGTACGGCGTCGTTCCTGTCGCGCTTCCACAGCACCATCGGAGAGCGCAAGGCTTAGGGAGTTTGGGGCAAATGTTTCCGTCGAAGGACAATCTGACGATCTGCTTTGCGCATGCGGCCTACCAGATGCAGGCGCGTTTCGAACAGCGCAAGACCGGCATCAAGAGCTTCCAGGTGTGGGCCTACGACGACCTGGTGAAGCGCATCGGCGAGGCCGACATCGTGGTGGCCTCGGGCATGTGGAAGAACGACGTCATCCCGCATGCGTCCAAGCTGAAGTTCATCCAGTCGATCAGCTCGGGCATGGATCAGTATTCCAAGGAGCAGCTCGGCGCCAAGGGCGTGCGGCTGGCGAGCGCCGCCGGCGTCAATGCGCGCGCCGTGGCCGAGCACGCGATCGCGCTGATTCTGGCGCTGTACCGCCGCCTGCCCGAGGCGCGCGATAATCAGCACAAGAAGATGTGGCGCGGCATGATCGGCGATCTCGCCCAGCGCGAGGACGAGCTCGGCAGCAAGACCCTGCTGGTCGTCGGCATGGGCCGCATCGGCAGCCATCTCGCGATGCTCGCGAAGGCGTTCGGCATGAAGGTGATCGGCATCCGCCGGGATCCCTCGCAGGGCGAGAACGGCGCCGATTCGATCTACGGCATGGGCGACCTGGTGAAGCTGGTGCCGCAGGCCGACATCGTGGCGCTGACCTGCGCGCTCACGCCCGAGACCACCGGGCTGATGAGCGCGGCGGCCTTCAAGGCGATGAAGCCCTCGTCGCTGTTCGTCAACGTGGCGCGTGGCAAGGTGGCCGACGAGGCCGCCCTGATCGACACCATGCAGAACAACCGGATCTGGGCGGCGGGAATCGACGTCACTGCCGAGGAGCCGCTGCCGGCAGCGTCGCCGCTGTGGACGCTGCCCAACGTCTTCGTCACGCCGCACACGGCCGGCGAGACGCGAGCCTACGAGGACAACGTGCTCGACATACTGGTCGAGAACCTCGACCGACTGTGGCGGGATGAAAAAGCCAGCCTGCGCAATCAAGTGCTCTAGCCTGGATCACCGCGCTCCGGTTGCTGCAAGCTGTGGTATGGCCGCTTGTTCGAGGCCCTACCCCTGGCGCTCTATGGAGCCTCAAAAGTCGAATTAAAAGAACGCGATGCTTGAGATGCTGAAGTTATTGACTGAAGCGCACTTCAGTTATATAATCGTCGCTGCGCCGCTGAGGCGGCGCTAGCTCTATGCATCGTTCATCTGTGCACGTCGCGCGCAGCCACTGCCGCGCTCGCTATTTCTTGTCGTCCTTCTTGTCGTTGCCCTGAGGCTTCGGCGCCTGAGCCTGCTGGGGCGGCTGATGCTGCTGCGGCTGAGGCGTGGCCTGATGCTGCGGTTGAGGCTGAGGCTGCTGGGGCGCCGCCTGACGCTGCTGCTGTGGCGGGGCCTGTTGCGGAGCCGCCTGCTGCTGCGGAGCGGCCTGACGCTGTGGCTGCGGCGCTGCCTGCTGCTGAGGCTGGGCCTGCTGCGGACGCGGCGGCATTGCATGGCCCTCCTGCTGCTGAGTTGCAGGGCGCTGCGGCGGCGGAGCGGCCTGCGGCTGCTTCGGCGGCTCAGGGCGCGGCTGCTGCACCTGTGGTGCCTGGGGTGCCTGGGGCTGAGGCGCAGCCTGCTGCCGCGGCGCATCGGCGGGCTTCGCCTGCGGCGGCTGCTGCGCCTGAGGCTGGGGCGCCGCCTGCTGACGCGGCGCCTCGGCAGGCTTCTGCTGCGGCTGCGGCGCAGCCTGGGGCTTCGCGGGCTCGGCAGGCCTGCCCTGCTGCGGCGACGCCAGCGGCGGCGTCGCTTGCTGCTGGTGCGGCTGCGCAGGCGCCGGAGACGGCGCCGCCTGGGGCTGGGGCGCGGCCTGCTGCTGCTTCGGCGGCTCGCCGGGCTTGGCCGGGTCTGCAGAGGCAGGTGCCGGCGTGACGTTGCCCTTGAGCGAAGGCGGGGCCGCGCCCTGCCGCGGCACGAGCGCAGGCGTGATCTGCCGGCTCTTGTCCTCTGTCGCAGCCTTGGGCGGCGCGGACGCGACCTTCGGACCCGGCGCGGCGGTCGTCTGGGCAGCAGAAGGCCTGGCGAGGGTCGGCATGTCGGCGACTGCGGTCTTGGCGACTGCGACGTTGCCCGTCTTCAGTGCCGTCTTAGCCCTCGCCTTGGCGGCGGCTTCCGCCTTGGGGTCGACCAGCTGCGGCGTGGGTGCGGCAGCAGCTTTGCCCTGCGGCGTGGCAGGCGGCGGCACGGTAGGCGGCGCGGCGGCATTTGGCGTCGCGGCCGCGCTCATCACGGACGCCGTCGGCGCGGGCGGGGCGGCGACGGGGGCCACCGGGGCACGGGCCAGTGCCTGCGGCTGCACCCGCAGCGCGGAGCGCATGACCGGTTGCGACTGCACGAAGGCCGAGGTCGGCACGACGGTGGCGAAGCGCTGGTTCATCAGCACCGAGTTCTGGCCGGCAATGAAGGCCTCGCGGCGCTGGGCGCGCTGCCAGCGATCCTCGAGCATGCGATCCTCGACGCGCGCCGTCCGATTGAGACGCAGGTAATAGTCGCGATCGGTCGTGTAGGGCGGCACGTAGACTTCGCGCGGCCCCAGCGGGAACCAGCCGACCGGCGCGGCGCTCTGGTTGCCGAGCGTCACGGCAAGCTCGACGCCGCCCACGAAGGCGACCAGCGCTGGCGCATAGACCGGACGCACGTCGCGTTGCGGGGGCACCCAAACCCAGCGATTGCCGGCGTTCGCCCAGCGGCCGTAGTGGTAAGGCGCGAAACCCCACGGCTGGTCGTCGATCCAGGTCCAGCCCCACGGCTGCACGTAGGACCAGTGGCCGGTGCGGTATGGCGCCCAGCCGGCCGGCACCGCGCGTGGCGACCAGACTTGGCCGTAGGTGCCGTCGTTCACCCAGTCACCGTAGGCGTTGAGGTCTTCGTACCCGGTCATGCCCGCCGACAGGTACTGCGGCGGATCGTAGGCGACCTGGCGATCGCGGCTCGCCCAGTAGGCCGGCGGCGCCGGCGGCGCGGTCTGGATGGTGCGCAGCTGCATGGTGCTGCCGTCGCCGGTCACTTCGGCGACCTCGTTGGGCCGCACCGCGAGGACCTCGCCGTTCAGGCCCTGGATCTGCGCGGCGCCGGCACGCACGCCGAGCCGCGTCGGGTCCTGGGTCGAGCCGGCTTCGACATAATAGTCGCCCTGCTGCAGCAGCTTGATGGTGCCGCGCGGCGTGACGATCTCGTAGGGCTGGTTGGCGTCCATCGCGAAGGACTTAACGTCGACGCGGCCCTGCCCGAGCTGGAGCCGGGTCTGGCTGTCGTCGAGCGCCAGCACGTCGAGCTCGGTGGCGCCTTCCATGCGGACGCGCGTGCCGGCAATGGAGACCTCGCTGCGGGCGTTGGGTTCGGTCCATAGGGCATCGCCGGTGGTCAACGGCGTGTTGACGACGGCCTGCTTCCAGCCGCTCTGCGCGTCGTCGTGGAAGGAAACCGTGCCGTTGGCGAAGGCGAGGCGCCCGACCCGACCCGGCGGCTCGCTCTGGGCCATGGCGCCCGACCACGCAATGGTTGCGCCCAGCAGCCCCGTCACGATTGCGGCAGCGCCACGAAACAATTCGCGCATTTTTGCGGCTCCCTGCTAGGCTCGATGCCTGCAATCGTCGAAAACGCCGACGCGTGTCGGCCGGTTCCAGGAGGGGAAGAGAAATGCCTGTCGCAGATCCGCATCGTTTGATCCTGACCGGGGAGAACCCGTTCATCCGCCTGTCCGAGAAGGACGGCGATCCCAATTCGACCGACGCCAGCTACTGGCGGATTCTGTTCTGCCCGGCCGGGCCGGGACACGTGCTCTACGTCAAGAGCGAGCTGACGCATGGCCACTGGCGGATCTATTCCGACAACATCGCCATGGCGCGCTGGCTGCAGCAGACGGTGCAGGGCATGCTCAATGCCGAGCTGAAGGACACGACGATCCCGGTGACCGACGCCAGCTTCTCGAAGTCGGGCGACCCGCGCTACTTCTGGACCGAGCACATCAAGGCGCACGACGCCGACATCGCCATGACCTGGCACGACATCGGCGATCCGCTCCTGATCCATACCGAGCCCAACCAGCCGCCGCAGAATCGCCAGTACGGCGTCTGCACGGTGCTGGTGCCGGCGCTCGGTGCGCGCCTCACCATCAACGGCAACCAGGCACGCGGAACACCATGGAAGCGCGAGCGCGAAGGCCGGCCCTTCAGCACCTGCGCGCTGGCGTTCTCGGAGAGCTGGACGGAAGCGCGCTAGGCCTTCGGCGCAAAACCCATGGCGCGGGCGAGATGCGTGTAGCTCGCCCGCCGCACCTCTTCGTCGTGGGTCCAGGTGACGACGGCCATCTCGTCGACGCCGACATGGTTCTTCAGCGCTTCGATGCGCTCCGCGACCTCGGGCCCGGTGCCGACGAATGAATCGCGGCGGAAGCGCTCGACGCGATCCTGGTCGTAGGCTTCCAGCCCCTTGGCGGAGGCTTCAGGGGTATCCAGCGGCACCAGGATCCCGCGGTCACGGTTCATGCGTGAAAGCGCCCGTGACGTGAAGTGGTACTGCGCCTCTTCCATGGTCTCGGCCGCCAGCGCCCAGACGCAGAGGCCGGAGCGCGGCTCGGGATGGCGAGCGCTCGGCCGGTACTTCTCCTTGTAAATCTTGATGGCGCGCTCGCCGCCGGCGCCGTCGCTGAAGAACCAGGCGTAGCAGTAGGGCAGGCCGAATATGGCGGCGACCTGGGCGCCGTAGTCCGAGCTGCCGAGGATCCAGACCTCCGGCGCGGTGTCGGTCTGCGGGAAGGCTTTCACGGCGGCGAAGGGATGTCGATCGACCAGAGGCTCGCCATGCACCCAGGCCAGCAGGTCGCGCACGTCGGCGGGAAAATGCTCGGGCCGTTCGTTGGCTGCCGGATTGAGGGCGAAGGCGGTGCGGCCGTCGGAGCCCGGCGCGCGGCCCAGCCCCATGTCGATGCGGCCCGGCGCCAGGGCATCCAGCACGCGGAACACCTCGGCGACTTTGAACGGCGCATAGTGCGGCAGCATGATGCCGGCGCTGCCGATGCGGATGCGGTCGGTCGTGGCGGCGATGGCGGCGATCACGATCTCGGGCGCGGTACCCACGATCGTCGGATGGTTATGGTGCTCGGAAACCCAGAAGCGCTCGTAGCCGAGCGCTTCGCAGTGCTTGGCAAGCGCCACGGTGTTGCGGATCGACTGGTCCTGGGGGCGGCCGGCGACGGCGATCGACTGATCGAGAACGGACAAACGCATGATGCAGCAAATGGCCTCTGTCGCTCAGTCCGGCAAGCCCGAGATCTGATAGAGCGCCGCCAGAAGCTGGCTGGGCGTATTGAGCGGCCCGAAAGCGCCCTTGAAAACCTGCACGATCTTGCCCTGGCGATAGATGTGGCTCAGCGCCGTATCGACCGCGAGGCGGAAATCGCTGTCGCCGCGCCGCATCGCCAGGGCGATCGGCTCGATGCTGAGATAGGTGTCGGCCATCAGAAGATTGGCGAACTGCTTCTCCTTGCGCAGCAGGAAGGTGAGGGTGGCGCGGTCGGCGAAGTACGCCGCGACCTGGCCCTTCTCGACCATCTCGACGCCTTCCTGGTTCGTCTTGACCAGGACGATCTCGGCGTTGATGCGCGTGCCGGTGAGAGCCCGCCGCAGCTCCTGCTCGGTGGTCGTGCCGGGCAGCACGGCGACCTTCTTGCCGGCGAGCTGGCTGACGTCGCGCGGACCGTTGGGGCCGATGGCGAAGCTGGCGCCGTCGATGAAGATCGGGATGGAGAAATCGACCTTGGTGCGGCGCGACAGGGTTGCGGTCGAGGATTCGCAGAGCAGGTCGGCCTTGTTGTCGACGATGGCGTCGAAGCGGGTCACCGAGTTGACCGGGACGTAGGTCACCTTCAGGTCGGGGATCTTGAGCTGCTCCTTGAACTGCTCGGCGATGGCACGGCAGAGGTCGACCGAATAGCCCTGCGGCGCGGCGGTGGCCGGACTGCCGGGCGCGATATAGGAGAAGGGCGGTGCGTCGGCATCATAGCCGATGCGCAGCGTCTTGCTCGAGCGGATCTGGTCGAGGGTGGACGGTGGCGGTGTCTGGCCCAAAACGTCGCCGGCGAACCACACGGTGCTTGCCAGCGTCAGTGCACCGAACGTCCTTGATAGCGCGCTCATCGTCTTCCCCCGCCTTGTCCGGAAACAATCGGATATCCTTGCCGTTGTGACTACAGGAATTGGAGGGGCATCATGGCCAAGCCTGCCTGCAAGGTGGTCGGCATCGACCACATTTCCATCCGCGTCAAAGATTACGAGAAGTCGAAGGCCTTCTACGGCCGGCTGTTCGACTTCCTGGGCTTCGAGATCTCCGACGAGTATCCCAGCACCATCGGCTGGACCAACGGCAAGACGCGCTACTGGATCGCGCCCGCCGAGGGCCGCAAGACCTACCGCATCGGCGATGTCGGCCTGCACCACTATGCCTTCGAGCTGCGCAACCGGAAGGACGTCGACGCCCTGCAGGCCTTCCTTGAGAAGGAGGGCGTGAAGATCGTCGACCCGGCCGACGAGTATTACGAGGACTACTACGCGGTGTTTTTCCTCGACCCCGACGGCATCAAGCTGGAAGGGATGAAATACGGAGAACTCATGGCGAAGCGGAAACGTAAGTCATTGAAAACGAAGGGATAATTTATTTCCTTGAAATAGTTCTGCGAATGACTTGCAATTCAATGCAGGCGCAGCATATTTAGAAACGTTCTAATCTGTTACCGGAGCGTTTCATGCTGACCATTGGCGACAAGTTTCCTTCCTTCGACCTCAAGGCGGTCGTGAGCACCGATCCGAAGACCGCGTTCAAGCAGGTCTCGGACAAGAGCGACGCCGGCAAGTGGAAGATCGTGTTCTTCTGGCCGAAGGACTTCACCTTCGTCTGCCCGACCGAGATCGCCGCCTTCGGCAAGATCAACAAGGACTTCGCCGAGCGTGACGCGGTGGTCTACGGCGTCTCGACCGACTCCGAGTTCGTGCATCTGGCCTGGCGCCAGAACCATGCCGACCTGAAGGCCCTGCCGTTCGCCATGCTGGCCGACATCAAGCGCGAGCTGTCGCAGGAGTTGGGCATCCTCGACAAGGGCGAGGGCGTCTGCCTGCGGGCCACCTTCATCGTCGATCCCGAGGGCATCATCCGCTTCGTGACGGTGAACGACCTCTCGGTCGGCCGCAATCCGCAGGAAGTGCTGCGTGTGCTCGACGCCCTGCAGACCGACGAGCTCTGCCCCTGCAACTGGCAGAAGGGCGACGACGTCCTGAAGGCCGCGTAAGGAGGCATCATGTCGATCGACGTCCTGAAGGACCGGCTGCCGGAGTATGCCCGCGACCTCAAGCTCAACCTCTCGAGCTTGGCGTCCGAGCAGCTTCTCAGCCAGCAGCAGAAGGCCGGCAGCTTCATCGCTGCCGCGCTGGCGGCGAATCACGCGCCGACCACGCAAGCCGTGGTCGACGTCTTCGCTGCCGAGCTCACGCCGGAAGCGCTGAACGCTGCCAAGATCGCGGCCTCGCTGATGGCGATGAACAACATCTACTACCGCTTCGTGCACCTGGTGCACGCAGCGGACTACAAGACCCTGCCGGCCAAGCTGCGCATGACGGCCATGGCCAAGCCCGGCGTCGACAAGGTCGACTTCGAGCTGTGGTCGCTGGTGGTCTCGGCCATCAACGGCTGCGGCATGTGCCTGGAAGCGCACGAGAAGGTCTGCCGCGAGCACGGCCTCTCCGCCGAGCGGATCCAGGCCGCAGTGCGCATCGCCGCGACGGTCCATGCCGTTGCCCGCACGCTCAGTGCGGAAGAAGCGCTCGCGACGCCGCTCGCAAAGGCGGCGTAGCGTAGCCTTGTAGCGTCACGACATGCGGGCCAAACTCCGGGCCGTTTTTGGTACCGGAGGACCCGCATGTCGATGACCGCCACAGATAGCAATCCGCAGGCTCACTCCGTTTCGCCCAAGGGCATGTTGATCGGCGGGCAGTGGGTAGAAAGCGCGTCTGGCGCGCGCCTCACCGTCGAGAATCCTGCAAAGAAGAAGCCGATTGCAGAGGTGCCGCGCGGCAACGCCGACGACGTCGATCGTGCCGTCGGCGCCGCGACCAAGGCCTATGCCGAATGGCGCAAGGTGCCGCCGCGCGAGCGCGGCAAGGCCCTGCTCAAGATCGCGGAAGCCCTGCAGGCGCGCGCCGAGGAGATGGCGCGGACCATCGCGCTCGAGACCGGCAATGCGCTGCGCACCCAGGCGCGCGGCGAGGCCAACATGACGGCGGACATCTTCCGCTACTTCGGCGGGCTGGGCAGCGAGCTCAAGGGCGAGACCATCCCGCTCGGCGAGCACGTGCTGTCCTACACTAGGCGCGAGCCGCTGGGCGTGGTCGGCGCCATCATCCCGTGGAATGCGCCGGTCATGCTGGCGGCGCTCAAGATCGCCCCGGCGCTTTGCGCCGGCAACACCATGGTGATGAAGGCGGCCGAGGACGCGCCGATCGGCGTGCTGCTGCTGGCCGAGATTTGCCAGCAGTTCCTGCCGCCCGGCGTTCTCAATCTCCTGACCGGCCTCGGCCAGGAAGCGGGCGAGCCCCTGCTCAACCATCCCGGCATCCGCAAGCTCTCCTTCACGGGCTCGACCGAGGTCGGCAAGATCGTGATGCGCGCCGCGGCGGAGCGCATCGTGCCGGTGTCCTTGGAGCTCGGCGGCAAGAGCCCGTCGATCGTCTATCCCGACGCCGACGAGGACTGGGCGGTCGACGGCATCATCGCCGCCATGCGCTTCACGCGGCAGAGCCAGAGCTGCACGGCGGGCTCGCGCATGTTCCTCCACGAGGACATCTTCGATTCCTTCCTTGCCAAGCTCGAGAAGAAGACGACGTCTCTCAAGATCGGTGATCCTCTCGACGAGAAGACCGACATCGGCACCATCATCAACAACAAGCAGTTCACCAAGGTCTGCAAGTACGTCGACGAGGGCCTGAAGCGCTCCGACGCCAAGCTGGTGTTCGGTGGCCTGCCGCCCAAGAGCGGTCCGCTGAGCGAGGGCTACTACGCGGTGCCCACGGTGTTCGCCGACCGCTCCAACGACTGGCGGCTGGCACGCGAGGAGATCTTTGGGCCGGTGCTGGTGGCGATCCGCTGGAGTGACGAGGCCGAGGCGATCCGCATGGCCAACGACAGCCATTACGGCCTCGCGGCCTACGTCTGGACGCACGACATCGGCACGGGCCTGCGCACGGCGCACGCCATCGAATCGGGCTGGGTCCAGGTCAACCAGGGCCTGGGCCAGGTGCCGGGCATGTCCTATGGCGGCTTCAAGCAGAGCGGCATCGGCCGCGAGTTCTCGCTCGAGGGCATGCTCGACAGCTTCACCCAACGCAAGAACGTCACGGTGAACCTGGACGTCCGTCGGCCGAATTAGCTGCGGACTCTCGCCAAACCCGGCATTCTGGTTCAGAATGCCGGACGATCGCGAAAGAAGGACATGAGGAGCTACGCCTTCAACGATCCCAGGAATCAGCCCGCCTACTCGGTCACCGAGGCTGCGCGTTATCTCAAGGTAGCGAGCGCGACGTTGCGTGCTTGGGTTGTCGGCCGCCCGTACCCGAAGGCCCACGGAGTCGGTCATTTCCGACCGCTCATTCATCCGCCCTCACGACAACCTCCAAATCTTTCATTTTGGAATTTGATCGAGGCCCATGTCCTTCGATCGCTCCGCACGGAGCATGGGGTCTCATTGAAGGACGTCAGGAAAGCAATTGCCTTTGCAGAAAAGACGCTCAACATCGAAAGCCTTTTGCGAAGCAAGGAACTGCGCACGCAAGGTGGAGAGCTTCTGTTGGAGAGCTTATAGAGCTATCCGCTTCACGGCAGCTCGCAATGCGGCGTCTGTTCCATGACCACTTGGCCAACCCCTTGACCCGCATCACTCGGCCCAGCCGAAAAAAACTAAACTGGCCTCCAACTGCGCAACTTGGGCTAAAGCGAGTGGCGATATCTCCTTGTGGTATCCTCGGTAGGTCCTACGCCGGCACCTTGAGGTGATGATCGGTCGCGCCCTGATAGGCGTGGCCGATCCGATAGAGCAGGGCCTCGTCGAACGGCCGGCCGATCAGCTGCAGGCCGATCGGCGCGCCGTTGCTGTCGAAGCCGCAGGGCACCGAGAGCGCCGGCAGGCCGAGCGTGTTGAACGGCCGCGTGAGGCCGGTGAAGCGGGCCACCATCTTGAGCGTCGCCGGCCCGCCCGAGGCTTCGACATCGGTTTCCTCGAGCGTCGGCACGGGGAAGGGGATGGCCGGCAGCAGGACGGCATCGACGCCGTCCATCGCCTCGGCCAGGAACTCGCGCACAAAGTGGCTGCGCAGCCGCAGCGCATCGATGTACTGCGTCGCCGGAATGAAATAGCCCGCGTCGGTGCGCGTCCGCACCTGGTTGGCGTAGGGCGCGTTGGCCTCCATCCAGGGCCGGTGCATGGAGGCTGCCTCGCATTTCACGATCACTTCGGCGGCCCGGTAAAGATCGGTGAAGTCGGGCATCGTCGCCGGAGCGATGACGGCGCCGAGCTTGCCCAGTGCGTCGGCCGCGGCCTGCATGGCAGCGCCGATCTCTGCATCGATCGGCACCAGAGCTTCGGGCAAGGCGAAGCCGATCCTGAGGCCACGCACGCCACCCTCGAGCAGTGCCTCGTAGTCCGGCACCGGCTTTTCGCTGGTCGTCGAATCTTCGATGTCGTGGCCGGCAACGACGGCCAGCATACGGGCATTGTCGCGCACGGTGCGGGTGAGCGGGCCGACATGATCGAGCGTCCAGGAGCGCGCCACGGCGCCGGCGCGGCTGACGCGGCCGTAGGTCGCCTTCATGCCGACGACGCCGCAGGCCGAGGCAGGCAGGCGGATCGAGCCGCCGGTGTCCGAGCCCAGCGCGCCATAGACCATGCGGGCCGCGACCGAGGCACCCGATCCGCTGGAGCTGCCGCCGGTGACACGCTTGTCGTCCCAGGGATTGCGGCAGTGGCCGTGATGGACGTTGTGCCCGGTCGGGCCCGCCGCGAACTCCGCCATGTTGAGGAAGCCCAGCTCGACCACGCCCGCGGCATCGAGCTTCTGCAGCACCGTCGAGGTGACGGGCGCCACCCAGTTGCGGCGGATGGCGCTGCCACCCGTCGAGATCTCGCCGGCGCGGTAATACATGTCCTTGTGCGCCATCGGCACGCCGTGCAGTGGCCCGCGCCGCTTGCCGGCCGCGAGCTCCTTGTCCAGAACGCGCGCCTGCTCCAGCGCCTTCTCCTTGTTGAGGCGCAGGAAGGCATTGGTGCGCGGCTGCCACACCGCGATGCGCGCCAAGCAGGCCTCGGTCGCCTGCACCGAGGTGATGCGGCCGGCGGCGATGGCATCGGCGATCTCGCCGAGGTCGCGCAGGGCAAGGTCGTCGTTGATCATTTGGCTTCCTTCGCGAGCACGCTGGCAAAGGCGGCGGGATCGTCGTCGAAGGTGAGGCGCTGGTTGGCGGCCTTGCGCACCGCCTCGTTCAAAACTTCGAGTTCGGCCATGATCTCTGCCAGCCGTTTGTCGTCGTAGCTGAGGCCCTGGAGCTGCTTGGCGATGCCGGCGGCGAGGCGCGTTTTGTCGTCCATAAAATCTCCTTCAAGCGGCAAGGCGAAGCTGGCGCTCGCCAAGGCGTTGCTGGTCTTCCTTCGTGAACGTCATGGTCTTGCGGATCTTCTGGTCGAGCTTCATGCCGATCGCCTCCGCACAAGCAGCAAGCGTGCCGGTCTCGGCCTCGAACAGGAAGTGTGTGAAGGTAAGCACCTTGTCTGAGAAGGCGGCAAGCCCGCTCATCACCACCAGCAGGTCGCCGGCGCGCAGCGGACGCCGATAGTGGTTCAGCATCTCGACGACGACCGACCCTTCCTGGCGGTTCTGCATGGCGGCGCGATCGAAGCCGAGATGGTTCCATAGCAGCGGTGCGCCGTCGGAGTAGCGGCCGAACTGATGATGCGGCAGGAGTTCGCCGTTCTCGTCGCACTCGGCGGGCGTGACGACGCTGCGGCCGATGTCGATCAGGCCGCTTCGTTCGGCGTCGTCGAGCGTCAGGTCGGGCAGGTCGAGCTTGCCGACACTGCGCGGCCTGGCGTTGCCGGGAAGCGCCACGATCGCCGCTGCGGCACGCGCGTGGAACGCATCGGGCCATGGCCGGTCGCAGTCGATGCGTCGGCGCACCGTGGCCGCGACGCTGCCGTCGGACGGATTGCGGATCTCGTGATAGGCGAGCAGGTGACGCTCGCCGACCTCGATCGGAGCCGACAGGACCTGCACCGGATCGACCTCGCGGAACTCGCGCAGGTAGCGGATGTGATCGGAGGCGACGCGGACTTCCAGCGCGGAGGCGCGCCGAGCGCGCGGTCCGAGACCGAGCGCTGCCAACAAGTGAGCCGACGCCTCGTGGCCGAACTCGGTGTAGAACTGGACGTTCAAGTGGTCGTTTTCATCGCACTGCCAAGTGTTCACGGCGGTGCTGAAAGTCGGGATCAGGCCAGGGCTCGACACGCTACGCGCTCTCTGCTTCTGTGGATGACTGCTTCAAATGGCCGAAAAAGCCCCATAAATCGACATTTTTCGTGCATTGGGGGCTTGCGGGGGATCGATTCGTGGATAACCTTGGGCGCGTCAACGCTACCCTGGGGCGTCAGGAAGACGTTGGCGAACAAAAAACCTAAGGGACCCCTCATCATGGCTACCGCAACCAAACCGTCTGCTCCAACCGTCCCGCTGTCGAAGGTGGCGGCCGAATTGGCCGAAAAGACGGGCATGACCAAGAAGGACGCCACCGGCGCCCTCGACGACTTCGTCGGCCTGGTCGTGAAGCATCTCAAGAAGGGCAACAAGGTCCGCATCACGGGCCTCGGCATCCTTCAGGTGCGCAACCGTCCGGCACGCATGGGCCGCAACCCGGCGACCGGCGAAGCGATCAAGATCAAGGCTTCGAAGAAGGTCGCCTTCCGCGTCGCCAAGGACCTCAAGGAAGCGATCTAAACTCCATCGATATCCTCGACGGGGAAAGATCGGGCGGGTCTCGGCGTGTGCCGGGCCCGCCCTTCTTTTTGACTTGGCGAGTGCAGTTCTTCGCGAACGTCCATCGCATGCTTTGCTTTCTCGCATACGTGTCCATTGAGGACGGTGTCCATTCGAAGGTGCAGATTTCACCGAAGATGGTCGGCAACTTTCCAAGAGCGTCCCATTCGCGGTCGATGCGTGCAATGACTTCATCTGGCGTTTTTCCCGGATGATGCTGCATGGACGGTACTCCATCATCGAAATCCGCCCTGACCCCTCGCCGCAACATTTCGCGCACCGCTTCGAGGGTCAGGCGCTTGACCTCGCGATCGCCGCCAATGCCGAGATCATATTTTACGTAGGCATAAACGTCGCCGAGGTCGATCTCGGCCGGCTTGGAGAGCATGAAGTCGACGAGCTCAATTAGCTTGGCGCGTATTGCGTCGTTGCTCATCGTCCACCCCTGTTATTGTGGTTTACGCGGACGAGCGAGCGTCCAGGATAGATAATCTCCAAGGTTGGTATCGAGCTCTTTTCGCCGGTTCGAGTGTCGTTGGCCATCCGGAAGCCAACGCGCAGCCCTCCCGGCAATTCATATAGCTCTCCATCGCGGCCATATTGACCGCGGCCACCTTGGACACGCTTTCCGCCAATCCTTAGCCGTTCGAGTTCGGCGCGCAGGTCGGCGTCGCCGCCGGAGCGGATGTTTTGCGGTGAATGCGGTGCGCATTTATCCGCAGGGCGGCACTTATCATCCGCTGAAATCCGAGAGAGCTCTTTGCCCGGCGCCCTTGGCCCCTGTATGACCGGGCTCGCGCCCTCGCATGGATACCTTCACTCTCCTGAAATATCTGACCCAGTTCGCCATGCCGCCGGCGTCGATGGCCGTCGGATTGTTGTTGGGTGGAATACTGGCATTGGTGGGTTTGCGCCGACTGGGCGTGCTGGTCGCCGCGCTGGCCATCGCTCAGACTCTGGTGATGGCATTTCCTCCAGTCGCCGACGCGCTGCTCGCGCCGCTGCAGGCCGAAGCGCGGGCGGCAGCGGCCGAGGCACCGGCCTGCTGCTACGACGCGATCGTCGTGCTGGGCGGAGGCGTGACACCAGCGGCGCCGCCTTACCTCCCGGACCCGGACCTTGCCGACGCCGCCGACCGCGTCTGGCATGGCGCGCGGCTCTATCACCGAAGCGTCGCGCGCCGCATCATCGTGAGCGGCGGCTCGCTGCTTTCCGGCAACAGTGATCCGGCGACGACCGAGGCCGAGGCCATGCGCCGGTTCCTCGTCGATCTTGGGGTGCCGTCGGAAGCGATCGTCTCCGAAGGCAAATCACAGAATACCCTCGAGAACATCCGCAACGTACGCCAGATGGTCGGCGACGCACGCGTGGCATTGGTCACGTCGGCAGCTCACATGCCGCGGGCCTTGAAGCTCGCGCGCCAGGCAAACCTCAATGTCGGCGCTTTTCCCACCGACTGGCGGCTGCCGGCTGCGGCGCGGCCGACGTGGGAGAACTGGGTGCCGTCGATCGCGGCCCTGGCCTGGTCGAGCATCTGCTTGCGCGAACACATCGCCTTGCTGCTAGATCGTCGCGGAGAGATCTGATGACCAGCGCTTCCTATCGCCTGCATCGCCGCACCGCCCTGCGCCTTGCCGCCGGCATGGCTGTGGCCAGCCCGTTGGTGATGCCGATCGGCCGTACGCCGCATGCCCAGACGCTCGACAAGCTCAGCATCCAGACCGACTGGCATGCCCAGGCCGAGCATGGTGGCTACTTCCAGGCGATCGCCACCGGCCTCTACCGCAAGGCCGGCATCGAATGCGACCTGCGTGAGGGCGGGCCCAACCTCAACATCAGTCAGCAACTGGTCGCCGGCCGTGTCGATATGACCATGTCGGCCAGCTTCGGGGCCTTCGCCCTCGTGCGCGAGAACGCGCCCTTCTTCACCATTGCCGCGCTCTTCCAGAAGGATCTCCAGGTCCTGATCGGCCATCCCGACACTGGTTTCGACTCTTTCGAGAAGCTCAAGGGGCGGCCCATCCTGGTTGGCGCTGGCGGGCGCGTGACCTACTGGCCCTACCTGCGCAAGAAATACGGGCTCTCCGACGACCAGCTCAAGCCGTACAACTACAGCTTGGCGCCGTTCCTTGCCGACAAGAACGCGATCCAGCAGGGCTTCCTTTCATCCGAGCCCTATCCGATCGCCCAGGCGCTCGGCCGGCCGCCGTCCGTGCTGTTGATCGCCGATTCGGGTTACACTCCCTACCAGAACACGATCGCGATCTCGCGCAAGCTGGCGACGGAGAAGAAGGATCTCGTGCAGCGTTTCGTCGACGCCACGCTCGAGGGCTGGGCGCAGTACATGAAGGGCGGGCCCGCCATCGAAGCGGCCAATGCGATGATCAAGAAGGCCAACCCCGAGCAGACGGACGATCGCATCGCCTACGCCATCAAGGTGATGAACGAACGCGGCATCGTGATGTCGGGCGATGCGCTCAAGGACGGCATCGGCGCCATGAGCGGCGAGCGCTGGCAGAGCTTCTACGACGCGATGGTCGCGGTCGGCGTGCTGCCGCCGGGACTCGACGTCAATCGCGCCTATACGCTGGAATTCGTGAACAAGGGCATCGGAAAGGCATAGGAGAGCAGCATGTACCAGGTCAGTGAAGAACATCGGATGCTGCGCGATCTGGTGAAGAAGTTCGTGCGCAACGAGCTGATGCCTCTGGAGAAGAACATCCTCGATCGCTTCGCCGCCGGCCAGCCGGCCGCGCTGTCGGATGAGGAGAACCAGAAGCTCTTCAAGCAGTGCAAGGATCTCGGCTTGTGGGCGCTCGATGTGCCGGAGGAGGTGGGCGGCGCCAACCTGCCATGGACCGCGTTGGTCGGCGTCAACGAGGAACTCGGATACGCCGCCGTCCCGTTCACCTTCCCGCCCGACTCGCCCAACCTGCACATGATGCTGGCGACGGCCAATCCCGAGCAGCGCAAGAAGTATCTCGAGCCCTACGCCGCCGGCGAGACGACGTCGGCCATCGCCATCTCCGAACCCGGTGCGGGCGGCGACCCGGCCGGCATGAAGACGCGCGCGGTCAAGGACGGCAACGACTGGGTGATCAACGGTCGCAAGATCTGGATCAGCCGCATCGCCAAGGCCGACTTCACCATCGCCATGGCGGTGACCGATCCGGAGAAAGGCTCACGCGGCGGCATCACCGCCTTCCTGGTCGACAAGGGCACGCCGGGATTGGTCGTGGCGCGCGCCATTCCCATGCTGGCCGGCCAGCGCACCTACGAGGTGGTGTTCGAGGACTGCCGCGTTCCCGAAACGCAGGTGCTGGGCCGCATCGGTCAGGGCTTTGCGCCCATGCAACTGCGGCTGACCGTGCGCCGCCTGCAGATGGGCGCGTGGTGCATCGGCATGGCGCAGCGCGCGCTCGACATGCTGGTCGATCATGCCAACCAGCGTGTCACCTTCGGCCAGAAGCTCGCCGACCGCCAGGCCATCCAGTGGTGGGTGGCCGATGCGGCGACCAAGCTGCATGCATGCCGGTTGATGGTGATGGACGCCGCGGTCAAGCAGGACGAGGGCCGCGACGTGCGCATGGAGGCCTCGATGATCAAGGTGTTCGCCACCGAGATGGCGACCGAGATCATCGACCACGCCCAGCAGGCGTTCGGCGCCATGGGCGTCACCCAGGAGCTGCCGCTGTCGTGGCTGGCGCAGAAGGTGCGCACCATGCGCGTCTACGAGGGGCCGTCGGAGGTCCATCGCATGGTCATCTCGCGGCGCATCCTGGGCGGCCGTTGACAGTCAACCGCCGGCAGGCCGATGCTTTCGGCCTGCACGGATGGAGTGCCAAATGACCTACACGCTCGACGCATTCATCAAGGACGCAAAATCGGCCCTCGAGGGCAACGAAGGTCCAGCCGGCCGCGAGAAGGTGCGCTTGCTCCTGGAACAGCTTCTGGCCAACGAGTCGTTCGTCGACGAGGCGGTGGGACCGGCCGCGCCGATCGGCACCCGCAAGCTCTACGAGGACAAGGATCTCGGCTTCGTCGTACTGGCGCACTGCAATCCCAAGCCGCACAAAAGCCCGCCGCACGATCATGGCAGCTCCTGGGCGGTCTATGGCCAGGCGGTCAAGTACACCGACATGAGCGAGTACAAGCGGCTCGACGGTGGCGAGGGCGAAGGCGAGGCGAAGCTCGAGAAGGTCAAGAGCTATCGGCTGGAACCCGGCCATGCCGGCGTCTATGACGTCGGCGCCATCCATGCCATCGACTACCCTCAGGGCAGCCGCTTCGTGCGCGTCACCGGCCGCGATCTCGACCACGTGCAGCGGCTGAAATTCGACACTGCCGCGGGCAAGGCCATCACCATCGAGAGCGCGACAGCCGGCCGCGCATAGCGTTCGGGTTCTCACAGAACGGTCATCGCCGCTGCGTTGACCGTCTGAGCGGTGACGGCGAGCTTCCGCTCATGGATTCCCGAGTCGAAAGCTACATTCGCCGCGGCAGGTTCTACGTCGATGGCTGGCTGCGCGGCGAAGCGGCGCGGATCGTCGTCGCCTTGACCGAGTGTCAGCGATCGCTCGGCCTCGCCGGCGGTGCCGCCGAGATCGGCGTCCATCACGGCAAGCTCTTCATCCTGCTCTCCCTGCTTTGCCAGGCGTCTGAGAAGGCCGTCGCGATCGATCTGTTCGAGGACCAGCACCTCAACATCGACAACTCGGGCAGCGGCGACCTCGCGAAGTTCCGCCGCAACCTCGACCGACACGCCGACAGCACGCGACTGGTGCTGCACCCGGGCAATTCGATGGATCTGACGGGCGCTATCCTGACGCGGCTGGCGGACGGCCCGCTGCGTTTCGTCAGCGTCGATGGCGGTCACACCGCCGAGATCACGGCGCACGATCTCGCCACGGCCGAAGCGGCGATCGCTGAGGGCGGCGTCATCGTGGTCGACGACGTGTTCAACGAGCAGTGGCCTGGGGTCGGCGATGGCGTCCGACGCTACTTCGAGCGCCGGCCCAACCTCGTTCCCTTCGCCATCGGCGCCAACAAGACCTATTTCTGTCGGCCGTCGCACCGCGACATCTACCATGATGCTGCCGCGACGACGGCATCGGTCGTCACGGCCACGGAATTCCTGGATCAGCCCGTCGCCTTCCTGCAATTCCTGCGCCCGCGGTTGAAGGATCGCGTAGCTGAATCGTCCGCCTGGCGGCGATTGCGCACGACGCCGATCGGCCTGCCTCTGCGCTGGGCCTGGCATACCGGCCGTACGTTGCGGCGCGGCCTGACCCGTAACGAAGACTTTTAGCGGTTGGCCGATTCCTCGCGCTCCTGCGCGTATTCTTCGGCGGCGACAGCGAAGTTCAGGTTCTGGCCGGCCTTGAAATAGAAGGTCGTGATGCCGAGCAGATGCCCGCGGGCATCGAACAGGCCGCCACCCGAAGAGCCTTGGGAGATCGGCGCCGACGTCTGGACAACCTTGGTCTGGTTGTAGACGCGCTTGGACGAGACGATGCCTTCGGCGGCCGTCAGCTCCAGGCCCTGTGGCGTGCCGATGGTGATCGCGCGCTCGCCGACCTTGATGTCGTCGTAAGGCCGCACCGTGACCCATGTCGCGAGCTTGGTCTCGGTGCGCAGCACGCAGCGATCGGCATCGGGATTGCGCGAGACGACCTTGGCCGGGAGCTCGGCCTTGGACCGGGCAATCTTGACCTCTGCCAGGTCGCCGACGACGTGGCAGTTGGTTAGAAGTTCGCTTTCGCTGATGGCGACGGCCGAGCCCAGCCGGCGGTCGGCCTTGACGACGTAGACGGCACCCGACGCCTTGTCGAATACCTCCTCGGCGCGCAGGTCCGGACCGTCACGCGTCTCGAGCTTGAGCGCAATGCTCTTGCCAGAGTCGTCGATGGAGCTAGGCTTCGCCGGCTTTGCCTTGGGTTGCGGGCGGGCCGCCTGCTGGTCGGAGAAGCCAGTCGGCGCGAGCGGCAGCTCGTCGACGCGAGGCCGCGGCCTGACCGTGGGGTCGGGCGTGCGCGTTATGACCAGGCTGCCGGCCATGGCCGCGAAGAGCCCACGATGCTTGTCCAGCACGTCGGCTGGCACGCTCATCTCCGTGCTGATCGCGCCGGCGGAGTGACAGGTCACCTTGAGATAGGTGCTGCTCTCTCCCTGGCGGAACAACGCCACGAACCAGTTGTCCCGGCGGGCGCGGAAGGCCGCGCCGGCAGTGGTCCGTGGATAGAGGGCATCCATGGACCTGCAGGTCGGGTAGCCATGGTGGATGGCGATCGTCTGGCTGATGGTGCCGCCGCCGGCATAGAAGAGCGCGCCGCCGTCGAAGCGCGGAGTCCCGAAGGTCACGAACTTGGTGGGAACGCCGACGGCGAAGCCGACCGCGGGATCGTGCAGCATCGACCAGCCCACCTCCTCGCGTTCCTTCAACGCCTCCTGGACGAGCTGGCTGGTCTGCTCTTCGCTGAGCTTGTCGGTCTGCTGGATGCCCTTCGATTTCTGCCACGCATTGGTCGCCTTGCGCACCGCTTCGCCCAGCTCGCCCTTGAAGACGAAGTCGAGATGCCCGGTCCACATCAGCGCCTCGCGGACATCGGCGGGCGTGATGGCGTCGGCCGGCGGGGTGTCATTCCATCGGTAGGGGAAGACACCGGACTGTTGGGCGTGGCCGGCCCCGCTCAGCAGCACGCCGAGGATGGCAGCGGCGCGGCCGAAAATGCGAAGAGCGGCAGACGGGATGGGCAAAACACGGTTCTCCCGCGCCCATTTTCATCCATGCCCGTTGGCCGGCCCACCTAGGGTTTGTATCAAAAGCATCATCGCGGCCTCAGGCGCGCCAGCCTTATCGATTGGCTATGCCCCAATCCTCCATGGCGTCGAGGATGGGCCCCCACGTCAGTCCTTTCCGCGTGAACGAATATTCGACATGCGGCGGCACGCTGTTGTCCACCGTGCGCGCCACGACGCCGTCCTGCTCGAGCGCGCGCAGCTGCAGGGTCAGCATGCGCTGGGTGATGCCCGGGACCAGCCGGCGCAGTTCACTGAAGCGCCGTGGCTGGTCCTTGAGATGGAACAGGATGGTGGGCTTCCATCGTCCGCCGATCACCTCGACCGTCGCCGCCACCGCGCACCAGGGTGCCTTGGTCGCCATGCCCGTCTCCATGTTTGATACCCAGGAGAATTGTGCGTACTTATGCGAAGGGTACCGTCGTGATAGCGGGGATCGTCTTCCGTCGGAGGCCTCGCCGTGATCAGCCATGCTGTCTTTGTGCTTATCTTTGCCGCCGTCATCGGTAGCGGCCTTGTCGCGGGAATCTTCTTCGCCTTCTCTTCGTTCGTGATGACGGCGCTGGGTCGCCTGCCGTCGGATCAAGGCATTGCCGCCATGAACGCGATCAATGTCACGGTGATCAATCCGGGTTTCTTCCTGGCTTTCTTCGGCACGGCAGCGCTCTGCCTGGCGGCGTCGGCGGGCGTGGCGTTGCGATGGACGGCGACCGGCGGCACGCTCGTCCTGTTGGCGAGCGTGATCTACCTCGTCGGCTGCATCGGCGTGACGATGCTGCGCAACGTCCCACTGAACAATGCACTGGCAGCGGTGACGCTCGGCACGCCCGAGGCCGCGGCCTTGTGGACGCGCTATCTCAGCGAATGGACCATGTGGAACACGGTCCGCACTGTGGCTCCGGTGCTTTCCGCGATCCTGTTCACGATAGCGCTGCTCTGACGCACAGCCCTATCGCCGGCTCGGCTGCAGGCATCCTATCGCGGCCAGGAATCTCGCGTGCTCGACGGGATCGACGGGCCGATGCCTCACTGTTGTGCCGGCAGGATCCTTGCCGAGATAATTATCGCCCCGCCAGTTGCGGGCAGGCCGGATCGGCCTCGCTGCGAAGCCGCCGCCGCAGTTGGGGCAGACATTGCCCAGCACGACCTCGACGCAAGTAGCGCAGAAAGTGCACTCATAGCTGCAGATGCGGGCGTCGAGCGATGCCGGCGGCAGTGCCCTGGCGCAATGTTCGCAGCTCGGCCGCAGTTCGAGCATCAGTTGAGCCGCGCTGCCGCCTCGGCGTTGGCCTTGCGGCGGCTATCGAGCAGGGGCGCCATGCGCTCGTAGATGCGCTTGACCCGCTCCGCGCCGGCCTTCTCCGGCGAGCCAGAATCGAACGGCGGCTGCGGATCGTACTCGAGCACCAGCTGGATCGACTTGGCGACCTCCTCGCCGGCCAGCTCGGCCGCTACGGTAAGACCGAAATCGATGCCGGCCGTCACGCCGCCGCCCGAGATGCGGTTGCGATCGCGCACCACGCGCTCGGCGACAGGCGTGGCGCCGAAGTCCTTGAGCATGTCGCGCCACGCCCAGTGGCAGGCCGACTTGTAGCCCTTGAGCAGGCCGGCCGCGCCCAGGATCAACGAACCGGTGCACACCGAGGTGACGTAGCGTGCCGTCGCTGCCTGCTTGCGGAGGAAATCGAGGGCCTCGGGATCGCCCATCACCGCAACCTGACCGCCGCCGCCGGGCACGCAGATCACGTCGAGCTGCGGGCAGTCGGCAAAAGTCGTGGTCGGCACGATCGAGAAGCCCGCATCGGTCGGCACCGGATCGCGCGTCTTCCAGATCATGTGCATCTGGGCGCCCGGTACGCGCGACAGGACCTGCGCAGGGCCGGTGGCGTCGAGCTGGGTGACGTTGGGATAGAGCAGGATGCCGATCTGGATGGGCTCAGCCATGGGGTCCTCCGTGAATGTTGACACCGTAGGCGCGGATCGGATTGGCAGAAATGACAAAAGTAGTCTATTTTCTGCCAATGCCCAATCACCGCATCTTCATCCTTGCCTATGAAGGCTGCCAGCTCCTCGACGTCACCGGTCCGGCTGCCGTGTTCGGCGCCGCCAACGAAAGCATGGGGCAGCCTTTCTACGACCTCGGCATCGTGTCGCCCGATGGCGGTCTGGTGACGTCCAACTCAGGCGTCGCGATTCAGAGCCGCAAGATCAGTGGCCAGCCAGACACCTTGCTGGTGGCCGGAGGATCGCTTGGCCTGAAAGCCGCGATGGCACGCGACGACTTGCGGCGCTGGTTGCGCGCGGTGGCTCCAAAGGCGAGGCGCTTCGGCTCCGTGTGCACAGGTGCCTTCGTGCTGGCGGCGGCCGGGCTGCTGGATGGAAAGCGCGTGGCGACACACTGGGCGCATTGTGAGCGCCTGGCGCGAAAGTTCCCCGCGCTCGAGGTCGACGCCGATTCGCTTTACGTCGTCGATGGCAAGATCTGGACCTCCGCCGGCGTCACGACCGGCATCGACATGGCGCTGGCTCTGGTCGAGGCAGACCTTGGCGCTCCCACGGCGAACCTGATCGCACGCCACTTCGTGCTGTACGCCCGCCGGCCGGGCTACCAGTCGCAGTTCAGCCCGCTGCTGCGGGCACAGACCGCGGCGGAGGCGCCGTTCGCCAAGCTGATCGACTGGTTGCAGGAAAACCTGGACCAACCGCTCGACGTGCCGACGCTTGCAGCCCGCGCCGGCCTGACCGAGCGCAGCTTCTATCGCAAGTTCACCGAGGCTACCGGCAAGACGCCGGCGCATTTCGTCGAGGGCTTGCGGCTCGATGCGGCGCGCGCGCTGCTGACGCGAGGCCTGCCCATCAAGACGATCGCCGGCAAGGTCGGGCTTAGCTCGCCGGCGCGGCTCGGCCAAGCCTTTGAACGCCGCTTCGGCATGGCGCCGTCATTGTTCCGCGAGATGCATCGCGCGGCGTGACGCCGCACTGTTCGTCACATGCCGCCGCTGCCGCCGCCCATGCGCTGCATCATCTCGTCGTGATGGCGCTCCAGTTCGTTGACCGACGGGGCTGACGTCTTGTTCGTGGTGACGCAGCCGCAGAGCTGCAACAGGATCAATGCGGCGAGAACCGAGATCGATCGAAGCGACATCGTCGCCCCCTTCATTTCGTGTGCAGCATTGCAGCCGGCTGTTCAGTCATCAGCCTCTAGCCGGAGGTCATCTCATGGATTTTTTGCAGGACGCGGCGCTCGAATTCGTCGACCGAACAGTCGATCTCGCAGGCAACGGCCCCGCAGCGATCGCAGCGGCATTCGTATCGATCGGCAGGCCGAGTGGTGCCCACGTCCTTGAGCACGAGACGATTTCCACAGCGCAGGCAGTAGGGGGTCAGGTCTTGCACGCCGCCTGATGCGTCGTATGACCAGCGCCAACGGATATTGAAGAAGCTGTCCTGGGTGCTGATCGGCGAAGGACGTCGAATGTGGCGCGCGGGGCGCAAGCCGGCGCCCAGCAGTCCGGCGACGACAACGGCACAGATCGCGAAAATGCCCAGGAGCCAGTTCGGCACGAATGTCGAGGCAGCAAGGAAGTACCAGAGGTCGCTCAGCCAGCCGGCAAGGTCCGACCACAGGCCGAGGAAGTAGCCGAGGACCAGGACGACGATCGCGGCGACGGCGACGAGCTTGGTCGGCACGACAGCGCCCTAGTGCCTCAGCCGCAGGCTGCCGATCACCAGCGCCGCGGCCGCGAAGACAGCGCCCAGCCAGATCGCCGCACGGGCGGCGTCGGCGGCCCCTCCGCCGGAGAAGTCGAAGAGACCGAACACGACCGCAACAAGCGCGGCGCCCAGTGTCTGCCCGAAGGTGCGCGCCGTGGCGATGATGCCGCCGGCGCTGCCGCTGCGCTCGCGGGGCACAGAGTTCATCATCAGCCGGTTGTTGGGCGAGGCGAAAACGCCGAAGCCCGCGCCGCACAGGACCAGTCGCCACATGATGTCGGCACTCGACGGGTTCTCCGGCAGCAACGCCGTGAGCACGAGGCCGATCGTCATGCTGGTGAGGCCGATCGCGCCCAGGAAGCCGGCATGGTGGCGGTCAGCCAGGCGGCCGGCGATCGGGGCGATGGTGGCGAGTGCCAACGGCCATGCCGTCAGCAGTATGCCGGTGCTTGTGGCGTCGCGGCCGAGCACGGTGTGGAAGAAGAACGGCAGGCTGACGAAGGCCAAGCCCTGCGCCGTGAAGGTGCAGGCCGCTGCGGTGATGGAGAGCGAGAAGATCGGGCGCCGGAAGACGTCGATCGGCATCATCGGATCGGCCAGCGTCTTTTGTCGAAGGACGAAGAGGGTTCCCAGGACGGCCGCAGCGACGAGCTCGGAGGAGACGACGAGCCGATGATGGCCATGCGCCAGGCCATCGATGCCGAAGATCAACAGGCCGAAGGTGGCACCCGACAGGGCCGCCGAGGTCCAGTCGAAGGGGCGATGGGTGTGAAGCGTGCGCGGCAGGTAACGCTCGGCCAGCACGAAGGAGATGACCCCGAGCGGCGCGTAGACGGCAAACAGGTATGGCCAGGGGGCAATCGTCAGCACGGCAGCGCCAATCGAGGGGCCGGCGGCCAGCGACGTCGCGACGACCGTCGTGTTGAAGCCAAGGCCACGCCCGAGCTGGGAGCGCGGGTAGATCGCGCGCACCAGTGCCGGCTGCACCGACATGATGGCCGCTCCACCGAGACCCTGGAAGGTGCGGCCGAGCAGCAGCCAGGGCAATGATGGCGCCAGGGCACAGCCGATCGACGCCAGCGAGAACACGATCAGGCCGATGCGATAGACGTGGCGGTAACCAACGATGTCGGCCAGCGCCGCCACCGGTAGCAGCGAGATGATGAGCGCGATCTGGGTGGCGTTGACGATCCAGATCGAGCTTTCAGCCGTGATGTTCAGGTCCTTGGCGATGTAGGGCAGCGCCAGGTTGGTCATCGAGTTGCTGAGCACCGACATCATCAGCCCGATGGTAATGGTCGCCACCGCCAGCCGGCGTGGCCAGCCAGGGGGCATTCCGTCGGGAAGCGGTGGTGTTGCCGGAGCCGGTACAGCCATCTCTTATTGCGGCACCGTCGGCAGGTCGCCGCCGATGGTGGTGCGCTGCATGAAGCGCTTGTACTTCACCGTGTCGTAGTATGTAGCGCGGTGCAATACCGCACGGTTGTCCCACACGATGACGTCGCCCTCGCGCCAGGCGTGCGACAGCCGGAACTCGGGCTGGTCGGCCCGTTGCGAGAGCTCATAGAGCAGGGCCTCGCCGGTCGCCCTGGGCCAGCCGATGATGAAGCCGGCATGGGCACCGATATAGAGGGCGCGGCGCCCGTTCACCGGATTGTCCTGGAACAGCCGCTGCTTGACCGGCGGCAGCTCGGCGATCGCCTTGGCGCTCAGGATGCCCTTCTGGACGCGGTCGCGGGAGTATTGCAGCGAATGCTCGGCGATCAGCGGATGGATGGTCGCCTGCAGTGCCGGCGGCAGGGCATCCCACGCCGCGCGCATCGACAGGAACTCGGTGTTGCCGCCCTCCGGCGGGCAGACGCGCGCCGTCAGGATCGAGCACAGCGAGGGGACGCGCTTGAACGAGGAGTCGGAGTGCCAGAAGTAGTTGGCCTTCTGGTAGATCATGCGCATGTCGTCGGGCGGGATCGGTTCGCCCGTCATGATGTCGAGGTTCGACTGGCGTTGGAACTTCGTGCCGGCGGCGGGATTGGAGGCGCCGGTGGTCTCCAGCGGGCCGAACAGCTCGCTGAACTCGATCTGCTTCTCGTCGTCCATCGGCTGGTCGCGGAAGAGGAGTACCGAATGCTCCTCGAACGCGGCGCGGATGGGTCCGAACTCGCGAGCCGACAGTGGTCGCGTGATGTCGATGCCACTGACCTCCGCCCCGAACAGGGGGTGGAGCTTGGTGACTTTGAGGGGGCCGGTGTTTCTCATCAGTCGACAATCGCCTGGTAGGTGAGCACGCGCAGCTCGCGGCGGATCGGGTAGGTCGAGGAGGGCATGAGCTGCGTCAGCAGCACCACGGCCATGTCCTCGGCCGGATCGCACCAGAAGGCCGTCGAGGCCGCGCCGCCCCACGCATATTCGCCGGCCGTGCCGACGATGTGCGCCTTGGCCGGGTCGATCATGACCGAGAAGCCCAGCCCGAAGCCGACGCCGTAATAGGTCGATTCCGAGAAGCGCGGCATGCCCATGTCGGCCATGTCACCCTTGAGATGGTTCATGGTCATCAGTTCGACGGTCTTGCGGCCGAGCAGGCGCGTGCCGTCGAGCTCGCCCTTGTTCAGCATGAAGCGGCAGAAGCGCAGGTAATCCGCCGCCGTCGACACCAGTCCGCCGCCGCCGGAATTGACGGCACGCGGGGCGAGATAGCGGCTCATGCCGGGGTCGTCGATCAGCTCGAGCTTGCCGCCGGCGCCTGCCTGGTAGTTGGCCGCGAACCGATCGTGCTTGTCGGCCGGCACGTGGAAGTCGGTGTCGACCATGCCGAGCGGCGCAAGGACCTTTTCCTTCAGATAGGTCTGGAAGGGCTGCCCGGAGATGAGCTCGACCAGGTAACCCAGCACGTCGGTGGCGACGCTGTAGTTCCACGCTTTGCCGGGCTGGGCGATCAGCGGGAAGGTCCCGAGACGCTCGACGAGATCCTTGAGGCTGGTCGTGGCGGTCTGGAAATCGACGCCACTGGTCTTGGAACGATAGAGCGCGTCGACCGGGTTGCTCTCCATGAAGCCGTAGGTCAGGCCCGACGTATGAGTCAGCAGATCACGGAAGGTGATCTCGCGCTCGGCCGGCACGCTGTCGATCTTGCCGCGGCTGCCGCCGGCATAGACGCGCGGGTTGGCGAAGGCCGGGATGAACTTGGAGATCGGGTCGTCGAGCTGAAAGCGGCCTTCCTCGTAGAGCATCATGATCGCCGTCGAGGTGAGCGGCTTGGTCATGGAGTAGATGCGGAAGATCGTGTCCGGCCGCATCGCCTTGTTGCGCTCGACGTCGGCCTTGCCAGCTGTCTCGGCGAAGGCGAGTTCGCCGCGGCGCATCACCACCGTCACCATGCCCGCCAGGCGGCCGCTGTCGACCCAGCCATGCATCCACTTGCAGACGCGATCGAGCCGCGCTGCGGAAAGTCCGACCTGTTCGGGGGCTACGAGCGGCAGCGTGTCCATGGCGATCCTCCTTGCGTGGGCCGCCAGACTAGCGCAGGTAATCGCCTGCAGACACGCCAGAAACGGGAGGGAGCGATGGCAAGATTGTGCGAAGGCCGCGTGGCGATCGTGACGGGCGGGGCGCGCGGCGTCGGCCGGGAACACTGCCTGATGCTGGCCGAGCACGGCGCCAAGGTCGTGGTCAACGACCTGGGCGGCGATCGCGCCGGCAAGGGCAACGATGTCGGTCCCGCCCAGCAAGTCGTGAACGAGATCAAGGCCAAGGGCGGCGAGGCCGTGGCCAACGGCGACGACGTCTCCGACTGGAACGGCGCCAAGCGCATGATCGACCAGGCGGTCTCGGCCTTCGGCAAGCTCGATGCCGTCGTCCTGAATGCAGGCATCCTGCGCGACCGCATGCTGGTCAACATGACCGAGGACGAATGGGACGCCGTCATCAAGGTACATCTCAAGGGCACCTTCGCCCCGGCACGGCATGCCGCCGCCTACTGGCGCGACCAGGCCAAGATCAAGGGTGGGCCGGTCGATGCACGCATCATCACCACGACCTCGGTGTCGGGCATCTACGGCAACATCGGCCAGACCAACTACGGTGCCGCCAAGGCCGGCATCGCCTCGTTCACCGTCATCGCCGCGCGCGAGCTTGGCCGCTACGGCATCACCGTGAACTCGATCTCGCCGTCGGCCTTCACGCGCATGACCGAGGACCTGCGCACCTACACCGAAGAAGACAAGGAGACGCGCAGCCCGAAATGGATCGCGCCTGTCGCCACCTGGCTGGTGAGCGAGGAAAGCCGCGAGGTCACCGGCCGCGTCTTCCAGGCCGGCAACGGTCAGTTCGCTGTGGCCGAGGGATGGCACAAGGGGCCGGAATCCAAGCCGGTCCTCGACCCGCGCGCCGCCGGCAAGATCTTGACCGAGCTCGCCAAGAAGGCGCGCAAGAACGCCGGCATGAACGGACTGGATCTCGACTAGTCACACCGGAGCAAAAGGCATGAGCAAGTTGAACCGCCGCGGCGTCCTGGCGGCGAGCGCGGGCGCGTCCCTGTTCCCTGGAGCGTTGCGCGCGCAATCCTGGCCCAGCAAGCCGATCAGATGGGTGGTGCCCTACACCGCGGGCGGCCTGACCGACGTGGTGACGCGGCTGACGCTCGAGAAGATGAATGTCGGCCAGACATTCGTGGTGGACAACAAGCCGGGCGCCAATTCGCTGATCGGCGCCGAGATGGTCGCGAACACGGCGCCCGACGGCTACACCTTCCTGACCGTGATCGCCGCACACGCGGCCAACAAGACGCTCTATGCCGGCAAGCTGAAGTTCGATCCGGTGACAGGCTTTGCACCGATCTCGCTGGTCGCGGTCGCGCCGATCATGGTGTCGGTGTCGAACTCGCTGCCGGTCAAGAACATGGCCGAGTTCATCGCCTACGCCAAACAGAATCCGGGCAAGATCTCCTACGGATCGTCAGGGGTCGGTGCCGCTGCCCATCTGACCAGCGAGCTGATCAAGCAGGTCGCCGGGATCGACATGGTGCACGTGCCCTACAAAGGAACCGCGCCGGCGCTGGCCGACCTCGTCTCGGGCAACATCCAATTGCTGCTCGACGTGCCGATCGGCGTCATGTCCCAGGTCCGCGCCGGCAAGATCAGAGCGCTGTGCATGCTGTCGAAGGAGCGCGTCCCCGGCGCGGAGGAGGTGCCGACGATCGTCGAATCGGGCGGCCCGCTGATCGAATCCTCGAGCTGGGTGATGTTCCTCGCGCCGGCCGGTACGCCGGCAGACATCATCGCCAAGCTTCAGAGCGAAGTGGCGAAGGCGGTCCAAGACGAGGGCCTGCGCAAGCGCATGGCGGAGCAGGCGCTGGTGCCGGTCGGCGCCACGACCGCCGACACGGCCAAGTTCCTGCAGGACGAAATCGACAAGTGGGAGAAGGTCATCAAGACCGCCGACGTGAAGGTCGAGTCCTGATCCTGCTCGACTGAGGTAGCCTCCCCCGCCAGACTCAGGAGGCTATTCGCTCAGTTCTCAGTTCGCCGCGAAGCAGTAGAGCAGGCCGGTGCCACCGGTCGCGACCAGCGAGGCTGCGTCGCACGCCCGCGACGGGTGTGAGGCGTTCCACGACTTCGAGGCGTCGTCGTCGCGCAGGCCCATGCGATCGGCATGCCCGACCATGGCGTTGCCTTCGCCGCTCTTGGTCCAGTTGCCGCAGGTCATGTCCTTGTCCGGCGGGAACGCCGTCCCGTCGGCCTGTGAGCCGGTCAGGATGTCGTGCTGGTTGACGGTGTAGAGCCGGCTCGGGATCAGGCGGCCGGTCTCGGAGACGTTGGTCTCGGCCGTGATCTTGTTGTTGGGCGAGTGCAGGTCCTCGACGCTGGTGGCGATGACCACGCCCTTGGCGTTGGTCCACGGCCCCTTGCCGATACGGTCCTTGGCGTTGACGGCGGTGGCGCCGCCCACGGCCTGGGTGCTGAGATAGGCACGCCAGGTCTTGCTGCCGGCGCCGGCCCTGGTGGCGAGCGCCTGGCAATGGCGGTCGGCGCCCTCGAGGCCGCCGAAGTTGGCACCTTGCGGGCCGCCGACGCTGGTGATGAAGAACGTCATGTCGGGAAACTGCGGCGGCTGCTGCTGCGCCTGCGAGCTGCCGACGAACGCCAAGGCTGCCGTGGTCACGGCCAGAGCGGCTACTTTGATATCCCTGCGCATCAATACCTCCCATGCGTTGTTCACAGGGTGTGACAGTGGCCGAGGCGCGGCCCCTGCCCAATTCACAAGCGCGTGGGGGTTGGCGCGTGGGGTTGGCCATCAGAGCGCGGTCAGCGTCTCGACGACCCTTTGCTGCGGCCAGATCCAACCGCACGAGCTCTCGTACGCCCGCATGGCACGCAACACGAGATGGTCGGCGCGCGGCGGACCGATGAGCTGGATGCCGACAGGCAACCCGGCTTTGGTGAGGCCGGCCGGCATCGCCGCCGCCGGCTGTCCGGTGAGGTTGCAGGGCAGCGTATAAGGTGCACCCTTGGTCCAGCGCGGGAAGGCGTCGGAGTTATAGAGCGTCTCGACCGGCGGCGCGGCGGTCGGGGTGACCGGCGCCAGCAGGAGGTCGTACTTGCGATGCCACAGGGCGAGATCGCGGGCGAGCTTCGACTTGGCTTCGTAGGAGCGCGCGTAATCGGCCAGCGTGATGGCCAGGCCCTTTTCGGCGGCGGCGCGGAAGCCGGGGTCGAGCTTGCCGTGCAGCTGAGTCGGGATCTGGCGCAGGCGAGTGGCGAAGCTGCCGATCCATAGGGGCTCGAAGTTGTTTTGGAGCGGCTCGATCAGCGGACCGACATCCTCGAGATGCGCGCCGAGCGCCTCGAAGTGCCTGGCCGCATCGGCGACCAGCTCGCGCACCTCCGGGTCGGCCTTGACGTGGCCGAAATCGAGGCTGAGGCCGATCCGCCAGCCGCGCACGCCGTCGTCAAGACCGACCGTGTAGTCACGCGGGTCGGCCGGCAGCGACCGCCAATCGCGCAGATCCGGCCCGGCCGTTGCGTTCAGTGCCAGCGCCGTGTCGAGGACCGTGCGTGCGAGGACACCCTGGCTGATGACGTCGGCGAACGGCGCGTCGGCCGGGTACTGGGCGATGCGGCCATAGCTCGGCTTCAGGCCGACGAGGCCAGTATGCGCCGCAGGAATGCGGATCGAGCCGCCGCCATCATTGCCATGGTTGAATGGGTTGATTCCGGCGGCGGTGAGCGACGAGGCACCGCCGGAAGAGCCACCGGGGGAGTGCTCGAGGTTCCACGGGTTGCGCGTGATGCCCTGCAGCGGCGAATCGGTCAGGGCCTTCCAGCCGAACTCGGGCGTCGTCGTCTTGCCGAGGAGCACGAGGCCGGCGGCCTGGAATTTGTCGACGATGGGTGCATTCTCAGCGGCGGCCGTCTCGTCCGTGGCATGCGAGCCGTAACGGGTCGGCCATCCTTTCACCGGCGTCGTGTCCTTGATGGTGGTCGGGACACCGTCGAGCGGCGACAGCGGCTGGCCCTTGAGCCAGCGCGCCTCCGAAGCCTTGGCCGCGGCCCGGGCGCCGTCGGCGTCGATCAGGACAAAAGAGTTCAGAGAAGGTTGCAGCCGTGCTGCGCGCTCTACCATCGCATCGATGAAATCGAGCGGGGAAAGCACCTTGCGGGCATAAAGTGTTGTGAGTTCCGATGCGGAAATCCAGGTCGAGGGGTGGTCAGACATGCGTTTTTGTCGAGTTCCGAGGTTATGCAATTGCGCCAAGCTAACACCCCAAGCACAGAGTCGACTCTGATTTCTCGCCGTCGAGAGCGTATTGGAGGAGTGCAGTACATGGAAAGCATCACCGCCATCGTCGCCGCTGGCGTCGCTTTTGCCCTCAGCTACTACATTGGCCGCTCGATGGCGTCGACGATGTTGGCGTCCGCCATGATGGGCGGTATCTGCGGTCTTGCCTTCGCTGTCCTGTTCTTCATTACGACGGTGGCCATCGGCGCGATCGTCCCCGGGATGTTCGACGGCTGGATGCTCGGCGTCCATTTCATCGTGCTGCTGGTGGTGGTGCCGCTCGGCAGTGCGGCCATTGCCGTCCTCGAGCATCGCCATCTGGAAAAGGTCGAAGCGCGGCGCCTGCCGTTCTGACCTGGCGCTCGAACCTTCAATTGATGCGACTCACACCGTGATCGGCTGCTGAAGCGGCACGGCGACCAGGCTGTTTTAGCCGACGAAACGCCGGCCTTTCCGAAACCCATCCGGCGACGCTAAGGTCCCCGCCCGGTGGGAGGAAACGCATGACGGAAGTGAAGCTGGGCGCCGCCACGGTGCAACGCATCGAGGAGTCCTATGAGCCCAACTTCGACGCCAAGATGTTCTTCCCGGACTGGCAGCCCGGCGTGGTGCAGGAGCATGGCGATTGGCTGCTGCCCAATCACTACGACGAGGCGTCGGGCTTCCTTAAGCTCAGCGTCCACAGCTGGCTGCTCAATGTCGGCGGCAAGCGCATCCTGATCGACACCTGCGTCGGCAACCACAAGTCCCGGCCGCACCGGCCCAAATGGCACTTGATGGAGACGCCTTACCTGGCGCGGCTTAAGGCCGCCGGCGTCGAGCCCGACCAGGTCGACATGGTTATGTGCACCCATCTTCATGTCGATCACGTCGGCTGGAACACCCGGCTCGAGAACGGCAAGTGGGTGCCGACCTTCAGGAACGCGAAATACGTATTCAGCCGCGCCGACTACGATCATTACCTCAAGATCGACACCGATCCCAAGACGGCGCCCGCAAATGCCGGTTCGTTCCGCGATTCGGTGCTGCCGGTCGTCGAGGCAGGGCTGTCGCAGCTGGTCGACGGGGCCGTGCGGCTCGACGAGAACCTAGAGATCGAGCCGGCGCCCGGCCACACGCCCGGCACCATCGCCATCAAGCTCGAATCGCGGGGCGAGAAGGCGCTGTTCTGCGGCGACATCCTGCATCACGCCTTGCAGGTCTATCACCCGGAGTGGAACAGCTTTGCCTGCGCCGAAGCCGTCGGTGCGCGCAAGAGCAGGCGGGCGGCGCTGGAGCACTGCGCCGGCTCGGGCGCGCGTCTGATGCCCTGCCATTTCGGGGCGCCATTCACCTGCCACATCGATCACAAGGGAAGCGGCTTCGTGCCCCGCTTCGATGCAAGCTTCTAGAAGGGAGAGGAAATGATCTACGAACTGCGTGTCTACAAGTGCGTGCCCGGCCGACTGCCGGCCCTGAACAACCGCTTCGCCAACATCACGCTGAAGCTGTGGGAGAAGCACGGCATCAAGCAGGCAGGCTTCTGGACCACGCTGGTCGGCGAGTCCAACCAGGAGCTCACTTACCTGCTGGCCTGGGAGTCGCTCGCCGACCGCGAGAAGAAGTGGAACGCCTTCCAGGCCGATCCGGAGTGGCTGGCCAAGCGCGCCGAGACCGAGAAGGACGGCGCGATCGTTGCGAACGTCTCCAACCAGTTCCTGACGCCGACGAACTACTCGTCGGTCAAATAGTCATTCGGACTTGAGGCCCGCCTCCTTGGCGAGGCGGGCCCATTTCGCGAGATCGTCGGCGACGTAGGCCGCGAACTCCTTGGGCGTCCCGAACTGCGGATCGGCCCCGAGGTCGGTGAACTTCTGCGCCACGTCGGGCGAGCGCACCGTCGCATCCGCCGCGGCATGCAGGCGCTCGACCAGGGCAGGCGAAGCGCCGGCGGGCAGGAAGATGCCGTAGGAGATCGCGCACTCGTAGCCCGGCAGGCCGGACTCGGCGATGGTCGGGATGTCGGGCGCCGCTGCCGAGCGCGCCAGCGCGGTCTGGCCCAGGGACCGCATCTTGCCGGCCTTGACGTGCGGCAGCGCCGTCGACAGGCCGCCGAAATAGAGATCGACCAGGCCCGCCATCAGATCGGCCATGGCCGGCCCGCCGCCCTTGTAGGGCACGTGCACGATGTCGACCTTGCCCATCGACTTGAAGAGCTCGAGTGCCAGATGGGTGGCCCCGCCGGCGCCAGCCGATGCGCCGTTGAGCTTGCCGGGCTGGGCGCGCGCCAGCGCCAGCAGCTCGACCACGTTCTTCGCCGGCAGGTCGTTGCGCACCACCAGCAGCATGGGATTGATGCCGATCGGAGCGACCGCGGCGAAGTCGGTGCGGATGTCGTAGGGCAGGTTCTTGTTGAGCGCGGGCGCAACGGTGGTCGAGCCGTTCGAACCCAGCATGATGACGCTGCCGTCGGGTGGCGACTTGGCGACGGAAGCGGCGGCGATCTCGCCGTTGGCGCCGGCGCGATTCTCGACGACGACGGAGCGCTTCAACCGCTCGCCGATACCGGGCGCCACGATGCGCGCCAGCAGATCATTGGGCCCACCAGGCGGAAAGCCGACGACGAGGCGCAGCGGACGATCGGGAAAATCTACTGCCTGAGCACGGACATTTGTGTTTGCCAGCGGAAGAGCGGCAAGGCCGGTGAGCGCGGCGCGGCGACGAAGCTTGAACATGCGCAGAGTATGCTAGGCTCGCCGCGCTTTTGGGAGGAGACAAAATGAAACGCAGAACTGTCTTGGCGGCGGGCAGCGCCGCCGCGCTTGGCCTTGCCGATACCGCAGCGTGGGCGCAGGCCAAAATCACCGGCGACGTCCGATTCTTCTGCGGCTTCGCGCCGGGCGGCACCGCCGATCTGCTGTGCCGCATCCTGGCCGACGCGTTGAAGCCGGAAATCGGCCAGAACGTCATCGTCGAGACCAAGACCGGCGCTTCGGGCTTCATCGCCAACGAGGCTGTCGCCAATGCGGCTCCCGACGGCCGGACGATCGGGCTGGCGGCGATGGCGGCCATGTGCGTGTCGCCGGTCATGCCGGGCCAGAAGCTGCCGATCAATGTCGACACCGACCTGACGCCGATCGCCAACATCGCCGGCGTCTACAACATGCTGGTGTTCGGCAAGCACATGAAGATCCGAACGGTGCCCGAGCTGATCGAGGAGGCGAAGAAGAATCCCGGCAAACTCACCTATGCTTCGGCGGGCAACGGCACCTCGCAGCATCTCGCGGGCGAGCTGTTCAAGAAGATGGCCGGCGTGAATCTGTTGCATGTGCCCTATCGCGGGGGCGCGCCGGCCATCCAGGACATGGTGGCCGGCAACTGCGACATGATGTTCGGCAACATGCCTGAGTTCCTAGGCCAGATCGGCGGCGGCGGACTGATCCCGATCGCCTTCGGCTCACCGCGCGTCTCGCCGATGTTCCCGAACCTGCCGCTGATCACGCAGTTCCTGCCCGGGTTCGAGGTCGTGAACTGGTTTGCCGTGTTCGGCTCGAAGGGCATGTCGGCCGACATCGTCGATGTCTGGAACAAGGCTCTGCGTGCGGCCGTTGCCAAGCCCGACATGCAGAAGCGCTTCCTCGACAATGGCATGGACAACGTCATCGGCTCGCCGGCCGAGCTCAAGGCCACGATTGCCGCCGACCGCAAGAAGTGGGCGGAGGTCATCCAGGCAGCCGGCATACGGGCCGATTAGACCATGCCGTTCGCCGCAACCCCTGAAGGCAGCCTGCACTACGAGGTCGTCGACCAGGTGGCGCCGTGGCGTGAAACGCGCGAGCCGATCCTGTTCCATCACGGGATCGGCGCCAGCGCGGCGATCTGGGCCGGCTGGTTCCCGGCGCTGGCCTACGCCCACCGGCTGGTCAGCTTCGACATGCGCGGCTATGGACGCTCGCACATTCCAGGGCCCGACTTCGCCTGGTCGCTCGATCGCATGGTTGAGGATCTCTTCGCGGTGGCGGATGCGGCCGGCCTGTCGCGCTTCCACCTGGTCGGCGAGTCGATCGGCGGCACGGTGGCGCTGGCAGCCGCGCTGGCGCAGCCCCAGCGCATCGCCACGCTCACCGTCAGCAACGGCGCCCATCTCGGCGCCTCGATCCAGCGCGTCGAAGCCTGGCGCCGCCAGCTCGACGGGGGTGGGGTGAAGGCGTGGTCCGACGCCTTCATGCGCGACCGCTTCCATGACGATGCGCTATCGCCTGAGCAGCGCAACTGGTTTGCCGAGGAGCAGGAGAAGTGGCCGCAAGAGTCGATCCTCAATGCCCTTCGCGTGCTGATCGGCACCGACCTTTCGCCGCAATTGAAGAACATCGGCTGCCCGACGCTGCTCTTGCATCCCGACGGCAGTCCCTTCATCCCGGTACCGATCATGGCCGAGCTGCATCGGCTGCTGCCCGACGCAGAGCTCAACGTGATCGGCCGGTCCAGGCATGGCCTGCCCTATTCCCATGCCGGGCTGTGTGCGTCGCTGTTGCGGGCGTTTCTCGACCGCAAGAATTGAAGGGGATTATCGCGGAAGCCAAAGCGGCCGCGAACCGACCGTCCCGAATATGACGCTGCGATCCGCGGTCGAGACCATTCCCCTCGGCCTGGTCGACAGACCGGACGCGACGAAGTCTCTCCCTTCCTCGATGCCCTGCGCAGACAGGCGCACGGCGAAAAGCTGGCCAGAGATGTGAGCTTCAAAATCCGACCACCGCCTGCTGTAGTCATGCTCCTTACGTATCGGCACGTCCCCCGGAATGACGACGACTCGTTCGCCATAGCCGATGACCTCGATGTTGCCATCTGTCCTGCGGACGCCTCGTGCTGTTGTCGGGAAAGGCGAGGCGTCGCGCCAAAGCAGCCGGGCCGAGCCATCTCCCGTTACGATGTAAGCTGCCGCGCGCGCCTCCGGGCCGCAGGCATCTCGCGTGTCACCAACGACGATCCAGCCGTCGTCCGTCGACACGGCAGCTTCGACCTGGAACCGATCGATCCTGAGGCGCTTGCGCCCATCGAGGGTGGTGACATCGACAAGGACAATGTCCGTAGCGTCGCCTTCCCAGCATTGCTCCGGAATGCCAAGTCCGTTCGGCTTATAGGCGTCGGATCCGGTCTTTGCCCAGCGGCGGCGATTGACCGCGGCAAGGCCGGAAGCGCCGTCAAATCGCAAATAGCCCGAATTGAAGCCTTGTCCGTAGACTGCAAGGGCCAGGGATTTGCGCGCGATTTCCCGGCCGCTGCTGTCGACGCGGACCAATGAGAAATCCGTCTCGGCTTTCTGGCGAACAACAGGTCCAACAAGCGCCACGCCCCCCTGATCCGGAGCGATGGCCAAGCCCATGACGGTGGAATCCTCCGGCGTGTTGACCACTCTTTGCGTCCATAGGACCGTTCCGTCGGGTCGGAGGCCGCGCAATATCGGCACAATCACAGCGGATGCGCCGGTCTGCTGGGAGACATTGCCGCCTGCATAGATGATCTGTTTGGTTGCTGCGACCGGCCCGGCGTCGATTTCGGGATCCTTGATCTCCCATCTGACGGTTCCATCCGCGGCCTCGCGCCGGATCAACCATTCGAAGTTCGTTCCCATCCAGTGACCAAGCGCGGATGAGACAAAGTCCGTATCCAAGGGCGTCACCGAGACAATCGCCGCGCGCTCCGCCAGGTCGAAGTTGGCAAACGGTCCGAGCTCGCGTTTCGCCGGCTGGGTAGATGCGTTGAGGGTGATCGATCCGTCACCCAGCATGACCAGTGCGGCCCAGAAACGCGGATGCAACAACGGCCTCGGCGTTGGACCGTCGAGATGCCGGCGCACCGCCGTCGCCATGGCGTCAGCGATCGCGACATTCCCCCTGCGGGCTGTGCGAAATGTCTCGATCATCAGGTCGCGGGCAAGTGCACTTTCGATCGGCCAGAGCGCCGCAATCATCGTCGGTACGCCGGCGATGGCAAACGATGTCGACAGGCTCTGGATACCGCTGTCGATGATGGAGGGTTCGTAGCGGGCCGAGTTGCAGGCCGACAACACGACCAAGCGGGCTCTCAAGGGCAGCGTGGCGATCTCCGACGCGGTCAACAGCCCGTCGGTAAGGGTGTCGCCGCCGATCCGGGGTGTGAACACCAGTGACGGCTCGACCAGGCCCGGCAACTCGTCACGGATGAGGCCGTGCGTGGCGAAGTGGAGGATGTCGAATTCCGATAATGGCTGTAGCCGGAAATCTTCTTCGGTCGCCAACTGACGCCGCAGAAGGCGGGTCCGTCGCTTATCGAACAGGCTGGCTACGCGCTGGATTTCATCCGCCGTCTCCGGCAGCTCTTGCAGCGAATTCAGACTGCCGCGAGATGCCATCGTTCCCGGGGTGGTCGACGCCAGAACAGGGTCGCCGACGCCAAGATAGTCAAGTGTCGCGCTTCTCGTTCTCGAAAGCTTCTTGGTGGCCACGAAGGCATTGATCGAGCTGGTCCTGACGAAGGCGTGGTCACGGATCAGCCAGCGTGCCGCTCGCAGATCGTAACTAGTGCCCAGCACGGGCGGGATCTCGGCAAGGAGTGCGGCTGGCGGGACTTGTACGATGGTATCGCGTGTCGAGACCAGATAGACGCGCGGGCTTCGTCGCAGACAATCCTCCAATCCTGCGAACAGCAACTTGCCCAGACGGACAGCCTGTACCACAGGAAACTGGCTGTCCGCCTCGTTCGAGGCCGGGTGAGTCGCTGTCAGTGCCGTCATGAGTAGGCGGGCGTCGGCGTGGGCCGCGCCGTCCATGATTTGTGTCGAGGACTGTACAGCGTCGGCGCGAATGCACACTTTGCCGATGCCTCCGAAGATCGGCGCATGCAGAACGAGGGCTTCGTCGGAAAGCAGCAAGTGCTGTATTGCCGCCAGATTCGTCGTGGTGTCGACGGCGCCGGCCCGACCCTTTTCGGTCAGTGCAGCCCGTAAGCGCTGGAGCTGCTGCGTAAATCCGTTACCCGCGTAGAGAATGCGCTGTCGCTCCTGAGCAAGCGCCTCCCGCTCGCCTTCATCGGACGACAGGACGCGCTTGGTCAGCGCGAGCACCTGTGCCGTCTCCCAGGTGCCCCGCTGATACCGGATCGTTTGCAGGCTTTGCGCCGTCCGCTTGTCGTCATCCGACGACTGAACAGCTTGGCTGGTCAGAGCGTCGTCCGCGCTGCTTGCAATCGTTCGGCTCAGAAAAATGCTCGCCTGGACGATTAGGTCATAGTCGGGTACCGGCTGGGAAAGCGTTGCGTCAATGGCAACGCTTCCCAGGATCATGTCGATCCAGCGGGGCAGAGGCGCCGCATAAGTAGACTTTCGATATTGTTCCCGGAGTATGACCAAACGCTTCCTGGCAGCGCTGACAAATTCACGGTGGGCTTCGTCCATCCTGCCTGCCTTGGCATGCTGCAACCCTATTGCCGCCTGGCCGAATGCCTGGACATCGAGAATCCCTTCAGGGTTTTCCTTCCAGCGCGGCGGCATCGTCATGAGATCGCCCCATCCGGTCCTGGCCCAATCACCAAGCCGTAAAAGAACGAACTCTTCGATGAGCGCGAAGTCGAACTCAGTGGCGTTTGCGAAGTAGCCGCGGGAAATGATGGCGGACTTTGCGGCTGCAAGTGGATGCGATTTCAACAAATCGCGCACCGCATCGAAATTGCCGTTTAGCGCTTCCAGGCCCAACAGGTTGTTGTAGAAGCCCGCTTGAAGAGCCAGCTTGCGTTCTGGCTGGAGTTGCAGCCTGTCCAGCGCAGGCAACGCGAGCCGCAGAACTTTGGCGGCGCCGATGAAGTCGCTGTCGTAGGCCATGAGATGGGCTCGCAGCTCCAGGAACTCGAGCCAGAGATAGCTGTTCGACGGAATCGTCTTGAGCAGCGGGTCGGCAGCAGCCAGCAGCCGCAGCGCACGTTCGGCGTCAAAGCTCTCCATAAGCTGACCGATGGTGCGGACGAGGAGACGAGACGCGTCGAAGCGACTCGGCCCTGTCAGGGAAAACGTCGCGATGAGCGCTTTGTCGAGATGATCGAGTGATGCTTCAAAATTCGACGCCCCCCTCGCTTTCCGCGCGGCGAGCAGTTGCAGTTCGGCGAACAGGCGCGGATCTTGAACAACAGAGGCTGCTCTAGCGATGGAGTCAGCAGTAAGGAGGTCGGCGACGGTCTCGTACTGACCGGTATCGACCTGGTAGGACGCGGCCAGCAACAGGTTGTAAGACACGATTGAACGATCCGCTCCGGGTGTCTTCAGGACTGTGCCGAAATAGGGAAGGGCGGTCGTGAGAATGTCCCGAGTGCAGTCGGTGTCCAAGGTGATCCGACAGATCCACGCGGCCCATTGGTAGATAAAGTGGCGCTCGGAGGGCGGTGCGATCGCGGCTACGCGTTTGGCAAGGTCGACGGCATCGAGGTTGCGTCCATCGCGGATGAGTGCGCTGACGCGGTTGGTATCGGCGAGGAGGCTTTGATGCGTTGCCTGCTGCGCCGTCGTCGGCGTCGGCATGGCGGCGGCCAAGCCGGCCAGAACGCAAAATGCGCCGGTCCACCGTCTGACAAGAGAGGCGAGCCCGGCTGTCATGGCCTGACAGTGATCAGATAGGCCCGTTCGCTCCCCGATGGGAGGCCGGGCAGTTTTCTGATGTCCGTCGAACGCTGGTCGTTCAGGTCGTAGATGCGGACGAGCATTCGATCGCGATCGGCCGCATCGATTTTCTGCTTCAGCGAGGAGTCGACGAGCACGCGAATGGCGCGATCGGTAGCTTCGCCCATGGTGAGAACATGGCGCTCGATCTCGCTGCGCATCGCACGCGTTGGCTGGCCTGTCGTCGAAACGAGTTCCTTGAGGAGGGTGGTCGGTACCTCGACATCGCGGAAACGTTCTCCGACCACCGGAGGAGGCGGGGTCGTTCCCCGCATGCGCAGGTCGGATGGTTCGAACAGGGCGCTGCGATCGCCGATCGTTACCATCGCCACCTGCAAGGAGCCGCCTCCGCTCATCATCTGCTGCAGCACAGGCAGGCCGGCGACGACCAGGATCGACGCCAGCGCCGCTGCGCCGGCGATGCCGGTCCATTGCCAGCGACCCAGCGAGCGCCACCATGTCCCGATGGTTGACGCCTTCGGTGGCGCGCTCGCCCTGAGTATCTGCGCCGTGAGGTGCTGTGGAACGGGTGGGCCCTGGCTGGCGGCGCGCTGCAATCGCCGTTCGAGAACCCGCTCCGCCGCCCGAGTGTTCTGCCTGACCAGGGCCTCCGCGCGCTCGGCGTCGCCTGGCGCGAGCGGGCCCGCCACCCAGTCGTCGAGCAGCCGCTCCTGGTCCGCCGACAGCACGGTGGCGTCGCGCCCGCGATTTGACAGGACGGCCAGCATGACCTGGTCAACGGCCTCCGGTTCGTCGCTTCCGTCGGGCGGGCGAGCGTTCATGGTTTGATCCTAGCATCAATCAACAGGACGGACCCAGGCGACATGTCGTTACGCCCTGTCCGCAAAGAATTCCGGCGCCAGCTGCCGGACCTGGACGAGATAGCGCGCCTGCGCCCGTGACATCGCCGTCCGCAGTGTGCCCAGCGACAGTTTCAGCCGCTCGGCGATGGTCTCGTTGTCGAGGTCGCGGTGCAGCCGGTCGCAGACCAGCCGGCGGTCCCTGGCCTCGAGCACGGCCCAGGCACGCACGCCGATATGCCGGAGCTCCTTCAGATGCGTGGTCGCGGTGATCGTCTCGCCCTCCGCGCCCGAGAGCGGTTCCAGCTCCATCGTGCCGCCGACCGCTTCTTCCCGCAGGCGCTTCGACCGGTGAAAATCGGTCACGAAGTTACGGATCACGCTGGAAAGATAGACTGGCAGCGAGCTGCCGCGCTGCCAAAGCTGCAGAGGGCGGAAGCCGCTCTTCAGAAGGCGCTCGAAGAAGGCCTGAAAGATGTCGTCGACGTCCTGCCCGCCCGTGCGGGACCGGATGCAGTGGTAAATCAGGCGGCTGTGGCGGTGATAGAACGCGTCGACAGCCCCCGGCATCCCTTGCAGGACATTGTCCACCAGTTCGATGTCCGACAGCTCGGCCGCTCGGTTCGGCACTCTCGCCAAGGTTGTCTCCGACGTTCGGTCCAGTTTAGCCGGACAATTTCGACTACGGAATCCCCGTGTAACGCTGGCGTGTCGCGCCTCGTCCCTTCAGCGAGGAGAGACGCTCATGCTAGTCAGAACTCTATTGCTGGTATTGCTCTTGGGTGCCACCGGCCCGGCGGTCGCCGGCGACAGGGACCGGTCCAGATGGGGTAAAGGGAGCTCGTGGGACGTCCATGTCGACCCCGATGCCGACAACCCATGCTACGCTGTCCGCGGCTTTTTTGGCGGGACGGGGATACTCATCGCTGTCCGCTCAGACGGCGGCCTGGCCTTCGCGATCGCTCGCGACGTTTGGCAGTTCGCGGAGGCGGGCAAGACCTATCGGTTGAAGTTCGTGTTCGGAAACGACGCGACGTACGAGGAAGAACTCGAGGCGGTGGCCATTGGTTCCAGCGTCGCCCTCTGGAAGTCTCGGATGAGCGCGGCATTCCAGTCGGACTTCAGGGCGAAGACGAATTTGCACGTTTATCACCAAGGCTTGCTGATTTCGTCCGTGTTGTTGCTGGACGCCGACCAGGCCGTCGCTCAGCTCAGGACCTGCAATGCATCGCTGCCTGGCATGATCGATCCCACCAATCCGGCCTTTCGCTGAGCTTGGGGCGCGGCCCTCAATTCCACTGGTCGATCCGTCGTCGATGCACCCAATATGCTTATTCGTGTTGGGGTTGTATCGACTGCGACCATGGTCGCATATGACTTTTCTCGACACTCGTGGAGCGGGCTGATATCCGTTCGCCCCTGCCGCCCGGAGAGGATGGCAACAACGTAAAGAGGGAACAATGAGACGCCGCGTATTGGCTGCAGCCGCTGCAATCACCGTCGCCCTGGCTGCGGCGCCCAGCTTCGCCCAGGAAACGCTCACCGTGTGGTGGGTGAAGGGCTTCTACAAGTCCGAGGACGAGGCGCTCTACGCCGCGATCAAGAAGTTCGAGGCCAAGACCGGGGTCAAGGTCGAGCTCTCGCAGTACGCGGTCCAGGACATGAACGCCAAGTCGGTGGCCGCGCTCGACGCCGGCACGCCGCCGGACATCGCCTACTCCGACACCTATGACGTGCAGACCGCCGGCAAGTGGGCGTTCGACGGCAAGCTCGAGGACATTTCCGACGTCATCGGCCCGATGAAGGACCGCTTCGCGCCGGTCACCATCGAGACCGCCTTCCTGTGGAACGACGTGGCCAAGAAGAAGGCCTACTACGGCTTCGCGCTGAAGCAGCAGACGCTGCACATCCAGTACTGGAAGGACATGCTGGCCCAGGCCGGATTCAAGGAAAGCGACATCCCCGGCGACTGGACGGCCTACTGGTCGTTCTGGTGCGACAAGGTCCAGCCGGCGCTGCGCAAGGCCACCGGCCAGCGCATCTACGGCATCGGCAGCCCGATGGGCGTGGAATCGACCGACTCGTTCCAGTCGTTCCTGAGCTGGGTCGACGCCTACAACGTCAAGCTGGTCGACGATTCGGGCAAGCTCCTGGTCGACGACCCCAAGGTCAAGGAAGGCCTGATCAAGGCGCTCAAGGACTACACCGACGTCTACACCAAGGGCTGCTCGCCGCCGTCGTCGACGACCTGGAAGGACCCCGACAACAACGTCGCCTTCCACAACAAGACGACCGCGATGACGCACAACTACACGATCTCGATCGCCGCCAAGTGGTTGGATGATGCCAACAACGAGTCGCTCACGGCCGAGCAGCGCGCGGCCGGCAAGAAGGCGTACGACGAGCTGATCGCCACGGCGGGCTTCCCCAAGAAGCCGGACGGCTCGCCGATGGTCTATCGCACCGCGGTGAAAGTCGGCGTGATCTTCGCCGGCTCGAAGAACAAGAAGCGGGCCCGCGAGTTCCTGGCGTTCATGCTCGAGGAGGACAACCTCCGCCCCTACGTCGAGGGTGCGCTCGGCCGCTGGTTCCCGGTGACCAAGGCGAGCCAGGAGAGCCCGTTCTGGCAGGCCGACAAGCATCGCAAGGCCGTGTACGACCAGTTCAAGGCCGGCACGACGCCGTTCGAGTTCACCAAGAATTACAAGTTCACCATCCTGAACAACGAGAACGTCTGGGCCAAGGCGATGAACCGCGTGGTCAACGAGAAGGTCTCGGTCGAGAAGGCGGTCGACGAGTTGATCGCCCGTATCAAGCAGGTGGCCGGCTGATCCTGCCGAACGTGGGTAACGCGTAGTGACGGCAACGACGACGATCGACGAAGCGGCCCGCCCCAAGCCGGGGCGGGCCGGCTTTGCCCTGTCGCAAAGGCAGGTCTGGGGCCTGCTGTTCACCGCGCCCTACATCGCGATCTTCCTGGGCTTCGTCGTCTTCCCGGTGGGCTACGCCTTCTGGCTGGCGCGCAGCCCGCACCTCTACGTCGAGCTGGCCGACGACCCGATCTTCCTGCGCACGGTCATCAACACGCTGGTGTTCCTGATCGTGGCCATCAACATCAAGATGGTGATGGCGCTGTTCCTCTCGGGCTTCTTCGCCCAGAGGCGCTGGTGGGTGAAGGTGCTGGCAGTGCTGTTCGTGCTGCCCTGGGCGGTGCCCTCGATCCCGACCATCCTGTCGATCCGCTTCATGCTCAACCCCGAATGGGGCGTGATCAACACGTTGATTTTCAAGCTGACGGGCGACGACGGCCCGAACTGGCTGAACGACCCGGCGCTGGCGCTGTCGCTCTCGATGGTGGTCCATATCTGGAAGTCGCTGCCGTTCTGGACCTTGATCCTGCTCGCCGGCCGCCTCGCCATCCCGCACGAACTCTACGAGGCGGCTTCGGTCGATGGGGCAGGACGCTGGCATTGCTTCCGCTTCATCACCTGGCCGTCGATCAGCACGCTATACGTGACCTGCACGCTGCTCTCGATGATCTTCACGGTCGGCGACTTCAACAGCGTCTACTTGCTGACGGGCGGCGGGCCGGCCGATCTCACCCATGTGCTGGCGACGCTCGGGATCCGCTATCTGCGGCTCGACCAGGTCGGGCTCGCCATGGCCTCGATCGTGTGCGCCTTGCCGCTGATCCTGCCGCTGGTGTTCTTCATGATGAAGCGGCTCTCCAAATGACCCGGCGCGGCATCATGCGCGGCGTAAGCACCGAGGCGGCGCTCCTGCTGGTCGGCATCCCGGTCTTCCTGTGGACCCTGATCCCGATCTACCACATGTTCCTGTTCGCGATTTCGCCCAAGGACGCGGCGTTCTCCGGCCAGCTCTGGCCGGCCAACCCGACCTTGCGCAACTTCGAGATCGTGTTCGGCCAGAAGCACCACTTCCTGTACAAGTTCTGGCTGCAGATGTTCAATTCGGTGGTGATCTCGGTCGGGACTGCGGTGCTGACCTTGCTGATCGCGAGCGCTGCGGCCTTCGCCATCAGCCGGCTGCGCATGAAGGGCGGCCGCCTGGTGATGAACCTGGCGCTGTTCACGTACTTCATCCCGGCCGCGTTCCTGGCCGTGCCGATGTACAAGACGATGGGCATGTACGGCCTGCTCAACAACGACTGGGCGCTGGTGCTGGCCATGGTGACGGTGGCCTCGCCCTACGCCATCTGGATCCTGCGCCAGGCGTCGGACAAGCTGCCGGTCGAGCTCGACGAAGCCGCCCTGATCGACGGCGCCTCGCCGTTCCAGATGTTCCGGCTGATCTACATCCCGCTGATGGTGCCGTCGCTGATCGCCGTCGGCACCTACGCGCTCCTCCTGGCGTGGAACGAATATCTCTATGCCTTCCTGTTGCTGTCCCGCGAGACGGCGATCACGCTGCCCGTAGCGTTGGGCAACTTCCTGTCGGCCGACGATTCGCCTTGGGAGCTGTTGATGACGGCGGGCTTCATCTACGCCCTGCCGCCGGCCGCGATCTACTACGCCTTCCGCAAGTACATGTCGTCCGGCCTGACCGCCGGGGCGGTGAAGGGCTAGCCCGGATTTCTCAAAGGGCCCCCTTCGTTGAAGGGTGCGACGGGGCGGGTCGATGCGGCGCGGTGAGACAGTGATTTGGTTTGGATGTTGGGTAGTTGGGGGGCGAGCATCAGCCCGGGCCGGTTGGGCTCGTGTAGTAATCGTCGAGGGAGACTGTGCGCTGTCTGTTTTGTCAGGGGCCGGCCGCAGTGAGCAAGGCGTGGGCGTCTCGGAACTCGTGCTGATAGGGACAGCCGGAAGCCATAGCGATTTTGACGCGGCGCACGCTGGTGGTGATGACGGGGCCGATCTTGAGGAGGGCGAGGCGGATGGAGCCGCAGGACGCCTTGGCGAAGCGGGTATGGCCGAGCCCGATGCGGCGCAGGGCACAGAGCAGCACATAGGCCATCGAGGACAGCCATAGGCGAAGCTGGTTGGCGCGCATGGTCGCCGCCGAGGTGCGGTCGGCGAACATGTCGATCTGGCATTCCTTGATGCGGTTCTCCATGTCGCCGCGAGCGCAGTAGATCTTCTCGTAGAGATGACGACCCTCGACCTCGGCCCGGCTGAGCGAGGTGACGATGAAGCGTGGGTTGGCTTCGCCCTGCGTCCATTCCGCCTTGCCAATGACACGGCGGCGACGGCTCCAGCTCTGGCGTGTCGCATACTGGAAGTCCTTGAAGCGCCGCGCCGGCTCGCCGGTTCGCCGGCTCTCCGTCTCGGCCCGGGCCATATGCCACTCGATCTCCTTGGCCAGCCGCTTGTTGCGCGCCAGACCGAACACGAAGTCCACGCCGTGGGCCTCGCACCACGCCATCAGCCGTTCGCGGGTGAAGCCCGAATCGGCGCGCACCAGGATGCGAACGGCAGGCCAGCGCACCCTGATCCGGCCGATGATCCGGTCCAGCTCCTGTTCGGCACCAGCTGATCCGTCGATGTTCGAGCGCCGCAGCTTGGCCGCCAGAAGATGCCGCCCGCACGTCACGTACAGCGGCAGATAGCAGTAGCTGTCGTAATAGCCGTGAAAGAACCGGCCTTCCTGGTGGCCATGCAGCGGATCGTCCGTCGCATCGAGATCGAGCACGATCTGGCGCGGCGCCCGACCATGAGCCTCCACGAACACGTCGACCAACAAGTTCTCGATCGCCGCCTCGTCGTGGCTGATCTTGTGATACTTCGTCGGCTCAGGCCGGCTCAATTCCAGACGGTTCAGCGTGCTCTTGCCGGCGATCGCTGCGCAGTCCGACCGCTTCGCCTCCAGCTTGCCCAGCAACACCCCCAGCAGCGGATCGTGGCGCAGATGGTCGTGGTCGTTGAGGTCCTCATAGCCCAGCGCCAGGCCAAGCACCCGCTGGCCGACAAGCGTGCGGACCCGATGCTCGATCAGGTCGGCGTTACGATGATCCTTGAAGCACTGCGCAAGCCGGTCGATCAGCCCGATCGCCCGATCCGTCGAACCCAGCAGTAGGGCCCCCGCATCAGACGTGATCGACCCGCCGTCGAACGACGCCTCGACCCGGCGACCTTCAACACGTGCAAATCCAAACAAATCCGGGATACACTCTGTCGGCATCGGGGTTCCTTCCTCTGGTCTCGAAAAATGTCGTCGCAAAACACTTTTCGCAGAGTCAGGACTCCGGTGCACCTCTCACCTTTGAGATATCCGGGCTAGCGGCTGAGCCAGAGCGGTCGTCCGCCGACGGTTCCGTAGATCACGCTGTGCGCCGGCGTCGAGCCCATTCCCATGGGCATGAGTGGAAAGCCTGCGCCGACAAAATCACGACGCAGCTCCGATCCTTGGTCGGTCAGGCGAACGGAGAAGATCTCATCCGACAGATAGGCTTCGCTACCCGAACGCTTGCTGCTGAAGTCCGGCATCGTCCATGGGCGTCCGCCTTCCTCGATCGCGATTGAACGCCTGCTCTTGCCGATGATCTCAAAGGCGCCATCTGTTTGGCGGATGGCCACCGCGGATGTCGAAAATGGCGAGGTGTCCCGCCAAAACTCGGTCGCGGACCCGTCGCTCTTCACCAGGTAGACGGCAGCGTGCGTCGCGAACCGGCAGGGAGCCCGCAGCTTGCCGATTACCAACCAACCCTCGTTCGTTCGGATTGCGCTCGATGCTTCGAAGCCGTCGATCTCGGTTCGCCTGGCTTCCCTGAGCGATGCAGTGTCGAGGAACACGATGTTCGCCGCATCGCCCTTGCTGCAAATCAGAGGCATGCCCATGGTGTTGAACTGATCGAGTTTGCTTTCCAGATGCAGACCACGATTGATGATGGCCACGCTTTCCGCCTTGTCGATCTTCAGGGATCCGGAAAGCCACAGACGTGCGTCACCGGAAATTCGCAGAGGTACGCGTTCGACTTCGGCGCCGGCAGGATCGATGCGCACGAGTGACAAAGCTGTCTCTGCCTTGTCGCCCTGGCTTGGGCCGATCAGCAACAAGACCGATCCATCCGCCGTGGTGGCGAGCGCCTTGATCATTGAGCTCTCGCCTGGGGTCGGCAGGTAGCGCGACCATAAAAGATGTCCATCGGGGGAGAGCCGGCGCAGAACCGGCACGCTGAACGTTCCATTCAGCTGAGAAACGTATCCGCCGGCGTATATGGTGGCATCTGTTGTCGAAACAGGACCAACGCCGATCTCGAAGTCCTCCACTTCCCACTTCGGCGTACCATCCAACGCGTGGCGACGGACCAGAGATGGCGAGCGCTTGCCGTTCCATTCGCCGATTGTGGAACTGGCAAAATCGTCGCCTGAAGGGACGACCGAGATGATTTCATCCCCCTTCAATGACTGAGCCGGCGAGTAGGCTCGTAGGTCACGAACTGCATCCTGTCCGGGCGCGTTGAGTGTCATCGATCCGTCACCCAGCACCGTGAGTGCTGCCCAGAACCGAGGGTGAAGCAATGGACGAGGCGTCGGGCCGTCGAGGTGCTTAAGCATCGCGGCGGCCAGCGCATCGGCAATCGGTTTGCTTTCCGGGCCGCGCGCCTCCTGGAATGTCGCAATGATGAGATCTCGCGTCACAGAGCTTTCGATTGGCCACTGCGCGGCGATCATCGTCGGGACGCCGGCAATCAGGAACGAGGTCGACAAGCCCTGGATGCCACTGTCGATGACCGTAGCGTCGTACCTCGCCGAATTGCAGGCAGACAGAATGGCGAGGCGTGCCCTGAGCGGCAGCGCTGCGATCTGCGACGTCGTGAGGAGGCCGTCATTGAAGGTGTCGCCTGCGGGATTCGGTGTCAAAACCAGAGCAGGCTCCTTGATGCCTGGGAGTTCTTCTCGGATCAGCCCATGGGTGGCAAAATGGAGAATGTCGAACTCAGACAATGGCTGCAGGCGAAATTCCTCTTCGCTCGCGGCCTCCCGGCGAAGAGTTCGAGCCTTCGACGCATCGAAGAGACGTGACACCTGATCCAACTCGGACGACGTCTCGGGCAACTCTTGTAGAGATGTCAGCACTCCGCTTTGCACCGGAACGCTCCCGCGGGCGGCGACGACTCCACCTGCCGGCGATGAAGAATCGCGAGATGCAAGAACGGGATCGCCGATGCCGAGATAGTCCAAACTGGCGCGTTTTGCTTTCGTAAGTCTTTTTGCGGCGACGAAGGCATTGATGGAGCTGATCCGGACGAACGAGTGACTTCGGATCATCCAGCGTGCGGCCTTCAGGTCAAATCCCGAACCCAAACGCGGAGGCGTTTCCGCGAGCAGAGCCGCTGGAGGCACTTGGGCAATCAATCCGCCCGCATTGGGAACGTAGTAGATGCGTTTGCTGGCCTTTAGACATTCTTCCAACCCGCCAAACATGACGTTCCGCAACCGAATAGCTTCGGCGACCGGGAATTGACTGTCGGCTTGCACGGACGCTGGATGAGCTGCGGTCAGGGCGGCTCTCAGCAAGCGAGCATCCAATCCGACAGTTTCATCCAGCTGCTGCACCGACATGATGTTTTGGTCCGTGCGAACACATACCTTGGCAACCGCTTCCACCACTGGGATGTAGAAGACAAGCGCTTCGTCCGGAAGCAGGAGCTGCTTGACCGTGGTCAGGTCTGAAATCAGTCCAGCGCCGGCATCTCCCCTTCGACTCAAGGCCGTGCGCAAGCGCTGTTGCTCTTCGATGAGATCGCTGGCGTAGGAAAGGACGTTCAATCGCTCTTTCCACGCTTGATCGGGATCGCGTTGGCTTGGACTGCCCAATCGTTCGACCAGCGCCCCAACCTTCGTCTTCTCCCATGCGGCGCGCTGATAGTCGATGATGCGCAAGCTCTGGGCGATTCGTTTCTCGCCATCGGCATCGCGAAAGGCTTGGTTGGTCGCGGCATCGTCCGCGCTGCTTTCGATCGATCGGCCAAGAACGAGATGGGCGCTCAGAACCAGATCGTAGTCCGGAGTTCCACTGAAGGCGGTCGATCCGACTGCAAACTGCAGAATCAGATTATCGGTCCAGGAAGGAAGGGGCACGCCGTAAGCCGACTTTCGATGCTGGTCCAGCAGTGTCGGAAGACGGATCCTGGCTGCATCGACGAAATGCCGCCGCGCCTCCTCGGCCTTGCCCATCCTGGCGAGTTGGAGGCCGATCGCCGCCTGCGCAAGCGCCCGGATCTCCTCAACCGCCTCGCGATCGTTCGTCCACTTCGGTGGCTTGATCAGGAGTTCATGCCAGCCCGTCTCTGCTGGGTCCTGCAGAGCAAAATGAACGAACTCCTCGACTAACGCGAACCCGAATTCATGGCCGTCCATGAAATATCCGCGGCTGAGTATCTCCGGTTTGCTGCTCATCAGTGGGTGGGATTGCAACAGACGACGAGCCGCGGCGACGTCACCACGCAGTACTTCTGCGGCAACCAGATCATTGTAGACAATGGCCCGTAGAAAAGACTTGAGCTCGGGTCTCAACTGGACGGCGTCCAGAGTTGACAAGCTTCCTTGCAGCGCGTCGACGACGCCGGCAAAGCCGCCCCGCTGGCGTGCAAGCGCCGCAAAAAGCCGGCCGAGTTCGAACGCTGCGAGACTATTTCTGGGAACTTTGAGCAGGAGCGGCATCGCCGCAATGACCAAACGCGAAGCACGCTCGTCGTCGTGATTGTCCAAGAATTGAGCGGCGATCCTGATTAGCAGGCGAATTGCCTCGAACTCCTCATTGGCGAACGCCAACGTGGCGGCTACCCCCTTGTCCAGACTTTCCCGGGCACCGTCGAAGTCCAACAGGCGTCGCGCTCGCTCTGCCGCGAGAAGCTGGAACTCCACGAAGGGGACTTGGCCCGCCGGACTTGCCGCGGCGAGCGGTACGTTGCGGCTAAGCGCCTGCTCAGTCGCTGCGAGATTGCCTTTCGCAACTTCGACGTATGCAAAAAGCAAAGTGACGGTGAGGCCCAACAAGGGGCGCGTCTTGGAAAGTGTCGGCGTCGCCACGAAGGGATGATTGGCAAAGTGCACGGCGCATCTGAAGTCCCGCAGCGCTATGCATGTCCGGACAGCCACCGGGAACAAGTCCTCCTTGTCGGCAGGCGACGCGGCTTCGAAGGCCACTTTTATTTTATCGACCGCGTCGATATTTCGCCCGGTGACGATCAGATGAAACACCTCTTCTGTTGTTGTCGACACCGACAGGCTTTGTGCTGCGGCATCGGTGAAACGCGGACCGACCAAAATCAGCAGGAATGCCAACCCAACGACGCAGCGAATCGCCTGGATCACTACTTTGCCTTTTGCTCGATATCGCGCGCGGCTGGGCCGCTGCATTTGGTGGTTAGAAGCCATCGTGACCGGTCGCATGTTGCGCGTTGCAAGGCGTCAGGTGAAGAAACCGGCGCGGAAGCCCGGCGGCCAGTGCCGGGACTCCGTGAGCAGCGGTGCGCGGCGGCGGTTGTAGATCGCGTTGACAGTGTCGCCGTCCTGCTTGTTGGTGGTCGGCTGCGTGCGCGCGACGACGATGTTGGAGGAGATATCGGCCGGGGTCGGCGCGCCCCTGACGAAGACGCCGTCGAGGATGTCGGCGCGCCGCGTGGTGGCGGTCGGCCGGCCGGTGCGCACCGACCAGGCGAATTCGACGATCCAGTCCGCCGCCCAGTTGAAGCGGCCGAGGATCTGGACGGGCGACGTCTTGTTGGCGCGCGTCACGAGATAGACGTTGAACTTCTGCGCCCGCGCCGCCAGCGCGAGAAAGTTGCGCGCCCCGGTCAGGCCGTTCTGGAAACGATAAGGGATCGTGTTGTTGGGATGGTCGCCGAAGCGCACCTTCACGTTGAAGCCCGTTTTCGGCGCGGTGACGCGGTCGATCAGCAAGGTCGCGAAGTCGAAGATCTTGTCGTCGATCGTCTGTCCGGGGCCCGACTGCACGTCGAGCGAGGGATTGGTGGTGAAGCCGGCCTTGAGGTCGAGCTTGCACGAGCCCTCGGTATCACGCCGGCCGGCATAGACGAATTCGTAGAACAGCAGATCCGTCGTTTGCACCATGCCGATCTCGCGGTCGCCGATGTCGAACTCGTTGTTGGTGGCTTCGAGGAACACGCTGCCTTCGAGCTCGACGGCGTCGAACAGCTTCACCTTGCCGGCGGGAGAGCGGTCGCCGGCGGTGAGATTCGCGCCCTTGGTGCAGTGGAGCAGCGCGAATTGCGTACCGGTGTGGCAGGCCGCGGTCGCGCCGGCGGTGGTCCAGGCGATCCTGGCGGTGGAGGCGTCGAGATTGATGGCCATGGCGCTACGAAAGCCCCTTCGGTTTGTCGCTGCCCAGGGTGTCTGCACGCGCCTGTGCCGCGCTTTGCGCGGCAATGAGCTTGTCGAGCCGGTCCATGGTATGCGCGCCCACGATCCCGTCGGCGACGAGCCCGTTGGCGCGCTGAAACGCTTGCACCGTCTTCAGCGTCTCCGCTCCGAAGACGCCGTCGGGCAGGATAGTGCCCTTCTTCGTCGAGATCGGCATCGCAAAGCCGAGGTCGATCAGCGCAAGCTGCAGTGCGCTTACGCCGTCGCCATGGGAACCCTGGCGCAGCGCCGGACTGTTCGTGGAGGCGCGCACGATGTCGGGTTCGCTGGAAAAGCGGGCACATTGCAGGGCCATGGCTCATCCTCTGTCCGGCCGCGAACGCGCGCGCCACAGGGTGATGGTACATCGCCTGATTGCGACATCACAACATTGTTCACGGCAACATTGTTCAGCGCGCGGGCCGCGTCGGGAAATCGTGCACCACGACCTCCTCCGTCGCCGTATCCAGCACGGCGCAGCTCAACTGCCGGCCATTGCGCGGGTCGCGGGCATCGCCGGCCGAGCCGGGATTGACCACCAGCACCCGGCCGATGCGACGGACGACCTGCTGGTGCGTGTGTCCGTAGAGCACGATATCGGCGTCGGCCTCGCCGAAGCGCTGCAGCTCGGAACTGGTGGGCAACACATAGCTGCCGCGCGGCTCCCAGGGCGTCGAGTGCACCAGCAGGATACGCTTGCCGCCGATCGTCAGCTCGTGCCGATGCGGCCGCTCGGCCAGCCACCCGAGCAATGACGGGTCGATCTCCGCCCGGGAACGTGCTCGCGCGCCGGCTGGGCCGAGGAAGATCTCCTCGTGATTGCCCTGGATGGTGAACGCGTCAAGCTCGCGCAGCCGGCTGACCACCGCGTTCGAGAAGCTGTACTCGTAGATACTGTCGCCGAGGCACGCGAGCGCATCGATCGGGCCCATGATCTCCAGGGCGCGGTCGAGGCCGCCGATGTTGCAGTGCAGATCGGAGACGATACCCAGCTTCAACAAAGACCTCTGAGTCGATTGGCGCGCCTCATCGATTGTTCACCGGCGGCTGGCGGAGCACAAAGTCTTTCTCCGCGCGAGCCCGCAATGCTGGCCTGCGATGTGCGGTAAATCACATTATCTCCGCGGATAGTGCGTCAGAGTAGGCTTGCACGGAGGATCTCATGGGCCGCCTGGTCAAGCAGGGCTGCAAGGGCGCTGACGTCCGCGCCATCCAAGATGTGTTGAACTTCCATATCCGCCGTCTCGCCCCTTTGGCGGTGGACGGCGACTTCGGGCCTCGGACCCACGCCCGTGTGGTCGAGTTCCAGAAGGCGAACCAGCTGACGGCGGATGGCATTGTCGGGCCACGGACCCTGGCCAAGCTGCTCGAGGAAGAGCAGCTGCCGATCACGCTCGCCCTCGTGCCGCAACAGCAGGCAGCGACGGTCGGTGGAGCGCCTCGCGGCATCCAACCGCCGCGCCTGATCCCGCCCTTGACGTTGCCGCCGCTGACGCCGCCGCTCGTGACGCCGTTCTTCCTTCCGCCCGATTCGCTATCGCGCATTCCGGTGCTGACGCCGGCGGGCCAGACCGTGAGCTTCCTGACGACGGTGCCGGTTCGCAACGATCCGGTCGATCCGACGACGCGCAGCTTCAACGAGATCATGCGGCTGCTCGATCACCTGCCGCCGTCGTTTCCTTTCCGCGGGGCGATCATTGGCGCCGTGCCGAGACCCGTCGTGAAGGTCGGGCCTCTTGAGCTCGATCCGGTGTCCCCCATGAGCTTTGGCTTCCAGTGGGGCGTCAAGCCGGTGTTCGACCTGAAGTCGATCGGCCCGCCCATTCAGTTCGCAGTGGGTGCTGCCGCGAACGCCCGCTACGTCCTCAAGCTGGTCGACAAGCCGGGGGCGACGGTGCCCCAGCTCGGCCTGTTCGTGCAGGGCGACTTCAGGGGCACGATCGACTGGACCAGCCAGAACGCGGAATCGCGACCGCAGATCGACCTCAAGGGCTCGTTCGCCGGCGGCATCCAGGGCCGCTTCTAAGGCAGCCCTCTTCTGGCGCCGCGGCGCTCGCGTGCTTAAGCTTTGGCGCACGCTCGCCTATCGCCCATTCCACAGTCATTTGCTTGGGGAGAGACGGCCATGTCGCTGGTTGAACATTCATCGCTCAGGAAGTGCTTCTTCTGCAGCAACGACGCGACCGACAAGCCGATTGCGGGCTCCGTCGGAAAAGGCGGGACCAACAAGAAGGCCGACGTCCAGCTCGTGCAGAAATTCCTGAACTCGACGCCGCCGGAAGAAGGCGGACCGGCGCTCCTGCTGGCGGAAGACGGGCTGATCGGCCCGAAGACCCAGGCGGCCATCGACAAATTTCAGGCGAAGGTGCTGAGCCGGCCGGACGGGCGCATTGATCCGCATGGGCCGACGATCAAGGCGCTGACGACGTTGATCTGCGACTCGGCCTCCGTCCCTCCCGGTCGCCTCGGCCTCGACGGCCGGCCCGGACAGGCCGCAGGCACGCCCTCGCAGCCGCCGACGCCGGGCCAGACCGGCCCGCAGATGGTGGCGGAAGGAAAGCAGATCCTGAAGGATCTCGAGCGCTCGCTGATGTCGCTGCGCTTCAAGCTGCTGCATCAGACGCCGACGACCATGGCCTGGCTGAACAAGCATTTCGAGACAGCCAAGGTAAAGGTCACGCCGGCCGAAGCCAGCAAGCTGCTCGGCATCGTCTCGGCCATCCATTTCCAGGTCTCGCGCGCCAATGCCTTCGGCGCTCAGGGCATCGACAGCATCATCATGTTCGACCCCAAGGCCGACCCCGGCGTCATCGCCTGGACCGTGCGCGGCGGCGACAAGCTGTCGACCAAGCAGTTCCAGATCTATGTCGACAAAGGCGTGACCATCAAGGCGCCGGGCCACACGGTCTTCTTGGGACCGATCTTCACGAACCAGCCCGCTCCCATCGAGAAGCAATGGACCGTGATCCACGAGATGTGCCATTTCGTCGGGCCGCGCGACGGCACTGGCCTCGAGATCAACGATAATGCGTATGCTTTCGAACCGCATTTCCTGTCGATCGGCAAGTGGTTCAAGCTGCACAATGCCGAATCGATCGCCCTGATGATCCTCGAATTCGCCGTGGGAACGGCCGCCATTGTCGGCACGCCACGCCTGAAAAGTTTCAAGGCGCACTTCGATACTTTTCCCAAGGTCGTCGGCGGCCAGATCGTCACCAGCTGAGCAACTCGCCGCTGCCCAGCGGATCTGTGGGAAACGGCACAGTCGCCATCGCTGCAGCCCGGTAAGGTCGCCGCCATCTCGGGCAACGGCGGAGACGGCAAAATGTCAAATCTTCTGTTCGGCGTTCAGGGGCGTGCCAACCGCGCCAAGTTCTGGCTGGTCGCGCTCGCAATCGCCGTCATCGAGATGATCCTTTTCGCCGTGATCCTGGGCGGAGCGGCAATGTCAGGCGATCCCGAAAAGATCGCAGCGGCCATGGGGCCGGTTGCCAGCATCGTGATCTTTGTCTTTGTCGTGATCGCAACGTGGATCTCGATCGCCGTCGCAGTGAAGCGCTACCACGACCGCAACAAGAGCGGCTGGTGGGTGCTGATCGTCTTCGTGCCGATCATCGGCGGCCTTTGGTACCTCGTCGAATGCGGCTTCCTGCGCGGCACGGCCGGCCCGAACGAGTACGGTCCCGACCCGCTGGCCGCCGTCTGAGCGGTCCGGAATCCGGCGCGCGAGTCAGGCGCGCGCCGGCACCGCAGCCGGCAACATGACGGTGTGTGCCGCCAGCCGGGCCCGGTCTGCTTCGGGCCGGATGAACAGCAGGCCGATGATGCCGCCTGCCAGCAGCAGCCCGCCCAGGATGACGTAGCTCTGCTCGTAACCCACGACGGGTGAGGACGCGTTCTGGATGACGGCGCCCATGGCGAGCGGCGCGATGACGCCGGCCAGGGTGATGATCGACGAGGTGATGGCGAGCATGGCGGCGCGCTGCGGCTGCGGCGTCAGCTCGCTCACGATCATCGGCGTCACCACGTAGATCGAGCTGCCGATGGCGGCGCCGACCACCAGGAAGGCGACCTTGAGGCCGGGCGTCGGCATGCTGCCGACGAACGGCAGGATGCAGCCGCCCAGGGCCACGGTCGAGGCGGCGAGGACGCCGCGGCTCAGCCGGCTCGAGACGCCGGCCTTCTTGAGGCGCTGCGAGAGCCAGCCGCCGGCCAGCACCACGCACATGCCGAAGATCCAGGGCAGGATGGTGAGGTTGCCGCCCACCGTCTGGCTGTAGCCCAGGCCGTCGACCAGGTACGAGGTGAACCAGGTGAGGCCGAGCGCCAGCCCCCAGTAGCTGGCGAAGCCTGCGCAGCAGGTGGCGACGATGCTGGGGCAAGTCAGCAGGCGGCGGTAGGGCACCCGCTCGACCATGCCGTGGGCGACATGGGCCGGCTGGTCGACCAGCGTGCCTTCGCGGCCGAAGACCAGCCAGAGCGCCACCCAGCAGAGGCCGGCGATACCGAGCGCACCGAACGCCCAGTGCCACGAATGGTTGACGATGATCCAGTTCAGCGTCGGCACGGCGATGATGACGCCGAGCGCCGAGCCCTGGGCGATGATCGCCGTCGGCATGCCGCGCAGCTGGTCGGGAAACCACTTGTAGATGGAGTGCAGGGCGACCGGCGATGCCGGCCCTTCGCCCGCGCCCAGGATGATGCGGCAGGCGATCAGCATCTCGAACGTGACGGTGCCCAGCATGGGGAACTGCACGAGCGACCAGATGATCGCCATGACCAGGAGCGTATGGCGGGTCTGCACGCGATTGGTGATGAAGCCAACCACGACGCCAGAGATCGCGAACAGGAAGAAGAACGACGAGCCGAGCAGGCCGAACTGCTCGGGGGTCAGCTTCAGGTCGGCCATGATCGGGTGGGCGGCCAGCCCGACCACCACCTTGTCCGCGAAGTTGATCAGCATGAACAGGAGGAGCAGGGCGGTCATGCCCCAAGCGCCCTTGAGCGGTCGTTGCTGATCGGTCACGTCGTGGGTTCCTCCTCGGAAGCATCAGACAGGACCTTCACAAGACACACAAGCGCTGCCGTGAACGATGGCCCGCGGGCCGGCTGTCGGCTTCTATAAATCTCTGCAATTTGCAGTCTATGGCGGATGACAAGCACCGCGTCAGCCAATACGGTTCACGTTGGGGAAACGGGCAAGCCACTAAGTCTCGGCCTTCAATGATCCGGGGCGGTGGCATGGGTGACTTGGGGGCACAATGACAAAGCTGGTGATCGACAGCTCCGAGCTTGGGGTAAACAACACTACTGTCTTCGGCTATTACGCTCTCTTCTACGGCGCCTCGGGCACCGCGACGTCGGAAACTACAACACTGCAGGCGCTGACGGGCGCGGCGGGCCAGGAAATCGACTTTACTCTCCCTCCTTACAACGGAACGGTCGATTCCGGAAAAATCTACTTCCTCATCGGCACCCAGTCCCTGGGTGCGGTGGGCACGTCGATCAGCCAGTCGTCAATCACGTGGGGCGACGCACAGACTCGCGACTATCGCTACGACAGCTTCGAGTTCAATCTGTCGGGCAGCAGCAACGACAAGGGCAACCTCAGCTCCATCAACAATTTCGGGATCCCGATCGGCGTCGAGGTCCCGGGGGTGGGGACGCGCGGCTACAACATTTCAGGCAACGACATCTTCTCGAAGGTCGACGCCAGCACCACGACGACCTATGCGGACGCCCCTTTGGCCGGCCAGAACCGCATGATCCTGTCTCCGACAACGGCCGTCGGCTCGAGCTTGCCGGGATACGCTGCAAGCGATTGGGCGGGGTACATTAATACGCTCAAGACGAACGCGTCGCAGATGTACGTCACCGGGCTCTTCGACGGCGCGAGAGACGGACCGCCCGGTACGGGCACCTATCACAATCCGGGATACCTGTCGTACCAGCTGTCGTACGACAACACCGACTTCTGGCTGAAGCCGACGGCGAGCAGCCAGATCAAGGGAGACATCAAGATCTCCCCCAGCGACCTGCAGAACAGCATCTATTCGACGCTCGGCACGGCCTATGTCTATTCGCCCGACGGTACGCCGTACATGATAGACGGCAGCAGCTCGGCCATGAACACCGGCGCCAACACCCAGTGGGGCGAGGTCTTCACCCTGTTCCTGAGCGGCCTTTCTGCCGGCTACTGGGGATCAACGGGTGCGGTGACCGGCAGCACCATAACAGGCGTCGATCTCAGCAAGAGCTGGAATCAGGATCCGGCCTATGCCTACGGCGGCGTCGGCATCCACACCGCTTCCGGCGCGCCGTTCTACGACCAGTATTCCAAGGTGTTCTGGCAGAACTCGAATTCCTATGGGACCGGCTACTCGGATTCGCTGACCGCCGCCTTTGCCGTAGGCAGCCCGTTGATCTCCTTGTGGAACGGCACGAGTAACGTCAGCACGATCAATCTCACCCTTCACTCCGACAGCTACGTGCCGCCGGCGCCTCCGGGCGGCGACTACATCGTTCCGACGATCTACGACTTCATTGCCGCTCCCTATGCGACGCCGACCCCGACGACCAATCTCAGCATTGGTGCCAGCTTCACCAGCGGCCAGATGGTGTTGGCGCCGCAGACGCTGGTCACGTTCCAGTACTGGGATCCCGGAAGCAACTCGTTCAAGGTAGCGTCGCAGACGACGACCACCGGCAACACCGCCAACCTCGCCTTCAGCAACGTTCCTGCGGCCGATTCCGGGGCGAACTGGTATCAGATCGTCATCGGCAGCGGGAACACGTCGAAGACGTTCAATCTCTTCGCCAAGACCGAGAACCACCAGTTCATCAATCCGGCCACGGGTTTCCATCCCGAGGCGGTGCAGATCGATGGGCTCGGCGTCGTCCAGCCGGGCGCTTACGCCACGGCCGACGTGACCAACTTCAACGTGAACCTGGCGGCTGGCCTGCCGTCCTGGTTTCTCGTGGCCACCTCGGCCGCCGGCGGGTCTCTGACACCCGATGCGCCTGTGGTCGGAAGGATGTCGGGAGGCCTTTTCGACGAGCTCGCCGCTCCCGGCGCCAGCAATCCGACGGTGCAGCATGCCCACCTGGCATTCGGCTGGAATGGCGCCGACAGCACGGCCGGCAACAATGTCAGCACCTACACCAACAAGATCGGCGCTCTCGACGTCGCGCATGTCGTGTTTACCGGCGCCGGGGCGCCGGTGCCGGTCACCGGCGTCGCCGACATCGATGGCAACTGGTTCACCAAGGTCGCGAAGTTCGGCAACGGCACCTACACCGCGGTGATGACCGAGTTCCTGCCGACCGATACGGGGTTCACGACCCCTTGGGGCAATCCCAGCGACCCCCAGCAGTTCACTGTCAAAATCGGCGACCTCCCGATCAATCCGACCGGCGGCGGCGGCATCATCGTCAACCCGGGGGGAGGCGGCTCCGGCGCCACCGGCAACTGGCTGAAGTTCGACGCGACGCAATCGAGCCTGCCCAACGCCACCGTGCTGCTCTACACGACCGACGCCAACGGCAACCTGGTCGGGCGCGACGGTGAGACCGGACCCGGCGTGAGCCTCGACGATGCCGTCATCGGCAAGATCGGCTGGGTGGCCAGCGACTCGGGCGCCGTCCTGTTCGGCGGCCATCAGTCGGTGCATCTGCTGGTCGGCCTCGAGCTGCATTTCGCGATCGTGACCGGCGACAACGTCGTGGACCGCTCGCCGACAGTCTCGATCACCGGGTCGGGAACACTCGGCGTCAACATCGCCGGCACCAACGGCTCGATCCAGATGACCGCGAAGGTCGACAACACCCTGTCGGCCAATGCCGCGCTCGCCAGCAGCCAGCGCGACGACGATCATTCCTGGGTCTATCTCGAGCAGGGGACGACCATTCACGTCGACACCGCCGGCAGTGCCGCGAATACCAACACGCTGCATTTCGTGCGCATCGACGTGAACCCGGTGACCGACGCCTGGAGCGTCGGCGGCGTGGCCTACGGCAATACCGACGCCTTCCGGACGGCGGTGAAGGCCAACTGGGATGCGGGCTTTACCCAGCAGAACGGCGGCGGGACCTTCCACAACGGCCAGAACTGGACGGTTGCCGGTGCCGACGGATACTACGCGCCCGTCCTGCTGACGCAGAGCGGCGACGTCTTCGTGATCGGCACCGCCAACATCGACGGCCAGCACCACATCAGGAACTACGGCGAGAATGTCTTCGGGTTCGAGGATCTGCGCGCCGACCAGCACAGCGACTTCGACTACAACGACATGACCATGAAGTTGAGCGTCTTGTAAGGCTTGCTGTCTGCCTACGACGGAAAAGGGCGCCCGAGGGCGCCCTTTTCTTTCGGTCGGCAGGCTGACTTGTGCCCGTAACCAAAGGCGCCGATCCTTCGTGCGGCGTGAGAACATTGTTCAAGGCGGGCGTCCTGCTCCTCGCCCTGTCGACCTGCTCGAATGCCAGAGCCGCTGGCGGTGCGCATATCGTCGACGATTCGGAGGTGGAGACACCGGGCTACTGCCACGTCGAATTGTGGATCACCCGCTTCGTCCCGGGTAACGGCTATGCCAACGCGGCACCGGCCTGCACGTTCAAGCAGATTCCCTTCCTCGAAGTGGGCTTCGCCCACCAGGACTACTGGTCCGAGGAGAACAACGCTCCCATCCTCGGCCCCACGGTGAAGGTCAACTTGCGCCCGGAGGCGAGCGGCCTCGGTCTGGGCATCACGGCGGCTACCGGCGTGAACGTGTCCACCGGCGACTTGAACTTCGCGACCGTGGTCGGACTGATGACCGTCCCGGTCAATGAGGCGCTGCGGGTCAACCTGAACGCCGGCTGGAGCTACGTTCAGGGCGACATGCCCGATGCCTTCTTCTATGGGGCCCAGGTCGAAGTCCAGATCAGGCAGGATCTGACGTTCCTGATCGAAGGATTTGGCCGGGCGCCGGGCATAGGCGGCATACAGACGGGCTTCAGATACTCGCCCAAGGATTGGCCGCTCGACTTCGATCTGCTGGCCGCTCGCTTCCTGGGCGAGGACCAGCCCTATTTCTTCACGGTCGGGGTGACCGTTCGCTTCTGATCGGGCGCTCTCACCACGCGGTCAAGTCGGTGACGAGGGCCTTGTCCAGGCCCAGGCTTTCCATGCCGCTGGAAAGCAAGACACCGCCTCGACTGTGGTGTCCGCTTCCGCCGATTTTCCGTTGGTGGTGCAGGAAGTGACCGATCTCGTGCGCCATGACGCCGATGAACGCTTCGCCATAGTCGAACACGGCGGGATTGCCGTCGTCGACGACCACGAAGACCTGCTCGTCATCCAGATACTCGCCGGCCGCCTCGGTCGCCTGTGCATCGTAGCCGCCGACGAGAAAGCACGTGAGAGCGCCGTCGATCTTGTGAGGGACGATCTCCTTGCGAAAGACATCCCGCATGATCTTCGGTCCCATTGCTTTCTTGACCGTGAACCATGAGGCATCGACCGAGGTGAAAAAGATGTTCGCCTGGGCGCCGAACGTCCAGTTCAGCCGGTCGAGCATCCAGGGCACGTGCTCCGGCTTCCATCGCGTGGCCTCGATCTCCTTGCCCGAGGCATCGAGCTGCCTCAGGAACCTGAACGCGATCTTGAAGTCCTTGCGCGGCAGAAGGCCGACATCCAGCTTGACGCTTATGTTGCCGCGCGTGGCCTTGAGCTCCGGAATACCTTTGCCGTTGGCCGTGACCTTGTAGCCGCGCGCCAGGCCGTCGGGCCGGGCGGTGGCGAACAGCCCCGTGCGCAGGCGCAGCAACTGGTCGTCACGCTCCTGGCTTTTCTTCTTTCCATAGCGATAGTTGATGTATTCCAGGGCGACATGTTCGACGTCGTCGAAGCCGACGTCAGTCACCTGCAAGCGACTGTCGTGCGACAGGCGAACGTCCTTGCTGTCGCGCAGGCAGACCAGGTTGAAGCCTGGCCGGGGAACGATCATGAAGTCCTGCTCGGCGTACACACCGGAATGCTGCAGGAACTGAACGAAGCGTGGCATGGCGTTCCCCAACCTCGATCGCGATGGTCTCGCGCCGGACAACCATCCTCGATCATTGCGGCAATGTATTGGCGCCGAATTCATCGGCCCGACAGAAGGGCAACAAACACGATCTCGATCATGAAGATCGCCAGGTTGAACCCGACAATCCATCCGACGATGGCGATCAGCCACGAGGAACCCCCGGGCAATCGCGTCGCCTTCCATACGGCCATGGCCGATGCGAACAATGCAAAGGCAGAGGCGGCGCCGACAGCCCAGGTCCTGTTTGCCGGTGGGGCAATTTCCGGCGCCAACCAGAAGACAATCGGAACAAGGGCAATGAGGGCGAGCGACAGGCCTGCGCCAAGCAGCAGTGCCCTCAGAAAGCCCTTCATGAAGCCAATGGTCAGCTGCGATGGAGGCCCGGTCTGTGGCATCCATCACAAAACATCCAGCCTGCTGCAGGTAAAGTGGCACCATCCTCGAGGAGACGAGCGATGGCAGCGGATCGTCGCCTAGTCAGGCTGCATGAGGCTTTGCGCCGATGCCCGGCGCAGCCGGCCAACCGTGTCGTCACCATGGTCGCAAGGGTCACGCCGGCGCTCGGAGTCGGTATCCGCGACCTGCCGGCGTTGGACCGTGGCGCCGGGATATCGGGCGGCACGGTGCTGCCGACCTGGATCGACGGGGCGGGCGCGCTCGAGATCGTCACCTGGAACACAGGCGAAGCGTCCGACCTGCGCCGATACGGCAATCGGAGTCACGCCGAGGCGCAATTCTTCGAATTCATGCGAGGCCGTGAATTCTCGAGCGTCGATATCGAGATCAGTCACAGTCCCTGCACCGCATGCGCCGACATGCTGGTGGGCTTGCTGAGATCCATGAAGGCCAAGGGCACGACGGTCTCACGGGCGCCAAGCCGCCGCGTCGGCCACAGGGTCTATGTCGGGGCCAGGATAGAAACGCCACCCGACCTTCCTGCGACGCTTCGATGGGGTGCGCTGTTCGAGACGCCGCCTCAGGCGACCACGCCGCAGTCGCTTCGTGCGCTGCAGGCTGTCGGCTGGCACATGGCAGCGCCGCGCACCGCCATCCCGAACGATGCCGGAACCCCGGCGATCACGTTGCTGTAAGTCGATCAGGCCCGGGGTTGCGGAGCTGTCCCGCCGGCGACCCGCCCGCTGACCCATTCGCGCCGGGCCAACAGGCTGAAGGCGATGCAGGCCAATGCGGCAACGACGACGGCAACGATGGTCTCGAGGCTTCCATCGCCGTCGTCCGGTGCTTCGTCGAACAGGAGCTCGAACCACTGGGGTTGGATGATCGTCGCCACGGACGTCACGGCACTGAGACATGCTGCGACGATGTAGGCGACCATTGGCAAGCGACTACGCATTGCTTCCCTCCATCGATCGGTCCTCGACGAAGCGCCCGTCGATCGACATCTTGCCGACGCTACCAGTTTGCCAGTTGGAAGGCTGCGTCGCCAGCGGGCCTCGGTCAGGCCAGGACCAAGCCCCGTGGTCAGCCGGGATCCTACGTTCCTGATCGAAGGATCTGGCCGGGTGCCAGGAATAGGCGGTATCCAGACAGCCTCAGATACACGCCCGAGGATGGGCCCCGCGCGTCCTGGGCGAGAACCAACCCTTTTTCTTTACAGTTGGAATGACTGTTCGCTTCGGATCGACGGGCCAAGCAGGCTCGAGGGTGAGACGCAACTCGTCCCTGACCGGCGAGCCGACCAGGCCGCCCACCGCCTTGTCGGCGAAGTTGATCATCAAGGGCGAGAGTAGGATGGTCACGCCCTATGCGCCGCTTGAGGGCGCGGGGGTCACTCCTGGGTTCCTCCTGCCTCACCAAACAGGAGCAATACGGTGTAGACAAGCGCGCTGGAGGAATGATCCGAGCTTACTTCGTCTTCAGTAGCTCCTCACGCAAGGCGCCTGGTTTCATGAGAGGTTCCAAGGCACGATAGGGGACGATGAGTGGGTTTCGGCCACTCAGCCTCAACGTACAGTCCGGAGTATTCGAGTCCGACCAAAGCGTGCCGTTCCTGATCCAAAACTGTGTGAGATGGACCGCCAGGCCACCCTCTGCGAGGTACACAACAAACTGTTGGCCCTCGTCGATTGATGTCCCGCGGCAACGCTCGATCGAGGAATCCTTGCTCTCGGCTGTCGCTGCCTTTACCCGATCTTCCGCGGCCTGCACCGCGGCTTCGAAGCGCTCAAGACTCGCTTCGTCGCAGATCTCCAGGAGACCGGCGAAGCGGAATGTCGGATTGAAGATGGCGTCGCGACGCCTGAAGTCGCCTTCGGGACAGGTTTCCATCGTAACGATCTGCCGCTGCTGGAGGTCAAGGGTCAGGCCGCGAATGATGCGAGGAGTATAGGTCCCCTCATACGTATAGATGAATCCCAGATCGATCATGCTGACGAAGCGGGGAGAGGCGTAAGTCAGAGCTACATCTTTTTGTGTGACTATGCGCTTCGGCGTGAATTCGCGCACGGTTTTGAAACGCTGCTTGTGCTCCTTTTCCGATTGGCCGGCCCATCGGGGGCCATCCTCTTCACGGCGTCGCAGCTGTTCGTAGAAGCCCTTTTGCTGTTGCTCGGAAAACAACATGGCACCGCCATGCACCATCTCCAGCATCCGGTTGGCGGCGACTGGGTTCGTGTTGTCAGGCATCCAGACGACTCTTGGTGCGGCGATGCCGGTTCGTCGGTCTGTCGCCAGCTGCCATTTGACGCCGTTGGTCAGTCGCTTTTGCGGGCCATTCCTAATCTGCCCGTGAGTGACGTAGTAGGCAGCCCATGTCTCCTGCCCAGGAAGCGGGCCAATAACGGCATCATAGTATCCGTCTGTCCAGCCGTCGACGAGGTTGGCCATCACTGGCGAACTCAAGAGGACAGCAATAAAGCTGATTATGGCGGGACGCAGAAACCAACGACGACAGCCCGGGATCATAGGAGACTCGGCTATGGGCTTGAGGCTTTACAATGCGAGCGCCGCTTGATCCCGACAACCAACTGTCGGTTGCGTTACGCCTCATTTGATTTGAGCGCTAGCGCTTGTTGTTGAATGCTTGCGGATCACCACGAAACATGTGCATCAGCATAGTCTCGGTCTGTCCGTCGAGGCGTTTCGCCCTGGAGGTTCCATCAAGCCAACCGTTCAGGCCGGCAACACCCATGTTATAGGCCGCGACCGCACTTACTTCGTCTTCAGCAACTCCTCGCGCAACGCTCCCGCCTTCATGAGGGGCTGAAGCTCGCTGTAGGGCACGATGAGAGGGTTCCGTCGGCTTAAGGTCAGGGGACACGATCTGCTGGCCGCATTGGGTGAGAACACTGTGAGATGAACTGCCAGCCCGTCGACCGTCAGATACACGACGAACGTCTGCTCGCATTTAATCGAGGCCCAGCGACAGTCTTCGAACGAAGGATCCTTGCTGTTGGCCATTGCTGCCCTCATCCGATCATCTGCAGACGCAACAAGAGCTTCGAATTGTTCAAGGCTCGCTTGGTCGCAAATGTCGAGAAGATCGGCGAAGCGGAACAGTGGGTTGTAAATGGCGCCTGGGCGTTTGAAGCTGCCTTCCGGACAGGCCTCCATCGTGAAGACCTGGCGCCGTTCGAGATCAAGTGTTACGCTGCGAATGATGCGGGGAAGATAAGTCCCTTCGATTTTGTTGATGAACCCCAGGTCGATCAGGCTCGCGAAACCGGTCGAGGCGTAGGTCAATGCGACATCCGTTTGCTCGACCAGCCGCTCTTTCATCATATTCTGCAATACTTTTAGGCGAAGTTTGTAGTCCTCGTTGGAAACAGGCCATCCTGGACCATTCTCCGCGTATTCCTTTGCATGCGCGCGCAGACTCGCCCGCTCCGTCTTGGCGAATAGTATCGCCCCGCCGTGCACCGTCTCCAATAGCGAGTTGGCGACTTCACGATTCTTGTTGTCGGGCATCGAAATGATCCTCGGCATAGCGATGCCGGTTCTTTGATCGGTCGCCAGGCGCCAGCGTACGCCGTTGGCTAGTTGCTTTTCCGGACCGCTGCGAACCCTGGCGTGAGTTGTATAGTACGTGCGCCAAGTGTCCATGCTGGGAATCGAATCGCTAACCGTCGTGCCGGCCCAGTATCCGCCCTCCCAGCCATCGACGAAATCGCGCGCCGCTGACGTTTCCGACAAGACAGTGAGCATGCTGACCACGGCAGCAACCAGGAACGAACGAGAGACTCTAAGCATGTGACACTCGCCGCCTTACTCGGCTGTCCGCAATTGGCTCTGACAATGCGGACTCCGCTCGATCCCGGCAACCAACCATAAGTAGTGCGACGCTGATTGATGCTACGGGCCTTTGTTGAATGCGCGAGGATTGCCACGAAATACATGCATAAGCGTCACTTGCGTTTCGTCATTTGGGCCTGCTGATTTCTCTCCTTCGAGCCAGTTGTGTAGATTGCCAATGCCCCAATTGTAGGCCGCCACCGTCTTAGGCCAATCCTTGAAGTGACGATAGTATTTGGCGAGAAGCGCGGCGCTCGCATTTATCGATTTCTCTGCATTGAAATAGTCGAAGGTCTTTGGATCGAGGCCCAGGTCCTCGATTGCCCTCGGCATGAGCTGGGCGATCCCCTTCGCTCCTCTCGGGCTCACCCGATGCCTGTCGTAGGTGGATTCCTTGTTAATCAATCGGCCAAGCAACTCCGGCGGAATGCCGTATTTCTCCGCGGCGGCTTTCGTCCATTTCAAGTAGTTCGGATCTTTTTTGGTGACGGCTGCTTCCCAGTCGTCTGGCAACGGCTGTTGAAGTCGGGGATCGATTTTCTCAGGGAGTGGCTTCCGAATGAGGTCATCCCACACGCTCATGCGCTCGACTTTCTGAGTGGCTTTCACCTGAAATCGTTGCTCGCTCGCCGGCGGTTCGGGCTCTTGTTGCTTCGGAACGGCTGGCGGATTTTGCCTCTGTTGCTGCGGGCGAGGTGCTTGTGCGATCTGAGCATCGCCCGCCGGTGTCATTCCCACGCCAGTGCCATCATCGAATGCGGCCCGCGGGTTTCCAGCGCCGGTCGCTGGCATCGGTAATGACATCGGCTCTGCATCTGATGACATCCGTCCGAACGGAGTCTCGCTCTCAGGCCGCGACGGCAGATTGACCTCCAGCCATGGTGAAGGCCCCCTCTGGTCGTCTGGCGCTGGCAGACCTTTGGGTGCCTGCGGAGGTGTAGTTTCGGTCTCGAGGCCGGCGAGGCTGCCGCTGAAGGAGCCCAACGGTCCTACGGTTGTCAGCGCCCCGTCGGAAGCGACCGGCGCCCGCGACTGAAACGGGGGCGCATACGGCGATAGCGGTCGGCCAACATTGGGCGAGACGATGTCGGTCCCTGATCCTTGCGGTTCAAACGGACCGGGCGCTCTCGGAGCAAACGGTGCGTAGATCCTCACGATCTGATCGAGCGCGTCTTGAAGGGGATGGCGTGGCGGTGAGACGAAGCCCGATAGTCCGGCCGGATAGGCGTCGGAATAGATGTTGCCTGGCGCGATGCCCGCCGCGTCCTGCAGACCGGGACCCATGGAAGATGAAGAGCTAGCGCTTGGATCGAGGCCAAAGGACCCGGAAGGCGCCGCGCTCGGCGTGTCACGCACGGACCCGTCGGGATTCATGCGAAATCCCAGCACTTCGTCGGCCGGCGGCGGCTCGACGTAGAGCCACAGTGCATCGGGTCGGACGTTGAACATGGAAATGCTCCCAGCGGATCGCGCTGCGACCCGAAGTGGTTTGGCGGAAGGCCGAGGCAACAAAATCCGACTGTAAAGCCGCCAATGACCAGAGTCAATAACTAAGGATATTATATAACTAAACTTATTGATCGGGCGCGCCCCATCCCCGCAGCTTGACTGCGAGCCCGATCGGCACGGCAAGGTGATTCCGGTACTAGCACCGCTTCGCTGGCGCCACTGGCGCGCGCATTGCGTGCCGTTACTTGTCGGAGGCGCAGCTTGGTGCGCTCTTTCCTGCGCTCTCAGGCAGCCGCGGAAGATCGGCGCACTGATGCCTTCCCTCCCGATCATGTCGTCGTTGTCGCCGGTGTAGTTCACCGCGGTCACCCGACCATCGACGATCCGCACGATGGCATGGCTGTAGGATCCGCTGCCGCCCAGGCTGAAGCCGCCGCCGATGATCGGCAAGGTGACCTCTGCGCCGCCGGTCTTCTCATACTCGTTTTCATAGGAGTACAGCGTCGTGCGCCGGTCGAGCTGCTCGGTCCGGGTGGGACGAGTGCCTACTTCGAATTCTTCGGGACCAAACTATTGAACCACCGTCGCCTGGATGCAAGCAGCGCTAGCACGGTCTGTTGCCGATGGGGTTAGTGCGCCAAAAGGGGCCTGTTGGCGCGCAATAACTCCACGGCGTTGGATTGCCACCATAGTTATAGACAAGGATAACCAGACTTGTTATCGTTCGGATCATGACACGCCCCACGCTGTACCGCCCCGGTCATTGCGACCTCGCGCGCGAGCATTGCCTGCTCGGTGCCACCAACGCCGAATTGGCCGAGGTGTTCGACGTCGCGCCGCGCACCGTCGACAACTGGATAGCCCATTATCCCGACTTCGCGGCCGCCGTGCGCGAGGGACGCCGACGGGCCGATGCCACGGTCGCGGCGAAGCTTTATGCCCGCGCCATCGGCTTCGAGCACAAGGTCGAGCGGACGTTCCTGTGCCACGGTGAGCCCAAATCCTTCACCGTCACCGTCACCGTGGCCTACCCGCCCGACACGCAGGCTTGCATGTTCTGGCTGCGCAACTGCCGTCGCCAGATGTGGGGCGCCACGTCAAATGAGCCAGCGGCAAATCCCGTTGACGACCTGGCCTTGCTGGACGCCGCGGGCGAGAGCGTACGCCATCATGGCGGCGATTGAAGCGCCGACGCCGCGCCTAAAGGAGACCATCGGCCGCTTCCGTTTCGATCCCCTGGGTTACGGGATGCACGCCTTCCCATTGCGGGCGGGAGGGTCGCGTAACCCATACAAACGAAAAAGGGCGCCGTTGGCGCCCTTTCCCCTGAAGGAGCGATCAGCTCAATCACTTGATATACGGGCACTTCCCGTCCTTGAGCGGCCGGTAAGCCTCGTCGCCCGGCACGGTGGCCAGCAGCTTATAGATGTCGTCCTTGCTCTTGGACTCCTGCGGCGACTTCACCTGGAAGAGGTACATGTCGCGCACCAGGCGACCATCCTCGCGCAGCTTGCCGTTCTTGGTCATCACGTCGTTGACCGGGATCTCGCGCATCTTGGCCATCACGGCCTTGGCCTCGTCGGTGCCGGCTGCCTGCACCGCCTTCAGGTAGTGCAGGGTCGCGCTGTAGGCGCCGGCCGTCAGCATGCTCGGGATCTTGTCGCGCTTGGCGCGGAAGCGCTTGGTCCAGGCGCGGGTCTCGTCGTTCTGGTCCCAATAGAACGCCTCGGTGAGCACCAGCCCCTGCGCCACCGGCAGGGTCAGCGAATTCACGTCGGTCGAGAAGACGAGGAGACCGGCCAGGCGCTGGCCGCCCTTGACGATGCCGAACTCGCCCGCCTGCTTGATCGAGTTGATCGTGTCCTGGCCCGCGTTGGCGAGACCGATGATCTTGGCCTTCGACGCCTGGGCCTGCAGCAGGAAGGACGAGAAGTCTTGCGTGCTGAGCGGATGCTTCACACCGCCCAGCACCTTGCCGCCCGACGCTTGCACCACGGCGGTGACGTCGCGCTCGAGGGCATGGCCGAAGGCGTAGTCGGCGGTCAGGAAGTACCAGGAGTCGCCGCCGCCCTTGACGATGGCGCCGCCCGTCACCTTGGCGAGGGCGTAGGTGTCGTAGACCCAGTGCGCGCCGGTCTCCGAGCAGGCCGGGCCCGTCAGGTCGGCCGAGGCCGCGCCGGTGTTGATGTCGATCTTGCCCTTTTCCTGGGCAATCTTGCGCACCGCCAGCGCCACCGACGAGGTGCCGATGCCGGTGATCATGCTGACGCCGTCGACGTCGTACCAGCGACGCGCGATCTGGGCGCCGACGTCGGGCTTGGTCTGATGGTCGGCCGACAGGAGCTCGATCGGACGGCCGAGAACCTTGCCGCCAAAATCGTCGATCGCCATCTGCGCGGCCTCTACCTCGCCGAGGTTCAGGTCGGCATAGACGCCGGAAAAGCCCTCGGTGATTCCGATCTTGAGCGGCGCCGGCGCCTGGGCCTGCGCCATGGCGACCAGCCCGGCGACGGCCAAGCCGACCGCCGAAGCAGCGATACCGGCGTGACGAAGCGATTTTTTGGATGTCATGCGATTAGCCTCCCACATTTGTGCCCCCGTCCTGCAAATCTAGCCGAGTCGTGGCCAAAGAAAAGGGCGCCCGCAGGCGCCCTTTCGCATCGGTCGATACTGTGAATTGGCTATTTCACGAACGGGCACTTGCCGTCCTTGAGCGGACGATAGGCCTGGTCGCCCGGCACGGTGGCGACCAGCTTGTAGATGTCGTCCTTGTTCTTGGACTCGGCCGGCGACTTCACCTCGAACAGGTACATGTCGCGCACCAGGCGGCCGTCCTCGCGCAGCTTGCCGTTCTTGGTCATCACGTCGTTGACCGGCATCTCGCGCATCTTGGCCATCACCGCCTTGGCGTCGTCGGTGCCGGCCGCCTGCACGGCCTTCAGGTAGTGCAAGGTCGAGCTGTAGACGCCCACCGTCAGCATGCTGGGCAGCTTGTCCTTCTTGGCGCGGAAGCGCTTGGTCCAGGCGCGCGTCTCGTCGTTGAGGTCCCAGTAGAACGACTCGGTCAGCACCAGGCCCTGCGCGACCGGCAGGGTCAGCGACTGCACGTCGGTCGCGAAGACCAGCAGGCCTGCGAGCTTCTGGCCGCCCTTGACGATGCCGAACTCACCGGCCTGCTTGATCGAGTTGATCGTGTCCTGGCCGGCATTGGCGAGGCCGATCACCTTGGCCTTCGAGGCCTGGGCCTGCAGCAGGAAGGACGAGAAGTCCTGTGTGCTGAGCGGATGGCGGACGCTGCCCAGCACCTTGCCGCCCGATGCCTTCACGACCTCGGTGACATCGCGCTCGAGCGCATGGCCGAACGCGTAGTCGGCGGTGAGGAAGTACCAGGAATCGCCGCCTGCCTTCACCATCGCCTGGCCCGTCACGTGGGCCAGCGCGTAGGTGTCGTACACCCAATGCGCGCCCGTCTCCGAGCAGGCCGGGCCGGTGAGGTCGGCCGAGGCCGCGCCGGTGTTGATGTCGATGAGGCCCTTCTCCTGGGCGATCTTGCGCACCGCCAGCGCCACCGACGAGGTGCCGAGGCCGGTGATCATCTTGACGCCGTCGACGTCGTACCAGCGACGCGCGATCTGGGCGCCAACGTCAGGCTTGGTCTGATGGTCGGCCGACAGGATCTCGACCGTGCGGCCGAGGATCTTGCCGCCCGTGTCCTTGGTGGCGTCCTCGATCGCCAACTGCATGGCTTCGAATTCACCGGCGGTGAGGTCGCCATAGACGCCCGAGAAGCCTTCCATGACACCGATCTTGAGCGGTGCCGGCGCCTGAGCCTGCGCGATTGCCATGCCCAGGGCGGTCAAACCGGCGACGGCAAAGGCCGTGCCTAAGTAACGAACAGATTTACCAACTTTCATCCGCTAATCCTCCCAATACCACGCCACTCCCCGCAACGTGCCGAAGTATCTACCGGCCGCGTCTTCGTTGCGCCAGTACTCCGCGAGTGCTGGACAGCGGCGCAAAGCTTCGATTAATTCGCGACACCGCAGGGAGGCGGGATGAACAAAGAAGAAGTAATTCTCAAGGCGGAAGGGCTGACGAAGGAGTTCAAAGGCTTCGTCGCCGTCAAGAACGTCAATCTGCACGTACGACGCGGCACGATTCACGCCCTCATCGGGCCGAATGGTGCGGGCAAGACGACGTGCTTCAACCTGCTGACGCACTTCCTGACGCCGACGGCGGGCCAGATCCACTTCAACGGCCGCAACATCACCGGCAGCTCGCCTGCGGCGATCGCGCGCATGGGGCTCGCGCGCTCCTTCCAGATCTCGGCGGTGTTCCCGCACCTTTCGGTCCGCGAGAATGTCCGTGTCGCTCTGCAGCGCAAACTTGGAAATTCCTTCTTCTTCTGGCGGAGCGAGAAGGTGCTGAGCCAGCTCGACGGTCGCGCCATGGAGCTGGTGACGGCAGTCGGCCTCCAGGCCTTCGCCGAGCAGCAGGCCGTCGACCTGCCCTATGGCCGCAAGCGCGCCCTGGAGATCGCGACCACCCTGGCGCTCGATCCCGAGATGATGCTTCTGGACGAGCCGATGGCCGGGCTGGGGCAGGAGGACATCAAGCGTATCGCAGCACTCATTCGCACCGTCGCCCGCGATCGCACCGTGCTGATGGTCGAGCACAACATGTCCGTCGTCGCCGACCTCTCCGACACCATCACCGTGCTGGCGCGCGGCGAGGTCTTGGCCGAGGGGCCTTACGAGACGGTGTCCAAGGATCCTGCGGTCGTCGAAGCCTATGTCGGGACGGGTCATGGCTGAGACATTGCTGAAGGTCCCCTTGCTGAAGGTTGAGGGCCTGCAGGCCTGGTACGGCGAATCGCACATCCTCCATGGCGTCGGCTTCGAGATCGGCCGCGGCGAGCTGGTGACGCTGCTGGGACGCAACGGCGCGGGCAAGACCACGACCCTGAAGTCGGTCATGGGCATCGTCGAGAAGCGCACCGGCTCGGTCGCCTTCGAGGGCAAGGAGACCGTCGGCCAGCCGTCGGACCTCATCGCCCGGCTCGGGCTCGCCTACTGCCCGGAAGAGCGCGGCATCTTCTCGAGCCTGAACGTCGAGGAGAACCTGCTGCTGCCGCCGATGGTGCGGCCGGGCGGCATGAGCCTGTCGGAGATCTACCAGCTCTTCCCCAACCTGCAGGAGCGCCGGCGCAGCCAGGGCACCAAGCTATCGGGCGGCGAGCAGCAGATGCTGGCGATCGGCCGCATCCTGCGCACCGGCGCCAACCTGCTGCTGCTCGACGAGCCGACCGAAGGCCTGGCGCCGGTCATCGTCCAGCGCATCGGCGAGATCATCCGCCAGCTCAAGAGCCGCGGCTTCACCATCCTGCTGGTCGAGCAGAACTTCCATTTCGCCGCTGCCGTGGCCGACCGCCATTACATCATGGAGGACGGCCACGTCGTCGACATCATGACGGCCGGCGACGTGAAGCAGAACATCGGCAAGCTGCAGGCGTATCTGGGGGTGTAACGCCATGTTCGAGCTCATCGGAATCCCACCCCAGGCCCTGTTCGGCCAGCTCCTGCTGGGCCTGATCAACGGCGCCTTCTACGCCATGCTGAGCCTCGGCCTGGCCGTGATCTTCGGCATGCTGAACGTGATCAACTTCACGCACGGCGCGCAGTACATGATGGGCGCCTTCGCCGCCTGGCTGCTGCTCGGCATCCTCGACATCCCGTTCTGGTTCTCGCTGGTGCTGGCGCCGATCATCGTCGGCCTGTTCGGCGTCGTGCTCGAACGATTGCTGCTGAAGCGCATCTACCATCTCGACCATCTCTACGGCTTCCTGCTGACCTTCGGCCTCGCCCTGGTGATCGAGGGCATGTTCCAGTGGAAATGGGGCTCCTCGGGCGCACCTTATCCCAACCCGATTCCGGGCGGCTACAATCTCGGCTTCATGTTCATGCCGACCTATCGCGCTTTCGTCGTGGTGGCCGCGCTCGTGATCTGCCTCGCCACCTGGTACGGCATCGAGCGCACCAAGCTCGGCGCCTATCTCCGCGCTGCGACCGAGAATCCGACCCTGGTGCGCGCCTTCGGCATCAACGTGCCGCGCCTGATCACGCTGACCTACGGCCTGGGCGTCGGCCTTGCGGCATTGGCCGGCGTGCTGGCAGCGCCCATCCAGCAGGTCTCGGCCCTGATGGGCACCAACCTGGTGCTGGTCGTGTTCGCCGTCGTCGTGATCGGCGGCATGGGCTCGATCATGGGCTCGATCGTCACCGGCTTTGGTCTCGGCCTGATCGAAGGCCTGACCAAGGTGTTCTATCCGCCGGCCTCCAACACCGTGATCTTCGTGGTCATGGCGCTGGTGCTGCTGATCAAGCCGGCCGGCCTGTTCGGCCAGACCAAGTGATGGGGGCGAAATGATGACGCCCAACCAACGCATGATCGTCGCCGCCGCCATCGCGGTATTGGCGCTGGCGGCTCCCTGGTTCGCCTATCCGGTGTTCCTGATGACGGCGCTGTGCTTCGCGCTGTTCGCCTGCGCCTTCAACCTGCTGCTGGGCTATGCCGGCCTGATGAGCTTCGGCCACGCCATGTTCTTCGGCATGGCGGGCTACTTCTACGGCCATGTCGTGAAGGCCTGGGACATGCCGCCCGAACTCGGCCTGCTGGCCGGAGTCGGCGGCGCGGCCCTGCTGGGCCTGATCACCGGCGCGCTGGCGATCCGCCGCCAGGGCATCTACTTCGCCATGATCACGCTCGCCTTCGCGCAGATGGTCTACTTCTTCTGCATCCAGGCGCCGTTCACCCACGGCGAGGACGGCCTGCAGGGCATCGTGCGCAAGCCGCTGCTGGGCGGCCTGATCCCGACCAAGGACGACCGGGTCCTCTATTACGTCGTGCTGGCGATCTTCCTGTTCGGCTACGGCGCCATCTACCGCTTCATCCATTCGCCGTTCGGCCAGGTGCTGAAGGCGATCCGCGACAACGAGCAGCGCGCCCTGTCCCTGGGCTACGAGGCCGACCGTTACAAGTTGCTGGCCTTCGTGCTGTCGGCGGCCCTGGCGGGCCTGGCCGGCGCCACCAAGGCGCTGGTGCTGCAGTTCGCCACCCTGACCGACGTCAGTGCCGCCATGTCGGGCGAGGTCGTGCTGATGGCCCTGGTCGGCGGGCTCGGCACCATCATCGGCCCGGTGATCGGCGCCTTCATCATCATCACCATGCAGAACTACCTCGCCGCGACCGGCGAGTTCGTGCTGGTGATCCAGGGCCTGATCTTTGTCGTGATCGTCATGGCCTTCCGCAAGGGCGTCGTCGGCGAGTTCAGCGAGTGGTGGAAGCGCCGTTCGGAGCCGCGGGCGCAGCCGAAGGCGGCGGAGTAACAGGCGCACAATTGGTGGCGCGGCTCATCAGGCAATCCTGAAGAGCCGACACTGCCGAGAGCCTGCTTACCAGCACGAGGCCGCCAACGACCAGCACCGCCAGCACGGCGAGCGCGATCAGGCTGTTGCGGCGCCCTGCGTCGTCGCGCTCGGCTTCGTCCTGTTCGAGATATTCGTCTTCCTCGTGACGGCTGGGCATGGCGCTCAGTCGGCGGCGTGCGTGCCGGGCTCAGCAGCCGGCGATACATGCGGCACCGCCGCCGGCACCTGGCCGGTCGGCCGGCGGCGCTTGCCGGCGAGCCAGTGCTGGAAGCGATCGAGATAGAGGTAGATGACCGGCGTGGTGTAGAGCGTCAGCCACTGCGACACGAGCAGGCCGCCGACGATCGCGATGCCGAGCGGCCGGCGCAGCTCGGAGCCCGCACCCTGGCCGATCGCCAAGGGCAGGCCGCCGCCGATCGCGGCGAAGGTGGTCATTATGATCGGGCGGAAGCGCAGCAGGCAGGCCTCGTGGATCGCCTCCATCGGGCTCTTGCCCTGGACACGCTCGGCCTCGAGGGCGAAGTCGATCATCATGATGGCGTTCTTCTTGACGATGCCGATCAGCAGGATGATGCCGATCAGGGCGATGACGCTGAGATCGTAGTGGAAGAGCATCAGCATCAGGAGCGCTCCGACGCCGGCCGAGGGCAGGGCGGACAGGATCGTGATGGGATGGACGTACGATTCGTACAGCATGCCCAGCACGATGTAGACGGCGAGGATGGCGGCGGCGATCAGCAGCGGTGTCGAGCTGAGCGACGACTGGAAGGCCTGGGCCGTGCCTTGGAAGGAGCCATCGAGCGTGACCGGTGTCTTGAGGGCGGCCTGGACCTGCTGGATGCGCTGCACCGCCTCGCCGAGGGCGACGCCGGGCGTCAGGTTGAACGATATGGTGACCGCCGGGAACTGGCCCTGGTGGTTGATGGTGAGGGGCGCGATCTTGTTGCTGAACTTCGCCACCGTGCTGATCGGCACCTGCGCGCCATTTGCGCCGGTGACGTAGATGCGCGACAACGCCGACGGGTCGGACTGGAAGGACGGCAGCACTTCCAGCACGACCTTGTACTGCGTGGCCGACGCGTAGATCGTCGCCACTTGGCGCTGGCCGAAGGCGTCGTACAGCGTCTGATCGATCTGGGCGAGCGACAGGCCGAGCCGCGAGGCGCTGTCGCGATCGATGTCGATGGACAGATGCGGCGAGGCGACCTGCTGGTCCGAGGTCACGTCCTGCAGCTCGGGCAGCTTGGCCATGGCCTGCTCGATGATCGGCGCCCAGTGGTTCAGCTCCTCGCTGTCGGTCGAGGTGAGCGTGTACTGGAACTCGGTCTTGCTGAGCCGGCCGCCGACATTGATGTCCTGCCCGGCCTGCATGAAGAACTTCACGCCGGGCACCTCGGCCACCTGGGGACGCAAGCGCTGGATGATCTGCTGGGCCGAGGCCGTACGATCGCCGAACGGCTTCAGCTGGATGAACATGCGCGCCGTGTTCTCGGACGAATTGCCGCCGGTCGAGCCGACGAATCCCACGACGCCCGACACGCCCGGGTCCTTCTGGATGATCGCCGAGAGCCTGTTCTGAAGAGCGGCCATGCCGGCGAAGGAGATGTCCTGCCGGGCCTCGGCCTGGGCGAAGATGAAGCCGGTATCCTGCTCGGGGAAGAAACCCTTGGGGATGACTACGTAGAGATATCCGGTGACGAAGATCAGCACGATCGTCGACAGCAGGGTGATGAACTGGTAGCGCAGAACCCATTGCAGGCCGCGGTCATAGAAGCGCACCGAGGCCTCGAACGCGTCCTCGCACATCTGGTCGAGCCGGCCGCGCTTGTGGCCGGACTCCGCGCTCCCCTGCCGCTTGAGGAAGCGCGCGCACATGACCGGCGTGAGGGTGAGCGAGACGAAGGCCGACATGATCACGGCCACGGTGACGGTGACGGCGAACTCGCGGAACAGGCGCCCGACGATGCCGCCCATGAACAGCAGCGGGATGAACACGGCGATCAGCGAGAAGGTGATCGACACGATCGTGAAGCCGATCTGACCCGCGCCCTTCAAGGCCGCATCGAACGGCCGCTCGCCTTCCTCGATGTAGCGCACGATGTTCTCGATCATGACGATCGCATCGTCGACGACGAAGCCCACCGCGATGGTGAGGGCCATGAGACTGAGATTGTCGATGCTGTAGCCCAGCACGTACATGACGCCGAACGTGCCCACGAGCGACAACGGCACCGTGATCGACGGGATGATGGTGGCCCACAGGTGGCGCAGGAAAATGAAGATCACCATCACCACCAGGCCGACCGTCAGCACCAGGGTGAACTCGACGTCGACCACCGAATCGCGGATCGACTGCGAGCGGTCCGACACAAGATCGACGCGCACCGTCGGCGGCACCGAGGCGAGCAGGCGCGGCATCATCTCCTTGATCTGGTCGACGACCTCGACGGTGTTGGCGCCGGGCTGGCGGAAGATCAGAAGCAGCTCGCTGCGCTTGCCGTCGAACCAGGCACCGGAGCGCGGCGACTTGGTGGCGTCGACGACGTTGGCCACGTCCTGCAGCTTGACCGGCGCGCCGTTGCGGTAGGCGACGATGATGTTGCGATAGCCCGGCGCATGGAAGAGCTGGTCGTTAGTGTCGAGGGTGATCGACCGGTGCTCGTTCTCGATATTGCCCTTGGCCTGGTTGACGGTGGCACTGGAGACGGAGTTGCGCACCTCCTCGAGGCTGATGCCGTGGGCGGCGAGCGCCGCCGGATTGGCCTGGACGCGCACCGCGAAGTCCTGCTGGCCGGCGACCAGCACCTGCGAGACGCCGGCCACCGCCGAGATCTTCTGCGCCAGGATGGTGTAGGCGTAGTCGTCGACCTTGTAGATCGGCAGCGCATCGGAGGAGACTGCATAGATCAGGATGGCGCGGTCGGCCGGGTTGACCTTGCGGTAGGTCGGCGGGTTGGGCAGATCCTTGGGCAGAAGGCCGCTTGCCGCATTGATCGCGGTCTGCACGTCGGTCGCGGCGCCGTCGATGCTGCGGCCGAGATCGAACTGGAGGGTGATCGCTGTGGTGCCGAGGCCGCTGGTCGAGTTCATCGAGGCGAGGCCCGGGATGGCGGCGAACTGCTGTTCGAGCGGCGTGGCGACCGAGGAGGCCATGGTCTCCGGGCTGGCGCCGGGCAGGGTCGCCGACACGGTGATGGTCGGGAAGTCGACGTTGGGCAGCGCCGCCACGGGCAGCAGGTTGTAGGTCGTGGCACCGAATACCAGCAGTCCCAGCATCATCAGGGAGGTGGCGATCGGCCGGCGGATGTAGGTCTCTGAGATGTTCATGACTGGCGCCGGTCAGCCGGCCTTGCCTGGGACGTCGATCTTGACCCGGGACCCCTCGGAGAGCCGGTATTGACCGTCGACCACGACCTTGTCGCCCTTGGCAATGCCTTGGGCGACGACGGCGAGGCCATCCTGCATGCCGGCGACCTCGACCGGGTGTCGTTGCACGGTGTTGTCCGGGTTCACCGTGTAGGCGTAGTAGCCTTGCGGTCCCTGCATGATCGCGCGCTCAGGAACGATGACGGCGCCGACACGCATGTCGGTCACCAGCCGCACGTTGACGAACTCGCCGGGCCACAGCCGCTCGTCGGCATTCTCGAAGGTGGCCTTGAGGCGCAACGTTCCCGTCGCGGCGTCGATCTGATTGTCGATCAGGGTGACCTTCCCCCGCGACAGCTCCGTCTTGTCGTCTGCGGCAAACGCCATGACCGCCAGCGGCGCTGCAGCCTGCGCACGCCGGACGGCGTCCGAGACGTCCTGGGGCACGGTGAAGTTCACGAAGATCGGCTTGATCCGGGTGATGTTGACCAACGGCACCGGCTGGTTCGCCTGCAGCACGTTGCCGTTGTCGACCAGGCGCTGTCCGGTGCGGCCGGCGATCGGCGCGCGGATCTCGGTGTAGCCGAGATTGACCTTGGCAGTATCGATGGTCGCCTGGTCGAGCGCGACGGTTGCTGTCAGTGCGGCGACGGTGGCCTGCTGCTGGTCGAAGCTCTGGCGCGACTGGAACCCTGGGCCGAGCAGCTTGCCGTACCGTTCGAGATCTTGCCTGGCGCCGGCAAGCTGGGCCTCGTCGCGCTGCTTGGCGGCGTTGGCATGATCGAGAGCGGCCTGGAACGGGGCGCGGTCGATCTCGAACAGAAGGTCACCAGCTTTGACGTATTGTCCTTCGGTGAAGGCGACCTTGACGATCTGGCCGTCGACGCGAGTCTTCACAGCGACTGTCTCGTAGGCCTGGACGGTGCCGATGCCGCGCACCATTACCGGCATGTCCTTGGTGTTGGCGATGTCGGTGACGACGGGAACAGGCGGCACTTGCGATGACGCCGCGGCCCGCGCCCTGTCGCGCCCCATGTCAGAGATGATGAACCAGCCGGCGACGACAAGGCCAGCCATCAGGCCGACCGCTCCAACCTTGGACAACGTGCCTTTGAACATACGCGGCAAGCTCCATCGACGGATACCACCCAAGTGCATCCGCTTTTGTGGCGACTACATGGCCATACGGAGCGAACCGCCAGCCGTGCCCCGCAGGATGCCGAATTGCCGCAGACGATGGCGCACCATTTCGTGAGCGCGTCACGCCTGCTGCAGATCGGCATCGTTGCGCGGCTTCGCTTACACGCTGCTTACTGGTTGATTGCGATCGTGCGCTGCCTGCGTTGCATCAGCCACTGCGAGAGGCGGCCAAGATAGAGATAGATCACCGGCGTCGTGTAGAGCGTGAGAAACTGCGAGACCAGCAGGCCACCGACGATCGATACGCCGAGAGGATGGCGAAGTTCCGAGCCGACACCGTGGCCCAGCGCCAGCGGCAGTCCGCCGCCCAGGGCGGCGAAGGTGGTCATCATGATCGGGCGGAAACGCATCAGGCAGGCCTGGTGGATCGATTCGCGCGGGCTCATGCCCTGCTCGCGCTCGGCCTTGAGCGCGAAGTCGATCATCATGATGGCGTTCTTCTTGACGATGCCGATCAGCAGGATGATGCCAATCAGCGCGATGATGCTGAGATTGTAGCCGAACAGCATCAACGCCAGCAGCGCACCGACACCGGCCGACGGCAAGGTCGAGAGTATGGTGATGGGATGGATGTAGCTCTCGTAGAGCATCCCCAGCACGACGTAAACGGCGAAGAGCGCGGCGAGGATCAGGATCGGTGTCGACTTCAGCGACTTCTCGAAGATCTGCGCGATCCCCTGGAACGATCCCTGGACCGTCGACGGGACGTTGAGCTCCTCGCGCAGGCGGTGGACGGCGGCGACCGCATCGCTGAGCGCCGCCCCGGGCGCGAGGTTGAAGGACAGGGTCACGGAGGGGAACTGGCCCTGATGGTTGATGGTGAGCGGGGCCACCGTGTCGGTGAAGCGCGCCACCGTGCTCAGCGGCACCTGCACGCCGTTGGCGCCGGGAACGTAAAGGCGGGAGAGCGCGTCCGGTCCCTTTTCGAAGTGATCGGTCGATTCCAGCAGCACCTTATATTGCGTCGCCGCGCTGTAGATCGTCGCCACCTGGCGTTCGCCAAACGTGTCGTAGAGCGTCTGGTCGATCGTCGACAGCGATATGCCCAGGCGAGAAGCGATGTCGCGGTCGACTTCGAGGGTGACATGACGCGAGGCGATCTGCTGGTCGCTCGCATTGTCCTGCAGCATCGGCAGGCCGCGCATGCGTTGCTCGAGGATCGGCGCCCAGCGATTGAGCTCGGCGCTGTCGATCGACGTCAACGTGTACTGGTACTGGGTGCGGCTCAGTCGGCCGCCAAAGGTGAGGTCCTGGCTTGCCTGGAGGTAGACGTTGACGTCGCCGACCTTCGCGACCTCCGGCCGGATGCGCTGGATGAACTGCTGGGCGGAGACGTCGCGCTTCGAGTAGTCCTTGAGCTGCACGAACAGGCGCGCAAGGTTCTCCGACGATATGATCGGTCCGGTACCGGCGAAGGCGATGACACTCTGCACGGCCGGATCGCGCAGGAACACGGCGGTCACTTCAGCCTGCCGCTCCACCATCGCGGTGTAGGAGATGTCCTGCCGGCCTTCGACCGTGACGAAGACGAAGCCCGTGTCCTGCTGGGGAAAGAGGCCCTTGGGAATGACCGCGTACAGCCAGCCGGACAGGACGGCCAGCGCGATGGTCGCGGCCAGGGTGAGCCGCTGATGGTCGAGCACCCGGCGCAGGCCACGGTCGTAGCCGCGCTGCACGGCATCGAAGGCGCCCTCGCAGATCTGCTCGATGCGGCTCCGCTCGGTGGGCGGCGCATAGTGCAGGAAGCGGGCGCACATGACCGGCGTCAGCGTGAGCGATATGAGGGCCGACAGGACGATGGCGGCGGTCACGGTGACGGCGAACTCGCGCAACAGCACGCCCACCATGCCCGACATCAGCAACAGCGGGATGAACACGGCCACCAGCGAGAACGTGATCGAAATGATGGTGAAACCGATCTCGCGCGAGCCCTTCAGGGCCGCCTGCAGCGGCGTCTCGCCTTTCTCGATGTGGCGCACGATGTTCTCGATCATGACGATGGCGTCGTCGACCACGAAGCCGACGGCGATCGTCAACGCCATCAAGGTGAGCATGTTGACGCTGTAGCCGAGCGCATACATGACGGGGAAGGTGGCGATCAGCGCCAGCGGCACCGCGACGCTCGGGATGACGGTCGCCCAGAAGTGCCGCAGGAAGAGGAGGATGACCATCACCACCAGGGCGATGGTGAGGACCAGCGTGAACTTCACGTCGGCAATCGACGCCTCGATCGCCACCGAGCGGTCGGACACCAGGTCGACCTTGATGGCGGGCGGCGCCGCGGCGACGAGCTCGGCCATGGCCGCCTGCACGCGGTCGACGATCTCGGTCGTGTTGCCGCCCGGCTGGCGGTAGACTAGCAGGAGCTCGGCCTTCTTGTTGTTGGCCCACGCTCCCGTGCGCGGCAGCCTCGCCCCGTCGACCACCTCGGCGACGTCGCGGACGCGAACCGGGGCACCGTTGCGGAAGGTCACGATGATGTCGCGGTAACCCTCGGCCTGGAACAGCTGATCGTTGGCGTCGAGCACGAAGGACTGGAAGCGACCCTCAAGCGTGCCCTTGGCCTGGTTGGTCGTGGCGGTCTCGATCGCCTTGCGCATGTCCTCCATCCCGATCCCGTGTGACGCCATCGCGGCGGGATTGGCGCGGACGCGAACGGCGAAGTCCTGCTGGCCGGCAACGTTCACCTGGGCAACGCCAGGGATGGCGGCGATCGACTGCGCCAGCACGCTGAAGGCGAAGTCGTCAACCTTGTAGATCGGCAGGTCGTCGGAATGGACGGAGTAGATCAGGATCGGCTGGTCGGCTGCGTTGACCTTCTTGTAGGTCGGCGGATTGGGCAGGTCCTTGGGCAGCAGGCCGCCCGCCGCGTTGATGGCGGTCTGCACGTCGGTCGCCGCACCGTCGATGTTGCGGCCCAATGCGAATTGCATCGAGATCTGGCTGTAGCCCAGCCCGCTCCACGATGTCATCGCCACCAGCCCGGGAATGGCGGCGAATTGCAGTTCCATCGGCGTGGCGACTGTGGTGGCCATGGTATCGGGACTGGCGCCGGGAAGGTTCGCCGTCACGGTTATGGTCGGAAAGTCGACATCGGGCAGGGCCGCGATCGGCAAAAGGACGTAGGCCGAGGCCCCGAACACCAGCAAGGCCAGCATCAGCAGCGACGTTGCGACCGGTCGGCGGATGAAGCGTTCGGAGAAGTTCATGCTGAGCCTCAGCCTGCCGGCTCGGCGACCCTGACCCGGACGCCGTCGGACAGGCGGAACTGGCCCTCGATCACGACCTTGTCGCCAGCCGCGACGCCGCTGTCGATGACGACGATGCCGTCCTGCACGGAGCCGATCTCGATCGTTCGTCGCTCGGCCGTGCCGTCGGATCGCACGACGAAGCAGAAATACCCGCTGGAGCCTTGCATGACGGCGCGCTGAGGGACGGTGACGGCGTCCGTGCGCGTCTCGAGCTGTAGGCGGACGTTGACGAACTGGCCCGGCCACAGACGCTCGTCGGTATTCTCGAAGGTTGCCTTCAGCCGCAGCGTGCCGGTCGCCGTCTCGATCTGGTTGTCGACGACCGATAGCGTGCCGCGCGCCAGCTCCCTGTCCTTGCCGCCATAGGCGATGACGACCAGGGGGCCGGCTTTCTGCAACCGCCGAACCTGCTCGTTGACGTCCTGCGGCACCGTGAAGTTCACGAAGATCGGCTTGATCTGGGTGATGCTGACTAGGCTCGTGGACTGCGAGGCCTGCACCAGGTTGCCGACATCGACCAGGCGCGTTCCGGTGCGGCCGTCGAAGGGCGCGCGGATGTCGGCGTAGATGAGGTTGAGGCGGGCCGAGTGCATGACCGCCTCGTCGGCGGCGATCTGGCTCTTGAGCGCATCGACGCGTGCCTGCTGCTCGTCGCGGATCTGGATGGGCTCGTAGCCCTGAGCCGAGGTCTTGAGATAGCGCTCGAGGTCGAGCTGGGCGCCTTTCAGCCTGGCTTCGTTCTGCGCGCGATTGGACGAGGCTTGGTCGAGCACCGCCTGGAACGGCCGCGGATCGACCTGGAAGAGGGGATCGCCTTCCTTGACGTCTTGTCCTTCATGGAAGGAGACCTTGACGATCGTACCGTCGACGCGGGTCTTGATCACGGCGGTGTTGAGGGCCTGGACCGTACCGATGCCGCGCACGTAGACCGGCACGTTGCTCGTTTTCGCGACCGCCACGGTCACAAGGGTGGCGGGCTGCACCATCGCTGCCACGGCCGCCCGGTCGCGCCCGGTATGCTGCAGGAAGAGGTAGCCCGCGCCCACGAGCACTGCCAACACAGCGATGGCTGCCGTCCTGGCGAGGATGCGTTTCTTCACTTCGACCGGCCCCTCGGCGAAACAGACGACGAGCCTAGCCGAATTCACGCAATGCGTGCGCGTGCAAAAATAGTCATCAACCCTGACAAAATACGCACCAAGTCCGCCTCGCTTCCGCGTCGGGGCTTGCGTATATCGGTTGCCTGCAATTTTCAGAGGCGGGGCAATGAAATGGCAGGGCGTTACAAGACGCTAGCATGGCGAATAGTGCCGCTGGCAGGCCTTGCCGCGGCCTTCGCCTTGTCGTCGCTCCCGGCCAATGACTCAACGTTTGGCTTGGCGCTGCCCCTGGTGGGCCTGGTTGTGCTGATGGGTGTGGTGTTCGCTTGCGTCTGGCACGCCGACGTGATCGCCCATCGTACCGGCGAGCCCTACGGCACACTGGTGCTGACCGTCGCCGTCACCGTGATCGAGGTCGCGCTCATCCTGTCGATCATGCTGGCGGGCGAGGGCAAGCCGTCATTGGCGCGCGAGACCGTCTTCTCGGTGATCATGGTCGTATGCAACGGCGTCGTCGGCCTGTGCCTGATCCTGGGCGGCCTGCGCTACGGCGAGCAGGGCTTTCGCCTGCCCGGCGCCAGCGCCTACCTCGTCGTGCTGATGCCGCTCGCCACCCTGACGCTGATCCTGCCGACCTGGACCACCAGCATGCCCGGTCCCTTCTATACGACCTCACAGCTCGCCTTCGTCAGCTTCGTGACGATCATCCTGTACGCCGTGTTCCTCTACGTGCAGACCGTGCGCCACCGCGACTACTTCCTGTCCGATCTCGGCGGCGCCTCGGACGATCACGCGCCGCCCGGCCAGCGTGAGCTCTGGGAAAGCGTCGTGCTCCTGCTGGTCGGGCTGGTGGCGGTCGTGCTGCTCGCCAAGGGCGTCTCCGGGTCGATCGAGACGACGGTCGTGGCGATCGGTGCGCCGACCGAGGCGGTCGGCCTCCTGGTCGCGCTGCTGGTGCTGCTGCCCGAGACGGTCGCCGCCCTGCGCTCCGCCCGGCGCAACGAGCTGCAGAAGAGCCTCAACCTTGCGCTGGGCTCCTCGCTCGCCACGATCGGCCTCACCATTCCTGCCGTCGCCCTGCTGGCGATCGTCCTCGATCAGCGGCTCGAGCTCGGCGTCGACATGCACGACACTGTCATGCTGGTGCTGACATTCGGGGTCAGCCTCGTGACCTTCGCCGGCGGTCGCACCAACATCCTGCCGGGCTTCGTGCATCTGGTGCTGTTCGCGGTCTTCGTGTTCATGGTCTTCGTGCCGTGACCGGCCGTCAGGCCGCCAGCGCGAAGCTCGCAATTGACAGCACGAACACCGTCGCCCGCACCGCGACGCTGGTGCGTTCCGCCGGGAGCCTGGCCTGCAGCCACGGCAGGCGCGCCCATAAGGCGTAGAAGGCGAGCAGGGGCGCGAGCAGCAGGAGAAAGACGATGGCCCACGGCATGCGGCGCGAGCACATGTCGACGGCGACGAAGTTGGCGACCCCTGACATCGGCACCAGGACGCCGGCGAGCCAGCCCGCCCAGCGTGGCATCGACCCTCCGACGCCACCCACGATCAGCATGCAGACGAGCACGACCCACAGCGCCGCAGTGGGAAAGAGCGCCTCGACGGCTACCGCAATATTGGCTTCGCCGCCGCCGGCGGGCTGGGACGAGGCGTTGAGCAGCATCAGGATGTAGAGGACGCCGGCCGCCAGCAGGCCGATCGGCCATAATCGTTGCGACTGGGACGGCCCGGGCATGGCGACGACCTCCGATCGGTCGCAAAGCCCTTGAGCTTTGCCGCAAGCCATGCCTTCTGCCCAGCAGAGCGGGCGCGCACAGTCCCTTGTCGGCGGCGGCCAATTGGGCGAAGAACGAAGCCTGCAAAGGGAGAACCGCCTGCTATGCCCGACCAACCCATCACGCTGTCCGACGACATCTTCGCCGAGCTGCGCAAGATCGACACCCCCACCATCACCAACGTGGTGGCGACCTATCCGAAGAATCCGCTGTGCCTCGGCCTCTACAACCCCTGGACCGAGAACTGGTACAGCGACACCAGCATCCGCTGCCTCTATCCCGAGATGGGTCCGATCGTCGGCTACGCCGTCACCTGCGTCTACGGCCTGCCCGATCCCAACTTCGCCGGCCGGTTGTCATTCATGGATGTAGTTGATGCGCTCGACGCGATGAAGAAGCCGACCATCCTGGTGATCCAGCAGAAGTGGCCGCCCGAGCTGCACAACAAGGCGGGCCTCGCGGGCGAGATGATGGTGAGCTCGATGATGGCGGTGGGCTGCATCGGCATGATCTCCAACGGCCCGTCGCGCGACATCGACGCCATCCGCAAGCTCCGCTTCCAGCTCCTGCTGGGCGGCGTCACCGCCGGCCATGGCGAGATGGCTGTGCAATCGGTCAACGTGCCGGTCTCGGTCGGCGGCATGGACGTGGCGCCGGGCGACCTGATCCATATGGACGAGAACGGTGCGGTGAAGTTCCCGCCGGCGCATGCCGGGGCGGTCGTCAAGAACGCCCGCGCCATGCTCGACGACGAAGCGCGCCGACTGGTGCTCCTGCGCAAGGCGCGGAATGCGGCAGAGGTGCGGGCCGCCAACTCCGGCGGCGCCTACACACAGAAGAAGAGCTGACGCGCCGTCATGGCCGACGCGACGGCCGCTCAGCCAACGCGCTGGGGTCTGGCGGCGAAGCTCTTCGCCGTCCTGATCCTCCTGGGCGCCGTCGCGGTGCTGATCACCGGCATCCTGGGTTACGTCCGGGCGCGCGATGCGCTCGAACAGACAATCTTCAACCAGCTCACGGCGACGCGCGAGAGCAAGGCTCAACAGATCACGATCTACTTCCGGACCATCCGCAACGACATGCGGTTGCTGTCTTCATCAAAGATGGTGGTCGACGCCATGCGTGGCTTCCGCGAGGCCGTCGACGAGCTCGACGCCCAGCCGGTGCCCGACGACATACGAAAAAAGGTCATCGGGTGGTACGAGAAAGACTACATGCCGATGGTCCGCCGCCTGCTCGGACCAAAGACACCACTCGACGACTTCCTTCCGAGCGGCGCGGCGGCTTACTTCCTGCAGGACTGGTACATCGTCGAAAATCCGCATCCCAAGGACCGGCGCAAGCTGACCGACGTGGCAGGCGAGGGTGCCTACAGCAAGCTGCACGCGACTTATCACCCGCTTCTGCGCACCGCCGCATTGACCCTGAACTTCGCCGATCTGCTGCTGATCGACCCACGAACCGGGCGCGTCATCTACACCGTGGAGAAGGAGGCCGAATTCGGGACCTCCCTGCGCGCCGGTCCTTATCGCACATCCAACCTCGCGGCCGCTGCCGCACACTGCGGCCATGCGCCGGATCCATCGATGACCTGCCTGGAGGATTTCGCCGACTACATGCCGGCCGATGGCGCGCCGCAGGCTTTCATGGCCGCGCCGGTCATCGACCAGGGCGTCGTCATCGGCGTGCTGGTGGCGCAGCTGTCGATCAACGAGATCGACGACATCGTCACCAGCGGACGGCGCTGGCGGCACGAGGGCTTCGGCGACACGGGCGAGGCCTATCTGGTGGGGCCCGACTTCCTCGTCCGCTCCAGCCCGCGCATGTTCTTCGAGAACCGCGACGTGTACTTCGAAGAACTGAAAGGCGGTCAAACCACGCCGCAGGATATCGAGGATATCCGCCGCTATGGCACGCCTGTCCTGCAACAGAAGGCCGATACTCAAGGAACCCGAGCCGCGCTGGGCGGCGTCGAGGGTACCGGCGAGATTCTCGGCTACCGCGGCATCCCAACCCTGGCGTCGTGGGGGCCGGTTCGCATTCCGGGCGTGAATTGGGCGCTGATCGTCAAGCTGGATGCCTCGGAGGCCTTCGCTCCAGTCCGCCGTCTCGAGCGCGATCTCCTGATCGTGGGGGGCGTGGCATTGATCGTCGTGCTGGTGACGGGTGCCTGGCTCTCGCGCTCGCTGCTGGGGCCGTTGCGGGAGCTCACGGCCGGCGTGCGCCGCTTCGCTGCGGGCGACTACAATGCCCACGTGCCGGTGCGTACGGGGGACGAGATCGGCCAGCTTTGCTCGGCTTTCAACGGCATGGTCGACGAGATCAGCGAAAAGAACGTCCTCATCGAAAGCAAGAACCGAGAGAACGAGGAACTGCTGCTGAACGTCCTGCCGGCGCCGATCGCGAACCGCCTGCGCGGCGGCGAGAAAGGCATCGCCGATGGCTTCGCCGAGGTCACGGTGGCCTTTGCCGACCTTGTCGGCTTCACCGCCATGTCGTCGGAGATGCCGCCGGCCGAGGTCGTGGAGCTTCTGAATGGCCTGTTCAGCCGCTTCGATGAGGCTGCGCGCGAACTCGGCATCGAGAAGATCAAGACGGTGGGGGACGCCTACATGGCCGTCTGCGGCCTGCCGGTCTCGGTGCCCGACCATGCCGCCCGCATGGTGCGCATGGCGATCCGTATGGTGCACATCACCCGCGAGCATGCGCTGGAATACCAAGTCTCGATGAAGCTCAGGGTCGGCATCAACAGCGGGCCGGTCGTGGCCGGCGTCATCGGCAAGAGCAAGTACATCTACGACCTGTGGGGGGACACGGTGAACCTGGCGAGCCGCATGGAGTCGGGCGGCGTGCCCGACATGATCCAGGTGACGCGCCCGGTCTACGAGGCGCTGAAGGGCCAGTTCACGTTCGAGCCGCGCGGCGAGATCGAGGTCAAGGGCAAGGGCAATGTCGAGGCCTGGCTGCTGAAGATGTAGTTCCCCCCTTGCATCCCGTCGGAAGTTCGCGATTATCGCCGCCAAGGGAGCCTAAAAGCATGACATCACGCAGCCGCCAGCGTGTACTGGCGCTTCTCGCATCATTCGTCGCCGGACTCTTTGTGACGGCGCCGTCCTCAGCCCAGGACGCTTCCGCGCCCGTCTCCGGCTGGCGGGTCGAGTGCACCAGTGACGGCAAGGTCCTGGACTGCCGTGCCGTCCAGCAGATGATCAACCGCGACGACAAGCAGCTCGTGGCGCAGCTCACCGCCCGCATTGCGCCAGAGACCAAGGCGCCGGCCCTGACCATCCAGCTTCCCCTCGGCATCAGCCTGACCGAGCCGGTCCAGATCAAGGTCGACAATGGCGCGGTGGAAAAGCTGCCGGTGCAGACCTGCACAAATGCCGGATGCATCGTCTCGCTTCCCTTGAAGGATCCGTTCCTGGCGTCGATGCGCAACGGCACGACCCTCAAGCTCACCCTCCAGGATCCCAACAAACGGACGATCAACATTGACGTGCCGTTGATGGGCTTCGGCCTCGCCTACGACAAAGCAACCAAATAACGGGCCGGCAACGGGGAAGCGGCCTTGCGTCATAGGCGCCGGCGAGCGGGATTTAGCCACAATAAGCAGCAATATTGCCCGGCAAATGGGCGTTGACCCCATTGAAAGATAATAATTTTTTGCGCAAATGTTCCCTGTGGTGAGGGGGCCAAACCGGGCGGCAGGTAGCGAGCAGTGGCGAAGAGTGGAACGATGAAGCGGGTCATGACAGGCGTGGTCGCGCTGGTAGCGGTCGGCGTGGCAGCGACATGGATTGCCCGCAGCCAGCAGGCTGCCAATGGCGCGACGGGCGCCCTGCCCACAAGCGGTCCTCTGATCGCGCGTGGCTACACTGAGGCTCCGGCCGGCACTGTACTGATCGCCAACGACCCCAATGGCGGCTCGGTGCTGAAGGAACTGCGCATCAAGGAAGGGCAGGTCGTCAAACGCGACGAGATCATCGCCGTGATGGCCAACTATGCCGCGGCCGAGGTCAACCTGAAGATCGCCGAGAACAACCTTCTGAAGGCCGAGCGGCTACGCGAAACCACTCTGAAGGGCACGCGCGTCGTCGATCTCAAGCTCGAGGAAGACGCCCTGAAATCGGCGATCGAAAACGAACGGTTGGCGACCATCCTGCGCAACCGCTCGGGCAAGCCGCCCGAGGAAAAGGATCTCGAGGTCGGGCTGTCCGAGCAGAGGATCAAGAACACGGAGGCCAGCCTCGCGCTCAACAAGCGACGACTGCAGATCGACCTCGAGCAGAATGCCACCGATATCGTCAGGCTGAAGGCGGCGGTCGATCAGGCCTTGCGTATCCGCGAAGAGGCGCTTGTCCGCTCGCCTATCGACGGCGTCGTCACCCAGATCAATTCACGCGAGGGCGAGATGGCGTCGGGCCTGGGCATCGCCAAGGTCGTCGACATGAAGCAGTTGCGCGTGTTCGCGACGGTCGACGAGCTGCACCTGCCGCGCCTGAAGGTCGGCTCGGCGGTCGAAGTCACCTTCCGCGGCAGTCCCACGGTTTACCGTGGCAAGATCGCGATCGATCCCATGACCGTGAAGCGCGAGAAGCGCAGCGAGGCGGATATGGGCGTGGCCAGCGTCCGCCAGATCGAGGTCGAGATCCAGGCCGACGACGGTGTTACGTTCCCGGAGATACTCGGACGCGAGGCTCGCGTTACCTTCCTTTGAGGGATTTCCACGTAGGCAAGCTATGGGCGGCGTGTAACATTATTTGAACACTCGCGGCGGCGTGGAATGCAGACACGCAGCTAAACGCACGGGAGCCGAAAGGGGAGAGAGACCCAGGAGCGGAAATCCGGAAGCAGCGGCCATGGACCTCACGGTGCGTAGGTAGCAACACAAATGGCCAGCCGGAGTGGCGACCGGCCCGCGAGTGATCAAATCGTCCGGAAAATCCTTGAATCGCGACGGCTCCTCGCAACCTGAGACGGGGTTCGGCGGTTGCTATGGGATGGGCAGGTGCTTGAACTCCACGGCCAGGCCGGCCGGGGTAGGGGAGGGTCGTCGGCGTCCGCAGGGGCGGGCGCTTGGCATTTGTCATTTTGATGACTTCCGCGGTGAGGACTGGCTGCCACGGCTGAGGCGAGCCGCCGACCTCGGCCTCGACTACGTCTGCCTCAACCCGTTTCTGACTCGACGCAATGATCCGTCGTTGATCTGCGATCTGACCAAGCCGAATCCCGGCCTCGGGATCAGCGGCCCTATTGAAGAGGTGGTTAGTGAGTTGGCCGAACTGTGCGGAGAGCACGGTCTCGGCCTTTGTCTCGATGTCGTGCTCGACCGGCTCGCATGTGACGGCGCGAGCGCCGATCAGGCCGGGGATTTGTTCGAGCGCCGCTACCACAGCGATGTCATGGATCCGCGATCCGACGCGTCGATCGTCCACGCTGTGACGGTGCGACCCGACCCCGACCGAATTGCGTCATGGTGGGCTTCGCACCTCGTGCAACTCGCCGAGGCCGGAGGTGCAGCTTTCCGTCTGTTGGGCCTCGGTCTCCTGCCGGCCGGCGCTTTGCGGGCGATGGTCGCCGCGACCCGCCGCGAGAGTGACTGCGCTTTGTGGGCGTGGACCCCTGGCCTTGCCTGGTCGCGGCACAGCGATTTGATGGGGGCGAGTCTCGATGGTGTCTTTGCTTCCACGGCCTGGTGGGATGGAAGTGCCGCGTGGTACGTCGAGGAACTCGACTCGCTCGCCCGTATAGCGCCGGTGATTGGCGTGACCGCGGAAGCGCGCAGCCTGCCGGTCGACGCCGAGGCGCGTCGTCGGGCATTGCGGCTCGCGGTTGCCACGACCGACGGCTTGTTCCTGCCCGAAGGATTTGCCGCCGGCATCGAAGGCGAGACTCGCCAGGCGGCGACCGAACTCGAACGTCGCCGCCTGTCGACGAAGGCCGTTCGGCGCCTGACGGGGTCGTCGGCGGCCGTGACTGTGTTGGCGCGCCTCGACGCAGCCGATCCGCGGCAGGCCCAGCATGGGCTTGTTGCTCTGATAAACAACGATTCGGAGAAGGATCAGCCGATACGGGTGAGCTTGGATCCGCTCGACCCGGTTGGCGGCGCTATCCTGGGCGGACCCCGCCTGGCCGATGGACGACCGATGCCCGATCGCCTGCAGCCTGGTGAGGTATTGATGGCCGAACTCACTGCCGTCGATCCGGTAAAGGCCGGCGAATTGCACCCGGTCAGCGCCGCAGTGACCCAATCTCCGGTGGTGATCGATCGCGTCATCCCGCAGGCGCCGGGCTTCGCGATCCGCCGCATCGTCGGCCGACCGATCACGGTGGAAGCCGACATCTTCGCCGACGGTCACGACGTTCTGGCGGCCGAAGTGCTCTGGCGCGAAGCCGGCGAATCGGAATGGCAGCGCGCGCCGATGGCTCCGCTGGGCAACGACCGGTGGCGAGGCAGCATGACGCCTCGGCGAGTCGGCCGGCATTTCTTCACCATCGAAGCCTGGCGTGACGAGTATGGCAGCCTGAGCCATGCCCTCGAGGTCAAGAGCCATGCCGGGGTCGATGTCGCCATCGACATCGCCGATGCTGTCGCCTATCTGCGCCGGCTCGGCCTTAACGAGCTCGTGGCCAAGCTGGATGGCGCCGACACCGCTACCGCCGTCCGGTTGCTGACGGCTGTCGATACTCATCATCTGGTCGCCGCGACGGAGGTTAGGCGTCTGCCGTGCCGGCATCCCGAGATCGCCGTCGAAGTCGAGCGGCCGCAAGCGGAGTTCGCGAGCTGGTACGAGCTCTTCCCGCGCTCGCTGGGTACCTTCGACGACGTCGTCGCCCATCTGCCGCGCGTCCGCGACATGGGATTCGACGTCCTTTACTTCCCGCCCATCCATCCCATCGGCATGACCAATCGCAAGGGCCGCAACAATACGCTGAAGCCCGCGCCCGACGATCCCGGCAGCCCTTACGCCATCGGCGCCCCCGACGGCGGCCATGACGCGATTCACGACGCATTGGGCACACCGGAGGATTTCCGCCGACTGGTGGCCGCTGCCCGCGAGCATGGTCTCGAGATTGCGCTCGATTTCGCCATCCAGTGCTCGCCCGACCATCCCTGGCTGAAGCAGCACCCCGAATGGTTCCGCCGCCGAGCCGACGGCTCGATCCGCTTCGCCGAGAATCCGCCCAAGAAGTACGAAGACATCGTCAATGTCGACTTCTACGCCGAGGGCGCGATACCCGAGCTGTGGCAGGCGTTGCGCGATGTCGTGCTGCACTGGGCCGGAGAGGGCGTGCGGATTTTTCGCGTCGATAATCCGCACACTAAGCCGCTGCCCTTCTGGGAGTGGATGATCGCCGATGTGCGCGGCCGCTATCCCGACGTGATCTTCCTGGCGGAGGCCTTCACGCGGCCCGCCATGATGTATCGCTTGGCCAAGGTCGGCTTCTCGCAGTCCTACACCTACTTCACTTGGCGCAATACCAAGGGCGAGATCGCCGACTACCTGCGCGAGCTCACCACGACGGACGTGGCTGACTATTATCGGCCGCATTTCTTCGTCAACACGCCGGACATCAATCCCTACTTCCTGCAGAGCTCGGGCCGTGCCGGCTTCCTGATCCGCGCCGCTCTGGCGGCGACGTTGTCTGGCCTGTGGGGCGTCTATTCCGGCTTCGAGGTCTGCGAAGCGGCAGCCCTCCCGGGTCGGGAGGAATATCTCGACTCGGAGAAGTACGAGGCGCGGGGACGCGATTTCAATGCCCCTGGCAACATCGTGGCCGAGATCACCACGCTCAACAGGCTGCGTCGCCTGCATCCCGCGCTGCACAGCCATCTCGGCGTGCGCTTCTACAACGCCTTCAACGATCAGGTCCTGGTCTACGGCAAGCCGTCGCCCGACGGCGCGGAGATGATCCTGGTCGCCGTCAGCTTCGATCCTGACAACGCGCAGGAAGCGTCGTTCGAGGTGCCCTTGTGGGAGTGGAAGCTGCCCGACAACGGCGCCGTCGAGGTCGAGGATCTGATGCGCAACAACCGTTTCGTCTGGCACGGCAAGGTGCAACACGTTCGGCTCGATCCGGCCGACTTGCCGTTCGCCATCTGGCGCATCGCACCGACAGGAGGACGGCCATGAACGCTCCACTGGCCGCTCCCCAGCTGCCCGTTGCCCAGGATGTGCTCTGGTACAAGGATGCGATCATCTACCAGATCCACATCAAGTCGTTCTTCGATTCGGACAATGACGGCATCGGCGATTTCCCAGGCCTGATCTCCAAGCTCGACTACATCGCCGAGCTCGGCGTCAACACGCTGTGGCTGCTGCCGTTCTATCCGTCGCCGCGGCTGGATGACGGCTACGACATCGCCGAATACACCGCCGTCCATCCCGAGTACGGCACGCTCGACGACGCCAAGCGCTTCATAGACGAGGCTCATCGCCGCGGCATACGCGTCATCACCGAGCTCGTCATCAATCACACGTCCGACCAGCATGCCTGGTTCCAGCGCGCCCGCCTGGCGCCGCCCGGGTCTCCGGAACGCGACTTCTATGTCTGGTCGGACAACGACCAGAAATACGCAGGCACGCGCATCATCTTCCTCGACACTCAGCGGTCGAACTGGACCTGGGACGCCGCCGCCAACGCCTATTACTGGCATCGCTTCTACGCCCACCAGCCCGACCTCAACTTCGACAATCCAGCGGTTATGGACGCCGTGCTGGGTGTCATGCGCTTCTGGCTTGACCTCGGGGTCGACGGGCTCCGGCTCGACGCCGTGCCCTACCTGGTCGAGCGCGAGGGCACGAACAACGAGAACCTGCCCGAGACCCATGAGGTGCTGCGCCGCATCCGGGCCGAGATCGACACGCACTATCCCGGGCGCATGCTGCTGGCCGAGGCCAACCAATGGCCCGAGGACACCAAGGAGTACTTCGGCAACGGCGACGAATGCCACATGGCTTTCCACTTCCCACTGATGCCGCGCATGTACATGGCGCTGGCGCGCGAGGACCGTTTTCCGATCACCGACATCATGCGCCAGACGCCGCAGATCCCCGAGACCTGCCAGTGGGCGATCTTCCTGCGCAATCACGACGAGCTGACGCTCGAGATGGTGACCGATTCCGAACGCGACTATCTCTGGCAGACCTACGCGACCGACCGCCGCGCCCGGCTCAATCTTGGCATCCGCCGGAGACTGGCGCCCCTGCTCGAGCGCGATCGTCGCCGTATCGAGCTGATGAACTTCCTGCTGTTCTCTATGCCCGGCACGCCGGTGATCTACTACGGCGACGAGCTGGGCATGGGCGACAATATCCGGCTGGGCGATCGCGATGGTGTGCGCACCCCCATGCAATGGTCGCCCGATCGCAACGGCGGCTTCTCGCGCGCCGATCCGGCGGCGTTGGCGCTGCCCGTCATCATGGACCCGCTGTACGGCTACGAGATCGTCAACGCCGAGGCCCAGACGCGCGACGCCCATTCGCTACTGCACTGGACCCGCCGCGCGCTCGTCATCCGCCGCACGCACGCCGCGTTCGGGCGCGGGTCCCTGCGATTCCTGTACCCGAAGAACCGCAAGGTCCTGGCCTACCTGCGCGAGCTCGACGGCGAGGTCATCCTTTGTGTCGCCAACGTTTCGCGCGCGTCCCAGGCGGTCGAACTCGATCTCTCTGAGTTCTCCGGTCGCGTGCCCATCGAGCTGAGCGGCGGCTCGCTGTTCCCACCGATTGGCCAGCTCACCTATCTGCTCACCCTGCCGCCCTACGGCTTCTACTGGTTCATCCTGGCGACCGAGACCGAGTCGCCGTCCTGGCACACGCCGGCGCCCGAGCCGTTGCCGGATTACGTCACGGTCGTGCTGCGCAACCGGCTCGACCAGGCGTTGGAAGCGGCGGCATCCATCCTGGAACGCGAAACCCTGCCGCCCTATCTGCAGAAGCGCCGTTGGTTCGGCGCCAAGGATCAGGCACTGCAATCCGCGCACATCGCCAATATGGCGCGGCTGACCGACGACCGTGACGTCCTGTTGGCGGAGATCGAGGTCAAGACCGACAGTGGCGTCAGCCGCTGGCAGCTGCCCTTGTCGATGTGCTGGGAAGACGAACCGGCCGCCGCGTTGCCCTCGCAGCTCGCGTTGGCTCGGGTGCGCCGCGGTCGGCGAGTCGGGCTTCTGACCGATGCCTTCGCACTGCCGATCTTTGCCCGCCGCATGCTGGAAGCGTTGGCCAATGGCGAGCGTATCGAGACGACGGACGGCCAGATCGTCTTCGAGCCGATGCCGGACAAGCTGGAAGTCCTGCGGCAGCCGGCCGATGCGCAGGTCATGTGGCTGACCGCCGAACAGTCGAACAGCTCGCTGATCGTCGACGACGCCGTGATGCTGAAGATCTTCCGCTCCGTCTCGACCGGCGAGCATCCCGAGGCCGAGATGAGCCGCTACCTCACCTCGCGGGGCTTCGCCAATGCGCCCGCCCTGCTGGGCGAGGTGACCCGCGTCGACAACGAGGGCAAGCGCCACGCGCTCGCCGTCGCCCAGGCCTTCGTCCGCAACCAGGGCGATGCCTGGACCTGGGTGCTGAACCAGGCCAACCGCGCCTTCGACGCCACGACGAGCCGGGAAGCCTCGGCGGAAGCCCGTGTCGACGACATCCGCGACTATCATGCCTTTGCTGCCACGATAGGCCGGCAGCTCGGCAACATGCACGTCGTGCTGGCGCAACCGACCGACGATCCGGCGTTCGCACCACAGCGGGCGGCGACGGAAGATGTCGAGGATTGGATCGCGCGGGCATCGGGGCTGCTCAGCCGTGCCTTCGATGCCATCGCCGAGCGCAAGGACTGGGAGAGCGAAACGATCGGCGCTCAAGCCGCGCAGCTGCTCGCCAACCGCGACGCTTTGCAGGAGACGCTGCAGCGCCTCGGCAGGCAGGGCGTGGGCACGTTGATGACGCGCATTCATGGCGACTTCCATCTCGGCCAGGTGCTGGTTGCCAGCGCCGATGCTTACATCATCGACTTCGAAGGCGAGCCGGCGCGGCCGCTCGAGGAGCGGCGTCGCAAGGCGAGCCCGCTGCGTGATGTCGCCGGGCTGTTGCGCTCGATCGACTATGCCGCGGCCACCGCGATCGATCCCAAGAACGTGCTGGCCAGCCGGCTCTCTCCCGGACGGCGCGAGCGGCTGGTGACGCGACTGCGCGAGGGCTCGGAAAAGGCCTTCATCGATGCCTATCGCGACGCCGCGGCCAGCCTGCCGGACATGGGCGGCAAGGGGCTGCTCGACTTCTTCCTACTCGAGAAGGCGGCCTACGAAGTCGGCTACGAAGCTGCCAACCGGCCGAGCTGGCTCGCCGTCCCGATGATCGGGATGGCGCGCATCGCCGGGCGTCTTCTCAAGACCGCACGGAGCAAAGCGTGAACGAAATGACCAGACCGCAGCTCGACCGCGGCGAGGTCGAGGCGCTGATGACGGCGCGCCATCGTGATTCGTTCCGCGTGCTGGGGCCGCATGACGGCCCCGATGGCCGCACCGTCCGGGCCTATCTACCCGGTGCGCAGTCTGTCGAGGTGCTGCGTCGCGCGGATCGTTCATCGTTGGGATCGTTGTCCGAGATCCAGCCGGGCCTCTTCGAAGGTCCGGTCGCCGCCGCATCGCCTTATCTGCTGCGCATCCAATGGCCGGCCGCTGTGCAGGAGATGGAAGACCCCTATGCCTTCGCGCCGGTGCTGGGCGAGCTCGACCTTCACTTGTTCAACGAAGGCCGCCACTTCCACCTGGCCGAGGCCCTGGGCGCCAACGTGGTCACCATCGACGGGGTGCAAGGCGTGCGCTTCGCCGTGTGGGCACCCAACGCCGAGCGTGTGGCGGTGATCGGCGACTTCAATACATGGGACGCGCGTCGCCATCCCATGCGGCTGCGCTATCCGTCCGGCATCTGGGAGCTGTTCGTGCCGCGGGTCGCCGCCGGCGCGCGCTACAAGTACGACATCATGGGGCCGGGCGGCGTGCGCCAGGCCGACAAGGCCGATCCGGTGGCGCAGCAGGCCGAGCTGGCACCCGGCACCGCCTCGATTGTTGCCTCGCCGCAGCCGTTCCGCTGGACCGACAACAAATGGCTCGCAGGCCGGGCCCAACGCCAGTCGCCACAGGCGCCGCTCTCGATCTACGAAGTGCATCTCGGCTCTTGGCTCAGGCCGGGCGAGTCGCATGGCTCGCTGTGGGACCTCGCCGTCGACCGTCTGATCCCCTACCTCACCGAGCTCGGCTTCACCCATCTGGAGCTCTTGCCCATCACCGAGCATCCGTTCGGCGGCTCGTGGGGCTACCAGCCGCTAGGGCTGTTCGCGCCGTCGGCGCGCTTCGGACCGCCGGAAGCCTTCGCCCGCTTCGTCGATGCCCTGCATGCCAACAACATCGGCTTGTTGCTCGACTGGGTGCCGGCGCATTTCCCGACCGATCCGCATGGCCTGGCCCGCTTCGATGGCACGGCGCTCTACGAGCATCTCGACCCACGCGAGGGCTTTCATCGCGACTGGAACACCTACATCTACAATTTCGGCCGCCGCGAGGTGCAGGGCTTCCTGATCGCGAGTGCGCTGCACTGGCTGGAGCGCTTTCACGTCGACGGGCTGCGGGTTGATGCCGTGGCCTCGATGCTCTATCGCGACTACAGCCGGCCGGCTGATGCCTGGATCCCCAACGTCTATGGCGGCCGCGAGAACCTCGAGGCCGTGGGCTTCCTGCGCCATCTCAACGCCGTCGTGGCCGAGCGCTGTCCCGGCGCCATCGTCGTTGCCGAGGAATCGACCGCCTGGCCCGGCGTCACCCAGGCGCAGCCCGACGGGCTCGGCTTCTCCTACAAATGGAACATGGGCTGGATGCACGACACGCTACGCTACATCGAGCACGAGCCCGTCCATCGCGCCTACCACCACGACGACATAACGTTCGGCCTGCTCTACGCCTTCTCGGAGAAGTTCATCCTGCCGATCTCCCACGACGAGGTCGTGCACGGCAAGGGCTCGCTGCTCAACAAGATGCCGGGCGACCGCTGGCAGCGCTTCGCCAACCTGCGCGCCTATCTCGGCTTCATGTGGGCCCATCCCGGCAAGAAGCTGCTGTTCATGGGCTGCGAGATCGCCCAGCCGCACGAATGGAACCACGACGCCGAAATCGACTGGAGCCTGCTCGGCGACCCGGCTCATGCCGGCATCCAGCGGCTGGTGCGCGACCTCAACCACCTCTATACCGCAGAGCCCGCCCTGTATCGGCGCGACGCCGAGCCGGAAGGCTTCCGCTGGCTGATCGGTGACGATCGCGCCAATTCGGTCTTCGCCTTCCTGAGAAGGGGCGCGGAAGGCGACGCGCCGATCCTGGTCGTCTGCAACATGACGCCGGTGCCGCGCCATGGCTATCGTATCGGCGTGCCGCGTCCGGGCCGCTGGCGCGAGATCGCCAACACCGATTCCCGGTTCTACGGCGGCAGCGACCTCGGCAACGACGGCGCCGTCGTCGCTCACGACCAGCCCTCGCATAGCGAGGCCCAATCCGTCCTGCTGACCCTGCCGCCGCTCGCCACGGTGATGCTGCGCGCGGAAGGCTGAGATGGCGTGGCCCGATCGCCTGCTCGCAGGGTCGCCCTACCCGCTGGGCGCCACCTGGGACGGGCTCGGCACCAACTTCGCGGTATTCTCCGCCCATGCCAGCAAGGTCGAGCTCTGCATCTTCGACCCCTCGGGCCGCCGCGAGATCGTGCGGTTCCAGTTGCCGGAATGCACCGACGAGGTGTGGCACGGCTACATGCCCAACGCGCGCGCCGGACTGATCTACGGCTATCGCGCCTACGGGCCGTACGAGCCGCAGAACGGCCATCGCTTCAACCATCACAAGCTCCTGCTCGATCCTTATGCCACGCGCATCGCCGGTGAATTGCGGCCGTCCGATGCGCTCTACGGCTACCGGGTGAATTCGCCGCGCGCCGATCTTTCCTTCGATCGCCGCGACAGCGCGCCAGGGATGCTGAAGGGCGTCGTCACCGACGACAGCTTCAACTGGGGAGACGACCGGCCGCCCAACGTGCCGTGGTCCGATACGGTGATCTACGAGACCCACGTGCGCGGGCTCAGCATGCTGCGCCAGGACATCAGGCCCAATGAGCGCGGCACCTTCGCGGCAATCGGCGATCCGCACTTCATCGACCGCATCAAGCGGCTCGGCGTCACGGCGGTCGAGCTCATGCCGGTCCACGCCTTTGTGCAGGACCGCAACCTCCTGCAGAAGGGCCTGCGCAACTACTGGGGCTACAACACCATCGGCTTCTTCGCCCCCGAGCCGCGCTATCTCTCGGACAACACCCCCGACGAGATGCGCATCGCCGTCCGCCGCCTGCACGCTGCCGGCATCGAGCTGATCCTCGACGTCGTCTACAACCACACCGCCGAGGGCAGCGAGCTCGGGCCGACGCTGTCGTTCCGCGGGCTCGATAATGCCAGTTACTATCGCCTGGTCGCCGACAATCCGCGTCACTGTGTCAACGACACCGGCACCGGCAACACGGTGAACCTTTCGTCGCCGCGCGTGTTGCAGATGGTGATGGATTCGCTGCGCAACTGGGTCACCTCCTTCCATGTCGACGGGTTCCGTTTCGACCTCGGCGTAACGCTGGGTCGCGAAGGGCACGGCTTCGATACCGGTTCCGGCTTCTTCGACGCGATCCGCCAGGACCCCGTGCTGTCGCGGGTCAAGCTGATCTCCGAGCCTTGGGACATCGGGCCCGGCGGCTACCAACTCGGCAATCATCCGCCGGGCTTTGCCGAATGGAACGACCGCTTCCGCGACGGCGTGCGCCGCTACTGGCGTGGCGACGACGGCCAGCGCGCCGACTTCGCCGCTCGCCTTGCCGGCTCCGCCGACTTCTTCGATAAGCAGGGGCGCCGTCCCTGGGCCTCGATCAACTACGTCGCCAGCCATGACGGCTTTCCGCTGGCCGACGTGGTGAGCTATGCCGAGCGCCACAACGAGGCCAACGGCGAGGACAACAATGACGGCCACGCCGAGAATCTCTCGGCCAATTGGGGCGTCGAGGGGCCGACCGACGATCACGCCATCCTCGACATCCGCCAGCGCCTGCAGCGCGCCATGCTGGCCACCGTCTTCCTGGCGCACGGCACGCCCATGCTGCTGGGAGGAGACGAGTTCGGCCGCACCCAGAAGGGCAACAACAATGCCTATGCCCAGGACAACGAGACGTCGTGGCTCGACTGGAAGCTGGCGCAAAGCCCCGAAGGGCAGGCGCTGACCAACTTCACGGCGCGCGTCATCGCCTTGCGCCACCGGTATGCCGTGCTTCGTACGACACGCTTCCTGCACGGGCAGGACAAGGTCGTCGACGGCATCGGCGACATCGCCTGGTTCGACGTCGCCGGCGAGCAGGTCTCCAATGGGTCTTGGGACGATCCCGGCGAGCATCGCCTGGTGCTGCGCCGGGCCGGCCGCGACGTTGACGGCGGCATCTCGATCCTGACCGCTTTCTTCAACGCCACCGGGGAGGATCACCGCTTTCGCCTGCCACCGCCCGGCCTGCCCGCCCGCCTGTTGCTGAACAGCGCCAATCCCGATGCCGCGGAGCACGACCTCGAGATCGAGGAGATCCTCGTCGGCGCCCACAGCGTCGTGCTGACCTTGAGCACCCGCAAGGTCTAGGGCAATGACCGCTTTCGCGCGCGACCTTCCGTTCGGCGCCACCCTGGTCGATCCCGGCCACACGCGCTTTCGCCTGTGGGCGCCCGGCCAGCCGCAGGTCGCCGTGGACATCGATGGCCTAGGCAGCGTGCCGATGGCACGTGATGCCGAAGGCTGGTTCGAAGCCGAGGCCGAATGCGGTGCCGGCGCGCGCTATCGTTATCGCCTGGCCGACGGGCTCACTGTGCCCGATCCCGCGTCGCGCGCCCAGGGCCGCGACGTGCACGATCCCAGCCTGGTCGTCGATCCGCGTGCCTATCGCTGGCGCTACCCCGCGTGGCGCGGCCGTCCCTGGCAGGACGCCGTGCTCTACGAACTGCATGCCGGCGTTCTCGGCGGCTTTGCCGGTGTCGCCGAGAGGCTGCCGGACCTGGCCGAGCTCGGCGTCACCGCCGTCGAGCTGATGCCGGTCAACGATTTCCCCGGCCAGCGCAACTGGGGCTACGACGGCGTGCTGCCGTTCGCGCCGGATGCCGCCTACGGAACGCCTGACGATCTGAAGGCGCTGGTCGACGCCGCGCATGGCCTCGGCCAGATGATCTTCCTCGACGTCGTCTACAATCACTTTGGGCCCGACGGGAACTATCTTGGGGCCTATGCGCCGGACTTCTTCCGCACCGACATCGCCACGCCATGGGGCGCTGCGATCGACTTCCGCCGCCCGGAGGTGCGCCGCTTCTTCATCGAGAACGCGCTCTACTGGCTGATGGAGTACCGCTTCGACGGCCTGCGTTTCGACGCGGTGCACGCCATCGGAGCCCCAGACTGGCTGGACGAGATGGCGGCCGAGGTTCGAGCCACCGTCGAGCCCGGCCGCCATGTCCATCTCGTGCTCGAGCATGACGGCAACGTCGCCGACCATCTGCGCCGAGGCTTCGACGCCCAGTGGAACGACGATGCCCATCACGTCCTGCATGTCCTGTTGACCGGCGATGCCGATGGTTACTACGCCGACTATGCCGATCGGCCGGCCGAGCGCTTGGCGCGCTGCCTGGCCGAGGGCTTCGCCTATCAGGGTGAGCCCTCGGCCTATCGCGAGGGGGAGTGCCGGGGTACCCCCAGCGCCGATCTCGCTCCCACCGCGTTCGTGCTGTTCCTGCAGAACCACGACCAGGTCGGCAACCGGCCGTTCGGCGACCGCCTGGGCGAGCGCGTCGAGCCCGCCGCTTTGGAGGCCGCGATCGCCCTGCAGCTCCTTTGCCCGCAGATCCCGCTGATCTTCATGGGCGAGGAGGGGGCAAGCCGCACGCCCTTCCTGTTCTTCACCGACCACCACGGCGAGCTCGCCAAGGCCGTGCGCGAAGGCCGGCGGCGCGAATTCGCCGGTTTCAAGGGCTTCCATGACGGCGAGAACGCCCAGTCGATTCCCGATCCCAATGCGCTCGCGACCTTCGAGAGCAGCCGGCCGGTGGCCGACGACGTCGGCCGGCGGGCGCTCTATCGCCGGCTGCTCGCGCTTCGCGCTGCCGCCCTGGTGCCTCATCTGGCTGGTACGCGCTCGATCTCGGCCGAAGCTGAAGGCCCGGCCTGCGTCGCGGCGCGCTGGCGGCTCGGCAATGGCGCCGTGCTGGCGCTGATCAGCAATCTGGCCGGCACTACCTGCACCGTCGAGTCGCCGAAGGGCGACCTGTTGTTCGAAAGCCGCGCCGGAGCGAGCGAAGATGTTCGTGCCGGCCGCTTGGTGGGACCCGCGACCGTAGCCTTCCTGGAGGCGGCCGAATGAACGAGGAAGCGGTCCTGGCCCGCGCCCGGACGGCCGGCCTGGCCGTCGACTGGACCGATGCCATGGGCCGTCCGCAGAGGGTCAGGACGGAATCCCTGCGTCGCCTGCTGGAGGCTCTGGACGGCGTGGACGCCGTCGCAAGTCCGCCGCCGCTCGTCACCGCCCGCCTCGGCCAGCCGATCAGCATCGCTGGTGTCGACGGCGATCATCCAGCCGAGCTGGCCCTGGAGGACGGCGAGCTGAAGTCCGTCATGGTGCGCTGTGGCGCGCTGCCCGGCATCCGGCGTCCGGGCTACCACCGGCTTCGCTTTGCCGGTCGCGAGGTAACGCTGGCCGTGGCGCCGCCGCGGTGTGTGACCTTGCAGGACATTGGCGGCGGCGAGCGCATGTGGGGCGTGGCGGCGCAGGTCTACAGCCTGCGCCGCGCCGGCGATGGCGGCATCGGGGACGTCGGCGCCGTGCGCGACCTTGCCGAGGCCGCCGCGCGGCATGGCGCCGATGCCGTGGCCCTCAGCCCCGTGCACAGCCTCTTCCCGCACGATCCGGCGCGCTATGGCCCCTATTCGCCGTCGAGCCGGCTGTTCCTGAATCCGCTCTATGCCGATCCTGCCGCTACCTTCGACTCCACCGCCGTCGCGCCTGGCGATGCGATGGAGCGCGCGACCCTGATCGATTGGCCGACCGCCAGTGCCGCCAAATTCGCCCGGCTGCGCGCCCTGTTCGATGAATTCGACCAGGTCGACACGCCGCTGCTGCGCGAGTTCGAAGCCTTCGTCGTCGAGGGCGGCGAGGCGTTGCGCCAGCATGCCCGCTTCGAAGCCGAGCAGGCGGCAGGCTCCGAGCGTTATCATTTGTTTCTGCAATGGATCACGGCCCGCTCCTTCGCCGCCGCCCAGCAGGCGGCCAAGGCCGCCGGCATGCGCATCGGGCTTGTGAGCGACCTTGCGATCGGCATGGACCGCGGCGGCAGCCATGCCTGGGCGCGTCGCTCCGATCTGCTGATGGGGCTGTCGATCGGCGCACCGCCCGATATTTTCAATCCGCACGGCCAGGACTGGGGTTTGACGGGCTTCTCGCCGCGCGCCCTTCTGGCAACCGGCTTCGCGCCCTTCCTTGCCACCTTGCGCGCCGCCCTCGCGCATGCCGGCGGCGTGCGCATCGACCACATCATGGGACTGATGCGCCTGTGGCTGATCCCGCGCGGCCAGCCGGCGGGAGAGGGCGCCTATCTCGCTTATCCGCTGGAAGACCTGCTGAACCTGCTGGCGCTGGAATCGCATCGCCATCGCGCCGTGGTGATCGGCGAGGATCTCGGCACCGTGCCGCCAGGCTTTCGCACCCGCCTGCGCCGCGCCGGCATAGCCGGCATGGACGTGTTGTGGTTCGAGCGCACGCGATTGCACTTCAAGAAGCCCTCGCGCTGGCGGGCCGACGCGGTCGCCATGACCACCACCCACGACCTGCCCACCGTGGCCGGCTGGTGGAGCGGCGAGGACATCCGCACCCGCCGCGCACTCGGTCTCGGTGTGCCTGGCGAGGAGCTGGAGCGGGCGCAGGATCGCACCCGCTTGTGGCGCGCTTTCGCGAACGCCGGCCTCGACGGCGGGATGCCGCCCCCTGACCAGCCGGCGCCTGTCGTCGACGCCGCGCTGGGCTATGTCGCCCAGTCGCCGTCGCCGCTGATGCTGGCGCCGCTGGAAGACCTGCTGGGCTTGGCCGAGCAGCCCAACCTGCCGGGCACGATCGACGAGCATCCCAATTGGCGCCGTCGCCTCGAACCGCCGGCGCGCGAGCTGTTCGAAGCGCCTGCCGTGCGCACCCGCGTCGATCTCATCCGCCGCCATCGCCGATGACCCCCCCTCCTTCGACTCCGGCGTCTACGCTGCGCCTGCAATTCCATCGCGGCTTCACCTTCGCCGATGCCGATGCGCTGGTGCCGTACTTCGCACGCCTGGGCGTCAGCCACCTCTACGCCTCGCCGATCGCCACGGCGCGGCCGGGCTCGCAGCATGGCTACGACGTGACCGATGCCACCTGCGTCAATCCCGAGCTGGGCGGCGAACCGGGCCTGCGATCGCTGTCCGCGGCGCTCGCCAAGGCAGGCATGGGGCTGATCCTCGACATCGTGCCCAACCACATGGCGGCCGACACGGCCAACGCCTGGTGGGCCGACGTGCTGCGCCATGGCCGCGCCAGCCGCTTTGCTCGCTGGTTCGACATCGACTGGGATGCCGACGACAAGGTCCTGTTGCCCATCCTCGGCCGTCAGCCCGACGAGGTGCTGGCCGCGGGCGAGATCGCCCGCGACGGCGACGCCTTCGTCTATTTCTCGCATCGCCTGCCTGCCGTGGACGGCGACCTGGAGCATCAGCATTGGCGCCTGGCCTGGTGGCGCAGTGCCGGCGATCGTATCAACTGGCGGCGCTTCTTCGACATCAACGAGCTGGTCAGCCTGCGCATGGAGGAGCCGGAGGCCTTCGAGGCCGTTCATGCCCTGCCGCTCCGCCTGCATGCCGAGGGCATCGTCGACGGCCTGCGCATCGACCATGTCGACGGCCTCAGCGATCCCGCCGCCTACTGCCGGACCTTGCGCGCGCGGCTGAAGCCTGGCGCCTATCTCGTGGTCGAGAAGATCCTGCTGGGCGGCGAGGCCCTGCCGGCCGACTGGGGCTGCGACGGCACCACGGGCTACGACTTCATGGATGAGATCAGCGCCTTGCAGCACGACCCGGCCGGCGAGCGTGTGCTCGCCGATGCCTGGTCCCGGCTGAGCGGCCGGCCGACCGACTTTGCCGCCGAGGAGGAGCCGGCGCGTCGCGAGATCCTCGCCCGCAGCTTCGGCGCCCAGCTCGACGCCTGTGCTGCGGGCTTCTCCGGCGGCGAGCTGGCGCGCCCGTTGCTGCGCCGGGTCCTGGGCGACTTGCTGGCGCATTTCCCGGTCTATCGCACCTATGCCCGCGATGGCGTGCTCTCCGCGGCCGATCGGGCCGTGCTCGACCGCGCCGCGGCCGGCGCACGGCGCACCTGTCTGGCGACCGACCGATGGGCGATCGACTTGGTGCTGCGTCGTTTCAGCGAGCCCGATCGTGCCGGTGCTGTCGCGCGTTTTCAGCAGCTCAGCTCGCCAATCGCGGCCAAGGCGGTCGAGGATACCGGCTTCTATCGTTACGGCCGCCTGCTGTCGCGCAACGATGTCGGCTTCGATCCCGCCACCTTCGCCCTCGACGCCGATGCCTTCCATCGACGGATGCAGCGCCGTCGAGCCGACTGGCCGCGCGCGTTGTTGGCCACCGCCACCCACGACCACAAGCGCGGCGAGGATGTGCGGGCGCGGCTCGCCGTGCTGAGCGGCATGGCGGGGGAGTGGGCGGCGCTGCAACGCGACTGGGTCGAGGCCAGCCGGCCGCTCACGCGTGACGGCGCGCCATCCGCCGGCGATATCGCCCTGCTGCTGCAGACGATCGTCGGCGCCTGGCCTTTCGATCTCGACATCGGCGACCGCGCCGGACGAACCGCCTTCGCCGAGCGACTGGTCGCTTGGCAGCAGAAGGCGTTGCGCGAGGCCAAGCTCGCCAGCGACTGGGCCGCCGTTGACGAGGGCTACGAGGCCGCGGCGCGCGATTTCACGGTGGCGCTCGTGGCGGAGGCGGCACAGCCCGAGCTGCTGCAGCACATCGCCGGACTGGTGCGGCGCATCGCACCGGCCGGCGCGCTCAACGGCCTGGCCCAGTGCCTGCTGCGCATGACCGTGCCCGGCGTGCCCGATCTCTACCAGGGCGGTGAGCTCTGGGACCTGAGCCTGGTCGATCCCGACAATCGCCGCGCGGTGGACTGGCATCGGCGCGTCTCGGGTCCGCCCGCCGAACCGCTGCCGGCGCTGGCTGCGCATTGGCGAGACGGCGTGATCAAGCAGGCGATGGTTGCGCGCGTGCTGGCGCTGCGTCGGCGCCTGTCACCCCTGTTCGAGGACGGCGACTATCGGCCCGTCCGGCTGGAGGGGCCGCTGGCCGACGCCATGATCGCTTTCGTCCGCCGCCGGCCGGAAGCCTGGGCCCTGGTGGTTGCGCCGCGGTTGGCCTTCCGCCTCCCGCTGCTGGCCGATGAGCTGCGCCTGGCGCCCGATGGTTGGCGCGATACCGTTGCCGTTCTGGACGATGTCCCGCACGGCGTGATGGACGCGTTGGACGCCGCACCAATCGACATCGTCGCCGGCCGCGTGCCGCTCGCCCTGATGTGCCCGACGTTGCCGTTCGCCATCGTCGCGGCCGACATGACCATGCGCGCCCGGGTGCCGCTCTATCCTTGAGCCAACCCAAAGGTCACCTGAATGCCACGGGACTTCGTCCCGGATTCTGCTAACGGCTCGGGGTTCTGGCGGGGAGGGGAATGATGCCGATCGTTTGGGGTGTAAATCACGCCGCGCGGCTCGTGTCGGCCAAGGCCACGGGCGAGCTCGGCAGGACGGACATCGAGGACTATCTCGACGGGCTGGAGGCGGCGGCCACCTTGTCTTACCGCAAGGTGCTCGACATGACGCAAAGCCGGCTCGCTTTGAGCGGCGACGACATGGCCGCGATCGGTGCCCGTGTCCGCGCGCACGAGAGCCTGGGCCCGATGGGCAGCGTCGCGGTCATCGCCGGTTCCGAGGAAGTCTATGATCGCGTCCGGCTCTTCGAGAGTGTTGTCGACGCCAGCCGGCCGCTGAAGATCTTTCGCGATGCCGAGATGGCCTACGCTTGGTTGGCCGTGGGCTTGCCCAATGGGCGGGTGGCGGCCTGGCCGACGGTTTTCGGCGCCGGCTGACCTGGCTTACCCTTGTGGGAAGTTCGCCCGCCTTACGGCAAGCTGCAGGGTGGGACCGAAATTCTCTCAGCCCAACTGCTCGCTACGCAGGCTGAGATGGGGCAGGGGTGGCGCGTCGGTGAGGGCGAGCGCCCGCAGCGCCGCCGCGCAGACGATCCGCGAGTCGGACGAGATCGTGTAGACGCCGTCGGGCAGCAAGGACTTGGCGTACTTGAGCACGCCGGTGAAAGGGGGAACTTCGACCCAGTCCCACAAACCCGGCTCGACAATCAGCACATCGCCCTTGGCTCGTGCCTCGATGAGCGCGGGGCTCGCGAGTTCGTTGCCGTCTTCGATTCCGTGGATGGCGCAATAGATCTCGACGTCCAGCGCGCGCGATGGCGCTTCGGCAAGGCATCGGTTGGCCAGAGTGGCCAGGGGGCTGGGTTCTGTCGGCAAGGTGGTGCTCATGACGAGATAAACGCCATACAAACGAGTCAAGGTTGTGGTTTTATGAAAAAATCCTGTCGATAAGATTCCACCTACTGCATCTAGTGGTTTGGCGGGAACAACTCGCCTTTCTGTAGCGTGCCTTGCTCCACGCTTGGCGATTCATCCTTAACAATAGGTGCTGCGGCGTCCGTCCAGTGAGCAGCCGATACCAACCACCGCTTCTGGTGAGGCCGGATCCGGCTCCAGCTCGGCCTGCATGCAGATGAACAGCAAGAGAAAATCCGATGGGGCGATCAAGCATCACCCCGATGGTGAACCTCTCTGCCCGCCTCCGTGGTAGTCTTCGCATATGGCGATGCATTACCTGATTGATTCGAGACGGCAGTTTGTTTCCGTCAAGGCAGAGGGCGGCATCACGCGGGCCGATGTAGAGGCCTATCTGGAAGCGGTCATCGGCGCCGGGGCTCTCGAATATCGAAAGCTCTTCGATTGGCGGGCCGGGGTACCGGAAATGGATTTTCCGGAAGTGATGTCGGTGGTTGCCGGGCTAGAAGCTTTCACGACCGGCGGCATGGCCCCCTCGCCGTGGTGCTGTCGGAGCAGCAGAGGGAAAGCGAAGCGCTCGCGCGAATCCTCGGTGTCCTGCTGTCAGCGCGCCGCCCCATGCGCGTTTTTTCCAGCGTGATTACCGCGCGCCGCTGGCTGGACAGCAACCCGGAGTCAAAGCTTCGGCATTAACCGAGGCTCAATGCGGTTCGTTCTGTGCGGCGACCGCCAGTCGCCAGCGAACTGCCCCCTGGTTCAGGGAATGCTTCGGGTGACTCACCGCTGGGAACGGTTGCGAGCCCAGGGCGACGACTTCGCATCCACATCCCCGGCAGCGATAGATTCCAGAACGGGCCGGCGTCTGCCCGGGCTCATATTCCCGGTCGAACTCCGGGCTGAGGCTGACTTCGATGTCGTTGCTGCGCTTGAACAGCGACATGACGGCCCCTCCTTCGGCATCTGGGCATCGTCCAAGCTGGTGAAGGTGCACGAGCTCGGCGAGGTCGGTAACACAACTCCCTGAGCGACAGAGTGGCATTCCGCACAAATCGGAGGTTCGGTGCGGCCGGCTACGTGGCCCGCCGCGTTTCCTGCATCAGGCGCAGGATCTGCGCGGCCTCGAGCCGGCCGCCGATCGGCAGGCCGTTCTTGACCGCGAAAATGCCGACGGCGCGGGCCCGGCGGAACTCGCCGTCTTCGTATTCCCGGTACGTATCGAGGGCGTCGTTCAGGGTCGGCCGGTGCTCGTACTCGTAGTCGCCGGCACGGCCGTCGCTGCTTCTCTCCTGCCACCACGAGACGACGACGAAGGCGTCGGCTTGCCCCATGAGGGCGGTGCGATCGGCCTGCCAGGCCGACAGGCGTCTGGCACGGCGGGCGAGGGCTTCATCAGAGGACATGGCGGCTCCTGCTCTGGAGCCACCATATAATAACCTGGGTTATTTAATCAAGAACTTTCAGTTATCCCCAGGTCAGCTGGCGCGGTTGTACTTGCCGATCACCAGATGGGCCTTCTGCCATTCCTTGCGCGACAGGGTGTAGGTCTTGGCCGGATTGTACTGCTTGACCGTCCAGCTTCCCTCGTTGCGCCGGACCAGCCGCTTGATCAGCACGTAGCGCGAGCCGTCGGCGGTCTCGCGCAGGAAGACGCAGTCGTCGCCCGGCGAGACTTCGCTCGAGGGATTGACCAGCAGCAGGTTGCCGCGCTCGTAGGCCGGCTCCATCGAATCGCCCGACACGAAGCAGCCATAGGCTTCCTGTATGCCTTCGAGACGCGGGTCGCGCGGGATCCACGACACCGGCTCGTTGGACAGCAGCATGGCGCCTTCGTTGCCGCCCTGCGCCGAGGCAAAAACCTGCAGGGGCGGGCGTCCGCTGCCTGCGCGCGCCGCGGCGCTCATCGCCGCAAGGCTGCCCTTGCGGCCGCGCTTGCCGCCTTCTGCGAGCAACAGCTGATCGTCGTCGTCGTCCGGCGACACGCCCGTCAGCTTGTCCCCCCGGTTCGACTGCAGCCAGTTCACCGACACTTGCAGCGCCTGCGCGAGCTGCACGATCGATTTTGGCTCAGTGTCGCCGCGCCGCTCGATCTGGGCGATGCCGCCTTGCGTGATGGAGTAGCCGGCCCGTGTCACGCGCCGCGCAAGCTCCGCCTGCGACCAGCCTTTGGCTCGCCGCTCCGTTCTGACCCGTTCACCGATGTTTGTCATGACAGCGATGCTAGCGCAGTTATTGATAACGTAGGTTCTTGACGTCAATAACTGTGGTGGCGTAAGATCGGGGTCATGGAACCTCTCAGAAGGGCCGTATCCCTGGCTGGCGGGCAGACCGCCCTGGCCAGGCGTATCGGCAAGACACAATCGCATGTCGCCCAGTGGCTGCGGCGCGGCCGGGTCGGTCCGACCGCCTGCATCCCCATCGAAACCGCCCTCGCCGGGCAGGTCACGCGCTACGAACTGCGCCCCGACGTGTTCGGTGCACCGCCCCAGCCCGGCGAGACCCTCCGATGACGTGGTCTCCGATGACGTGGTCTCCGATGACGTGGTCTCCGATGACGTGGCCTCCGATGACCTGGCCTCCGATGGGGGCGCGCCACGCCCGCTTGGCCAAGGGACCGAAGCCGTTTCAGCGCGAACCCGCGCAACTGACCCGCGCGCCGGAGGCGTGGGCGGTCGATCAAGGGAGGGCGACATGAGAGTGGAACCGAGGCGCCGGCTGGCGCGCCGGTGGGACGCACGCTGCAGCGAGATCCTGCAGCGCATGGCGGGCCGGCATCACGACCGTGAAATCTGCGCGTCGATCGCCGCCGAGACCGGCAAGCGGTTTTCGTCCTGCACGGTGGCCGAATACCGGCGCGCCGGCGGGCTGCCGGCCTGCCGACGCAACGACTGGACGGTGCCGCTGCAGGCCTTGCCGCGGCGGTGACACGCGCCCTATCTACCTTACAGCACCCTGACCTTCACGAAGATGACCCTGGATTCGCACGGCACCGGCCCGGACGTCTCGGGTCATGCGGAGGGGGTCATGAAGCAATGGCATGCCAGCCCGGGTGCTGGCTGCATGCGCTGAGCATCCGCGCCGTCCATCGGCACAATCACCTGTCGGCGCGGACGGCGGTGGGCAGTGTCGCGCACGGGCGACGGCTGCAGGCTTGGCCCTGGCCGGCGGCGAAGTCGCAGATCTCGATCGACTGTGTCGTTCGATCGAGGATGTAGGACTGCATCGTATGCTGGTGGCCGTTGATCAGCGCGCTGTGCTAGAACAGCACCAACGTCCCGGTGAACCAGGCCCAATTGATCGGCACCGCGCCGGCAACGGCTTGCCGATCGAAGTCGAGGACGATGGACAGCGTGTCCTGCGGGTGGGCGGGGTCGACGCAGTCGACGAACGCCCTGCCGTCCTGCGCGAGCGCCAGGGCGGAGATGGAAACCAGCGCCGTCAGGCAGGCCGCGATATCACGCACCCCGCCCGCGCGCGGCATCTTCAGCCGCCGCTGTCCCAGACGGCGCGGGCGCGCGGACCCAGGCGCGTCGCATCGACCGGGTGCGGTTGGCGACGTTCTTTCCCGGCATGGATCGCAACGACGGCCGCGACCTGCGCCAGAACGAACGCCGTGAATGCCAGGAGTCCCAGCAGCGTATCCATCGTGAGCTCCGCCATGTTCTCGCCCATCAACGCTTCGCAGCAGGCCGTATCCGGACGGTGATCGCCGTCTCGAGGGACGTCTGGCGCATCGTGACGCCTTTTGCCCATCCGAGGAGTGCGAGGATCATGCCGCGCAGCGCCTTGCCGCGGGCGCGCTTGGCGGCCAGCACATGGTCCGGTGCCGGCCAATTCATCCGCGAGAAGGTGGTGGTCGCCCGCAAACTCTGATGCTCGCCCCGGTTCATCGCGGCCCCCTCAGATCGTGCAGGGTTGCACTATGGGCCGGGCGCGCTCCGGATTCTGTGGCATTCGCCACATGGCGCGCCTCAAATGGCGCGCAAAGGACGGAGGCCCGAAGACCTCGACGTCCTGGCGGGCGGTATCGCGGAGAGACGCCTTACTGGAAGGCGGTCAGCTTGCGTGCCTGCATGACGTACTTCATGGCGCGGAACTCGGTGTCCTGCCGGATCGATAGCGTCACCTTGCTGTCGCCGTCGGTGTTGGCGGCCGCGATGAAGCGGTCGGTTTCCTTCTCGCAGGCGAGCGCAGCGGCATGGGCCAGCGTGGACGGATCGACGGCGGCCGTGCCGTCGGCGGCAGCCTGGGTCTTCAGGCAGGTGTCGCGCGCCTCGTAGCTCTTGTTGATCTCGACCTTGCGTCCGAGATCCTCGGCTCGGACGAAGCTTCCTTCACACGCAGTGACCGACAGCAGAAGCAAGATGAACATACGGCGCATCGGAAGACATCTCCACGAACGAAAGGGGGAAGTTCATTTCTCTCAGGATTTCGGCATCGGTAAGGCCGTATTAACGCGCGCTTCCGTGTCAGTCGCTGTGATATTTCCCACGCCTGGGAGCGGAAGCCCCTTTGCCTCGGAGCTGCCGTGTTCAGGGCATGCGGCCGCGCTTCGAGATCCCCGTCGACAACAGCCTCGCCGAGGAAGTGATCGCGCTCGACCTGCCTGCGATTGCATGATCGCTGTTTGATCTCCCGCAATGATGGCAGTGAGGGCAATTGTTCCCGCAATTGTGACGCGATGCTGTCACTGCAGCCCGGAGACTCTCGATGCGCGGCGGCGTTACATCATCCGATGACCAGGCCAGACCGCTCGCGCTACCAGATCGTACCGATCGGCAGCCTGCACACCGGGTTCGCCCTGAAGGTCGACGGCACCATCCGGCGGTCGGGCCCGGACATGCTTTCGCTCGCCGCATGGGTTGATGCGGTGCTCGCCGGCGCCGATGAAGCGGATGCCGATCTCATCGCTCAGGCGATCGCGGTCCGGACATGGCCGTCCTATGAAGAGCGCCTCGCTGTCTTCAAGGCCCGCGGTTGTTGGCGGCCGGCGGTCGATCCCTTCGATCGGCAGGAGCATGAGCCGGAGCCGGACTAGGGGTCGTGAGCATCACCAGAGCGCCGTGTGGTTCCGGCGGCAATCGCCCCATTTTCGTATTTCAGCTCGCCCGATTGTACTTGCCGATCACCAGGTGCGCTTTGCTCCATTCCTTGCGCGACAGGCTGAATGTCTTCGCGGGATTGTACTGCTTGACCGTCCAGCTCGCCTCGTTTCGACGCACCAGCCGCTTGATCAGCACGTAGCGGGTGCCGCCTTTGTCCTCCCGCATGAACACGACGTCGTCGCCCGGGTTGACCGGTGCCTTCGGGTTGACCAGGAGGATGTTCCCCTTCTCGTAGGCCGGTTCCATCGAATCCCCGGAGACGAAGCACCCGTAGGCGCCCTCGACACCTTCCAGCCGCGCATCGCGCGGCAGCCAGGCCACGGGTTCGTTGCTGAGCGTCATCGCGCCTCCTTCGCCGCCTTGCGCCGACGAAAAGACCTGCAGCTGCTGCCGGAGGTCCGGGGCGGCGGCGATCCGCAACCCCGCGCGCCCTGCAGGCGGCAACAGGCTGAGCTGCATATCTTCCGGGCTCACCCCGGCGGTCTTGTCTCCGCGATCGCTCTGCAACCAGACCACCGACACCCCGAGGGCCTGCGCCAGCTGGACGATCGATTTCGGCTCGGTTTCGCCGCGCCGCTCGATCTGGGCGATCCCGCCTTGCGTGATCGGATAACCCGCTCGGGTCACCCGCCGCGCCAGTTCCATCTGCGACCAGCCCTTGGCGTTGCGCTCCGTCTTTACTCGTTCGCCTATTGTCGTCATGAAAAGCCTCGTCGGTATGACTGCACTGCTGTCATCTGTGTGCACAACTGAGATATTGACTTAATACTTAAGTAACGTCAAGTTATCGTTATGCCGACACCCGCTTATCCAACCCTGCTCGCCGCCCCGACCACGCCCCACGCGCTGCCATGCTTCAGGCTCTCTGATGACGGGGAGGGCCCGCAGCTGTCTTCGCCTCGGCCCCTTTGGGATGCCGAATGTGCGGCGATCCTCGTCGAATGCGCGGATCGCTGCACGAACGCCGAGATCGCCGACCTCATCGCCGCGCGCACCGGCAAGCGATTCAAGCCGAAGACGATGAGCGACCGGCGCGCAGCGCTCGGCCTCGGCGCGCCTTGCCGCAATGACTGGACGTCCCCCTTGCGGCGCCTGAGGCCCTGGCAGGGCGGTTGATACGCGGGCGAAGCTGCGGCTCGCTCCGTCAACGTCTTTGATGATGGAGGCTTGACTCCCCCGCCGGATTTTGTGGCTTGTCCTTGCCGACACTCACCAACGGAGTTTCGGCACCATGGGCAAGCGCGGCCCCGCATCTCTCTTCAAACCCGACCACTGCAAGCTCGCCCGCAAGTTCTGCATCCTCGGCGCGACCAACGAAAACCTGGCCGAGTTGTTCGAGGTCAGCGTCGCGACCATCAGCAACTGGCTGCGCGACTTCCCCGAGTTCAAGGAGGCCGTAACCCAGGGCCGAAGCGTCGCCGACGCCGACGTGGCCGAGAAGCTCTACACCCGCGCCGTCGGCTACGACCGCGAGGCCTCGCGCTACTTCCAGACGCCGGAAGGGCCGCAGGAGGTGAAGTTCACCCAGCACTATGCCCCCGACACCGCCGCCTGCATGTTCTGGTTGCGAAACCGCCGCCGCGACCTCTGGCGGGACAAGATCGAGGTTGAGCACCACGCCTCCGACGAGCTGCTGTCGCTGCTCGAGGCCGCTGGCGAGCGACTGGCCAATGTCAAGCGCGACTGAGGCCGACCGCCGCCTGCACCGCGAGATCGGCGCGCTGCGCTTCGATCCACTGGGCTTCGTCATGTTCGCCTTCCCCTGGGGCATGCCCGGTCCGCTCGCGGCCGAGACTGGCCCCGAGCCGTGGCAGGCGAGGGTGCTGGTGAGCCTGGGCGAGGGCGTGCAGGCGCGCGGCGAGGCGGTGCGCTCCGCGATCGCCTCCGGGCACGGCGTCGGCAAGTCGGCGCTGGTCGCGTGGATTATCCTGTGGGCGCTGTCGACGCGGCCCGGCACGCGCGGCGTCGTCTCGGCCAACACCGAAGGCCAGCTGCGCACCAAGACCTGGCCCGAGCTCGCCAAGTGGCACGGGCTCTGCCTCGTCCGCGACTGGTTCGCCTACACCGCAACGTCGCTCCATTCCGTCCAGCCCGGCCGCGACAAGATCTGGCGTGTCGACGCCGTCACCTGGTCGGAGAACAACACCGAGGCCATCGCCGGCCTGCACAACAAGGGCCGCCGCGCCTTCGTGCTGCTCGACGAGGCGTCGGCCATCCCCGATGCCGTCTGGGAGACCATCGAGGGCGCGCTCACCGACGCCGACACCGAGCTGCTGTGGGCGGTCTTCGGCAACCCGACGCGCAACACCGGCCGCTTCCGCGAATGCTTCCCCGGCGGACGCTTCGCCCATCGCTGGCAGGCCGAGCAGGTCGATTCGCGGTCGGTCTCGATCACCAACAAGGGCCAGATCTCCGAATGGGTGAAGGACTACGGCGAGGACTCCGACTTCGTGCGGGTGCGCGTCCGCGGACAGTTCCCGCGAGCCGGCACTATGCAGTTCATCGATTCCGAGCGGGTCGAGCAGGCGCTGACGCGCGAGTTGGTCGAGGATCCCATGGCGCCCCTGATCATGGGCATCGACATCGCCCGCAGCCTCTCGGGCGACAAGAGCGTCATCCGCTTCCGCCGCGGCCTCGATGCGCGCTCGATCCCAGCCGTGAAGTTCCGCATCGCCGACCTGATGCTGATCGCTGGCCGTATCATGGAGCTGGTGCAGGAGCACGCGCCCGACGCTGTCTTCCTCGACAGCACGGGCATCGGCTGGGGCGTCCACGATCGCCTCGTGCAGCTGGGTTGTCCCAACATGGTCGGCGTCGACTTCGGCGGCAAGGCCGATCGCGAGGGCGCCACCGCGCGATACGCCAACAAGCGCGCCGAGATGTGGGGCTTCATGAAGGACTGGTGCGCCGCGGGGTGCCTGCCCGATGATCGCGATCTGGTGGCCGACCTGACCGGCGTGGAATACGGCTACGACTCCAGCAATGCGCTACTGCTGGAGCGCAAGCAGGACATGCGTCGGCGAGGTCTAGCCTCGCCGGATGACGGCGACGCCCTTGCGCTCACGTTCGCCTATCCGGCGATCCGCCGCGACTGGGCCGCCGAGCGACGCCTGGAAGAGAAGCTAGCGAAGCTGAAGCGATGGGTCGTCTAATGCGCGACGTTGCCAATCCCATCGAGGGCTTGCCCTACGAAGCGCGGCAGGACCGAAGGAGGGCGTTGCCGTTGAAGAGGATGCCGCCGAGAGCCCACAAGGCCTCTGTCCCCATGGATACTTTCAAATGGGTCGTCAGTGGGCTTCTCGGCGCGCTGGCACTCGGCGCTGGCTGGTTCCTGAGCAGCATCCAGGCTGACCTTCGCGATGTCCGCAAGGAAGTGAGCGGCATGCGGATCGAGGCCGCCGTCACCAACACTCGGCTTGAAGAGCTGATCGCCGAGTTCCGTCGCCGCAATCCACGCTAATCTGGTTACGAGTGAAGGCGCGAAACTAGCCGGTCATTGGCGACTGTATTGGCACTCTTTGGGGGGTCCGCATTTGCATACATCCGACAGTTGTGTAGGATGGCTTCCAAAGCATGCCAACACGGAGGGGACCCGATGAGTGATTCGGGTGAGACCAAGCGGAGAAACTATTCGCTGTTCACCCGTGCGCAGCTTTTTGCCATGAGCGGAAACCACTGTGCATTTCCTGGGTGTTCTGTGCGGCTGGTTCAGGACTCAGCGGCTGCAGATGGTACACGTATCATGGTTGCAGAGATCGCCCACATAATTGGCTTGAACCCGACAGCCGCAAGATGGCAGGCAGGCCACAAAGAGAGCTTTCTAAACTCTGAAGACAACCTGGTCCTGATGTGCCCCACCCACCACTCGATCATAGACAAGGATGAGTCTTATACCGTCGAGCGCGTGCGAGGAATGAAGCAAAGTCACATCGACAACGTAGAGTCTGCAATGGTGCAGCGTGCACGAGGTGAGCTGACTGCCGACCGTGAATACAACTTGCTGCAATATAAAAACTCAACTGAGCCGACCGAGAAGAGCGTCAATGAGATCGTTGGTGCGTCCACCCCTTTCGGCATCCAGTACAGCGAGCGCATTGTGACGGTTTTGCAGATTCTCGAGGGTCTCGATCGAGACCCGTCGCCCTACTTCGCCAAAACTCCGGCGGTGGCCAAAGCGGAGCAGGTGAGCAGGGCACATGCAAACGAAGTCAAGGCAGGATTCACCGCAGACATAAGCGAATGGTGGCGCCGAGCGCGGTGGGTCATCAAGGCTAACGAAGCCGATATCGTCACCTTCCGGCAGCGGCTGCATGACGACAAGGTGAACATTGAGTTGGCCAGAGAGGCAATGGCGGCTTTCGCCCGATTTGCTGCTTTGCGCCTCATTCGAGCACTTCAGCGTTTCATTGATATCGAAAATGGACAGCCGAAGCTGTATTTCGAGGAGTACGTCTTTAGCAAGAGCGGAGGTTATTACTATTTCGACCTTGCCCCGAAGCAGAGCGACACGGGCTACTCAGTCTTTGGATTCCGGCACTACGTAGATGCCCGGGTGGGTCGATATCCTAACGACTACGAATATGCGATGTTGCCGTTAGAGTTAACGCGCCCTGCAATTGCAGACAATGGACGGGGCAACGCGGAGCTCTTTTATTGTTGGGTGCTACCACAGATTTTTCTGATCATGAGGGATGAGAGCCGGCATACACTGCAGGTCGACAATTGGCGCGTCCTGTTGTGCCGTGGGGCCGACCGTGAGCGCGAGTGGTACCATGGTGAGGATCCGTGGCCGAGTTGCATCGGATAGCCAAGCATCAAGCAACCGATCGCCTCAGAACCGGCCGTTTGTCGAGATGGTCTAAGCAGACGATATCACTTTGAACTCAAACCCTAATCCATTTGCGCTTCGCCAAGCACTGGCAAGCAGCGTGTTGAGCTGGTCGAGGCGAAGGCGGTTTACACCCGTCGCCATTTTCGCAGCGCTTTGCCGTGCGGCCTCGGTAACATGCGGCTGGACGATCACAACTCGTCTAACAATGTCATCTCCTAGCGCGTCGATTGCCGCTATCAGTCTCTGCTTTGGCACGGTCTTTCCGTCCTTCCACCAGTAGTTGGTCTGGCGTACCGCTTGTCCCAATCCCTTCGCGAGCGCTTCTTTATCCAACCATTGGAGGTTCTTTACGGCTTGCCCCGTCACCACTTCATAGGCTGCTACTGATAGGCGCCGGTTCACCTTGTCGCTCTTGGCGCCTTTGACATGAATTAGCGACAGAACTGGCTTCTTGCCGGAATCGTCGAGATGGATGAAATCGGCCTTCTCATTGGCGCCGTCATCGCAGGCTAGCCAACCTTTGTGCGTATTCTGGACCCAGCAGAATAAGCTCTTCTCTTTGCCGATCTTGGTAAGGTCCGTTGGCTTTTCCTGCTTTGCCTTGTAGCCCGCAAAGTCGTGAGGTTCGAAATTGTCGAAGCCAATTCGTGGATTTCGGGAAACGTAAACCTGGCGATCTGAGATGCTGTGGCCACTGTCGTAGCGAATGTTGACGCCTGCGCCTGTTGTGAGCAGGGCTTTCAATCTCTTGAATTTTTCGTCCTCAATGCCAGCAGGGACTACATTGCTTGTCTTGAATCGAGCTTTACCGTCGCGGGCGATTGCTACCTCGAGCAGCAGTGAGCCGATGGATGCACCATTAATTTCCGCCTCAACGGCGACATTTGCCTTTCGAGCGACAGAAGCAATTAGGTTGGATTCCAGGACAAGGGCAGTTTCCGCTTTCGCATCCTCATCAGCATCATCCTGCAAATCTGGAGGCAGGATGGCGATGTCGTAAGCGCCGTGGACGTGCGCTGGATCAATACTCTCGACTGGACAAGCCAGAAAGCGAAACGGCTCATTCGTTGTAGTCTTGGCGCTTCGAAGGGCGTCGATGAGGACTGTCGCTCCGCCTGCAAACTCTTGAAGCGTACTGGCTTTGCCAAGCCAAACGCGTGAAGCGCGAGGCGAAACGCCGATAGTCAGCTTCAAGTGGCTATTTCTGGAACGGGCAGCAGACCAATAGAAGCTCTGGTCATCAAAAGGATCGAGTGAATAGTCGAGGTCTTGGCCCGCGAGTATCTTCGCGTCTGCCTTCGTGGCGGTCCGGCGATGGACCCCCGATAGCCACAATGTTTTTGCCTGACCGTTCTGAAGGAACGCTGCGGACATGGTTGTTCGAGGCACAGGAGAAAGCCAGGCTAGCGGGACCTGCTTGTCTACCTCGCTCATAAGTGCGGCGCGAATTGGCCCTTTGAGCTTGGGGTCGGTGACGTGCAATGCGAGGTGATCTCGTCGGATGACGGCGAGTGCTAAGTGGTGCTGTAGATCGGCAAGAGCTGCATCCTTGGTCCAAGCGGGGCGAACGCGGCGCTTGTACCACATCGCACGTGCTTGGGTGCCTGAGATAACTCGCTGCTCGGATAGGTATTCAAAGTCGCTTGTCTCTGGCTCGCTCTCGCCTGCGCATATTCGTTCAATGTCCTTTAGGCACCGTTCCAGCGGATCTGAGATGTTGCGTGCCTGCGCAAGTGTTACGGAAATGAATGGCGCGAGTTCATCATAAAATGATCCATCGCTCATCGTGTCTCCCCCCGCCTTCGCTGCTACCATGGTAGCATGAAATACAAACAATACGACTATCGGAGGTAAAGGCGACATTTGCCGCGCGGCGATCTTTAACAAGCTTGACTCGGTGGCCGGAAATTGTGGCCTATCCCTGCCGGCTCTCCCTTCGAGGATCGGCAACGTGCGCAAGCCCGGCGCAATGACGTATAAACCTGACGCCCTGGACGATGATGCCCTGCTGACCCTCCTGCGCAAGGAGGAGCAGGCCGCCGCCGCCTTCCAAGACGGCACCCTCGCAGCCCTGCGCCGCCAGGCGCTGGCCTACTACGACCGCCAGCCCTACGGCGACGAGCAGGAGGGCGCCTCCCAGGTCGTTACCTCGGAATTCGCCGACGTCATCGAATCCCTGATGCCCGGCCTGATGCGCGTCTTCACCGCCGCCGACGATCTCGTCCGCTTCACGCCCGGCGCGCCGGGCCAGGAGAAGTGGGCGGAGGAGGCGAGCGCCTACGTCCCGCACGTCCTGATGCGCGAGAACGACGGCTTTCGCATTATCTCCGGCCTGTTGAAGGACGCCCTGATGTACCGGCTAAGCGGCGTCACCGTCGACCTAGAGGAGGTCGAGGAGACACGCACCCTGCCGGTTCAGGGCATCCCGCAGGACGCCATCGATCTCGTCGTGGCCGCCGCCGAACAGCAGGGCGCAACGGTGACCCTCGACCTCGAGCCGGAGGCAGGGGGGCCGCCGGCGCCGATGCCCTTCCTGGGCGCATCCGAAGCCGGGCCGCCGAAGCCGCCGCCAGCGCCCGGCGAGCAGCGCCTGTCCGGTACGATCACGCTGACGCATCACCGGCAGCGTGTCGCCGTCGAAAACATCGCCCCGGAGGACATCCGCTTCAGCCCGGGTGCCCGCACCGAGGACAAGGCCTCGTTCCTGGGCTTCATCAAGCGGGCCACCGCCTCAGAGCTGGTCAAACTCGGACTGACCGCCGAGGAAATCAACGACCTGAACGCCGACTGCCCGTTCTCGACCGAGGAAGCGCAGCGCAACGAGGGCCTTCTGGACGGCGAGCCGCGCAGCGGCCAGGACCGCAGCGGCAGGCCCGACAGCGAGCGCCCGCTGTGGCTGGTCTTGGCCTACATCCGCGCCGATACCGACGGCGACGGCAAGTCCGAGCTGGAACGGGTCATCTACGCCCATGGCGGCACGAATGGCGGCCGCATCATCGAACGCATGCCCTGGGAGGGACCCGCCGCGATCGCGCTGGCCACGCCGATCCTGATGCCGCACACCCTCGTCGGCCGCTCGCTGTTCGACCAGACGCAGGACCTACAGCTGATCGGCTCGGTCATCACCCGCGGCCTGCTCGACAACCTCTACCTGGTGAATCGGCCGCGGCCGGTCATCAGCGACCACGTCAACATCGACAGCCTGATCGACTGGACGCCGGGCTCGCCGATCCGGCTCCGCGCCGGCGCACGGCCGGGCGACAACCACGTGGCGTGGCTGCAGGTGCCCAACGTCACCGACGGCGCGCTGACGGCGCTCGAGCACTTGGCGACGGTGCGCGAGAACCGCACCGGCGTCAGCCGCTACAATCAGGGCCTCGATGCCGAGAGCCTAAACAAGACGCTGGGTGGGCTCGATCGCATCATGTCGGCGAGCCAGCAGCGCCAGGATCTGATCGCTCGAGTCTTCGGGGAGACGGCGATCGAACGGCTCTATCGGCTAATCTATCGAGCCATCAAGCGCGGGGCGGCTGGACCTCTACATTATTGGCCGGGGAAGGGCAGTGCTTTCGCTCAGTGTGATCCTAGCCAGTGGCCCGACGACATGGACCTGTCGGTCGACGTCGTAGGCATCGGCAACCGTGAACAGGCGCTCGGCCATCTCGCCTTGGTTGGCGGTTTGCAGGAAAAGCTGATCGCGCTGCAGGGCGGTGCTGAGGGACCGTTCGTGTCAGTCGCCAACATCGCCAATTCCGCGCAGAAGCTCGCCGAGACGCTGGGCTATCGAACGCCCGGTCTCTTCTTTCAATCGCCAGAGGTGGCAATCAAGATCGGCGCCGCGGGCCCATCGTCATCACCAGTTGACGCGACGTTGCTCCTGGCTCAGGCCGAGATCGAGATCATGCGCGAGAAGGCTGCCGCCGAGATCGCCGTTCGACGGGAGAAGGCGCGAGCCGATGTCGAAATTGCGTGGTTCAAGGCGCGCAATCAGACACATTGATGCTGTCGAAGTCTACATATCCTCATCATCAAGCCGGAACTCTTCAGGCCATGTTAGCGAACTGCGAAGAGTAAATGTCACAGAGTGCTTAGGTGGTGGGACAACGTCCGGCATTTCGGACGGAGCACGCGCTCCTGTGCCAGTAGTCGACGATAGAGGCAGCGGTACCTGTTCGCCCTTGGCCAATCGAAGCCATTCGTCGGAACTGTGGCCAATGCTCCGATGCTGCATAGCCAACAGAAATAGATCAGCAAAGGGTTCAAATGAAGACCACCTGTCAGGATAGTGGCGTCCACGAAATACGCGCGCCCGATAAAGGGCGTCGATGCTGGGAGCTCGCCCGCTTCTAGTCACATCTTCAATGGAATCGAGCCCGCTATAGCGGGTCGCTGGTTGGGTCAAACGCCAAGCTGCTTTGACGTCTTCCTGGTCGCTTAAGCGCGCGATCGATGACTCTTGTATGTATCCGAAGCGTGGATGCCGATAGAAATACCTGCCTTCAAAAGGCGAGCTATGGGCCTCCAATGATCGCAACACCTTAGCGTCATTGATAGTAAAGGCAGTGGAGCTTGGCGCATACCAAAGGTAGAACACCGCGTCCTCGGCATCAAAGCGATCTGCTATTGTTCTCAGAAAGTCGCGTTGGGCAGCATGAAAGCTTCGGAAGTCAGCCTTCAACGTGTAATCGTTTCTTGTGTCTGGAAATAGGCGTTTTGCCTGGAGCAAGATAGCTCGCTCCGAGCGGCCGAAGAACGGATGTTCAAAGACGAAGATCACCCCAAGATCGGCACCAGAGAAATGATGTTCTACATGTTTAGAATGTTCGTGGGTTTCAAACATGACGTCGAGCGTCACCCCTCCATCTGACTTGGCAAGCTCTTCTTTGGCCTTCGTGAGTGGATAATGCAAGAGATGGAGGCCGGTAGTTCCTTCGTCGAGCAATTCGCAGAGCAGGAAAGTTAGGTTTTCTTCGTTGGGCGACGAGCCGCCGTTAAACCGGCGGGCAAGTGCTTGTGAAACCCCATCCAAATAGCGCCAGATAATGTGGCCCTCGGCCGCTGGCATCCGAAAGACCATTGTCGCCTCCGCTCCATAAGATTGTAGTTCTACTGTACACTCAATCGGTGAGTGTAGGAAGGCGCTCAACATCGAGGCCACGGGAGACCGGATTAGACTACTGGTTTGCCGATTGCGCCAGTCGGGGCCGGCAGCCTTGTGGCGAGTTCAAGGTACCGGCAGAACCCATTTGCCAATAGCATCTGGCGAGGTGTTCTCGTTTCCGCTTCAAACACACTCGGAGCTCCAACCAGAATACACAAACACCGCGCACGAGATGTCGCCACATTGAGCCGATTGGCACTGTAGAGAAACTCCATGCCGCGCGGTGCGTCGGCGTGACTGGACGTCGTCATGGAGTAGATGACGATAGGCGCTTCCTGCCCCTGGAACTTGTCGACCGTCCCGATGCGGCCGGAGGGGAGTCGACGTTGGAGTTCGAAAACTTGAGCGTTGTAGGGGGCGATGATCAGGATGTCGTTGATCGTGATGGGTGCTTCCCTCCCTTCGCGGTCTACCCAAGTCGAGTTGGCTGACAGAATCGAAGCGACCAAGCCTTTGACGACTTCGGCTTCCTCTACTGACGAGCTCTGATTGCCCTTGTGATGAACAGGAATGTAGCGAAGACCGGTTCCATGAAGTGGCCCGGTTGACCGAATAGTCTGATGCTCAAGTCCCTGTCGCGAATGCAGGCGACTGTCATAGTAAAGCTCCGACGTGAACATGCAAATGTCGGGGTGCAGTCGCCAGGTTTCTTCGAGGAAGATCCCCCTATCTGGGGGAATGGTCGCGTGCTCCCCGAGGATGTGGTCGAGAGCCGAAACGTCGGTGCCCTCCGGATGGCTACCCTGCATGGGTTGCTCGAGCTGGCGCGGGTCGCCGAGTAAGACCAAGCTCTTTGCGGCCTGCGATACGGCCAAGACATTGGCGAGTGACATCTGGGCAGCTTCATCGATGAAGAGCACATCGACGGCCTCGAAGGCTTCCGGAAGTGCCCAAAGCCAAGCGGTACCGCCCGCCACGGGGTAGGTACGACCGATCTTCGTCAGCACTTCTTCGTTCTTGAGCGTGAAGTCGATGCTCGCGGTGTTGTCTGTCTTCTCCCTGACGCGCTGGATGGAACGCACCGGTGTGTTGGTCCCTTTCGCCGCCTTGGCAACTTCGTCCAGCAGGTTTCGGATGACCTTATGACTATTGGCTGTGACGCCTATCCTCATACCGGACCGCGCTTGCGCGCAGACCATGCGGGCACCTGTGTACGTCTTGCCCGCTCCGGGTGGGCCCTGGAGTGGCAGGACGGCTCGATCGAGCAACGTGGCTAACCGAGTAGCCGCCTCAGCCGCAGTTTCTCCGGGCTTCCTGAGATCATTCGTACCAATGCGAGGCGCGATCCTCATGAGGAGATCGCGAGCCGTTCTATGCGGCCCATCGCCTCCAATACCATTGCTCGCGACATGTTCGGCGAGACGGAAGAGCGACTCGGCCAACACGTCTGTGCCAATGACTTCATGAGCGTAAACGGCGGCTGGGTGGACTTCTGCGGTGTCCTTGCGCTTCTTGATGTCGACAGTGCGGGATTCTTGGTCGATGTCGACGACAGAGCCGAAGTGCTGGCCACCAACGCTGCGGAGCTTGGCATCGGGCCGGATGTCGGTATCTTGGGGCAAAAAGGTATAGCGATGCACCGGCGTGCGCCCCGCGGCGGGAACAACGGCTTGGAACGAGAGCCCGGATACGGCAGCTCGTTCGTCAAGCAGGTCATCCGCGGATAGGTCTCTCAATCGAAAATGCTCCCACCAGGTGGCTTTCTGCTCGCGTCGATGCCAGTCGAGGACATAGGCCAGAATCCACTGGGCATGTTGAGCTGTCGTGCGATCCTTCGGGTCGACCGGTACATTGCGCGTTAGGCATTCGATGACGGGTGCAATGCGCCGCTGCCATTCGGCGATTTCTTCGTTGGCTTCGCCAGGCTTTGGAATGGGGCGGGGGATCCGGTAGCCGTTGGTGATCTGCTGATTGCGCAGTTGTTCCAGCCATTGCCGCAGTTCGGCTGCCGCAAGGCAGTCCTCGCGGTTGTAGGCTTGGATGATGTCCTTGTCTTGGGCGAGGATGCTGTCAATGTCCCCGAGCTCAAGGCAGGCTTGGACCTTGACGAGCGCTGTTCCGGATTCATCAAGGGCCTGGGCTCTCTTGAAGCCGAACAGTGGTTCGAGCTTCTTGATGGAATAGCTTTCGACGCCGGCGCGGAGGGCGTGTCGCACCACAGCGTACAGATCGACGAACAGCTCGGCCCTGAGCATGTGGTCGATTTCGTTCTCCCGCGTCGCATAGCGCCCCATGAGGCGCTTGAGTGCCGCAGGCTCGTATGGCGCAAAGTGGTAGATATGAAGGTCCGGAAAGGTCTCAAGACGCTTCATGACGAAATCAACGAAGCGCTCGAATGCCGCTTTCTCGGCCGCGCGCGTGATGGCCCAGTCGGCGGTGTAGGTGAGAGGGCCCTCCTTGGCGTAGGCGTACCCGATGAGAAACTCGAGGCCGCCCTTGTCGACGAACGGGTCGCCTTCGAAGTCGAGAAATATGTCACCTTCCGACGGCTGCGGCAGGCGCGATAGGCCGAACGCTGGCGCGACCGGCAAGAGTTCGTAGACAGGCGCAGTCGCCGTCCGGGCCTGCACCTGAACCCGAGCTTGCTCGCGAACCTTGGTGTAGCTCTCGATCGCGCCCCGTTCCGGCTTCCAAGTCAAAGGGAGTGGCATAGTTGCGAGTGAAGCCGTTGAGCTGACACCTCTGGCGGTCAGCTCGTAGATCTGCGCCTTCGATATGCCCGCCACGAGAGAAAGGTGATCGTCCGCCCGCCTCTTGCTGTCGCAGTGGTTACGCCATCGGCAAATGTCACAGTGAGGATTTGGCTCGGGGTAGGTGTCTGGAGAAGGGCCGGCAGCGACTGAGCTCTCAAGACTGGCTCGTACGTGGCGATAGTAGGCTGCATAGTCGGCGATCCTGTAGGGCTCGGGCTCGGCAAGCTCCGGCGTGACGATGTACGCATATTCCGGGGGGTGGCCTTGTGCATGCTCAACTAGAGCGGAGTAGAGGCACAGCTGTAGGACTGAACCTCCCTTGGTTTCGCGAGCGAGCTTGGTGTCGCTGACTTCATAGGACCACGGACCAAATGCGCTCGGTGTCTCCTTCCGGCGCAGGATGTCGGCCCGGCCACTCCACCGGCCATACTGAAGTGCGCCCTGAACGATGACCTGGGCGCCAGCGGTCATAGCAGCAATGGTCGCGTCGACCGCGGACTGGTCGACCGCAACTCCGTCAATGGTAACGATCGGCAGGCCCTGCCCCTCAAGGCGTTTGACGTATTCCGCCTCATGGCGTTTGCCTCGCTCAGACAGAATGTCGAGTAGCGGGTCCCAGATCACAGGTCGCGCAGCAAAGCCGTCCGCGACACGCCGATCGAGCATAGTTAGGTAGCGGCAATTGAGGTGGCCGACCAAATCCGACGCGGTGAGGTGCAGCTCTGCGTTGATCTTCTGCATACCGGTACCATTACCACACCTTGTACTCGTAGCCCAAAACCCACCTGTGGGAATAGCCCACCGCCGCCAGGATACGCGCAGGAGATGTGTTTTCGTTTGGAGTGGGATATGGTCTGGAAAATCCGGGGGCGGACTTGGCTGGGGTCGACAGGAAGACACCGCTGATGAAGATCGACGGGACGCCGGAAAAGAGGCTCTTCCTGTCGATCATCAGTGACTACAACCTCAAGACTGGGTTGTTCGAACTTGTCGACAACGCTTTGGACATGTGGATCACGAGCGGTCGTCCGGCGGGCCTTGTAGTTCGGATCGGTCTCAATGTGGACCGGCAGCTGATCTCCGTTCGGGACAATGCGGGCGGGGTGCCCGAGGGGCTGGTTCGGCTTCTTATCGCGCCAGGGGCTACGCGGAGCCAGAGTAGCCGAGAGGTCATTGGCATCTTCGGCGTTGGTGGGAAGCGAGCGGGTGTGGCCCTGGGAGAGCATGTTGAGGTGAGCACGCGGTATAGGCGCGAAAAGAGTCTCCAGATTGATATTACCAATGACTGGATTCAAACAGACGATTGGGACCTCGAAGTGTACGAGATCCCGGATATCACTCCCGGCACGACGAACGTAGGCATCTCGAAGGTCCGTCAGTCGTTCACCGAAGGCGACGTCGAGGACATTCGCAAAGCGCTGGGTGAGACCTATGCATGGTTTCTCCGCGAAGGCGCGGCTATAGAGCTAAACGGAACAGAGATCGCCCCGGTTTCATTCGAGGCTTGGGCCTTTCCCCCGGACTTCTTGCCGCGCGCCACGACCTTCGAGATCGAACCGGCCGACAACGGTGAGAAGCTATCGGTGACCTTGAAGGCGGGTCTCATCCGGGATCGCGATGAAGTAGCCGAGAACTATGGTGTTTACTTTTTCTGCAATCATCGCCTGATCGTGAAAGAGCTCAGGACGCGAGACGTTGGCTACTTCGTCTCGGGAGAGGCGGGAGTTCCGCACCCTGACGCTTCGCTGTGTCGTGTAATTGTCGACCTTCAGGGGCCGGCAGAGCTGATGCCTTGGAACAGCAATAAGAGCGGTATCAACTTCAGCGATGCAGTATTTACGCATATCCGTGGGCGGCTCATCGAGTTCGCCGGGTACTTCAGCACCGTGTCGCGACGGCTGAAGGGTGACTGGCCAACTAGTGTGTACCAGTACGACTCCGGGCAGATAGAGGAGATGGACGCGGCAGAGGTCCTGTCATCGAAGAAGAAAGTACTTCCCAGGCCCCCGCGGGCGCGAAGACCCTCTCGGATGCAAATGCTATTGGAGACCAACGAAAGGATCATTAGGGATCAACCCTGGACTCTTGGACTCATCGAGGCGATGGGGGCCGTCGACCTGCTTACAAAGCAGCGGATAGAGACCAAGAACCGGATGGCCCTTATCTTGTTGGATAGCAACATTGAGATCGCGATGAAGGAATTCATCGTCAACAACAAGACGCTGTTTCCGGTGATGAAGTACACGGACACCGCCATCATGAACCTGTTCAAGAGCAGGACAAACGTGATCACCGAGGTGACAGCGCACGTCAAGATTCCCACGACGACGCTAGCGAAGATCAATCACTACTATGGCTTACGAAACAAGCTTATCCACGAACGTGCGACCGTGGGCATTACGGATGCGCAGATTGCGGACTACAGAGTGACTGTGGAGAAGGTGCTGCGCGCCTTGTTCCGATTGAAGTTCCCAACATAGCGCTGCCAACGCACTCGGCTTGCAAACCGTCGAAGTTCGACGCCTATCCCGTGGCGGCCAGATAGTCGTTCGCGAATGCAGCCAACAGCAGTTCGAGAGTAGCCGACTCAGTAGCCGCACGCGCTACAGTCGAGATTCGTATTCTAGTTAGCGCCGAGAACCGTCGATATGCGCTAGATCTCTGAACGTCGCATCCAGGCCTTTTCCAGTTTCCGCATCTATGAATTGGCGGGTAGCGCTGCCGATTGCGGAGACAAGCGCTTCGAACTCAGGCGTCTTGTCCAGAGCCACGAAATACTCCCAGCTGCATCGAGCGAGCATTCGGCAAAGCGGCTCCGGCAAATGTGTCGTACGGGATTTTGACCCCACAAGAACGCGCCGAGTAGCCACCGGCATGAAAACGTGATTGATCGAGGCGTTTAACGCGAAAACCAGTGAACGGCACTTGTCCTCATCATCGCCTTCAATCGCAACACAATCCGGAAGCAGCACATCGCAAGGCGCTTCCAGGACTTGCCACGTGAGTGTGTGCAGCGCGGCGACGCGTTCCTCTGGGGCCAAGCCGTTCAATAGTGCCTTGCGATGTCCCGACGCAGCAGCATCCGGAATCTTATTGACCAACGTCGTGACGGCCTCTTCAAACTCTTTCATCCGGTCAATTTTCTTGAACTCCTCCTTCATGCCTTCAAACATGAACTTGAAGAACGCTTTCCGTGGTATACCGCGTGCACGAAAGCCGCCCTCGGCGTAGGCCTTCTCAATTGTCGCCTTAACCTCGCCAGTCGGCTTGGGCAAATGATAGCCAAGAAGCCTCCACCGCTTGGCGGGGTCTAGAACCGCTGTGGCCACACCCTCGGCAATTTGCTTCGTTCCGTATGTGAATGAATTTCGAACTTGTGCGGTCCTAATCGTAAGATGAGCAACAACTTCTGCTGCCTTCGCGGGATCTATGTCTGTGCCAATGGAGCAAGATCGCAGTTGGTCGACATAGTTATCAAGTTGTTGTTCGTAACTCGTGATCTTGTCGTCCAGCGTCGTCTCCCCGTTCGTCGCCAGTGGCGAATAGAAGAATCGCTCAGCACCGATGCCCCGCGTCCCCGTCGCGAAGATCTTGTCACGCCGATAGACGACTACCTGTACTGCTTTGGCTTTGTTCTTGCGACCAAACCCACGAAGCATGATCTGTGGGATTGTATGTTGATTGCTGCCGGACATTGCCAAATGGATACCCGCAGAAGGTGTATCTTGCCTATGCCTACGCGTAAAGGCAGTATTGTGGATGGGCTACATTTTCAGGGGACTGCTCGATGGCCGACCGCCAAAAACCGACGCTAAAAGCGCGCCGCACTGTGTTCTATAGATCACGGGGATACTGTGAATACGTATCATGCAATAGAAGGGTCGCAACTTGGAGTGGCGGAAACGTCGAACTAATTGGTGCAAGTGAGCTCGCGCACATTCTCCCTGTTGGAGACGAATGGGCTCGGTCGGAGTACAAGAAGGACTATCCCAATCTGGACCTTAATCATCCGGAGAACCTTCTTTTGCTTTGCGAGCATCACCACAATTACGTCGACAGAGAAGCTCCCGAGAAGCACACGCCGGCCGTGCTGTTCGAGATCGCGAGACGGAAACATGACATGCTAGAGCGTGGCATTGATGAGCTTTTCTCGACTTCTCTTTTCAACTTTGACCTCGAAGGCCTTCTTGACGATGTCCGCGTCGGAAGGATCTTGGAACTGCTGGCACAAGCGGATCTCGCCGGTCCAAGGAAGGGGCGAGATCTTGTTCGACAGGCTGATGCGCAGCTGCGCGATGTCCTGAAAAATCCCTATATCAAGGTAGCTAATGAATTTTGCGAGCTGCTTGCCTTGGAACTCCTTGTCGCCAAGACCGCGAACTCGTATCGCGCGGATCATTGGCGGGCTGCATTGAAACAAGCCATTGCGACCATTCGGAAGCTTAAGGAGGTAAACAGTATAGCGTCTGCCATTTTGACATGTAGCGTGTTTGTGCGGGACGAATATGGTGTGTTTACGACGGACGAGAGAGTGGGCTTTATCAAGCTGCTTTTGGACAAGCTTGATCCGCTCATTTCGAATAGTAGGGAGGCGCCTGGCTTGGCGGCGTTTCTCCTATCGCAGAAGGCCGGCTTGTTGCGTTGGCGAGGTCGGCTCCAGCGTTCGAAGGCACAACAAAGTTCCTTTTCCGAGTCCGAGAGATGTGCAGATTTGGGATTGCGTCTGCGGAAATCGCCCGCCGGGATGATGCAACTAGCGTTGACCAAGTATACCGCGGCTAGAGCGTTGCCCCTTCAAAAGGCTGACGTGTACGAGACCACCATAGATGAGGTAACAGCGACGATCGCGTCGGACTATCTGAACGACTATTCGCCGGCCATTAAGTACCGAGCTCGGTTCTTCAGAGATACGTATGAACCAGAAAAGGCAATAGATGCATTCTGGCGATGTGTTGATGCAGGTTACCAAGCCGAGTGCAGGAGGACCGCATTCATCTTGGGGGAAGCTGCGTCGCTAAGCTACGTTTTGGGAGAGAAAGAGACCGTGGCGGTGGTCAATGCCGCCGAATTTCTGCATGAGGCGATTACGGCCGGCTATGACCATGAGCGCACATTTATGGCCTGGATTATGTGCAAGGCCATCTTGGATCCGCAGTGGTTTAGGGATTCTGTGCACGCCAAGTTCAATCCACAAGGGGCCCTCGTCGACTTTATGAAGCTCCTCTATCACGACGCTTCAAGATATTTTGGCGCTGAGGCTTTCGGACAAGATGTGCTGTTTGGCGTACGCGAGGCAGAATTCTGGAACATGCTGGCAAGGCTTTCTCGCACCGTGCTCAATGATCCGGATGCTGCTTTAGCGTATTATGAGCGTGCCGAACATCACGATCGAAGTCCCGGCGGTAGCTTCACTACCAAGGTCGGTCGTGTAAGGGCATACTTACAGAAGAAACAACCGGAGTTTGCCGGGCGCTATCTCGGACTGATTAAACAGAGCGCTCGCGCATACCAAGCGCCGGTTGTGAAGTCCTTGGAGGCCGCACTGGCTATGGTCTCCTAGGTATCGGCTTTGGCGACGAGCGATTTTAGCGTTGCCTCTTGACTCCCTCGCCGGAAATTGTGGCGTATCCCTGCCGACACTCACCATGAGGGATCGGCACGATGGCCGCAAACGGCCCCTTCCTTTGCCACGATACCGCGAGCGCCTCGGCTCAGTCACCTGACCGCATTCAGCGCGCCCGCGAATTGCTGGCCGATGCTGGCTGGCTGTTCGACGACTTCGTCAACGCCGAGATGCGCCGGGTCCTGACCAGCGATCCCGACGACATGACGACTCGCGAGATCGCCTACAACCGCGCCCGCGTTGCCACCGAGCTCAAGGCCGGTCTTGCCGCCCTGGTCCATGAGCACGAGGAGAACGCGCGCCTCAAGGAGCGGCGCGACCTTTTGAAGGAGAGCCTCTATGGCCGCAGAGACTGACACGGACGTCGCCTCGGAGACCGTCGACATGTCTGAGGCTGCCCATCTGCTGGGTGGCGCGGGTGACGTCGGCGCGGCCGAACCCGTTGAAGACAACGCCGCGGAAGTGCCCGCCGAGGCGCAGGCCGAGCCGGGCGACGCGGAGGGTCTGGGTGGCGGCGCTGCACCGCAGGCCGGCGACGAGCCGCCGGACTTCTGGAGCCCTGGCGACAAGGCGCTGTGGCCGCAACTACCAGAGCAACTGCGCACCCTCCTGACCAAGTACGAGCGCAAGCGCATCGCCTATGGCGAGCGGAGGGCTCGTGAAATGGCGGCGGTCCGCGAGGACGCCGCGCGAGCGACGCAGGCGGCGCGTGCCACAGCCGAGCAGTCGGCGGCCTGGTGGCAGCAGAACGGCCCCGCCTTCCGGCAGGCCTTCGTCGATCGGTGGGCCAGCGTCGATTGGAAGGCGTTGGCCGAGAAGGACCCGGCCGAGGTGCAGCGGCTGATCAAGCAGCGCCAGGACGAGGAGACGTTGCTGGCGGATGCCGATCGCCGGGGCCAGGCCGACATCGCCGCCGCGCAGGAGCGGGTCAAGCAGGAGCTGCTTGCGGCCCGGCAGGCCGAGCACGCCAAGCTCGCCGAACGCCTGCCCGACTTCTTCGGCCCCGAGCGGGCCCGCCAGACCTACGACGAATTGAGCCGGTTCCTGTTTGCCAAGGGCATTCCGGCCGACCGTATCGCCGCCATCTACGAAGCGCCCATCATCGAGCTGGCGCTGAGCGCGCTGCGCTTCGAACGAGCTCAAGCAGCCCTGCATCGCTCCCGAGGCGCGAAACAGGGTGGGACCATCCGGCCGACACCGACCCGCATCGATCCTGGACCGGGCAACGCTCCCGGCAGCCGGACCGGTGAGGCGATCCGGCAAGCGGGGGAACGGTTCCGGCAGAGCGGAGGAACCTCGATCGCCGACGCGGCCGAGCTCATCCGATTGTCCGGCCTCTAGCAGGCCACCACCACCCTTATCCGGAGGAGGAGCGCAGCGCATGGCTGCACCCACCAACACCTTCATCACCAACAGCGCCGTGGGCAACCGCGAATCGCTGCACGACATCATCAAAGTCCTGAATAAGGACGAGACGCCGTTCATCAGCACGATCGGCTCGGGTGATGCCGATGCCACCTACGAGGAATGGCAGCTGGACGCGCTTGGCAACGCCGACACGAACAACAGCAACCTCGAAGGCGACGACACGACCGCGGCGGCGATCACGCCGACGGTGCGCGTGGGCAACCGCACGCAGATCCTGAAGAAGCCCTTCACCATCTCCAACACCCAGGAGGCGGTGAAGAAGGCCGGCCGCGACAGCGAGATCAGCTACCAGACCGCGCTGGCCGGCCGCCGTGCCAAGATGGATCTCGAGGCCATCGCCTGCCAGAACCAGGCCTCGATCGCTCAGTCGGGCGCGGTGACGCGCAAGCTCGGCGGCTTCGAGTCCTGGATCACGAGCAATGTCTCGCGCGGCGCCGGCGGCGCCTCGGGCGGCTTCACCGCGGGCAACACCGTGGCGCCGACCGACGGCACGCAACGCGCCTCGACCGAGACGCTGCTGAAGACGGTCATCCGGGCTGCCTGGACCGCCGGCGGCAAGCCGACGATCCTGCTGATGGGCGCGTCGCAGAAGCAGACCTTCTCGGCCTTCACCGGCATCGCCACCCAGTACCAGGAGCCGAAAGGCAAGGCCGCGACCGTGATCGGCGCCGTCGATCGCTACGTCTCCGACTTCGGCACCTTCAACGCCCTGGCCAGCCGCTTCGTGCGCGGGCGCGAGATCGAGGTCATCGATCCGTCGCTGTGGCGCCTGCTGTGGCTGCGCAAGTGGAAGAAGGAGGAGCTCGCGAAGACCGGCGACTCCCGCAAGTTCCACATCATCGGGGAAGTGACCCTGGAGAGCCGCAACGAGGCCGGCAACGGCATCGTGGCGGACCTGACGTAAGCGGGGAGAACGACATGAAAACCATGTCCGCCAAGGCCAAGACGCATACCGCGATGATGGCCATCGTCATTACGGTCGACCACGTCTACCTGCCGCTTGAGCCGGGAGAAAACGTTGTGGTGGCCTGGCCGGCACCTAACGTTTCGACCTCTAAGGTTTTGCGGGACACCCGCCTGCAAGTTCCCGCCAAGCTCGCCCGCCTTCTGTGCTTCCGCGGCCAGGCCGAGCCACTCACCCCCGAAGCTCCGAACCCGTCCGCCGAAGCCTCGGTGAAGGCGGAAGGAGCGTAGGAGGATGACCCAACGTCTCCTTGGGTTCGATCCGGTCACCGGCCTCGCTCACTGGTGGCTCGAGGACGGCGAGGGCAACTGGGCGCAGAAGGCGAGCCAGCACGTCGAAGGCCTGCTCGACCTGAACCGCGAAGCGCGCAATCACTGCGACCCGTGGAACGCCGCGCACGACGTGCGCCTCGTGGCGCGTATCCCTCTGATCGTCATCGCCAAGTGGCGCAACGAGCTCGGCGTCGACTACTGGAATCCCGACCACCAGGACAAGGTCGATGCGCTTCTGAACAATGCAGATTGGCGCTGGCTGCGTACCGACATGGGGACGCTCTGATGCCCCGCTTCGCCAAGGCTTCGCAGGGCTCGCCCTCCGCAGTCCCGCAGGGACGAAGGAGGGTCTGATGGCCGTCCAGATCAACACCTATGCCGGCATCCTCGCAGGCGTCCTGTCCTGGATGGGCCGCGACGCGCCGGGCGAGACGACGATCTCCAGCCGCTTCGACGACATCCTGGCGATGTGCGAGCGCCGGATGTACTACGGCTACGCCGTCGACGATCCCGCGAGCTCACTGCGCTCCGATCCACTGCGCATCGACCTGATGGAGACAGTCGATTCGGCCTTCGCGCTGTCGGGCGCCACGGTCGCCCAGCCGTCGGGCTTCCTTGAGCTGATCAGCGCCAAGCTCAACAGTCCCGGAGGGCCGCTGCAGCTGGTGAGCCAGCGCACGCTCGACGGCTACGGCCCGCAGAGCCTGGGCGGAACGAAGCTGATCGCCGTCTCGGGCACCAACTTCCGCTTCCTCGACGCTCCGTCGACCGGCACGGCGACGCTGCGCTACTACCGCAAGCTCGCGACGCCGGCGGGCTCGACCGTCAACGACATCCTGGCGAACTACCCGGATGTCTACCTCTATGGCTGCCTGGTCGAGGCGGCCATTCGCACCCAGGACGAAGGCGGGGCGGCCCGTTACCTGCAGCTCTACAACGCCAGCGTTGCCGGCCTGAATGCGCGCACCCAGCGCGCGACGGCCTCGAGTGTGCCGGTGATCCGTGTGCGGGCGGGGATGCTTCCATGACCATCATTCCCTTCGCCGAATGGCGCCCCGACATGCCGGCGCTCAGCCAGTGGGCGCGTGAGGCGCTGAACGTCGTGTCGGCAGAAGAGAGCTACGTGCCGCTCAATGCGCTGCAGGCCGCGTCAGCGAATGCCCTCGGCGCACGCGCGCAGGGCGCGGCATGGTTCCGCGGCACCGATGGCGGCGTGAAGATGTTCGCCGGCGACGCCACCAAGCTCTATCTGCTGTCGGGCACGACCTGGAACGACGTCGGCCGGACGTCCGGGGGCGCTTATGCGCTTGGCGGCGATGGCGCGTGGCGTTTCGCCCAGTTCGGCTCGCTGGCGATCGCCGCGAACGGCATCGACGCGCCGCAGAAGTTCGATCTCAGCGTCGGCACCAGGTGGGCGGCGCTGGGCGGCAGCCCGCCGATCGGCACGTTCATCACCACGGTCCGCGACTTCGTCCTGATGGGAAAGATCGGCTCGGCGCCGCAGCAGATCGCCTAGTCGGGCTTCAACAACGCCGAGACGTGGGGCACGTCTCTCAGCACCCAGGCCGATATCCAGGATTTGCCCGACGGCGGCAACGTCACCGGCCTGGTGGGCGGCGAGTACGGCCTGATCTTCCAGGAGACCAGCGTGCGCCGGATGACCTACGAGGGCCCGCCGGTCGTCTTCCGCCTCGACAAGATCGCCAACGACCTCGGCTGCAGCATTCCCGCGAGCGTTGCCGGCCTGCTCGACATGGCGTTCTTCCTGCACAAGTCCGGCTTCTACATGGTGCGCGCCGGCCAGGCGATCACGCCGATCGGCCGCGGCAAGGTCGACAAGACGTTCTGGGCCGAATTCGACGAAACCAGCCACTTCCGCAGCTCGTCGGCGATCGATCCGGTGCGCGGGCTCTACGTCTTCGTCTATCCATCGCGCGACGGCAACGGCACGCCCGATCGGGCGCTGATCTACAACTGGCGCACCGAGCGCTGGACGCGTGCCGCGTTCGAATGCGAGCTGGTGTTCGGCGGAGTCAGCCAGCAGTCCTACACGCTCGATCAGCTGGACGCGTTCGGCAATCTCGACACACTGCCTTATCCGCTCGACAGCTCCTATTGGAGCGGGGCGCTGTCCCTGCTGCTGTTCGGCTTCGACACGGCGCGCAGGAGCGGGTCTTTTTCGGGCGCGACCCTCGCCGCCACCGTGGAAACGGGAGAATTCAATCCCGGCAACGGCGTCAGGTCGGTCGTGCGCGGTTGCCGCCCGCTGATCGATGGCGGCAGCCCGCAGATCCAGCTCGGCGCCCGCGAGACGCAACAGCAGCAGGCGCCCATCTATGGCCCTGCGACAGGCCTGACGCCCGCCGGCCTCGCTCCCGTCTACGGCAGCGGCCGCTACTTCCGCGTCAAGGCGACGACGGCGGCGGGCTCGTCCTGGTCGAACATGCAGGGCATCGACGACCTCGATGTCCGGCCGGCAGGTGGCCAATGAAGCGGCTTCGCCAACCTGTCCGCCGAAGCCTCGGCGAAGGCGGAGGCTACGCAGCTCGAGCCCTGCTTGGGACGACTAGTCCTCCGAAGCTCCGCCTCGTCCGCCGAAGCCTCGGCGAAGGCGGAAGGAGCGAAGGAGGATGAGCCTGCCCGCTCTGCCCATCACCGCCGACACGCGCTCGATCACCGAGCGGGTGAACGTGCTGATCCGCGACTACAACATGCTGCTGGGCGTGCCGGCGGGCTGCATCATGCCCTATGCCGGCGCCGCGGCGCCCGATGGTTGGTTGCTCTGCGCCGGCCAGGCAGTCTCGCGCACGACCTACGCCGATCTCTTTGCTGCGATCGGGACGGCCTACGGCGTGGGCGACGGTTCGACGACGTTCAACCTGCCCGATCTCCGCGGCCGCGTTGCTGCCGGCAAGGACGACATGGGCGGCAGCGACGCCGGCCGCCTCAGCGGTGGCGTCGCCAACCGCACGACGTTGGGCGGCGCCGGTGGCGCTGCCATCCATACGCTCGCTGCCGGCGAGATGCCGTCGCACAGCCACGGCGTCACCGACCCCGGCCATGGGCACACGACGCCGGCGGGCAACCCCACCAGCATCTTCACCGGACGAGCCTCGTGGGGCGACGGCAACAATCTCAATGTCGCTGCCGGCAACGGCTCCACCACCGGCATCAGCGTTCAGAGCGCCGGGGGCGGCGGCGCGCACAACAACACGCAGCCGACGCTCATCCTCAACTATCTGATCGCGACGTAGGAGGGATCCGATGCCATTCCAGCAGCAGAGCACCAGCAGCCAGAGCAAGTCCGAGCCGCATCCGTACATCCAGGGTGACCTGCTGGGGTACCTCGACCAGCTGCGCAACTGGTACAATGCCACTCCGACGGCGCCGCAGTACCAGGTCGCCGATCCCTCGGCGGCGCAGAACTCAGCGCGCGACGCCATGTGGGGTTGGGGTACCAACAGCCTCAACGGCCTCGACGCCGCCTATAACCCGGCGCTCAGCTATCTCAACGACGCGGCGAGCGGGGCCTACTACGGCAAGAGCGACGACATCATGGCGCGCAAGCTCGACGCCATGTTCCGACCGCAGGCCGAGCAGTTCCGCGACATCGTCGCTCCGGGCCTGCAGGCCACGTTCGGCAGCGCCGGCCGACCCGGCGCTGGCCTGCAATGGGCGAACCTCCAAAATCAGTTCGAGCATGGCCTTGCCCAAACGCAGTCAGACGCGGCGGCGAAGACCGCCGGCGACGTGTACGGCATGGAGCGCGGTCTGCAGTCCCTGGCGGCAACGGCGCTCCCCGGCGTCCTGCAGCAGAAGGCCGGCCAGGCGCAGGGCTGGCTCGGCATGCTCCAGGGCGTCGGCGCAGCGGACACGGCCAACAACCAGAACCGCCTCGACGTCGCTCGCGCGAACTTCTACACGCAGCCCGATTTCCTGACAGGCATGGCACAGCGCAGCCTCGGCATGTTCCCGGGCGGCCAGACGATCGGCAGCGGCACGACGATGGGCTGGGGCTCGGGCGGCGGGGGTGGCGGCAGCTGGCTTGGGCCGGCCATGTCTGGCGCCGGCCTTGCCATGCAGGCGCTGCCCTTGCTCGGCATCAGCGATGTGCGCGCCAAGGACGTGCACGCCCGCGTCGGCCAGACCGACGAAGGGCTGCCGCTCTACCTCTACACGTACAAGGGCGACAGAGACCCGCGCATCGGGCCGATGGCGCAAGAAGTCGAGCGGATGCGGCCCGACGCCGTCGCCGAACATCCGTCCGGTTTCAAGATGGTCGACTACAGGCGCGCGATGCCGCGGGGAGGGCTGCTGTAATGGCCGGCTTCAACATCCCCACCCGAATGACACAAGAGCTGCTGGCGCCGATTGCGGCCGCAGGGTTGGAGCGCTCGCCGCAAATCGGCTGCGTTCGGCAGGGAGCCTAGCCATGGACATTGGGAACCCAGCCTGGAACGAGGCTGACAACTCCAATACCGCGGTAGCCCCGGATGGCGCCCCTGAGGCCATGCCGCCGTCCGGCGTGAACGATGTCCTGCGGGCCCACCAAGGCGCGGTGAAGCGCTGGTGGAGCTGGTCGATCCCCAAGGTTACGACAGGGCCGGGCACGGCCTACGCGCTGACCTACACTGTCGCGCCCGGCGCGCTGGTCGACGGCATGACGCATCTGGTGCAGTTCAACGTTGCCCCGGGCAATGCACCAACGCTTTCGGTCAATGGGCTGACGGCGCTGCCGCTGCACTACTACTCGGCGGGCGCGTGGCGCGTGGTGCCGGCCGGTCTATGGGGCATCGATCAGAACTTCCGCGTCGCCTACCACAGCACCAGCGGCGCTTACCGGCTCCTGCATTTCGACAACCGCACGGGCGAGCTCGCGCCCTATGCTGGCGGCACGCCGCCGTCTGGCACCCTGCTCTGTTATGGCCAGGTCTTGAGCCGTACCGCGTATGCCGGCCTCTTCGCTGCGATCGGCACGGCCTTCAACACCGGGGGCGAGTCAGGGGCCGACTTTCGGCTACCCGATCTGCGCGGTCGAGTGGCGGCGGGCAAGACCGATATGGGCGGCTCCGACGCGGGCAACCTGACGGGCGGCAGCACGCTCGGCACCGCACTTGGCGCGCAAACGGGCGCCGCATCTGTAAGCGGCAACGTGACTGTGAGCGGTGGATCCGTCGGCGGCACGTTCACGGGCAACGTTACGTCGGTCAGCCAGAATGTCCAGGGTGGTCCGAATGCCACCGTAGCGGCCTTTGGTGACCAGGTCGCCGGCAGCATCACAACAAATCCAATCACGGCGAACGGCGGCAACACGCTGACGGGCTCCGCGAACATCGTGCAGCCAACCCGCATCCTCAACTACCTGATTCGCCTCTGACAGGGAGCAACCTCGTGCCCGGCAACACACCCACCACCCTCGGCAACGATCGCTATGTCGGCACCGAGCAGATCACGTCGCTGTCGACGGTGAAGAGCCTCACGCTGCCGAGCAACGCGCGCGCTGCCGTGCTGATCCCGGAGACGCAGGCAGTCCGGATCGCCTTCGGCGGCACCACGCCCACGTCGGCCGATCCGCTGCTTTACGCGGGCCAGGACCTGACGGTCACGACCCGCGAGGATCTGGCGAACGTCCGCCTGATCGAAGACGCGGCGAGCGCGACCGTCAAAGTCCTCTACTTCGGTTAGGGAGACGAAAATGATCAAATTCGGTGCCACGCCGGTCAGCTCGGCGACCATCCTCGCCGCGCTCGCCGCAAATCCTGCCGTATGGCCGGATGGCACGACCAATGCACCAGGCGCGGCCTTTGCGGCGGAGCCGAGCACCGGCTTTCGACGGCTCGGCTCCGGCCAGACGGCGTATGTCGTGGGTGGCCAAGATCGCCTGAACTTCGCAGCGAACAGCGTCATCAATCAGGGATCCTATGGATGGTCCGGCAGTGGTGTCACGAGCTTCGACACCGCGATATTCAGGGACGCGGCCGGAACGTTGGCTCAGCGAAATGGGGTGAACGCCCAGGCGTTTCGCATCTACAACACGTTTACCGACGCATCGAACTACGAGCGCGGTGGAATTTTCTGGCAGTCGAACGTCTTCACCATCGACAGCCAGCAGGTCGCCGGTACGGGCACGCAACGTGCGTTGCATGTGCAGGCGGGCGGCACAGTCATCGGCCTGGAGGGCATCTACACGCCAGGTAATGGGCCGAATGCTCCTGTCTCCGTACGCCGGGACGGCACCTCCTCTCAAGCTCAATTCGGCGTCTACGGCAACGGCCTGACCAGCACGACGCTCCTGCACACGCGCCTCGCGCCATCGATCAACCAGGCGTCGGGGACCTACACCATCCTCGACATCAACCCGACCGAGACGGCGATCGGCGCCGGCCCGCACTACTACATTCGCGGGCGACGCGGGGCGGGCGCTGACGACTTCAGCATCCAGCGCAACGGCGACCTGCTTTGCGGCGCGATCACCATCGGCGGCAACGTCTTCACGATGACCGAGCGCACCGACCCGGGCACCGCCGGCACCAACCAGGGCCGCCTCTACCTCCGCGACAACGGCAGCGGCAAGACGCAGCTCGTCGTCATTTTCCAAAGCGGCTCGCCGATCGTCCTCGCCACCGAAGTGTAAGGAGCACCACAATGGCTGTCTTCAGCGTCACCATCACCGATGCGTCGAGGCTCGCTGGCATCAGTGCCGCACGCGAGGCCTATAACAACGCCATTCCGACAGACGCTCCCGGGCCGTTCGCGACGGACGAGGAGTACGTCCAGTTCGTGATGGACCGCGCCGCCGCCCGCTACGCGCTGCAGTACGGGACCTGAACATGAGCGCACAGAACAAAGGCGCTCAATTCCTTGGCCAGCGCATCGGCCAGGATGCGCTGACCATCGCCGAGTTGATCGCGCAGGGCGAGGCGAAGGACGCGCGCATCGCCGAGCTCGAGGCCGTGCTGACGCCGAAGCAGCGCGAGCGCCTGGAAGGAGTCCAAGCAGTAGCCCATGAGCAATCGCCCCCGACAGGAGCCAGATGATGCCACGTGAAGTCAGCGCCGAGGGCCGCGCCCTCATCCAGCAGTTCGAGGGGTTGTCGCTGACAGCCTATCTCTGCCCGGCCGGGAAATGGACGATCGGCTACGGCCACACCGAAGGTGTGCAGGCCGGCGACAAGGTCACCAAGGCCCGCGCCGACAGGATGTTGGCCGCTGACCTGGTGAGCTACGGCAACGCCGTCGCCGACGCGATCGGGGACGGCGAGGCGAGCCAGCACGAATTCGACGCCATGGTGTCGCTCGCCTTCAATGTCGGCATCGCGGGCTTCAAGGGCTCGACCGTCCTGCGCCTGCATCGCCAGGGCGATCGGCAGGGAGCCGCCCGCGCCTTCGGCATGTGGAACAAGGCCATGGTGAATGGCCGCCTGCAGGAAGTGCCTGGCCTGACGCGTCGCCGGGCTGCCGAGACAGCGTTTTACCTGACGCCCGACCAGCTCGCCGAATCGGCGGCTGCATCTCGGCATCCGATGCCCCAGGCCGTGGCGCCACCGCCGACGGCTGCCTCGAGCAAGACCGTCATCGCCGGTGGCGTGGGCGTGGCCACGGCGGCAGCGAGTGTCGCCGACCAGGCCAACCAGATCACCACGACCGTCACCAGCATCACGCAGGCCACGACCAGCGTGCACGGCCTTCTGAAGCTCGGCGGCCTTGCCGTGTCCGTCATCGCCCTGGCGGCCGTCGGCTACATGCTCTGGCGCTACATCCAGAAGCGCCGGCGCGGCGAGGTGTTGAGCACATGACCCCGCGCCTCTGGCTGATCGTCGGCGCCGTCGTGCTGGTTCTGGTCGGCGCCGGCGCCATCTACCTCGAAGGTCGATCGAGCGGCGGCAACGTCGCGCGTGTCGATCAACTCAAGACCACCAACGAAACCCAACGGAGCATCACCGATGCGGACGCTCATGGCCCTCGCACTTCTGACGATGTCGACCGCCGGCTGCGCGACGGCAGTTTCTAGCGCTTGCCCGCGCGAGGTCGAGTATTCGACCGAGCAACAACGGAAAGCAGCCGACGAGCTGTCGGCGCTGCCACGCGATGGCCTGGTGCGTGGCGTGATGATGCCGGACTATGGCCGCCTGCGCGACCAGGCGCGCGCTTGCAGGGGCGAAGGCCGATGACCCACTGTCGGCCCATGCTGTCCTGTCGTGAGTTGATCGAGCACCACCCGGCGATCCTCGAGGATCGTCATGGGCTGTCGCAGGGGTGCCGTTGCGTTGGAGGCTCAGATCGGTGCGGGCAATTTGGCCAGGGCGAGCGGCGGGGAACCGGCATCGGCCTGCCATGAAAGGTCGAGCTCGAGCGTGAAGAGCTGATCGTCGAACTCGGGGGGCGACACGACGGACAGTCCGCGCTCCAGGACGTGATCAATCGACGCTTCGCCGGCAGTTTCGATCCGAACGCTGCCTTCGATCCGCTCTTCCTTCACCCACCGGTTCGCGTTGGCAAAACCGCGGAGATAGATCTGGTACAGCAGGGCACCCTTGCACGGTTGGACGACATGAAACCGCAGGCCATTCAACCGTGGTGTATCGATCCATGCCTGGCCCCAGGAATGAGGGCCGTCGCTGATCGACAGATGATCGGGCGCTTGCAGAAGCAGGAACGACGTGCCGGGCAACGAGGCGCGTTCCCGTTCGAAGGGCTTGAACGGATCGTAATCCGCCATGGCGCTGCCGATCTCACGCCAGGCCGGATGGGCCGCGAGGAACAGCCGCGCGGCCTTGAACGGCCCCGACTGCTCCGCGTTGTCCATGACCACGATGCCGCCGGGGCGCACGAGGCGCGCCGCCATCTGCAAGTCGAAAATCGCGTACTCGTAGTCGTGGTTGCCGTCGATCAGCAGCAGGTCGAAGCTCTTGCTTTCAAGGACCATCCTCGAGAAGAAATCCATAGAGCTCTTCGCGTGATACTGCGCATGGCGCTGCAGCTCCTCCGGCCATTGCCCGATGATCGCCGGGCATCGCTCGCCGCCGTACGGGTCAGCCGTGTGCACGACGCCGCTGCCGTTCTGCCACAGCGCGCGGGCAAAGACCTCGGTCGTTCCGGCATGGAGGGTGCCGATCTCGGCAATGAGCTGCGGGCGCATCATGCGCACCAGGCTGTACAGCACGGCGCGCGAGTGGTCGCTCATCAACGACCGGCCGGGATAAAGCGAGAAGTATGCGTGCACCTCCGCGTACTCGGGCGATGCCATCGCGGCGGCTATGTCGGAAACGTCTCCCTTTGGCGCAGGGATGGGCGCAAGCGGCCGCACATCGATGCGGTGCTCCTCGGACAAGTCGTTGCCTGGCGCTTCACGCTTCAGGAACTTCCGGATGATGTTCATGCCGCGATTGGCTCTCGTTCCTGCGGGTCAGCGATACGGGCCAGCCGGAGCAGGCAGGTCACCGGCGATGCCGAAGTCGTGGCTGATGTTTTCGCAAGGGTAGGCACGCGCCGGCAACGTGAAGTGAGGGGTGAGAGACGTCCGGACGATGGCGTCTCCGCGGCGCACCAAGGCCGTCCTCACGTCCGGGCTCTCGGCCAAAAGCTTCGCCGAGAGCGCACGATGGTAGGGCTCGTAACCCTCCGCGTCGGAGCCGCTGCCCGACAGTCCGAGCTCCGCTTCCGTGACCACCTTTCCGCGCGGCCAGGGAATGACGCCGGGAAGCCCCAAATCGGGCGTCATGTCCTGCAGAGGAATCCAAAGCGTGTGCGCAAAGCCATGGGGCGCGGTGTCCAGGCCCCAGCTGTCGAGATGCAGCTCGGTCGTCTGCGCCGCGAAAAAGAGCAGGGTCTGATGGATGTTGTAGTGATCGGCACCATCCAGCTTGCGGAGCGCTTCCGCCAGCTGCGGCGACGTCACCACTGCCGTCAACGCCGATTCGAGCGGCTCCATTGCCGGCGAGAGCGGCAGGTGCGCATTGGCCAAAGGGTTCCGGATGAGTGTGGTGCCGTCAAAGAAGTCATGCGGCGCTATCTCGCCCGTGTTGCGCAGCAACGGCCCCTGATGCGGCACGACGACATCACGCACGATCCTGGCAATCGCATCGACCTTGTCCCTCGGCAATGCGCCGCGCAGGACCTTGTAACCGAAGTCTTGATACTGGCGATCCGTCCGATCCTTCAGAACATGGCCCAGAAGAGCGTTCATGTGCTCACGAAGCAGTCGCGGACGGCAGTCAATGGCGGGCCACGTCGGATGAAAATGAGAACTACATTTACGCCATAGCACTCTAAGCTACCCGATGGGAACGGAGGTATTGCCTTCGGGCATTTTCCATGCGGGAGTATAGCCTCTTGCTTCGCGTGAGTGTACCTCGCGCATGGGCAACGACGCGGCCGATTGCGACTTCCCCTCCGAGGCCGCGGGTCAGGCCAGTTCGATCTGGGGCCCGGCATCGCTGGGTGAGCGGTTAGTTAGAGGGGCCCCTGTGCGGCGCGGCAATTAGGATGGAAGTGGAGCGTCAATCAGGATGAGAGAGCTTCGCCGAGCTCGTGACGCAGGGAGGGCGTAGCCCGACCGGAGTTACGAGCTCGGCGACGGCGCGATCCACAAGGGACCGCGCCGTCTGGTGATCGCGGCCGGCTGGTTGTGCAAGTGGTTCTTGCGCCAAGAGGAGTCACTCGCTTGCCAGGCCGACACATTACCGATCACCAGATGAGGCTCTACATGAAGTACCGTCAGACCGACAACCCGCCAGTGGCGGCCGCCAAGGCGTCGTTCAGCACGTCACCCGCGTATCGGATGGAGAAGGATCCCCGCCTACCATCGCGGAAGAAGGGAGCCCGCGGCAGTCGCCGGCCGGATCCCTTGGCCGGCGTATTTGAGGCCGAGGTGGTGCCGATGCTGAAGGCCGCGCCCGGCGTGCGGCCGATCGCGATCTTCGAGGAGACCTTGCGACGGCACCCTGAAATCGGGACCGGCATCCGTCGCACGCTGGAGCGCCGGATCCGTGCCTGGCGGGCGATCCACGGCGAAGAGCAGGAGGTCATCTTCCGGATCGAGCGCCATCTCGTCGAGGCGCGTCTGCTACCTGGAAAGACCTTCGACAGCTTCGACTTCGAAGCCGTGCCGATGGTCTCCAAGGCGCAGGTCTCCGCGCTTGCCGCCGGCGACGGTTGGTTGGGTAAGGGCGCCAATCTGCTGCTGTTCGGGCCGCCCGGCGGCGGAAAGAGCCACTTGGCGGCAGCGATCGGTCTCGCCCTGATCGAGAACGGGTGGCGCGTCCTCTTCACCCGGACTACCGATCTCGTCCAGAAGCTCTAGGTGGCGCGCCGCGAGTTCAACCTCGAGGCCGCCATCAACCGCCTCGATCGCTTCGATCTTCTCGTCCTCGATGATCTTGCCTACGTCACCAAGGACCAGGCCGAGACCAGCGTGCTGTTCGAGCTCATCAGCGCGCGCTACGACCGACGCTCCATGCTGATCACCGCCAATCAGGCCTTCGGCGAATGGAATAAGGTCTTTCCAGATCCCGCCATGACGCTCGCTGCCATCGATTGTCTCGTCCACCATGCAACGATCATTGCGATGAACGTCGAGAGCTATCGCAGGCGCACCGCCCTCGAACGAAAACGCGGTCCGGGACGCCCGCCCTTGCACGCGACAACGAAAACTCTCGCTGATTGACGCTCCGCGACAATCAACGTCAACAAAACTCTTGCGCGCGACAGTGTTCGCGGCAAGCAGGCAACGTCAGGCATGGCACGTTTGTCGACATGCCATACAATAATCCTCAACCTGGGAGAATGACCAGTTATTTGTTGAGCACTACACTAGGTGTTGCGTCAGCTCCGCTCCAAGAGCACGCTCGATCAACGCCTTCTTCAGCTGCTTGAAAAGCCCGTCGTCCCTCAACAGGTCCTCGGGCTTCTCGTAACCCTTCAGCAACTCCTCGATAACTCCTGCTCAACGGTTGGGCTTCGACAACCCGCAATCCTTCAGACAGGAGCGCTCCCACGCCAACTCACAGAGCCCCATACCGCGCCAGCGGTTTAGTTCAATACGCACCAAAGACTGCGCGCCGCCCCCACTCAAGGCGAATTGCATCTCGAAAGGACGCGCCAACAAGTCCGTCGTCATCGGTGACGACTATCCAGCTTTGCTTCGCGTCCGGCGCCGCCGAGAGCGCTGGAGCGCGGAGGATCGGCGTCTCTATCAGCGCCACCACTGGCGCTCGGAGGTTTCCATGGCGAGGCCAATCGGCTACGCCTACATGAACGAGGCCTGCCTGTGCAACTACCAGCGGCATTCCAGCCAGATCAACCCGGGGACAAACTTCGAGCAGACCGGCACGACGGGACTGTGGCTGGTGACAACCAACGAGATCCCAAACCCGATTAACCTGAATATCGAGATGCGGCTGAACGGCCAGATCATGCAAAGGGCCAACACCCGGCAGATGATCCATTCCATCGCCGCCACTATCGTCGAGTACATTACTGAGTGGATTCCGCTGAAGCCAGGCGACCTTATCGCGACGGGTACTATGGGAGGCGTTGGCTTTGCTCGTATTCCGCCGATGCTTATGAAGCCGGACGATTGCGGAAATTGACATCGAAGGTATCGGCGTGTTGCGCAATGTTATCATCGACGAACAGAACGCTTGCTGTGTAAGCGGTGTGCTGATCCCACCTTGAAGAGTTCGTCGCCGTTGGCGGAGCATGGCGCTCGAGAGTTTGGGATCGTGTGTCATATATGGTCGACATTAATGACGATGCGCGGCGGGTTCGCGGTGAGCTGCAATCGGGCGTAGTCCGGCGTCGGCGCTGGACGGCGGAGGAGAAGGGTCGTGTTGTGGCGGAAGCGGTTGCGCCGGGCGCGGTGATCGCGGCGGTGGCGCGCCGGCACGACCTGGCGCCGCAGCATCTGTCGAACTGGATCCGGGCGGCGAAGGATGGACGCTTCGCGTTGCCGTGCGATGGGAGGCTGAGCTTCGTGCCTGCGGTTGTTGGCGGGCCGCGAGAAGCCGAGGAGACATCGCGCCCGGGTGGCGCGGCGCCGATCGAGATCACGCTGGGCAGCGTCATGGTGCGTATTGCCGCCGGCGCTGACCGTCGCCTGGTCGAGGTGGTGCTGCGCATGCTGCGGCCGAGCTGAAGATGAGCGCGGGCATGCTGGTGCCGGCTGGTTCGCTGCGGGTGCTGGTGGCGACGCGGCCGGTGGACTTCCGCAAGGGCATGAACGGTCTGGCCGCCGTGGTGCAGGAGCAGCTTGGGGCCGACCCGTTCTCGGGCGCGATCTATGTGTTCCGGTCCAAGCGCGCGGACCGGGTGAAGCTGTTGTTCTGGGACGGCAGCGGCGTGTGCCTGTTCGCCAAGCGCCTGGAGGCCGGCCAGTTCCGCTGGCCACGGCCGGGCGACAGCGTGATGGAGCTGTCGGCGGCCCAGCTGTCGGCGCTAATCGAAGGGCTGGACTGGACGCGTGTGCACGCCACGCCGCTGGTGCGGCCGCAGGTGGCCCAGTGAGTGCGGTGGATTGACTCGGGATCGAGATTGAACGCCACAAGGCGCCGCCGATGTGGTGGACTGGAGGGGTGGAAGGCACTGCCGATTCCCTGCCCAACGACGTCGAGGCGCTGCGCGCCATCGCCCTGAAGGCGCTGGCCGAGCGTGACCGGGCGCGGGCCGAGCGCGATCAGGCGATCGAGCAGAGCGAGCGCCTGCGCCGCCTGCTGCGTCAGGCCAACGATGCGCTGTACGGCTCCAAGAGCGAGCGGCTGTCGAAGCTCGATCCCGAGCAACTGGCCTTGGCGCTGGAGGACATCGAGCAGGCTCTCGCCAAGAGCGAGGCGGTGCAGGCCAAGGCGCCCGGCGTGTCGGCGCAAGGCCGTGATGGCCGCCGCACGAGCAACCGCGGTGCGCTGCCCGCGCACCTGCCGCGCCTGCATCGAACGATCCTGCCCGACGACACCGACTGCCCGTGCTGCCGGGCGCCGATGCAGGCCATCGGCGAGGAGACGGCGGAGCGCCTCGACGTCATCCCGGCCCAGTATCGGGTGATCGTCACGCATCGCCCCAAGCTGGCCTGCCGGGCATGCGAGAAGATCAGCCAGGCGCCGGCGCCCGAGCATCTGATCCGGTCGGGCCTGCCGACCGAGGCCCTGGTCGCCTCGGTGGTGGTAAGCAAGTACGGCTGGCATCTGCCGCTCTATCGCCAAGCCAGGATGCTGACGACCCAGGGCATCGATGTGGACCGCTCGACGCTGGCCTTCTGGGTCGGCTACGCGGCGGCCGAGCTGACGCCGTTGTACCAGCGGCTCAAGCAGACGCTGCTCGGTTCGGCCAAGCTGGCGGTCGACGAGACGCCGGTGCCGGTGCTCGACCCGGGCCGCGGCAAAACCAAGACAGGCTACTTCTGGACGATGGCCCGCGACGACCGGCCGTGGGCCGGCGCCGATCCGCCCGCCGTCGTCTACACCTATGCTCCCGGTCGCGGTGGCGAACACCTGCAGGTGTTGCTCGGCAGCTACCGCGGCATCGTGCAGTGCGACGGCTATGCGCCCTACAAGAAGCTGCCTGCCGACCGCATCGCGCTGGCCTTCTGCTGGGCTCATCTGCGGCGCAAGTTCTTCGACATCGCCAAGGGCGGCAACGCGCCGATCGCCACCGAGGCGCTGGCCCGCATCGCCGCGCTCTACGAGATCGAGGCTGCGATCAGGGGACAGAGCGCCGAGCAGCGGCAGGCTGCACGCCAGGCCCAGTCGGCGCCGCTGGCCGACGCGTTCAAGGCATTCCTCGAGCAACAGCTCGCACGCCTGTCGGGCAAATCCGACACCGCCGAGGCCATCCGCTACGGCCTCAACCACTGGAACGGGCTGGTCCGCTTCCTCGGCGACGGCCGCATCGAGCTCGACACCAACATCGTCGAACGTTCCATGCGGCCGCAGGCGCTCACTCGCAAGAACGCTCTCTTCGCCGGCCATGACGACGGCGCCGACAACTGGGCCATCGTCGCCTCCCTGATCGAGACCGCCAAGCTCAACGGCGTCGATCCGCAAGCCTGGTTGGCCGACGTACTCGGCCGGCTCGTCAATCTCTGGCCCAACGATCGCCTCGACGAGCTCATGCCGTGGCGATGGGCCAACCCTCGTCAGCAGGGCATGATTGCCGCCTGACCCGCAAGGGTGCCGGTACACCGCTTACCTTGCTGTAGCGCTACGTCCGATTCGTCAGCGAATGCGTAGGACATATCGGACCGACCAATCGCGATCCGACCAAGCGCCTCGGCTAGAGCGGCGAGCGCTTAATCAGAAGCGTAACCAGCCTGTTTGAGGTAGTTCCAACACTCCTGCTCGGTGTAGAGGGCGCAGATGTCCCCGATGGCTTTCCAGAGAGCCTCGATGGTTCTCGCGCTGATGCGTCTGAGGTGAGCCTTGAGCTTGGCAAAGGCCATTTCGATCGGATTGAGGTCCGGACTGTAGGGCGGCAGGAAGAGGAACCAGGCTCCGCGCTGCTTGAGGGTCGCCTCGGCCTTTGCACTCTTGTGGCTGGCGAGATTGTCGAGGATCACCACATCGCCCGGCTGCAGCGTTGGCGCGAGCTGGGTCTCGATGTAGGTGTCGAAGATCTGGCGGTTCATGGGTTGGTCGACCACCCACGGCGCGGTCAGGCCATCGCAGCGCAAGCCGGCGATGAAGGTCTGTGTCGCCCAGTGCCCGAACGGTGCCGCGGCCTTCAGGCGGGCACCGCGGCGCGCCCGCCCGCGCAGCCGGGTCATCTTGGTCGTCGTGCCGGTTTCGTCGAGGAAGACCAGGCGGTGGGCCTGCTGGCCCATGCGCGGCTGGCGGTGCGTCTTCCACTCCTCACGCGCCTGACGCACGTCCTCGCGCCCGGCCTCCGAAGCCAGAAGCGTTTTTTTTGAAGGAATAGTCCGCCTTCAGCAGCACCCGCGACAACGACGCCGGATGCGCCGTCACAGCCTTCTCAGCCTGCAATTTGGCCGCCAGCTCCGGCATCGTGATATCCGGCTCGGCCTCGACCCACTCAAGCAGAACTGACAGATACGGTGCCAGTTTACCGCCGCCTGGCGGACGGCCCTGCCGCGCCGGCTCCGCCGATCCCGTGCGCGATACCCGTTCGGCCAACTTAACCGCAAAGCTGGCACTGACATCAAAGCGGCGAGCGGCGGCTCGGCGCGACTGGCCGCTCGCGATCTCAGCCTGAACCCGCTCCCGAAGGTCAATCGAATAGGGCTTTCCCATCCATGCTGGCCTCCACGTCCCAGCCAGCATTTTGAATCAGATTTCCGATTCTCTGGGAATCCCCTTTCGATTCTTATTTCAAGCTCGATGCTCTAGGCAAGCTGAGCGTCCCGTGACGGCGAGGTACAGGTAGCCCGGTGGAGCCGGGCGCGCGGGGCTCGGCTCACCCTCATTCAAAGGGAATGTAGCGTAGATTGAACATGAACAAATTCTCGGCCGCGCTAGGCGTGCCGCCTCTGCCGTAGTAGGCGGTCCGGATGATGTTGCCGTACTGCAAGCCGCTGCGAAGCGTGCCGTAGCGACCGCGCAGCATATTCCAGTTCACGCCGACCGTCAGCTCGGTGAGCGTCTGGGTATTGCCGGCGCAGCCCGAGCCCCCCGCATTGGCATTGAAGCAACCAGTGTTGTCGAAGGTCGGATTGCCGTATCCGCCGTTGGAAAAGTAGCTGGCGCCGACCCAGTTCCAGCCATAGAAGCCGTAAAGGTCGAGCACCTTGGGGATGACGTGGACGACCGCTCCGGCCGTACCCATGCCTTGGGGCAGCGGGGTCGGGCTGCCGTTCTGCAGGAAGGTGACATCGGGCAGGCCGCCGGCGCCATAGCGGCCGATGCCGTAGCCGTACATTAAGTTGCCCATCAGATCGACCCGCTCCCCGATTGGAACGAAAGCGCTGACGCCGAAGCCACCGCCGAAGGCGTCATAGTTCACGCTGTTCGTGCCGAAGGAAACCTGATCGCGGAACCAACGCGCCACGCCGAAGACGTCAAGGTGCCCGAACTTCGTGTCGACGGCCACCTTGGCGACGACGTCGGGATAGGCGTTGACGCTGTAGTTGACCTGCGGATTGAGGCCGGAGGCCCCGGGATAGCCGGTAAATACGGTCTGACCGGGCGGCGCCGCGGTGACGCCGCCAAACACTGTTTGAGGCATGTTGGCCTCAATGCCCATCCAGAAATTGCCGAAGCCCTTGACCGCCCGCACCATCGGAACGCGCAGGTAGTTATAGCCGACCATATAGTTGGTATCGATAGTCGGCGGCTGCCACGTCTGGAAGGGATCAAGCCCCTTCTTGAAGGGCGTGGCCAGGGTCCAGGCCTGGCCCGCCAAGAAGTAGGCCTGCCAGGAATCGTCCTGATATTGGCCGAAGGTCTGGCGCAGACGCGGCGTGTAGCTGTTGGACTGCACGGAGTTCGCGCCGCCGGCGCCATTGTTGAAGTCCATCTCGCCGTAGGCAATGATTCTGGAGTCCGTACCGATTGCCGCCTCGGCCTTCAGCGCGAGGCGTGTCTGCTGGGCGGTGAGGCCGAATTCGTCGGTGTTGCCCTGTGGGGTCGGCCCGTAGAAGGGGATATTGTTGTAGCCGGTGCCCGTTCCGCGGTTTTCGTTCCGGCTGCGATAGTATCCGGTGAGATCGATGTAGCCGCCGAGCGTCAGCTTCACATGGCCCAGCATGAAGGTGCCGTTGGGCTTGTCCTGGGAGTGTGCCGGCGGTACGGTCGCGGGTGGCGCCGTGCCAGCGGCCGGCGGAACAGGAGCAGGCCCCACGACGCGCGTCGTCTGCGGCGCATCAGCCGCCTGCCGGGCTGTCGCACGCGTCCTCGCATCGGACGCCTTTCGCTGCTTTTCGGCCTCCTCGAGCTGCTCGATCCGCTTCTGCAGCAATCGGACCTGGTCGAGAAGCTCTTGGGTTGACGGCGTCGGCGTTTGTGCAAGAGCCGGGCCTGTCAGTGCTAGTGCAATGGCTGTTGTTCCTAAAGGCAACACTACGCGGCGCATGTTGATTATCCTCCTGCGCTGAAGTGTCCGGCCCGACGGCTGAGGTGTTGTGACAATGCTGCGAAGATTTGTTGACAGGGCCTGCTGGGAATGTCGAGTAATCTGTGAACGAGCGATCCATGGAGTTTGATCGTCAGCGGGTTGTAGTGAGCCAGCGGTTCAGGAAGAAGATGGTGAACTGTGCGTAAGCGGCTCGCCATTCGATGGCAAGTTTCCAGTGTACACCTAACGAAGCTACGCCTCAGACCGCCGAGCTGTAGGGCGGTGCGCCAGCGCGCTGACGCTGCAAGACGATCGTCGAACAATATCGCAAACTGGTTCAGCGCGGCAGTCCATTCGCGGATCGATCGCTTCCCTCCCTTCTTGACGTCGCGCAGCCCCAGATAGAGCAGCTTGGTTGCCGCATCGTCGGTCGGGAACGACCCGCGTTTCTTGAGAATCTTGCGAAGCGTCATGTGAAGGCTCTCGATGGCATTGGTGGTGTAGATCACCCGGCGCACCTCGGCGGGATAGGCGAAGAACGGAATCACCTGTTCCCAATTGCGCCGCCAGGACTGGACGATCGGCGGATACTTGGCGCCCCACTTCTCGAGAGTGTCAGATACGCTGTGTGCGAGCGATCCATGGCAGTGATCGTCGGCACTGATCGTTAGCGGATTATAGTTGGTAAGCGCTCCGGGAAGAAGATGGTGAACTGGGCGTAGGCGGCTCGCCACTCGATGGCAGGTTTCCAGTGCACGCCGAGGTTTCTCGTGCAGCTCGGTGAAAGCGAACTTCGGGGTCCGATCGATGGCGACGAAGAGGTAGAGCCGGCCCTCTGCGGTGCGTACTTCGGCGATGTCGATGTGGAAGTAACCGATCGGGTAGGTCTTGAACTTGCGCTTTATGCCTTTGCCGTCCGTCCGGGAGGCGACAGCATCGGCGTCGAACCGCTCATCACCGGCGTCGACTTCCAGGCTCTCATCGCCGACAAGGCCTTCGACAGCAACGCTTTGCGCGCCGTATTGAACGAGCGCGCAAGACGCCCATTCCTCATGACGTCGAGATGTACAAGTGGCGACACCTGGTCGAAGACTTCTTCCAGCGGATCAAAGAATTCCGTCGCATCGCCACTCGATACGACAAAACCGACACCAGCTTTGCTGCCGCAATCTATCTCGCCGCTGCCTTGCTCACCATCAGATGAATGCATACAGACCCTAGTCCAACTACTTATGTGAATAGAGTTTTTCTGGGTTCAGTGGTGACCGCCAGAATGTCCTGACCTATGAGCGCTACCGTAATCGCGACCGCCATGGTTACCCCAATAGTGGCCGAAATCGTGATGCCCATCATGCAGGTGGACTCCGAATGAATGATATAAACCGTAATACCGATATGGCCAGTAAGGAGAATAGCCCACAAAGGCTCTGCACGACTCCGGAATCGCTGCCAGACATTTGACGGCAGGGTTCGCGGATCCGCCAATGGAGCCGGTTTCTACGGCATTTTGTCCCAGTGGTTGCGCGAATCTAGGCTGATCCGAATTGGAAGATGTGCCACTTCGCGATGGAATCGGTGGGATTTCAAAAGCACCGGGCATATCAGAGGGGACGGGATAGTAGGACGCAGATGCACGGCGCTCTGGCTCCTCTGCGCAAGTAGCTAGGCTACCCAGCAGCGTAGCAATCATCCCCCATTTGACGATCTGCGTAACCATGTCGAGCCCTCAAGCTCGAGGTCCTATTAAAGGACAACACTCAGATTATACCGCCGCTGCCTCTTGGTCAAGAATTGGGCTGCACTTGAATAACTCCGGCCGGCGCACCGCAACGTGGGATGTTCGTGCAAGACCCTCGAAGCCCGTGGCGGGATAGCCCGATGCATGTGAAGAGCGTGCAAAGCCACAAGCTGCGCCTGCTGCTCGGCCATCGCCTCACGCTCAGGCGCAAGCTGCGCGACGTCGAGGCGGCAATCCAAGCTCCTAGGAGCCTGTCTGAGTAGTGACTGGCCAAGAATGAGAGAATCTGATTCTTAGCGAGCTTATGAGCAAGGACTTTCGCGCCTGGAAGATCGACGATGTGCAGCTGCTGCCGGCCAGCGTGCAGGACTATGTGCCGAGGGACCACCTGTCGCGTCTGATCGTATCGCTGGTGTGGGAGAGCCTTGATCTCTCGGCGATCGTGGGCAGCTGCACATCATGCCGACGCGCCACCGCCGTCACCACGGCGCCCGGCCTCAGGCTCTCCTCGACGATGTTCGCCTTCTCCGACGACGACCAACGACGCCGACGCTCAGGACCAGAAAGAACCGCAACTGTTGCCATGTGTGCCCCGCTAACTTGCCAATTAACGGGCACACTGTTCTCACGCGCGGACGCCACCGAAAAGGCGGCCTACGCCGGCTACGCCGGACGCGTACCCGCCTTCTCTCATCCCTGCCTAAATCGGTCATGAAGGGCGTGCATCAACATCGACCATATCGGTTCGGGCTCTTCTGGATCGAGGAGTTCTCCATGGCGAAGCGGCTTCCCGTCTGCAAATGGCGCTTCGATAGGCAACAGCGAGCGGCCTGACTCTCGTCGGAGTGCTTCGACGGCTTGAATAAGGGAGCCGCTGGATCGCGTTAGGGCGGCCGTGACCGTGCTGGCGTCGATCGCCAGGTGTTCGGACAGAAGCGCGTTTCGGAATGCAGTGATGCCCTGCGAAACTGCCGTCGCGTCACCTGCATCTGAACGCGCTTCGACGACGAGGTCGCACTCCGTATCGAAACCCATTGAGCGATTGTTGAGGTTTGCAGATCCTATCCGCAGCAACCGGTCGTCGACAATGAGCACCTTGGCATGGACATAAATGGGTGCGCCGTTTGCCGTTACAGGGCGGTAAATGCGAAAGCGGCCGTGTTGGTCGGCTTCACGAAGGTATGCAAGCAGACGTTGGCGGGCGGCGCCCATGGCCTTTTCTTCCACCCACCCGCGGGCCCGTTGCGAATTGATGACCACGACTTCCGGGCCATCCGGCTCGCGCAGACGCGCTGCGAGCGCTTCGCCGATGCAGCGTGCCGCGAAGTATTGACCCTCGACATAGATCGCGCGTCGCGCTGCTGCGATCGCCGCCAGATGCAGCGCCTCGATCTCCCGCACGCCGGTCCGGCCGTGATATTCCGGCTCGGTGCGCGCGATTCCTACAACTACATCGCGCAGAAGAGGGACCAGTTGCCGCGGCCAGAGATCAGGGCTCGCTGAAGGCGGCGGCTCAATCCGCTCGCCCGTCGCTCGGCGCCAGCGTTCGCGGGCCAGGTCTCCCAAGGCCGCGGCCGCAGGCCCGTCTACCGCCATCGTTGCATCGTGAAAGGCGCCGTAAGCTCGCCCCGAGGGTCGCACTCGCCGCGGATCCCCATCCTTGTGGTGGTGCGTGTCCCAGCGGTCGTTTGTCATGTCGATGCCGCCGCAGAATGCGAGCGCGTCGTCGATGACGACGATCTTCTGATGATGCGCGGCGCCGGGCGGATGGGCATTGTCGAGCCGGAACTGGAAGCGCCTGCTCATGATCCAGTTTAGGAGGTGGAGGGGGGGCACGCCGCGCACAAGCGTTCCGATGAGACCGAGGTTCCATTGCAGCACCCGCACACAGAGTTCGGGTCGGCGTTCGACGAGAGCGGACAGAAAAGGACCCAGCCGGTCCGGCAAACCAGGAAGAGGAGCATCGGGGTCCAGCTTGATGCGGGTGTCGAACTCCCAGCCGATGAAGAGGACGGAATGACGCGCGCGAAGCAGGGCATCCCGAAGCAGCCTAAAGTAAGGGGCTGCATCGACAATGGGAGCGAGCCGGCCAGCGTGCTCCAGCCGCCAGCAGGTCAGGCCGGGCTGGACCAGCGGCACACTGCCCGGTATGGCAACTGCAACGTGTTGCGGGTGATGCTCTGTTTTAGACGTTTCTGTCATTAGCCGCCGATCTCCTGTCGATCTGGCCAGCAGGATCTCGCCTTGAATGGAACGCATGACGATGCCGGCTCGTTTCGTTAGGTATTCGCCTAGGGGCAATCTCGAAGGAGACAGACCTGTTTGACTGGACAATCCAAGCCGTCGAGCGCGGAGGGTATTTGGGTATCTCTCTTCTCATGCTGGCCGAGAACATTTTCCCCCCAATTCCTTCCGAAATCATCATGCCATTCGCGGGATTCGTCGTGGCGCGCGGGCAACTCACCTTGATGGGCGTTGTGCTCGCCGGCGCCATGGGGTCGCTTGCGGGAGCGCTCTTTTGGTACGGGGTCGGCCGGTGGATCGGCTGCGATCGTCTCAAGGCCTTTTGCGCCCGCCACGGGCGTTGGCTTACCCTCAGCCCGTCTGAGGTCGATCGGGCGAGCGCGTGGTTTGCGCGGCGCGGTCGGACGGCTGTCTTCGTGGGGCGGCTCGTGCCGGGCGTGCGCACGCTAATCTCCGTGCCGGCGGGTGTGGCGGGCATGCCGCTTGTCCCTTTTCTCCTCGCTACGGCCCTTGGAACCCTCCTTTGGACAGGGCTCCTCGCCGGGGCGGGTTATGTCCTGGCGGAACGTTATTTGGAAGTAGGAGGATGGATCGAGCCGGCCAGCAAAGCCGTCTTTGTCCTGGCGCTCGGAGCTTATGTCTATCGGGTCGTAACTTTTGGAAGGCGCAGCCGGCGAATGCGATGAGCGATGCGCCGGACACTGGCTGATCGGACTGTGCCCATGACAGGGACGCATCTGGACGGCGGCAGAAATTGTCCACGCCAGCTCTCGAATGACGTGCCGGAGCAAGGAGGGACGCAATGATGGCTGGTATTACTCAGCGCCAAGGCTTCCGCCCTGTTGACCCTGTCGCCCATGCGCAGGGCCTCTCCTCGGTCTGAGTGCTAACCATCATGGCAGCGAACCTGGTGATGCCCGCGGCCCGCACAAACGCCGACCTCCCTTCAGGCGACGCAAGATCCGAAGGAACGATGCACCCAGGCGATCGCGTTTTTCGACCGTTACGGAGCGAGTCGAACCGAGAACAGTGACGGTCAGCGGAATCACACTCGAATTGGCGCAGAGATCGATTGCCAGAGAGGACGCTACGCGGAGGGCATAACGGCCATGGAAGACCTGCTTCGTCGGAAGAAGTTCGATATGCCCTTCCATCCTGGCCTACCCGCCAGAAAGCCGAGAAACGTTGCGGCAACATAGCCGCAGGCCGCACATTTTCATCGAAATTGGCTGAGCGCGAAGGCGGGCAGGGCGACGATATGTATTCGCTGGTGCAGCTAGGGCAATGCATCGTGCTCCGATCAGATCGTACCAGCTAACGTGACATGCTTCCGTGCGCCCGGCTGCAGGACGATGGTCTGGTCGTCGACGACCACGGAGATCTCTTCGGCGTTGCTGGGATCGCTGGCAATGGTAAGCTTGGTCGGCGTTAGGTCAACCGATAGCGATTGCCTTCGGTACCGCAGCTCGAAGGAAAGTCGTCGGAGTTCGTGCGGAAGCGCCGGGTGGAACCGAAGTCCGTCGCCACGCAGCTCCAGACCAGAGTAGCAGCGTTGGAGAAGATCGAGGGTTCCCGCCATGGCGCCAAGGTGGATACCCTCGGGCGTCGTGCCACCCTGCACGTCGTCGATGTCGCTGCGCAGCGCTTCCGTGAAGAGCGTCCAGGACCTCCGGCGGCATGAGCGCGCGAGCACCCAGGCATGCACGACCGCGCTCAGTGTCGAGCCGTGCGACGTGCGCCTCAGATAGTAGTCGATGGTCTTGGGGATCATTCCGCTATCAAAGGTGTAACCAAGCCGTTGGAAGATCTCGGCCAGCTCCTCGGCCGAAAACAGGTAGAACAGCATGAGGGCATCGGCCTGCTTCGAGAGCTTGTAGTGGTTGGTCGATTTGCCTTCGGCCTCGAGAATCAGATCGAGGCGCATGATGTTGCCGTAGCGGCTTCGATAGGTCGCCCAATCAAACTCCTCGAGGGTCTCGTAGCCTTCGAACTGGCTGAGGACGCCGTCGCCGTGGAACGGCAGGTAAAGCTTCCGGCTCACGTCCTCCCAAAGTGCGATCTCTTCGCGGTTGATGCGCAGGACTTCACAGAGTTCGCGGCACCGCTCATTGGGCAGAAGGGAAAACAGGTCGAGCGCGCGGGCAATGCACCACGCCGCCATCACGTTCGTGTAGGTGTTGTTGTCCAATCCCGGTGCGGTCCGGTCGGGGTAGCGGTCATGGAACTCGTCCGGGCCAATGACGCCGCATATGTCATGGCGGCCGCGGGCCTCGTTCCATCGGGCGATGCTGGCCCAGAACCGGGCGATCTCGAAGAGGAGCTCCGCCCCGTAGCTATAAAGGAATTCGGTATCGCCGGTCGCCAAATGATACTTCCACACGTTGTAGGCGACAGCGGCACCCACGTGCCTTTGGAGGTGCGTGTCGTCTCTAATCCAGTTTCCGGACCGAGGATTGAGGTACATCACATCGGTCTCTTCCCGTCCGTTGCTCCCGCTCTGCCAGGGAAACATCGCGCCGCGCAAACCCGCCGCGCGTGCCGCCTGGCGGGCCTCCGGCAGGCGGCGGTAGCGGTACAGAAGGAGGGCCCGCGCCAGCACCGGCAGGCGCAGGCTGAGGAAAGGAAAGATGAAGAGCTCGTCCCAGAAAATGTGGCCACGATAGCCCTCGCCGTGCCAGCCGCGCGCCGGAACACCCGCGTCGAGTTCCGTGGTATGCCGCGAGACGGTCTGCAAGAGGTGAAAGACATGGAGACGGGCGATCAGGTGCGTGTGGTGCAGCGGATCGGCGCCTACCTCGACGATGTCCATGTCGCAGCGACGCCAGAGATGAGACCAAGCGAGGGCGTGGCTCGCAAGAAGATCATCGAACCTGCCGGCACGAGCAACCATGGTACGGGCCTCCGTCCGGCTATCTGTGATCGCACGATCGCGCGAGGTGTAGAGGGCGACGATCTTCTCCAGTTCAACGCGATCGTCCGGGACAACGTCAAAGCCTATCTCCTGCCCAACGTGATCCGGCGCGGTCACGGCCTTGCGGTCGCCGCGATAAGGCTTTCGGTTGACCGTGACCTGGAGCCGGGCAACTTGTGTGATGCGCAGCTGCGACCGTGTCGTCTCGGCCCCAAGAAGAATGGTCTCGGGGTCGGGCACGGCTGTCTCGCGGACAACCAGGTGCCTGCCATTGTACGGCCGGTAGCGCAGCACGCCCGCATTCGTGACGCCGCCATCGAGGAGCGTGCGGACGGTGAGACGCCCGGACCAGTTGTCCGGTCGGAGCGTGACGTGCTGGGCGCCGAGGTGCCTCTCCTGCTGGTGGACGAAGCGTCGCTCGACGATGCTGGTTTCACGGCCTTTCGGATCGCGAACGCGGACCGTCCGCTCGTACAGGCCACGGTGCAAGTCGAGCGTCTGGCGATAACTCAGCACCTCGGTTTGTCGCAGATCGAGCCAGTCGCCGTCATCGCTACGGACCGCAAGGGACAGCCAGTTCGGCAGATTGACCAGGTCCTCGTGTTCGATGAGGCGGCCATCGATCTCTGTCGAGAGCCGATTGTATCCGCCGGCGAGATAGGTGCCGGGATAGTGGGTGCCATCGGCGCGAGCCTCGGCAGCCGCCCCTCTGGTGACGAAATAGCCGTTGCCCAGTGCGAAGAGCGTCTCCCGCCGCCCTTCGACGACCGGGTCGAAATTGTCATATGCGAGCACCCAGGGATCGGCGTGAGTTACGGCACCGGCATGCCGTCTCTCCATTCTCGACGAGCGGATGAAGGGGTCGAGGCGATGCACGTCCGGCTCGGCCTTGGTGGGAGCCGCACTCGCTGCTGGCACGCCCCCTGACTTGAGCTCGACCGCTGACAGGTCAGACACGACCACATCGGCCCCCTGCGCCCGAAGTGCCTCGGCATTGTCTCCGCGGTCGACGCCAACGACGAGTCCAAATTCGCCGGCGCGCCCTGCCGCAACCCCGGCGGTCGCGTCTTCTACCACGGCAGTTCGACCGGGCGACGTTCCCAGCCGCCGCGCCGCTTCGAGAAACGTATCGGGTGCGGGCTTGCCGCGGAGTGACAGTGCGGCCTGGTCGGTCCCATCCACCGTTGCGTCGAACAGCGACGCGAGCCCGGCTGCACGGACGATCTCGGCGCAGTTCCGGCTTGCCGTCACTAGTCCGATCTTGAAGCCGAGCACACGCAGGCGACGGATCAGTGCGACCGTCGAGGGATAGACGTCCACGCCGTGAGTGCGAACACGATCCAAGAAGAGCTGGTTCTTGCGTGCGCCGAGACCATATACCGTGTCGCGGTCCGGCCCGTCCGACGGATTGCCCTCCGGCAATGCTATGCGCCGCGCCGCGAGGAAGGTTCGGATCGCTTCAAGACGCGGCCGTCCGTCGACATGGGCGCGATAGTCCGCGGCTGTGAAAGGCGCGAATGGGACGTTTTCCGTCTGGGCGCGCTTCCGGAGGAAGAGGTCGAGGGCTTCGGTCCACGCGGCGGCGTGGACGCGGGCGGTTTTGGTCACGACGCCATCGAGATCGAACACCACGGCGTCGTACTGCCCCGCCATCACGACAACGCGATTGCAATGGTCCAGCGCGCTCATCGCACCTCTCCTGGCGCAAATTTACAGCTCCGGCATGTGCCTTGCCCGCTGCCGGCGATCCGACTGTACAACCATCCTTCAGGCCTCTCTGTTCCACGGCGGCGCTCCCCTTCGACCATATTGATGGCAGTCCGACGAAAGACGTGGCACCTGGCGACGTGCAACCGGTGGAAGGACGCCGTATAATTCAGCGATGATGTCCAACATGAATGTGTGGGAAACGCTCTCCCATTTGGCGAACCTCGCGGTAGCTTATGTGCTCGCCCTACCGATCGGCTGGAACCGGGAGCACGAGGAACGTAGCGCCGGCATCCGTACTTTTTGTCTTGTTGCCATGGCTGCCTGCGGTTTCGTCCTGATCGCAATCGGCGTACTCGGCAAGGATTCGACGGGCCAAGCCCGCATCATCGAGGGGCTGATCGTGGGCGTCGGATTCATCGGCGGCGGCGCGATTTTGAAGCAAGGGACACAAGCCGTGGGCACGGCGACGGCAGCGAGCCTGTGGGCGACGGGTGCGCTGGGGGCGGCGGTCGGCTATGGCCTTTACGATATCGCCGTCATCTTAAGCGTAAGCGTGTACCTGACCTTCCGCTTTCTCGCCCCGATCAAAAAGGCCGCCCAAGAAGCGGACCCTGAAAAGGATCGGCGCGAGGGTTCCTAGACCGGCGTGTACGGCGCTGCCGTTCTTTCTCTTGCAGGCGCTTGCTGACGATCAATGCCGGCGCCCACCAAGCAGCCGGCCGATCCGTGGCAGAATCACGGGCGCCGCGACAAGCGCGACGGCGCCGATCGCCCAGAGGACAACAATCGCTGGCTTAATGACTACCCGAAACAACGCGATGCCCTGTCCCGAAAGGCCGCTGGTATTGAGTTTATCGAGGACACTGCCGATGTCCTTTCCGGCCCCGGTCGCGGTTGCGAGATCCTTACCGCCCTCTACCAGAGCGCCCGCACTGCCCGCAACCCAACCTAAGAGAGGATCGACCAAGGCGTAAGCAATCCAGGCAATCAGCGACCAGATTGCCAACCCAGTGATCACGACGATCCAGGACATCGGCCTCAAGATTCGCGGCGCGGGACGGCCTTCCAATGGATTGCCTGTCCATCGATCCGGAATTTCCTCCGTATAGCCGCGGCGAGACCAGCGCCCATGCCTCCGGTGTCCACCCATACCTGCCTCCATCGTGCGCTTCGAAACTACCCGCTGAAGGCGGGCCATGGTCCTTGATCGTAGAGGACTTGCGGGCCTGTTGTTCCGGTCGTACAGGGGAACCCGCTATATCCTCAATTCGCCCTCGGCCTCCCGCAGCTTCTGGTCCTCGATCTGGATCGTCGTATGCGACAGGCCAAAACCGGTCTTCATCGCTTCTCGGGCACCGAGAAGCGCCGCTTGCGCTTGGCCAAGATCGGCCACGACAAGATGGCAACTCATGGCGTTGAGCCCGGATGTGATGGTCCATACGTGAAGGTCGTGCACGGCCAGCACGCCCGGAATGCCCAGCAGCTTCCGTTCCAGCAGGGCGAGGTCGACCTCGGGCGGCGTGCCCTCCAGAAGGATGTGGATCGCCTGCTTGAGCAGGATCCAGGTGCGCGGAACGATGAACAATCCGATGCCGGCGCCGATGATCGGATCGGCCAGTGTCCAGCCGGTGAGCATGACGACGCCCGCGGCGACGATGACACCGAGCGAACCGAGCATGTCGCTCAGTACCTCGAAATAGGCCCCCTTCACATTGAGGCTCTCGGACGATCCCGCCGACAGGAGCTTCATGCTGGCCAAATTGACGGCAAGGCCGACGACAGCCACCGCCAGCATCGGTCCGCCAAGGATATCCTGCGGATTCAGGAAGCGTTGGTAGGCCTCGTAGAGGATGTAGATCGTCAACAGCAGAAGGACAACGGCGTTCGTCAGCGCCGACAGAACCTCCATTCGGACGTAGCTGTAGGTCACGCGTGGCGTCGCGGGGCGCTCGGAGAACCGGATGGCGATCAGCGCCAGCGCCAGACCGCCTGCATCGGTCAGCATGTGCGCCGCGTCCGCAAGCAGCGCAAGGCTGCCTGTCCACAGGCCGCCGACCACTTCGACCGTCATGAAGGTCGAAGTAAGAGCAAGAGCCGCTACGAGCCTGCTTTTGTGCCGGCCCGCAGCGGTCTTTGACGGAGCGGCCGCTGCTTGTGAGTTCGCCGCAACCATCATGGAACTCTTGCCGTTATTGCAATTCAGCGCTTCGGCGATAGCCTGACGCGATCATCAATCGAACAGGTCTCCGAGGAACGACCGTCTCCGGCCGCGTCCGTGGTGGCCGCCGCCATGCCCGCCGCGCCGGTCGTCATAGTAACGATCCTGCGACGGATAGGGTTGCCCCTGCGGGGCGGGCTGCGACGCATAGGATTGGGCTTGCGTAGGTTGAACTTCTTCGTTCGCGTTGCGCTCGATGATCTTGTCGAGTTCACCGCGATCCAGCCACACGCCACGGCATTTCGGGCAATAATCGATTTCAATGCCCTGCCGCTCGCTCATGATCAGATCGACCCTGCAGGAGGGGCAAAGAAGTCCATGCCCCTTGGCGTCAGGAGCGGTATTTGCGGTGTCTGCCATTTTTTCTCCTCTGGTTCATAGTCACCTTTGGTGACCGCTTCGTCATATATATATATGGGAGCTCCAGCGGCTAGCCCGCATTTCTCACGGAGGTGAGGGATAAGGCAGGGTCGAAGGGTATTGAGCAGGAGCTTGAGCGGGGAGGCG
>JAIEOV010000009.1 GCA_019750135.1 Reyranella sp. | reverse complement strand
GAAAGTCGTTCTCGCAAAACAACTTTCTCAGAGGCAGGACTCCGATGCACCTCTTACCTGTGAGATATCCGGGCTAGAGGTTCAAGGTTCTCATCCCTAAAGTAGTCTTGCTGCGACAATTCTACAGGATATCTGGGTCCTCCGGGCCTCTACGCGCGGCGGTCGTCCCCTTCTGGATCCCGTCCATGCTCTATCTTCTCCAAGATTAGTTGCAGCACTGCCCGGGTCTGACGGCGCGGACATCAGCCGCTATTGTTGCGATAAGCGAGGAGCCTCAGGGCATTGAAGACGACGAGCAGTGTCGACCCCTCATGGACCGCGACCGCCGGGCCAATGCCGAGACCAAGGATGGTCGCCGGCACCAGGAGCGCCACCACGCCCAGGCTGACGACGACGTTCTGGAGGATCACCGAACGCGTGGTGCGGCTCAATCCGACGGCGAACGGCAGGTTGGCGAGATCGTCGGCCATCAGGGCGACGTCGGCGGTCTCCATCGCCACGTCGGATCCGGCAGCGCCCATGACGATGCCCACCGTGGCATTGGCCATCGCCGGGGCGTCGTTGACGCCGTCGCCGACCATCGCGACCTCGCCCTCGGCGCGCAGCTTTTTGATTGCCTCGACCTTGTCCTCGGGCATCAGGTCGCCCCAAGCTTCGTCGAGGCCGACCTGATGCGCGATCGCCTCGGCGACTTTCTGATGGTCGCCCGAGATCATGATCATCCGTCGGATGCCAAGCGCGCGCAGCCGCGCCAGCGCCGCCTTCGCGGCTGCGCGCGGCGTGTCCATCAACCCGATGGCGCCGAGATCGCGGTTGCCCTGCCGCACGATCATGGTCGTGCGGCCGCCCTCGCGAAGCGACGTGATGGCATCCTGCATGGGAGTGGAGAGTGGCGCGATGCCCTGGGTGCCGAACATCTCAGCCTTGCCAATCAACACCCTGTCGCCGTCGACGTTGGCGGCGACCCCGCGCCCGGTCAGGCTCTCGAGATCGGTGGCTCGAGGGACCACATCTTTGCCGAGGCGGTCGCGGCCATCGCGCGCGATGGCACGGGCCAACGGATGATCGCTCAGGCTCTCGACGGCGACCGCCACCCGTAGCAGGTCCTTCTCCGCGACACCGGGGGCAGGCACGACATCGGTTATGCGCGGCTTGCCTACCGTCAGGGTGCCAGTCTTGTCGAAGGCGATCGCCGAAAGCGAACCAAGGTTCTCGAGCGGCCCGCCGCCCTTGACCAGGACACCGCCGCGCGCGGCGCGCGCTACGGCCGACAGCACGGCGCTCGGGGTCGCGATGGCGAGCGCGCAGGGACTGGCGGCGACCAGGACGGCCATGGCGCGATAGAAGCTGTCACGGAAAGGCTCGTCGATCACTACCCAGGCGAAGAGCAACAGCCCTGCCAGCGCCAGCACGCCCGGCACGAAGAGGCGCTCGAATTTCTCGGTGAAGCGCTGGGTCGGCGACTTCTGCGTCTCCGCCTCGCTGACCATCCGGACCACCTTGGCCAGCGCGCTGTCGGTGGACTTGCGGGTGACCTCGATCTCGATGGCGCCGCTGCCGTTGATGGTGCCGGCAAAGACGCGGTGGGCCGAATCGAGCTTGTCGGGGTCCGCCCGGGCTGCCACCGCATCGGCGACGGCCTGCTTATCGGCGGGGATGCTCTCGCCCGTCACGGGTGCTTGGTTGACACTGCTCTCGCCCGTCACCACGAAGCCGTCCGCCGGAAGACGCGCATCCGGCTTGACGACGACGATGTCGCCCAGGACTAGCTCCTCGACGGGCACCTCCCGCAGGTCGCCACCGCGCCTGACGAGGGCTGTCCGGGGCGCGAGTTCCGCCAGCGCCTCGATCGCGCGCTTCGCGCGACCCATGGCGTAGTGCTCGAGGGCATGGCCGAGGCTGAAAAGGAAGAGCAGGAGCGCGCCTTCCGCCCATGCGCCGAGCGCGGCCGCACCGGCCGCAGCAACCAGCATCAGAGTGTCGATTTCGAACCGCTTCAGGCGCAGATTGTCGATCGCCTCGCGCAGCGTGAAGAACCCGCCAAAGAAATAGGCGCCGAGAAAGCAGGCGAATGGCAGCCAAGCCGGAACCGACAAGAGCTTTTCCATCAAGAAGCCGCCGCCAAGCAGCCCGCCGCAAGTCAGGGCGAAGATCAGCTCGGTGTTCGGTCCAAGAATTCCGCTTTCATGGTCGTGCTCTGCTTCTCCCGATCCGTGCCTCTCCGCCCGATGGTCGTGCCCGGCATGGTCATCGGCGCCCGCACGTGCTTTCGCGGAACGTCCGGTGCGCATCTTGGCCAGTTCGCGCGCGAGCGACGCTTCCGAGGTGATGGATCGATCGAATTCGATGCGCACAGCTCCAGCGGCACTGGCTTCCGCCTCCAGGACCCCCGGCAGCGCGCGCAATTGTTCGGCGATAGTGCGCGCACGCCTCTCGTGCTGGATGTCGAGCTGCCACACTGCGTGACCATAACGCTCGGCGATCCTTGCGCCAGCTGCGGTAACCAATTCGCGGATGCGCGGCAGCGGCAGAACGGCAGCATCATAGTGAACGCAGAGCTGAGCAGGCTCGCCATCACGAGTGGCGACGTGGACCTCTTCGATCCCCTCGCGACCGCGCATCTCCGATATCAGCCGCTTCACGCAAGCATCGGCGGCGTCATTTACCTCCGGAAGCAGGATCGGGATGTCCAAGCGCAGCTTGCCAGTCACGTTCAAGTTTCGAGCCATATCGAACCCCACTGCAAGAGGAAGCTTCCCGCGGTCGAGGCGGTCCATTCGGTTTCTTTGTTCGCCGGCTCTCGTCCTCCGATAAGCCGCCATCGTACCATGATCTGGCACAGGCCGTGGGCGGCCGCGCCCTTAGGCAGTGTGTGCCAAAACGACCGATTTCGATTCGGCACTTTAGCCTGACCTACACGAAGGAGCAGAGTTACAATCTGGGACCTCACTATGCATAGGCGGGAGTAAAGATGAACACGACCGCACGCTCAGATCATGCATTCGACGTCCTTTTGGATGATCGCTTCGGTTGGGGCGAGACCGACAGTCTGGCCAGGGAAGCCGCGGCATGAGCGATAAAGATCCGGCCACCGGGGGGGCTGCCGCCGGGCATCGGGGCAGGCTTGTAGTAGCCCTTTCTGTCACTGTGGCCTTCGCGGCCATTGAAGTTATAGGTGGACTGCACGCGGCGAGTCTTGCGCTTCTCGCAGACGCAGCGCACATGCTGATCTCTGCGTCTGGATTAGCACTAGTGATGATCGCCAACCAAAACGCGGAACGCCGCGCTATGCCCGTGAAAGCTCACGGCTATGGCAATGCAGGAGTTGCTATCGTTCTGACAGGTTGCGCATTTTTTCTGTTGTTGGTGGTTTGCATTCTCTACGAGGCTTACCAGCGCTCGCTGAGCCTGCCGGAAGTTCGGGGGGGTCTTATGCTGATCATCGCGATGGGCAGCCTGATCGTTAACTTGGGCAACATGAAGCTTCTGGCCGCAGAGTCGTCGCCTCGTCCTCACGGCAAAAGGCCTTGGGTCAGCATCCTACATGACATGCCGGGCTCGCTGGAGGTAGTCGTCACTGCAATCATAATTGTGTTGACGGGTTGGTCGCTGGTCGACCCCATTGTCGGGGCAGCCATCGGGCTCTACATCATTCCGCGAACATGGGTCCTCGCGAATCGGGCGATTCGATTACAAAGCTGATGGCGCTTGACCTGAACGGACCGGACACTTTAGCCGGACAACGCATTTCCAAACCGATGATATACCAAGCACACGCTCAACGGCAGCGTTCAGGAAGCGCGTCAGGCCGTTCCATTTCGAAAGGGCATAGCGCATAGCCCTCGGCGAGCCTGCCACGACCCGGAAGTTGCGGCAGCTGCGTCTAAAGCCAGCTCATCAGCCCGTCGATGATCGGCTTGGACTCGCTTCGTCGCGCCGCCAGCCGCTCCGCTCGTCTTGCTCGGTTTCGGCAAGGATTCTGGCGTGCTGCGCGCGAATCTTGGCCACTTCCGCATCTCCGATCGCACGCAGCCAACGTGTAAACGTCGTGTCCATGAGGCGGCGCGTCCGGCAGTAGCGGCGCTGCGAAAGGCCGCTGTGTTGTCATGCCTCGATGTGCACAGCCCACCATTCTCGACGTGCCGCATTTTCAAGATGTTTCCTTGCCAGCGGAGAACCCGTGAACGAAGGAACCGATTCGGAGGGACGATGCACTCGCCGAAGGTCATGCGCGACCCAGACGCCTACGCCCACTGATTTACAACGGCTCCCCTAATCAGGCTCGACTAGGCGACCGTTGGAAGCAATCGCGGTGGCGGCACTTGGGAGCCTGATGCAACGATCGCAGACGATCGTTGCCATGGAAGGGAGTCTGCCATGGAAGTGTATGTTGGACTGGACGTTGGCCTCGAGGAGACCAGCGTTTGCATCGTGGACCGAAAAGGCAAGAACGTCCGCGAGGCGAAGGTTCCGACCGATCCGGATGCGATTCGGTCGGCCCTGGCGAGCTTCGCAGAGGGCGTGCAGCGGATAGGCTTGGAAGCGTCGTCGATTGGGCTTTGGCTCTATCGCGAGTTGCATCCGGGTGGTCTTCCGATGATCGTCGTGGAAGCATAACACATGCATGTCTCGCTGCCGGCCATGCGCAACAGGACCGACCGCAAAGATGCCCCGCGGCATTGCCCAGATGATGCGGTTGGGCTGGTTCCGGGCAGTACACGTGAAGAACATCGAGACGCAGCGACTGCGCACGCTTCTGTCCACCGCAAGCTCTTGAAGCGCAAGCTCATCGACATGGAGAACCATATCCAGGGTGGTCTCAGGTCGGCTCGGTCAGCCGAGGGAGCTTCGAAGCGCGGGTGCGCAGCTGATCGAGCGTACCGACCTCGTCTTCTTGGCAATGATCGAGACCATGCTCGATGTGCGCCGTGCGGTCTCGGAGGGCTTCAATCGATTGCACAAGATTCTCTTGCGGGTGGTGCAGCATGATGCCGTTTGCCGGCGGTTTATGACCGTGCCGGGCGTCGGTCCGGTTGCAGCGCTGTCGTTCAAGGTTGGCGTCGATGATCCGCTGCGCTTCGCCCGGTCGCGAACAGTCGGAGCGCACTTCGGCCTGACGCCCAGACGCCATCAATCCGGAACATCCGTCGACTTCGACGGACACATCACCAAGCAAGGCGACGGCGCTGTCCGCGAAGCTCTTTGTGAGGCGGCAGCGAGCTTGCTGTTGCGGGTAAAGCGCTACTCGGCCTTGCGTGCCTGGGGATTACGCGTGGCCAAGCGGACGAGCATGCTTTGCGCGATCGTGGCCGTCGCCCGCAAGCTGTCAGGTATCCTGCATCGCATGTGGATTGACGGTACGGAGTTCCAGATAGGCTTCGGGGCCAAGGTTGTCGAGAAGCTCAGGTTGACGCCGGCATAGAAAGGCCGTGCCACATCGAGGGCGATCATTCTGTAGTGAAGTTGTCGAAGATCTGCACGAGAGGAGATGAAGATCGAGATCCGCGCGCGCAGTGAGCGTACCCTGGCGGGCCGCGAAACAGGGAATGTACGCTATCTTGCCGGCTGCCGTCCATCGAGGATGAGAGCGCTATGACTGCTTGGACCTCTGTTCACGACTGTTGAAGAGCATGCGACGGCCCTGTGCTGATCGCGAAGGAACGCATGGACCCCGCCTGGAGAATACAAGCTGAGTGCGCGTCGACAAACGGACTCCGTGCGCTGTTCAGACAGTGCGGAAGGTGGGTGACGATGGAAGGTAAACCGGAGAAAAGCGAACGAGCATCTTGACTTAACAGGCCTGATTAGGACGGCAAGATAAAGCGGGTTGCCCCGCTGTCGGCGCCATGCGCCTGAAAGCCTGTCTGCACGTTGTTTGCCGCTCCGCTCGTGACGACCCGCCGAGGAGCGGGTGCGGCGCTTGTGCCGCTTTTCCCTTTGTTTACAAGGTGCCGAGCGCCGTCGCCGCGAAGTGTGGACCGGTCAACCTACGCTGGCGCACGTCGTTCTACGCCACGGTACGACGACCGCCGCTCGCCTCTTGTAGGCCTTCTCACGGCTTCCGATCGTCGTCTCATGGCACGCGACGACGACGATTTCCGCATCCGGCCCGGTAAGGTTGACGACCGTCGCATCGCGCGCCCGCGCGGCCGCCGTGTCCGTGCGGTCCGGGCCCGTCCGACCAGCTTCATGGGCGAGATCCATCAGGCGTTTCGGCGGGCCGGCGGCACCCCCGATCGGCTGGGCGCGGCCGCGACGAAGGGCGGTGGCCGGTTCAATGAGCGCGGCCGTGGCGCGACGGCGGCAGTGACGCTGAAGAACCACAGCCCCTGGAGCCGGGACGGGAGTGGCAACCGCACCCGGGCGCGTCGGGTCGCGGTCAAGGCGCGCGTCGTGAAGCTCAACCCGCAGCGCGGCGCTCGGCGCGGTCGGCTGTTCGCCAGGGCCAAGGCGGTCGACGCGCACCTGCGCTACCTCCAACGTGACGGCGTCACCAGGGACGGCGAGAAGGGCCAGATCTATTCGGCCGACCGTGACGTGGCGGACGATCGCGCCTTCCTCGACCGCGGCCGCGAGGACCGCCACCAGTTTCGCTTCATCGTCTCGGCCGAAGAAGGTGTGGAACTGTCCGACCTGCGGGAGACTACCTGCGATCTGATGAAGCAGATGGAAGCCGACCTCGGCACCCGGCTCGACTGGATCGTGGTCGATCACCATAACACCGGCCATCCCCACACCCACATCCTCCTGCGGGGCGTCACCGACGACGGCAAGATGCTCAACATCGCCGGCGACTACATCGCCCACGGTGTCCGCGAGCGGGCAAGCGAGATCGTCACCCTGGAGCTTGGGCGGCGCGGCGGACGGGCGTTGCTGGCCGGGCTGCTGTCCTGTGGGCGTTGCGGCCGCCGCTTGGTGGTAAGCTACTCGGGCCGCTCGCCGGGACAGCCGGTCTATCGCTGCGACCGACCCAACCTGATGTTGGGGCTGCCGCGGTGTCTGACCTTCAGCGGACCCCGTGTCGACGCGGCCATTGCCCGGGAGCTTCTGCGCGCCGTCGAACCGATGGCGATCGAGGCGGCCCGGGAAGCCGAGAGACTGCACGTGGAAAGCCGGGACGAACAGCAGCGCATCGTGGAACTCGAGCTTCAGCAGGCGCGCTACGAAGCCTTGCTGGCGGAGCGACGCTACGCTGCCTGCGATCCCGACAATCGCCTGATCGCCGCGCAGCTCGAGAAGAGCTGGGAAGCAGCGCTGCGGCGCGTCGAGGCGTGCGAGGCGCGGCTGCAGGCGGTGCGGACACCGGACCCGGCCGCCATTGTGCCGAACTTTGCCGGTTTGGCAGAAGACCTCGAAGCCGCGTGGAATGCAGCGGGCGTGAGCATGCGCGCCCGCCAAAGGCTCCTGCGCGCCCTGGTCACCGACATCATCGCCGACATCGACGAGGCGGCACGCGAGGTCGTGCTGACGGTCCATTGGCGGGGCGGTCAGCACTCGCAGCTTCGGGTCCGCAAGCTAAAATCCGGCGAGCATGGCTGCCGCACTCCCGAAGATGCCCTCGCCGTCATGCGGAGCATAGCGACCCGATGGTCGGACGAAGACATCGCCGCGTCGTTGAACCGGATGAGGATGCCGACGGGTCAGGGAAAAACCTGGACCGCGCATCGTGTCAGTTCGCTGCGCAGGGTGCATGGGATTCGTGCCTACCCTTCGGCGGAGAAGACCGGCGAGTGGCTGACGATGGGCGAAGCCGCCAAGCTGCTTGGCGTGAGCAACCACGCGATCCGCCGGAAAGGTCGCCCGTGTCGCGTCGATCCCGAAAACCAAGTTCCAATGTTTACAGACACTTGAGAACGAGGTGCACAATGAATGCCTCATCGCGATGCAGCGCAGCGCCCGCTCGGCGGCGTTGTTGCTGAGGCAGAGGCGGCCGTCGTCGAGGAAGCGAACCAGGGCGTCCCAGCAGTTCAGGCTGTAGGCAATCGCCTTGGCGACCTGGCTGTTGGACGAGAGCCTGACGTACTGCTCGCGCAGCCAAGTTCCCAATGCTTCGGCTAGCGGGCGGCTGCGCTCTTGGCGGCGCGCGCTTGCGCTCGTCGGGTGACAGTCCGTTGAGGTCGCGCTCGATGGCGAACAACGCATCGATGCGAGCGACCGTTTCGAGAGCGATCGGCGCCTTGGTGAGGCGAGCCAGGTCGAAGAACTTGCGCCGCGCGTCGCGACCTGGCCACCAAGCCAAGGCGCTCATAGGTGCGAATTGTTTCGATCGGGGTGTCGGATCTGTCGGCGAAAACGCCGATAGGGAGGATCGCAAGAGATGACATGCGAGACGATCTGCGCTCTCTTCAGTCGATATGCCGTAAAATATAGTAGTGACGCAATAAATCTCTTGCAAGTGAGTCGCAATATCGATTAGATGCGACCCCTGATCGCGGCAAATTTTGGGGGGGGGACAATTTTGATGTTGAAGGGAAGCGTGCGGACACTCCTGTCCGCAGCAGCAATCGTGGGTTTCGGTAGACTCGTCTGGCCGCTTGCCGCCGCTGCGCAGACGCCTCAGCCGACGCAACAGAGCGACACAACTGTTCAACTACCCGAGGTGCAGGTCGTCGGGGAGTGGCTTGGCGACGGATCCGAGAAGGCGGTGCGAACCTATCCTGGCGCAAGAACCGTCCTCTCCGATCGGGCCTTGCGCGAGTCGGGCGCCCGAAATCTCGAAGATGCAATGCGCCAGTCCCCAGGAGTCATTGTGCAGGATGAGACAGGTACGGGCCTGTTGCCGAACTTCGGGATTCGTGGACTCAATCCGGCTCGCAGTGAGCGCGCCCAAGTGCTGCTCGATGGAGTACCGCTCGCGCTTGCGCCCTATACCGGAACCGGGCTCTCGCTCTTTCCCGTCACGATGCAGACCATCGACCGTATCGACATCGTGCGAGGCGGTGCCGCCGTGCGCTATGGCCCCAACAACGTAGGCGGCGTGATAAACTTCATCTCCCGGCCCATACCGACGGCACCCAGCTACACGCTGTCCGAGCAGGTGACGGTGGCGGATCACACGGGCAACGCCCTTACGGACACCTACATGCGCGCTGGTGGATTGGTCACATCCAATCTCGGCATGCAGCTTCAACTCAATGCCATCAAAGGCGCAGGCAGTCGGGATCACTCAAACACGGCGGCATACAACGTGTTGCTCGATGCCGATTGGCATATTAGCGACGATGCTCAATTGAAGGGACAATTTCAGTTCTACCAAGCCAACGCAGAACTGCCCGGCGCCCTTACACCCCAGGCCTACCAGCAGAACAGATGGCAGTCGCAGCGACCGTATGATGCCTTTGGAGGCAAAACCTGGCGAGGCTCCGCGGTCTACACCCATGCAATCGATGATACGGCTGAGTTCAGTTTGCTCGCATTCGGTCACGGAAGCAGCCGCAGCTTCACCTTTTCCGAACCATTCAATCCCGCCCTGATGCCGGCCGTAGTATCCACCAGCCCGCGTTCCTTCGGTGTCTTTGGGCTAGAGCCGCGTGTGGGCTGGAACATCAAGCCTGGTGGCATCGACCAGACAATTACCCTCGGTGCCCGTTATGTGCGCGAGGGAGTCGATTTCGTCGTCGACCAGTACAACTTGCGCACTCGCGCGACCACACGCCAACGCGACTGGCGCTTCGATACCAATGCCTACGCATTCTATGCCAACGACACGGTCAGGTTCCTGAACGGGAAGCTCCAGATCACCCCTGGTCTGCGCTACGAATACGTGGATACCGCCTTTCGCGACAACATCGCCCGCAACGCCTCCCGCAACATCAGTCAGGAGCTGCTACCGGGCCTCGATATCGGCTACCGGTTGTCGGACGAGATCTTCTTGTTCGCAAACCTGCATAAGTCGCTACGTCCGCCGCAGGTTGCACAAGTGACACGTGGCGGGGATGTCGGGGCGGAAGTGGCCTGGAACTATGAGGTGGGTTTCCGCCTGTTTCCAATGCCTGGGCTCGACTTCAGTGCGACGGCATTCCGCTTCGATTTCTCCGCGCAGATCGACTTCGACCGCTTCTCCCAGCGTTTTCTCAACCTTGGACAGACTTTGCACCAAGGGTTCGAACTCGAGGCGAACTGGCAGCCCGCCATCTTTCCTGGTGCTGCAATCCGCGCCGCCTATACGTTCCTGGACGCTCGGCTGCAGTCTGGACAATATGCTGGCAACAGAGTGCCGTTCGCGTCGCAACACTTGCTGAGTCTTGGCGCCTTCTATCGGACGGGTCCCTACAGTTTCGGCGCTACAGGATACTACCAGAGCAATGCGTTCACCGATGCGGCCAATACCGTAGCCGAAGATCTGACCGGTACGATCGGTCAAGTTCCCGGTTACTGGCTGCTCAATCTCCGGCTGGCTCGCGACTTCGAAGTCCGTGGTGGCCGCAACGTCACGGCCGCGTTCACGGTGAACAACGCACTCGATACCGACTACTATTTCCGGGGTGTCGATACCAGCCCGGTCGGCCGTGTGCCTGGGCCTGGACGCGCCTTCATGCTGAGCCTGACGACCAATCTCTGATGGTATCTGGCTTGCCCGACGGCAAGCACGGCTTTCGCCGTTCGCGCGACCGCCGTGGTCGCGCATTACGGCGCCAACGGTATCGACATTCTTGGCGAGGATTTGCGGCCAAGGGGCCGAGCACGGTCCTCTATGGCATGTCGCCCAAAGCAGCGTCGGTGGCACGATCAATATCGTGCCCAAGCGTGCCTGCGACACCGACTTGGCGCGCTTCACTGCGGAGTACGCGGCGAACGCTCTTCGGCAAGTGGAACACGGTGTTCAAGCGCTATCGCCACTGGGTCAAAGCCGATGTTTTCGTCCGGCTTTTCGAGGCCTGCTCGGACGAGCCGCACATGGAATGCGCCATGGTCGATGCCACCATCGTCAAGGTCCATCGTCACGGCCTGGCCGCAAAAGGGGACTCAGAGCCAGGCCATAGGCCGCTCCAACGGCGGTATGACGACCAAGATCTTGGCGCTCATTGATGCGCCTAACTGTATTTTTTCTATTGCAATTGCGACTCATTCGCATATATAGATAGACCCCACCGCAGCTGCTGCGCAGCTGAATTGCGACTTAATGAATGGAGCTGTCCCCTCATGGCCAATCTCGTCCTGCTCGCCCATGTGCCGACCGAGTCGGTCAATGAGGGCTTCCTTCCTGCGGCCCGTCGTCTTGGGCTTTCTGTGACCTTGCTCACCGACAACGTTGAGGCGCACAGGCGCCACTTCGCCGCGCCTGGTTTGCCGGCCTATCCGGGCGAGATCGTCGCCTGCGACGTGTTCAACCCGGTGGCGGTCGTCAACCAGATCAGCGGGCGCGGCGAGCGTCCTGTCGCAGTCTTCTCCAATAGCGACCACCTACAGACCAGCACCGCCCTCGCGGCCGAGTATTTCCGCCTCCCCGGCAAGGACTGGCGAGTGGCCTACCGGGCGAAGAACAAGGCCGCCATGCGCGCCTTCCTGCGCGATCAGGGTCTGGACACCTTGTGGCATGCCGTCGTGACGAATGAAGCCGAGCTTGCGGGCCTGTCCGGCGTGCCCTTCCCCTGCGTGGCCAAGCCCCGTGAAGGGGTCGGCAGCCAGCAGGTTCGCCAATGCCAGGATCGAGACGAACTGGCCTCTCATTGCCGCAGCGTCTGGAGCGCCCAGCCGGGCCGCGCGATGCTGCTCGAGGAGTTCGTGGCGGGCGATCTCTACACGCTCGAGACGCTCGGCGACGGCTCAGACATTCGCGTCCTCGGGGGCTTTCGCGTCACCTTGGGGCCGCCGCCCAACTTCGTGGAGTTGGAGGCGCGCTGGGGTGATTGGCTGACGACCGCCCAAAAGCAGGCCGTGCTGAGCCAACTCACCGCCTTCGGCGTCGGCTTCGGCTCATGTCACACCGAATTTGTGCTCACCGACGACGGTCCGCGCCTCATCGAGATCAACTACCGCACGGTCGGCGATCACCGGGACTTCATGCTCGAGCACACGCTGGGCATCTCGCTGTTCGAGAAGATTCTGCGCCTGCATCTCGGCGAACCGCTCGGCGAGTGCGACGTCGCCGATCGAGCGGCCGCAATCCTTTATTTCGCAGCCGACCGCCCTGGCGAGGTCATTGCGGCGCCGGCGGGCTTCCTGCGCGAAGAGGCTGACGTGCGCGTCCATTATCGCGCGCTGCGCCGGCCGGGCGACCGCGTCGTCGTGACCCATTCGAACAAGGATTATCTGGGCGTCCTCAGCGCCAGCGCCGTCGACACGGACACGTTGGCGGCCGCCGTGCAGACTGCGCAGTCCAGCCTGATCTGGGACATCCGCGCGTGAGCTCCCTCGCCTGCCAGACCGTCGCCGTGCCGTCGACGATCGGCGCCATCGCGCCCGATCGCCTCACCCGGCGGGTGCTCGATGCCGTGCTGCGCGAGGACGTGCGCGGCTGCATGAGCCGCGGCCGCATCGAGAAGGGGACCGCCCTTTCCTTCGCCGATCAGCTCGACCCGGCTCTGCGGTCGGGCGGATGGCTGGGGGCCGAACTCGCGGGCGTTGTACTCTGGTTGCCGGTCGAGCCTTGCCGGTTCATGCAGGAATGGCGTCTGCGGTCGCTGCCCGCCATCGCCTGCGTCGACGGCCAGGCGCAAGCCCTGACCGACCTAGCGAGCATTCTGCGCCACTTCCGCGCCGGGTTGGACGCCGAGACCCGCGGCTTCCATGAGGCCTTTGCAGAAGAGTGCCGCGTGGCCGAGGAGCACGGCGCCTGGTGCGCGGCTGAACGCTCGCGCTGGTTCGCCGACAACGACGGCGGCGTGGCGAACTGGCCGACGTGGGCGGCGAGCCTGCTCAGGCATGACCGTCTCGCCGCCTTCCACGACCATCCCTTCTATCCGACGGCCAGAGCCAAGCTTGGCTTCAGCAAAGCGGACCTGCGTGCCTACGCGCCGGAATTCCAGCCAATCTTCGAGCTGCATTGGGTCGCCGCGCCGCGAGCGCTGTACCGCGGCGCCGACCTGCCGGCCCACATCGCGCCCCGGTTTGCCGATGTCGGGCTGCCGGAGGACCTCGCGGGCGACCACGTACTGCTGCCGGTGCACGGTGCGATGTGGACCGGCGCACTGGACGGCTATCTGGCTGAAAGCGGCCTGACCGAACGCGTCGTGCGCGCGCCGCTCCCCTGGCTGAAGGTCACGCCGACCCTTTCGGTCCGCACCGTCGCGGTGCTCGGCTGCCCGTCGCACCACATCAAGCTTCCGCTGGTGATGCGCACTCTGGGCACGCGGAACCTCCGCACAATCAAGCCCAGCACCATCCGCGACGGCCACGGGGTTCAGACCATGCTGAAGGCGATCGCCGCGGACCTGCCGGAGCTTGGCCATCGCCTTCTGTTGACTGACGAGGAAGTGGGCGGCTGCGTGGCCGATCAGCCGTTCCTCGGCTTCATCCTGCGCCGCTATCCGGACACGCTGCGCGACGAGGACGTCGCTCCCGTCGCCGCTTTGGCCGCGCGCGGACCGGATCGACGGCTGGTCATCGAGACCCTGGCCGACCGGCATCGGGGCGGCGACCTGCTGCGCCTGTTCGAGGAGTATCTCGAGCTCACCGCGCGGCTGCACCTGACGCTGTGGATCCGCTACGGCGTGGCGTTGGAGTCGAACCAGCAGAACTCGATGCTGGCGCTGTCCGCCGGCTCGCCGTTGCGCCTGCTTTTGAAGGACAACGACGCGGCGCGCATAGACGGCGCGCGTCTGGCGAGCCGCCGATCGGATCTGTCGCCCTGGCTCGACGGTCTCCTGGACCGGCGGATCGTCGTCGACGATCCGATGGCGCTCGCGCGCATGTTCATCACCATCACGCTGCAGCTTAATCTCGCCGTCCTGGTCGAGGCCATGGCGGAGGCCGGGCATGCGACGCGCGACGATTTCTATCGTCGCGTGCGCGAGGCGCTAAGCGCCGCCCTCGACGACCTCGCGGCGGACAGCGAGGACGTAACTCTTGCACGTCGCGCGCTTCTGCAGGCCGAGCGTCTGCCGCTGAAGTACCTGCTTCGCGCCGCGAGCCTGGAGAGCAAGGCGAGCACCGGAGCCGCGGACGTCAACAAGTTCTATGGCGAGACCGCGCCGAACTTCCTGAGGGCGTCATGAGCCCGCCGCGCTGGACCGTGGCGACCATTGTCGTCGGGCATTTCACGGCGTCGTTCTCGGCGCTGGGGATGCCGCCGTTCTTCCCGATCATCCTGCGGGACTCTCTCGGCAGCCAGACGACCTGGCTCGCCGGCTGGTGCTACGTGCTGCCGCCCCTGATGACCGCGCTAAGCGCGCCGATCTGGGGAGATCTGAGCGACCGCTTCGGCAAGAAGACCATGCTGCTGCGCGCTCAGCTTGGTCTGGCGGGCAGCTTCTTGATGGCCGGCTTCGCCACCAACGTGCCGACCTTCATCGCAGCCTTGGCGCTTCAAGGCCTGCTCGGCGGCACCTTCTCCGCCTCAAACGCCTACCTCGCCACAGTGACCAGCGGCAGCAACCTCACGCGGACTCTGACGCTGATGCAGGGTTCGGCGCGCGCAGCCCTGGTGGTGGCGCCGGCGCTGCTGGGCGCCTTCATGACGATGGGCTCTCCCCTGGAGCTGTATCGCTGGCTGGCGCTTCTGCCGCTGATTTCCGCGCTGCTGATCTGGCGGCTGCCGGCCCCGGCCCCGGCCGCGGACGGCCCGGCCAAGGAACGCGCGGTCGTCGCGTCGGCAAACGGCGTTCCGGGCGTGCGGCGTCTGGCGATCCTTCAGTTCGCCTTCGCGTTCTCGACGGTCGTCACCTTCCCCTACTTCATCGAGTTCGCGCGAAGCATCGCGCCTGGACTTCCCGGCGGGATGGCCGGGGCACTGTTTGGCCTGCCTCACTTCGTCTACCTGGTCGGCGCCGGTCCGCTCAGCCTGCGTCTCGGGCAAAGCCGTCTGACCTTGACCCTGGCGATCGCCCTCGTGTTGCTCGCCGCCAGCCTCGTCGGCCAGGCTCTGGCGGTCGGCCTCCCCGCGTTGGTCGCCTGGCGCGTGCTCATGGGGCTCACCATGACCGCCGGATTCATCGGCCTGAACGGCGCGATTTCAGAAATCGCCCACGCTGAAAACGCTGGACGCATCTTCGGACGCCTGGACAGCGCCTCCAAATGGGGCGGCGTCGCGGCCGGCCTGGCTGCAGGCGCGATCAGCCAGGCGACGGGAAGCGCCAGCCCGTTCCTGATCGGTGCCGCCGTGCTGGCTCCCAGCGTCCTCTACCTCCTCGCCACCCGGACACCCAGGGCTCGTCCGCAATTTCCCTGATCCAGGAGACGACCCGTGACTTTCACCACCACCTCGCTCGAGGCGCTCCCGAATCCCGAGGCCGCCGCGGCGGCGGACGCGGCCCGTCACGGCATGCAGACCCTTCTGAACTGCTATTGCCGCGAAGCCGCGGCGCCGGAGGGCCAGGTCAGCCTCGGCGCCCCTTTCGGAGAAAATGACTGGCCGCTTGGCCTGCGAGCCGCCCTGCCCGGCGGGCAGGCGCTGCACGTCGTCCTGCCCAGAACCGGCGCCCGCCTGATCGTGGCGGTCGATCCGCCCGCCGGCTCCGACCGATACCGTCACCGCTCGCCGGTCTACGCCCGCTCGCCGGGGCAGCCCTGGGCGCCGGTCGAGTGGCGCGCGCTCGCCGCCCTGCTGCTGAGAGAGCTGTCAGCCAGGTACGAAACGCCATTCAACGAGGAGCTGCTCGCCCAGGTCTGCGACAGCGTGGAAACGGTGAGCACCATCCTTGCCGGCCGGGTGTGGCCGGCTCCACCGACCGATGGTCTGAGCCACTACATCGAGTCTGAACAGGCGCTGGTCGCGGGCCACGCCTTCCATCCCGCGCCCAAGAGTCGGCAAGGCTTCACCAGCGCTGACCGACGGACCTACTCGCCGGAACTCCGAGTGCGATTTCCCCTGCATTACTTCGCCGTACCCCGCGACCACTTGCGGCAGGCGAGCTTGCTAGACCGCATGCCGGATGAGGTCGTCCTGGAACAATCCGGCCTCGCCCTGCCCCCAGGCTACGCGTTGGCGCCCGTGCACCCCTGGCAGGCCGGCCACATCCGCAAGCTGCCGGCGGTGCAGCGCGCCTTGCGGAGCGGGCAATTGCGCGACCTCGGTGCGCAGGGCGAGGCCTACGTCCCGACCTCCTCGATCCGCACGCTGTTCCACCCCCGCAACCCGTATTTCTACAAGCTGTCGCTTCACGTGCGGATCACCAACTGCCTGCGCAAGAACGCAGTTTACGAGCTTGATGGCGCGATCGCCGTGACTCGAATTCTGCGCACCTTGCTGCCGGAGCTGACCACGACGTTCCCAGGCTTCGCCGTGCTGTCCGAGCCAGGCTTCCTAACCGTGGATCTGCCCGACGCCGACCCGGACGAGCGCATCGCCGTGAACGAGGCGTTCGGCCTCATCCTGCGCGATGGCGTTCAGCCGCTCGTAGCCGGAGGGACGACGCCCGTCCTGGCGGCGGCGTTGTTCTCGGATTGGCCGACCGGCCTGCCGCGGGCGCATGACTGGTGCCGCTCCATCGCCCGGCGCGACCGCTCGCCGCTCGCCGCCACGGTCGAGGCCTGGTTCGCGGCTTATGTGGAACGGCTTGTTCCGCCAGTGCTGCACGCACTGCTGGTCCATGGCCTCGTGTTCGAACCTCATCTGCAGAACACCCTGATCGGACTGCGCGACGGTTGGCCGGACCGGATGATCCTGCGCGACTTCGAAGGCGTGAAGCTCGTCGAGGGGCGCTTCGACCCGATCCGCATCGCATCCCTCGACGCGCGCACTCAATCTGCCTTGTGGTACGACGAGGAGCGCGGTTGGAACCGGATCGCCTACTGCCTTCTGGTGAACCAGCTAAGCGAGGCCGTGCATCATCTGGCGGACGGCGATTCCAAGCTTCACAGGCGGCTGTGGGAAATCGTCCGCCGCGAGGTTCAGGCCTGTCGGGCGGGGCTCGGGCCTCGCGCCGGGCGGCGACTCGACGACCTCCTTGGCGGCGCGCCATTGCCGGCCAAGGCGAACCTGACGACACGCTTCCTCAAACAGGCTGACCGGCTCGCGGGATATGTGCCGCTGCCCAGCCCCTTCAACCCGGAGATGGTATGATGCTGCCCAATTGGCCGAAAATCTCGCGCGCGGCCGCTGCGGCCAAGGCGGCGGCGACGAGCCCCTGGTGCGCCTATCTCTATGACCTCGAGGCGCTGCGCCGCCACGCCGGCGGCCTCGTCGCCAGCCTGCCGCCCGAGTTCGAGCTGTTCTATGCGGCGAAGGCGAATTCGGATGCGCCCATCCTCCGGACGCTCGCCCCGATCGTGGCGGGCTTCGAGATCGCTTCGTCGGGCGAACTCGCCTGGCTGCGCGAGCATTGCCCGCAGGCGCCGCTGATCTTCGGCGGCCCCGGCAAGACGGACGAGGAGCTGGTGGCCGCCCTGGATGCAGGCGTCGAGCGCATCCACGTCGAAAGCCTCGGCGAGCTGGAGCGGCTCGGCGTTCTCGCCCGGCGCATAGGTGTGAGGCCGGCGATCCTGCTGCGCATGAACTTGCCGCTCACGGAAATGCCGGACGTGCCGCTCGCCATGGGCGGGCGGGCGACGCCGTTCGGGATCGATATCGCGCTGTTGGGCGAATGCCTGGCCTGGCTCGCCGACCATCCCGAGCTGCGCCTGGAGGGGTTTCACTTCCACCTCATGTCGGGTCAGCGCGACGCGGCGGCTCATCTGGCGCTGATCGACGGCTATGTGCGCACCGTCCAATCGTGGAACCGTGAGCACGGGCTGGAGGTCCGGCACATCAACGTCGGCGGCGGCATCGGCATCAACTACCGCGATCCCGAGCAAGTCTTCGACTGGCCGGTCTTCAGCGCCGGGCTCGCCCAACTCGTGGCGCGGCGCGGATTGAAGGGCTGGCGTCTGCGGTTCGAAATGGGCCGGTATGTCGCCGCGGGCTGCGGCGTCTACGCCATGGAGGTGCTGGATATCAAAAGCACCTTCGGTCGGACGTTCGTCGTCGCGCGCGGCGGTACCCATCATTTCCGCACCCCTTACGCCCAGAGCCACAGTCATCCGTTCCGCGTGCTGCCGATCGAGCCCTGGCGGCGGCCCTACCGGAGACTCGAAGCCGTCCGTGAGGCCGTTACTGTGGTCGGCCAGCTCTGTACCCCGAAGGACGTGCTGGCGACCGAAGCGCCGGTCGACCGCGTGCGGGTGGGCGACGTGTTGCTCTTCCCCCTCGCAGGCGCCTACGCGTGGCACATTTCTCACCACGATTTTCTACGGCATCCGCATCCCGAGACGATCTTCCTGCCGATCGACGAAGCTGTGAATGTTGCGGCCGAATAGGTTCAAGCGCGCGCTGCGCGGCGACACGCCACTCTTCGGCCTGATCAACTCGGTGCCGGCGCCCCTTCTGGTGGAGATGCTCGGGTACGCAGGCTACGACTTTGTCATCCTCGACCTGGAGCATGTGAGCCCCAACCCGGAAACGCTGGAGAACCTCATCCGCGCCGCCGAGTGCTGCGACGTCACTCCACTCGTGCGCGTTCCCGGCGCGCAGCCCGATGTAATTCTCCGGGTGCTCGATGCCGGCGCGCAGGGAATTGTCGTACCCCATGTGTGCTCTGCCGAAGAGGCGCGCATCGCCGTCCGCGCCAGCCGTTACCACCCCGTGGGAGCGCGCGGCATCTCGGGTGGCCGGACGACCGGCTTCGGAACGCTGAGCCTGCCTGACTACATGGCCCTCGCCAACACCGAGATTCTGGTCGCGGTAATGATCGAGGACCGGGAAGGCGTCGAAGCGATCGATGACATTGTGGCCGTTGAGGGCGTCGATTTGGTGATCGAGGGCGCGATCGACCTTTCTCAGTCGTTTGGGGTCCCTTGTCAGCCTCAGCACGCCGACGTGCTGACGGCGCTGGACTTGATCGCCGAGCGTAGCCGGGTCGCCGGCGTCCCGTACTGCGCCGTTCCGCGGGCCGATGGGCAGCTGGGCCAATGGCTTCGGCGCGGCGTGCGCAGCTTTCTTGTGGGTGACGATCGTGGCGTCATTTTCCGCGCGCTCAAGGCGCACATCGCCGGTCTGCGTGAACAGGCAAGCAGTGCGCGCTGGTCCACACTCTCCGGCCCAGATGCCTAATTCCCTCAGCATTAATGACCGGCGATCGAAGGATTGCTGTCAACCGCGGGAGGCCGGCCTGGCCTTGCGTTGTCCCAGGCCTCCAAACAGATGCCTAGCATAGGCGATCGCACTGTATGAGGAGAGTAGCGCGAGCGCCAAACCTGCCAGCGCGACCAGCGATCTGTAGAGCAGACCGCCCACTTTGCCGGCGTGGACTGGATAGGCGGCGTTGACGAGCCGATCAGGCAGCGGCGCAGCAGCAGCATCACGTGTGTCGACCACGTAGCCCGCCGCGGTCGCTAGGACGGTCGTGCGCCCGTTCGGATGCCATTCGATTGGCTGCCGCAGCCGCACGGCAATCGCGGTATCGGGTGCCTTGGGCCAAGTGATGGCGCGGGGAGTCGCTTCAGGGAAACGCGCAAGGGCTGCGGAGAACACCGCTTGCCACGCGGTGTCGGACGATCCGGAAGATGTCGCCGGAGTGCGCGCCGCTATGGAGAGCTTCGAGTCGCCGCCGAGCAGCACTCTCGCGGTGGCAGGAAAAATCACCGCTGCACCAGTGAGCATGATGCCAAGCAGTGGCAGGGCCGCGATCAGCCCGAGTTCCCGGTGCGCCACGACCAAGCCAGACCGTGTCGTGCTCTTTGGCCACACCGAACCGTGAAGACGCCTAAGCGTGGGCCAGGCCAGCACCAGACCCGACAGCACCAGCATCGCCCCAAGCAGCCCGACGATCCCGACGGCTTTCTTCCCCGCATCACCGAGCATCAACGCATGGTGCAGATCGAACAGCACATCGACGACGCGCTCGGCACCGTCCCAGCGGGCAACGACGGCACCGGTTTGCGGATCGAGATAGCCACCACCCGCATGGTCGCGCAGATACACCTGATCGAGCGCGATCGACGGACCCGCGAGCACCAAGGCCCAGATGCGATCGGCCCCGAAAGCGAATTCTGCGGCCCTGGCTCGGCGCGCGAGGCCTGAAGGCGTCGCCGCCTGCGCGTCGGGAGAGGGGCCAGCCGTCACCGGTTGCGTCAGGTGCAGCCAGTCATCCTTGAAGACAAGCAAAGCTCCGGTCGCACCCAGCAGGAGCAGCCACAGCGACACAGTGAGCCCGACAAGCCGATGCACCAGGCGAAGGCCAGCCAACACGGGATTGCCTTCTGAGCCTTCAATGGCGGGCTTCACGGCATCGCTTCGTCGTATGGCCGGCCGATGAGCCGGTAGCACAAATGCCGGAGAAGTCCATGTCAGGGCTGCCGAGTGTTAGTGGTAATAATTCGCATTCTCGTCGCCCGTCTGACGACCTCGTGTCAAGCGACAATGCATGTGGCGGGGCGATTTCGCTGTCGCGCCCGCATGAGCCTGCGAGCCGGCCACTCCGGCACGCGCGCGCCGCCGAGGCAAACCTTCGTCTTGGTGAACGCTTCGTCTGTAAGCGGTGCTTAGACCGCCGTCGCGGCTACTGCCTTGGGGTGCGGGGAGCGCGAGAGGGTGCTCGCCACGCTATATGGCGGCGTTTTGGAACAGAGCCCGGATCAATCGGACATGGTGTCCACGGTGAAGGCAAGCATGGCGATGAAGATGGACAGGTGGTCAAGCCGGGCAGCACGCCCTGCGGAAGAGTGCTTCTCAATTGGCGCCCTGTCCGTGCGCTGCGGTGTGAACATCGAAACCATCCGCTACTACGAGCGCACTGGCCTCCTGCCGAAGCCCGAGCGGACTGCCGGAGGGTATCGCCTTTATCGATCGAGTGATTCCGATCGTCTCTGCTTCATTCGTCGCGCGCGCAATCTCGGCTTTTCTCTCGATGAGGTTCGACGGCTGCTGGATCTGGCCGATCAGAAGTCCAGATCGTGCCGTCGAGTACATGACATCGCTACCCACCATCTCGACGAGGTCCGCGCAAAGATCGCCGATCTTCAGCGCATGGAAGGAGTTCTAGCCAGCATGGTGAAGGCGTGCGCCCGAGGGACGATGCCCGCCTGTCCACTTCTCGAGACGCTAGCGCAGGCTGGATAGTTCCCATCCTGGAAGTATTCCAAGGCGAGGAACGGCCAAGGGTATGACTTGGCACTCCACGACATAGTGATAAAACTAGGAATGTAGTTGTTTTCACCATTGCATTCCGATATGTTCGCCCGGTGAACCGCAAACTCGCCGCGCAATGCCTGGCTGAGCTGGGCAACCTGACCCGGCTCGACATCTACCGGCTGCTCGTGAGGGCTGGTCTCGACGGCATGATCATCAGCGACATCCAGGCTCGTCTCGGTGCGGCGCCATCGACCTTGGCCTTCCATCTCGGCGGCCTGGTCAGAGCTGGGCTGGTTTCCCAAGAGAAGGTCGGCCGGGAAGTAATCTGCCGTGCCAATCACCGCCAACTCACCGCAGTAGTGGAATTCCTACGCGAGGAATGCCGCAAGGGATTCGACGACGAACCGGTGGCTTTGCGCCAAGCGAGCTGACGTTGGCTGCGAGGAGCGGAGCCAAGTCCTCTTCATGGACCGGGAGGACATCGTGAACCTGTTCGTCGTGACCAACCTCCCGTTGCCGGGCGATGCACCTGTGCCGACCCCTCTAGATTGATGACATTCCGTTCTGACGCGATGTCTCGGGAAGGATTCAACATGAATGGTGATCCAGAACTTCAGAAGGACATCGATGCGGTTATGGTGATCGAGTATCCGAGCCAATTCGCGGCTGCCTGGGAGCAGTTGATCACTATGGGCGGGCACCGGCTTCAGATCATAGACCGGGACAAGACCTACAACTGCCACGCCCACGGCTTGCAAATAGAGCGGATGCCCGAGTTCCAGCGGCTTTTCGTTGAACGCGGTTGCCGCGTGCTCGCCAAGAGCGACTTCATGGCAAAGCTGATCGAGCACGGCGAAGTCCGCATCGAAGGCCAGTCCTACGGACCCGAGAACATCGTCATTTACTTCAAGAACGGGAAGCCGACACACACGTCGCGCGGGCACTGCTCGAGTGGATCGTCGAGCAGGGCATCGAGATCGTCCTGATCGATCCCGGCAAGCCGTGGCAGAACGGTGCCACCGAGAGCTTCAACGGCAAGTTCCGCGACGAGTGCCTGGCCTCGAATGGTTCCGCTCGCGGGTCGAGGCCAAGGTCGTGATCGAGGCCTGGCGCCGGCACTACAACCATGCATCTGAACACCCATCTGTCTATGTGGTTGAAGAGAATAGGTTTTGCTGATCGGGATGCGATCCCGTGGGGTATTTAGGATTGTGCCGGGCGTGTTCCGCGATAACGCGCGCTGCTGACGATGAGAGAGCGGCGCGGCTGAAGATCCAGGGACCATCCGGCAAGGGGTGGACGGCGGCAATCTCGCCAGCTTCCGCCGCCAGCCTGAGCGTCTTTGGTGCGATCTTGAGAAGATGCGCTGCCGTGCTGAGGTTTAGCCACGGCTCGATGTTATCGGGGGCGGCTTTGTACACCGGGATGCAGTGGTGAGATCGCAGCGAAGTAACGCGCTCGCGTGTCCAGCGATTGCCGTTGCCTGTGACGACCCCGTTGCGGTTCAGAATGCCGGCGATGAGATCGTCATTGGCGATCAAGGCCAGCGTGCGCACAGCGGCAATGATGTCGGCGGAGGTGCCGTTGCGTTGCCCGCGCCGCCGCCTGGGCAGGCGTATCTCGCTGTGCACACCGCCGATCCAGTGAACCACGAGAATGATCTCTGCGGCTTCCGGATCGATGTCGGCAACGACCTCCTGGATCAGGGTGCGCACGATACGTTTCTTCAGTCGCGCATCCGTCGTTGGCGCGGACCAAATGGTCTCGAGGTCCGTCGCGAGCGTTGCCAGTGACGCCGGATCGCGAGCAGGTATTGGTCGCGCTGCGTCGAGCGCGGCGATCTTGCTCTCGACCTCCGCGACACGGGCAAGCGCCTTGTTCCAGCGTGCTTCAAGCTCGCCGGCCACGAGGCGGTTCGCGGGGTCGGTTGCATCGTATTGGCGGAAGGCGCGATCGGCCGTGTAACGCGCGGCCTCGAGATCGCGCAGAAGAGCCGCCCGCACCTGGTCCCGCCGCTGGTCTCCTTCCTGCTCGGCGGCCACCGCGGCTGCGATGGCACCGGGACCGACAACACCGAGAACTGCATCTTCGATGGTATCGTCGACGCGCAGACCGCCAAAGGTGATGCACCGCGGCTCGCCATTGTCCATCCAGCCCCGGCTGCAGCTGTAGCGTGGGATCGAGTGCTTCAACCGGAGTATCGGAGCGTCAGCTTGCGTCCACAACGACGGCACCGGATCAGGCCGGCCAGCAAAGCATCGCCGTGCTTGGGCGCCCCGTGATGGCGGCTGGTGGGGACGTTGTTGCTGACCATTATCCGGATCGCCTCGGACTTCTCCCAGCTGACATAGCCCTCATGCGCGTTCGGCATCAGCGCCAGCCATTCGCTGCGCGCCTTGCGGCGGATCTTCACGCCGACGCCCGCAGCGCCATGGCCCGCCGCCACTGCCGTCTTACCATAGGCATAGGCGCCGCCGTAGATCGGGTTCTCGATCATCCGGTGGATCGAGGCATAGTTGGGCCGCCGCCAGGCGATGTCACCGTTACTCCGCTTCACCGGCAGATCAAGATCATGCTCGAGGAACCACAGCAACGCCTGACGGGCACTGCCCAGTTCCTGAACCTTGTCGAAAACCAGCGTGATGGCTTGCTGCACACGCTGGTCTGGATCCTTCTCGTAGCGATCGCCGACCTTCACGAAACCCACCGGCGCCCCGACGACGAGCTCTCCGCGGCGCGCCTTCTCGTGGCGGGCCGAGAGCGAGCGCTGGCGCAAGAGATCGAGTTCGTACTCGTTGAGGCTACCTTCAGGCCGAGCAGCAGCCGATCATTGCCCTGGCGCGGTGCGTATACTGTCTCCTGGTCGATCAGCACAGTGTCGACCACGCGGCACATCTCGATCAGCTGCTGCCAGTCCCGGCTGTTACGGGCGAAGCGCGAGACTTCCCGCGCGCATACTGCGCCGACCTTGCCGAGGCACACCTCCGCCACCATGCACTCGAAGCCGGCGCGCTGGACGCCGCCCGCTGCCGAACGGCCAAGATCATCATCGATGACCTCGATCGCAGACCACCCGAGCGCTCTCAGACGACCCTGCATGGCATATTGCAGCGCGCCGCTCTCGCGATTGTGCTGCACCTGATGGACTGACGATTGGCGGACATAGAGCTGCGCCTTGCGCTCCAGATGATGGGGGCGGATCTTCTCAGAGATCATGACCGGCCCCCGTCATGGCTGGGCTCTCGTCCGCATGTTCCAGAAGCAGCTGCGCCATCAGCCTGATCAGCGCACGCTGCGTCTCCGCCGGCAGTTCCGGCCACGCCGGCGCGCCGATCACGACGCTGGACTGGCCGCTTCCGAACAGATCCATCTGCTCTGGCTTGCGCCGCCGACCGTACTTGGTCCGGCTCTGCCGTGCCGCCGCCCGGCAGGATGCTGTCTTCCCTGACATGGGCCTCTCCCCGATTCTGCTCGCGAGAGGCACATGATGCGCCGGAAAGCGGCGCATTCGATGATGCAGGGCGCGCCTTGAGCAGATCCGCCAGAAGCTTCCCCAAGGCCGACAGCGCCGCCATGTCGACAAATGGGCTCGTCGAAAGCGTCGCCCGGCCCGCGCAAGCGGTGTGATCGAACATCCACGCTGGGACCTCCAGCCAGCGATCCGCGTCAGACCCGCTCAGCGTGCAACGGAAAACAACACCACCGGCCTTGTCGATCGTCCCATGGATGCAAACGCGAAGACCAAACCACGGATGCCATCGATACAAAAGCTCACGAAAGCCAGTCCCGTGGGCGTTCTCAAAACCCTGTTGTACAACACCGTGCGCCCCCATTCGCGCATCGGCTGGCTGACGCCCGCCGCCTATGCCGAGCAGCTCTCGACGCAACGGGGCCAAGGCGCTGCGCTCGCGAAAGGCTTCGCGCCTTGGCCCCTTACCACCGACCAAACCGAGCAGCGCCAGACTCCAGTTGCACCTGGATAAAAGTTGGGGGCAACGTCACTCTGCACGACGGCGCGTGCAGTCAGCCTTTTGCGGGCTTTCGCGCGGCTTCCATCGTCATGCCATGGCACGCGATGACGATGACTTTCGACTCCGTCCCGGCAAGATCCGCGATCTGAGTAGTGAGCGACTTGGCGGACGCCGCGCGCGTGGGGTCCGCGCCCGTCCGACCAGCTTCACGGGACAGATCCAGCAGGCTATTCGCCGGGCCGGCGGCGACCCCACCCGCCTGAACGGGACCGGGAAGGGAAGCGGCCGGTTCAATGCGCGTGGTCGTGGCGCGGCGGTGGCGGTGGCGCTGAAGAATCGGAGCCCCTGGAGCCGGGACGGAGCGGTCCGTACGTGGTCGCGGCGCGTCGCGGTCAAGGCCCGGGTCGTGAAGCTCAACCCCCAAGATGGGGCAGCGCGCGGGCGTGCTTTCGTCAGCGCCAAGGCGGTAGACGCGCACCTGCGCTATCTCCAACGCGACAGCGTGACGAAGGACGGCGAAAAGGGAGTCTACTCGGCTGAACGCGATCTAAAGGATGGCCGAGCCTTCGTCTAACGTGGCCGTGAAGACCGTCACCAGTTCCGCTTCATCGTGTTGGCGGAGGACGGCGTCGAAGTCTCCGATCCGCGCGCCACAACGCGCGATCTGATGAGGCAGATGGAAGCCGATCTCGGCACCAGGCGCGACTGGATCGCGGTCGATCACCACAACACCGGTCATCCCCACACCCACATCATTCTCCATGACCGACGACGGCAAGACCCTCAACATCGCCGGCGACTACATCGCCCACGGCATCCGGGAGCGGCGAGCGATGTCGTCACCCAAGAGCTCGGCCGGCAGGCCGAGCAGGAGGTCACGCGCAGCTTGGACCGGGAGGTCGATGCCGATCGCTTCACGCGGTTGGACCGCATGCTGATCGCTGAGCAGCGGAGCCGCAACGAGTTCGCCGACCTGCGGCCAGACAGGGACATGCTGGACAGCCTCTGGCAGAACCGGGCCCTGCTGATCCAGCGGGCGCGCAAGTTGGAGCGCATGGGCCTCGCCACTGAAGTCGAAACCGGCCGCTGGACGGTGTCGCCCCAGGCCGAGCCCGCCTTGTGGGAGATGGGCGAGCGCGGCGACCTCATCAAGGCCATGCACCGGGCGCTCGATCGCGAGGGCCTAGCTGAGCAACGGGCTATCGGGCGCTACGTCCTCCACGGGCGAGAGCCAACGGAGTCCATCGTCGGCCGGGTGCTCGACAAGGGCCTGGGCGGCGACGAGATGGGCGAGCGGGTGCGGCTCGTCATCGACGGCGTGGACGGGCGTGTCCATCACCTCGAGATGGACCCGGCCCGAGCCGAGGAGGTCCAGCGGGGCGTGGCAGCCGGCGCGGCGCCTGCTGGCTCGCGCGCCTCGGACCGCAACATCCTGGCCATGGCCGGAAAGGAAGGCATCTATCGCCCATCCGAGCATCTGGAGCAGGCCGTCGGCGCCATCGAGCGCCTGGGTGGCGATCCCGCGGCCTACGTCCGATCCCATGTTCGGCGCCTGGAGGCGTTGCGCCGGGCGGGCCATGTCGAGCGGATCGACGTGGACCGGTGGCGTATCCCGACCGACCTACCCGCGCGGTCAGACCGCGAGCTGGTGTCCCGGCAGCGCACCGCTCTGGCGGACGAGGGCTTCGGCCAGGAAGTGAGCACGGCGTTAGCCAGACGTCGGCAATGGCTTGCCGGTAAGGGCTATGCCACGGACCTTGGCGGCGGCCGGATCCGGGCTCCCAAAGACCTGGTCCAGCGGCTTGAGATCCGCGACATCGAGCGCGCCGGCAAGGCGCTCGCCGCCGAGCGGGGGCGGGAATGGCGGCCCGCCATTCCTGGCAATCACGTCGTGGGCCAGCTTGTCGGCTCAACCCAGCTTGCCAGCGGCCGGTTCGCCATGATCGATGACGGCCTCGGCTTCAGCCTCGTTCCGTGGCGGCCCGCGCTCGAACAGCATATCGGCCGCCCCGTCTCCGGCGTCGCCATGCCCAGCGGCGATGTGGATTGGTCGTTCGGGCGAAGCCGGGGGTTGGGGTTATAAGCCAAGAGGGATCGGCGTAGCGGGCACAGGACGTGCGACCTGGCGAGCAGAGATGTTGGGGATCTAGCCGCTCCCGAGAAATGGCGGTCGCCGTGGCGCCGGATTGCCCGCGACGGCTAGGCGGTCAACTCATTGAAATCGTTCGTCTTTTTATGATATAATTCGAACGTTCAAGTTCACGAATTACGTGAATTTGAACGCTTGGAATATAATATTGTGCACAACCCCTGCGTTCATACGGTATAGTTAGAATGAAGGAATTCACGTTATTAGAGAACAATGGCAGCCGAGCTATATCAAACCGGCCAGAGGGGCCCTCGCGCCCGCTTGGCCGCCGTCCTGGGCCAGGCGGGGCACCTCGTGAGGGTCGAAGACGCTATGAGAGCACTGCGGATGGACCGGAAGGGCGCATCCAAGATGCTCGCGCGGTGGCACGCGCAGCGCTGGCTGCAGCGTGTCGGCCACGGCCTCTATGTCGCGATCCCGCTCGACGCCCGTGCGACTGAACAGGTACTCGAAGATCCATGGATACTCGTGCCGTCCCTTTTCGGCACGGCCTATGTGGGCGGCTGGAGCGCCGCCGAACATTGGGACCTCACCGAACAGCTTTTCCGCGACACGCTCGTCTTCACGACCAAGGCGATCAGATCGCGCAAACACGAAGTCCACGGCATCACCTTTTTGCTCCGGCACATTCGCCCTGAGGCATTCTTTGGCACACGCAGCATCTGGCGCGGCCAAACCAAGGTCCAGATTTCTGATGTGCATCGGACAACGATCGACATGCTGGCCGACCCCGCCGCGGGCGGCGGCATCCGGCATGTGGCGGATTGCTTCGAAGCGTATTTCAAGCACAAGGACGCCAATGCTGAGACGCTGATTGCCTATGCCGACAAACTCGGCAACGGCGCAGTGTTCAAGCGCATGGGATTTCTCGCGGAGACAATGCCAGAACAGAAATTATTGGTCGATGCTTGTCGTGAACTAATGACGCAGGGCAATGCCAAGCTTGATCCGACCATAAAATCGCCCCGGCTCGTCCGCGGGTGGCGTCTCTGGATTCCAGAAACATGGTCGCAGGCGCGGCGGGCCAGGACGGAGCGGCCTTCATGATCGAACGCCGCGAACTCATGGAGCTTGCCCAAAATCTCGGTCTGCAGCCTCAAGTCGTCGAAAAGGATTACGTGCTGGGATGGTTGCTGGCAGGCATCCATGCCAATGCGGAACTCGGTGAGCATTGGGTATTCAAGGGCGGCACCTGTCTCAAGAAGTGCTACTTCGAAACCTACCGCTTCTCCGAAGACCTCGACTTCACGATCACCAGCGACGCGCATCTCGACGCTGCTTTCCTTGCCCGCGTGTTCGGTGACATCTCAGGGTGGATATACGAGCACTCAGGCATTGAGATACCCGCCGACAGATTACGGTTCGACGTGTTCAAGAACCGCCGCAACAAGCTGGCGGCCGAAGGCCGCATCTACTATCGCGGTCCGATCGCGCCCAGAGGCGGCGACCTTCCGCGCATCAAGCTCGACCTGACGACGGACGAAGTGATCGCCATGCCGCCGGTCGAACGTCCTGTCGTGCACCCGTATTCCGATCAGCCGGACGGCGGCATTCACGCGCGGTGCTATGCCTACGAAGAGGTTTTTGGCGAAAAGGTGAGGGCGCTGGGCGAACGCGCGCGTCCGCGCGACCTCTATGATGTCATCAATCTGTTTCGTCACGGCGACTTCCAGCCGACGCCCGATGCCATCCTCGGGGTCCTGCGCCGCAAGTGCGACTACAAAGGCATCCAGTTGCCGACAGTCGATTCAATCAGGGCATTCTATGAAGAGCTGTCGGGTGACTGGCAGACGATGCTCGCGCATCAGCTCCCGGCGCTCCCGCCGCTGCAAGCCTTCTGGGATGCTTTACCGGAATTCTTCGCCTGGCTGGCCGGAGGCCTGCGGCCTGTCATGCCGGCAGCGTTCCCGCTGGCAGAAGGTGACGTTGTTCTGCGCCAGCCGCTCGGCACATTGTCGGGACTGGGGCTGGTTTCCTCCGCGGTCGAAATCATACGCTTTGCCGCTGCCAACCGCCTCACCGTCGAAATTGACTACGAGAAGGCAAACGGCGAGCGCACGACACGGGAGATCGAAGCCTACTCGCTGCGCCAGACACAAGCCGGTCAAGTCGTCTTGCATGCGTTCGACATGGAGCGCAATGACCACCGCACCTATCGAACAGATCGCATCGGAAACGCGCGGTCCACGTCGCGCGTCTTCTCGCCGAGATACGCCATCGAGCTCACACCGAGCGGTTCGCAATCGATCCCGGCGACCTCGCGCGGTTCGTCATCATCCGTTGGCTTCGGTTCAAGTTTCGATGGCGGGCTGGGCCGGAGATTGGGGCGTGGTCTCGGCGGCGGCATCGGTCGGCCTTCACGGACGACAAGTTTTGGACCGACCTATGTCTATCAATGCCCGTATTGCTCGAAGAAATTCTCGCGCAAGACCCAGGACAGTACGTTGCGGGCGCACAAGACGCCAGGCGGCTGGGATTGCGCAGGAAGTATGGGGTACTTGGTTGAAACGCGGTAACAGCCCGGACATTCTGGCTGAATGTGCAGCGGCGCAGCGATCTTTGGGAGGCGATGCACAGTCCCAAGGAGCGACTGCGCATCGAACGGGCCCGGCCGCTCAGGGCTGCCGCGTAATGCCTGCCGTCGCAACGCCAGCGCTTCCGGGAGCCGCCCTTGCCCTGTTGTTTGACCCGACGCTACGCAGAGGGCCGTGGCGCAGAGGCGGTCGGTTGCACCCGCTAATGCCGGCTTCGATCCTGGCTGAATGCCTCGCGCCTCTCGCAAGCATCAGCTTTCGGCGTCCGACCAGCTTCACCAGCTCCTCGGCGAGCCGTGGCCTTTTCCGGGCCGCCCGCCCAGGCATGACCTTGCCGCCTGGACCGTCACCGACGATTGGCCAGAGCACGTCCCCGTCACGGATGCCGAGGTGGACGTGTTCGAGGCGTGGTTCGGGGACCTGTTTGACGAGCTCTTCGGACCGCGCCGATGACCTGACGAGGAGACCTCTGCCATGACTGTGCCGCTGCGCGCCGCCCTCTACCTGCGCGTCTCGACGGCGCGGCAGGCCGAGCACGACGTATCCATCCCCGACCAGAAGCGGCAAGGCGAGGCCTACTGCCGATCACGCGGCTACCAGCTCGTCGAGACGTATGTCGAGCCGGGAGCGTCGGCGACGAGTGACCGCCGGCCCGAATTCCAGCGGATGATCGAGGCAGGGACGGCCAAGCCCCCGCCGTTCGACGTGGTGGTCGTCCATTCGTTCAGCCGCTTCTTCCGCGATCACTTCGAGCTCGAGTTCTATGTTCGTAAGTTGGCGAAGAACGGTGTCAAGCTGCTCTCTATCACCCAGGAAATGGGCGACGATCCGATGCATGTCATGATGCGTCAGATCATGTCGCTGTTCGATGAGTATCAGTCCAAGGAGAACGCCAAGCACGTTCTCCGCGCGATGAAGGAGAATGCCCGCCAAGGCTTCTGGAACGGCGCCTTGCCGCCGATCGGCTACCGCATCGTCGAGGCCGAGCAGCGCGGCACCAAGGTCAAGAAGAAGCTGGAAATCGACCCCTTGCACGCCGACACGATTCGGCTTATCTATCGGCTGACCCTGGTAGGGGACGGCGTATCCGGCCCGCTGGGCGTGAAGAAGGTCGTGTCCTATCTCAATGCCCGGGGCATCTTCACCCGCGATGGCGGGCGCTGGGGCATCGCTCAGGTCTACCGGATTCTAACCGCACCCACCTATGTCGGCCGTCACCAGTACAACAAGCGCGATAAGTCCAGGAAGCTCAACGGCGCGGCCGAATTGATCACGGTCGAGGTCCCCCCGATCGTCGACCAGGCCACCTTTGACGCCGTCCAGGCGCATCTGCAGTCCCGCAATCCGAGGGTCACGCCCGCGCGAGTCGTCAGCGGGCCGACCCTTCTGACCGGCATCTGCTTCTGCGCTGGCTGCGGTGGTGCCATGACACTGCGCACCGGCAAGGGCGGTCGCTATCGTTACTACACTTGCTCCACCAAGGCCCGGCAAGGCGAGACCGGTTGCAAGGGCCGTTCGATCCCGATGGAAAAGCTCGATAATCTCGTCGCCTCCCACCTCGAGGAGCGGCTGCTCCAGCCCGAGCGGCTGGAGGAGGTGCTTGCCACGGTCCTTGACCGCCGCCAGGAGCGTGCCGAGCGCCGTCGTGAGCACATTGCGGAGTTGAACAAGCGCGCGGGCGAGACGGACCTGCGGCTGAAGCGGCTGTATGACGCCATCGAATCGGGCGTGGTCGATCTCACGGACCCGGCGCTGAAGGAGCGGATTGCCGGGCTCAAGGCGATCCGCGATCAGGCGCAGGCCGATGCCGAGCGGGCGCAGGTCATGACAGATAGCTCAAGCCAGCAGTCGATCACGCCACAGATGGTCAGCAAGTTCGCCAAGACGGCACGGGCGCGGATGCGGATCGACGGCGGCGGGTATCGCCGCGATCATCTGCGCGCGCTCGCGCAGCGGGTCGAGGTTGCGGACAAAGAAGTTCGCATCATGGGATCGAAGAGTGACCTTCTCAGGACCCTCGCGGCAGGACGGGGCGTAGGACGGGTTAGGTCCGGCGTTCGCAGTTCTGTTCTGAAGTGGCGGACCCGGCGAGATTCGAACTCACGACCTCTGCCTTCGGAGGGCAGCGCTCTATCCAGCTGAGCTACGGGTCCGGCGCGCGGAACATAGCGGAGGGGGCTGGGCGACGCAATGCGCGGCCGCCCGCCGCCGTGGACCGGCAACCGCCGGTTCCGTAGAGTTTCGTATGCTCGCGCCGGACCAACCCGTCGATCGATGAAAACACGCTCGCGGCTCCGGTCTGTCCTCTATTCCGCAGCCACCGTGCTGGTCGCGCTGGTGGTCCTCGAGATCGGCGCGTCGTGGATGATGCTGGGCTACTACCGCGCCACCCACCAGCAGAACTTCGAGACCTACGACACCAGCTACCTGTCCATCGTCAACCTGGCGCGGCGGTTCGGCCGGCTGGTGGGCTTGAGCGAGCCCGACATGGTGCTGGAGCAGAGCTCGCCGTCGCCCTTCTTCCGCGCCGATCCGGTCCTGGGCTACAGCGCCGCGCCCGGCGTCTATACTCATTCCTATGCCCGCCGGAACGGCTTTGGCGAATGGGAGTACTTCCGCAACAAGGTGACGATCAACCCCGACGGCACGCGGTGGGTCGGCGCGCCGCGGCCGGGCAAGCCCACCGTCTACATCTTCGGCGACAGCTGGGTGTTCGGCAACGGCGTGCCCGACGAGCTCACCTTCGCCGGCCGTCTCTACCAGGCACTGCCCGACTGGAACGTGCGTCTGGTGGCGCTGGGTGGCTGGTCGCTGACGCAGGCCTGGCTCAACTTCGAACGCCTGAAAGGGATCGGCCCCGACGATATCGTCATCCTGGGCTATGCCGACTACTTCGATGTGCGCCATGTCCAGGCGCCCTCGCGCCTGCTCGAAATCGAAAACTGGCTGAAGCGCATCAACCAGCCGATCCCGCCCTTCCAGCTGCCCAAGGCAGCGTTGGCCGCAGGTGGCGGCGTGACGATCGGGTACGTCGATCAGCGTTGCGCCGTGCTTGGCGACTACTGCCGCCGTCCCGATCCGTCGCAACGGGATATGACCGACGTCACGGCAGCCCTGGTCAACCAGATCGCCGCGCGGTCTCCGGCCAAGGTCTACCTGCTGCATTTCGCCGGCTCGCCCGACAATCCGGTGCGCCGCAAGGTCAGCCCGAAGGTCCAGGTCATCGGCGCCGTGCGCAGCGAATTCGACTCCGTCGTCCAGGACGACATCATCGGTTTCGATGGCCATCCCGGCCCGTTCTGGCACGACGCCATCAGCCGCCGGCTTTTGGACAACATCGCCTGGCCACAACCGTGACGATGCCTTGCTGCTGCCATGCAATTGGACGACAGTCCGACCAGGAAACGATCCATCGGGGACTACACCTATGACTGTCAATCGCCGTCATTTCCTCGGCGCGTCCGGTGTTGCGCTTGCGGCACTTGGCCTGGCGGGCCGCGCCGGTGCGCAAAACGGTCCGCTCGACGCCGTCAAGATCGTCACCGGCTTCCCGCCGGGCGGCACCTCCGACACGCTCTGCCGGCGCGTCGCCGAGAACCTGCGCGGCAGCGCCTTCACCAAGAGCGCGCTGGTCGAGAACAAGCCGGGCGCCGGCGGCCAGATCGCCGTGCAGTCCATGAAGGGGGCGCCGACCGACGGCAGCGTCCTGCTGCAGACGCCGGCCTCGATGCTGATGATCTATCCGCACATCTACAAGAACCTGGCCTACAACGCCTTCACCGACGTCACCGCGGTGACCCTGGGTTGCACCTTCGATTTCGGCTTCTGCGTCGGCCCGGCCGTGCCGGACAGCATCAAGGACATCCCGGCCTTCCTCGCCTGGTGCAAGGCCAATCCCGAGAAGGCCAATTACGGGTCGCCGGGCGCCGGCGCCGTGCCGCACTTCATCGGCGTGCTGCTCGGCAAAGCAGGCGGCGTCGAGCTGAAGCATGTCGCCTATCGCGGGTCGGCGCCCGCCGTGCAGGACATGGTGGCGGGCCAGATCCAGGCCGTGTCCGCGCCGGTCGGCGAGTTCATCCAGCAGGTCAACGCCGGCAAGGCGCGCTTCCTCGGCGTGTCGGGCGCCCAGCGCAGCCGCTTCGCACCCAACGTGCCGACCTTCGCCGAGCAGGGGTATAAGGACCTGGTATTCTCCGAATGGTTCGGCTTCTTCGCGCCGGGCGGCACGCCCGCGCCGGTGGTGCAGCGCGCCAACACGGCGTTACGGACCGCGCTCGAGCAGAAGGACGTGATCGACGGCCTCGCCGTCATGGGTCTGGAGGCCACGTCGTCGACGCCTGACCAGCTCGCCGTTCTCCTGAAGCAGAGCTACGACCGCTGGGGGCCGATCGTGAAAGAGATCGGCTTCACGGCCGACTCCTAGACAGTCTGGCTCAGCGCGCCCGCTGGTGGAACTGCGAGCCGCCGTAGGACTGGTCGGTGGGCACGATCTCCATGTAGCTCACGTCCATGCGCTGCGGCGCGCCCAGCACGAACATGACGGCCTCGGCGATGTCGTCGGGCTGCAGGCAGTCGAAGGCGTCATAGAAGCGGCGGCGGCCCTCCACGGGGTCTTCCGCCAGGGCGAGATGCGCGCCGGTCTCGACCCGCCCCGGCGAGATCTCGCTCACCCGCACGCCTGTGCCATGGAGGTCGAGCCGAAGCGTCTGGCTGAGGTTGCGGATCGCGGCCTTGGTCATGGCATAGACCGGCATGCCCGGAAGGGGTGACACGGCTGCGATCGAACCCAGGTTGACGATGTGGCCGCGCCCGCGCGCCTTCATGCCGGGCACCGCAGCGGCGAGACAATTCAGCGTGCCCTTGATGTTCACGGCCGTCAGCGCATCGATGTCGTCGGGTGCGGTCTCCCACGACAGGCCGCCGCGCACCAGGGCCGAGGCATTGTTGACCAGGATGTCGGCGTCGACGCCGCTCATGGCGTTCAGCACGGCATCGCGGTGGCTGATGTCGAGCGCCAGCGGCCGGCAGCCGGTTTCGCGCGCCAGCTCGCTGAGATCGTCGGCTGAGCGAGCAACGGCCCAGACATCCAACCCGCCTATGCGCAGTTGCCGGACGATCGCGGCGCCGATGCCGCGGCTGGCGCCGGTGACGATAGCGGTGCGGTAGCGGTCGAGCGACATAGGTCTCCTTTACGTAGCGCCAGCTTTGCGTGGCGCTGATTGGCCGCCTAGATTGCGTGCCCACAGTAGGGGAGCAAACCATGGCGAAGAAACTCTTTCCTGACGGAACGGAAGTCGTTCCCTTCTATGTCCGCGCGATCCGCAGCGGCCCCCTGGTCTTCGTATCCGGCACGACCTCGCTCGATTCCAAAGGCCGGGTGCAGGGCAAGGACGCCGCCGGGCAGACCACTATCACCATGCGCAAGATCGAGGCTGCTTTGAAGAAGGCCGGCTGCAAGCTCTCCGATCTCACCCAGATGACCATCTTCGTCACCGACATCCGCGACATGGGCACGGTGTCGAAGGCCCTGGGCAAGGCGCTCAAGGGATCGGTCGTGACCTCGACCCTGGTGGCGGTGAGCGCGCTCGCCGTGCCGGGCCTGGTGGTCGAGATCGAAAGCATGGGCGTGGTCGGGGGCTGAGATGAATGAACATTCGAGGCGCCGGCTGTTGTCCGGCGCCGGCGCGTTCCTCACGCTTGCCGGGTTGCCGGCCACGGCGCAGCAGCGGGCAAAGAGCGGCACGGTGACCATCGAGCAGATCCAGGTCGCCTTCATCGGCAGCGGCGGGGCGGGCGAGGGCACGCTGCACTTCCATGGCCGAAGCTACCGCTTCTCCGCGGGCGGCCTGGGCGTCGGCGGTTTCGGCATCTCGAAGATGGAAGCGACCGGCGACGTCTACAATCTTCGCGAGCTCAGCCAGTTTCCCGGTGCCTACGGAGCGGCGCGCTATGGCGCAGCATTCGGCGACAAGGGCGGAGGCGAGCTTTGGCTCGAAAATCCCCACGGCGTGATCATGAGCCTGAAGGCGAGGCGCGAGGGCCTGGCCGTGTCGCTCGGCGCCGACGCCATGGTCATCGAACTCAAGTGATCAATACGACGCCGGCGGATAGGGGATACGGTTGCGACTGAGCAGGTCTTCCAGCGCCTTGATGCCCTGCGCATAGCGGCCTTTCTGGCAGTCGATGCCGGCGCCCAGCCGGATCATGTCCGGACCGCCCGAGCCCTCGCTGCGGCGCGTGCCGTACCTGTCGAAAATGGCGCCGAGCTCGGCGCAGCGCGCCGCCAGCTGTTCGTTGGTCGGCTGTGCCCTCGCGCTGGATGCCGCGATCAGCAGGATCAAACAAGCGATGCAGGCCGCTCGCATCGAGTTCTCCAAAGGGTCATGGCCAACGACCCTATACGAGCGCCCTGGTGCGAGGTACTGTCGTATGCCCGGTCGGCCACCGGCAACTAGGGGGAGTGAACATGGTCTTGCGTGCGACGGCTCGGTCGATTGTTGTCTTCGGCATGGCTGTTCTTGCTGTTGCATGCGCCGATCCCAAGACACAGCCAGGCCCCGATCCCAGCTCCGACACCACCGCCACGATGGTCACCTGGACCGACGGCAAGCAGGCGATCCAGATCACCTGCGGCATGCCAGGCGGTTGCCAGAACCGCGCTTTGGCCATGTGCAAGGGCAACTACACCGTGCTCAACATGGACAACATGCCGACCCGCGGCGACGCCAGCGTCGTACGCGGCAGGGGCACGGTCGTGGTGCGCTGCGCCGGCGCCTAGCGGCGCTTCGAACCCCACAACGCTGCCAGTTCAGGCTGAGAGCGCTCGGCCTCGGCGCCCGAGGGCAGCGCTGCGTCGTGATTGCCGATCCAGACGGCGACGTCGGCCGCGACCGTCTTGCCCTCCTTGTCGCGCAGCAGCAGGTGGTAGCCCTCCTTGTAGAAGGCGAGCTTTGAATCGGGGCGGCGCGGCATGACCTCGATGGCCGCCTTCACCGGCTCCTGTGGAATGATGCGATCGCCGAGGCCATGCAGCATCAGGTAAGGGACATGGACGCGCGCCGCCGACTCGCGCGCGGCATCCATCAGGTCGACCAGCCCATAGCCCATGTCGAGCCGCGTCTGGCGCAGCATCTGCTGATCGTTGCGCAGCTTCTCCAGCGTCTTGGGATTGTCGGTCGGCTTGTAGTCGATCGAGGTCGGCCCGGATGGAAACCACGGGATGGTATGGGCGAAGAACCACAGGCCGGCGGTCGCCACCGGACCGAACGTGTCGCGCGAGCGCAGCGCCGTCGCGAGCAGGATCAGCCCGTCGATCTGCGCACCCTGGTCCTCCGCGACCAGCGCCACCGCGCCACCCATGCTTTCGCCGGCAAGATAGACCGGCACACCGGGATAGCGGGCGCGCAGCAGCGAAATCATCGTCTTGGCGTCGTCGACCAGGGCCTCGGTGCCGGGCCAGCGGCCGCGCGTCGGGCTGCTGCCGAAGCCACGCTGGTCATAGGAATAGGTGGTGATGCCGTCCTTGGCCCAGATCTCCGCCGGCTCGTCCCACGCCTTGCGATAGTCGCCGAAGCCGTGCAGGCCCAGGATCACGGCCTTCGGCTTCCGCCCCTCCGACTTGTTGGCGGCGGCCGGCCAGACGGCGACCGGTAGCGACGTGCCGTCGGCTGCGACATAACGGTCCGACGTGAGGGTAGGTGCATGGGTCGATCCGTTTCCCGCCGATCCGTTGCCCGAAACTGTGGGCTGAACGGTGGGGGCGCAGGCGGAAAGCATGACCAGGGCCGCCATGGCCGCTATCATCGCCAACCGCGAGAGGAGTGAGATCGTGACCGAGCCGTTTGAAGTCATCACTGTCGATACTGACCGAGTCGCTTGCGATGGCGGCGGCGGCGCCTTGGGCCATCCTAAAGTCTATCTCAACCTGGGCGAAGAGGGGCGGGTGGAGTGCCCCTATTGCAGCAGGCTCTATGTGCTGGCCGAGGGCGCCAAGCCTGGCGCCCACGCCCATTGACGGCCGCGACCATGAAGCAGCTCGGCGAGGGCTGGAACTGGCGCGAGCTCAAGATCGGCGACCGGTTCGTCACCTATGGTCGGACCTTATTCGAAGCTGATCTGTTGAGCTTCGTCACTCTTTGCGGCTTTTCCGAGGAATTGTTCACCAACAAGGAGTACGTGAAGGAGCACGCGCCGATGCGTGGCGGCCATCCCGTACCGGGCGCTCTGGTCTATTCCATGGCCGAGGGACTGGTGATCCCGACGACCCTGCAGGGCACGGGGCTCGCCTTCCTGTCGATGGGCTTCGACATCAAGGGGCCGACCTACGTTGGCGACACGATCCATGTCGAGATCGAGCTCACCGAGATCCGGCCGACGTCCAAGGATCCGATGCGGGCGCTGGTGCGCACCACGAACGTCGTGAAAAAGCAGACTGGCGAAACGGTCCTGATCTACACGCCGTTGCGCATGATGCAGGGGCGTTAGCAGCGGGAGGCGCACATGGCCAAGGTCGCCGTCGACAAGCAAGGGCCGATCACGATCGTCGCCATCGACCGCTTCAAGGAAGCGCGCAATGCCGTCGATCCGGAAACCGCGGTGCTGTTGCGCGACGCTTTCCTTGCTTTCGATGCCGACGAGAGCCAGTCGGTGGCGATCCTGACCGGCCGCGGCGGCACCTTCTGCGCCGGCTACGACCTCAAGCTGGCGGCGGGCCGCACCCCGGACGACGCATCGGCGCGAGCGCTGCGTAATGTCGAAGGCCCGGGGCCGATGGGGCCGACGCGGCATCTGCTCTCCAAGCCGGTGATCGCCGCGGTCGAGGGCTATGCCGTGGCGGGTGGCCTCGAGCTGGCGCTGTGGTGCGACATGCGCGTGGCCTCGGAAAGCGCAAAGTTCGGCGTCTTCTGCCGGCGTTGGGGCGTGCCGCTGGTCGACGGCGGCACGGTGCGCCTGCCACGCCTGATCGGCCACAGCCGCGCGCTGGACATGATCCTGACCGGTCGCGAGGTCGATGCACGCGAGGCGTTCGACTGGGGCCTGGCCAATCGCCTGGTTCCCGAAGGCCAAGCCCTGACCGAGGCGGTCACGCTTGCCGAGCAGCTCGCCCGCTTCCCCCAGATCTGCATGCGCTCCGATCGCCTGTCGTCCCACGAGCAGTGGGCGCTGGAGGTCGGGCCGTCGCTGGTCAACGAAGCGCGGCGCGGCGTGCCGGCCCTGCAGGCTGAAGCTCGCTCGGGCGCCGCTCGCTTCGCCGACGGCAAGGGCCGCGGCGGCAATTTCGGGGATATCTGATGACCGGCCTGCCGACCGACGACGAGGTCGCGCGTTACCGCACCGACGGTGCGATCTGCCTGCGCGGCGCCTTTTCGCTCGATTGGATCGAACGCTTGCGCGGGGCGATCGATGCCGACATGGCAAGCCCCGGCCCCATGGTCCGGCGCAACACGCCGCAAGGGGCGCCGGGGCTCTTCTTCGTCGACTTCCAGCTCTGGCAACGCCATGCGGCCGCCCGCGACTTCGTCTATCGCTCGCCGGCGCACCAGATCGCGGCCCGGCTCATGGGCTCGCGCGAGGTCGTCTACTATCACGATCACCTCCTGGTGAAGGAGCCGGGCACGCGCGAGCGCACGCCCTGGCATCACGACCAGCCGTACTATCCGATCGACGGCGAGCAGATCGTCTCGCTGTGGTTGCCGCTCGATCCGGTCGATCGCGCGACCTGCGTCGAATACGTGAAGGGCTCGCATCGCTGGGGCCGGTGGTTCCAACCCAAGTTCTTCCGGCAGGGCGGCGTCGACCTCGTGGTCTCCGATCCGCGTTTCGAGCCGCTGCCCGACCTAGACGCCGAGCGCGATCGCCACGAATTCCTCGCCTGGGACATGGAACCGGGCGACGTCATCGCCTTCCATGCGCTCACCTTGCACGGCGCGTCGGGCAACCTCTCGACCTCGCGCCGGCGCCGCGCCTGGGCCACGCGCTGGTGCGGCGACGATGCGCGCTACGCCGCCCGCGTCGGCCAGATCTCGCCGCCGCTCGACGGGCACGGGCTCGAGCCCGGCGACAGGCTCGAATGTGAAATGTTTCCTAAGGTGTTGTCCGCTTGAACGAACTCGTCGTGTTTGCCGGCGTCATCGCGCTGGCCTCCGTCTCGCCCGGCCCCAATGTCATCCTGGTCGTCAATCACACGCTGAGCTTCGGGCTGCTGCGCATCGGCCCGACCATCCTCGGCAACATCTCCCTGCTTTTCCTCGTGGCGGTGGCGGCCGCCGCTGGGGTCAGCGCAGTGCTGATGAGTGTACCGGCGGCCTACGATGGGCTGCGGGTCATCGGCGCGGCCTATCTCGCGTACGTCGGCATCAAGGCCCTGCGCAATGCCTGGCGGTCGCGAGGAGGCGCCGTCGTCGCGGACCAGCCGGTGGACGCTGCCGGCCCGGTCCGGCGCTATCTCCAGGCGTTCTTCGTCAGCGCGACGAACCTCGGCTCGGTCTTCTTTCTGGCCGCGCTCTTTCCCAACTTCCTGCATCACGAGCAGCCGCTGCTGCCGCAATTCGCACCCCTGTTCGCGACACTCATCGTCGTCGTTGGCACTGTCCATTTCGGTTACGCCCTGTTCGCCGCCGCGGTGCAATCACGGCTCGGTGCGCGGCGCTTCCGGTCGGCGGTGCAGACGGCGTCGGGCTTTGCCTTGTTGGGGTTCAGCGCCGCGATATTCGGCAGCGTGCTGCGTCGGACCTGAGCTCAGCCGCTGGGACCCGAGGGGCGGTCCGGCGGCGCGTCCAGCCACTGCCGCGCCAGGTGGAGCTCGCGGAAGATCTTGATCGGGCGATCGGCCTCAGCGAGGGCAACGAACATGCGGGCCTGGTCGTAGCTCTTCTGGGTCGTGGCGACGATGGCCAACGGGCCGATCGGCCCGAGCGGGATATAGGCGCGGATGCGCGCACCCAACATCATCAATTCGTCATCGCTGAGATTGGGCGTCGCCTGCGTCATGTCGAAGATCTTGCGGTACGCCATGGCATTCGCCGTCATGACGCCATCGAGGTAGTGCTCGATATCGAGAAGGCGGAGGCTACCCTTGGCGACCGCGATCACCAGGCGCGTCGGGTGGGATACGGTCCACTGCACCGGCATGTCTGCGAACTATGCCGGAAAGCCGCCGGCAGACAAGCCTCTCCTCAGGGGACAAGAACGGCCTTGCCGACCACCGTCCGCTCCTCGATCAGCTTGAAGCCCTGGACCCAGTCGGCGAGGTCAAAAGTGCCGGCGATCGTGGCCCTGAGCTTGTCCTCGGTGAACCAGCGCATCAGCTCGGCCTGCGCCGCCGCCACCATGGCCCGGCGCTTGGCCAACGAAGCCATGTCCTTCTCGCTCGGCTCGCTGCGGCCGCCCCAGCCCGTGTAGTAGCCGTAGTAGAAGCCGATCACTGTCACATTCTTGACCAGCAGGATGTTGGCCGGGATCTGCGGAATGGTGCCGCTGGCAAAACCCATGGGGATCAACCGACCCTCCGGCGCCACGCAGCGCAGCGAGATGTCGAACGCCGATCCGCCGACCGGGTCGTAGATGACGTCGGCGCCGCGGCCGCCGGTCAGCTCCAGCACGCGGCCGCGAAGATCTTCCGAACGATAGTCGATCAGATGATCGGCTCCTGCTTCCTTGGCGGCGGCCAGCTTGTCGGCGCCGCCGGCCGAGGCGATGACGATCGCGCCCATCGCCTTGCCGACCTCGATCGCCGTCAGGCCCGAACCGCCGCCTGCGCCATGCACCAGCAACACCTCGCCGGGCTGCATGTCGGCCTTCCATTTCAGCGCGCCGTACGCCGTCGGATACAGCGTTGGGAAGTTTGTCGCTTGCGCATAGGGCATGGTCTCGGGGATCGGCACGACATTCGCCGCCGTCGCCACGGCGTATTCGGCAAAGGCGCCCTGGCTCACCCCGGTCGCTATCCGCTGGCCGACCGACAGATCGGTGACGCCGGCGCCCAGCTTGACGATGTGGCCGGCCATCTCGTTGCCGGGAACGTAGGGCAGGGGCGGCTTGTTCTGGTGCTTGCCCTGCACCCCCAGCATGGCGGCGAAGCTGACGCCGGCCGCGCCGACGCGCAGCAGCACCTCGCCCGCCTTGGGTTCCGGCACCGGCACGTCGGCAATCTTCAGATTTTCGATCGGCCCATAAGCTTCGCAAACCAACGCCCGCATTCACTGCCTCTCGAATTTGCCGTGCCGGCCTTCGCCTTCGGCGAACCGGGCCGCGCCTTTCTGCGATTCCTGCCGCCGCGCCGCCAGCGACAACTCCATTTCCCGCCGCACCGCGGAAGCCTGGTCGCGATCGAAGCTCTCATAGGCCGATTGCCGGTCGGAGGTCATGGCGATCGGCGGGAAGCCCGCGATCTGCCGGGCGAGCGCTTCTGCCTCGATGCGCGTCGTGCCGCGCGCCACCTTGCGGGTGGCGAGCCCGATGGCGAGCGCCTCGTCGGCGCCGACCGCGCGACCGGTCAGCAGCATGTCGAGCGCGCGGCCTTGGCCGACGATGCGCGGCAGCCGTACTGTCGTACCGTCGCTCATCGGCACGCCCCAGCGTCGCGAGAACACGCCGAAGGTAGCCGTGTCGTCGACGATGCGGATGTCGCAGAACAACGCCACGCCCAGCCCGCCGGCGCAGGCATGGCCCTCGATGGCGGCGATCACCGGCTTGGCGAGCGGCGCGCGCAGGGGCCCCTCGTCGCTTCCGGCCCAGGGAAAGTAGTCGGTGCCCGAGCCCAGCTCCTTGAGGTCGGCGCCGGCGCAGAAGGCGCCGCCCGCGCCGGTCAGCACGGCAATGCGCGCCTCGCTGTCCGCTTCGAAGGCCTTCAGGGCCGCAGCCAAAGCGTGAGCCGCCTCGTTGTCGAGGGCGTTCTTCGCCTGCGGTCGATTGATGATGATCGTGGTGACGGGCGCCGTCGTCTCGACAAGGATTTTCGGCTGGTTCATCAGGCGTTGTTCAACGGATTGTCGCCAGCTCGTCCTCGAGCTGGCCGTTCGAACTGAGTGGCGTGCGGAAGTACCACCAGTTCTTCTGCGGCGTCCATTTCTCCTTGCGCGCCGTGCCCTTGCCCCAGACGCACTTCTTGAAGTCGCGGGTCGCCGCCAGGAACGCCTTGTCGGCCTGCTCGAGCTTCAAAGCGTGCTCGCCCATTTCCTCGCTGCTGAACATCGGCAACGCTTCGAGGATCAGCTCGCGCACGTCGACGTCGTTCAGCCAGTTGTCGAGGTCGAAGCTGTAGCCCTTCGCCAGGTCGGTCGTGAATTCGGCCCACTGATCGACAAGCTCGCGCAAGTCGGCGACGTCGGGCGGGCCGGGCGGCGGCGGTGGTTTCATTCCCCACGCTCCGCCTGGCGCTTCCAGTAGCGCTCGCCGTCGTTGGGCTTGAAGAAGGTGCGGATGACGCCGTTGGGGTTGAAGGCAATGAAGGCGCCGGTCTGCTGGTCGTAGCGCGTGACGACGCCGTCGCGTCGGACGGCTTCGAGCACAGGCCCGCCGACCTTGGTATCGCGCAGCAGCTGGGCCTGGCGCAGATAGTCCTGCTTGGTGATGCGGCCGAACTCCGAGCCATGCTTCTCGAAATGCTCGTCGAGCCGGCGCTGGTCGGCAAAACCGATGGTCGGTCCGAAGCTACGCGCCTCGAGCTGCGCGACCTCGGTGGCCGCGGCGCTGCGTACGACGTCGTGCTGTCCGCGCTCGCTGACCTGCGTCCAGTAGAAGAAGATCGCGATCACCGACAGTGCCGCCGTCAGCAGGCGGCGCCACGGCATCCGTCCCGGGCGAACCATCATGGCGCTATTGTGCGCCGCCCTTGAACCAGCGCGCAATCAGGCGTCGCTCGGCGTCGGTCATATTGGTCAGGTTCCCGGGTGGCATGACCCGGGTCACCCAGACCTGCTGGTTGATCATCGACGCCCGTGCCCGGATTTCCTCGGGCGTCTCGAGGAGGACACCCTTGGGCGGGGCGGCGAAGCCTTCCTGCGTGGGCTTGGTGGCATGGCAGGGTTGGCAGCGTTCCTTGAAGATCGGCTGGACCTCGGCAAAGGACGCGGGCGGGCCGATGTCGGCCTCGGGCCGGGGCAGGGAAACGAGGGCGGTGATCGCCAGCACGACCAGTCCCGCCGCCAGGACGAGCGGGTTCTGGTTGCCCTTGTGGCGCTGCACGAACCATACCCGCACAAGCGCGCCGGACGCCGAGATCAGGAGCAGAAGCACCCAGTTCCAGGCATGCCCGTACAGCCCGGCATAGTGGTTGCTGATCATGGTGAACAGCACGGGCAGTGTAAAATAGGTGTTGTGGACCGAGCGCTGGCGGCCCATCAGCCCGTACTTCGGATCGGGCGTGCGGCCTTCCTCCTTGGCCTTCACTAGCTCGCGCTGGCCGGGGATGATCACGAAGTAGACGTTGAGCACCATGATGGTGCCGAGCATCGCGCCGAAATGCAGGTAGGCGCCGCGGCCGGAGAACAGATGGCAGAGCGCCCAGGCCGCCACGGCGCAATAGAGGGCGAGCAGGCCGCCCAGGATGGCGTCATCCTCGCCGAAGGCCGAGCAGCAGAGCCGGTCGTAGACCAGCCAGCCCAGCACCAGGAAGCCGAGGCCGATGGCGATCGCCTCGGGCTTGCTGAGCGGCATCACCGACGGATCGATCAGCGCCACTTCCGCGCCGTAGTAGTAGACCAGGACGAGCAGGAAGAAGCCCGTGATCAGGGTGGTGTAGGCCTCCCACTTGAACCAGTGCAGCTCGGGCGGAAGCTTCTCGGGGGCCAGCTTGAACTTCTTGGCGGTGTAGAAGCCGCCGCCATGGACCGCCCAGACCTCGCCGCCGATCCCCTTGGCGGCGTCGGCCGGGTCGAGCGGCGGATGAAGATGGTTGTCCAACCAGATGAAATAGAAGGAGGCTCCGATCCAGGCGATGCCCACGATCATGTGGGCCCAGCGCAGCGCCAGATTGAGCCATTCAACGACGAAAGCAGCGTCCATGCGTTGTCGTAGCGCCTTGCCCCAAGTGCTCTCAAGGCCCTATATCGCGCTCCCCTGCGCGCAAATTAACGATTTTGAGGGAGTGCATATAGTGGCGTTGGATCTTCCCGAGGGCGTTTCGATCGACGGCGTCATCAACCCCGCTTTCGAGAAAGTGCTCACCAAGGAGGCAGTCGCCTTCGTCGCCGACCTGCAGCGCCGCTTCAATCCGCGCCGGGAGGAACTGCTGGCCGCCCGGGCCGAGCGCCAGCAGCGGCTGGATGCCGGGGAGAAGCCCGATTTCCTGCCCGAGACGGCGCAAATCCGTGAGAGTGACTGGACGGTGGCGCCCTTGCCGCAGGACATCCTCGACCGCCGTGTCGAGATCACCGGGCCGGTCGACCGCAAGATGATCATCAACGCCCTGAACTGCGGCGCCAACGTCTTCATGGCCGACTTCGAGGATGCCAGCACGCCCACCTGGTCAAACATGGTCGACGGGCAGTTCAACCTGGCGAGCGCGGTGCACCGTGAGATCGACTATGTCGATCCGCAGACGGGCCGCGAATACAAGCTGAATGAGAAGACCGCCGTGCTCTTCGTGCGGCCACGCGGCTGGCACCTGGCGGAGAAGCACATGACCGTCGATGGCGTGCCGATGTCGGGCTCGCTGTTCGATTTCGGTCTCTACTTCTTCCACAACGCGGCGGAGCTTCTGGCGCGCGGCACCGGCCCATACTTCTATCTGCCCAAGATGGAGAGCCATCTCGAGGCGCGCCTGTGGAACGACGTGTTCGTCCACGCCCAGGACGTGCTCGGCATCCCGCAGAAGACGATCAAGGCCACCGTGCTGATCGAGACCATCCTCGCCACGTTCGAGATGGACGAGATCCTGTGGGAGCTGCGCGATCACTCGGCCGGCCTCAATTGCGGCCGCTGGGATTACATCTTCAGCTTCATCAAGAAGTTCCGCGAGCAGGAGTGGTCGGTCCTGCCCGACCGCGCGCAGGTCACCATGACGGCGCACTTCCTGCGCTGCTACAGCCAGCTGCTGATCAAGACCTGCCATCGCCGCGAAGTCCACGCAATGGGCGGCATGGCGGCGCAGATCCCGATCAAGAACGATCCTGCCGCCAACGAGGCGGCGATGGAGCGCGTGCGCGCCGACAAGAAGCGCGAGGCGAGCGACGGCCACGACGGCACCTGGGTCGCCCATCCCGGCCTGGTCGAGATCGCCAAGGCGGAGTTCGACGCGGTGATGAAGGGCGCCAACCAGATCGCCCGCAAGCGGCAGGACGTGCATGTCGACGCGGCCGACCTGATCGTCGTGCCGGAAGGCACCAAGACCGAGGCCGGGCTGCGCCAGAACGTGGCCGTGGGCATCGGCTATGTCGAGGCGTGGCTGCGCGGCATCGGCTGCGTGCCGTTGTTCAACCTGATGGAGGATGCGGCCACCGCCGAGATCAGCCGCGCGCAGGTTTGGCAGTGGGTGCGCCATGGCCAGACCCTGCAGGACGGCCGGCCGGTCACGAAGGAGTTCGTGCGCGAGATCGTGCGCGAGGAGAACGACAAGGTGAAGGCGGCGATGGGCGAGGAGGCCTACGCCAACGGCCGCTACGAGGATGCGGCCCAGCTCATGCTCGACCTGGTCGAGCAGCCGGTGTTCGAGGAGTTCCTGACCCTGCCGGCCTACGAGCGCATCCTGGCGGACGAGAAGGCGGCGGCTTAAGGCGGGACGAGACCGCAGAAACAACACCACCTCACCCTGGGGAGCCACGCGCGGAGCGTGGCGTCTCGAAGGGTGGGCTACATCACGGCTGTTGCCCATCCTTCGAGACGCACGCCTGCGGCGTGCTCCTCAGGATGAGGTGGTTCTGTTGAAGCGACGCTCTGACGCGTCGTCTTCGTTGGTGGTCAGTGCCGGCTGAGCTCGGCGCGACCCACCACCATGTGATGGACCTCGTCCGGGCCGTCGGCGAAGCGCAGGTGGCGCTGGTTCATGTACATCTCGGCGAGCGGCGTCCAATGGGAGATGCCGGTCGCGCCGTGGATCTGGATCGCCTGGTCGATGATCGTGCAGACCTTCTCGGGCACCATGGCCTTGACCATGCTGACCCAGATGCGGGCTTCGCGGTTGCCCAGCACGTCCATCGCCTTGGCGGCCTTCAGTACCATGAGTCGCATGGCCTCGATCTCGATGCGCGCCCGCGACACCAGCTCGAGGTTCTTGCCGAGCGCGATCAGGTTCTTGCCGAACGCCTGACGCGTCGAGCCGCGCTTGACCATGAGGTCGAGCGCCTTCTCGGCGGCGCCGATCGAGCGCATGCAGTGATGGATGCGGCCAGGTCCCAGGCGGACCTGCGAGATCTCGAAGCCGCGGCCTTCGCCCAGCAGGATGTTCTCCTTGGGCACGCGCGCATTTTCGAACTTGATGTGCATGTGGCCGCGGGGGGCGTGGTCATGGCCGAACACTTCCATCGGCCCGAGGATCTTCACGCCTGGCGTGTCGATGGGCACCAGGATCTGCGACTGCTGGAACTGCGGTGAGGCATCTGGGCTGGTCTTGACCATGGTGATCATGATCTTGCACCGCGGGTCGCCGGCGCCGGAGATGAAGTACTTCTCGCCGTTGATCACCCAGTCATTGCCGTGGAGTTCGGCCCGGGTGGCGACGTTCTTGGCGTCGGAGGAGGCGACGTGCGGCTCGGTCATGGCGTAGGCCGAGCGGATCTCGCCGTTCAGCAGCGGCTTCAGCCACTTCTCCTTCTGCTCCGGCGTGCCGACGCGCTCCAGCACTTCCATGTTGCCGGTGTCGGGGGCGGAGCAGTTGAGCGACTCGGACGCCAGCGGCTGCTTGCCGAGCTCAGCGGCGATGTAGGCGTAGTCGAGATTGGTGAGGCCGCGGCCGATCTCCGAGCCGGGCAGAAAGAAGTTCCAGAGACCCGACGCCTTGGCCTTGTTCTTCGCGCCCTCGAGCAGCTCGAGCTGGCCGGGCGCCCAGCTCCAGCGGTCCTTGCGGCCCTCGCCCAGCTTGAAGAACTTCTCCGTGATGGGGGCGACGTTGTCTTCGATGTGCTTCACCACCGCGTCGTAGAGGGGCTTCGCCTCCTTCGACATGGCGAGATTGTTGAGCTCTGGATTGTTCAGGTCGGGGCGAGCCATCGCGTCCCGCTTGGCCATCACGTTCATGGGGTCTCCTCGGTCTATACGGAGGAGACCCTAGAAGCTCTAGAACAGCCCGACAATCTTCCCGTCGGGGCCAATATCGATGCTGTTGGCGGCCGGGACCTTGGGCAAGCCCGGCATGGTCATGATGTCTCCGCACACGGCGACCACGAACTCGGCCCCTGCCGACAGGCGAACTTCGCGGACCGTCACGACGTGGTCCGTGGGCGCCCCCTTGGAATCGGGATTGGTCGAGAAGCTGTACTGCGTCTTGGCGATGCAGACCGGCACCTTGCCGAAGCCCATGGCCTCGAAGGAGGCCAGCTGGTCCTGGACCGGCTTGGCGATGGCGATGTCGCGCGCCCGGTAGATCTCCTTGGCAATGGTGCGGATCTTTTCGACCAGCGGCATGTCGTCGGGATAGAGCAGCTTCATGTTGCTCTTGCCGCCGTCGACCGCCTTGACCACGGCGCGGGCGACGTCGGCTGCGCCCTTGCCGCCCTCGGCCCAATGGTCGGCCATCACGGCCTCGACGCCGAGCTTGGCGCAGGCCGATTTCACCAGGGCGATCTCGGCGTCGCTGTCGGCGCTGAAGCGGTTGATCGACACGACCGGTACCAGGCCGAACTTCTGGACGTTCTCGACATGGCGCTGGAGGTTCGACATGCCGGCTTCGAGCGCCTTCAGGTTCTCGGTCTTGAGGTCTTCTTTTTTCACGCCGCCATGCATCTTGAGCGCGCGGATGGTCGCCACCAGGACCACGGCATCGGGCTTGAGCCCCGTCTTGCGGCACTTGATGTCGATGAACTTTTCGCCGCCCAGGTCGGCGCCGAAGCCCGCCTCGGTGACGACGTAGTCGGCGAGCTTCAGCGCCGTCGTCGTGGCCAGCACGGAGTTGCAGCCGTGGGCGATGTTGGCGAACGGGCCGCCATGGATGAAAGCGGGCGTGCCCTCCAGCGTCTGCACCAGGTTCGGCGCCAGCGCATCCTTCAGCAGCACGGCCATCGGCCCATGCGCCTTGAGGTCGGCGGCGCGCACCGGCTTACGGTCGCGGGTGTAGGCCACGATGATGTTGCCCAACCGCGCCTTCAGGTCTTCGAGGTCCTTGGCCAGGCAGAAGATCGCCATGACCTCCGAGGCCACGGTGATGTCGAAGCCGTCCTCGCGCGGGAAGCCGTTGGCGACGCCACCCAGCGACGACACCATCTGGCGCAGGCTGCGGTCGTTCATGTCGATGGCGCGACGCCAGGCGACGCGGCGGCCATCGATGCCGAGCGCATTGCCCCAGTAGATGTGGTTGTCGATCAGCGCCGACAGCAGGTTGTGCGCGGCGCCGATGGCATGGAAGTCACCGGTGAAGTGGAGGTTGATGTCCTCCATGGGCACGACCTGGGCATAGCCGCCGCCCGCCGCGCCGCCCTTCATGCCGAAGGACGGCCCGAGCGAAGGCTCGCGCAGGCAGAGCATGGCCTTCTTGCCGATATGGTTCAGCGCATCGGTCAGGCCCACGGTGGTCGTGGTCTTGCCTTCGCCGGCCGGCGTCGGCGAGATCGCCGACACCAGGATCAGCTTGCCGTCGGGCTTGTCCTTCAGCGACTTGACGTAGTCCATCGAGACCTTGGCCTTGTAGTGGCCATAGGGATCGAGGCTCTCCGGCGCGATGCCCAGTTTCTCCTTCGCCAGCTCCATGATCGGCCGTTTGGTGGCCTCCTGGGCGATCTGGATGTCTGTCTTGGGATTGGTGTGCTGAGACGCGGGCATCGGACATTTCCTCGGTTAGCGGATTGCCTCACCCCGAGCAGGTCTCGAAGGGTGGAACCAGTCTTGTTGTTGCTCACCCTCGAGGCGCGCCCCACGGGCGCTCCTCGGGGTGAGGTGATGTTTTGTTTTCAGACCAGCCGCGCGCCGACGGTGAGCTTGGCGGCTGCCGCCCATTCTCCGGCGGCGACCTTGGGGCCGTCGGCCGGCTTCACGCGCAGGACCTTGATGCGGCCGTCGGGCACGACGACCGTAAAGCCGTCGGCCGAGACCTCGACGACCTCGCCATACTTGCCGCCGATGCCCTTGGGATCGCGCGCCGGCAGCGGCTGGATGTCGAAGATCTGCAGGTTCTTGCCGTCGATCGTCGTCCAGGCGCCGGGCGCCGGATTGCAGCCGCGGATCAGCGGATCGATCTGGCGCCACGACTTGCCCCAGTCGATGCGGGCGATGTCGGCCGTGGCGCGGCCTTCATACGTGGCCTGCGCCTCGTCCTGCTTGATGCGCGGCGCCTTGCCGGCCTTCACAAGGTCGACCGATTCCAGCATGGCGTCGACGCCCATCGGGAACAGGCGGTCGAAGTAGACCGTGCCCAGCGTGTCCTTCGGGCCGATCGGGGTCTTCTTCTGCAGCAGCACGTCGCCGGTATCGAGACCGTTGTCCGGCCAGAAGATCGACAGGCCCGTCTCCTTCTCACCGAGGATGATCGGCCAGTTGATCGCGCTGGCGCCGCGATAGGCCGGCAGCAGCGACGGGTGGTACTGGATCGAGCCGTGCGTCGGGATGTTCAAGAACTCCTCGGGCACGAACAGGGTCACGAAAGCCATGACCTGCAGGTCGGGCTTCAGCGCCTTGAACTCTTCCCACACCTCGGGCTTGCGATACGAGGCGGGCTGGAACACCGGCAGCTTGGCTGCCAGTGCCGCCTCCTTGAGCGGATCGGCCTTCTGGCCGGGCTTCTCCGGCGCCACATAGACGCCGACGATGTTCTCGCCGCGCTTCAGCAGCGCTTCCAGGACGGCCTTGCCGAAGGCCTGCTGGCCATGGACCACGATGCGCATGATGCTTACTCCGCAGCTTGGGCCTTCGGGGCGTCGCCCGTCGCGCCCGATGCCTTGATCTGGGCGATCTCGCGAGGCGTGAACTTCAGCACCTTGGTCAGGATCTCGTCGGTGTGCTCGCCCAGCAGAGGCGAACGCCTCACGTCGGAGATCGAGTCGGAGAGCTTGATCGGATTGCCGACCGACAGGTACTTGCCGCGCTTCGGGTGATCGACCTCCACGATGGTGCCGGTCTCGCGCAGCGAAGGCTCTTCGGCCAACTCCTTCATCGACAGGATCGGCCCGACCGGAATGTCGAGCGCGTTGCACTCGTTCATGACGTCGAACTTGCTCTTGGTCATGGTCCACTGCTCGATGCGCTCGAAGATCTGCTTCAGCCGCGGCAGGCGGGCCGGCGGCTTGGCGTAGTCCGGATGGGTCTTCCATTCGGGCTCGCCGATCAGGTCACAGATCTTCTCCCACACCGGCGCCTGGGTGATGAAGTAGATGTAGGCGTTGGGATCGGTCTCCCAGCCCTTGCACTTCAGGATGACGCCGGGCTGGCCGCCGCCCGAGTCGTTGCCGGCGCGCGGCACGGCATCGCCGAACGGGATGCCCTGACCGTACTGCGTGTATTCCTTCAGCGGGCCGGCGGCCAGGCGCTGCTGGTCGCGCAGCTTGACGCGGCAGAGGTTCAGAACGCCGTCCTGCATCGAGGCCAGCACGCGCTGGCCGCGGCCGGTGCGCTTGCGCTGGTAGAGCGCGCTCACGATGCCCAGCGCCAGGTGCAGGCCGGTGCCGGAATCGCCGATCTGCGCACCGGTCACCAGCGGGATGCCGTCATGGAAGCCGGTGGTCGAGGCGGCGCCGCCGGCGCACTGCGCCACGTTCTCGTAGACCTTGCAGTCCTCGTACGGCCCGGGGCCGAAGCCCTTCACCGAGGCGACGATCATGCGCGGATTCAACGCATGGATGTGCTCCCAGGTCAGCCCCATGCGGTCGAGCGCGCCGGGCGCGAAGTTCTCGACCAGCACGTCGCAGGTCTTCACCAGGCGCTCCAGCACCTTCATGCCTTCCTTGCTCTTGGAATCGAGCGTGATGGAGCGCTTGTTGTGGTTGAGCATGGTGAAATAGAGGCTGTCGGCGCCCGGCACATCGACGAGCTGGCCGCGCGTGATGTCGCCCGTGCCCGGCCGCTCGACCTTGATCACGTCGGCGCCGAACCACGCCAGCAGCTGCGTGCAGGTCGGGCCCGACTGGACGTGGGTGAAGTCGAGGATCTTCACGCCGTCGAGCGCCTTGCCGTCCTTGCCCCAGGGTTTGGACGAGACCTTGGGTAGGCCGTTGCCATTGCCGTTGGCCTTCTTCGCAACGACCTTGAGCACCGGCTTCTTGGCCGCCTTGGCGACCTTCTTCGGGGCCTTCGCCTTGGTCTTCGCCTTCAGGACCTTCTTCTTCTTCGCCATGTTTCTCTCCGATCTCTCGTAAAAGCTATTTCTTGCGCAGCTTGCTTTGCGGATTGAGGTTCCCGATGCGGCCGCTCTCGGCGCCGGCCGCCGGGTCGATGACGGCGTTGATCAATGTCGGCTTGCGCGAATCGAGCGCTTCGTTGACGGCGCGTCGCAGGTCATCGGGCGTGGTGGCGTTGACGCCGACGCCGCCGAAGGCCTCGGCCATCTTGTCGTAGCGCGCGCCCTTCACGAAGGCCGTCGTCGCTGGATCCTCGCCGCCGCCGGTGTTGACGCCGTCGCCCCGATAGATGCCGTCGTTGTTGAAGACCACGACGCAGACCGGCAGCTTGTATCGGCAGATCGTCTCGATCTCCATGCCGCAGAAGCCGAAGGCGCTGTCGCCCTCGACGGCCAGCACGGGATGGCCGGTCTCGACCGCGGCGGCGATCGCCGAGCCCATGCCGACGCCCATGACGCCCCAGGTGCCGACGTCGAGCCGCTTGCGCGGCTTGTACATGTCGATGGCGCCGCGCGCGAGGTCGAGGGTGTTGGCCCCCTCGTTGACCAGGATCGTGTCCGGCCGCTCCTTGATGATGGTGCGCAGCGCACCCAGCGCGCCGTGATAGTCCATCGGCGACTTGTTGTTCATGAATCGCGGCGCCATCTTGGCGATGTTCTCGTCGCGCTTGGCCGTGACGGTGCCGGTCCAGTCTGCCGGCGCCTTGGCCCAACTTCCGCCCATGCCGTCCATCAGCGCCTGTATGCACGAGCCGATGTCGCCGACCACCGGGGCCGCGATCTCGACGTTGCTGTCCATCTCACGCGGCTCGATATCGACCTGGATGAACTTCTTGGGCGCATCGCCCCAGGTCTTGCCCTTGCCGTGCGACAGCAGCCAGTTGAGCCGAGCGCCGATCAGCATGACGACGTCGGAATCCTTCAGCACCGTCGAGCGGGCAGCTCCAGCACACTGTGGATGCATGTCCGACAGCAGGCCCTTCGCCATGCTCATCGGCAGGAAGGGCGCGCCGCTCTTCTCGACGAAGGCCTTGATGGCGTCGTCGCACTGGGCGTAGGCCGCGCCCTTGCCGAGAATGATCAGCGGCCGCTTCGCCGCCTTCAGCACGTCGAGCGCGCGCTGGACCGCGGCCGGGCCGGGGAACTGCGCCGGCGCGGCGTCGACCACCTTCACCAGCGACTTCGCACCGGCGTCGGCGCTGATCACCTGGGCGAAGAGTTTCGCCGGCAGGTCGAGATAGACGCCGCCCGGGCGACCCGAGACGGCGGCGCGGACGGCACGGGCGAAGCCGATGCCGATATCCGCCGCGTGCAGCACGCGGAAGGCCGCCTTGCAAAGCGGCTTGGCGATGGCGAGCTGGTCCATCTCCTCGTAGTCGCCCTGCTGCAGGTCGACGACCTCGCGTTCCGACGAGCCCGAGACCAGGATCATCGGGAAGCAGTTGGTCGTGGCATGGGCCAGCGCCGTCAGGCCGTTGAGGAAGCCGGGTGCCGACACCGTGAGGCAAACGCCGGGCTTCTTGGTCAGGAAGCCCGCGATCGCCGCGGCATAGCCGGCGTTCTGCTCGTGGCGGAACGACAGCACGCGGATGCCGGCCGCCTGCGCCAGGCGGCCGAGATCGGTGATGGGGATGCCCGGCACGCCGTAGATCGTATCGATGCCGTTCAGCTTCATGGTATCGATGACGAGGCTGAAGCCGTCCGTCAGGTCCGGGGTCTCGTCGACTGTTTCTTTGAGTGCTGCCTCGGCCATGCGTTCCTCCCGAAATTCCTCTGTCAGTCCAGATAGTCGGCGTGCTTGGCGACGTGCTCGGCGAGGCCGAGCGCGTGCTGCCGTACCAGGTCCTCGGCGCGCTCAGTGTCGCGCGCCTCGAGCGCCTGAATGATGTTCATGTGATCGCGGATCGAGCGGTCGACGCGGTCGTCCTCGCCGATCGTGGCGCCGCGGATCATGCGCATGTGGGTGAACAGGTTCTCCGCCAGCCGGATCAGCGCCTGGTTGCCGCTGAGCTCGATGATGCTCTGGTGGAAGGCGATGTTGACCTCGGAATAGTCGTCGAGCTTGGCGTGCAGCCTGTCGCCTTCGAAGGTCGCGAACATGCGCCGGAGGCCGGCGATGTCCTCGTCGCTGGCGTGCTCGGTGATCAAGCGCGCCGCCATGCTTTCCAGAGCAGCCCAGGCCTGGATCAACTCGATCACCTCGCCCTTGGTCTTGCGCACGACGTAGACGCCGCGGCGCGGGACAGAGCGGACGAAGCCCTCGCGCTCGAGCTGCGCCAGGGCCTCGCGCACCGGCGTGCGGGAGATCCCGAAGTCCTGGGCGAGCTGGCGCTCATCGAGGCGGATGTCGGTCCGCGAACGATAGATGTCCGAGGACATGATGACGTTGCGCAAGGCCGCATAGGCCTTGTCCTTGAACGTCTCCCGACTGTCGATCGGGGCGACCACCAGGCGCGCTTCGGTCATGGAAACGGGTTGTTCCCTCGTTGCTGCCGGCCCCCACCGGCTCTTATACATTATTCATAATACCACGGCGGACCATCGTCCATCGGTCCGCCGTGATATTTTATTGCGGAGCGGGTGCCGGTTACGCTGCTGCGAGGTCGTCACCATTGTCCTCCAGGCCTTCGGCTTGGCGCTCGACCAGCCGGCGGTAGATGCCGCCCTTGATCCGCATGAGGTTGGCATGATTGCCGTCCTCGACGACCCGGCCATGGTCGAAGACCAGGATCCGGTCGAGCTCGCGCACCGTCGACAGGCGGTGGGCGATCACCAGCGTTGTGCGGCCCTGCATCAGCGTGTGCATGGCGTCCTGGATCAACGCCTCCGATTCGCTGTCCAGGCTCGAGGTCGCCTCGTCCAGGATCAGGATCGGCGCATTGGCCAGGAAGGCGCGCGCAAGCGCCACCCGCTGCCGCTCGCCGCCCGAGAGCTTGACGCCGCGCTCGCCGACCAGGGTGGCGTAACGCTGCGGCAGCCGCTCGACGAACACGTCGGCATGGGCGAGCCGCGCCGCCGCTTCGATCTCGGCCGTGGTGGCATCGGGCCGGCCATAGGCGATGTTCTCGGCCAGCGAACGGTGAAACAGCACCGGCTCCTGCTGCACGATCGCCACCTGCCGGCGCAGGCTTTCCTGAGTGACGTTGGCGATGTCCTGACCGTCGATGGTGATCAGGCCACCGTCGAGGTCGTACAACCGCTGCACGAGCTTGACGAAGGTCGTCTTGCCCGAGCCCGACCGTCCGACCAGGCCGACGCGTTGGCCGGCCGGAATGCGGACCGACAATCCGTCGTAGACCTGCCGGTCGAGCGCCGGATAGCGGAAGCGCACCTGGTCGAACTCGATGTCGCCGTGCGCGATCACGAGCTCGCCCGCGCCTGGCCGGTTGTCGACGCCCAGCGGCTGGGCATGGAATTCGACGAGCTCCTCCAAGTCGCTGGTCGACCGCTGGATGTTGTGCACGTGGTGGCCGATGTCGCGCAGGTACCCGTTGATCACGCCATAGGCCGTGAACACGAAGGTGACGTCACCCAGCGTTGCCTGGCCCTGCCACCAGAACAGCAGCGCCAGCCCGATCACGACGACGCGCAACACCATCAGGATGGACTGCTGCAGGATGCCGGTCAGGGTGTGCCTGTTCCAGCTCACCCAGGTGCGTGACCGCCAGCGCGCCAGGACGCGGCCAAGACGTGTGTCCTCGCGCGTCTCCGCGCCGAACGCCTTGACGACGGCGTTGCAGCTCACCGCATCGGCCAGTGCACCGCCCAGACGGCTGTCCCAGGCATTGGCTCGGCGAGTGGCGGGTGTGACGTAGGCGAGCGACAGCTTCACCGTCACCAGCACATAGAGCAGGGAGCCGATGCCGACGGCCAAGCCCATCAATGGCCAGTGCCAGCCGAACAAGGCCGTTGCGCCCAGCAGCACGACCAGCGAGGGCCACAGCGCCACCAACACCGTGTCATTCAGCAGGTCGAATGCCCACACGCCGCGGGTGAGCTTGCGCACCGTGGCGCCGGCGAAGCTGTTGGCGTGCCAGTCGGTGGAGAAGCGCTGCACGCGCCAGAAGGTCTCGTGCGCCACCTCGCTCATCATGAGCAAGGTGAAGCGTATGATGCCCCTGAACAGCCCATAGCGCAGCGCCACCAGGGCGACGCCGAGCCCGACGATGGCGGCGAACGCCCTGAGCGCGTCGAGCACGGCGGCATCGCGCGTCCGCGCGATGTCGGCCAGGGCGTCGATCATGTGGCCGGCGAACAGCGGCAAGGCGAGCTCGGCCGCGGCGATCAGCACCAGGCCGGCCGCCATGACCGACGCCAGGCGCCATTGCAGCCGCCAGCGGCTGGCGACAAAACGAATCGTCCGGATGAGCGGATCTTTCCCTCGCTCGGATCTGCGAGAAGTCATTGCTCGATGCCACGCCCGTGAAAAGGCGATGGCTCCCGAAAAGGTCGTCCGACCGAAGGCCGGGTGAACCGGCGACGTCCGACGATGTGATTGATCAGAAAAGCGGGAGACGAAGGCGGCGCGCTCGGCGACGGCCGCGGCCGGACCTAGTGCCTGAAGCGGCGAAGGTCCGACGAGCAACCGGCGGGAGCGATGGCGTTGAACATGATGACGGTCATCAACGTCTCCCTGGCTGGGGTTGCATCGAGGGCGCGCAAGCTAGGCCTCGAAGCGTCTGCAGGCAAGGTCGCTTCGATGATTTTTCGATCAAGGCTGTCGCACTGTGGCGGCAACGCCACAGCGCTGTTGCTCAGGCCGTTCGGCGAGGGGGCAGCAGCCGGCCGTACAGGTTCGAGAGTGCCGGCCAGAACAGGGCGACCAGGCCCAGGACCATGATGGTGCTGACCAGGGCGTTGGAGAAGAACACCCCCAGCCCGCCCTGGGAGATCAGCAGCGACTGGCGGAAGGATTCCTCGGCCTTGTCGCCCAGCACGATGGCCAGGACCAGCGGCGCCAGCGGGTAGTTGCATTTCTTCAGGAAGTAGCCGGCGACGCCGAACACCAGCATCATCACCACGTCGAAGGTGTTGTTGTGCACCGTGTAGGCACCGATGGCGCAGATCACCAGGATGATCGGCGCGATGATGCTGAACGGCACGCGCAAGATGGCGGCGAAGAACGGCACCATGGTCAGCACGATGATCAGGCCGACGATGTTGCCGAGATACATGCTGGCGATCAGGCCCCAGACGAAATCCTTCTGCTCGACGAACAGCAGCGGTCCTGGCTGCAGGCCCCAGATCAAGAGGCCGCCCAGCAGCACGGCGGCGGTGGGCGAGCCCGGCACGCCGAGCGACAGCATGGGCAGCAGCGCCGAGGTGCCGGCGGCGTGCGCCGCCGTCTCGGGCGCCACCACGCCCTCGATCTCGCCTTGGCCGAACTTGTCGCCGTTGCGCGAGGTACGCTTGGCGATGCCGTAGCTCATGAACGACGCGGGCGTGGCGCCGGCCGGCGTGATGCCCATCCAGCAGCCGATCAGGCACGAGCGCAGCGAGGTCATCCAGTGACGCGGCAGCTCCTTCCAGGTCTGCCATACGACCGTGGGGTTGATGCTGGCGGCCTTGCCCTTGAAGGACAGCCCTTCCTCCATGGTCAGCAGGATCTCGCCGATACCGAACAGGCCGATCACAGCCACCAGGAAGTCGAAGCCGCTGAGAAGCTCGGTCGAGCCGAAGGTCAGGCGGAGCTGGCCGGTCACCGTGTCGGTGCCGACGGCGGCCAGCACGAAGCCCAGCATCATCGCCGCGATGGTCTTGGCCGGCGGCTCCTTGCCCATGCCGACGAAGCTGCAGAAGGCGAGGAAGAACACCGAGAACTTCTCGGCCGGTCCGAACTGCAGCGCGAAGCTCGCCACCAGGGGAGCGGCCAAGGTGATGACGATCACGGCGAACAGCGCACCGACGAAGGACGAGGTGAAGGCGGCGGTCAGCGCCTCGCCGGCCTTGCCGTTCTGCGCCATCGGATGGCCGTCGAAGGTGGTGGCGACCGACCATGGCTCGCCCGGGATGTTGAACAAGATGGAGGTAATGGCACCGCCGAACAGCGCGCCCCAGTAGATGCACGACAGCAGGATGATCGCCGAGGTCGGCGACATGCTGAAGGTGAGCGGCAGCAGGATCGCCACACCGTTGGCGCCGCCCAGCCCGGGCAGCACGCCGATGATCACGCCCAGCACGATGCCGATCACCATGTAGAGGACGTTCTGCCAGCTCAACACGACGGCGAAGCCGTGCATCAAGTCGCCAATACCTTCCATCGCTTCCCGATCCTCTTCTTGCCCGGCCTTACAGGCCGAGCAGCTCCTCGAGCGGCCCCTTGGGCAGCGGCACGAGGAACCACATTTCGAACGTGATGTAGGTGATCACCGGCAGGCCGATGCTGATGGCCAGGATGAGTGGCCAGCCGTAGCGGCCGATCCAGCGCATGAATCCGCCGATCAGCAGGGCCGAGGCGAGGTAGATGCCGAGCCAAGGAATGGCGCCGACATAGATCGTGAGCGGCAGCACCACCTTCAGGACCTGGGCGATCTGGAACCAGGTCGCGAACACTTTGCGGCTGCCGTGGGTCCAGGCGCGCACCAGGTTGTAGAGGCTGGCGCCGACCACGATCAGGCCGATCCAGAAAGGGAAGAACCCGGATTTCGGCCCTTCGGCGCCCCAGCCGATGCCGACTCTCAGGCTGCCGATGACGGCGACGGCACCCAGCAGCGCCATGAAGGCGGCGACGCCCATCTCGACATGATGCTGGCGCGGTCCGGCGGAAGGCGAGTCATCCGGGGAAGTGGACATGAACGGCCTCTACTGCCCCTCGACGCTGGGCATAAGAATGCCGGGAGCGTCGCGTCGCTCCCGGCAAACATGGACTGTGAAATCGGTGATCAATTGGTGGCGAGGAAGCCGGCTTCCTTCATCAGGTCGCGATGGCGCTTCTCCTCGGCCTCTACCCACTTCGTGTACTCGGCACCGGTCATGAAGGACTGGTTGAAGGCGCCGTCAGCCATCAGCTGGGCCCATTCCGGCGTCGCCCGCACCTTCTTGAACAGCTCGACGTAGTAGTCGACCGCGTCCTTGGGAACGCCGGCCGGCATGAAGATGCCGCGCAGCATCAGATACTCGATGTCGAGGCCCTGGCTCTTGCAGGTCGGGATGCTGGACCACGACAGGTCGCCCGCGATCTTCTCCTTGCCGCCGAGCTGCTTGCTGTCGAACACGCACAGCGGCCGGACTTTGCCGGCACGCCACTGGGCCACCGCCTCGATCGGGTTGTTGACCGTCATGTCGACGTGCTTGCCGACCAGCTGGACGGCGACCTCGCCGCCGCCCTTGTAGGGCACGTAGGTGATCTTGGTGCCGGTCGCCTTCTCGAGGGCGACGGTAATGATCTGGTCTTCCTGCTTGGAGCCCGTGCCGCCCATCTTGAACTGGCCCGCCGGTGCCGCCTTCATGGCGGCGACCAGCTCGGCGACCGTCTTGTAGGGCGAGTCGGCATTGACCCACAGCACGAACTCGTCGAGCGCCAGCATCGCCACCGGCGTCATGTCTTTCCACGAGAACGGAATGCCGGTCGCGAGCGGCGTGGTGAACAGGTTCGACAGGGTGATGACGAGCTTGTTCGGGTTGCCCTTGGAGTTCTTGATGTCGAGGAAGCCCTCGCCGCCGGCGCCGCCGGCCTTGTTCACCACAACCACGCTCTGCTTCATCAGGTTGTGCTTGGTGATGATGCCCTGGATCATGCGGGCCATCTGGTCGGCACCGCCTCCGGTGCCGGCCGGCACGATGAATTCGACGTTGCGTGTCGGTTCCCAGGCACTCGCCGGTGTAACGTAGAGACCGGCTGCCAATACCGTCATGGCGACAGCAAGCGTCCGCCTACGGAGCGTGTGAGTCATGACCTTGATTCCTCCCGAAGCGTATTTTTGTGCTAATTCTCAAAACTCTACAATGATCCAGATGACGGGTCGAGCACCGACAAAGCAATGATCGACAAGCTCGAGTTCCTCATCGCCTTGGCGCGGGAAAAGAACTTCGGCAGGGCGGCCGAGCAATGCGGCGTGACACAGCCGACTTTTTCCGCAGGCATAAAGCAACTTGAGGACACGCTGGGCGTAATGCTTGTGCAGCGCACATCGCGCTTCCTCGGATTCACCGCCGAGGGCGAGCGCGTGCTCGACTGGGCGCGCACCATCGTGGCCGACACGCGAGCCATGAGGCAGGAGGTGCGCACCCTCAAGCAGGGGTTGAGTGGTCACCTCAAGATCGCCGCGATCCCGACGGCGCTTGCCATGGTCTCCGCCTTGACCACGCCCTATCGCGCCAAGCATCCCAACGTGAAGTTCACGATCCTGTCGCGGACGTCGAGCGACGTCCTGTCGATGCTGGAGAACCTCGAGGTCGATGCCGGCCTGACCTACATCGACAACGAGCCGCTGGGCCGCATGCGCGCCGTGCCGCTCTATCTCGAGCAGTACCGCCTGCTGACCTCGGCCGACAGCCCGCTGGGTGAGCGCGATCAGGTGACCTGGGCCGAGGTCGCCCGCATTCCGCTTTGCCTGCTGACGCCGGACATGCAGAACCGACGCATCATCGACAGCCTGCTCCACGCCGCCGGCGGCCGGCCCGAGCCCACGCTCGAATCCAACTCCATGATCGTGCTGTTCTCGCATGTCCGCACCGGCCGCTGGGCCAGCGTCATGCCCGAGAAGCTGGCCAATACGCTCGGTCTCACCGAGCAGCTGCGCTCGATCCCGATCATCGAGCCCGAGGCCGTCCATCAGATTGGCCTGGTCGTCCCGCCGCGTGAACCTATGACACCTTTGGTCTCAGCGCTCGTTGCCGAAGCGACCCATTTGGCGTCGAAGATGACCTAGGACACTATTACTTGTGCTCAGCGGCCTATCAACCCTACATATTGTCTCAAATCATAGAGAAACTTGGCGATAGGCCGGCAAGTCGATAGATTTGTTCTATCGCAGCACACGTTAGCTTTATTGCGCATGGGCTGACCAACGCTCAATAGCTGAGCAGCGATGGCCGGAAGTCCGGTCGGTAGCCATTTGGAGTATTCGGGCATGGCGGCGTGGAATGAAACGCAGGCCAACGACATCATCCGCCGCCACGCGGGCCGCGAGGGCGCTCTGCTGCCCATTCTTCACGACATCCAGGCCGCCTTCGGGCATGTGCCGGCACTGGCAGTGCCCGTCATCGCCCACGCGCTCAATCTCACCCGCGCGGAAGTTCACGGCGTCGTCTCGTTCTACCACGACTTTCGCGACAAGCCGGCTGGCCGCCATGTCCTGAAGCTCTGCCGCGCCGAGGCCTGCCAGTCGGTCGATGGCGAGCACCTGGCGAAGGAGTTCCTCGATCGCTTCGGCGTCGAATGGGGCGGCACCACGCCCGACGGTCGTCTCACGATCGAGGCCACTTATTGCCTGGGCCTCTGCGCCTCGGGTCCGTCGGCCATGTTGGATGGCGAGCCGATCGGGCGGCTGACGAGGGCCTCGATCGACGACATTTCGCGCGAGGTCGGCTGATGACGACGCGCATCTTCGTGCCCCGCGATGCCGCAGCCCGCGCCGTCGGCGCCGACAAGGTCGCCACGGCCATCGCCGAGGAGACCAAGCGCAAAGGTCTCGACGTCGAGATCGTGCGCACCGGCTCGCGCGGCCTGTTCTGGCTGGAACCCCTCGTTGAGGTCGAGACTCCGGGTGGGCGCGTCGGCTTCGGACCGGTCGCGGCGAAGGATGTCGCGACTCTGTTCGCCGATGGCTTGCCCACTGCAGCTCATCCGCTGTGCGTCGGCCGGCCCGAGGAGATTCCCTTCCTCAAGCGCCAGACGCGCATCACCTTCGCGCGCTGCGGCATCGTCGACCCGTTGTCACTGGCCGACTACCGCACACACGGCGGTTGGCGTGGGATGGAGCGGGCGAGGAGCCTTGGCCCGGAGGCGACCGTCGCTGAGGTCACCAAGTCAGGCTTGCGCGGCCGTGGCGGTGCGGGCTTCCCGACCGGCATCAAGTGGAAGACGGTGGCCGACACCGCGGCCGATCGGAAGTACATCGTCTGCAACGCCGACGAAGGCGATTCGGGCACCTATGCCGATCGCATGATCCTGGAAGGCGATCCTTTCGTGCTGATCGAAGGCATGGCGATCGCCGGCTTCGCGGTCGGCGCCACCAAGGGCTACATCTACATCCGCTCTGAATATCCCGACGCCATCCGCATCATGGAGCGCGCGATCGTGCTGGCCGAACGCGAGGGCCTGCTGGGCGCGGAAGCGAAGTTCGACCTCGAAGTGCGTGTCGGCGCCGGCGCTTATGTCTGCGGCGAGGAGACCTCGCTGCTGGAAAGCCTCGAAGGCAAGCGTGGCCAGGTGCGGGCCAAGCCGCCATTGCCGGCGCACAAGGGCCTGTTCGGCAAGCCCACGGTCATCAACAACCTGATCTCGCTCGCCACGGTCCCGTTCATCCTGGCCGACGGCGCCGAGCGTTATGCGGCGCTGGGCATGGGCCGCTCGCGCGGGACCATGCCGATCCAGCTGGCCGGCAACGTCAAGCATGGCGGTCTGTTCGAGGCGGCGTTCGGCCTGACCCTGGGCGAGATCGTCGAGGATATCGGCGGCGGCACCCGCAGCGGCCGGCCGGCGCGCGCCGTGCAGGTCGGCGGACCGCTCGGCGCCTATTTCCCGCGCAAGCTGTTCGATACGCCGTTCGACTACGAAGCCTTTGCCGCCCTCGACGGCCTGATCGGCCATGGCGGTGTTGTCGTGTTCGACGACACGGTCGACATGGCGCACCAGGCGCGCTTCGCGCTGGAATTCTGCGCCATCGAATCCTGCGGCAAGTGCACGCCCTGCCGCATCGGCTCGGTGCGCGGCACCGAGACCATGGACAAGATCATCCGCGGCGAGCGCGTCGAGGCCAATCTCGCGCTGGTCACCGACCTCTGCCAGACCCTGAAGTTCGGCTCGCTGTGCGCCCTTGGCGGCTTCACGCCCTATCCGGTGATGAGCGCCATCCGGCATTTCCCTGAGCATTTCGACCGCCAAAACCCCCGCAAGTCTGGCCTCAAGGCTGCGGCGGAATAAGGAGCAGGCCATGTCTCTCGTTCCCGAGACTGATTACGGCACGCCGGCCAGCAAATCGGCGGAGATGGTGACCCTCACCATCGACGGCCAGCCGGTCACGGTGCCCGCCGGCACCTCGATCATGCGCGCGGCGATGGATATCGGGACCCAGGTGCCCAAGCTCTGCGCCACGGACTCCGTCGACGCCTTCGGTTCCTGCCGGCTCTGCCTGGTCGAGATCCAGGGCCGGCCCGGCACGCCTGCGTCATGCACCACGCCGGTCGGGCCCGGCATGGTCGTGTCGACCCAGACCGAGCGGCTGAAGCAGGTCCGCAAGGGCGTGATGGAGCTCTACATCTCCGATCACCCCCTCGACTGCCTGACCTGCGCCGCCAATGGCGACTGCGAATTGCAGGACATGGCGGGCGCCGTCGGCCTGCGCGACGTGCGCTACGGCTACGACGGTGAGAACCACACCAGGCAGGAAAAGGACGAATCGAACCCGTATTTTACCTTCGACCCGTCCAAGTGCATCGTCTGTTCGCGCTGCGTGCGCGCCTGCGAGGAAGTGCAGGGCACCTTCGCGCTCACCATCCAGGGCCGCGGCTTTGAGTCCAAGGTGTCGGCCGGCGCGGCTGAACCGTTCGTCGAGTCGGAGTGCGTGTCCTGCGGTGCCTGCGTGCAGGCCTGCCCGACCGCGACGCTTTCCGAGAAGAGCCTCATCGAGATCGGCCAGCCCGAGCATTCGGTGGTGACGACCTGCGCCTATTGCGGAGTCGGCTGCAGTTTCAAGGCCGAGATGCGCGGCGAGGAACTGGTCCGCATGGTCCCCTACAAGGACGGCAAGGCCAATCGCGGGCATTCCTGCGTGAAGGGGCGCTTCGCCTGGGGCTACGCCAACCATCGCGAACGCATCCTGAAGCCGATGATCCGCGAGAGCATCGAGCAGCCGTGGCGCGAGGTGACCTGGGAGGTCGCCATCAACCGCGTCGCATCGGAGTTCAAGCGCCTGCAGGCCAAGCATGGCCGGCTGGCGATCGGCGGCATCACCTCGTCGCGCTGCACCAATGAGGAGACCTACCTCGTTCAGAAGCTGGTGCGCGGCGGCTTCGGCAACAACAACGTCGATACCTGTGCCCGCGTCTGCCATTCGCCGACCGGCTACGGCCTCAGGACCGCCTTCGGCACCTCGGCCGGCACGCAGGACTTCGATTCGGTCGAGCAGACCGACGTCGTCCTGATCATCGGCGCCAACCCGACCGACGCCCATCCGGTGTTCGCCTCGCGCATGAAGAAGCGCCTGCGCCAGGGCGCCAAGCTGATCGTCATCGATCCGCGCCGCATCGACCTGGTGCGCACGCCGCATATCGAGGCCCAGTACCACCTGCCTCTTCGTCCGGGCACCAATGCCGCGATGCTGAATGCGATCGCGCACGTGATCGTCACCGAAGGCCTGGTGAACGAGAAGTTCGTCCGCGACTACTGTGATCTCGACGCCTTCGAGCATTGGGCGACCTTCGTGGCGGAACCGCAGAACAGCCCTGAGACCGTCGGCCTGATGACCGGCGTCTCGGCTGAGGCGATCCGTGGCGCCGCGCGGCTCTACGCTTCGGGCAAGAACAGCGCGATCTACTATGGCCTCGGTGTCACCGAGCACAGCCAGGGCACGACGGCGGTGATGGCGTTGGCCAACCTCGCCATGGCGACCGGCAATCTCGGCCGTGAGGGCGTGGGCGTGAACCCGCTGCGCGGCCAGAACAACGTCCAGGGGTCGTGCGACATGGGTTCGTTCCCGCACGAGCTCTCGGGCTACCGGCACATCTCCGACGACGCCACGCGCACCATGTTCGAGAAGCTATGGGGCCGCCCGCTCGATGCCGAGCCCGGCCTGCGCATTCCCAACATGTTCGACGCAGCGATCGACGGCACCTTCAAGGGCATCTACGTGCAGGGCGAGGACATCCTGCAGTCCGATCCCAACACCAAGCACGTGAAGGCGGCACTTGCGGCGATGGAATGCGTCGTCGTGCAGGACCTGTTTCTGAACGAGACCGCGAACTACGCCCACATCTTCCTGCCCGGCTCGACCTTCCTCGAGAAGGACGGGACCTTCACCAACGCCGAGCGCCGCATCAACCGCGTGCGCAAGGTGATGACGCCCAAGAACGGCATGGCCGACTGGGAGATCACGCTCGCCATCGCCAAGGCGATGGGCTTCGAGATGCCCTACGGCCATCCGTCCGAGATCATGGACGAGATCGCCAGCCTGACACCGACCTTCGCCGGCGTCTCGTTCGACCTTCTGGACAAAGTCGGCTCGGTCCAGTGGCCGTGCAACGAGAAGGCGCCGCTCGGCACGCCGGTCATGCATATCGGCGGCTTCGCCCGCGGCAAGGGTAACTTCATGATCACCGAGTACGTGCCGACCGACGAGAAGGTTGGCCCTCGCTTCCCGTTGCTGCTGACCACCGGGCGCATCCTCAGCCAATACAATGTCGGCGCCCAGACGCGGCGCACCGATAACGTGGTGTGGCACGAGGAGGACGTGCTGGAGATCCATCCGCACGACGCCGAGGAGCGCGGCGTGCGCGACGGCGACTGGGTGAAGCTCGACAGCCGCGCCGGTGGCACGGCGCTTCGCGCCAAGATCACCGATCGCGTGGCGCCGGGCGTTGTCTACACGACCTTCCATCACCCCAATACGCAGGCCAACGTGGTCACCACGGACTTCTCCGACTGGGCGACCAACTGTCCGGAGTACAAGGTGACCGCCGTGCAGGTCTCGCCGTCCAACGGCCCCACCGAGTGGCAGCGCGAATACAATGAACAGGCCGAGCACAGCCGGCGCATCGCCACCAAGGTGGCGGCGGAGTAGGCCATGTCCTCGACGCTCGACAGGCTGGTGATGATGGCCAACCAGATCGGCCGGTTCTTCACGCCGCAGCGCAGCGGCGACGCCGTCGCAGGCATTGCCGACCATCTGGAAAAGTTCTGGGACCCGCGCATGAAGGAGAACATCGTCGCCCATTGGCGGGCCGGCGGCGCGGGGCTGGACGGGCCTGTTCGGGAGGCGATCGGAAGGCTAAAGGAGGCGAAACGCGAGGCGCCTCTTGAAGCCGGCAGATGACCTGAAGATCGTCTTCGATCAGGCGGGCACGCACGCCCAGTTCGTGCGCGATCACCTGGACTTCTTCAATGTCGGCGCCACGGGCGTCTCGGCCTACTACGCCGTCCACTATTTCCTGAAGAACGACCGCGCCGAGGTCTTGGGCGGCCTTTTGGGCAGCATCTGGGGCGGTTGGCTGCATATCTCCTATCTCTGGATCGACGAGGCCGTCCGCGGCCAACGCTGGGCCACCAAACTCATGGACCAGGCCGAGGCCTATGCCCGTGAGCGGGGCTGTCATTCGGTCCAGCTCGACACCCATTCCTTCCAGGCCCGGCCGTTCTACGAGCAGCGGGGCTACGAGGTCTTTGGGACCCTCGATGACTATCCCAAAGGTCACCAGAAGTTCTTCCTCAGGAAGAAACTGTAGAACCACATCCCGCTTGATCCCGGGGTCGTAACCCGTTCTGATTGCGGGGCGAATTTCCTCGTTCACCGCCCATTTTGAGGACGAACGGCCATGACCAACGACAACCCCGACAACAAGTGGATCGGCAAGCGTACACCCCGGCCCGATGGCGCCGACAAGGTGACCGGACGGGCAGCCTACGCGGCCGACACCACCATGCCCGGCATGATCTGGGGCAAGGTGCTGCGCAGCCCCCATCCGCACGCCCGCATCAAGTCGATCGACACGTCGAAGGCCGAGAAGCTGCCGGGCGTCATGGCCGTCATGACCTCCAAGGACATCGTCGATTTCCCGATCGATAAGGGTCCGGTGATGCTGGGCATCCAGGACATGCGATGGATGTGCCGCAACGTCATGGCGCGCGAGAGAGCGTTGTTCCACGGCCATCCGGTCGCCGCCGTCGCCGCCACCACGCAGGCCGTCGCCACCGAGGCGCTGAAGCTGATCAAGGTCGACTACGAGGTGCTGCCCTGGGCGATCAGCGTCAAGGACGCGATGAAGCCCGGCGCCACCCCGCTTCACGACCACGTCAAGTTCGAGGGCAAGCCCTCCAACATCGCGGGCACGCTGGAGCACAAGAAGGGCGACATCGAAGCGGGCTTCAAGGAAGCTGACGTGATCGTCGAACGCGAGTTCGAGACCGAGGCCGTGCACCAGGGCTATATCGAGCCGCACGCCTGCCTGGTCAGCGTCGTCGACGGCAAGGCCACGATCTGGAGTTCCAGCCAGGGCCAGTTCATGGTCCGCGCCATGTCGGCGCTGCTCACGGGCATGCAGCAGAGCGACATCCGCGCCATCCCCGCCGAAATCGGCGGCGGCTTCGGCGGCAAGACCATCATCTATCTCGAGCCGCTGGCGCTGGTGCTGGCCAAGAAGTCGGGCCGGCCGGTCAAGATGGTGATGTCCCGCGAAGAAGTGTTCCGCGCCTCCGGCCCGACCTCGGGTTCGATGAGCAAGGTCAAGATCGGCGCCAAGAAGGACGGCACGATCGTCGCCGGCCAGGGCACCTACTGGCTGCAGGCCGGCGCGTTCCCCGGCTCGCCGATCCGCGGCGCTGCCGGTTGCGCCTTCGGACCCTACGACATCCCCAACGCCCATACCTTGGGCTACGACGTCGTCTCCAACCGCTCGAAGGTCGCGGCCTACCGCGCACCGGGCGCGCCGATCGGCGCCTATGCCGTCGAGTGCGTGCTCGATGAACTGGCCGAGAAGCTCGGCATGGATCCGCTCGAGCTGCGCCTGAAGAACGCGGCCAAGCAGGGCACCAAGGCCGTGCACGGGCCGGTCTATCCGGTCATGGGCTACCAGGAGACGGTGCGCCAAGCGATCGACCATCCGCACTACAAGGCGCCGCTCGGTCCCAACCAGGGCCGCGGCGTGGCGAGCGGCTACTGGTTCAATGCCGGTGGCGAGTCGAGCGCAGAGATGCGCATCAACGAGGACGGCTCGGTCGTGGTGATGACGGGCCATCCCGACATCGGCGGCTCGCGCGCCTCGACGGCCAACATCGCCGCCGAGCTTCTGGGCATCGACCACAGCAAGATCCAGGTGCTGATCGGCGACACCAGCAGCATCGGCTTCTCGAACCTGACCGGCGGTAGCCGCGTCACCTTCGCATCGGCGATGGTGGTCACGCAGTCGGCTGAGAAGGTCATCAAGACCCTGTGCGAGCGTGCGGCCAAGATCTGGAAGATCGAGCCCGAAGCCGTGACCTGGGAGAACGGCCACGCCCGTCCGGCCGGCGAGAACGCCGGCAAGTTCGAGCCGCTGTCGCTTGCCCAGATCGCCGCCAAGGCAAGCGAAACCGGCGGTCCGATCGGGGCCGGCTCGTCAAGCAACACCGCGGGCGCCGAGGGCGGCTTCAGCACCCACATCTGCGACGTCGAGGTCGACCCGGCCACGGGTCGCGCCTGGGTCACGCGCTACACCGCCTTCCAGGATGTCGGTCGCGCCATCCATCCCGACTATTGCGAGGGCCAGATCCAGGGGGGCGTCGCCCAGGGCATCGGTTGGGCGCTGCACGAGGAGTACATCTACAATAGGGACGGCAAGCTCGATAACCCGGGCTTCCTCGACTATCGCATGCCGGTGATGTCCGACCTGCCGAAGCTCGACGCCGTCATGATCGAGATCCCGAACCCGAAGCATCCGCAGGGCGTGCGCGGTGTCGGCGAGGTGCCGTTGGTTCCGGTGATGGCGGCCGTCGCCAACGCCATCCACGGCGCTCTCGGCCTCAGGCTCTACAGCCTGCCCATGTCGCCGCCGAAGGTGCTGGAGGCGCTGGAGCCCGAGCCGCTGGCGCGGGCTGCCGACTGACACTGTCATCCTGAGCGAAGCGAGGGACCTCCAAGGTCCCTCGCTTTCGTTTGGCATTCATTCCACGAAGTCCCAGGTCTTCCCGTTGAAGCGCTGCAGCTTCATGTACTTGATGACCCGATAGTCGGTGGCGCTGGTGTTGATGCTGCTGCCGGGCAGCAGCAATGACAGCCGGAAGTCCTTGAGGTTTGCCGCCTGCTTCATGATGTTTTCGCGCGTGAGGTCGTCGCCGGCCTGGCGCAGCACCTGCTCCAGCGTCTTGGCGTACATGTAGCCTGCCTCGTTCAGGCTGTCGTTGATGTCGGCTTGCGGCAGGTTCTCCTTCATCCAGGCGAAGAACTCCTTCACGTCCTCGTCATTGGCCCAGCGCGGATCGGTGACGTCTTTCAGGAAGCCTGCCGACAGGATCCCCTTCGACTTGTCGAGGCCCGCAGGCTTGAAGGTGGCGCCGACCGAGGCAGCACCGAGATGCAGGTAGGTGGTGGGCTTCCAGTTGAGGTCGTCGAGCTTGGCGATCGACTGGGCCGCCTGCTTCGAATAGGTGAACAGGAAGAGGGTGTCCGCGCCCGAGTTCTTCAGCGTGATCAGCTGGCTGTCGACCGTCGGATCGGTGGCCTGGAAGTTCTGGCTGTCGACGATCATCTTCTTCGCCTTGTCGCCCAGCGCCGCCGTCAATCCGTGCAGCATGTCCTTGCCGAAGTCGTCGTTCTGGTAGAGCACGGCGATCTTGGCGTCGGGACGGCTTTTGAGCAGATGCTCGGCATAGAAGGCGGCCTCGGCCTGGAGGTTCGGCTGCCAGCCCATGGTCCAGGGAAAGTGAGCCGGATCGTTGAACGCCGTGGCGCCGGCGGCGATGAAAAGCTGCGGCACCTTTTTCTGATTGAGGTACGGCCGGACGGCCATGTTGAGCGGTGTACCCAGCACGTTGAACATCACGGCGACATCGTCGCTCTCGACGAGCTTGCGCGCGTTTTCCACGGCTTTGGGGGGTGAGTATCCGTCATCGAGGCTGATGAAGTTGATCTTGCGCCCGTTGATGCCGCCTTTGGCGTTCAGCGACTTGAAGTAGGCAGTCTCGGCCTTGCCGATCTGCCCGTAGGCGGAAGCCGGGCCGCTGTAGGGAATGCTTTGGCCGACCTTGATCTCGGTCGCCGACGTGCCCGGACCGTATTTCGCCTGCGCCATCGCGCCGGCCGACCACAGAGCGACAACAACGGCGGCACTCATGAAGAGCTTCGACATCGCTTCCTCCTGTTTTCTTGGACGAAGCATAGGCGCGCGTTTCACGCGGCCGCACGTGCAACTGCCGGCGCAATTCCGCGCCCCGGCTTGTTCCTACGGGCGGAAGTGACGCTCGTATTGCTCGACGTGAGGCGAGAGGTCGGACCAGTCCCGCCTCGATTTCAGGAAGACGTGGCGGAACTTGTAGCGGACCGATGTGATCCACGCCGGATCGTCGAAGGCGCCGGCGGGCAAGGTGCGCACACCGGGCACCGCCTGCAGCGTAAAGCCGAGATTGGTGCCGCAGCGCCGGCAGAACGCGACCTCCAGCCAGCGGCCCGATTCATCAGAGATGTGCCGATAGCGGCCGATCTCTCCGCCCGTCATATCGACCTGATCGTCGTTGAACACGACCTCGGTGCCGAAGGCCGTGCCGGTCCGGCGCTGGCACCATGTGCAGTGGCAGATCGTCACCCGCGACGGTTCACCGGTCGCGGTGAAGCGCACTGCACCGCACATGCAGCCGCCCGCATGTGTCATGACTTGAGGCCGAGCTCGCGCAGCTTCTTGTCGAGTGACAGGAGGTCGGACCAGCTCTGCCGCTTGCTGGCGGGCGTGCGCAACAGATAGGCCGGATGGAAGGTCGGCAGGGTGGGGACGGTGCTGCCGTCATCGAGGCTGAGGCTGGTCCACTTGCCGCGCAGCCGCATGATGCCTTCGGTCGTGTCGAGCACGGACTTGGCCGCCGTGCCGCCGGCCAGCACCAGTACCTTGGGCCGCGCCAGCTCGATATGGCGGCGCGTGAAGGCCATGCAGACCGCCTGCTCGGCCACGGTCGGCGTGCGGTTGCCGGGCGGCCGCCAGAACAGGATGTTGGTGATGTAGAGATCGCGCTCGCGGCTCATGCCGATGGCGTCGAACATGCGGTCCATGAGCTGGCCGCTCACGCCGACGAACGGCTTGCCCAGCCGGTCCTCGTCGGCGCCCGGCGCCTCGCCCACGATCATCACCGCCGAGCCGACCACGCCGTCGGCGAACACGGTATTCTTTGCCGTGCGCTTGAGTGCGCAGCCGTCGAAGGCGCGCACCGCCGCCTCGAGCTCATCGACGCTGTTGCAGCGTTGTGCCAGGCCCCGCGCATCTTCGACGAGCTGCGGCGATTCGATGGGAACCGGACCACGAAGCGGAGTGGGGGCCGCGGGCGCCGGCCGGATCGGCGCCGATCGGATCGGCGTCGCTGCAGCCGGCGCCACGGGCTGCACCGGTAAGGGAGCTACCTGCGCTGGAGGTGCAGCGAAGCGATCGATCGCGTCCTCGCCGATGGCCTCGTCGATCCCCTGATCGACGTACCATCGCAGCAGCGATTCGAGATCTTCCCGGGCGATCGTCTGGTTCATGACAGGCGTTTGAGGAAGGCGCCCAGGATGGGCGCCCACAGGGCGGCATCGGCGTGGCTCGCCATATGGCCTTTGTTGGTCGGCAGTTCAACGTAGGTGACGTCTATGCCGGCCTTGCGCATGTCGCTCACGTAGCCGGGGCTGAGCGCGATGTCGAACAGCTTGTCGGACGGCGACTGCACGTAGAGCACCTTGGTGGTCTTGAGCTTGGCGTAGTCGGCGGTGATGTCGAAGCTGCCGATTGCGCGGCGCAGCACCACCATCGAATGGCCGTCATAGATCTGCGACCACGCCTTGGCGTTGGCCCGGATCGCCGCCTCGCGCGCCTTGGGATCGGGCATGGTCTCGGCCAGGATTTCGTTCTGCCCGTAGTTCATCAGCGTCTCGAAGCGGATCTCCTCGAGCGTGCAGGCGATGCCGCCATTGTCGTAGTACCAGCCGCCGTTCCAGTTGGGATCGCTGGCCAGGCGCTTCTGCAGCGCCTCCAGCCGATCGAGGCCGCCCGGCGAGCGCGGCGCCGTCACCGACGGCACGATCGCCTTCATGAAGCCGGGGTAGGAAGCGGCCCACTGGAACGACTGGAAGCCGCCCATCGACGGGCCGATCACCGCGACCAGGCTGGTGAGTCCCAGTGAATCGACCAGCAGCTTCTCAGCCGCCACGATGTCGCGCATCGTGATCTCCGGGAAAGTCGGTCCGTAAGGCTTGCCGGTGCGCGGGTCCTTGCAGTTGGGGCCGGTGCTGCCGTGCGCCGATCCCAGGGCATTCACCGACACCACGAAATAGTGATCGGTGTCGACCGCCTTGCCGGGACCGATCAGGCCGTCGAACCAGCCGGCCGCGCCCTCGGTCACGCCGCGTCCTTGCTTGCCGGGTGCATTGCGGCCTGCGGCGTGATGGCTCGATGTGTAGCCGTGCACGGCCAGGATCGCATTGTCACGCTGTGGCGACAGAGTGCCGTACGTCTCGTAGGCGAGCTCCAGCACGGGCAGCGATTGCCCATTTTCCAGCCGGAAATCATTGGCGGTGAAGAGTTTGCTTTCGATACCAGTCAGCTCTGCCACGGGAATTCCCCTTTTCGCTGGGTGGCGATTTGCCCCCCAACAGGCTATCAACAAGCGAAGGATCGTCGCCCCGTGGCGGCGCGTCCATGTTGAAAAGGCACTGCAGAGCGAGACAGGAATGGCGCGCGAGTCGATGGAATATGACGTGCTGATCGTTGGCGGCGGCCCGGCCGGGCTGTCAGCGGCGATCCGCCTCAAGCAACTTGCCGCCGAGCGCAACCACGAAGTGTCGGTGTGCGTGATAGAGAAGGGCTCCGAGCTCGGAGCCCATATCCTGTCGGGCGCCGTGATCGATCCGATCGGGCTCAACGAGCTGATCCCCGACTGGAAGGAAAAGGGTGCGCCGGTCGAGACTCTGGTCACCGACGACCAGTTCCTGTTCCTGACCAAAGGCCGTTCCTACCGCTTCCCCAATTTCCTGATGCCGCCGCTGATGAACAATCACGGCAACTACATCGTCAGCCTGGGCGACGTCATCCGCTGGCTCGGCCAGCAGGCCGAGGCGCTGGGCGTCGAGATCTATCCCGGCTTCGCCGGCGCCGAGGTGCTCTACAACGAGGACGGTTCTGTGAAAGGTGTCGCCACCGGCGACATGGGCATCGGCAAGGACGGCAAGCACAAGGACAACTACACGCCGGGCATGGAGCTGCATGCCAAGTACACGCTGATCGCCGAGGGCGTGCGCGGCTCGCTGGCCAAGCAGCTGATGGCCAAGTTCGACCTGCGTACCGGCGTCGATCCGCAGAAGTTCGGCATCGGGCTGAAGGAGCTGTGGCAGGTCGATCCGACCCGGTTCAAGAAGGGTCTGGTCGTGCACTCGCAGGGCTGGCCGCTCAGCGAGACCGGCAGCCACGGCGGCTCGTTCATGTACCACTTCAGCGACAACCTGGTCGCCATCGGCTTCGTGATCCATCTCGAGTACGAGAACCCGTATCTCTCGCCGTTCGACGAGTTCCAGCGCTTCAAGACCCATCCCGACGTCGCCAAGTACCTGCAGGGCGGCAAGCGGCTCGCCTACGGTTCGCGCGCCATCAATGAAGGCGGCTTGCAGTCGGTGCCGAAGCTCACCTTCCCCGGCGGCGCGCTGATCGGCTGCTCGGCGGGCTTCGTGAACCTGCCGCGCATCAAGGGCAGCCACAACGCCATCAAGAGCGGCATGCTGGCGGCCGAGGCTGCGTTCGAGGCGCTGGCCGGCGGCAAGACCGGCGGCGACGAGCTGATCGCCTACCCGGTGAAGGTCAAGGCGTCGTGGATCTGGAAGGATCTCGACAAGGTGCGCAACGTGAAGCCTGCGCTGCAGTGGGGCACGACGCTCGGCACGCTCTATGGCGGCATGGACATGTGGCTGCACGATCTCGGCATCCGCGTGCCGTGGACCATGCACCATCGCAAGGCTGACCACGAATGTCTGCGGCCGGCCGCCGAGTTCCAGCCGATTCAATACCCCAAGCCCGACGGCGTGCTGTCCTTCGACAAGCTCTCCTCGGTGTTCCTGTCGAACACCAACCACGAGGAAGACCAGCCGGTCCATCTCAAGCTGCGCGATCCGTCGATCCCGATCGCCGTCAACCTGCCGCTCTATGCAGAGCCTGCGCAACGCTACTGTCCGGCCGGCGTTTACGAGGTGGTGACGTCGGACAACGGCCAGCCGCGCTTCCAGATCAACGCGCAGAACTGCGTCCACTGCAAGACCTGCGACATCAAAGACCCCGCGCAGAACATCGACTGGACCACGCCCGAAGGTGGCGGCGGCCCCAACTATCCCAACATGTGAGCTGCATGCGACGTACATCCCTCGCGCTGCTGTCGGCAGCGCTGCTTCTTTCGATCCCGGCAACTGGCGAGGCCCAGCAGGGCACCAAGCCGCCGCCTCAGCGCCAAGCGCAGCCGCCGCGCGGCCTGCAGCTTTCGGCGATCACGCTCAGCGGCCGTTATCTCGCCGCCCGCGTCGCCGAGCAGGACCATGACTACGATACGGCTGCCGATCAGATCGATCTGGCACTCGGCCAGGCGCCGAACGATCCCGAACTGGTCTACGCCGCGTTCCGGCTGCGCATGTATGCCGGCCGCATCGACCAGGCCGCTCAGCTTGCGCCGCAGATCCTGGCGGCGCGCCCGGGTGACGGCCTCGCCAACCTCGTTCTGGCCGTCCAGGCCATCAAGAAGGCCGACTATCGCGCGGCCGAACAGCAGCTCGGCCGCATCGGCGGCGACAGCCAGCTCGGCCCGCTGCGCGAGTACGTGCTCGCCTGGCTGAAGGCCGGCGAGAAGGACTATGCGGCCGCGCGCGCCCGCATCGCCAAGCTGAAGCCGGCCGGCGGCGAACGCGCCGAAGCGCCCGCGCTGGTGATCGAGGCGCAGATGGACGAGATGGCGGGCGACAAGGCCGCCGCCGAGGAGAAGTACCGTCGCGCCATGTCGCTCGACAAGAACGGCCTGCGCACGACCGTGTCGGTCGCCGAAGGCCTGATGCGGCTCGGCAAGGCGGCGGAGGCGCGAGAGCTGCTGAAGACCTACGGCGAGAAGTACAGCGACGCCGTGGTGATGGACGGCCTGATCGCGCCCAACGCGCCGATCCCGCCGGCGCCGACGCCGGCGTCGGGCATCTCCGAGATCCTGTTCGATATCGGCGGCGTCCTGTCGTCCGATCCGCGCAATACGCGCGCCGACCTGGCGCTGATCTTCTATCAGCTCGCCGCCAGCCTGAAGCCCGAGCACGACTTCGCCTGGCTGATGATCGCTGGCCTTTACGAGCAGTTCCAGATGGTGCCCAAGGCCATCGAGGCGCTGGGCAAGATCGGGCCGAACTCGCCGCTCTACTGGCAGGCCCGCCTGCGCGCCGCCGCGCTCGACGCCCAGCAGGAGAAGTTCGACCAGGCCATTGCCCGCCTGAAGACGCTGGTTGCCGAGAAGCCCAACCGCATCGACGCCGCCCTGACCCTGGCCGACCTGCTGCGCGGCAAGGAGAAGTATGCCGACGCGGTGCAGGCCTACGACACGGCGATCATGCGCATCCGCAACCTCGAAGAGCGCCACTGGTCGGTGTTCTTCGGCCGCGGCATCGTGCTCGAGCGCACCAAGCAGTGGCCCAAGGCCGAAGCCGACATGAAGAAGGCGCTGGAACTCTCGCCCGAGCAGCCGCATGTGCTGAACTATCTCGGCTACAGCTGGATCGACCAGGGCCTGCATCTCGACGAAGGCATGAAGATGCTGCAGCGGGCCACCGAGCTCAGGCCCGACGACGGCGCCATCACCGATTCGGTGGGCTGGGCCTTCTATCGCCTGGGCCAGTACGACAAGGCCGTGGAATGGCTGGAGCGTGCCGCCGAGCAGAAGGGCGACGACGCCACCATCATCGAGCATCTCGGCGATGCCTACTGGCATGTCGGCCGCAAGCGCGAGGCGCGCTTCCAGTGGGAGCGGGCGCTCAACCAGAAGCCCGACAAGGACCGCCTGCCGGTGATCAAGGACAAGCTCGAGAACGGGCTGAGCGCTTCCAACGACAAGCCGACGGTCTACGAGAAGCCCGCCGAGGCCAAGCAGGGCGGCTGATGCAGTGCGGCCGGCACATGCCAAGGTCAATCTCTGGCTGAACGTCGTCGGTCGCCGCGACGACGGCTATCACCTGCTCGATTCCCTGGTGGCGTTCGTCGACCTGGCCGACCGGGTCGAGGCGCGACCCGATGATCGACTGTCGCTCGATCTCGATGGCCCGCTGGCCGGTGCATTAGCGGGAGAAGCCGACAACCTGGTGCTGAGGGCGGCGCGACTGTTGGCCGACCGCGCAGGCGTGGCGCCGCGTGCCGCGATCCGTCTCACCAAGCATGTGCCCGTTGCGGCGGGGCTGGGCGGCGGCTCCGCCGATGCCGCTGCCGTGCTGCGCGAGCTTCTGGATCTCTGGCGGGTGGCGATGCCGGAGGAGGAGCTGTTCGACCTCGCCGCTCGCCTCGGCGCCGATGTGCCGATGTGCCTTGCCGGCCGCGCCGCCTTCGTCTCGGGCATCGGCGAGCGCCTGACTTGGGCGCCACCACTGCCCCCGGGCGCCGTCCTTCTGGTCAATCCCGCCGTGGCGATGCCCACGCGCGATGTCTTCGCCGCGCGCCACGGCGCGTTCTCTGCAGAGCGGCCAGTGCCGCGGCCATGGCGGGACCTGGCGGAATTCGCCGACGTTCTTGCCCAGCGCGGCAATGATCTCACGGCGGCCGCGGTCTCGCTGGCGCCTGTGGTCGGACAGGTCCTCGAAGCGCTCGGCCGGAACGGCGCTCGCTATGCAGCCATGAGCGGCAGCGGCGCGACTTGCTTTGCTCTCTATGACTCGCCGGAGTTGGCGCAGCGCGCGGCGTCGGTGCTGCCGCCGGCCTGGTGGCGGCACATCGGCAGGTTCGTCTAATCAGTCCGACTTGATCACCGGCGCTGGCGCCGTCAGGCCGCGCATTTCCTTCAGCGAATCGAACAGCGTCTTGCTGGGCTCGCCGGTCTGCGCGATGCCGAGCGAACGCTCATAGTCGCGGATCGCCGACCGCGTCGCCGGCCCGAGCACGCCATCGGGCGCCTCGCGGGAAAAATTGAGATCGCGCAGCAGGGTCTGGATTACCTTCACCTGATCGGCGGGCGCGCTCGGCCAGGTATCCTGTGTCGGAGCGGCCGCATCTGCTTTCGCCGGCTCGGGTCTCGCGGCTCCGGTCTTGACGGCATTCTGCAGCGCCACGAACACGTCGACAGTCGGCTCGCCGGTCTCGCGCATCGCCACGCTGCGCTGGAAGGCGAGGATGGCGCTGCGGGTCATCGGTCCCAGCGCGCCGTCGGGCTTCTCGCTCAGCAGCTTGAGATCGACCAGGGCCTGCTGGATCAGGCGAATCTGATCGGCGGTGTTTTTCGGCCAGCCTGGCGGCTCCGCGACAGGCGTGGATGGCGGCAGGGGTGGAAAAGCGGGCTTGGGTACCCCCGCCACCTCGGGCGGTGGAGGCGGTGGCGGCGGCGGCGTGGCTGCTGCCGGCTTGGGCGGCTGCACGGCTTCGACGATCTGCTTGAATTCGGCCTGGCCGTATTGCTGGGCGCGCTCGAGGTCGCCCGGCATCAGGATGCGCTGGAGGACCTGGGCGCGTTGGCCCGCCATCTTGGAGAGGTCGCTCTCGCCGCCACGATTGGTCTGGCGTTCGAACTCGGCCGTGATGGCGAACCAGGCCAGCGCGATCGCCGGATCCTTGAGGCCCTCGTCGCCGCGTTCGTAGATATCGCCCAGGATGAACATAGAGGCCGTCATCCCCTGACGGGCCGCCGACCGCAGCAGCTCGACCGCTTCCTTGCCGTTGCGCGGCGCACCCTTGCCGTCGCGCAGCAGCAAAGCGAGGTTGTGCTTGGCCATCGGCACGTTGGCCTCGATGGCCTTGCGGTACCATTCGATGGCCTTGGTCGAATCGCGCTCGACCACGAAGCCGCGCTCGTACATCACGCCGACATTGAAGGCGGACTGCGCCGAGCCGCGCTGGGCGGCGCGCAGCAGCCAGCCGGCGGCCGCCTGCTGGTCCTTGGCGATGCCGATGCCCTGCACCAGGCGGCGCGCCAGTTCTTCCATCGCCGTCACGTCGTCGCTGTTCGCCCGCTCACGCACTTCCTCGATGGGCAGCGCCGGCCAGTCGACCGAGGAGGGATCCCTGTCCTTGACCTTTTCCTTGGCGGGAGACTCAGCGGTCGTTGTCGGGGGGTCCTTCGCCGCCGTCTGGCCGAAGTCGGCGCTCGTCACCTCGGGAGGCGAGACCGTATCGGGCACCGTGATCGTGTCGGCTGCGGCCGCCGTGTTGTTGGGCGCGAACAGCGTGCGCGACGAGGAGATTTCCGGCGGCAGCATCAGCCACGCGGCCGTGCCCACCGCCGCCGCGACAACCATCGCAGCGCCGATCGTCAAGCCAGGTCGAGTCATGGAGAAGGCCGGTCGAAGGTCCCGCTCATGCGCCAACAATAGCCGACACGGGGCTGGCCCGAGAAGACGTCGCGCGATGCCGCACCACGATCACAAGGGTCAGCAATATTACAGCACCGGCCTGGTGCATTGTCGCAATGGCGATCTCGACTCCTGTCAGGATCGTGGCGATTCCGAGGCTCAATTGGACCAGGGCCATCGCCGCCGCCAGCACGGCTTCTGCACGACGTGCGCGCCAGGCCATGACGAGCACCCCAAGCACCAGCAGCTTGGCGAGCCAGCGATGAACGAACTGGATCGTCGTCGGATTCTCGAAGAAGTTGATCCACCACGGCGACTGCTCGAACAGGCCGGGCGGGATCCAGTGGCCCGACATGGTCGGGAAGGTGTTGTGGGCGGAGCCGGCGCGCAGCCCGGCCATCAGCGCGCCCCAGGTGAGCACGACGAACAGCAGGCCGATCAGGATCGTAGCGTCGCGCCGCGTGCGCGGCTCGTCGCGCCGTGCGGCTTGCGGCCCGAGCTCCAGGATCAGCCACACGGTGTAGGTATAGAGCGCCACCGCCAGCAGCAGATGGGCGGCCAGGCGGTAGTGGCTGACCGAGGGCCGGTCGATCAGGCCGGACGCCACCATCGCCCAGCCCAGGGCGCCCTGCAGGCCGCCCAGCACCAGCAATGCCGCCAGGCGCGGCTTCAGGGCCGGCGAGAGTTGGCCGCGGATCCAGAACCAGGCCAGGGGCAGGGCGAAGACCACGCCGATCAGGCGGCCCCACAGGCGATGGATGAACTCCAGCCAGAAGATTTCCTTGAACTCGGCGATCGTGAAACCACGATTGATCAGCCGGCCCTGCGGCGAGGAAAGATATTTCTGCAGCTCGGCCTGCCAGGCGGTGTCTGACAGCGGCGGCAGCCAGCCCGTCACCGGTCGCCATTCGACCATCGAAAGTCCCGACTCGGTGAGCCGGGTCAGCGCACCGATGACGATCATGAAAAATATCATCGCAGCAACGGCGATCAGCCAGTTGCGCACGGATCCCGGGATGGGTTGCATGGCGGCGGGACCATGCGTGAAGCAGCCCGTCGCGTCATCAGCATTAGTGTCGCGAATCGCTGATGCCTTGCGCTCGGGCCCTGCGTTGTCTAATCGGTTCGCACACGAACGAATCACCCCTCGGCCCACCCGGATATTCCTGACATGGCGTCGCCTTCGCTGAGCCACGGTCTCGGCTTCACCGACCTTTACGACCGAGAGGGCCTGGTCCGCCTCGATGCAGCTTTCGTGGAGTGGCTGAAAGACAGCCACGTCGAGGGCCATGCCCGGCTGATGGCCGCGCGCACCAATCCGGACGCATTGGCCGCCAAGGACGAATCCAACCTTCTGATCGAGCTGGCCCGTCCGCTGGAAGACTTCCTGGCGGCGCTGTTCGGCGTCGCCGAGGAAGCCGCCAGGCTGCGCGGCCATCACAGCACGCTGGCGCCCGTCTTCGACTGCAAGCGCCTGTTCGTGCAGCGCTACGTCACGCGCACCATCAAGGCGGACGCCGCCGCCGCGCTGGACGGCGACAAGGTCACGGCCGAGGTCGCCCTGCCGGCACGGCTCGAGGACGGGCTCGAGGCCTGGGAGCTCGCCTTCGCCCTGGCCGTCCGCGAGATCGCCGGCGCCGAGTTCAAGGTCACGACGCCCACGCCCGAGATCGAGGCGCTGACGCGCTACGCCGCCTGGGCCTTGCATTCACCCGAGGGCAAGAAGCGTCATCGCGACGGTCCGTTGTTCAAGGTGCCGCACAAGCTCGACTTCGAGCACCTCGTGCCGATCGAGACCGAGGTCGTGGACGGCGTCACGCGCATGCGCCTGCCGCGGCCCATGCTGCGCCATCGCGAGGGCTTTGCGCTGACCGACGAGGGCTTCGACCTCGTGCGCGCGCTCGATCATTCGAACTACTGCATCTGGTGCCACAACCAGGGCAAGGACAGCTGCTCGCGTGGCCTCAAGGATCGCAAGACCGGCGCGTTCCAGAAATCGCCCTTCGGCGTCACCTTGGCTGGCTGCCCGCTCGAGGAAAAGATCTCGGAGATGAACCTGCTGAAGAGCGAGGGCTTCTCCATCGGCGCGTTGGCCATGGCCGCCGTCGACAATCCGTTGTTGGCGGCGACCGGGCATCGCATCTGCAACGACTGCATGAAGGCCTGCATCTACCAGAAGCAGGAACCCGTCGACATCCCGCAGATCGAGACCCGCACCCTGAAGGACGTTTTAGGCCTTCCCTGGGGCTTCGAGATCTACTCGCTGCTGACGCGCTGGAACCCGCTGAACCTGCGCCGGCCGCTGCCGCGGCCCGCGACCGGCCGCACCGTGCTGGTGGTCGGGCTGGGGCCCGCCGGCTTCAACCTCGCTCATCACCTGATGAACGACGGCCATGCCGTGGTCGGCATCGACGGCCTGAAGATCGAGCCATTGCCGGTCGCGCAGTCCGGCGTGTCGGCCGATGGCGCGCGCCATCCCTTCGTCGCGGTGCACGACGCAGCCTCGCTGCGCGAGGATCTCGGCGAGCGCGCCATGGCGGGCTTCGGCGGCGTCGCCGAGTACGGCATCACCGTGCGCTGGGACAAGAACTACCTGAAGATGGTGCGCCTGCTGCTCGAGCGTCGCGCGCAGTTCTCGATGTTCGGCGGCGTGCGCTTCGGCGGCACGGTGACGGTCGAGGACGCCTTCGCCATGGGCTTCGACCACGTGGCGCTGTGCGCCGGCGCCGGCAAGCCCACCGTGCTCGACCTGCCCAACGGCCTGGCCCGCGGCGTGCGCGCGGCGTCGGACTTCCTGATGGCGCTGCAGCTCACCGGCGCGGCGAAGAGGGATTCGATCGCCAACCTGCAGATCCGCCTGCCCGTGGTGGTGATCGGCGGCGGCCTGACCGCCATCGACACGGCGACGGAATCGCTCGCCTACTACCCGCTGCAGGTCGAGAAGTTCCTGTCGCGTCACGAGATCCTGGTGCAGGAACGCGGCGAGGCGGCGGTGTTCGCCGCCATGAACGCCGAGGAACGCGAGATCGCCTTCGAATTCATCTCCCATGCCGAGGCCATCCGCGCCGAGCGGGCCAAGGCGGAGCGCGAAGGCCGCACGCCGGACATCACCGGGCTGGTGAACGGCTGGGGCGGCGTCACCATCGCCTACCGACGCCGCTTGATCGACTCGCCGTCCTACACGTTGAACCACGAAGAGGTCCTGAAGGCGCTGGAAGAGGACATCCGCTTCGCCGAGGGACTGTCGCCGACCGCCGTCGAGGTCGACGCCAACGGCCATGCCAGGGCGCTGAAGGTTGCGGGCGAGCAGAACGGCGAGAAGGTCGAGGCGACCTTGCCGGCGCGCACCATCCTCGTGGCGGCCGGCACCCAGCCCAACACGGTGCTGGCGCGCGAGGATGCGACGCACGCCTTCATCGACGGTAAGTACTTCCGCGCCCTCGACGAGGAGGGCGAGCCCGCCACGCCCGAGCGCGTGTGCAAGCCCGCCGACGTGCGCGTGCTGATGTACCGCGCCGGCGACGGCCGCTTCATGTCGTTCTTCGGCGACCTGCACCCGTCCTTCGCCGGCAACGTCGTGAAGGCGATGGGCGGCGCCAAGCAGGGCTATCCGGTGCTGACGCGCACCATGGAGAAGCTGCCGCCGGCCGGACGCTCGCCCGCCGAGCTCCTGGCCGAGGCCAACGCCCTGTGGCGCGCCAGGGTCGTGCGCGTCGATCGGCTGACGCCCACCATCGTCGAGGTCGTGGTCGAGGCGCCCGCCGCTGCGCGCAACTTCGAGCCCGGCCAGTTCTATCGGCTGCAGAACTACGAGGCGCGATCGAAGAAGGTCGACGGCACCTTGCTCACCATGGAAGGCCTGGCGCTGACCGGCGCCTGGGTCGACAAGGACAAGGGCCTCTTGTCGCTGATCACGCTCGAGATGGGCGGCTCGTCCGACCTCTGCGCGCTGCTTGAGCCTGGCGAGCCGGTGATCGTCATGGGCCCGACCGGCACGCCGACCGAGATCGAGCCGGGCGAGACGGTGGTGCTGGCGGGCGGCGGTTTGGGCAACGCCGTGCTGTTCTCGATCGGCCAGGCCTTCCGCAAGGCCGGCAGCAAGGTCCTGTACTTCGCGGGCTACAAGAAGCCGTCCGACCGCTACAAGGTCGAGGAGATCGAGGCGGCGGCCGACGTCGTCGTCTGGGCCTGCGACGAGCAGCCCGGCTTCCCGGTCGACCGGCCGCAGGACAAGGCGGTAGTCGACAACATCGTCGAGGCCATGCGCCGCTACGCCTCGGGCGAGCTCGGGGACCAGCCGATCCCCTTCAAGGACGCCGACCGCATCGTCGCCATCGGCTCGGACGGCATGATGAATGCCGTGCGCCTGGCGCGGCACGGCGTGCTGAAGCCCTTCCTGAAGCCCGATCATCGTGCGCTGGGGTCGATCAACTCCCCCATGCAATGCATGATGAAGGAGATCTGCGCTCAGTGCCTGCAGCTCCACAAGGATCCGGTGACGGGCAAGGAGTCGGTGGTGTTCTCCTGCTTCAACCAGGACCAGGAGCTCGACCGCGTCGACTTCGGCTGCCTGCGCCAGCGCCTGCGCCAGAATGGCGTGCAGGAGAAGATCGGCGCACTATGGATCGACCGTTCGCTGAGGAGGATCGGGGCGCGATAGCTCGCTCTTAGGGACGGAAGGAGCCGCAAAGATGGTCTCTAATTCTTTGCGATCAGAATAGTCGATGGTTGCCGTCGAGCCACAGTTGCTCATCCCTTTGCCCATACACGCCTGCCTGTCATCTCTGTAGGAACGGCACCCAGCTAACTCGCCCATGGCATCAGCTCCGTTGATGGCAGCTGAGCTATTTCAAACGTCTGCGATTTCGCCGGCTTTGAACCGGCTTCTTCGTCATCGTCAACCTCGGCGAGGTCAGCATTTTCCCACAGGGTCGGCGGAAAGCATCTGCATCTTTACGTTGCATATCTATATGCCCGGTACAACAATCGCAAAACGATAATTTCTTCGCTGAGGCGATCCGAAGATGCTGACGAACCAACGCCACATTGATTGGGGGATCGGCTTCCTTGTGTCGCTCGTCGCGATGGCATTTATTCTTGATGCTTCGGATTATCACTCATCACACTGCAAACCTCGGGATCAAAGCAATACACTAGAAGCAGATGGCACTGCAGAAGCAGTAGCCCATAAAGGTTCCCTCGCGCAGGAGTCACAAAGCACCCACGGGAACAAGAAGGTAGAACACACAACCTCCGAGCCATCCTTCGCATGCGGCGTTACGGGTTTCCGCTACGCCGTAGTCGCATACATGGACCACCATGAAGGGTTTTTTGTAGGAGGCTTCACGTTCGTCTTGGCTGTCAGCACGATCTTGCTGTGGCGAGCCACCGCCAACCTCTACGAGGCTGGAGAGCGTCAACTTAAGCTTTCTACCGATACTGCCCAGCGCCAATTGCGCTCGTATCCAGGGGTAAAGCGGGCCAAGATCGAGTTGAGCGATGAAATGGTTTACGCGGAGATCGTCGTGGAAAACCACAGCCCCACCCCAGCCTATGAATTCGATTGGGCACTTGATGTCGGTATCTGTGATCTTGACACGCGTGTGTCAGACGATCCCCCTTTCAGAAATCTCCGATGGGACATGGTGAGAGGAGCCTTCACCACTCTTAATGTCAAAAGAAGGATCAATAGCAACGATAGAATGGCAGTGGTGCACGGCCAGAAGAAAATCGTAGTTTGGGGACACGTGAAGTATCGGGATGCCTTCGGCAAGGATCAAAACAGGCACATCCGCTTTCGTTATCGGCATGGAAACGATTTGCGTGTAGTCGAACCTGATCTTGTTCATGTTAGTGAGTGGCTGGAGCCTGAGGAGTTTCATTCCAATTGACGCCGCGTTCCTCCTGGCCGGCGACGCGATCAAAGCGATAGCGGCGATGAGCAATGCGCGGAGTTATCGAAGTCACGAATGGCTAGGATAGGCGGCCTGTCCGGCCCGGGGTATTCGCCTCGTATGACGTACGGTGACCTGGGGAGGGCGCCATGAGCTATCAGCCGTCGAAGGCACCGAGCCCGGTCGTCTGCTATGGCCTCGCCGTCTATCTGATCGGCTCGCTTCTGTGGCGCGTGCTCATCCCCGCCCACGAGTATCCGGGGAGCACGGCGACCTGGCTCGAGATCGCGGTGGACGTGCTGGCGATCGCCGGATTGGTGGGCGTCAGGGCTGGAATCCCCAAGGCGCTGTTCTGGATCGCCCTCGTCGCCGGCATCGGTCTGCTCGCCATCCGCCTGACCAGCACGGCGAGCTGGTGGACCGGGCATCTGGTGTACTCGGTTCGCTAGTTCCGGCTATCGCCGAGACATCACGATGTCGAGGGCGTATAGACGCGCCGGCAAGCCTTGAGACGATAGGTCATATGGAAGGTGCGGGCTCCGCTGCCCGGATCGAACGTCAGGTAGAACTCTCTGTTGTTCTTGTCCGTGCCGACAACTTTGCCGGAACCATCAGGATTCAACGCCCTCAAATCGACGGTGAACGAATGGTTCGGAATTGCGCTCGTACTTTTGAACGTGAGTGTGTTCCCCTTGATGTCGACCTGCCCACGGGCAGAGGCGGTCCATTCCGGCCCGGTACTCACCGTGCCGCCGCCGCACGACGTCGATAGGCCATTCTCCAGTGCGCCAAGGGCAGGCCACGACGCGTCCGCCGCGCTGGAGACGTGGGAGACACCCGTCAGCCCGACCACTGTCGCAAGAAACAGTCTCAACCTCATTTTGTCGCCCCCATCGGGTTGCTTGGGACTTATGTCCATAAGTCTGAAGCGTTCGCTTTCAAGGGTAAAGCCGACATCTGGCGGCGATCCGGATTGTCTTCTTTTGACCCGAAGCGGACAGGTGCGATCGACAAGGTAGGTTATGGTCGGCCTCGGTTTCGCGACGAAACCGATCAAGCCAGGCTCGGCGAACTCCAATCGGTTACTCGTCGAATGCCGTAGGGAGTGATACGCTTGACCAGGCTTCAACTCGCGGGGGCGAGATGTCGACGCCCATGAATGTATTCGTCACGGAGACGAATGTCGAAATCTACCTTTCCAGGCTTCATGAAACCTGGGACGCCGAGACGCGCGACACGCTGCTACGCCTTCTGGCCCAAGAAGAATCCCAGATGGGTAATAGCCGCGAGCACTTCGAGAATGGCGAGAGACGGGTTAGCGAGGGGAGAGCGCGTGTAGAGAAGCAGCGCCAAATGGTGAACCGGCTCCAGGACCATGAGCTGGCGTCGCACCCGGCCGCCCTGTTCTTGCAGACCCTGGAGATGACTCAGGCTCTCCTTGAGAAGCATTTGACGTTGCTGCGCCAAAGAGTCGAGGACAAGCGGCTCTAGGGCGCTGTTGCCGGAAGAAGTGTGGGAGCGGCCTAACTTTCCAGTTCCTTTCTGAGCCTGTCGCGGTCTGCCCTGTGAAACCCAAGCAGGTCCTCGTAAGTCTTCAAGATGCGCCGCGCCAATTGATTGGAGTGACCATCGCGCTGCAACTCGGCCACTACCACTTTTTGAGCGGCCACAAGACGCTCGGATAACGCGACATGCTTTTCCGCAATTTCGAGGTGCCGCTTCCACATAGCTCTGTCCATCGGAAGGAAGCTTTTGAGCCTTCCGCTTGCAGCGCCTTGAGGTGGATCAACCCGCGATCATGACCTGTTTTCACTATCGCGTGAGGCGCTGACTCCTTGCGCCAGAATGGCATGCGGCTTCCTAGGGCGTCCTGACGAACCGGAACAGCACCTTGTCCTGGCTGTAGTAGCGCAGCTGGTCGACGACCTTGGGGAAGTAGGCGCTGCCCACCGTCACCGGCATGAAGGCATCGAGGTCGAGCGGCCGCACCGCGACGGTGAAGCCCGCCTGTCCGAAGGCCTTCGCGACGTCCTCCAGCGAATGGTCGTGGATCGGGATCGACGAGGTCTCGGAGATCAGCTTGCGCCAGCGCGGCCACACCGCGCTGTCGGTATGGCAGCCCATGGCGGCGACGTACGAGCCGCCCGGCCGGAGCGCCGCCTTCATGTCGCGCGCGTGCGCCGCAAGGTCGCCCAGCAGGTAGATCACCTCGTGGCTGAAGGCGTAGTCGAACGTGCGGCCGAGCGAGGCGGCGCTGTCGGTGACCTTGTACTCGACCGGACGGTGGCCCTTCAGCAGCTCGGCCCGCGCCACCGATTCGCGGGCGATGTCGATGCCGACCGCGCTCTTGAAGGGATGGCGGTCGTACAGCATGCGCAAAAAGCCGCCCTGGTTGCAGCCGTAGTCGAGCACGGTCGACTCGTGCAGGTCGTGCGGCACGGAGACGTTGATCATGCGTCTCCAGATGGGCGCGTGCGCCGCGCCCATCGCTTCTTCGTCAGCGGGGTTGCGGTTCCAGGTTGCGATCATCGAGGGGTGCTGCATGGCTCGCTCCAGCGTTTGGAACGAGCCTAGCACGCTTCGCCCGCCACGGGATGACGAGCAGCGGTCCGGCGATCAGGCTGCCGAAGGCGACCATGCCGACGGCGATGGCGACGAACACGCCGGGCAGTCCCCAGCCCAGGATCTCGACGGCGAACCAGCCGCCGACCGTGGCGATGAAGAGGCGGGCGAGGCCGGCGATGAACGGCGCCTTCATGCGGCCCGCGCCCTGGCTGGCGAACGACAGCGTCATGCCGAGTCCGAACAGGCAGTAGAACGGCGCCACGCGCGTGATGTAGGCGACCGTCGCCTCGACCACGTGAGCGTCGCTGGTGAAGAGCCGCGCCCAGCCCTCGGGAACCAGCGCCAGGATCCAGCCGCACAGGCCGAGCGCGCCGGCCGCCGTCAGGCTGCCGATCCACGCGGCGCGCACCGCGCGCTGCCAGTCGTTGGCGCCGGCCGCGACGCCGACCAGGGTCGTGAGGCCCGAGCCGATGCCGAAGGCCAGCGGCACCAGCATGAATTCCAGCCGCACGCCGATGCCGTAGCCGGCCAGCGCGGCGACGCCGAAGCGACCGACGAGACCGGTCACCAGCATGGCCGTGAGGTTGGCGGTGAAGGCGGAGAAGGAGGCGATCAGGCCGACCCGCAGGATGTCCCAGAACAGCCGCCCCTGCAGGCCGACGCCGGCGACCGCCGGCACGAAGCCCAGCTTGCCGCGCCACAGCGCGCGCGCCTGCAAAGCGGCCGAGACCAGCGAGGTGAGCAGCGAGGACAGCGCCGGCCCGGCCATGCCGAGCCCCGGCCACTCGCCGATGCCCAGCGCCAGCACGTAGCTGAGCGGCACCTGGGCGATCGACGAGACCAGCATGTAGCGGCCGGGCGTCGCCGCATCGCCGCCCCCGCGCAGCAGCGCCGACAGGAAGAAGTTGGCCCAGATCACCAGCGCGCCGCTGAACAGGACGTGGGAGTAGGTGAGGGCGTTGGCCAGCGATCGCCCTTCGCCGCCCAGCAGGCCATAGAGGACAGGCAGCACCGTCCAGGCCAGCACGGTGAACAGCAGCGCCAGCACGGCGCCCAGCACCAGGGCATGCAGCACCAGCGAGCGCGCATCCTCGGTACGGCCGCCGCCGACGGCGCGGGCCATGGCGGCCGCCACGCCGCCGCCCATGCCGCCCGCCGCCATCATGGTCATCATCATCATGAAGGGGAAAACCAGGGCGAAGCCCGCCAGCGCCTCGGTGCCCAGCCGGCCGAAGATGAAGGTCTCGGCGATGGCCACGAAGGTCTGCGCCACCATCACCGCCGTGGTCGGGGCGGCGAGCTTCCACAGGCTCTTGCCGATCGGTGCCGTCAGAAGCGGGTGGGCCACGTGCGTCTCCTGTAAACGTGCATATGCACATTTAGCAGGGCGCAGCCGACTGTCACCTGACAAAAGCCGTGGGTGGCATTAGGTTTCCACCCCATGAATACCGATCAGAGTCATGACCAGCGTCCGCTCGCCAAGCCCACCGTCCAGGTCGAGAACGACCGGGTCATCGTCACCGAATGGCGGTTCCCGCCGGGCGGCCACACCGGCTGGCACCGCCACAACCACGACTATGTCGTGGTGCCGGTGACGACCGGCGAATTGCACATTTTTGACGGCAAGACGACGGTGCCGGCGCCCCTGCGGTCCGGCGTGTCCTACGCCCGCCAGATCGGCGTCGAGCACGACGTCATCAATCCCAACAGCTTCGAGTTCGTCTTCGTCGAGATCGAGCTCAAGCCGTCCCAAGGCTGAGTGGCCAGGCCTGAACCGCACGCGACGCAGCCGCGCAGGGCGGCTGCATTGACTTAAACGGGGCCAAGGCTCATATGAGGGCCGCCAGCGGTCCGGACCGAATCTTCAGGCCTAGAGGAGACCGCACCACAGTCCAGCGGAAGAATGGACTAAGCCACGGAAATTAAATGAGTTTTGAGAGTTTGGGGCTGAGCGCCCCGGTATTACAGGCAGTCGCTGACAAGGGCTACACCGAGCCCACCCCGATCCAGGCAAAGGCCATCCCCATCGTCCTGATGGGCCGCGATGTCCTCGGATGCGCCCAGACGGGCACCGGCAAGACCGCCTCCTTCGTCCTCCCGATGATCGATATCCTGTCCGAGGGCCGCGCCAAGTCGCGCATGCCGCGGACGCTCATCCTGGAGCCGACGCGCGAGCTGGCCGCCCAGGTCGCCGAGAACTTCGAGATTTACGGCAAGAACCACAAGCTCAACATGGCGCTGCTGATCGGCGGCGTGAGCTTCCCCGACCAGGAGCGCGTGCTCGAGCGCGGCGCCGACGTGCTGATCGCCACCCCGGGCCGTCTGCTCGACCATGCCGAGCGCGGCGGCGTCCTGCTGAACGACGTGAAGATCCTGGTGATCGACGAAGCCGATCGCATGCTCGACATGGGCTTCATCCCCGACGTCGAGCGCATCGTCGGCCTGCTGTCGCCGATGCGCCAGACGCTGTTCTTCTCGGCCACCATGCCGCCGGAGATCCGCCGCCTGGCCGACCGCTTCCTCAGCAACCCCAAGGAAGTGAGCGTGTCGCCGCCGGCCTCCGCCGGCAAGAACATCGTCCAGGGCCTGTGCGTCGTCCCCGAGCTCGACAAGCGCGAGGCGCTGCGCCGGCTGATCAAGAGCCAGGACGTCAAGAACGCCATCGTGTTCTGCAACCGCAAGCGCGACGTGCAGATTCTGTACACCTCGCTGAAGAAGCACGGCTTCAACGCCGGCGCGCTGCACGGCGACATGAGCCAGCCCGCGCGCACCGAGACCCTCGAGCGCTTCAAGCAGGGCGAGATCCAGATCCTGGTGGCGTCCGACGTCGCCGCCCGCGGCCTCGACATCGTCGACATGAGCCACGTCTTCAATTTCGACGTGCCGTTCTCGCCCGAGGACTACGTCCATCGCATCGGCCGCACCGGCCGCGCCGGCAAGACCGGCCACTCCTTCACCCTGGCCTCGCCCGACGAGGGCAGCCTGGTCGAGGCGATCGAGAAGCTGATCGGCACCGAGATCCCGCGCATCGACGTGGAGGGCGTGGACACCGTGGCGTTCGAGGCCTCGGACGGCCGCCGTCGCGGACGCGGCCGCGGTCGCGGCCGCACGGGCGACAGGATGGGCGACAAGCCGCGCCGCGAAGCCCGCGAGCCGCGCCAGGCCCGGGCGCCCCGCGAGGAGCGTGAGCCGCGCGAACCTCGGGAGGCCAGGGAACCGCGCGAGCACCGCGAGCCGCGGGAGCACCGCGAGCCCAGGCCGCGGACGGACCATCGTGGCGAGCATCGTAGCGAGCACAGGGCGGAGCATCGGAGCGAACCGCGGGCCGAGTCCCGCAACGAGCACAGGGCGGAGCCTCGGGAGCAACGCCGCGAGCGGCCGCATCGCGAGCCCAGATCCGATCATCGTTCCGACCATCGTCCCGAGCGCCGCGAGCGCCGGCACGAGAGCCGCGACGAAGGCTCGCCAATGGGGCTTGGCGATCACGTGCCGGCTTTCCTCGCCCGCCCGCCGCGCTAGAGTGGTCCGCCAACCCGCAGGGGAACATGCAGACCATCTTCGTCATGGTGAAGTGCGAGCTCGGTAGGGCCTACGACGTGGCCGACGATGCCTGCAACGTCGAGCAGGTGTCGGAGGTCTACTCGACCTCGGGCCAGTACGACCTTCTGATGAAGTGCTATCTCGACGAAAAGACCGACATCGGACACTTCGTCACCAGCAAGATCCAGACGCTGGCCGGCGTGAAGGACACGTTCACGCTGATTACGTTCAAAGCCTTCAGCTAACTCTTGCCGGAGCGCCGACCCTGGAGGTCCGCGCTCCGGCGAGAACACTCGGGTGTGCTCACGCAAACCCGGTTGGCCTAGTCTCACTGCTTCTTGAAGTCGTTCGAGACCCTTGCGAACGTTGCAAGATAGCCCTTGGCCGACTCATGTATCCATGAAGGGACTTCACCCCTCGATCCTCTTCGCGTGCGCTAGACTCGGCGGCATGTCCAAGCCCCGCCTGCCCGCCTTCGATCCGGCCGACCTCGCCGAGAGCAATACCACCAGTTATCCGGCCGTCTTCCGCGGCGACAACAGCAAGCGCTGGAACCGCCGCCTGGGCGATCATGTCGGGCTAAAAAACTTCGGCGTGAACCTCACGCGCATCGTGCCGGGCGGCCAGTCCTCGGCGCGACATGCGCACGCCAAACAGGATGAATTCATCTGGGTCGTGTCCGGCGAGATCGTGCTGAAGACCAACGAGGGTGCACAGACCCTGCAGGCCGGCATGTGCGCCGGCTTCCCGGCCGGCTGCGGCAACGCCCATCGCTTCGTCAATCGCTCCAACGCCGATGCCACGGTCCTGGTGATCGGCGATCGCACGCCGTTCGACGAGATCGACTATCCCGACATCGACAACCACGCCAGGGCCGGTGCCGACGGCAAGTACGTCCACACGCGCAAGGACGGCTCGGCTCACGAAGAGGGCTAGACTAGGGCCAGTTCCTGACCGCTTCGGCAGCGCCGCGCAGCGTCCGGTCGAGCACGCCCTGTCCGCCGCCCTTGCCCAAGTTGGGTTCGATGTGCACGACCATGTTGGCGTCGATCGCGCCCAAGCGCACGGCGAAGGCCGAATAAGAGGCGTTGAGCGTGCCGTCGTAGGCGCCGCGAAGATTGTAGGTCCAGGCGCCCCAATGCCAGAAAGTGCCGCCGCCCGTCGGGGTCGGACGCACGAACGTTCCGAGCCCGTAATGGACGCCGCCGCCGCCGACGCGCTTGCCCTCGGGCGACATCATCCAGGCGCGTGCCTGCGGGCCGATCGCCGGATTGCCGGGGGCGAAGGCCTGATAGAAGCGGGCATAGTCGGCGGTCGACATGCGCCAGCCGCCATAGCTCGACATGATGCGCCATGCCGGATTGAGCTCGGCCGTGCGCGCGCCCAACGGCAGTAGCACCGTGTCGCGGCAATAGCCTTCGTAGTCACGCCCGCTCGCCTCCTCGATCACGGCGCCGAGGATCAGATAGCCGGCATTCGAGTAGACGTAGCGCGTGCCCGGATCAGCAGCGAGGCGATGACGGAAGATCCAGCCCAGCTGGACGTCGAATGCCGTGCGCCGCGCCGTCTGCGTGCGCAGATAGTCGGCAAGCGGCGCATTGGCGACATCCTGCTTGGCGATGCCGGCGCGGTGGACCAGCAACTGGCTGATCGTGACGGCCGACAATCGCGGATCGACCGGCCGGCCGACCCGCGCCATCGTCTTGGCGAGCGCCTGTGACAGCGGTGTCTCGAAGGAAAGCTGGCCGCGATCGATCAGGCCGGCGACGCAGACGCCGGTCACCGCCTTGGACAGGCTGGCGACGGGCACGGGCTCGCCCACCCTTTCCTGCCCCATGGCCGCCTCGCGAACCACGCGACCGCCATGGACGACCGCGAGGCCGCTCGTCTTGCGACCGTACTGGGTCGCCCAGCCGCGCCACGCCTGCTCGATGCCGTCGACCGTCTGGGCCTGCGCCTGACCGACCGCAGCCGCGAGTAGGACGAGGATCGTGACAGGAATCCTAACGCCCATAAGCGGCGCTCAATCGCTTCTCCTGCCGACGACTCCATTGCGAGAGGCCGAAGCAGGCGAACCAGTAGATGGCGCCGGCGAAGACATAGGCTTCCATGTTCATGCCGACCCAGGCGGGATCGGCCAGGGCCGCCTGGGCAATGCCCAACAGGTCGAAGATCGAGACGATCAGCACCAGGGTCGTGTTCTTGAACAGGGCGATGAACTCGTTGGTCATGGCCGGCAGGGCGATGCGCAGCGCCTGCGGCAGCACGATCAGCCGCGTGATGCGCCAGTAGCCCAGGCCCAGCGCCTGGGCGGCCTCGACCTGGCCCGCGGGCAACGCCTGCAGGCCGCCGCGCACCGCCTCGGCCATGTAGGCGGCGATGACGAAGGCAAGGCCGATCACGGCGCGCGCCAGGCGGTCGACATTGAAGCCGGTCGGCATGATCAGCGGCAGCAGCAGGGAGGCGAGGAAGATCACGGTGATGATCGGCACGCCGCGCCAGAACTCGATGAACACGACCGAGGCGAAGCGGATCATCGGCAGGCGCGAGCGGCGGCCGAGCGCCAGCAGGATGCCGAGCGGGATGGCGATCAGGCCGGCATAGATCGCGAGGAAGAGCGTCAGCATCAGCCCACCCCACTCGCGCGTCTCGACGATCCTGAGCCCGAGGCCGCCATGGAGCAGCCAGATGCCGAGCGGCGGCAGGATGACCAGGGCGGCGATCGCCGCCTCGCGGCGCCGCGGCAGGCCACGCCACGACAGGGCCGCCGCTGCGCATACCGCCAGCACGCCCAGCAGGTCGACACGCCAGCGTTCCGGCACGGGATACTGGCCGTACATGAACTGAGCGAAGCGGGCGCGGATGAAGACCCAGCAGGCGCCGGCGCTGGTGCAATCCTCGCGCGAGGTGCCGCGCCAGTTGGCCTCGACCAGCAGCCAGTCGACCAGCGGCACCGAGATGCGCCACACGACGTAGAGGCAAAGGAACGACACGACGATGTCGACGGGCGTCGCGAACAGGCGCTGGCGCAGCGTCTGCAGCCAGGCGGGCAGCAGTGAACGCGCGGCCTTGGTCATCTCGTCACCAGGCGATGGCGCGCGTTGTACCAGTTCATGAACGCCGACACGGCGAGCCCGATGGTGAGATAGATGCCGAGCGTGATGGCGATGATCTCGATCGCCTGGCCGGTGGCGACCAGCGCCGAGCCCATGAACACCGCCACGATCTCGGGATAGGCGATGGCCGCACCGAGCGACGAGTTCTTGATCAGGTTGAGGTACTGGCTGGTGATCGGCGGAATGATCACCGGCATGGCCTGCGGGATCACGACCAGCCGCACGACCCGGCCGGGCGTGAGGCCGAGCGCCCGCGCCGCATCGATCTGGCCCTGGCGCACCGACTGGATGCCGCCACGCACGACTTCGGCGATGAAGCCCGCGGTGTAGGTCGACAGCGCCATGAACAGCGCCACGAACTCCGGCACCAGCACGAAGCCGCCGCGATAGTTGAAGCCGCGCAGGGTCGGCACGTCCCAGCTCGTGGCGGCGCCCGCGACGACCAGGGCCACGATCGGCAGCACGCCGCACAGCCCGAAGCCCACCATCCAGGTCGGGAAGTCCCGGCCGGTCCGCGCCTGGCGGGCCTTGGCCCAGCGGGCGAGGCCGATCTGGGCGACGATAAGGACCGCGATCGCCAGTAGCGCGAGTTGGAAGCCCTTCACGTCGTTGGGCAGCGGGATCGACAGGCCGCGGCGGTTGAGGAACGCGACCCCCAGGAAATCGTAGCTTTCCTTGGGCGTCGGCAGGGCCGCCAGCACGCCGAAGTACCAGAACAGCACGAAGAACAGCAGCGGGATGTTGCGGACGAACTCGATATAGACGGCGGCAAGGGTCGACAGCAGCCAGTTGTGCGACAGCCGCATCAGGCCGACGGTGAAGCCGACGACCGTCGCCACGACGACCGCGGCGGCGGAGACCAGGATCGTGTTGACGATGCCGGTCCACAGCAGCGCCAGGATCGTGTCGCTCGGCTTGTAGCCGGTGATGTTGAAGGGCACCTCGATGCCGGAATCGCGCCACAGGAACTGGAAGCCCGACGCGATGCCGGCCTTCACCATGTTGTCCGAGGCATTGCGCACGAAGAACACGACCACCACGACCAGGCCCACGGTCGCGAGGGCCTGCCACAGCACGTCGCGCACCTTGCGGTCGCGGAGGAAGCGGATCACGGCGACGGTTTTGCTATTCCGTCATCGGGACGACGGTCACTGGAACGGCGGCGAATAGAGCAGGCCACCCTTGGTCCACAGCTCGTTGGCGCCGCGCTTCAGCTTGAGAGCCGAGCCCATGCCCACGGTGCGCTCGTAGCTTTCGCCGTAGTTGCCGACCTGCTTGATGGCGTTGAACATCCAGTCGTCGGAAAGGCCCATCATCTGGCCGAACTTGCCCTCGGCGCCGAGCAGGCGGCGGACCTCGGAGCTCTGAGACTTCGCCTTCATCTCCTCGACGTTCTTCGACGTCACGCCCAGCGCCTCGGCGGCGATGGTGCCGTTCAGCACCCAGCGCACGACGAGCTGCCAACGCTCGTCGCCCCAGCGCGTCACCGGCCCCTGCGGATCGTTGGAGATGATCTCGGTCAGGATCTGGTGCTCGTTGGGATCCTTGAACTTGATGCGTTGGCCGGCCAGCGCGCCGATGCCCGCGGTGTAGGCATCGCAGCGGCCCTGGTCGTAGGCCGAGATGGCATCGTCGTTCTTCTGGAAGTTGATGATGGTGACCTTGAGGTTGCGTTCGCGGAACCAGTCGGCCGCGGTCTTCTCCTCGGTCGAGCCGGCGGCAACGCAGATCGTGGCGTCGGCCAGGTCCTTGACCGCCGCGACCTTGGCCTTGGTGCGCACGACGAAGGTCTGGCCCTCGTAGAAGTTGATGCCCTGGAAGTTCACGCCGAGCGTCGCATTGCGCGAGAAGGTGATCGTGGTGTTGCGCGACAGCAGGTCGACCTGGCCCGACTGCAGCACGGCCCAGCGCTGCTGGACCGAGGTCGGCGTGAACTTGACCTTGGTGGCGTCGCCCAGCACGGCGGCGGCCAGCGACTTGCAATAGTCGACGTCGAGCCCGGTCCATTCGCCCTTGTCGTTGGCGAACGAGAAGCCCGGCAGGCCGAGATGCACGCCGCATTCGATGTGGCCGCGCGCCTTGATGGCGTCGAGCGTGGGACTGGGGGCCAGCTGCTGCGCCGAAGCGGCAGAACCCGTGAAAAAGGCCGCCACAGCGGCAATACGGCAGACGGTCTTCATCGTGAAAAGCTCCCCCTCGAAGACATGCAATGCGGATGTCCGTCGGATAGCGTAACAACCCAGCCATGGCGAGCAAATTGCACCTCGAAATGGCGCTGATGCCCGACGGATGGCGGCGCGACGTCGTGGTCAGGATCGACCATGGCGTCATCTGGAGCGTCGAGGACCCGGGCGACGACGAGGCCCAGCGCGTTTCCGGCGTCGTGCTGCCCGGCCTGCCCAACCTGCACAGCCACGCCTTCCAGCGCGCCATGGCGGGGTTGACCGAGCGGCGCGGCAGCGACGCCGATTCCTTCTGGACCTGGCGCGAGGCGATGTACCGCTTCGTCGGGCGGCTGGGGCCGGACGAGCTCGAGGCGATCGCGGCCTTTGCCTACATGGAAATGCTCGAGGCGGGCTTCACCTGGGTGGCGGAGTTCCACTACCTGCATCACCAGCCCGACGGCAGGCCGTACGACAATGTCGCCGAGATGTCGGAGCGCATCGTGGCGGCAGCCGATGCCGCCGGCATCGGCCTCACCGTCCTGCCCGTGCTCTATCGCCAGAGCGGCTTCTTGGGCAAGCCGCCGACCCCGGGGCAGCGCCGCTTCGTGTGCGACCGCGATGGCTATGCGCGGCTGATGGAGACCAAGGTGCCCGGCGGCAACATCGGCATCGCGCCACACTCGCTGCGCGCGGTCACGCTGGACGATCTGCAGTGGGCCGCCCTCACCTGGAGCGGCCGGCCCGCGCACATCCATGTCGCCGAGCAGACACGCGAGGTCGACGACTGCATCGCCGCCCACGGCCGGCCGCCGATCGATCTGCTGCTCGACACGGTCGAGGTCGATGCGCACCGCTGGTGCCTGATCCACGCGACCCATGCCAACGCCGACGAACGCGCGCGCATCGCCAAGGCCAAGGCGATCGTCGGGCTGTGTCCGATCACAGAAGCCAATCTCGGCGACGGGCTGTTCGATGCAGCCGCGTTCCTGGCCCAGGACGGCCAGTTCGGCATCGGCTCTGATTCCCTGATCCGCATCTCCGCGGCCGACGAGCTCAGGACCCTGGAATACGGCCAGCGGCTGATGCACCGGCAGCGCAACGTGCTGGGCGAGGCGATGCGCTCCACTGGCCGGCGATTGTTCGAAGCAGCGCTGGCCGGCGGCGCGCGGGCGACGGACGCGTGGGCGACGGGCGGCATCGCCCCGGGCAAGCGCGCGGATTTCGTCGTGCTGGACCGCCAGCACCCTTCGCTCGCCGCCGCGCAGGATGACAGCCTGCTCGATGCCTGGCTGTTCGCGGCCGACAATGCAGCGATCAAGACGGTCTATTGCCGGGGCGTGCCGGTGGTGCAGAACGGCCGCCATGTCGCGCGCGACGAGCTCGGGCAACGTTACGCCAAGGCCCTGAGCAGGCTTGCCTGAGGTGCTTTCCGCTTCTTCCGGCCGATGGTAGAACGCGCCGAAATCGTTGCGGAGGATGAGATGGCGACCGAGATCGGTCATTATGTCGGGAACAAGCGCGTGGCGGGCCAGAGCGGCCGCGCCGGCGACGTCACCAACCCGGCGACCGGAGAAGTGACGGGCAAGGTGGCCTTCGCCTCGGAAGCGGAAATCGATGCCGCGGTGCAGACCGCCAAGAAGGCCCAGCTGGCCTGGGCGGCGACGCCGCCGCTGCGCCGCCAGCGCGTGATGTTCAATCTCAAGAGCCTGATGGAGAAGCGCCTCGACGACCTGGCGCGCCTGATGTCTCTCGAGCACGGCAAGACCTTCGACGACGCCAAGGGCGAGGTCGGGCGCGGCCTTGAGGTCGTGGAGTTCGCCTGCGGCATCGCCCATCACATGAAAGGCGACTTCACCGAGCAGGTCGCGACCGACATGGATTCCTGGTCGATCCGCCAGCCGCTGGGCGTGGTGGCCGGCATCACGCCGTTCAACTTCCCGATCATGATCCCGTGCTGGATGGGTGCCATGGCGGTGGCCTGCGGCAACGCCTTCATCCTGAAGCCGTCGGAGAAGGATCCCAGCGCGCCCATGCTGCTGGCCGAGCTGTTCGCCGAGGCGGGCCTGCCGGCCGGCATCTTCCAGGTGCTGAACGGAGACAAGGTCGCGGTCGACGCGCTCTTGAAGCATCCCGACGTGCCGGCGATCTCCTTCGTCGGCTCGACGGCGATCGGCGAGTACGTCTATCACCAGGGCACTCAACGCAACAAACGCGTGCAGGCGCTGTGCGGCGCCAAGAACCACATGGTGATCATGCCCGACGCCGACCTCGACCAGGCGACCGACGCCCTGATCGGCGCGGGCTATGGCGCGGCGGGCGAGCGCTGCATGGCGATCTCGGTGGCCGTCGCCGTCGGCGATGTCGGCGACAGGCTTCTGGCCAAGCTGGCGCCGCGCGTGCAGGCGCTGAAGGTCGGGCCGGGACTCGATCCGCAGTCGGAGATGGGACCGCTGGTGACGCGCCAGCACCGCGACAAGGTGATGGGCTATGTCGACCAGGGCGTGAAGGAAGGCGCCAAGCTGGTGGTCGACGGCCGCGGGCTGAAGCTGCAGGGCTACGAGAACGGCAACTTCATGGGCGGCTGCCTGTTCGACAACGTCACCAAGGACATGACGATCTACAAGGACGAGATCTTCGGCCCGGTGCTGTCGGTGGTGCGCTCCAAGAGCTTCGACGAGGCGATCGGCCTGGTGAACGACCACGCCTACGGCAACGGCACGGCGATCTTCACCCGCGACGGCGACGCCGCGCGCGCCTTCGCCAACAACGTCAAGATCGGCATGGTCGGCATCAACGTGCCGATCCCGGTGCCGGTCGCCTATCACAGCTTCGGCGGCTGGAAGGCCTCGATCTTCGGCGACCATGGCATCTACGGCATGGAAGGCGTGCGCTTCTACACCAAGCTCAAGACCGTGACCGCGCGCTGGCCGACCGGCATCCGGTCGGGCGCGGAGTTCGCGTTCCAGGCGAGGAACTGACGGCGTCGCCGTCACTTCTTCTCGATGTTCCAGAAGATCGTCACCGGCGATTCGAGGTTGCCGGTGATGTTCTTGCGGACCGCCGTCGGCGAGTACCACTGGCCGAGGAAGGCGTGGGTCGGGTTCTCCGACACGCGCACCTGCATGGCGACGGCGAGCTCCTTGCGCCTGGCGGCGTCGGTCTCGTCGGCGAACGCGGCGCGCAGCTTCACCAGCTCGTCGTCCTTGGGCCAGCCGAACCAGGCATTCTCGCCGACCGCGTTGATGTAGGTGTTGGCCAGCGGATCGACGATGTCGACCGAAGCCGACGACGTCAGGAAGGCGTTCCAGCCGCCCTTGTCCGGCGGATCCTTGCGGGCACGGCGGCTGACCAGGGTCTGCCAGTCCATCGACTGCATGTCGACCTTCATGCCGGCCCGTTCCAGCAGCGCCTTGGCGACCGGCGCGAGGTTGGCCAGCACATAGAGGTCGGTCGAGTGCATCAGCACCACCGGCGTGCCGTCGTAGCCGCCCTCCTTCAACAGCTCCTTGGCCTTGGTGACGTTCGAATCGAACTTGTCCTCGAAGCCCTTGAAGCCGGCATAGGGCGTGTCGCACATGAACATCGCCTTGCAGGTCTTGTACCACTTGGGATCGCCGATCACGCCGTCGAGAAAGTCCTTCTGGTTGAAGGCGTAGAGCGCGGCCTGGCGGATCTTGGGATTGTCGAACGGCTTGTAGAGCTGGTTGAAGCGGAAGATGTACTGGTTGCCCCACTTGTTGAGGTTGACCAGCTTGATGTTCTTGTCGGCCTCCAGGACCTTGAAGAGGTCGTGCTGCGGATACTCGATCATGTCGATCTCGCCCTTGAGGAGCGCGTTCACGACCGTCTGCTGATCCGACATCGCCACCCATTCGACGCGGTCGACCTTGGCGATCTTGCCCCCGGCCAGGCCCGAGGGCGGCTCGCTGCGCGGCTTGTACTTGGGGTTCTTGACGTAGACCGTCTTCTCGCCGGGCTTCCATTCGTTCTTCACGAAGATGAACGGACCCGAACCCGTCGCATCCTCGATCTGCTTGGAGGGATCGGTCTCGGCGATGCGCTTGGGCATGATGAAGGCATTGCCCGAGGGTTTGCCCAGCGCCTGCAGCATGATGCCGGTCGGCGCCTTGAGCAGGATCTGGAAGGTCCTGGCGTCGACCGCCTTCACGTCGTTGACCTTGGTCCACAGCATCTGGCCCAGCGGATCGCGCACCGCCCAACGCTTCAGCGAGGGCACGACGTCCTCGGCCGTCACCGGCGTGCCGTCATGGAATTCCAGCCCGTCGCGCAGGGTGAAGGTCCAGGTGAGCTTGTCGTCGGAGGTCGACCACGTGTCGACCATCTGCGGCTTGACCTCGAGGTTGCCGTCCAGGGCGAACAGCGTGTCGTAGATCATGTAGCCGTGGTTGCGCACGATGTAGGCGGTGGTCCAGATCGGATCGATGATCTTGAGATCGGAATGATTGACGACCCGCAACGTCGTCTGGGCTTGCGCCGCCCCGCTCCAGCCCAACGCGCACGCCACCAACAGACCAAGTGTACGCCTGCTCATTGTACGCCTCCTCCCGGTTATGAGGCGGCCACCCCCGCGGCCGCCCGCGTCGACCTCCCGTCCTCGATCACCATCTGTGCCGCCTTTTCGGCGATCATCATGGTGGGTGTATTCGTGTTGCCCGACGTTATGGTCGGCATCACCGAAGCGTCAATCACCCGCAGGCCCTGCAGGCCGCGCACGCGCAGGCGCTCGTCGACCACGGCCATGGGATCCGACGCGATCCCCATCTTGGCCGTGCCCACCGGATGGAAGATCGTCGTGCCGATGTCGCCCGCGGCCTTGGCCAGCGAGGCGTCGTCGTCGCCGACGGCGGGACCGGGCAGGAACTCCTCCGGCCCATAGGATTGCAGGGCGGGCTGCTGCATCAGGCGGCGGGTCACGCGGATGGCGTCGGCGGCGACGATGCGGTCCTCGTAGGTCGCCAGATAGTTTGGCGCGATGACCGGCTTGTCGGACGGCGCGCTTGAGCGCAGGCGGACCGTGCCGCGCGAGGTCGGGCGCAGGTTGCAGGCGCTGATCGTGATGGCCGGGAAGCGATGCAACGGCTCGCCGAACCTGTCGAGCGACAGCGGCTGCACGTGGAACTGGATGTTCGGCCGCTCGTGCTCGGGCGAGGACTTGGTGAAGATGCCGAGCTGCGAGGGCGCCATGGTCAGCGGCCCTCTCCGGAACAGCGCATACTCGGCGCCCATCAGCGCGCGCTGGACCAGCGAATGATAGGTCTCGTTCAGCGTCTTGACGCCATGGACCTTGAAGATCGCGCGCTGCTGCAGGTGATCCTGCAGGTTGCTGCCGACGCCCGGCTTGTCGTGGACGACGGCGATGCCGGCCTCGGCCAGCCAGTTCGCCGCGCCGACGCCGGAAAGCTGCAGGATCTGCGGCGAGCCGATCGCGCCGGCGGACAGGATGACTTCGCCGCGCGCGCGGGCTTCGACCAGCCGGCCATCTTGGCGAAACCGTACGCCCACGGCGCGCTTGCCCTCGAAGACGACCTTCTCGACCAGCACGCCGGTCTCGAGCCGCAGGTTGGGGCGATTGAGGACCGGCTTCAGGAAGGCTTTTGCCGCCGACATGCGCAGGCCGCGCTTCTGGTTGATGTGGAAGTAGCTGACGCCGTTGTTGTCGCCGGTGTTGAAGTCGGACGTCGCGGGAATGCCCATCTCGACCGCGGCCTTGGCGACCGCGTTCAGCACATCCCATTGCACGCGCGGCTGCTCGACGCGCCACTCGCCGCTGCCGCCATGGTGCTCGGTGTCGCCGAGGAAGTGATTGTCGAGCTTCTTGAAGACGGGCCGCACGTCGTCCCAGGACCAGCCGGTCAGGCCGAGCTGCCGCCAGTGGTCGTAGTCCAGGGCCTGGCCGCGCATCGAGATCATGCCGTTGATGGCCGAGCAGCCGCCGATCACCTTGCCGCGCGGATAGTTCAGCGCGCGGCCATTGAGGCCGGGCTCCTTCTCCGTCTGGAACATCCAGTCGGCGCGCGGATTGTTCATGGTGAAGAGATAGCCGACCGGGATGTGGAACCAGATCCAGTTGTCGCGGCCGCCGGCTTCCAGGATCAGCACCCGCGAGCGGCCGTCGCCGGACAGGCGATTGGCCAGCACGCAGCCGGCGGAGCCGGCGCCGACGATGATGTAATCATATTCGCCGTCGAGGCGGGTTGCTGCTTCCTGGCTCATCATATTTCCTTGGCGACGGGTTCCCCTTCCGGCCCCCACTCCTCATAGCGCGTAATCCCGTCGGCGTCCCAGTCGCACCAGGCCGGCCGCTGGCCGAGGAAGATGTGCTCGACCGGCCGCGTGCCCGGATCGTCGTCGAGCAGGGCGACGCGGAGCAGCACGTTGGTCTCGCCGGGATGCTCGGCGATGACCTGCGAGCCGCAGACCGAGCAGAAATGGCGATTCTTGCCGGGCGAGGATTCGTAAATGCTCGTCTTGTCGTGGCCGCGGAGCCAGCGGAAGTTTTCCCGCGGCACCGAGGCGTAGGCGTTCGCCGGGGCGGCATGCGCCTTGCGGCAGGACCGGCAGGAGCAGAGGCCGATACGCAGGCCCGACGCCGGCGGCGTGACCTCGTAGGCGACGGCGCCGCAGAGACAGCTTCCCTTCATCGTCCGCTCCCTCAGATCTGCGAATAGCCCGAGCCGACCGCATCGATGCCGCGGCCGACGCCTTTGTCGATCCAGCCGAACTCCTTGAGGATCTGCTGGCTGTAGGTGACGCGGCCGTTCACCTTCTCCGCCGGCTCGCTCGCCAGCAGCAACGCGGCGCGCGCCATCATCGAGGGTGGCTCGCCGCGCGGATCGTCCAGGCCGTCGACCAGCTTGTGATAGACCGTCCCCGGCGTCGGCACGACGCGCGAGGGCGACACGCAGGAGACGGCGATGCCGCCGCGATGCGCCACTTCCTGGGCCAGTCCCTGGGTGAAGCGCTCGAGGGCGGCCTTGCTCGCGCCGTACATCACGCCACCGCGCACGGTCTGGTCCTTGTAGGGGCCGCGGCCCGGGCCGATCGCCGAGCCCGAGCTGATATTGACGATGGCGCCGCGGCCGCTCGCGACCATGTCGGGGAGCACGGCCTTGCTCAGGATGAACGGGGCGTGGACGTTGACCGCGAACGCCTTGACCCAGCGGCTGGTCGGGTAGTCGGCCGTCGGGATGTAGTAGTTGAGGGCGGCATTGTTCACGAGGGTGTCGACGCGGCCGTAGGCCGATTGCGCCGCTTCGACGAGCCTGAGGCATTCGGCCTCCGACGAGATGTCGGCCGCGACCGCCGTCGCCTCGCCGCCTGCTGCCCTGATGCCGGCGACCGTGCTGGCCAGCGAGCCCTTCAGCGGGTGATCGCCCTCGTTCAGCGTGCGCGCCACGCAGACGACCTTGGCGCCTTCCGCGGCGAACAGCTCGGCGATCGCCTGGCCGATGCCGCGGCTCGCGCCGGTGACGATGGCGACGCGGCCCGTCATCTTCTGCATGGCTGCCTCCCTTTGCCTGTCGAAATCCAGAGCCGGAGCCCTTGCAGGGCTGGCCGGCAGGCGCGCACAATCCGGGCAATAAGGGAGCGAAGCATGCAGTACAATCGCATTTCTGCCGACTGCCATCTCGACATGCCCTGGATGCCGCCGGACCTGTTCACGTCCATGGCCTCCCGCGAGTTGAAGGACCGTATGCCGTACGTCGTCGACAGCGACGAGGGCCCGAAATGGACGGCCAAGAACGGCGCCAGCTTCGGCTTCAAGAACGGCGTCGGCCCGGCCGGCAGCAAGTACGTCAAGGGCAAGCATCACCGTGTCGACGTGATGGCCGAGACCGGCCTCTACGAGGACGGCGCCAAGAACATCATGCGCGTCTCCGACCCGCATCTGCGCATCAAGGACCTCGATCGCGACGGCGTCGATGCCGAGGTGATCTACGGCATCCTGGGCGCGGCCGGCCGGCTGAACGACAAGGACGCCGCCAACGAGATGCTGCGCATCTACAACGACTGGCTGAAGGCGTTCTGCAGCCACTATCCCGACCGCCATATCGGGCTGGCCTGCCTGCCCTACGGCGACATCGACGCGGCGGTGCAGGAGATCTATCGCGTCGCCAAGATGGGCATCAAGGGCCTCGAGCTCTCCTGCTCGTGGGACATGGAGCCGATGTGGCATCCCATGTGGGAGCCGCTGTGGAAGGCGGTGAACGACGTGCAGCTGCCGCTGCACTTCCACACCTTCCCCAACGTGCCGCCCGACATGATCCAGAAGCATCCCGGCCGCGTCGGTCGCTCGGTGTTCTTCACCGTGGTGTCCGGCTTCCAGATGAACCTGGTGAACATCCTGGCGGCGATCATCGCGGCCAACGTGCTGGAGCGTTATCCCAACATCCGCATCGCCTTCGGCGAATCGGGCTGCGGCTGGATCCCCTATGCGCTCGACCGCATGGACTTCGAATGGGAGGACCGCTTCACCGACCTCGGCCTGAAGATGAAGCCCAGCGACTACTGGCGCCGCCAGTGCAAGGCCACCTTCCAGTTCGACCGCATCGGCGCCAAGCTGATCGACGAGATGGGCGCGGAGAGCCTGATGTGGGGCTCCGACTACCCGCACGGCGACGGCGTGTGGCCGAACTCGGCGCAGTACATCAAGGAGCAGTTCGCCGAGGTCTCGCCGGAGGTGACCAAGATGATCACCTGCACCAACGCCGGGAAGTTTTATGGGCTGATCAACTGAGACAGCCGACGCCGGCGGCATCTTTTTATGACGGCGCAGCTTGCTGCGCCGTCTTTTCATTTGTGCTGACACCGCAGCGGGCCTTCTCAACGACGGGAAGTCTCTTTCAGTAATCTGCCAATTTTCACCGCAATTTCGAACGCTTCTTTCAAATCCTGCCCGTATACTTCCTGCCAGCGAGCAGAGGTCCGAGGGCACCTTGTCATCATCATGGTGGTCGATCCCCCAGGCAGTCATCTGGATCGTAACACGCAGCGACTCTCAGCTGCTGCGAGCGGATGGCGTTCGGACGATAGCCGGCGTTGCGAGGATGTAAGGGATTAGAGCAGCGTCGGGCCTGAACGAGCCTCCTGTGTCCCTTGCCGCCGCGCCCACAGAACTGCTGCATGGCTGGCGGGCTCAATGCCTTGCGCTCTTTGGCTGCAAATGGGGCAAGGAACCGTCGCGGTCGATCACGCCACGAAGTGATCTTCGCCTTCGTGACTACAGCGGAGAAGTGTGCCTCGGTAACGCAACCTCTACTTCGATAGGCATCCATTCTGGTTGAACTTGTCAGTACTAGCCGATGATTGCAGACGGTGCTGGCCAGAGCCTGCCGACGGGAAGGAGCCGGCTTCTCGACCGCTTGCAGCCGCACGCCGTCCTTCCGACAGCGTAGTACTCGTCTTTATGGAAGAGAAGCGACAGGTGCTCAGAACAGAACGAAAGAGAGCGGGCCGCGACGTGCTACTGGGAGCAGCTATGAATCACTTTGGCCTGTCGCGAAAGATAGCTCTCGACATCTGGAGCAGCGCGGCTCGTGACCGCAAAGGTGGGCGACCGAAGAATACAAAACCTGACACAGACAGAACGATCGTAAGAAGAACGAAGTAAAAGCAGGCCTCGAAACATGGAGCCCGAAACGTGGCAACTCCGCGTTTGGCATCCAGGTTTTCAATCGCGGATTCTCCGCTCACAGCTCCACCAAGCAGTTCACCGCTGGGGCCAGTGTCGCCATCTGGGAGATGCCGCGATGTTCTACTACTTATTTCATCCCTATCTGCGTTGGCTTCGCGGCAGACAGGACTTCGGTATCGATCGAGACGGCTTGCTATCCCAACCCCTGGTACGACACACGCTCAACTTTGCCGCGCCAGCATCAGAGGCACTGCTTCCGTCAGCTCGTCGCCCGACCTGACGAACTTCCTCGTTGAGTCGCCAAATGACATTCCGGGCTTTCGCGTAGAGCTGAGAGACGATGATGTGCCGGGCTTCAGCGCGAACGAGAATGACGTTCCACCTCCAGAGAGCGCTTGGCCCGCCAGCATTGATACGGCTGCGCCAGAGCCTTCCGACACAGTGGAAACGTCGACTGTGCCGCCAAGTGTGGAGGAGCCCGATTCAACTCCGCAGATTCCCGACTGGCTCAACAGCGTGTTGACGATGCCGGTGCCGCAGTTGTCGGCCGCATTTGATCCGAGGACTGGCCGCCGCATCGTGCCTTACGAGCCAGTGATCAACTGGACGCGGCGCGATCTGACAAATCACCACGACGAGCACGGAACAAATGCCGTTGGAGCCTACGAAGGCGGGATCGGGGCAATGCCAGACCCATCGTCGGTCGAAGCGCTGGCTACCGAACAATGGGCCCCTCCCGCCCCGCCAAGAGGACCGGCCGACAGCAGTGCGCGCCCCGTTCGCCTCTCACGATGACGAAGATGGTCTGCATGATCCCCTGCCGGTTTGCGAACCACTCCAACGCGACGGGCAGGCAGGGAAAGCCGGTACGTGTTCGCCTGGCCCCATCGGTGAGCCATCGTCAAGGGCCCCATGTCTACACACGTAAAAGTAGTCGTATTGCCAATTGACGCAATCAATCGGCAGTTTCAAAGTGTGCACTTGAGATCCCCGCCTTGCGGACGGTCATAGCGACCGACCGCCTGTGCGCGCCCCCGATGGGAGCACCCTCGACGTGAAGATCGACCATTCATCCACCTTCAAACTTCGAGCCGCTACAAAGCTGTGGCGCAGCCTCAACCCAGAGTGTTCCGTGAGCGGTGCGCGTATTGCTCGGGAGGACTTATCGTTTGAGGCGGTGCGTGCGCTCTGTGCTGGCGTCGCGGCCACTTGGCTGGTCAGCGCGTGGAAGCGTGATGACGGGAGCTGCACGCTACGAGTTCGAATGGGACTCTATGACGAACGAGTGAACGCCTTAAGGTCCACTGCACTGGGATCCGATACTTCAACCGATTGCGAGGTGCCAACCGTATTCTCTTTGACAGACGGCCAGCCCGATTTCTTGGACTTCGATGTATTGACTGTATCGTCGATGATGGACGGGCAAGAGACGCAAGACTACCCACCATTTGAGTCCAACATACAGATCGAACAACTTGCGCGCGTTGTTGGGGACATCAGCACGAGAATCGATCACATATGGAATTTCGTTGGAGGGCCTAGCGTTCAGGGCCTTGAAAGGTTGTCGATCTGGGTACTGCGTAACAGCGACGTGGGAACCCTATGGCATACGTTGTTGGGTGGCATCTGCGGCGCCTTTGCTTATGGAGAGAAGGAGCTGGCACATGAACTCATCGCGCAGCTTATGTCAGAGTGGGAAGAATTCCGCCGGTTCCCGAGCGCTCGAATATCGGACGTTTATGATCACGTCTGCAGGCAAATCGAACGACTTCAAGAGGTAGTGAAAAGGCCAAACTGCTCCAACGAAGGGAATGCAAACAGCTTCCCGAAACGTGAGACACAGTAGGGCGAACGATGAGCATCCAACGCGAGACGCTTCGACTCTTACAGAGTCGCCTGAAGGGCGCGCGGCTTTGTGGGGACGTTTTGGTTGTTCTTCCGACGGAACATCTTCTGAGAGGGTTTCTGTTCGAACGAACTCTCGAATATCGAAAGACTTGGGCTGGGCGAACAGTGATCGGGGCCTTCAAAATTGCTGACACGGCTGGTTAAAAGCCTTGAACGTAATCAGTGCGAACGTCTCCTTCACGGATCGTACTGGCCCGAGGTCGAGTAGACCTCGGACACTTGCTCGACGTTGCAGGCATCGTCGGCCACGTCGTAGGCCTTACCGAGCTCGCATTTCACCATGACGAAGATGGTCTGCATGATCCCCTGCGGGTTGGCGGACCACTCTAGCGCGACGGGCGGGCCAGGAAAGCCGGGACGTGATCGCCAAGAAAGCCGGGAAGTGATTGCCAAGGCCCATCGGCGAGCCTTCGTGGCGGCTCTCCTGCCGGCGCTCGCGGCGCTCGGGACGATGGTCGCAGCGGTGCTCGCGATGCGGCCGCTCGCGGCGGTGCTCGCGCGGCTTCGCCCTGTGCTCGCTGCGGGGCTCGACCCGATGTTCGCCACAGGGCTCCGCGCGATGCTCGGCCCCGTGCTCGCCGCGATGCTCCGTCCGCGGCCTTGGCTCGCGGTGCTCGCGGTGCTCGCGCGGCTCGCGGTGCTCGCGGGGAGCGCTGCCATGGCCCGCAACGCGATCAAGCCATTGGCGTTTGTCCGCCATGTCCTGCACGCTCAGCACTCTCGAGCTCGACCTGCTGCGGAAGCTGGTCAACGGCGAGCTTGTCACGGTCCCTCCGGCACTTCGGCTTCGTTTCGAGCTGGCCGGCGTCATTCGTGAGGGCGCCCAAGGTATTGCCGTAACGGATCATGGTCGCCGCTTGGCGAAGCAAACGTCGTCGCACCTTGGCCAAGCCGTCCAATCGAGCGAGGCGGTCGCTTTTGACAAGCGAGGGAGGCGAATGCCCCTGAGGCGCAGGTCGGTATTCTGAAAGCCGCAGGAACCCGTCCACGCCGGTCGCCGTTACGCCGTTGCTTCCTCCCACACCCCCCCTTGGCCTGCCTGGCCACCCATGGCGGGCCATTTCTTTTGTACGGGCTCGACGAGCGTTACGGCCGCACGCAAAGGCGTGGCGGCGCTAGTCCTGCGTCGCCAAGCGTGGGGGCAGCTGACGTCGTCGTCATGCCTTACCTCCTGATTGGACATGCGCCTTGAGGACCGGACGCCGGCGCGCCCGGTCCCCGACGGGACTACTGCTGAGTGATCGTGCGCGGCGTTGCCTGGGCCTCGATCGGGATCGGCCGGGGCTTCTTCTCCTCCGGCAGCTCGCGCTGCAGGTCGATGGAGAGCAGGCCGTTCTGCAGCTTGGCGGCCGTCACGCGGACGTGGTCGGCAAGCTGGAAGCGTCGCTCGAAGTCGCGCGCGCCGATACCGCGATAGAGGTACTCGGTGCCTTCGCGGCGGTCAGGATGGCCCTTGCCCGTAACCAGGAGCTCGTCTTCCTTCTGGATCACGTTGAGCTCGGACTCGCTGAAGCCCGCCACCGCCATGACGATGCGCCAGGCATCGTCGGCCGTCTTCTCGATGTTATAGGGCGGGTAGCCCCCGGGGCTGGGCTGGCCAGCCATCGTATCGAGCATGTCGAACACGCGGTCGAAGCCGACAGTGGCCCGATACAGGGGGGCAAAATCGAAGTCGGAACGCATTGTCATCCTCCTCATGAGCGATGGGTATGCGACCGGCCCCCCGCAGGGCGACCGGCCGTGCGAGCAGGCCCTTCAGGACCCGCCGGACGTCGATCTAGGAAAAGGCGCCCCAGCGTCAAGGTCTCGCCCTAAAAAAATGGCGAGGACCCGGCCCCCTCCGGCCATGTGACCCAATCCCAACACTTGCGGTAGTGCTTATCGGGGGTCGTAACTCCGAGCCGCCAGTGGACGTTAGCTAAGCCCTCAAGGATACGATCATGACCCAGGAACCGACGGACAGGGCAAGGCTTACTCGGGAAAAGAGGACAACCGCTGCTCGTGCGATACGCTTGGCAGAAGTAGCCCTGCCTCCACCGACGTTGCGCCCAGCAGCGATTCAATCAGACAGAGAAAAGCCCGGCAGATGACCGGGCTTTTCTAGCGTGGCTTAGTGGAGCCAACCGAGCACCCACATGAGGAGCAGAATGGGGATCGGAATTCCCAGCAGCCATAACAGTCCTGCGCGAGCCATGATTACCTCCGACGTTCAGGTACCAGTCAACGGCTTTGCCCCCACCGAGTTCCATCGACCAGCTCTGGTACCGACGACCTACCTCCGCTTCCGACTTGACCGCCGGTCGGGCCTGCTGTGGCGTCGGCGCAGATGGGCTCGGCGGGCGGATTGTGCTCCACTGGCTTGGTGGGAACGACGTCTCGGCCGCCTAAGTGGATCAAGCCGCAGCTCACGCGCCTCGTCGACGAAGCGCCGGGAGGAGACGGCTGGGTGCACGAGATCAAGTTCGACGGCTACCGGATGCACGCACGAATCGACGGCCGACAGGCAAAGCTGCTTACGCGCACAGGGCTGGACTGGTCGCACCGGTATCGCCGCACGATCGAGGCCCTTCAGTCCCTGAAGGTGATGTCCGCCTACATCGACGGGGAGCTTTGCTCGCTCAATGAGGACGGCGTTCCGGTGTTCAGCCGCCTGCAGGCGGCCATGGACGAGGGCCGCACGGACCAGCTTGTCTTTTTCGCGTTCGACCTGCTGTTCCTGAACGGCCAAAGCACGGCGCATCTGCCCCTGATCGAGCGCAAGGCCAGGCTGCAGCGGTTGTTCCGGAAGGAGATTGACGGTCTGCGCTACACCGAGCACGTCGAAGGCAACGGCCCTCAGTTCCGGTGACCGCGGGATCTGGGTCAAGTCCAAGTGCCTCAATCGCGAGGAGTTCGTGGTCGTCGGCTGGACCAACCCCGAGGGCAGTCGGCCGTACCTCGGCGCCTTGCTGCTGGGCTACTACAGCGACGACGGCCGCCTGCGGTACGCGGGACGCGCCGGCACCGGGATCAACGACAAGGAGTTGAAGCGCCTGGCCGGCGTCCTGAAGCCTTTGGCGATTCCGAAGATGGCACTTGCTGAGCCGCTGCCGGGTGACAGCCACTTCGGTTCGCCGCTGAAGCTCAGCAAGGTGCACTGGGTGAAGCCCGAGCTGGTGGTCGAGGTGACGTACCTGACCTGGACCGAAGACAACTTGCTGCGGCAGGTTTCTTATCAAGCGCAGCGCGAGGACAAGACGGCCAGGCAGGTCGTGCGCGCTATCCCACACGTCGGCCAGAGTTGACGTCCGCCCCCCTCATCGAATGCGGGGGCGTCAACTCCGAGGCGAGAGAGCTGATCGTTCGACATACCGCCTCCGCTTCCTGGCGTATCCGCGGTTCAGACAGGTTGTTACTGGCCAATATACGGTTGCTCAACTCGTCGGCCTGTTCGTGGGAGGTCCTGACCAGGCCGATGACGGTAGCCGGGAAGGCGTCGAGGGGAATTGCCTTGTATCTGGCCAACGCGTCGAGGAGAGACGCACGGACCAAATCGTCCTTCGGATCGCGCAAGAAGCGGTGGCACGCTTCTTCCACTGCATGGACTGCGTTCATTCAACCCTCTGTTGCCGACGTCACCAACGAAACCGCGCTGTCTTTCGTTCCAGGGAAACGGAACGGGATTAGTCTACGCGACGTTGTTGTTGCACAGCAGTCCGGGATGGAGCCAATGGCAGCACGCAAGAAAGCCGCGAAGAAGAAGACAGCGCGCCGTCAGGCCGCAAGGCGTGAGCTGATCGATACCGGCACCAACAAGCTTTACGTCCGCCGCAACCGCCGCGGGACGTCCTTCAAGGAGGTCGAGGATGTCGGCCGGTCGCTGGCGCAGGACCGTCGCCGCAAGGCGAAGACCGTGGCCAAGCCGGGTCAGGGCGACAAGGGCGACCGCCGGGCGCGGCGCCCGTAGCGTAAGCCAGCAGTCTGCAGCGCTCGCCCGCTCCGTCGTACGCCTGGGTCCGCCGAAACCTCCGCCATTTCTTTTTGATGCCCGGCGATCCGGATCGACTGTCGAACGTTTAAACAGGGCAGGCTGCGGTGTGGAATTGGGGGCCGTGGCCTGTCTTGCTGTTGTGGGCGTGGGAACCTGCATTGGCAGGGGTGACGGGCGGCTCGCGCTGCCCGTCGCTTCCCTGCAGCCGCAAACATCGCGTCGCCATATCCGCTCCAGACGTTCGTTCCCGGACCTTCCCTGTCGAGTGTCGGCAAGCCTACACTGCGGCACGAATTCCTCGGCTACAGTCGGATCAAGACCGTAGCAGGATGGGCTACTGGGGGAGACGTGAGCGAACCTCACTTGGAAAGCAACGTGCTGCTGAGGAGCCTGGAACCAGCGTCCAAGGCGCGCTTTGCCGAACGCTTTCAAAAGTTCGAACTGGTGCGAGGCGACGTCCTGCACAATCTTGGCGATGAGGTCGAGTGGGTGCACTTTCCTCGCCATGGTCTCGTGGCGGTGATGGCCGAGACCGTCGCGGGCGAATCCGTCGAAAGCGGGATGGTTGGCCGGGAGGGGGCGCTCGGCATATTCGAAGCCTGCGGCACTGGCCAGTTGTTCACGCGGGCGGTGGTCCAGGTGGGCGGCGAAGCTCTGCGCCTGCCGGCGGCCTCCTACCGAGAGCTGTTCCTGGAGTCGGCCTCCTTGAGGACGGCGGTCCACAAGTATGTCGAGTTCCTTCTCCTGGAGGCTCGGCAGTTCGTGCTCTGCAATGCCTTGCATACCGTGGAAAGCAGGCTCTGCCGCGCGATCCTCGATACCCTCGAGCGCAGCGGCCTCGACAGGGCATTGCCGGTGACGCAGGAATCCCTGGCCCAGATGCTGGGCGCTCAGAGGACGACCATCGCCGCCTGCGTGTCGAAGCTCTATCGGGATGGGGTCATGAAGGGCGGTCGCGGTTCGCTCGAGATCCTCGATCGTCCAGGCTTGGAACGGTTGTGTTGCAGTTGCCGGGAGACCCTGCGCTTCGCTCGCGGCGAACTTCAGGCCTCCGACGATTTGTCCTGCGAAGCGGTCTTGTCCTGAGCCATGGCGGCCGCTTTCCTGGCCGCCGCCGCCAGCCGTTCGGCCGACACCGCGGCGGCTTCGGGGGGCAAGGCCACAGCGGTCGCGCCCGGACCAACGATCACGACTTCACCGTCTTGGGTGTCGACTTCGAGCGGTTGGTCGTAAGCGCTACGGGCCATGATGGATTTCCCTTGGCGTTGCACCGCATAAACACCTTATTTGTCCTGCGGTTGCGCTGAAATTGCCGCGATCAAGCAATTAGAAGCGCCCGCTAGAGCGTCTGCCAAGTCCCCGAGATGACCTCGATGAGAATGTCCGGCAGCACCGGCTTTGCCAGATAGGGCGCCTTCCGCAGTTCCGCCGGCAGATACTCTCGCTGATAGCCGGTGACGATGACAAACGGGATCCGGTCCTGGCGCAGCCGGCCGACAATGGCCAGCGTCACACCGTCCTGGACCTTGTAGTCCAGGATGGCTCCGTCGATAGCCTCGCGGTCGATGATGTCGACGGCGTCTTTCGCGGTGAAGACAGGACCGCTGACGACGCAGCCATGCCGCTCAAGGAGATCTGAAAGCGACGCGCCGATGAGGAAGTGATCCTCAACGATCAAAATCCGCTTCCCAACCAACTTTCCGTCGGACGCCATAACTCCTCCGTGACCGGCTACGTCGCTCGTATCGCAAATGCCGGTCATCTTGAGTCGGCTTTCCGACAGTCCATCGATTTCTTTGCGGGACTCATGGCCTACACGCTGAGCGATTACGATCTCGACATCTTGCGAAAGCTCGCAAGCAGCGAGACCGTGTCCCTGTTGACCTCCGACACCTGGTCAACGTTGCAGGCATCGTCGGCAACATCGTAAGGCCTTACCGAGCTCGCATTTCACCATGACGAAGATGGTCTGCATGATCGCCCGCGGGTTGGCGGACCAATCTGACGCGACGGGCGGGCCAGGAAAGCCGGGACCTGGTCGCCAAGGCCCATCGGCGAGCCTTCGTCGCGGCTCTCGTGCCGGTGCTTGCGGCGCTCGGGACGATGGTCGGACCGATCGGACCTGTGCTCGCCACGGGGCTTGGCCCTGTGTTCGCGTTGCTCTCGGCGAGGTCGGCCGGATCGAAGGCAGGCAAGCGGGCTTTCAGCATGCCTCGAGCCTAGCCTGACCGCCGCAAGTGCGCGAACGAGACGGACTCATGCGGCCTTGAACTAAGATGCGAAGTCGCGGATCACCTCGCCCGGCCGCGCCTTGGGATCGGCGCAGAAGCCCTTGTCATTGGCGACCTTGGCGCCGTTGATCCAGACGCCATGCAAGCCGATGGCCGAGGCGGTGAGCCGTGCCGCGCCGGCCGGCAGGTCGTGCGCACGGCGCTTGGGCCCGCGAGCGACCGTCCGGGGATCGAACAGCATCAGGTCGGCGGCATAGCCTTCGCGCAGCAAGCCGCGGTTCTTGAGGCCGAACAGCTTGGCCGGCTGACCGGTGAGCCGGTGCACGGCCTGCGGCAGGTCGAGCACGCCGAGGTCGCGACTCCAATGGCCCATGAGGTGAAGCCCGAAGCCGGCGTCGCAGAAGAAGGTGAGATGGGCGCCGGCATCCGACAGGGAGATGTGGGTCTGGGGATCGGCCAGGATCCGGCCCACCGCCTTCTCGTCGTTGTGCAGGAGCTGGGCCACGAACATCGTGTCGAGCTCTTCCGAGAGCGCGAAATCGAGGATGCAGTCGAGCGGGTCCTTGTTCGCTTTCTTCGCCAAATCCGCCAGCGTGGCCCCTTCGAGAGGGCGATTTTCCGCCTTCGCCGTCTCCACGACGAAGAGCCTGTCCCACTCGCCGTTGAACACCAGCCGGCCGCGCGCGGCTTCGATCTCCTTGCGCACGGCGTCGCGCCACGACCTGTCGCGGTAGACCTTCTTCAGCGCCTCGCCGTCGTGCGCCGCCATGGCAGGCTTCCACGACTGCATGCTCTCGAACAGGTACGGGCTCTTGAAGGTGAAATCCATGCTGAGCGGGCAGCACGAGGTCTGCGCCACCAGCTGATGGCCGCGTGAGCGGGCGGCATTGATCTGGTCGAGCGTCGTGAAGGCTGCCGTCGGGTTGGTGTTGGAATGGAAGAGGGCGGCGATCACCACCGGCCGCTTGGCTTCGACGGCCAACTCCTCGAGATAGGGGATCGAGGTCTTGCTGCCCTTGGTCAACATGTAGACGCCGCGCCCGCTCTCGCCCATCGTCCGCACCAGCGTGCGCAGTTCGCGATCGTCGGCCAGGCGCGACGGCATCGGCGTGCCGCCTTCGCCGTTGTGCGCCTCGGCGGTCGAGGTGGCGAAGCCCACGGCGCCGGCCGCCATGGCCTCGCGCACCAGCGTCGTCATCGCTGCGATCTCGTCGTCGCTTGCCTTACGCTCCGTTGCCTCCTCGCCCATGACGAAGGTGCGGATGGCCGAGTGGCCGGCGAAGCAGGCGACGTTGGGGCCGACGCCGAGGCGCTGCAGCATGTCGAGGTACTGCGGGAAGCTCTCGAACTCCCAACGGATGCCGGCGCGCAGCGCATCGAGCGACATGCCCTCGACATGGGTGAGATGGCGCATGGTGAGGTCGCGGTCGGCCGGCTTGCAGGGCGCGATGGTGAAGCCGCAGTTGCCCAGCACGGCCGTGGTGACGCCGAGCGCCGGCGAGGGATCGACGAAGGGATCCCAGGTGATCTGGGCGTCGTAATGGGTGTGGCCGTCGATGATGCCGGGCGCCAGCGCCAGGCCGTCCGCCTTCACCGTCTCCTTGGCCGCGCCGAGTTTGCCGCCGATGGCCGTGATCTTCCCGCCCGTCACTCCGAGGTCGCCGCGCACCGGTGCGCTGCCCGCGCCGTCGTGGATCTCGGCATCCTTGATGACCAGGTCGAACATGTTGGCTCCTTCAGATTTCTGTCATGGTGTGACGGCGCGGCAACCTTTTCCAGTTCCTTTGGCGCTAAACAAAGCCATGAGCGATGCAAACGACGAAGCCCTGCTCAGCCGCCTGGTCGGGGCGCTGGGGCCGGTGCCGGGCATCGAGGCGGTTGCCCTGGGCGGCTCGCGCGCCCGCGGCACGGGGACGGCGGCCTCGGACTACGATATCGGGCTGTACTATCGCGGCCAGCGGCCGATCGACATCGCAACCCTGGGGCGAGCAGTCGCGTCGCTCGATGACCGCGGCCCCAAGGCCGAGGTCACGCCGCTCGGCGGCTGGGGACCGTGGATCGACGGTGGCGGCTGGCTGCTGATCGGCGGCGTCCATGTCGACCTGCTCTATCGCGACCTCGATCGCGTGGCGGCGGCGATCGACGACGCTCATGCCGGCAAGGTCGAGCCGCACTACCAGCCCGGCCACCCGCATGCCTTCTTGCCGACCATCTACATCGGCGAGGTCGCTTATGCGCGAGTGATGCACGATCCGGCGGGTTCGCTTGGCGCCCTGAGAGCCCGCACGATGCCCTATCCGCCGCTGCTCGCGGCGGCGCTGCGCAAGCGCTTCGAATGGGAGGCGTCCTTCGCCTTGGCCAATGCCCGCAAGAGTCTCAATCGCCGCGACGTCTCCTACCTGGCGGGCTGTGTCTTCCGCGCCGTCGCCTGTCTCTGCCAGACGCTGTTTGCCCTGAACGGTGTCTACCTCTTGAATGAGAAGGGTGCCGTGGCGGCCGTCGACGGCTTTGCCCGCCGGCCGTCGGCTTTCGCCGATCGTATCGCGGTCATCCATGCCGACCTCGGGACAGGCGCACATGCCGCTGCCCTTGCGCGCCTGGAGACGCTGGTATCGGAGACCGCGGCGCTCTAGGTTCCCGCCCAACGAGACTCGAGGGAGGGGACATGGCGAGGTTGGGACGGCGCGGCTTCGTGACCGCGGCGGCAGCGTGGAGCGCGGCGCCGGCGGTGCTGCGGGCGCAGGATTTCCCGTCGAAGCAGGTGCGCGTCGTGGTGCCCTATCCGGCCGGCGGCGGCACGGACCTCGTGGCACGGCTGATCGTCCCCAAGCTCGCCGAGCGTTGGAAGCAGACCGTCGTCATCGACAACAAGGGCGGCGCCAGCGGCATTTTAGGCAGCGAGATCGTCGCCAAGGCACCCGCCGATGGCTACACGCTGCTGGTGACGACCAGCGCCCACACCATCAATCCTTTCACGACCAAGACGCTGCCCTACGATACGGAAAAGGACTTCACGCCGGTAACGATCCTGGTGGGCGGCGCGATCGCCCTCGTCGGCTCGCCCAAGGCGGGCTTCGACAGCATGGACAAGTTCCTGGCCGCGGCGCGTGCCAACCCCGGCAAGTACCAGTTCGGCAGCACCGAGAACACCACGCGCATGATCGGCGAATTGTTCCGGTTGAAGAGCGGGCTCACGATCGAGAACGTCGCCTACAAGGGCGCCGCGCCGATGATGCAGGAGCTGGCCGGAGGCCACATCCCGGTGGGCTTCACCAGCCCACTCACGGTGATGTCGCACCACCGCAGCGGGACGCTGAAGATGCTGGCGGTCAGCACCGAGAAGCGGCTGGAGGTGCTGCCCGAGGTGCCGACCATGACCGAGGCGGGTGTCCCGGGCGTCGAGCGCTCTGCGTGGTTCGCCATGTTCGGACCGGGCAGGATGCCGGCAGACTTGGCGCGCCGCATCCAGGAGGACGTCGTCGCGGTGCTGGCCGAACCCGAGATGCAGGCCAAGATCCGCGACCTCGCGGCCATTCCCGGCGGCGAGCCACCCGATGCCTTCGCCAAGCGCATCAGCGAGGAGCTGGTCGTTTGGCGTGACACCGCGAAGGCCGCCGGCATCGAGCCGGAGTGAATGGGAGCGCGGGCCTCCGGCCCGCTCTCCCATTCACCCGATCACAGTCTTCTCGTCGATCACGTAGCTCCTGATCCGGCCGATGAACTTCGCGCCGTCGGCATGCAGCGCCTTCATCTCCGGCGTCTTCGCCGCCGCCTCGAGCGCGGCCTGGTCCTCGAACCACAGCTCGGCGATGCCGTCGATCGCGACCTCGGTGGCGGGAACGTCGGCGCGCGTGCGCTCGCCCTTGATGTGGTTCTGCACGTAGCGGCGCAGGCCCGGCACGGCATGGGCGAGCGGTGCGTGTATCTCGACCCAATGCTTCATGAACTGCTCGTGGGTCCAGTCGTCCTTGCGCGTCAACAGGCCGATCGTCTTGATCATGGTGGGCGTCTCTCCGGGTTTGTGCCTAGTATGAGGCATGATACGCGCGATCGCGATTGCTCTCGCGCTGCTGTTTGCCGGCAGCGCCTCCGCTCAGATCGTGCGCTTCCCCAGTGTCGCCGTCGGCAGCAGCCCCGCCGGACCCGAGATTTCCGCCCAGCTGTACAAACCCGCCGGAGCCGGGCCGTTTGCCGCGATCGTCCTGGCCCATGGCTGCGCTGGCGTCCGCCCGCATACCGATATCTGGGGCAAGCTGCTGGCGAGTTGGGGCTACGTCGTCGTTGCTCCTGATTCCTTCGGACCCCGCGGCGAGACGTCGGCGTGCGGCCGCGGCAACGTGGTGAACGGCAACATGCGCGTGGCCGACGTGGCCGGTGCCATTGACTTCCTCAATGCCCAACCCTTCGTGCGCAAGGGCGAGATCGGCCTGATCGGCCACAGCCATGGCGGATGGACGACGATGCGGGCAATCCAGAAGAGCTATGGCCTCGCCGCGCGTGGTCTCAAGGCCGCCGTCGCCTACTATCCGAGCTGCCAGCAACGGTTCGACCGCGACGTCGCCGTGCCGCTCCTGATCCTGATCGGCGACCAGGACGATTGGACTCGTGCGGACGACTGCCGCAAGCTGCAAGCCGCCGGCTTCACCCAGCCCGGCTTGGTCGACGTCGTCTACTACCCCAACGCCCATCACGGCTTCGACATCAAGGCCGCCGATCGCACGATCACCGTGGCGGACGGCAAGCAACATCGCCTGGCCCATGATCCCGTCGCAGGCCCCGATGCCGAGGCGCGTACCAAGGCGTTCTTCGGGAAATACCTGCGCTGACGCTCAGTCGACCGTGATCTTCGTCGTCTTGGCGAGCTCGCGCCATTCGGTGAGTTCCTCGGTGATCTCCAGGCCGAATTCCCGCGGCCCGTTGCCGACAGGCTCTATCCCGTCCTTGTCGAAGCGTGCCTGCGTAGCCGGCATCGCGACGAAACGCTGGATGGCCGTCGCCAGCTTCTGGACCACGGCGTCGGGCGTGGCGGCCGGCGCGAGGATGCCCATCCATAGATAGCCGTCGAAGCCGGGAAGCTGCTCGGCCATCGCCGGCACGTCGGGAAACTGCTTCAGTCGCCGCGTGCTGGTGACCGCCAGCAGGTTGAGCTTCTTGTCGGCGATGAATTGCGCCGACTGGGTGTAGTTGTCGAGCTTGGCCTGGACCTGGCCCGCCACCAGGTCGGCCAGTGCCGGTGCGGCGCCGCGGTAGGGCACGTTGGTCACCTGGAACTTCTCCCTGAGCATCAGCAGTTCCATGGTGATGTGCGGCAGCGTGCCGTTGCCGGCCGACGATACGTTGATCTTGCCGGGGTTCTTGCGGGCGTAGTCGATGAAGCCCTGGAAGGTCGTGACCGGCAGTGACGGGTGCGTCACCAGCAGCATCGGGATCTGGCCCACGTTCGACACCGGGCGGAAATCCTTCTCGGTGTCGTAGGGCAGGCTGGCGCGGAATGCCGCGTTGATGGTGTGATTGGGCGTGGTGAGCAGCAGCGTGTAGCCGTCGGGTGCCGACTTGGCGACCAGGTCGCCCGCGATCACGCCGCCCGCGCCGGTCTTGTTGTCGACCAGCACCTGCTGGCCGAACTCCGCCGTCAGCCGCTCGGCGAGCAGCCGCGCCACGATGTCGGTGACGCCGCCCGGCGGGAACGGCACGACCAGGCGGATCGGCTTTTCGGGATATTCCGCCCGTGCCGCGGTCGCGAGCGAGAGCAGGATGGCGAGGAGGGCGGTGAGGAGTCTCATGCCAGCAGCCTAGCGGGCGCGCTGGGGGCGCGCGACTCCAGGCGCGCGTCTTTGGTGCACTGCGAAAGATCGCGCCACTGGAATGGCGCGCCCCAGCGCTATTTCGCGCTTGCGAGACCCATCTGGCGGCAGAGCAGGACCAGCGTCTCGTAGATCACATGGGCGCACAAATGCGCCGCCATGCCGTTCACGTCCTGCGGCGGGCTCACCGTGTTGACGTCGACGGCCACGATGTTGAGGTCGGTCAGGCAGCGCAGCAGGTCTATGCCCTCGCGCGCCGACAGCCCACCCCAGGACGGCGTGCAGACGCCGGGCGCCGTCGACGGATCGAACACGTCCATGTCGAAGCAGAGATAGACCGGCCGCTTGCCGACCTTGTCGCGGAACTCGGCCATGCGCTGGGCAAAGCCCCCGCGCACCAGCTCGTCGATCGACACGACCTTGTAGCCGAGGCTCATGGCGCGCGGCACGACGCCCTGGGCGTAGGTCGTGCTGCGGATGCCGACATGCCAGGAGAATTCCGGATCGACCAGGCCCTCCTCGGCGACGTGCGTGAACTGGGTGGCCGAGTTGTACTTCTCCTCCGCGCCGTAAGGGTAGGAGTCGGTGTGTGAATCGATGTGCAACGCCGCCATCTTGCGGTGCTTCTTGCCGACCGCGCGCGCCACCGGGACGGTGACCGAGCCGTCGCCGCCGATGGTGATGGGGATGGCGCCGGCCTCGACGATGCGGTCGACCGCCTGCTCGGTGCGCTCGAAGGCGTCGACGATCTTGCTCGGCGTCAGCTTGACGTTGCCGCAGTCGACGAGGCCCAGCGCTGCCACCGGATCGAAGTCAGCGTTGGTCGGATTGTAGCGCCGCATCAGCGCCGATTGCTGGCGCACCGAATCCGGGCCGCCGCGCGCGCCGATGCGCATGTTGGTGCCGCAGTCGAAGGGGATGCCCAGGATCGCCGCCTTGTTGCCCGGGCCCGGGCGACCGTAGGGCGCGCCCATGAAGGTCATGGGCGAGGTGAACAGCTCGGACTCCGGCAGGCGGTCCATGGTCATTGCTCCGCGGAAAGGAAATCGTAGGCGACCAGCGTGTGGATCTTGGCGACCGCGACCAGCTCGTCGACCAGAACATACTCGTCGGCGCCGCCCATGTTGAAGGGCGTCAGGCCGAGCACGACCGTCGGCACGCCGTACTGGCGGTACCAGCGCGAATCCGACCCGCCGACGCGCATGTTCACGGCTGGCGTCTCGCCCAGCACCTCTTCGGCGACCCGCGCGGTGCGCTGCACGATCTCGTGGCCGGGCGGCGTGAAGGACGGCTCGAAGCGCCGGATGGCGCGCCAGCTCACGCCCTCCAGCGGGGCCAGCCATTCGTCGAGCTTGGCCACCAGCACATCAGTGGTGATGCCTACGGGCAGCCGGATGTCGGCGCGGGCAATGGCGTGCGTCGGCACCAGGTTGGGCGAGGTGCCGCCCTCGATGGTGCCGATGTTGACGGTGACGCGCTGCAGGGTCTCGGCCTCGCCCGTGCCCGACAAGGGCTCGGAGATGGGCTTGGCGCGCGCGATCGCGTCGGTGACGACGGGCGGTGCCTGGAAGGGTACGTCCTCGAGGTCCTTCAGCCGGTCGAGCGCGGTGCGCAGCCGGTCGATGGCGTTGGTGCCGCGATGGACGTGCGCGCCATGGGCCGGCGAGCCCGCCGCTTCGACCTCGACCCACATCAAGCCTTTCTCGCCGAAACGCACGACCCGCGGCGAGCCGACATCGCCGCAGATGTTGGCGTCGCCCAGCGCATGCGGCACGTGCTTCATCATGTAGCCGGTGCCGAGCGAGCCCATGTTCTCCTCGTCGCCGGCCAAGGTCAGGACGATCTCGCCGGCCCACGCGTCGCGATGGCGGGCCAGCAGCGACGCCGCCAGCAGCGAGCAGGCTATGCCGCCCTTCATGTCGCAGACGCCGCGGCCATAGAGCCTGCCGTCCTTCAGCACGCCGCCGAGCGGCGGCACGCTCCAGGGCAACTGCTCGAGCAACGGGAAGGTGTCGAGATGGCCGTTGAAGATCAATCGCCGGCCGGGACGGGAGCCCTTGAGCCGGCCGATCAGGCTGGCGACGCGCGCCTCGGGCTCGATGCGCTCGACCTCCATGCCGGGGATCTCGCGCAGCAGCGCCTCGGCCACGGCGGCGACCTCGTGCGTGTCGCTGGGCGGGTTGGGAGAGGCTACGGCGACCAGCCGCCGTGTGGTGGCGATCAGCGCCTCGCGCGCGGTCTCGACGTCGCGCGCCAGCGCCTGGCGAAGATACTTGCTCATCAACGGCTCTGCAGTCGCCGTTCCCACCAGCGGATCGCCATGGCGAGCGGCCAGCAGATGAAGAAGTAGACGACGGCGATGAAGGTGAAGGTTTCGAGCGGCCGGAAATTAGTGGCCGACAGCTCCATGCCGCGCCGCGTGATCTCGCTCACTGAGATCACCGCGCCCAGCGAGGAGAACTTGATGAGCTGCACGAAGTTGGAGGCGAGCGGCGGCAGGGTCATCTTGATGGCCTGCGGCAGCACGATGCGGCGGAACGACTGCAACGGCGACAGGCCCAGCACCTGCGCCGCTTCGCGGTGGCCCACCGGCACGCTCTGGATGCCCGACCGGTAGACCTCGGAGATGAAGGCGGCCTGGTAGAGCGCCAGGCCGATGATCAGCGCGGTCAGCGCCTCGATGCGCACGCCGAACACGATCGGCAGCACGTAATAGACCCACAGGAGCTGCACCAGGATCGGCGTGTTGCGCACGACCTCGCCGATCGACACGCCGATCCAGCGCAGCGTCCGGAAGCGCGACATGTCCAGCAGCGCGATGACGAGCCCGCCCACCATCGCCAGCACCAGCGTGATGGCCGAGATGATCAGCGTCATCTGCAGGCCGCCCATCAGGAAGTCGAAGCTTCCCCAGACGGTGTCCCAGCGGAACTGGTATTTGAACATGTCCGGCCTCCTGCCGAGAGCGTCTCATGCTCTTCCGGACCGCCGGCGTCTCGCCGGCTCATGATCATGAGCCGGCGAGACGCCGGCGGTCCGGAAGACTATGACGCTCTCAGCAATTTCCTTACGGCGCCACGATCGGGTCGAGCTTGTGCTTCTTGGCGTACTTCAGCAGCCGGCCGTCGAGCTTGATGGTGTCGACGAACAGGTTGACGTAGTTCAGCCAGATCTGGTCGCCTTGCGGCACGACATAGGCATAGGGCGTGATGGCGAGCTTCTCGTTGGGCAGGATGTACGTCGCCCAGTCGAATTCGTCGGTGACTTTGATGGCCGTCGGGAAGTCGGTGATGATGACGTCGACGCGGTTCGCGACCAGCTCGGCCTCGCGCGTGTTGGGCGGCGCCACCGAGACCACCTCGGCGTTCTTCACGTAACCCTTCATGAACGGCTCCATGTAGCTGCCGAGCGAAACGGCGGCCTTGATGCCCTTCTGGTCGATGTCCTCCCACTTCTTGATCTTGCTGTCCTTGCGCGTGACGGCATAGAGGTTGGTCAGCAGGTAGGGCTTGGAGAATTCCACGGCCTGGCCGCGCTTCAGGGTCGCGCCGACGCCGAACATGCCGATCTCGCACTTGCCGGCCTGCAGGTCGGCGATGAAGCTGCCGAAGCTGGATTCGACGATCTCGAGCTTGGCGTCGAGCTCCTTGGCGAATTCCTTGGCGAGATCGGCGTCGATGCCCTCGATCTCGCCGCTCTTGGGATTGCGGAACGAGATCGAATAGTAGAGCGGGAACTGGCAGACCCTGACCTTCTTGCTTTTGGTCACCTCGTAGAGCCGCGACTGCGTCTGCTGCGCCTCGGCGCCGGACGACGCCATTATCGCGAACGTTGCGGCAAGGGCGGCTGCCCCCAGCATTTTCATCACACCCATGATCGGTCTCCTTGGTTGACCTTCCCCGTCACTCTTCCTCGAACTGCTGCAGGAAGCGCTTGGCGCGCTCGGTCCGCGGCGCATCGAAGAACGCCGCGCCCGGCGCGTCCTCCACGATCTCGCCGCGGTCCATGAAAACGGTGCGCGTGCCGACGTGGCGCGCGAAGCCCATCTCGTGTGTGACGACCAGCATGGTCATGCCTTCGCGAGCGAGCTGGCGCATCACCGTCAGCACCTCGCGACGAAGCTCGGGATCGAGCGCGCTGGTTGCCTCGTCGAACAGCAGCACCTTGGGCGACATGGCGAGCGCGCGGGCAATCGCCACGCGCTGCTGCTGGCCGCCCGACAGGCGCGCCGGATAGGCGTCGCGTTTGTCGGAGAGGTCGACCTTGGCCAACAGCTTCTCGGCCGCGGCGACTGCCTCATCCTTGGGCATGCGCTTCACCCGAAGCGGCGCCTCGATCACATTCTCCAGCACCGACATGTGCGGCCACAGATTGAAGTGCTGGAACACCATGCCGATGTCGGAACGCACCGCTCGTGCGGCCGCCCTGGTCTGGCGGTCGGGCTCGGGCGTGGAGATCGTCGCGTCCTGCATGACGATGCGGCCTTCGCTCGGCCGCTCGAGCAGGGCGAAGCAGCGCAGCAGCGTGGTCTTTCCCGAGCCCGAGGGCCCGACGACGCACACCACGTCGCGTTCCATCACCGGCAGCGAGACATGCGTCAGCACCTGGTGCGTGCCGAACCGCTTGGTCACGTCCTCCGCCACGATGATCGGCGTACCCGCCATCCCCGATCCTTCCCCTCCGGTACGAGCCTAACCCACTTCACGGCATAAGCAATTCGTATGCCCGAAAGACTTTTGTGCCGATCTCGGCAAAGATTTTGCTAGAAATGCCGTGGTTCCGGGCCAAAAATCCAATAAACAAGCTTTATATTCCTATGGATGTCCGTCTTCTGGAAGCTTTCCGCGCCGTCGTCGACCATCGCTCGGTCACGGCGGCCGCTGGCGCCATGGGCGTGACCCAGCCGGCCGTCAGTACCCAGATCGCGCGCCTCGAGGAGACGATCGGTTTCGCGCTGTTCGAGCGATCCGGCGGCCGGTTGAAGCCCACGCCCGAAGGCGTGCTGTTCTACGCCGAGGCGACGCGCGTGCTGGGCGAGGTCGATCGTCTGCAGGCGGCGACGGCACAGATCCGCGAGGGCCAGGCCGGCCGCCTCGCCATCGCCAGCCATCCCTGGGCTGCGATCTCGCTGCTGCCCAAGCTGGTCTCCGAGTTCCTGGCCACGCGTCCCGGCGTGTCGGTGCGGCTGATCTCGCGCCACTCCGACGTGGTGAGCCAACTCCTGCCGAGCGAGAGCTTCGACATCGGCATCGCCGAGCTGCCGCTCGACGAGACGTCGGTCAAGCTCTCGCGTTACCAGATGCGCTGCATGGTCGTGCTGCCGCCGCGCCACCCGCTCGCCGCGCGCAAGGTGCTGACGCCCAAGCTGCTGTCGGGCCTGCCCATGGTGGCCCCGGCGCGTTCGCTGCAGCTGCCGGCCAGGCTCATTGCCGTCTTCGCCGCCGCCGGCGCGCATCTCAACAGCGTGGTCGAAGCGGAGTTCCTGGCGAGCCTCTGCGGCCTGGTGGCGGCCGGCACCGGCTGGGCGCTGGTCGACCGGCTGTCGGCGGAGAGCTTCGGCCATCTCGGCCTGGTGGCGCGGCCGTTCGAGCCCGCGATCCTCTACGAGATCGGCGTGTTCCATCGCAGCGACCGCGAACCCTCGACGCTCGCCGCTTCGTTCCTCGAATTGCTGGAGGCCAAGCTTGGCGGCTGATCCCCTCGTTCTCGACGGCGCTATTGCGGCCGAGTTGCTGGCCGACGCCGGTCTGTGGCGCGACTTCAACGACATCTGCGACTGCGGCGGCAGGCTTTCGGGCACCGAGAGCGAGAAGCGTGCCTTCGCGCTCCTGCGCGAGCGTGTGAAAGCGGCGTCGCCCGCGAATTCGGGGCGCTCGATCCCCGTCCCCTACGGCGGCTGGCGCGCGCGCAAGGCTGCGCTCCGCCTGGCCGATGGCAGCCATCCCGCCTGCCATCCCCTGGTGCGCACCATCGCGACGCAGGCCGCCGGCCTGACCGCCGAGGTGATCGACCTCGGCCGCGGCACGCCCGAGGAGTTCGAGGCGCATTTGGCCGAGATCAAGGGACGTATCGTTCTGGTGCGCCACGAGCTGATGTTTGCCGCCGGTACCATCCATCGACGCCGCAAGTACGATGCGGCGCGCGCCCATGGCGCGGTGGGCTTTCTCATCGCGGGGCCGCTCAGCGGCCATGTCGTGGCGGGCTCGTCGGGGCGGCAGGCCGGCGACGGCATCCCAGCCCTCGGCATTGCGCCTGAAACGGCGGCGCGGCTGGCACGCCGGGCGGCGGGCTTCCCGACGGTCACCATGACCATCGAAACCGAGGAGAGCCCGGCCGAGACCGAGACGCTGCTCTACGATTATCCCGGCAAGACCGACGAATGGGTGGTGCTGAGCGCCCATGTCGACGGCCACGACCTTGCCGAGAGCGCCATGGATAACGGCACGGGGCTGGCGAGCGTGCTCGCGGTGACGCGCGCGCTGGCGCCGCGCGTCGCCGGTTTCCGGCGCGGCCTGCGCGTGATGTTCTTCAGCGTCGAGGAATGGGCGCTGACCGGCTCGGCGCAGTATGTCGAGGCGCTGAGCGCCGCCGAGCGGGCGAAGATCGCGCTCAACGTCAATCTCGACTCGGTGGCGGGCAGCCCCAACCTCGCGGCGCTGTCGAGCGGCTATGCCGGCGTCGAGCCGTTCATCCTGGGCACGGCCGAGGCCAACGGCCTCAACGTGCGCACGGTGCGGCCGCTGATGACCAACTCGGACCATGCCAACTTCGCGCAGGGCGGCATTCCGGCGCTGCGGCTGGTCGCAGGCTTCGACGACCCCAACGCAAACCTGCGCGTCGTGCTGACCCCCGCCGACACCCGCGACAAGGTGGGGCAGGGCGAGCTGCGCACGGCGACGCTCTTCACCGCCGCCCTGGTCGCCGCCGCCTGCAATGCCGACCCGGCCGAAGCGGCGAGGTGGCGGGTACAGTAACGCTGTCATCCCGAGCGTAGCGAGGGACCTTTACTGTTCCTAAAGGTCCCTCGGCCTTCGGCCTCGGGATGACAGGGTGCGCTAGGTAGATTTGAGAAACGACAGCAGCAGCCGGTTCACCTCGTCCGGCTGCTCCTGCTGCACCCAGTGGCCGGCGCCCTCGATGAGATGGATCTCTTTCATCTTCGTGCAGGCGGTCTTCTGCATGCGGTCGATAGCGCCCGGCGTCTGGTAGATGCCCCAGTCGCTACGGCCCGAGATGAAGGTCGAGGGCACGTCGACGGTGCGACCGCTGAACACCTCCAGCTCGCCGTTCGCCCTGCCGGTCGTGCGTACGCGATACCAGTTCAGCCCGCCCTGGAAACCGTTGCGCTCGTACTCTTCGCTGTAGACCTCGAGTTCGCGATCGGTCAGCCAGGTGTTGGCTGCGATCTCGGCGGCCGACGGCATCTCCTTGGCGACCGTCTCGGCCATGCCGTCGGCCATGTCCATGATGTAGTAGGTCGGCATCTGCGCGACCTCCTCAGCCGTCCAGCTTTTCAGCTCGAACGGCTTGTTGGCTTTCCAGTCGGCGCTCTTGTGATGGTAGTAGGCGCGCAGGAAGGCGTGCACCCCTTGCTTGGCCTTCCACATGTTCTCATTGGCCGGCCGCGTCGAGTAGTACCACTGGTAATGCTTGCGCGGCCGCGCCAGCGCCGCCATCGCGGCATGGATGTCGTAGCCTTTGACGGCAGCGGGTTTGTCGGCCGTATCGAACGGGATGGCCGGCGGACCGCCGAACGGCGCACTCATCAGCACCATGCGCTTGAAGATGTCCGGCCGGATCAATGCGGCGTAGGCTGCGACTGAAGCGCCGAAATCGTGCCCAACCACGGACTCCGCCGTGCGATGGCCGAGCGCGAATAGCACGCCGATGGCATCGCGCACCAGGTTCATGAACCGGAAGCCTGACAGATCGCCATCGTAGTCGGCATCCCATCCCGTCGTGCGGCCATAGCCACGCTGGTCGGGCGCGATGGCGTGGTAGCCCGCGGCGGCGAGTGCCGGCATCACCTTGCGCCAGCTGTAGGCAAGCTCGGGGAAGCCGTGCAGCAGCAGGACGGCGGGCCGGCCCTTCGATTCGAAACCGGCCTCGAGCACATGGATGTCGAGGCCGTTGATGCCGGGGAGGACTCGGGCGCGGACGCCGTCGGGAAGCACGGAGGAGGGGAGCGGTTGCATGGCCCTAGCCTACGCGACGCTTCCCGGGAAGGGCAGTCCCTTGATCTATGGCCCTTGATCTATGGCCCTTGATCTATGGTTTAGTCAGCCCGTCAGCGCAGCCGCTGCCGTCTTCGGCGTAGGGCGTCTTGTCGGATGACTTGCACGCTTCCCGTGACGCGCGCGCGACGCGCGCTTCGGCATATGCAACGTCAGGCTCGCCGCGGTCGAACGCCTTGGCGGCGCCCACGACGCATCGCTCGAACGTCTGTGTCCCCGGTGTGACGCCGTAGTCGAGACAGGCGTGCTCGGCGAAGGCCAAGGCCTGGCCCGACTGGGCATCGACCTGGTCGCGAGAGGCGATGGCGCCCATCGTCAGACCGCCGACAGCCAAGATCAGCAGGTTATTGCGGAGCACGGCCTTCCTCCTTTCCCGTCCGTTGCCTCGTCAAAAGAGGCAACGCAAGGTAGTAGGGCCAGTTGCCGAATGGCTACGGATGATCGGCGATCTGCGGCCCGTACTCAGGCGCTGCCGAGTCGGCGCGCACCATCATACCGCGAGCGTAGGTCTCGCGCTCGAAGCAGGTCTGGAAACCCGCCGTCTGCGGCTGCAGTCCATAACCCAGGCAGGCCTCGCGGGCGCTGGCAGTCACCCGGGCGAAGCTGCGGGCCAGACCGGGCTCGCCCCAGTATAAGGCGCGCGTCGCCTGCGACAGGCAATATTCGTAGCCATCGCTTTGAGGCGAAATGCCCTGCTCGCGACAGATGCGTTGCGCGTGGCTTTGCGCCGACGCGGGCGGAATCGGCGGCACGAAGGCGACGAAGGCACCGACGATCAAAGCACCTCCGAGCGCGATGGCGGCATGCACCCGGCTGTTGGTCATGGCTGAGACTCCATGTTGGTCTGATGCCTGACAAACGCCCCGCTGCCAGCCGTGGTTGCACCCTTGGTACAAACCCGCCGCATTGCCGCCGCAATTGGACCGGCCCGCCAGACCGGTTGCGTCTAGTAGCTCTTCGGCAGGCCCAGCACGCGCTCGGCCACGTAGCACAGGATGAGCTGCTCGCTGACCGGCGCGATGCGCGCGATCAGGACTTCGCGCAGGAAGCGTTCCACGTGGAACTCCTTGGCGTAGCCGTAGCCGCCATGGGTGAGGATCGCCCGCTCGCAAGCCTCGTAGGCAGTGCGCGCGCCGAGGTACTTGGCCGAGTTCGCCTCGGCGCCGCATTCCTTGCCACTGTCGTAGAGCCACGCCGCCTTGAAGGTGAGCAGGTTGGCGGCCTCGAGCTGCATCCAGCTTTCGGCCAGCGGATGCTGGATCGCCTGGTTCTTGCCGATCGGCCGGCCGAACACGATGCGCTCCTTGGCGTACTGCGTGGCCTTGGCCAGCGCCGCCTTGCCGATGCCGATCGCCTCGGCCGCGATCAAGACGCGCTCGGGGTTCAGCCCGTGCAGCAGATAGTGGAAGCCCTTGCCTTCCTCGCCGATGCGGTCCTCGAGCGGCACCTTGAGGCCATCAATGAACACCTGGTTGGTGTCGATCGCCTTGCGGCCCATCTTGTCGATCTCGGTGACCTCGATCTTGGAACGGTCGAAGTCTGTGTAGAACAGCGTGAGCCCGTCGGTCGCCTTCTTGCACTTGTCCTTGGGCGTCGTGCGCGCGATCAGCAGCATCTTGTCGGCGACCGAGGCCGTGGTGGTGAAGGTCTTCTTGCCATGGACGATGTAGCCGTTGCCGTCGCGCTCGGCCTTGGTATCGAGCGCCGTGGTGTTCAGGCCGGCGTCGGGCTCGGTGACGGCGAAGCAGCCCTTGACCTTGCCTTTGATGATGTCGGGCAGGATGCGCTTCTTCTGTTCCTCCGTGCCGAACACCACGATGGGATTCGGCCCGAAGATGTTGAGATGGACCGCTGACGCGCCCTGCAAAGCCGCACCCGATTCTGCCACGGTCTGCATCAACAGCGCCGCCTCGGTGATGCCGAGCCCGGCGCCGCCGTATTCCTCGGGCATGGCGATGCCGAGCCATCCGGCATCGGCCATGGCGCGATAGAAGTCGTCGGGGAAGCCGCCTTCCTTGTCCTTCTTCAGCCAATACCTGTCGTCGAACTGGGCGCAGAGCTTGGCGACGCTGTCCTTGATGGCGAGCTGGTCTTCAGAAAACGCGAAATCCATGGTGATGCCTTAACGGTTCGCTGCCAGCCACGACAGCATGATGCGGTTGAACTGGTCCGGGCGCTCGACGTTGGGCAGGTGGCGCGCGGCGGCAATGCCTTCGTAGCGGCCGCCCGGGATCTTGGAAGCGATGAGCTGGTTGCGATCGGGCGGCGTGCCCTGGTCCTCGTCGCCGCAGATGACGAGCGTCGGGATCTTGATGGTGGGCAGGCGGTCCAGGTAGTCGAAGTTCTGGATCGCCGACATGCAGCCCGCCGAGCCGGCCGGTGTGGTGCCGCTGATCGTGTCGCGCACCTCGCGCCAGCGCACCGGGTTCACCTTCTTGAACTCGTCGGTGAACCAGCGCTCCATCGTGCCGTCGGCCAATGCCGCCAGGCCCTTGGTCCGCACGACCGCCTTGCGCTCCTCCCAGGTTCCCGCCGAGCCGGGCGGCGTCGAGGGTTGGGTGTCGCAGAGCGTCAAGGACAGCAGGCTGCCGGGGTTCGCCAGCGCGAAGCCCTGGCCGATCATGCCGCCGATCGAGAGGCCGATGTAATGCACCTTCTTGATGTCGAGCACGTCGAGCGCGCCCTTCACGTCGGCCGCCAGCGCGTCCATCGTGTAGTCGCCGTCGACCGGGGCGCTGCCGCCGTGGCCGCGCATGTCGAGCCGCAGCACGCGATAGCCCGCGGCGAGCAAGGGCACCATCTGCTCGACCCACATGCCGCCGTCGGCATTCAGCGAATGGGTGAAGCACACCGTCGGCGCGCCCTGCGGGCCGGCGAGGTCGAAGTAAACTTTTCGTCCGTTGAGAGAGAGCAGCATGAGTTCCTCCAAACTAGCTGTCATCCCGAGCGAAGCGAGGGACCTTTCCTGTTGCCTGAAAGGCCCCTCGCTACGCTCGGGGTGACAGCGGGTCACATCGCACTAATACCGCCGTCGATCACGACTTCCGAGCCAGTCATGAAGCTCGATTCGTCCGAGGCGAGAAAGACCAGCGCCCAGCCCACTTCTTCCGGGCGGCCGAGACGGCCGATCGGCACCTGGCGGCCGAGCTTCTGCTGCATCACCTCGTTGCCGAAGCGGTCGCGGTACTTGTCGAGAATCGGCGTGTCGATGAAGGTGGGATGCACCGAGTTGCAGCGGATGTTGTAGCCCGACTTGGCGCAGTGCAGCGCCACCGACTTGCTGAGCAGGCGCACGCCCGCCTTGGCCGAGTTGTAGGCCGCCATGTTGGCGCCGGCGATGATGCCCGAGATCGACGAGATGTTGATCACCGAGCCGCCGAGCCGCTGGGTGTGCTTCTTGATCTCGGAAACGCCGTGCTTGCAGCCGAGGAAGACGCCGTCGAGATCGATGGCATGAACCTTGCGCCATTCCTCGAGCGTGATGTCCTCCACGGTCTTGCTGAGGCCGATGCCGGCGGAGTTCAGCAGCACGTGGATCGCACCGAACTTGTCGACCGTCTCCTGAATCGCAGCCTTCCAGTTGTCCTCGCTGGTGACGTCGAGCTTCACGAAATGGCCGGCGGAGCCCAGCTTGTCGGCCACCGCCTTGCCGCGGTCGGCGGCGATGTCGGCAACGACCACCTTGGCGCCTTCCTGCACCATCAGCATGGCGGCATTGGCGCCGAGGCCCGAGGCGCCGCCGGTGATCAGGGCCACCTTGCCGGCCAGACGATCGGTCATGTCTTCTTCCTTCCAGCTCTGGCTTCGCGATGGGCGATATAGCTTGTCGCCGCCACGATGATGGCGGCACCCACGAACGTCCAGCTGTCAGAGGTCTTGCCCCAGAGCACCACGTCCGACAAGGCGGCCCAGACGATGCCCAGGAAGGTGATGGGTTGCAGGGCGGAAATGTCGATCAGGCGGTAGGCCCAGGTGATGAAGAAATACCCCATGGTCCCGAAGAAGCCGGACGCCAGGAACCACAGGAGCTGCTCGCCGCTCGGCGCCTGCCAGTACCACAGGCCGAACGGGGCGAAGCAGACGGCGCCAACCACGCTTTGCCATAGGACAACCACTTCGGGGCGGTCGCGGCCGGCGACCACCTTGGCGACGAGGTTGGAACCGGCGATCAGCGGCACCGCCATCATCATCATGACAATGCCTGGGTTCATCGCCACCAGGCCCGGCCGCACGATCACCAGCATGCCGAAGAAGCCGACGCCGACCGCCGCCCAACGCCGCCAGTGCACCTTCTCCCGCAGGAAAAGCACGGCGCCCAGGGTGACGAAGATCGGGCCGGTGAAGCCCAGTGCCGCCATAGTGGCGAGCGGCAGCCAGGCGACGGCCTCGTACCACAGGCCGTAGCCCGGCGTGTGGAACAGGCCGCGCAGGCAGTGGAGCTTCAGATCGCGCGTGCGCATGCCGCTGGGGCCGGCGCGCCACAGCATGTAGGGCGCGATGAAGGCGATGCCGGCCAGCCAACGGCCCCATGAGACCAGGAGCGGCGGCAGCTCGCTCACCAGCTCTTTGGCCGACACGTTGAGGCAATTGAAGAATAGGCCGGAGACGACGGCGAGGAAGAAGCCGCGCGCCACGCGCGAGGGAATGAGGCGCGAAAGCGAATCGGGCGCGTCGAGCACGGGCGCGGACATTGCATCAGCGGCTTGCCTGCGGGCCCGGCGACGGTCAAGCCGGCGGTTTCGCAGCCGGCTTGGCCTGCGTTGTTTTGGCCGCCGCATGAAGTAGGGTTCGCCACGGGGAAGCAGAGGATGATCGATGAAGACTCGCGGTATCTGTTTGTTGGTTGCGTGCCTCGCCGTCCTGCCCGGTGCTGCGATGGCCCAGGAGACCTATCCCAGCCGGCCGGTGCGCTGGGTCGTGCCGTTCCCGGCCGGCGGCCCAACCGACACGCTGTCGCGCATTTTGACAGCGCGGCTGTCTGAAATTTGGGGCCAGAGCGTCGTGGTCGAGAACAAGGGCGGCGCCTCGGGCGCGATCGGCACCGACTTCACGGCCAAGGCCCAGCCCGACGGCTACACGGTGATGCTGGGCACGCAGAGCACGAATGCGTCCAATATGCTCTTCTTTCCCAACCTGCCGTACGATCCGATCAAGGACTTCCAGCCCCTGACCTTGATCGGCACCGCCTGCATGGCGCTGGTGACGGCGCCCAACGTGCCGGCCAACACGCCCAAGGAATTCGTCGAGTGGGCGAAGAAGCAGGATGGCGGCGTCTCCTATGCCTCGGCGGCGCCCGGCAGCTCGCAGCACGTCGCCGCCGAGCTCATGGTCCGGCGCGCCGACATGAAGGCGACGCACATCCCCTATCGCGGCAGCTCGGCCGCCATGCCCGACCTGATGAGCGGCCGCGTCGCCTTCATGTTCGACAACCTGCCGTCGGCACTGCCGGCGGCACGTGCCGGCAAGGTCAAGGCACTGGCCCAGACCTGCGCAACGCGCTCGCCGTCGGCGCCCGACCTGCCGACCATGGAGGAATCGGGTTTCCCCGACTTCGCCATCGAAGGCTGGTACGGCATCTTCGCGCCGGCGAAGACGCCGCGGCCGATCGTCGACAAGCTGTCGGCCGACATCAACAAGGTGCTGATGGAGTCGGCCTCGCTCGAAAAGTGGAAGACCTTGGGCTTCGACCCGATCGGCACGACGCCCGAGGTGTTCGCCGAACGGCAGAAGGCCGACCTCGCCTACTGGAAGAAGATGATCGACTACACGGGCATCAAGGTGGAATAAGCATGGCGTACGACCTGAAGATCGTCGGCGGCGACATCGTCGACGGCACCGGTGCCCCACGCCGCCGCGGCGATGTCGGCATCAAGGACGGCAAGGTCGTGGCGCTCGGCAATGCGCCCGGCACGGCCGAGCGCACCATCGACGCCGGCGGACAGGTCGTGACGCCGGGCTTCGTCGACATCCACACCCACTACGATGCGCAGGTGCTGTGGGATCCCATGCTCACCATCTCGCCGTGGCACGGAGTGACGACGGTGGTGGTCGGCAATTGCGGCTTCGGCGTCGCGCCGACGCGGCCCGAGCATCGCGGCCTCATCCTGCGCACCTTGGAGCGGGTCGAGGCCATGAGCCTCGCCGCGCTGGAAGCGGGCATCGGTCCCGACTGGCCGTTCGTCACCTTCCCGGAATACATGGATGCGGTTGCCGCGCGGCCGCTCGGCATCAATGTCGCGGTCATGCTGGGCCACACGCCGCTGCGCCTGTCGGTGATGGGCGAGGAGGCGACCGAGCGTGCCGCACGCCCCGACGAGATCGCCACCATGAAGGGGCTGGCAGCCGAGGCGATGGATGTCGGCGCCGTCGGTTTCGCGACATCGGTGTCGAAGGTCCATATCGGCTATGGCGGCCGTCCGGTGCCGAGCCGGTTCGCCGGTTTCGACGAGATGCTGGAAATCGCGGACGCCGTTGGCCGGTCGGGCCACGGCATCATCCAATACAATGTCGGCCGCGATCCGCGTTGGGAGGAGTACGAGGCGCTGCATGCGAAGTCCGGCCGGCCGCTGGTGTGGACGGCGCTGCTGGCCGGTTCGCTCGGCCCCAACTCGCATCGTCCGCAGCTTGCCAAGGCCGGCGAGCAGATCGCGCGCGGCCTGCCGATCTATCCGCAGGGTGCCTGCCGGCCCATACAGATCGAGTTCGACTTCCATTCGCCCGTCGTGTTCGACACCTGGGCGTCGTTCGCTGCGGCGCGCGAGGCCTCCGACGACGCCGACCGGCGTAGGGTCTACGCCGACCCGGCCTTCCGGGCGCGGGTGAAGCGACAGGCTGACGGGCGAGGGCCCGACGATGCGACGTTCATGGGCAAGGAATTGGAGGGCGACACGCGTCGCGCCACCTTCCGCAGCTATGTCATCGCCCATGCCAAGGATCCGTCGATGAAGGAGCGCACGCTGGTCGACGTCGCGAAGGAGCGTGGCAAGCACCCCGTCGACCTGATGCTCGACCTGGCGCTGGAGGATCTCGACACCCGCATGCGGGCCTCGCTGCTCAACTTCGTCGAGGACGAGGTGCGCGAGATCGTCAAGGATCCCAACGTGGTGATCGGCCTGGGCGACGGTGGCGCGCATCTCAGCCAGCTCTGCGACGCCTGCTATTCGACCCACCTGCTCGGCCACTGGGTGCGCGAGGACGGTGCGCTGACGCTCGAGCAGGCGGTGCATCGCCTGACCGGTGCGACCGCGGCCTTGTTCGGCCTCACCGATCGCGGCCGGCTGGCCCTGGGCCTGCCGGCCGATATCGTGGTCTTCGATCCGGCGACGGTCGGCGCCTCGGCGCTGGAGCGCGTCAACGACCTGCCGGCCGGGGCCGACCGCCTGATCGCCCATCCGCGGGGCATCCAGGCCGTCATCGTCAACGGCCGGCCGCTGCCGCCCCCAGGCCAGGTTCCGGACAGGCCCAGCGGGCAGTTGTTGCGCCAGCGCCGGCAGGCGTAGGATCGGGCAACATTCCGGAGGTCACCGATGGATACGGTCCTGCACTCGCGCACCCTCGACACCACGCCGATCGCGCCGTCGCTGTTCGCGCACTTCGTGCTGCGCTCGTCGAACATGGCGAAGATGGTCGACTGGTACTGCACCGTGCTCAACATGCATGTCGTGCAGCGCAACGACTTCATCTGCTTCATGACCTACGACAACGAGCACCACCGGCTGGCGGTCGTGAACATCGAAGGACTGCACGAGCCCGACGCCAAGGCGTGGGGCCTGGCGCACGTCGCCTACACCTTCCGCGATATCGGCCAGCTGCTGTCGACTTGGCGTCGCCTCAAGGACCACGGCATCGAGCCCTACCGGCCGATCCATCACGGTCCGACGATCTCGCTGTACTACCGCGATCCCGACGGCAACTCGGTCGAGCTGCAGGTCGATCGCTACAAGACCAAGGAGGAATGCTCGGCCTATTTCACCACCGACGCCTTCCGCAAGAACCCGATCGGCGTGGCGTTCGATCCCGCGACCCTGGCCGCCGCCTACGAAGCGGGCATGCCCGAGGCCGAGCTGATGGACATCCCCGATGGCCCGCCGGCGCCGCTGGGTTCGGCGCGGCGCTGAGTCAGAACAGCCAGGCGAGTGCCGCGCCGCCCATCACGATGATGGCGGCCGACGTCGTCACCATCACGAGGGTCGACGGTCGGTAGGTCTCGCTGTCGATGGCCCGACTGACGCGCAGGTAGTGCCAGAGCGCACCGACCATGATCGCGATGCCCAGCACCACGAGGCCGGCGCCGAGCGCCGCAACATGGCGGTTGGCCGCGGAACGCACTTCGGGCAGGACCTGGTTTATCTCCATCAGGAACAGGCTGAAGCGATTGATGGCGATGCCGAGTGCAATCACCGCAATCGACGTTCGGATCCAGGCCAGCAGCGTGCGTTCGTTGGCGAGATGATCGCTGATATGACGGTTCAGGGGCTTGTCCACCGTGGCCTCCGGCACAAAGAAGAAGGGCGCGAACCCGAAGGATCGCGCCCCGTTTCCTGCCGTCAAGGACGGCCTAGTTGTACTTGGCGATCTCCATGCGGCCGACCTGGTCGCGATGGACCTCGTCCGGACCGTCGGCCAGGCGCAGCGTGCGCTGGTGGGCGTACATGCTGGCCAGCTTGAAGACCTGGCTGACGCCGCCCGCGCCGTGCAGCTGCAGGCAGCGGTCGACGACCTTGGAGCTGATGTTGGGCACCGCCACCTTGATCATGGCGATCTGCTGGCGGGCTTCCTTGTTGCCGTACTTGTCCATCGCCCAGGCAGCTTTCAGGACGAGAAGCCGGGCCATGTCGATCTCCATGCGCATGTCGGCGACATGGGCCTTGGTGACGCCCATCTCCGAGATGCGCTGGCCGAAGGCGACGCGGCTCTTGGCGCGCTTGATCGCCATCTCGAGCGCCCGCTCGGCGACGCCGATGGCGCGCATGCAGTGATGGATGCGACCCGGGCCGAGGCGGCCCTGGGCGATCTCGAAGCCGCGGCCCTCGCCCAGCAGGATCGCCGACTTCGGCACGCGCACGTTGTCGTAGATCACCTCGGCATGGCCGTGCGGCGCGTCGTCATAGCCGAACACGTGCAGCATCTTCACGATCTTGATGCCGGGCGTGTCGCGCGGCACCACGATCATCGACTGCTGGCGATAGGCCGGCGCGTTGGGATCGCTCTTGCCCATCAGGATGATGACCTTGCAGCGCGGATCGCCCATGCCCGACGACCACCACTTGCGGCCGTTGATGACGTATTCATCGCCGTCGGCCTCGATGCGGCACTCGACGTTGCGCGCGTCGGACGAGGCGACCGCGGGCTCGGTCATGGCGAAGCACGAACGGATCTCGCCGTTGAGCAGTGGCTTCAGCCACTTCTCCTTGTGCTCCTTGGAGCCGTAGCGGGCGAACACTTCCATGTTGCCGGTGTCGGGCGCCGAGCAGTTGACCGCCTCCGAGGCGATCGACGAGCGGCCCAGCACCTCGCAGATCGGCGCGTATTCGAGGTTGGAGAGACCCATCGTGCCGTGCGTGTCGCCCGAATCGCGGTCGGCCGGCAGGAACATGTTCCACAGGCCGCGCTTCTTGGCCTCGGCCTTGCAGTCTTCGATGACCTGGGGGAGCTGCCAGCGGTCCTTGGCCTTCTCCATCTGCTCTTCGTAGACGGGCTCGGCCGGATAGATGACCTCGTCCATGAACTTGTTGAGCTTCTCGATCAGTTCCTTGGTGCGGTCCGAGTATTCGAAATCCATCCGTCTCTCCCTATGTGCTGCGCCGACTCTGGCCGAAAAGGCCGGCCCTGTGAACGGCCATTCAGGTCGCAGCCCGCTGCCCGGCGGGTTCGCTGGGCGGACCGGCCTTGGCCAGGCTGCGGCGCATCGGCCGCAGCGCGGCGATGGCGAGGAGGGCCGCCGCGGCGTTCATCGCCACCGCGATCATGAACACGGCCTGCCAATTTCCGGTCGCGGCGGTCAGCAGGCTGGCCAGGGGCACCATCATCGCGGCGGTGCCCTTGGCGGTGTAGAGCAGGCCGGCATTGGTGGTGGCGTACTTGGTGCCGAAGTAGTCGGCGCAGGTCGTCGGGAAGAGGCTCGCGACCTCGCCCCAGGCCAGGAAGACCACGCCGCCCAGCACCACGAACATCGCCGGGTCGTGCCCCCAGACGCTCATCGCCCAGACGCCGACGGCTTCCAGGGCGAAGATGCCGAACATCGTGTTCTCGCGGCCGAGATGGTCCGAGATCCAGCCGCTGAGCGGCCGCGTCAAGCCGTTGGTGATGCGGTCGAGGGTGAGCGCAAAGGTCAAGGCCGGCAGCGTGATGTCGAGCAGGGTGACGTCCACGCCGGAGACACGGAAGTCGAGGGCGATCAACGAGAGCTGGGCGGTGAAGACCAGGCCGCCCGACGCCACCAGGACCAGCATGACATAGAGCAGCCAGAACGAGGGCACGCGCAGCATCTGCGCCGGCGTGTAGTCGTGGGCGGTCTGGTGGACGCGCCGCGAGGGCCGTGGAGCTTCGTCGGGACGCGGCGCGGCGATCGCGAAGCTGGCCAGGCAGATGACGATGCCCTGACCGAGGCCGAACCACAGGAAGGCCGCCTGGTAGCCGAAGTCGTGGATCGTCCGGTAGATGGGGATGATGGTGAGAGCTGAGCCCGCGCCGTAGCCCGCCGCGGTCAGGCCGGTGGCGAGGCCGCGCCGGTCGGCGAACCATTTCAGGGCGTTGCCGATGCAGGTGCCGTAGATGCAGCCCGCCCCGATGCCGCCGACGGCGGCGCCGAGATAGAGCAGGGTTAGCGAATCGGCGATCGAGTTGATCGACCACGCAATCGCCGCCAGCGCGCCGCCCACGAATACCGCGCCCTTGGGTCCGAGCCGGTCGACGAACCATCCCTCGAACGGCACCAGCCAGGTCTCGGTCAGCACGAAGATGGTGAACGCCACCTGGATCGCCGCGTGGCTCCAGCCCCATTTCTCGTGGATGGGATGCACGAACAGCGTCCAGCCATATTGCAGGTTGGCGATCATCACCATGCAGACAATGCCAGCACTGAGCTGAATCCAGCGGTTGCTTGGCGACATGACCCCAAAAGCTCCCTTGCCGATCGTCGGTTCCCCCTCCTAAATCGGCGCAAACAACACAGCAGCCGGGAGTATCGCGTTGGACAGTGTGATGCAAACGCCCTTCAAGCCGATCGACTTCCTGAGCCGCGATGTCGCGGTCGAGCGGCGCGGCGACGGCACCGTCCTGCTGCAGTCGAACCACCAACTGAAGCCCTACGAGACGCACGTGCCGGCCTTCCTGGCGAAGTGGGCCCGGGAAGCGCCGGACCGCGTGTGGCTGGCGCAGCGCCGCGGGCCCGACCGCGAGTGGCTGAAGGTCACCTACGGCGAGGCCAGGCGCCAGGTCGATGCGGTGACCCAGGCGCTGCTCGATCGCGGCTTCGGCCCCGACAAGCCGGTGATGATCCTGTCCTCGAACTCCATCGAGTTCGCGTTGCTCACCATGGCGGCCATGCAGGCGCGGGCGCCCATGGCGCCGGTGTCCCCGGCCTATTCGGTGATGAGCCAGGACCACGCCAAGCTGCGTTACGTCTTCGATCTCATCAAGCCGGGCCTGGTGTTCGTGCAGAACGGCGAGATCTACGCCCGCGCGCTCGCTGCGCTGGATCTGGAGGGCGTGCTGCTGGTCCATGTCGACAAGCCGCCGACCGGGATGCAGTCGCTGCCCTGGAGCGAGCTTCTGGCCACTAAGCCGACCGATGCCGTCGCCCGCTCGATCGAGCAGATCGACGCCAAGACGGTCGGCAAGTTCCTGTTCACCTCGGGCAGCACGGGCATGCCCAAGGCGGTGATCAACACCCAGGAGATGATGTGCGCCAACCTGGCGATGAGCCAGATGGCGCGCACCCGCAAGCCCGACGATCCGCCGGCGGTGATGCTCGACTGGCTGCCGTGGAACCACACGATGGGCGGCAACGCCACCTTCCAGGGCAACCTGGCCGAAGGCGGCACGACCTATATCGACGACGGCAAGCCGCTGCCCGGCCTGTTCGAGGAGACCTTGCGCAATCTGCGCGAGATCTCGCCGACATACTTTGCGAATGTGCCCGCGGGCTACGCCATGCTGGCGACGGCGCTGGAGAAAGACGACGGGCTCGCCAAGCGCTTCTTCAAGAACCTCAATTCGCTGGCCTATGGCGGCGCCACGCTGCCCAACGACCTCTACGAGCGCATGGAAGCGCTGGCGGTGAAGCACACCGGGTACCGCCTGCCGTTCGTCACCGGCTGGGGCTCGACCGAGACCGCGCCGACCGCGACCACGGTGCACTGGGCATCCGAGCGTGTCGGCCTGATCGGCCTGCCGTTCCCCGGCGTGCGGCTGAAGCTCGTGCCGACCGGCGAGGAGGGCCGCTACGAGCTGCGGCTCAAGAGCGTGATCGTGACGCCGGGCTACTTCCGCCGGCCCGACCTCACGGCCCAGATGTTCGATGAGGAAGGTTTTTACAAGATCGGCGACGCCGGCCGCTTCGTCGATCCCAATGACCCGAGCTGGGGCCTGATCTTCGACGGCCGTGTCGTCGAGGATTTCAAGCTGATGAGCGGCACCTTCGTCCTGGTTGGCACCTTGCGCACCACGGCGATCGCCGCGGCCTCGCCGGTGCTGCAGGACGCGGTGATCTGCGGCCAGGACCGCGAGTATGTCGGCCTGCTGGGTTTTCCCAATATCGCGGCCTGCCGGCGCCTCGCCGACGATGACGGCGCCAGGCTGACGACGGCCGAGCTGCTGGCCCATCCCGCCGTGGTCGGGACCCTGCGCGACGGCCTCGCGCGCATGAATGCCGAATGCAAGGGCTCGTCGATGCGGGTCAAGCGTGCAATCCTGATGGCCGAACCGCCGTCGGTCGATGGTCACGAGATGACCGACAAGGGCTACATCAACCAGCGCGCCACGCTCGAGCGGCGCCGCACCCTGGTCGACAAGCTCTACACCGGCGGCGATGGCGTGATCGATATACCCTGAGGGGCCGCACCTATGGATCGCCTGGATCCCATCGAGCCGACCGAAAAAGACGCTCCGCTGCGTTACGACATCAGGCTGCTCGGCCGGATCCTGGGCGACACGGTACGGATCCAGGAAGGCGACGCGGTGTTCGACTTGGTCGAGCACATCCGCCGCACCGGCGTGCAGTTCCATCGCAATGCCGACGAGACGGCGCGCCACGAGCTGCAGAAGATCATGAGCGACCTGCCGACCGACCGGGCGCTGCGCATCATCCGCGCCTTCGGCTACTTCTCCCATCTCGCCAACATCGCCGAGGACCAGCACCACATCCGCCGCACCCGCGCCTACGCCAAGGCCGAGGCGCCGCCGCGGCCGGGCACCATGGCCTACGCGCTCGGCCGCGCCCGCCAGGCGCGCCTCAACCGCGAGCAGCTCACGCGCTTCTTCGCCCATGCCCTGTGCGTCCCCGTGCTGACGGCCCATCCAACGGAGATCCGCCGCAAGAGCTCGATCGATCGCGAGATGGAGATCGCCCGCCTGCTCGACGAGCGCGACCGGGTCGAGTTCACGCCGGAGGAACTCGCCGCCAACCGCCGCGCGCTCCGGCGCAACGTGCTGGTCCTGTGGCAGACCAGCCTGGTGCGCGGCACGCGGCTGCGCGTCATCGACGAGGTCGCCAACGGCCTGTCGTACTACGACTACACCTTCCTGCGGGCGCTGCCGCTGTTCTATGCCGACCTCGAGCGCCTGCTCGCCGTCACCGACGCGGCGTGGCAGGAGCTGGAGATCCCGTCCTTCCTGCGCATGGGAAGCTGGATCGGCGGCGATCGCGACGGTAACCCCTTCGTCACCGCCGACGTCACGCGCCAGACGCTCGCCATGCAGAGCGAGCGTGCCATGCGCTTCTATCTCGAGGAGCTGCACCAGCTCGGCGGCGAGCTGTCGCTCGACGGGCGCATCGTGCGGGTCTCCGATGGCCTGCGGGCGCTCGCGGGCAGCTCGCCCGACCACGCCGTGGAGCGCCAGGACGAGCCCTATCGCCGCGCCATCGTCGGCATCTATGCGCGCCTGGCCGCGACGGCCTGGTCGCTCGACAAGCTCGAGGCGCCGCATCCACCGGTCGCCGAGATGCCGCCCTACGGCTCGGTGACGGAATTCAAGGTCGATCTCGACACGATCTTCGCGTCGCTGGCCGAGAACGGCTCGGCCGCGCTGGCACGCGGACGCCTGCGCGCCCTGCGCCGCGCCGTCGACGTCTTCGGCTTCCACCTGGCGTCGCTCGATATCAGGCAGAACTCCGACGTGCATGAGCGCGTCATGGCGGAGCTGGTCGAAGCCGCGGGCCTCGGCGACTACCGCGCGCTCGACGAGGCCGGCCGCATCGCCCTGCTGACCCGCGAGCTCGCCAACATGCGCCCGCTGAGCTCGCCTCATCTCGCCTATGGCGAGGAGACGACGGGCGAGCTTGCCATGCTGAACGTCGTCGCCGACGCCCATCGCCGCTACGGCGCGGCCTCGATCCCGCACTACGTGATCTCCAAGGCCGACAGCGTGTCGGACATCCTCGAGGTGGCGGTGCTGCTCAAGGAAGTCGGTCTGCTGGACCCGCGCGCCAAGACGGGAGACGGCCGGCTCGACGTCGACATCGTGCCGCTGTTCGAGACCATCGGCGACCTGCAGCACTGCGGGCCGATCATGGATGCGCTGTTCGCGCTGCCGGCCTACCGCCGGCTGCTGGCCTCGCGCGGCAACGTCCAGGAAGTGATGCTGGGCTATTCCGACAGCAACAAGGACGGCGGCTATCTGACCTCGACCTGGGAGCTCTACAAGGCCGAGCTGACCCTGGTCGAGCTGTTCGGACGGCACAAAGTCGGCCTGCGCCTGTTCCACGGCCGCGGCGGATCGGTCGGCCGCGGCGGCGGGCCGAGCTTCGAGGCGATCCTGGCGCAGCCTCCCGGCGCCGTGCGCGGCCAGATCCGCGTCACCGAGCAGGGCGAGGTGATCGCGGGCAAGTACTCGAACGCCGAGGTCGGCCGGCGCAATCTCGAGACGCTGGCCGCCGCCACCTTCGAGGCGACGCTGCTCAATGCCGATCGGCCGGCGCCGCCCGAGGCCTACCACGCGATCATGGAGGAACTGTCGGCCAACGCCTTCCGCGCCTATCGCGCGCTGGTCTACGAGACCGACGGGTTCGACCGCTACTTCCGCGAATCGACCGTGCTCGACGAGATCGCCTCGCTCAATATCGGCAGCCGCCCGGCCTCGCGCTCCAGGAAGCAGGGCATCGAAGACCTGCGCGCCATTCCCTGGGTGTTCAGCTGGGCGCAATGCCGCCTGATGCTGCCGGGCTGGTACGGCTTCGGTTCGGCGGTGAAGACGTGGCTGGAGGCGCATCCCGACGGCATGGCGACCTTGCAGGCCATGCACGCCGACTGGCCGTTCTTCCGCACGACCCTGTCCAACATGGACATGGTGCTCTCCAAGAGCGACCTCGCGATTGCTTCGCGCTACGCCGAGCTGGTGACCGACGCCGATCTCGGCAAGCGCATCTTCGAGCGCGTGCGCCAGGAATGGCAGGCCTCCGTCGATGCCGTGCTCGCCATCATGCGCCAGCAGACCCTGCTCGAGACCAACCCGCTGCTGGCGCGCTCGATCCGCAACCGCTTCCCCTACATCGATCCGCTGAACCATGTGCAGATCGAATTGCTGCGTCGCCATCGCGCCGGCGACACCGCGCCCGAGGTGGTGCAGGGTATCCACCTCAGCATCAACGGAATCGCGGCCGGCCTGCGTAACAGCGGATAGTAGTCGGCTGTCGCTGCGACGCACCCCGCTGTCACCCCGAGCGTAGCGAGGGGCCTTTACGGCTACAGAAAGGTCCCTCGCTGCGCTTGGGATGACAACGAGACCGTAGCGGCTATTGTGATTCCACAATCGGAGGAGCTCACCATGGACTTCAAGAACAAGGTTGCCCTGGTCACCGGAGGCAGCAACGGCATTGGCCGGGCCACGACGCTCGGCTTTGCCGGGCTCGGCGCCAAGGTCGTGATCGTCGACCGTGATGCGGCGGGCGGCGAGGCGACGGCCGGCATCGTGCGCCAGAAGGGCGGCGAGGCGCTGTTCGTGCAGGCCGACGTCACCGACGCCAAGTCGGTGCAGGCCTATGTGAAGAAGGCCGTCGACACCTACGGCCGCATCGACTGCTTCCACAACAATGCCGGCATCGAGGGCAAGGTCGCCAACATCGCCGACTACGACGAGGCGATGTTCGATCAGATCATGGCGGTGAACGTGCGCGGCGTGTTCCTCGGCCTGAAGTACGTGCTGAAGCAGATGCTGGCGCAGAACGGCGGCGGCGCCATCGTCAACACCGCGTCGACCGCGGGCCTGATGGGCTCGCCCGGCATGAACGCCTATGTCGCCTCCAAGCACGCCGTGCTCGGCCTGACCAAGACGGCGTCGGGCGAGGTGGCGCGCCAGGGCATCCGCGTCAACGCCGTGTGCCCCGGTCCGATCGACACCCGCATGATCCACGATCTCGAGAAGCAGCTGAACCCGGGTGATCCCGGCAAGGTCGAGGCGACCTACCAGGCCTCGATCCCGATCGGCCGCTACGGCACGGCGGAAGAAGTCGCCAACACGGTCATCTTCCTCTGCTCCGATCTCGCCGGCAACATCACCGGCGCCCACTTCGTGGTCGACGGCGGCCGCACCTCGACGCCGGGCGCCGTGACGTCGATGAACAGGTGAACGGGAGCTCGGGCTACTCCAGCCAGACGTCGTCGAGACGCCAGTTGTTGTAGATGCTGTTGACCTGGATCTTGACGCCCTTGAGTCCAGGCTGCCAGCAGGTGACGCCGTACATGTAGTAGAGCATCGGCCGCACCGCTTCGTTGGTCAGCTTCTTGTCGATCTCCCAGGCGATCTTCTTGCGCTTCTCCGGGTCGCGCTCGGCCGACTGCGCGGCGACCATCGCGTCGACCTCCTTGTTGCAGTAGTCCATGTAGGTGCGTGAGCCGCAGACGTAGTTCTCGAAGTAGTTCTGGTCGGGATCGTCGACGCCGTTGCCGACCTGGCTGACGCCGATCACGTAGTCGCGGCGGATCAGCTTGGGCACCCACTGCGCCGTATCGATCAACTGCAGCTCGCCATCGATGTAGATCTCCTTGAGCTGGCTGATCAGCAACACCGAGGCATCGCGGTAGGTCGGCAGGTTGCGGGTCGAAACCTTGATCTTCAGCGGCTTGTTGGGCCCGTACCCCTTGGCCGCCATGATCGCGCGCGCCTTCTCGCGGCTCTTGGCGATGTCGGGGCTGTACCCTGGCAGCTCCTGCAGGACCTCCGCCGGCAGCCCCCAGCGGCCCTCCGGCAGCGGCTGCATGGCGCCGCCGGCGTCGCCGGTGCCAGAGGTCATGATGTCCCGGAACGCCTTGCGGTCGAGCGTCATGGCGACGGCGCGGCGCACCTCGACGTCGTCGAACGGCGGGTTGGGGTTCATCAGGATGTTGGCGGCGACGTTCATCGGCGCGGTCTCGCAGATCGCTTCCGGCTTGTTGGCCTTGATGTCGCTCACCAGCGGCACGGTGACCTCGAACGGGAAGATCATGTCGAACTTGTTCGACTGGAAGGCGAGGATCGCCGTCGAGCGGTTGGGGATGATGGTGTACTCGACACCGTCGAGATAGGGCTTGCCCGGCTTCCAGTAGTTGGGATTGCGCGCGACCTTGATGGTCTGGTTGGGCTTGTACTCGACGAACTTGAACGGTCCGGTGCCGATCGGTGCCTGGCGCATCTCGCGTGGCGAGACGTGGCACGGGTACATGGGCGAGAAGCCCGAGGCGAGCAGGCCGAGCAGCGCGGGCTGCGGCGCCTTCAGCTTGAAGGTCACCTCGCTCTCGCCGTTCGTGGTCACGGCCTCGACGTTGGCGTACCAGCCCTTGCGGAAGTTGACCTTGAAGTTCTCCGGCGCATTGCCCTGCAGGAGATCCATCGTGCACTTCACGTCGTTGGCCGTGAACGGCTTGCCGTCGTGCCACTTGACGCCCTTGCGCAGGGTGAAGCTCAACGTCTTGCCGTCCTCGCTCCACGTCCACTTCTCGGCGAGATCGGGCACGATATCGTCGAGGCTGTTCTGCTTCTTGGCCGGGTCGAACATGACCAGGTTGTTGAACACGCCCATCATCGGCAGCACGACCGAGATCGTGCCTTCCTCGTGGATCGACATGCTGGCGGGACTGTCCCGGTGGGTGATGCGCAGGATGCCACCCTGCTTCTGGGCCGAGGCACTGGCAAAAGGTGCGATGAGCAGAAACGCGAAAACCACAAACCGCACACACGACAACGCAACGCGTATCATCATGGGTTTCCTCCTCGCGTCACGGCCCGCATTCCTGGTTGGAACTTCTGACGCGAGGCGGGCCGCGCAGACTCGGAGCCTATACGGCTCCGGCACGCACGGCTGCCGAAATCGGGCGGGAGCGCCGACCTCGGTCCGCTCATGTTCTTCCGGACCGCCGGCCTCTGGCCGGCCTCATGATCATGAGCCGGCGAGACGCCGGCGGTCCGGAAGACCGGCCATGATCAGTTCGCCGTCATGCCGCCGTCGATCACCAGTTCGGTGCCCGTGACCCACGACGATTCGTCGGAGGCGAGGTAGAGGCAGCCGGCGGCGATGTCGTAGGGCGTGCCGAAGCGGCCGAGCGGGGTCGCCTCCATGCGCTTGCGCGCCACCTCGGGATTGGAATGGCCCGGTGCGGTCATCGGCGTGTCGACGAAGCCCGGATGGACCGAGTTCACGCGGATCCTGTCGGGTGCGTACTGGATCGCCGCCGCCTTGGAGAAGATGCGCACCGCGCCCTTGGAAGCGTGGTAGGCGGCGTTGGCATGGCTGCCGACGATGCCGCAGATCGACGAGATGTTGATGATGGAGCCGCCGCCCGCGCGCTGCATGGCCGGCACCGCGGCCTTGGTGCCGAGGAACACGCCGGTCGCGTTGATCTCCATGACCAGGTTCCAGTGCTCCAGTGTCTGATCGGCGAGCCGCGGCCCCGCCGTGTGGCCGGTCTGGATGTTCTGCTTGGGATCGCGCCCCGAAATACCGGCGACGTTGCACAGGATGTCGACCCGGCCCCAGGCCTTCTCGGCCTGGTCGACGAGGGCGCTCCAGCGCCCTTCGTTCCGCACATCCTGCTCGGCGAAGCGCGCGGTTCCGCCTGCCGACCCGATTTCGGTCTCGATCGACTTGCCCAGCGATGTGTTGCTGTCGGTCAGCAGCACGGACGCGCCGTGCTGGGCGAACAGGCGCGCCGTCGCGGCGCCGATGCCCGAGGCGCCGCCTGTGACGATGGCGACCTTGCCTGAGAGTCTTTTGCCCGGCTCCATGTTCGTCTCCTCGTTTCCTCTGTTAATCTGGCCCGTTGCCAAGGGTGTGACATATGAACGTGATTTCGCGGCCTCGTCACGACGTTCAGGACCACGATGTTCAGGACATCGCGGAGTCCTGGCTGAAATCCTTCGGCGATGCCCTGCAGTCGGCCGATGCCGCCGCTGCGGCCCGCCACTTCGCCAGCGAAGGCCACTGGCGCGACGTGCTGGCGTTCACGTGGCGGATCGGAACCGACACCGGTGTGGCGGCGATCGAGGCCGCCCTGGCACCGACACTCTCACGCACCAGGCCGCGCGGCTTCCACATTCCCGAGGAGCGCTCGCAGGCGCGGCGCGTGAAGCGCGCGGGCGTCGACTGCATCGAGGCGATCTTCGAGTTCGAGACGGCGGCCGGGCGCGCCAACGGCGTCGTGCGGCTGATCGAGGAGGCTGGCGATTGGCGCATCTGGACGCTGCTCACCACGCTCGAGGAGCTGCACGGCTATCCCGACGGCCGGCCCAAGGCGGTGAGCGATGCCGAGAAGTATTCGCGCGACTTCGGCGGCGAGAACTGGCTCGACCAGCGGCGCAAGGCGCTCGCCTATGCCGACCACGATCCCACCGTGCTGATCGTGGGCGGCGGGCAGGCCGGCCTGTCGGCGGCGGCGCGGCTCAATCACCTGGGCGTCGACACCCTGATCATCGATCGCAACCCGCGCATCGGCGACAATTGGCGGCTGCGCTATCACTCGCTCACCCTGCACAACGAGGTGCACGTCAATCATCTGCCGCTGATGAAGTTCCCGCCGACCTGGCCGGTGTTCATTCCCAAGGACAAGCTCGCCAACTGGTTCGAGACCTATGTCGAGAGCCTGGAGCTGAACTTCTGGACCGGCACCGAGCTTGCCGCCGGCCGTTGGGACGACAAGGAAGGCTGCTGGAACGTGACCCTGCGCCGCAGCGACGGCAGCGAGCGCATCATGAAGCCGCGCCACATCATCGTCGCCACCGGCGTGAGCGGCATCCCGATCTGGCCGAAGGTCCCTGGCCTCGACTCCTTCAAGGGCGAGGTCATGCATTCCGGCCAATACACGACCGGTGCGGCCTGGAAGGGCCGCAAGGCGATGGTCATCGGCACCGGCAACAGCGGCCACGACGTGGCGCAGGACCTGTGCGCCAGCGGCGTCGATACCACGATCGTCCAGCGCAGCCCGACCTACATCGTCAGCATCCGCGAGGCGCAGAAGGTCTATTCGACCTACAGCGAGGGACTGCCGTTCGAGGATTGCGACCTGCTGGCCTGCTCGATGCCCTATCCGGTGCTGCGCCGCGCCTACCAGCTTTCGACCGCCGATATGCGCGAGGTCGATCGCGACCTGCTGAGGGGGCTGGAGAAGCGCGGCTTCAAGCTGACCTTCGGCGAGGACGATACCGGCTTCCAGATGATGTATCTGCGCCGCGGCGGCGGTTACTACTTCAACGTCGGCTGCTCAGACATGATCGTCGACGGCCGGATCGGCCTCATGCAGTACGACACGATCGACCGTTTCGAGGCCGACGGTGTCGTCCTGAAGGACGGCACGAAGAAGCCGCTGGACCTGGTGGTCGTCGCGACCGGCTATAAAAGCCAGCAGGAATTCGTACGCGCGACGCTCGGCAACGACGTCGCCGAGCGCATCGGACCTGTGTGGGGCTTCGACGACGGCGGCGAGCTGCGCAACATGTGGGGACCGACGAAGCAGCCGGGTCTCTGGTTCACCGCCGGCAGCCTGGCGCAGTGCCGCATCTACTCGCGCTATCTGGCGCTGCAGATCAAGGCGCGCGAAGACGGGTTGATCTGATCTTGCCGGACCGCGGGCCTCCAGGCCCGCTCATGGCTGGGGGCGCGCGACTCCAGTCGCGCGTCTTCGTCGAGGCAAGAGATGATCGCGCCACTGGAGTGGCGCGCCCCCAGCGAAGACCATGAGCGGACCTGGAGGTCCGCGCTCCGGCAAGACTAACCCAGCCGCAATTCCCGATACCCATCGGCCGCCACGGCATCGCAGCGCTCGCGGAAGGCCGGGGCGCTGCCGCTGTAGCGGGCGATGATGCGGGTCTGCTTGCCGTCGATGTTGCGGTTGATGCCGGTCATCCACGAATCGACTTCGTTGGACAGCAGCCCGACGCCCAACGACTTCACGTGATCGGTCCACGAGGCGACGCCGTCGGCGGTCGCCTCGACGCGCGTGATGTCGTGCTCCCGTGCGTGCCGCAGCAAGTCGGTCACCCATTCCACGCTGTACTCGATGCTGCGCGGGATGTTGCCCAGCGCGGTGTGCGGCCCCATCTGCATCATCATGTTGGGGAAGCCCTCGACCATGATGCCGAGATAGGTCTGTGGCCCGCCCTTCCACTTGTCCTTGAGCTTCAGCCCGTCGACCCCCTGGAAGTCGATGCGATCGAACGCGCCGGTGATGGCGTCGAAGCCGGTGGCGTAGATGATGATGTCGAAGTCGTACTCGGCATCGCTGGTCTTGATGCCGTTGGGCGTGATGCGTTCGATCGGCGTTTCCTTGATGTCGACCAGCTTCACGTTGGGCTGGTTGTAGACCTCGTAGTACTTGGTCTCGAGCGGCACGCGGCGGGTGCCGAAGCCGTGGTTCTTGGGGATGAGCTTGTCGGCCACCGCCTGGTCCTTGACGCGCTGGCGGATCTTGCGGGCGACGAAGTCGCTCACCAGCGCGTTGGCCTCGCGGTCGACGAGAATGTCGCGGAAGTTGCCCTGCCACATGCCGAAGCCACGATTGCCGTAAAGCTTCTCCCACAGCGCCTCACGCTCCTCGGGCGTCACCTCCATGGCCTTGCGCGGATCGGGCGTGTGCAGGAAGCAGGCGAAGGTCTCGCGGCAGCGCTGGAAGATCTCGGGATAGCGCGGCCGGATCTCGGCCATCTCCTCCTCGGAGATCAGCGCGTTGTGCAAGGGCGCACACCAGTTGGGCGTGCGCTGGAACACGGTGAGATGGCCCGCGGTCTTGGCCACTTCCTGGATGGTCTGGACGCCCGTGGCGCCGGTGCCGATGACGGCCACGCGCTTGCCGACAAAGCTCACCGGCTCATGCGGCCAGCGCGCGGTGTGGCAGGACTGGCCCTTGAAGCTCTCGATGCCGTCGATGCGCGGCATGGTCGGTGCCGACAGCGGGCCGATGGCGGTGATCAGGAAGCGCGAGGTGTGTTTGCTGCCGTCCTCGAGCGTCACTTCCCAGCTCTGCGTCTCTTCCTTCCAGTGCGCCGCCGTGACCCGGCTCTTGAACTGGATGTCGCGGCGCAGGTCGAACTTGTCGGCGACGAAGTTGAGGTATTTCAGCGTCTGTGGCTGCGGCGAGAAATGCTCGGTCCAGTGCCATTCGTCCAGAAGCTCCTGGGAGAAGGAGTAGCCGTAGGAATAGCTCTCCGAATCGAAGCGCGCGCCGGGATAGCGGTTCCAGTACCAGGTGCCGCCCACGCCCGTGCCCGTCTCGAACACGCGCACCTTCATGCCGAGCTTGCGCAGCAGATGGAGCTGGTAGAGGCCGGAGATGCCGGCCCCGATGATGATGGCGTCGTAATCCAAGTTCATTGTCATCTCTTGCCGGAGCGCGGACCTCCAGGTCCGCTCATGTTTCTCGCATGCGGACCTGGAGGTCCGCGGTTCATTACTCGTCCGCCCGGGACTCCCTGATGCGACGGGTGCCCTGGAACACGGGCTTCAACGGATCCATCACAAAGCGGATGCGCGGCAGGTCGGTGTCGACCGTGCAGCACGTGCCGACGATGGGATCGGCCAGGGTGATTGACGGCGCGTTCCACGCCGCCGCGTCGAAGGCCGAGACCTGCGGCTTGCCGCGCTCGGCCTTGTAGAAGGTGTACTTGGGATCGACCTGGATCAGCATCGGCTGGGTCTGGCCGTCGAGCGGCGCGTTCGCCGCCGTCACCCAGTTGATGTACTGCACGTCGCTGCCGGCAACCGGCTGCGGATCGACCAGGGCGCAGTCGAGGATGGTCTTGCCGCCTTTGCTGACCGTGCCCATGACGCGATCGTGCCGGCGCAGGAATTTTACGTCACCGGCCTCGATTGGCAGGCCCCAGCGACCGCGCAGCTCCTTGGCCGCCGCCTCGGTGCTGGCGACGGCGCCCAGCAGGAAGCCGCGCGGATGGGCGCCGGCCCGGCTGCCCAGCCTCAGCACGGCGAGATTGAACGGTCCGATCGGACTCTCCGAGTACCGCGTGACCGCCAGGATCACGTAGGAGGGCAGGGCGGGATGCATCGCCTTGGGCAGCAACCCGTCGGTCGAGCTGCGCGGCACCTCGATCAGGAGCTGCAGCATCTCGGCCTTGGGCAGCGCCCAGGCCTCGGTGTCGAGATTGCCGAGCGTCGGCAGCGCTTTGGCGTTCTGAGTGATATCGAGTGTTCCGTAGAGGGGCATGGCTTACTCCGCCGCGGCCTTGGCCGCCGGTCCCTTGGCGAAGTGCGGCATCACTTCCTTGGCGAACAACCGCAGGCTCGCCATCACCTGCTCCTGCGGCACGACCTCGTTGGCGTTCAGGATGAAGTTGATGCAGTCGACGCCGAGCGATTCCCATTTCTTGACGGCGCGGATGATGCGCGCCGGATCGCCGTAGGCCATGCCCTCGGTCTGCTGCTCGCTGGCGTCGGGACCGGTGGCGGCGCGGCGCAGCGCCGGCAGCAGGCCGAGCGACTGGTAGGACGGCGAGGAGAAGACCTCGCGTGTGGAGATCAGCTGGGTGGCGAGATAGTTGAAGGTGTTGCCCAGCCGCTTGCCCATCTCGATACCGGTCTTCTCGTCCTCGTGGCAGAACAAAAAGTTGGTCGTCGCCACCTGCTCGTTCACGAAGGCACCGACCGGCTCGCATTGCTGGATGCGCCGACGGTACTCCTTGATCTTCTTCTCCTGCTCGTCGAAGCCCGCGAAGGAGAGGCCGAGGCTGCCCAGGCCGCGGTCGGCGGCATCGATCTCGGTGCCGGGGCTGGTGACCGCCACCCACATCGGCGGATGCGGCTTCTGGTAGGGTTTCGGCAGGATGGTGCGCTCGGGCATCGACCAGAATTCGCCCTGGTAGGAGAACGTCTCCTGCGTCCACATCTTGGGCAGGCAGCGCACGAACTCGTCCCAGCTCTTCTTGGTGGTGTCGGGATTGGCGCGGAAGCCGCCGAGCTCGGTCCAGGTCGCCGAGCGGCCGGTGCCGACATGCAGGCGACCGCCCGACAGGATGTCGAGCGTCGCCGTCTTCTCGGCGATCTTGATAGGATGGTTGAACTCGGGAACGCAGACCACGATGCCGTGGCCGACCTGGATGTTCTTGGTCACCATGGCGCAGGCGGTCAGGAACAGCTCGGGTGCCGAGCAGTGCGAGTACTCCTCGAGGAAGTGGTGCTCGACCGCCCACACGTGCTCGAAGCCCAGCTCGTCGGCCAGCTTCACCTGCTCGAGGCAGTTGTTGTAGACGGTCCGCTCTTTCTCCGGCGTCCATGGACGCGGGATCGAAATTTCGTAGAACAGGCCGAATTTCATCGACGGCTCCCTTTCTTGAGCCGTCATCCCGACCAAGGCCCCGAAGGGGCCGCGTGGAGGGACCTGTCTTCTACTGCGCAAGACAAGATCCCTCGGCTTCGCTCGGGATGACGGAAGGCGTGATACGCCTTCCGTCAAACGCTAGGCTTGCCGGCAGGCTCGCGCAACCGCACCATGGCATCGGAGGGCGAAATCGCAGATGACAAAACTGGCGGGCAAGGTGGCGATCGTCACGGGCGGGGCAAGCGGCATGGGCCGCGCGACTGTCATGCGTTTCCTGGCCGACGGCGCCAAGGTCGTGGTGGCCGATCTCAACGAGGCAAACGGCGCGGAGACCTTGGTGGTTGCCAAGACCAACGGTCATGGCAATGACATCGCCTTCGTGCGTTGCGACGTCGCCAAGGAAGCGGATGTCGCCGCTACGGTCGCCGAGGCCGAGAAACGCTTCGGCCGTCTCGACATCGCCTACCTCAATGCCGGCGTCGGCGGCGCGTTCGGGCCGATCGCCGAGACCAGCGTCGAGGACTGGGACTACACTTTCGCCGTGCTGACACGGTCGGTCTTCCTCGGCATGAAGCACGCCTCGCTCGCGATGAAGAAGCAGGGCGATGGGGGTGTCATTCTTGTCACCGCCTCGATCGCCGGCATGGTCGGCGGCGGCGGCAGCCACGCCTACTCGTCAGCCAAGGCTGCCGTCATCAGCCTGATCGAGAACGTGGCGGCCGAGCTCGGCCCCGAGCGCATCCGCGTCGTCGGCATCGCGCCCGGCGTGATCTCGACGCCGCTGGTCCATCGCGGCCGGCCGGAGAAGTACGAGAAGCAGTTCGGCCACCAGCCGTGGCCCGACCGTGGCGAGCCCGACGTCATCGCTGACGTGGCGTCGTTCCTCGTCTCCGACGAGGCGCGCTTCATCACCGGCGAGACCATCAAGGTCGACGGCGGCCTTTTGGCGCAAGGCATTGCGCTCTGGGGCACGGGCAAGGAAAACATGTTCATGAAAAGCGCGGGCGTGAACCGCGGCACGACCGGCGAGGCCATGGTCGTGCGCAACCTGAAGGACGGAAAATGAGCGAAGCCGAGAAACTCCACCGCCATCTCATCGGCCAGCAGGGATCGCGACGCTCGCTGAATACGCCGGCCCTGGTGCTCGACCTCGATATGCTCGACCGCAACATCGCCGAGATGGCGGCCTTCGCCAAGGCGCACAAGGTGAACCTCCGGCCGCACTCCAAGACCCACAAGTCGGCCGACATCGCCCGCCGCCAGATCGAAGCCGGCGCGCTCGGCGTGTGCTGCGCCAAGCTCGGCGAGGCCGAGGCGCTGGGCGAGGCGGGTATCGACAGCCTGCACATCACCTCGCCGGTGGTCACGCCGCAGGCGATCGACCGCCTGGTGGCGCTGAACGCCAAGGTGAAGGACCTGATGGTTGTGGTCGACCATCCCGCCAACGTCGACGCGCTGGCCGCCGCCGCGGCGAAGGCGGGCAAGCCGCAGACGGTGATCGTCGACATCGATCCCGGCCTTCATCGCACCGGTGTGGCGACGCCGGACGGCGTCGTCGAGCTGGTAAAGAAGGTCGTCGCGCTGAAGTCGCTGAAATATGCCGGCGTGCAGTTCTATTGCGGCCGCCACCAGCACATCGTCGATTTCAAGCAGCGCACCGCCGAGATCGAGGAGCGCACCGACTACCTGAAAGTCTCCCTGGCCAAGCTCGAGGCCGCCGGCCTGAAGCCCGGCATCATCACCGGCTCAGGCACCGGCACGCACTACATCGACGCCAAGCTCGGCGTCTTCACCGAACTGCAGGTCGGCTCCTACGTCTTCATGGATCACGACTACAACGTCTGCGACCTGCGCGGCCTCGACAAGCCGACCTTCGAGCAGGCGCTGCAGATCGACGCCCGCGTCGTCAGCGCCAACACCGCCGGCATGGTCACCGTCGATGCAGGCCTGAAGGCGATGGCGACAGAGAAAGGTCCGCCGATGATCCTGAGCGGCGCAGTCGAAGGCGCCACCACCCGCTTCATGGGTGACGAGCACCTGGCGGTGATCGCGCCCGAGGGCAAGGAACCGCCGGCGCACGGCGAACAGGTGATCCTGACGCCGCCGCACTGCGACCCCACGGTCAATCTCTACGAGAGCTATCACGTGGTGAAGGGCGACACTCTGGTCGACATCTGGCCGGTGACGGCGCGGGGAAGGTCGCGCTGAGGTATCGAGGGGGGTGACATGAGAACTGAAGTCGTCGAGATATATTCGGATACGACGAACTGCGCAGTGCTGCGTCACCCAGGCCGCAGGTTTCCTGGCGTCCTCGTTCAGGGAGATACGTTGTATAACCTTTGTCGGCAAGCCGACAGGATTTGCCTGACAGCCCAAGGCGTCATGAGCGCCGATGACTACGAAGAGATGGACTATTTTCGAGAGGAGCTGCGGACCTTCCTAAGCCACTACAAGAAGGTCATGTCAGAGCACGGTCTATCGTTACCCTTCTTCGATACACCGGGGGATTGACGGTCGGATGGGCAGCTCTTCGGCAGAGCCGCCGCGTCCTTGTGATCACTCCGCAGAAATCTTCCCGGTCTCGATGACCTGCTTCCAGCGCGCAATCTCTCCCGCCAGGAATGAGTCGAACTGCGCGCCGGTCGTGGCGACCACGTCGAAGCCGATCTTCTCGAACTGCTCCTTGACCTCGGGCGCCTTGGCGGCTGCGGTGATGTCGGCCTCGAGCTTGGCCTTCACTGCCGGCGGCAGGCCCTTGGGCGCGGCCGCGGCCTGCCAGGAATAGACTTCCAGGTCCTTCACGCCGGCCTCGGCCAGCGTCGGCACATTGGGCAGCGCGGGGGCTCGCGTGGCGCTGGTGACGGCCAGGGCCTTCAGCTTGCCGGCGCGCACCTGCTGGGCGATCGCGCCCAGGTTCTGGAACGAGACATTGGCATGGCCGGAGATCAGGTCGTTGATGGCCGGCCCGCCGCCTTTGTAGGGCACATGCACGCCGCTCATGCCGGTCTTCTGCAGGAACAGCGCCGCCGTCAGGTGATCCGACGAGCCCGTGCCTGACGAGGCGAAGCTCACCTTGTCCGGATTCTTCTTCAGATAGTCGAGCAATTCGGCGACGCTGTTGGCTGGGAAGTCGGGATTGGCCACCAGCACGTTGGGCGTGCGCACGATGACGCTCAGCAGGTCGAAGTCCTTCAGCGGATCGTAGCGCAGGTCCTTGAACAGGGCCGGATTGATGCTGTAGACGCCGATCGATCCGATCATCAGCGTGTAGCCATCCGGCTTGGCCGCCTTGAGCGCGGCCGCGCCGATGGCGCCGTTGGCGCCGCCCTTGTTGTCGATGACGACCTGCTGGCCGAGCTTCTTGGCCAGCTCCGGCGCCACGGTGCGCGCCGTCACATCGGAGGCGCCGCCGGGCGGGAAGGGCACGATCACGGTGACCGCCTTGTCCGGATACTGCGCCATCGCCGGCGGCACGCCGGCCAGCGCCGCCAACGCGAACGCCACCACACTGCTCAACGCTTTCATTCGCACTTGCTCACTCCTCCTTTTCCAGTTCGTACGAGCTGTTCTAGGGGGTTCACCCCAACAGAAAAAGGGGCCGTTCCGAAGAACGACCCCCTTCCGGACCTGCGCCGGTCCGAGCAACCTCGGAAATCCACCTGTTGCGTTGCCGCCCCAGGCAATCTCCGGGCGGTCACACGAACCGCGCGGCTACCGACCTTGAAGATCACAGATGCCCGCTTGCGCGTCGCCTCTGATCCCGGTGCGGCGTGCCCTTTCGGGTTCTGCCGCGCCTCCAGCCGGTCGTCGAGTTCAGTCTTTTATTTAAGAGAGGACCGGGGCTCGACCAACCGCTGCTCTCTGATTGTGAAGCTAACACGACTCGCTCGTGCGATCCGGCGGATTCCACTCTCTGCTGTCGGTGCATTAGGTGGAAAACGAACATAAGATTCGCGTTGCTCGCATTTGTTGTAGGCGTGCCGGCGCGCACCACAACTTCCTGCAACCGAATGCACACGAACGATTTTAGGGAGCGCTCCTCCCCATCGCGGACTCCGCGATGGGGAGGTGGCCGCGCAGCGGGCGGAGGGGTCATGAGCAACAGCACTGATCCTCATGACCCCTCCGCCCTCGTATGACGAGGGCGCCTCCCCAGCTTCGCTGAGGAGGAAGGCTACGCCGCCTTCGGCTGCACCCCCGACACTTGGCGGATCGTGACGTTCACCCTGTTCCAGAAGTTGATCAGGGCGATGTTGAGGACGAGGTCGGCCAGCGCCTTCTCGTCATAGTGCTTGGCGGCTTCGTTCCACACCTCGTCGGGCACGGCATCGCCGCGGTCGGGCAGGCGCGTGGCCGCTTCGGTCAGCGCCAGCGCGGCGCGCTCGGCGTCGGTGAAGTAGGGCGCCTCGCGCCAGGCGGCGACGGCGAAGAGGCGGTCGTCCTTCTCGCCGGCCTTCCGGAGGTCGCGGGCATGCATCTCGACGCAGAGGCTGCAGCCGTTGATCTGGCTGGCGCGCAGCCGCAGCAGCTCGAGGGTCGTGTTCGGCACGCCGCCCTTGGCGATCGAAGTCCCCAGGGCATTGAGGGCCTTGAGCGCCTCGGGAACGACGAAAGCGGGGTTGGTCATCCGTGATTGCATGATCATCTCCTTTGTCACATCGGCCGCCTCTCGGCCGTCATGGGCATGACGAAGCGCGATCGGGGAATGTGACCGATGGAAAAAGAAAAATGGCTGGCCGGGCAGTTCGAGACCCACCGCGACCATCTGCAGCGGGTTGCCTACCGCATGCTGGGCTCGACGGGCGAGGCCGACGACGCGGTCCAGGAGGCCTGGCTGCGGCTCAGCCGCTCGGAGCCTGCAGGCATCGAGAATCTGGGCGGCTGGCTGACCACGGTCGTCGCTCGCGTCTGCCTCGACACCCTGCGCTCGCGCAAGTCGCGGCGCGAGGAGCCGCTGGAAGGCGAACCGCAGCCCGTCGCCGGCCATGAGGGCACCGGCGATCCCGAGCGCGAGGCCGAGCTGGCCGACTCCGTCGGCCTGGCGCTGCTGGTCGTCCTGGAAGCGTTGGCGCCGGCCGAGCGCGTCGCCTTCGTGCTGCACGACATGTTCGACCTGCCGTTCGAGGAGATCGCGCCCATCGTCGGCCGCTCGCCGACGGCGGCCCGCCAACTCGCCAGCCGCGCCCGCCGGCGCGTACGCGGGGGCAAGACGTCGTCCGACGTCACGAGCCAGCGCAGGGTCGTCGACGCCTTCCTGGTGGCGGCGCGCAGCGGCGACATCGCGGGACTTCTGGCCGTTCTCGATCCTGACGTCGTCCTGCGGGCCGACCGCACCGCCGTGCGACTGGGCGACGTGACCGAGCTGCGCGGCGCCGAGGTCGTGGCGGCCAACTTCAAGGGCAAGGCGCAGGCCGCGCGGCCCGCCCTGATCGACGGCGCGCTGGGCGTCGTCGTGGTGCCGCAGGGCCATCTGCTGCTGGTGCTCAAGCTCGCCTTCGCCGGCGACAGGATTGCCGCGATCGAGGTGGTTGCCGACCGCGACCGACTCGGGGCATTGGACTTGTCCACCTTGCCGTAGTCGGAGACTTGCAGTGCGCCTCTACGTTACACCCGCCTCGCCCTGGGTCAGGAGGGTCCGGGTCGCGATCCTCGAGCTGGGAATACAAGACCGCTTCGAGTTCGTGCAGACCAAGTGGTCGCACGACTGGGCGACCCGGGCCGTCGAGCACCGGCCTGACTTCCTCGAGGCCACGCCCGTCGTGCGCATCCCGGCATTGGTGACGGGGAGCTTCACCCTGACCGACTCCCATTCGATCTGCGACTACCTCAACGGCGAGCACGGCTTCCGCCTGCTGGCGCGCGAGGGCGCGGCGCGGTGGCAGGCGCTGGCCGACATGTCGATCGCCTGCGGCATCATCGAAGCCCACATCGCGCGGCGGGCCGAACTTCTGCGCTCCGAAGACGAGCGGTCGGACGACTTTTTGGGCAAGATGAAGGACCGAGAGCTCCGCTGCTTCGCCGCCCTGGAGAAGCGCGCGCCGCATTTCGGCGGCACGTTCGATCTCGCCCAGATCACGACCGCCGTCGCCTGCGGCTACGAGAGCTGGCGCTACGGCGAGGAGTGGCGCGGCGTCGCGCCGAAGCTGGCGGCCTGGTACGACGGCGTGGCCGAGCGGCCGTCGATGAAGGCGACCGAGCCGGCCGAGACACCACAGGCCTAGTACACGCATCGCTGGAGGGTGAGTCACTGCTGTCACCCCGAGCGAAGCGAGGGGCCTTTGAAGCTGCAGGAAAGGTCCCTCGCATGTGCTCGGGATGACGGCGGGTCCGTAGCGCCAAAAGCCGTGAGAAACGAACGGGTCGTCATAGCTGACCAAAGTTATTGACGATAGCGAACCATAGTTATATTCTCGATGCGTTGCGCTCCGGCGTTCCTGCTCTATGCATCGTTGATCCGAGACTAAATGGCTGCGCCACACACCGCGCACGGCCCGTCCGGTCGCTTGCATGGACGGGCCGGGCTCGGCGTTCGGTCTCTCCCGCCTCGGGCGATTCCGGTTGCGTAACTTGCGTAACTGTCCGAATTCGAAATGAGGCCCAACCCATAGGGGGTGCGATCTCGAAGGGCTACCAGGCTCTCTGGCGGAAACGTCGGAAACCCCCGGAAACCTCTCGCACCTCTGACGGCAGTGCATGCACTGCTCTACGTAGTGCCGACGAGCAGCCCACCCCTCCACCGACGCGCCAGCGCCACGATCGCCATCATTCCGACGGCGCTGACGACGAACATGCCCAAAAACGCCTTCTGGCCGTAGGCGCCGTAGAGCACGCCGGCGATCTGGAAGATCACCGCCTGCGTCGCGCCGGTGCCGAGCGCGTAGTAAACGCTCTGGCCCAACGCCATGCCCGAGGACGGCAGCGCGCGCTGCAGGAAGGCCATGGCGCCGAGATGGCAGGCGGCGAAGGTGCCTGCATGCAGGGCTTGCAGCAGCACCAGCGCCCACAGCTCGGTGGTGAAGGCCATGCCCAGCCAGCGCACCATGCCGCAGCCCAGCGCCAAGGCGATCATGCCGGTGGGGCCGAGCCGCGCCAGCAGCCAGGGGCTCGCCAGCATCAGCACGATCTCGACGGCGACGCTCTCGCCCCACAGCAGGCTGATGGTGACGTCGTCGATGCCGGCGGCGCGCCAGGTCAAGGTGCCGAAGCTGTAGAGCACGGCGTGACTCGCCTGGCAGAGGCCGGCCGCGATCATGAACAGCAGGAACGGTTTCGAGCGCAGCAGGTCGGGAATGCCGAACGGGGCATGCTTGGCCTGCTCGCGGTGCTGCGCTTCCGCCGCCGGCAGCCAGAGCGCCAGCGGCACCAGCATGACGATGCCGGCGAAGCCGACATAGAGCACCCACGACGGTCCCTGCCGGTCGACGGCAAAGCCGCAGATGACGACGCCCAGGATGAAGGACACCGAGCTCCAGACGCGCAGCCTGCCGTAGTTGATGCCCCGCGCGCGGGTCTCGTTCACCACCACCCCGTCGTAGAGCGCCATGGTCGGCGACCACACGGTACCCCATACCAGTGACACAGCGAGGATCGCGAGAAAGGAGGTGGAGAACTGGTATCCCGTCACCAGGATCGTGGCGGCCACGGCCAGTGCCAGCAGGACGCCGCGCACGTTGCCGACGCGATGCGCGATCCAGCCGATGGCGAGCGTGGCGCCGACGCCCACGAGCTGCCGGCTCATGAACAGCGTGCCGATCTCGGCGTCTGCGACACCGCGGTCACGCAGCCACACCGGCCAATAGCTCATGAAAGCGCCGGAGGCGAAGAAGTAGGCCGCGCCGTAGCCGGCGAGCCTGACCGCGGTGACGAAACTTGTCATCCCGAGCGGCCCGTCATCATGACGGTGGAGGCGGCATCTAAGCCGCGAATTCGCGCCGGACCTGGTCGGAATGCTGACCCACCGTCGGCACGTCGCCCAGCCGCTCCGGCTCGCCGTTCCATGACGCGGCGAGGGCCGGCATCGAGACGTCGCCGGCGGTCGTGCCGAACACCACGCGGCGCAGCTGCGGATGGGTCGAGAGATCGTCGACCGAGCTCACGCGCGCCCAGGCGATCTGCGCCGCGTTGAGGCGCGCGGCGAGGTCGGCGAAGGTCTGGCCGCCAAAGCTCTTCTGAACGATGGCGTTGGTATCGTCGCGCCGCGAATTGCGTGCCTTGTTGGTGGCGTAGTCAGGCTCCCTCTCCAGGCCCGGCCGGTCGAGCACGCCGTGGCACAGCCGCTCGAACTCGCGGTCGTTCTGGATCGAGATCAGGACGGGCACCTTGTCGGCGGTCTGATAGACGCCATAGGGCGCGATGAAGGGGTGGGTGAGGCCAAGCCGCGGCCAGTCGTAGTCGGAATAGTCCTTGGCCAGCACCGGCACGGTCATCCACTCGGCCATGGCGGAGAACAGCGAGACCGCGATGGCGCGACCTTCGCCGGTCTTCTGGCGGGCCAGCAATGCCTCCAGCACGGCGGCGTGGGCGTACATGCCGGTGCCGATGTCGGTCGCCGAGATGCCGACGCGGCCCGGGCCTTCGGGCGTGCCGGTGATCGAGGCCAGCCCGCTCTCGGCCTGCACCAGCAGGTCGTAGGCGCGGCGGTCGCGGTAGGGGCCGTGCTCGCCATAGCCCGAGATGTCGACAGTGATCAGGCGCTTGTTCCTGGCGCGCATCGCCGCCGAGCCGAAGCCCGCGCGCTCGGCCGCACCCGGCGCCAGGTTCTGGATCAGCACATCGGCCTTGGCGATCATGCGATGCAGCAGCGCGAGGTCGTCCTTGTCCTTGAAGTCGAGCGTGACCGACTGCTTGCCGCGGTTCAGCCAGACGAAGTAGCTCGACTGTCCATGCACATAGGCATCGTAGGCGCGGGCGAAATCGCCTTCCGGCCGCTCGATCTTGATCACGCGCGCGCCGGCGTCGGCCAGGCGGGCGGCGCAATAGGGTGCGGCCACGGCCTGCTCGACGCTGATCACCAGCAGCCCTTCAAGCGCTCCAGACATCTGTCAACTCATTTCCATGGATAGTCGCGACACCGCTTCGAGTAACATGTCGTTCGCGGAATTGCTGCTACCATCTCGTCCCAGAACCGCAATTCGAGGTGACTGTCATGGCGAGTTCTGATCCAGCGGAATTGTATGCCGCCAAGCTCACGACGCCGGCCAAGGCGGTGTCGTCCATCGCCGACGGCGAGACGGTTTCGGTCGGCATGGCGATCGGGCAGCCGCCGGCCCTGCTGATGGCGCTGGCCGACAGGCTGCGCGCCAACGACCTGAAAGGCATCCGCGTCTACTACAAGATCGCCATGGAGCCTCTGGCCAAGTCGCTGCTGGCCGAGGACGTGATCGAGAAGGTCGACGCGCACAGCTTCTTCATGGGCGGTCCCGACCACGAGATCGTCAAGCGCCAGGTCAAGACCGGCAAGAAGGTCGTGAGCTTCGTGCCGGTGCATTTCAGCCAGATCCCGCGCCTGTTCGAGGAGATCATTCCGCTCGACACCTTCGTGATCACCGTGTCGCCGATGGACAAGGCGGGCTACCTGTCGTTCGGCACCAACAACGACTACGCCACCACGGCGGCGCGCCGCGCCAAGCGACTGATCGTCGAGGTCAACCGCAACATGCCGCGCGTGTTCGGGCAGAGCCACGTGCATATCAGCGAAGTCTCGGCCGTGGTCGAGAACCACGTGCCGCTGATCGAAGCGGGCGCCGCCGAGCCGTCGCCCGAGGGCCGTGTCATCGGCGGCCTGGTGGCGCCGATGGTGCCCAACGGCGCCACCATCCAGCTCGGCATCGGCAAGATCCCGTCGGGCGTGGCGGTGTCGCTGGAGAAGCATGCCGATCTCGGCATCCACACCGAGCTGTTCTCGCCGGCCATGGCCGACCTGATCCGTAAGGGCGTGGTCACCGGCAACCGCAAGACGCTGCATCCGCGCAAGCACCTCTACACGGTGGCTTTCGGCACGACCGATTCCTACGCCTTCATGAACGACAATCCGGCGTTCGAGAGCTACGCCTCGTCCTACGTCAACGACATCCGCGTCATCGCCCAGCACGATGACTTCATCTCGATCAACACCGCGATCGAGATCGACCTCTACGGCCAGGTGAACGCCGAGTTCATCGGCGACCACGAATACAGCGGGTCGGGCGGCCAGTTCGACTTCGTGAAGGGCGCCTCGCTCGCCCGCCGCGGCAAGTCGATCATCGCCATTCAGTCGACGGCGAAGAAGGGCACCGTCTCCAGCATCGTCCCGAAGGTGGCGATGGTGACCGACGTGCGCATGGACGTCGAATGGGTCGTCACCGAGCACGGCACGGTCAACCTGCGCGGCAAGTCGACCAAGGAGCGCGCCGAGGCGCTGATCGGCATCGCCCATCCCGATCACCGCGCCGACCTCATGAAGGCCGCGCGCAAGGTGACGCTGATCTGAGGAGGCGAGGATGGCGCTCATCAAGGCCAGCCTGACCGACAGCATCGGCACGGTGAGCTTCGACCGCGACGCCAAGCGCAACGCGTTGAGCGCCGGGTTGATCGCCGAGACCATCGCGGCGCTGGACGATTTCAAGGCCAAACGGGCCCGCGCCGTCGTGCTGCGCAGCGCCACGGCGGGCAAGGTGTGGTCGGCCGGGCACGACATCGAGGAGCTGCCCAAGGCCGACGTCGACCCGCTGCCCTACAGCGACCCGCTGGAGCAGCTTTTGCGCGCGGTGAAAGCGTTTCCGGCGCCGGTCATCGCCATGGTGCACGGCACGGTGTGGGGTGGCGCCTGCGATCTCGTGATGGCCTGCGACCTGGTCTATGGCGACGAGACCTGTTCCTTCGCCATCACGCCCGCGAAGCTTGGCCTGCCCTACAACGTGGCCGGGCTGCTGAACTTCATGAGCCGCCTGCCGCTCAACGTGGTGAAGGAGATGTTCTTCTCGGCCGATCCGATCCCGGCCGACCGCGCCGAGCGTGTCGGCATCGTCAACCGCATCGTGCCGGCGGCCGATCTCGAGAAGACGGTCTACGCCATGGCCAGGACCTTCACGACGCGGTCGGCGGCGGCGATCGCGGCGTCGAAGGAATCGATCAGGGTGCTCAGTGAGTCTGCGCCCATTAATCCCGCCACCTTCGAGTACCTGCACGGCCTGCGCCGCGACGTCTATTTCGGCCCCGACTACCATGAGGGCACCGCGGCCTTCCTGGAGAAGCGCCTGCCGAAGTTCTGACCTCTCTCGCTGGTTGAAATTCAGACCAAAGTCGAATGGAGGTGCAGGGATGTGGCGCATACCCTTGGGCCAATCTCCGAGGGAACCCATGCCGCCCGACGCCCTTGCCCTTTACGCCACGGTCATCCTGCTCCTGCCGATGGCCTGCTTCTTCCTGTCGTCACCGACCTTCCTGCTGGTCGGGCTGGAAATTCCGGAAGTGACGCAGCTGCTGCGCGGCCTGTTCAACGGCTACTTCATCGTCATGACCGTGGCCGGAGTCGTTTCCGCCGTCGGGTACGTGATTTCGGGACGTCCCGTGTTCGCGGTAGGCGCACTCGCCGTCGCGGCCGTGGCGGTCATGGCGCGGCGCTGGTTCCTGCAGCACATGGATGTCGCGCTCGAAGCCAGAGCGGCTGGTGCCGCCACGGCCGTGCCGCAGCTTCGCACCTTGCACCTCAAGGGCATGCTGCTGAACGCGATCCTGCTGGCGACCGTCGTCGCCAACGTGCCGTTGGTCGTCTAACGCCGGTTGACCTGCTCGCGCGCGAAGCCCGCCATCGAGGCGTAGCCGCGCACCACCGCCTCGCGCTCGGCGTGGCTGGCGATCCGGTCGATGTCGTCGAAGCCGTCCGGGGCGCGCGCCTCGATCATGTCTATGACGCCCTCGGGGCCGCCTTTGCGGTTTGACTCGACGATCTTCGCCATGGCCGGGCGGCGTTCGTCGTCATAGGCGGTGAAGGCGTCGGCGACCGATGACGCGGCAGTGAGGTGTCGTGCCAGGCACTGCGCATCGAGGATCGCCTGGCTCGCGCCGTTGCTGCCGACCGGATACATCGGATGCGCGGCATCGCCCAGCAGGGTCACGCGGCCGAACGACCAGCGCGGCAGGGGATCGCGGTCGCAGTTGGGATACTCGTAGAACGTCTCGGTCGCCTCGATCAGCGCCACCGGGTCGAGGAAATCGAGGCGGAACCTGTCGCGCACGAAGGGCAGCGCCTCGTCGCGCTGGCCGATGCGGTTCCAGTCTTCTCGTCGCGGCGGTATCTGCTCGTCGCTGAGACGCGCCATGATCGCCCAGTTGGTGAGGCGCATGTCGGGCCGCGCCGGGTCGACGTGGATCGGATAGAACACGAACTTGGCGGCATTGCCGCCGGCGATCACCATCGTCCGGCCGTCGCCGTAGGCCGGCCATTCGGTGGCGCCGCGCCACAACATCGTGCCGTTCCAGATGGGCGGTCCTTCATCGGGGTAGAGACATGATCGAACCGCGGAATGGATGCCGTCGGCGCCGACCAGGGCATCGCCCTCGACGTCCGGCCGACCGTTGAACGACGCGACGACTCGGTCCTGCCTGTCGTCGAAGCCGACAAGGCGGCACCCGGTATGGATGCGGCCGGGTCCCAGGCGATCGAGCACCGCGCGTAAAAGGACCCTGTGCAGCTTGCCGCGGTGGATGCTGAACTGCGGCACGTCGTATCCGGCGTCGCTGCCGCGCAGTTCCTGCCACACCGTCTGGCCGAAGCGATTGCAATAGATCAGCTCGCGCGTGCGGATGCCGGCGCGATCGAGCTCGGGCAGGAGACCGAGTCCGGTCAGCACGCTGATGGCATGCGGCAGCACGTTGAAGCCGACGCCGAGCTCGCGCAGCTCGTGCGACTGCTCGAAAATCTCCCCCTCGATCCCGGCCTGGTGCAAGCAGAGCGCAGTGGTGAGTCCGCCGACGCCACCGCCGACAATCAGGATTTTCATGGTGGTGGAACGCCCCGACCGGCGAGACAGGTACGCGCGCTCGAAAGGACATTTTCTTGCCGGCGGTTCGAGAAAATGTACGGAGCGAACGTGACGAAGCGCACAGAAGTTCTGAACTGCAAGCGCTGATCGCGTGGCGTTGTTGCTTTGCCGTCCGATCGCGTCATTGTGGCGAACCGAACAGAATGAGGGTGGGCGCGAGATGCCGGGACCGCTTGCGGGCGTGCGTGTGATCGATCTGACGGCGGTGCTGCTGGGGCCGTTCGCCACCCAGCACCTGGCCGACATGGGCGCCGACGTGATCAAGGTCGAGCCGCCGGAGGGCGATCTGCTGCGCGTGTCGGGCGGCTCGATGGGGCGCGACAAGAGCATGGGGCCGATCTACATGGCGGCCAACCGCAACAAGCGCTCGCTCTGCCTCGACCTCAAGAAGCCTGCCGCCTGCGCCGTGCTGAAGGAACTGGTCAGGAAGGCCGATCTCTTCATCCACAACAGCCGGCCCCAGGCGATCGAGCGCCTGGGTCTGGGCTACGAGGACCTGAAGAAGGTCAATCCGTCGATCATCTACGCCTACTCGCTGGGCTATGCGCGCAAGGGGCCCTACGGCCACAAGCCCGCCTTCGACGACCTGGTGCAGGGCGTGAGCGGTGCGGCCTCGCTGCAGTCGCGCGTCGACGGCCTGCCGCCGCGCTTCATGCCGAGCCTGATCGCCGACAAGACCACGGGGCTTCATCTCTGCATCGCCGTGCTGGGCGCGCTCTACCATCGCCAGAAGACCGGCGAGGGGCAGATGATCGAGGTGCCGATGCTGGAGACGCTGGCCTCGTTCTGGCTGACCGAGCACCTGTTCGGCGCCACCTGGACGCCCGAGCGCGGCGCCATGGGCTACGACCGCATCATCAACAAGTTCCGCCATCCCTTCAAAACCAAGGACGGCTTCATCTGCGCGCTGCCCTACACCGACGCGCACTGGCTGACCTTCTTCGAGCTCGCCGGCCGCCCTGACCTCTGCAAGGAGCAGCGCTTCATCGATCGCAACGAACGCGCCAAGCATTTCAGCGAGCTCTACCAGGTGCTGGCGTCGCTGCTCGAGCATCGGCCGACCGAGGAATGGCTGGAGATGTTCGACAAGGCCGACATCCCGGCGATGCCGGTGCGCTCCCTCGAGGAGCTTCGGGACGATCCGCATCTCAAGGCGACCGGCTTCTTCACCGAGCGCGAGCATCCGACGGAAGGGCCGATCACGACCTTTGCCAGTCCGCTCGACTTCGAGAAGACCAAGGTCGAGTTCCGCCGTCATGCGCCGCGGATTGGCGGCGACGGCGAGGAGGTGCTGCGCGAGGCGGGCGTGAGCGACGCCGACATCGCCAGGCTGAAGGCCGACAAGGCCCTGATCGTGCCGGCGCCGATGGCCCAGTGACTGCTGACGGTTCCTACATTCCGGCCACGACGTCGGGACCTTACCCGGCGCGTCCCGGCAACCGCGTGCGGGCTTTCATCGACGGGCCGCAGATCATGGGGCGTATCGGCGAGGCGATCGCTCAGGCGCGCCACAGCATCTGGCTGACCGTTGCCTTCTATTCCGACGACTTCCTGCTGCCGGATGGGAAGGAACCGCTGTTCGATGTGCTCGATCGCGCCGTTGCGCGCGGCGTCGACGTACGGCTGTTGATCTGGCGCCCCAATCCCGAGACGGCGCCCAGCCCGCGCATGTTCGGCGGCTCGCCCGAGCAGCGCGCGCTGCTTGCGAAGCGTGGCTCGCGCCTGAAGATCCGCTGGGACCGAGCGGCGACGGTGTTCTGCCAGCATCAGAAGAGCTGGGTGATCGACGCCGGGCAGCCATCGGAGACGTCCTTCGTCGGCGGCCTCAACCTCACCAGCGTCGCCCTGCGCCTGCACGACGTCTATGTCGAGGTGACCGGGCCGTCGGCGACGGACGTGCGTCACAATTTCGTCGAGCGCTGGAACGAGGCGAGCGACCGCCATGCGTCCGACGGCAACTGGGGCTGCGACGCCAGCGACGAGCTGCCCTATGCGGACCAGCCGCGCCCCGCCTGCGGGCCGAGCACCGTGCAGGTCCAGCGCATGCTCGATGCGCGGCGCTATCCGCCGGTGCGGGTCGAGCGATCGATCCTGGAGCAGTACCAGCGCGCGATCGATGCGGCGCGGCGCACGATCTACCTTCAGAACCAGGCGATCCCGATGCCGGAGGTCGCCCGCCATCTGCTGGCGGCCGTCGAACGCGGCGTCGATGTCGTCATGCTCGTGCCGGCGATTGCCGAGCAGTATGTCTACGAGGCCCGCAACGAGGGACGCAACGATCCGCAGCAGGCGGCACGGTTCTGGGGCATCGAGGCGCTCGGCCGTCACGACAACTTCACCCTGGCCGGCCTGACGGAGCACCGCAATGGGATGCGGCGCGCCGCCTACGTCCATGCCAAGATCATGCTGATCGACGATGTCTGGGCCACCGTCGGCTCCTGCAACCTGCATCCCTTCTCGCTGGCCGGTCATACCGAAATGAACGCCTCGATCTGGGACGCCACCGTCGCACTCGAACTGCGCCGCCGGCTCTTCGCTCAGCATCTCGGCGTCGACACGGCGGCCATGGAGGACCGTGCCGCGCTGCAGCTATTTGTCGATGCGGCGCACAAGAATCGCCTTAAGCTGGAAGCGCACAAGGAAGACTGGCAAGGCTCGGTCTTCTCCCTGTCTCCGGAACGGTATGCAACGACGTCGGCGGTTGGCGGCCGGCTGAAGGACACATGACAATCCCCGCCGACATTCGCCAACAGATCGACAGGAGGCTCGCCGATATCGAGGGCGAGTTCGGCGTCGAGGTGTTCTACGCCTGCGAATCGGGGAGCCGGGCGTGGGACTTCGCATCGGCCGACAGCGACTACGACGTGCGTTTCCTCTACGTCCATCCGAGGGACTGGTACCTGCAGCATGGGCGAAGGACAGCGCCGGACCTATCTCACCGGCGAGACGGTGCGGCAGAAGAAGTACTTCTATGCTCTGCGGCCGTTGCTGGCCTGCCTGTTCCTGTTGGAGCATTGCGGGCCGGTACCCATGCGGTTCTTCGATCTCGTCGACGCCACGTCCGTCCCGGCCGATGTCCAGGAGGCGATGCGCGATCTGCTGCGCAACAAGCGACTGGCCAGCGAGGCGGCTGAGGCGCAACGCTTGCCGGTGCTGGATGCCTGGATCGACGGGACGCTGGAGACGCTGCGGACCCGCCTGCCGGCCGCCGTGTCGCAGCTGGACATGGCGCAACTCGATCGCTTCTTCCGCCGCGCCATCGGCGGATGACGAAAAGAAAATCTACGTAAGGTCGTTTCGCGTCGCGGCGTCATGAGCCGCGATCCGGGATTCTTACGCTTGTCCCGACCGGCCTCGTGGCTAAACTCCGGCGCAAACGAAGGCCCTGTCCGGGAGGGTTGTATGGACCTTGCTTTTACACCTGACGAGCAGAAATTCGCCGACGACGTGCGCGCGTTCGTCCGGGCCAATCTGCCGGCCGACATTCGCGACAAGGTCAAGAACGGCAAGCACCTGATCCGCGACGACTACATGCGCTGGCAGCAGGCGCTCGGGAAGCAGGGCTGGCTGGTCTACACCTGGCCCAAGAAGCATGGCGGCCCGGGCTTCACGCCGGCGCAGCGCTACATCTTCGAGAACATCTGCGCCGAGGAGCATGCGCCGGGCATCATCCCGTTCGGCACCAAGATGGTCGGGCCGGTCATCTACACCTTCGGCACCGAAGAGCAGAAGGCCAAGTATCTGCCGGGGGTCCGCGAGAGCACGGTGTGGTGGTGCCAGGGCTATTCCGAGCCGGGCTCCGGTTCCGACCTCGCGAGCCTTCGCACCAAGGCGGAAAAGCAAGGCGACCATTACATCGTCAACGGCTCGAAGACCTGGACGACGATGGGTCACTGGGCCGACTGGATCTTCTGCCTGGTGCGCACCGATCCCAAGGCCAAGCCGCAGGAAGGCATCTCCTTCCTGCTGATCGACATGAAGACGCCGGGCATCACGGTGAAGCCCATCATCATGGCCGACGGCGGCCATGAGGTGAACGAGATCTTCCTCGACAACGTCAAGGTTCCGGTCGCCAACCTCGTCGGCAAGGAGAATGACGGCTGGACCTGCGCCAAGTTCCTGCTGGCCAACGAGCGGCTCAGCATCGCCGCGGTGCCGCAGTCCAAGCGTGGCGTCGAGGCGCTGAAGGACATCGCGCGCAGCGAGCAGGACAACGGCAAGCCGCTGATCGAGAACCAGAGCTTCGCCGAGAAGATCGCCGATCTCGAGATCCAGCTCACGGCGCTCGAATACACCGAGCTGCGCGTGCTCTCGGCGATGGCGCATGGCGGCCAGCCGGGTCCGGAAGTGTCAGGCCTCAAGGTCAGGGGCTCGGAGATCCAGCAGCGCATCACCGAACTCACCATGGAAGCAGTGGGCGAGTACGCCGCGCCGTATCTGCCGGGCCTCTTGTGGCAGGGCTCCAACGAGGAGCCGGTCGGACCGGCCTACGCGCATCTCGCGGCGCCGCGCTACTTCAACACGCGCAAGACCACGATCTACGGCGGCAGCAACGAGATCCAGAAAGGGATCATCAGCAAATTGGTGTTGGGACTGTAAATGGACCTCGCGCTCAAACCAGAACACAAGGCCTTCGCCGACGAAGTCCGCGCCTTCGCGCGTGCCAAGCTGTCTCCTGCCACGAAGGCCAAGACCTTCTCGGGTAAGCACTACGACAAGGAAGACCACATCCAGTGGCAGCAGGCCCTCGGGAAGCAGGGCTGGCTCGCCTACACCTGGCCCAAGAAGTACGGCGGCCCGGGCTGGGACGTCACACAGCGCTTCCTGTTCGAGAACGTGCTCGCCGAGGAAGGTGCGCCGCGCATCATCCCGTTCGGTCCCAAGATGGTCGGGCCGGTGATCTACACCTTCGGCACCGATGAGCAGAAGGAACGCTTCCTGCCCGGCATCCGCAGCTCCGAGGTGTCGTGGTGCCAGGGCTATTCCGAGCCGGGCGCCGGGTCCGATCTCGCATCGCTGCGCACCCGCGCCGTTCGTGAGGGCGACCATTACATCGTCAACGGCCAGAAGACCTGGACCTCGTTCGCCCATTGGGGTGACTGGATCTTCTGCCTGGTGCGCACCAATCCCGACGCCAAGCCGCAGGAGGGCATCTCCTTCCTGCTGATCGACATGAAGACGCCGGGCGTCACGGTGCGTCCCATCATCATGGTGGACGGCGCGCATCACGTGAACGATGTTTTCCTCGACAACGTGAAGGTCCCCGTCGAAAACCGAATCGGCAAGGAAGGCGAAGGCTGGACCTGCGCCAAGTTCCTGCTGGCCAACGAGCGGCTGGGCATCGCCGAGGTGCCGGCCTCCAAGCGCGGCGTGCGCGCGCTGCGCGACATCGCCCGCGCCGAACCACAGAACGGCGCCACGATGGCCGACGATCCGGCGTTCACCGCGCAGATCGCCGACCTCGACCTGCAGGTCCAGGCGCTGGAGATGAGCGAGCTGCGCGCGCTCTCGACCATGGCGCTGGGCGGCGCGCCGGGACCGGAGGTCTCGACCCTCAAGATCCGCGGCTCGGAGATCCAGCAGCGCATCACCGAGCTCACCATGGAAGCGGTCGGCGAATATGCCGCGCCCTACCAGCCGGGCATGCTGTTCCAGGACAGCAACGAGACGCCGGTCGGCCCCGACCATGCGCCGCCCGCCGCGCCACGCTACTTCAATTTCCGCAAGACGAGCATTTACGGCGGCAGCAACGAAATTCAGAAGAACATCGTATCGAAGATGGTCCTCGGGCTATAAACGCCGGGAGATCTGGAGGAAGTAGAAATGGACCTGTCCCTTTCCGACGAACAGAAGCAGCTGCAGGACGCTGCCGAGCGCTTCGTTCGCGACAAGTATGCCTTCGAGAACCGGCGCAAGATTGCCGCGACCGAGAAGGGCTGGCTGCCGGAGAACTGGGCGCAGATGGCCGAGCTGGGCTGGCTCGGCATGGCGTTCTCCGAAGAGGACGGCGGCTACGGCGGCGGGCCGATCGAGACCATGATCGTCATGGAGCAGTTCGGAAAGGGCCTGGTGCTGGAGCCGTTCCTGCCGACCGTCGTGCTGGGCGGCGGCATGATCGCCAAGGCGGGCTCGAAGGCCCAGAAGGAAGCGCTGCTCGCGCCGATGATCGAGGGCAAGAAGCAGTTCGCCTTCGCCTGGCTCGAGCGCCAGTCGCGCTACAATCTGGCCGACGTGTCGCTCAAGGCGACCAAGGAAGGCAACGGCTGGTCGCTGTCGGGTCACAAGGGAGTGGTCTACAACGCGCCGTCGGCCGACGACATCATCGTGCTCGCCCGCACCGCGGGCAGTGCGCGCGAGGAGAAGGGGCTGACGCTGTTCGTGGTCGACGGCAAGGCCAAGGGCATCACCCGCCGCGACTACCCGACCCAGGATGCGCTGCGCGCCTCGGAGCTCACCTTCGACAAGGTATCGGTCGGCGCCGACGCCGTGCTCGGCAAGGTCGATGACGCCTTCGGCGTGGTCGAGGATGCGGTCGACCATGCCATCGTGGCGCTGTGCGCCGAGGCGACGGGCTGCATGGACGCGATCAATGCGGCGACGCTCGAGTACATCAAGACCCGCAAGCAGTTCGGCGTGCCGATCGGCAAGTTCCAGGTGCTGCAGCATCGCATGGTCGACTGCTTCACCAACGCCCAGGAAGCGCGCTCGATGACCCTGATGGCCTCGCTCAAGATCGACGACAAGGACTCCGTCGTGCGCCGCAAGGCCGCCTCGGGCGCCAAGGTCCAGATCGGCAAGTCGGGCAAGTTCTGCGGCCAGAGCGCGGTGCAGATGCACGGCGGCATGGGCGTCACTGACGAGCTGTCGGTCAGTCACTACTTCAAGCGGCTGACCATGATCGACCTGATGTTCGGCAATCAGCAGCATCACCTGACGCGCTACAGCAATCTCGCCATGGCGGCGTGACGCTGGGGGCGCGCCACTCCAGTGGCGCGTCAAGAGCTGGTGGAGACAAAGACGCGCGACTTGAGACGCGCGCCCCCAGCACTTGAGCGCCATCATCGACATCATCGTGCCGGTGTTCGGCACGGTCGCGGTCGGCTGGGCGCTCGGACGCTGGCTGCTCACGGCCGACGGCCTGCGCGGGCTGACGCAGGTCGCCTTCTATTCCCTGTTCCCGGCGCTGCTGTTCCGCTCGATGGCCAAGGTGCGGCTGGAGGCGCTCGAGCCCGACATCATCGTCGTGTTCTTCGGCACCGGGCTGCTGCTCTATTTCCTGCTGATGCCGCTCGGCCGCGCGCTCGGCATGAAGCTCGGCGACCAGGCGGTGTTTGCCCTGTCCGGCACCTTCTCCAACGGCGTCGGCATCGGCATCCCCTTCATCACCTATGCCTTCGGCGAGGCGGGGCTGGTGCCGCTGCTGATGATCATCAGCGTCAACTCGCTGATCATGCTGACGCTGTGCTCGTTCCTGCTGGAGATCGGCTCGGGCGGCGGCGGGGGTGGCCGCCTGCTCGCCAAGCTGGGCGGCGCGGCGCTGATGATGATGAAGCACCCGGTGATCCCGTCGATCTTCGCCGGCCTCGCCTGGGCCGAGCTGACGGCGATGATCCCGGGGCTCGGCATGCCGGTGGTGATCGACAAGGTTCTGCAGGCCCTGGCGCTGGCCGCCCCGCCGTGCGGCCTGATCATGGCCGGCGCGTCGCTCGCCCATGTCGGCATCAAGGAGCACTGGCAGGCCGGCGCCCTCGCGACCGTGGTGAAGCTCGCCGTCATGCCGCTGATGGTGTGGGCCGTCGGCCGCTACGTCTTCACGCTCGATACGTTGTGGCTGACCGTGGCCACCTTGAACGCCGCCCTGCCGGCCGGTGCCAACGTCTATCTGGTGGCCCAGCTCTACCGGACCGGCGTCGGCCTCGCGACCAACGCCGTCGTCATTTCGACGGGTGCCAGCATCTTCACCTTGTCGGCGGTGCTGTTGCTCCTCGGCGTGCAAACCCGGTAATCTCCATTGCGGAGGTAAGGTCATGGCATACGAAACGGTTCAGGTGCGCAAGCTCACGGGTGGCTGCGGCGCCGAGGTCCTGGGTGTCGATCTCAACTCGATGAGCAATCGCCAGTGGGACGAGGTGCAGCAGGCCTTCGCCGAGCACGGCGTGATCTTCTTCCGTGACCAGGCGCTGACGCCGGACCAGCACCTCGCATTCGCCCGCCGCTGGGCGCCGATCGACGTCAACCGCTTCTTCAAGGCGGTGCCGGGCTATCCCGAGATCGCCGAAGTGCGCAAGGAGCCCGAGCAGAAGACCAACATCGGCGGCGGCTGGCACACCGACCACAGCTACGATGCCGAGCCGGCCATGGGCTCGATCCTGCTGGCGCGCGAACTGCCGGAGGAGGGCGGCGACACGCTGTTCGCCAACATGTACCGCGCCTTCGAGACGCTATCGCCCGGCCTGCAGCACACGCTGGAAGGCATGAAGGCCGTGCACGGCTCGGCGCACATCTTCGGCGCCAAGGGCGTCAATGCAGCCAACCCCGAAGGCGCCAGCCGCTACGGCAACCAGCACCTGGTGGGCGACGACGTCGTGCACCCGGTGGTGATCCGCCATCCGTTGAGCGGCCGCAAGTCGCTCTACGTCAACCCGGCCTTCACCCTGCGCTTCGAGGGCTGGTCGGCCGAAGACAGCAAGCCGTTGCTCGAGTATCTCTATCGCCACGCGTCGCGGCCCGAATTCACCTGCCGCTTCCGCTGGCGCGAGGGATCGATCGCCCTGTGGGACAATCGCGCGACCTGGCACTACGCCGCCAATGACTACAGCGGCGAGCGCCGGTTGATGCATCGCGTCACCGTCGCCGGCTGCGCCCTGCAACCGGCGACGATGCAGTAGAAGCCTACCGCTTCAGCTTGATCGTCATGCCGGCGATGCCGGTCGCGAGGTTGTAGCCTGCGTCCTGGATGACGCCCGACGACACCATGCCGATCTCGGCATTGGGGCCGCCGTAGATCCAGTTGCCGCCGGCCTGCTGGCCGGCCGCCACCGTGCCCTGCTCGCCGACATAGGTGCCGCTGAGGTCGCCCGGACCCCGATCGGAGCCCAGCGAGTAGACGCGCCAGATCGTGTGCACGGCCTTGGTGTAGCCGATGTCGATGCCGACCTTGTCGATGGTGCCGGTGTACTGGGCGCTCTGTATGCCGTCCTTGCCGAGGAAGACGCAGTCGAGGGTCTTGCGCGACGCCAGCACGTAGCCGGTGCTGCCGCCGACGTTGCAGCTCAGCGAGCCGATGTAGATGCGGGAATTGGCGTTGGTGGTGTTGAGCTGCTGCGGCGTCGACTGGCTCATGTTGCAGGCGCCGACGGTCGCGGCGAGGGTTGCCGCGACGGCGGCCTTGACGATCAGTTTCATGGGTGTCCGTATCTCCTTACGTCGCCCGAGTATGGCACAACGCGCGGCGACGCAAGCGAGACTTGGGTCTAGTTCTTCAAGCTGAGCGAAATCTCGGCAATGCCGTAGGCGAGGTTGTAGCCGGCGTCGCCCGACGACTGGAGCTGGGTCGCCTGCAGGACGATCTGGTTGTTGCTGCCGCCGTACAGCCAGTTGCCGCCGGCGGTGGCGCCGGCCGACACCGAGGCCTGCTCGCCGCCGTAATTGCCCACGATCACCTTGGGATTGCTACTGGTCTGGTCCCCGACCAGCCCGCCGAGCTGATAGACCTTCCACACCACATGGCCGGGCTTGGTGGTGCCGAGATCGAGGCCGAAGCGGCGGATCTTGCCGTCATACGCCTGCGAGGCGCCTTCCTTGGTGAGATAGACGCAGCTGAGATCGCGGCTCGAGCCGAAGACGTAGCCGGTGCTGCCGGTGACGTTGCAGGTTAGCGCGCCGATATAGACCTGGGAGTTGGCATTGGCGGTGTTGAGCTGCTGCGCCGTCTGCTGGGTGCAGGCGGTCGCGAGCGCCAGGCCTGCGACCATCGATGCGAAGACGATCCTGTTCATCCGGCTTCCTCCGCGAGGTCGCCAGTATGGCAGGTCGGTCAGTGCAGTGCCTGCCACAAAAGTGCAAGGCCCGAGACCACCATCACGATGTCGAGCATGTACTGGAAGGCGGCCACGCTCAGCCGCTCGACGATCAAGCGGGCGAGGTAGGTGCCGGCCATGACCGAGGACCCGGTGATCAGGCCCTTGACGACGATGTCGGTCGGCAGCGCGCCGAACTGCCTGAACGTGAGGGCCTTGCTGATGTAGAGGGCGAGCGAGCCCGCCGCTTCGGTGGCGATGAAGGCGCCTTTGACCAGGCCGTAGGCGGCGAAGGTCGGCACGCTGAGCGGGCCGGTCGAGACGACGATGCCGGTGAGGAAGCCGATCACGGCGCCGGCGATCACCAGCCCGCCGAAACCGATCGTCATGTTGCGCGAGGCGAGCCAGCGGCGGCCCGGCACCATGGCGAGGAAGAAGAGGCCGAGCGCCAGCTCGACGCTGTTCTCGGGGAGCACGAGCAGGGTGCGCGCGCCCAGCGCCGCCGCGGGAACGCCGCCCAGGGCGTAGGCGGCGACGGCGCGCCAGTCGATCTCGCGCCACCATGAGGTGATCTTGGCGAAGTTCGACATCAGGGCGACGACCGCCATGATCGGTACGGCCTCGCGCGGGCCGAAGACGATCACCAGCACAGGCAGCAGGATGACGGTGGCGCCCGTGCCGACGATGCCGCTCACCGTGCCGGCCACGAAGCCGACGGCGAGCACGAGGGCGTAGCTCATCATTGGGAGCGCGGGCCTCCGGCCCGCCTCATGAGCGGGCCAGAGGCCCGCGCTCCCAAAGACATCAGTAACCGATGTTCGGCCGCAGCCACTTCTCTGCCTGCTCGATCGTGCAGCCGCGCCGCCTGGCATAGTCCTCGACCTGGTCGTGGCCGATGCGGGCGACGCCGAAATACGCCGCGTCGGGATGGGCGAAGTAGTAGCCCGACACCGCCGCCGTCGGCAGCATGGCGAAGCTCTCGGTCAGGCTGATGGCGGCGTTCTGGCCGGCATTGAGCAGCCGGAACAGCTCGGGCTTCTGGCTGTGGTCCGGGCAAGCGGGATAGCCCGGCGCCGGCCGGATGCCGCGATACTTCTCGCGCACCAGCTCGTCGTTGCTGAGCGCCTCGTCGGGCGCGTAGCCCCACAGCGTCTTGCGCACGCGCTCGTGCAGGCGCTCGGCGAAGGCCTCGGCCAGACGGTCGGCCAGCGCCTTCAGCAGGATGTCAGAGTAGTCGTCATGGTCGGCCTTGAAGCGCGCCAGGTGCTCCTCGATGCCGTGACCTGCCGTCACGGCGAAGCCGCCGATCCAGTCGGCCTTGGGCGAGATGAAGTCGGCCAGGCACATGTTGGCGCGCGGCGCGCGCTTCTCGATCTGCTGGCGCAGGAAGTGGAGCCGCGAGATTTCCTTGGTGTGCGTGTCATCCTCGAACAGCACGACGTCGTCGCCGTCGCGCCGGCACGGCCAGAAGCTGACCACGCCCTTGGCCGTCAGCCACTTCTCGCGCACGATGTGATCGAGCATCTTGCGCGCATCGGCGTAGAGCTTGCGCGCGCTTTCACCCACGACCTTGTCCTCGAGGATGGCCGGATAGTTGCCGGCCAGCTCCCAGGCGCGGAAGAACGGCGTCCAGTCGATGCGCTCGACCAGCTCGTGCAGCGGATACTCGGCGAAGACGCGCGTGCCGGTCACCGCCGGCTTGGGCGGCGTGTAGGACGACCAGTCGATCTTGAAGGGGTTGGCGCGCGCGGCCTGCAGCGGAATGACCTTTTCCTTGGTGCCGCCGGCGCGTTCGACTCGGATCGCCTCGTACTCCGTGGCGACCTTGGCGGCGAAGTCGGCGGCCTGCGCGCCCGACTCCGAGACCAGCGCCGTGCACACGCCGACTGCGCGCGAGGCGTCGAGCACATGGACGGTCGTGCCGTTGTAGCGTGGCGCGATCCTGAGCGCGGTGTGCACCTTGGAGGTCGTGGCACCGCCGATCAGCAGCGGCAAGTGGAAGCCCTGGCGCGTCATCTCCTCGGCCACCGTCACCATCTCGTCGAGCGACGGCGTGATCAGCCCGCTGAGGCCGATGATGTCGGCCTTGTTGTCGTTGGCCGACTTCAGGATCTCCTGGAACGGCACCATGACGCCGAGATCGATGACCTCGAAGTTGTTGCACTGCAGGACCACGCCGACGATGTTCTTGCCGATGTCGTGGACGTCGCCCTTGACCGTCGCCATGACGATCTTGCCCTTGGGCCGCGACGTCGCGGTCTTCTCGGCCTCGATGTAGGGCAGCAGGTGCGCGACCGCCTTCTTCATGACGCGCGCGCTCTTGACCACCTGCGGCAGGAACATCTTGCCCGAGCCGAAGAGATCGCCGACCACGTTCATGCCGGCCATCAGCGGGCCCTCGATGACCTCGATGGGCCGCGCGATCTGCTGGCGCGCCTCCTCGGTATCGGCGACGACGAACTGGTCCATGCCCTTGACCAGGGCGTGCTCCAGCCGCTTCTCGACCGGCCAGCTGCGCCATTCGGCGTCCTGGGTCTCGGCGACCTCGCCGGTGCCCTTGTACTTGGGCGCGAGCTCGAGCAGCCGTTCGGTGGAGTCGGGGTTGCGGTTGAGGATGACGTCCTCGCAGGCGTCGCGCAGCTCCTGCGGGATCTGGTCGTAGACCTCGAGCTGGCCGGCATTGACGATGCCCATGTCCATGCCCGCCCGGATGGCGTGATACAGGAACACCGAATGCATGGCCTTGCGCACCGGCTCGTTGCCGCGGAAGGCGAAGGAGAGGTTCGACACGCCGCCCGAGATCTTGGCGTTGGGGCAGCGCTGCTTGATCTCGCGCGTCGCCTCGATGAAGTCGACGCCGTAGTTGTTGTGCTCCTCGATGCCGGTGGCGACGGCGAAGATGTTGGGGTCGAAGATGATGTCCTCGGCCGGGAATCCAACCTGGTTGACCAGGATGTCGTAGGCCTTGGCGCAGATCTCGACCTTGCGCTCCTTGGTATCGGCCTGGCCCTTCTCGTCGAACGCCATGACCACGACCGCGGCGCCGTAGCGGCGTACCTTGCGGGCATGCTCGATGAACGGCTCGATGCCCTCCTTCATGGAGATCGAGTTCACGATCGGCTTGCCGGCGACGCACTTCAGCCCGGCCTCGATCACGCTCCACTTGGAGCTGTCGATCATGATCGGCACGCGGGCGATGTCGGGCTCGGACGCGATCAGCTTCAGGAACGTGTCCATCGCCTTCTCGGCGTCCAGAAGGCCTTCGTCCATGTTGACGTCGATGATCTGGGCGCCGCTCTCGACCTGCTGGCGCGCGACCTCGATGGCGGCCGTGTAATCGCCTTCCAGGATCAGCTTCTTGAAGCGGGCCGACCCGGTGACGTTGGTGCGCTCACCGATATTGATGAAGGTGGCGCGCGGTACGCTGTTGTTGGACTCGTCAGACATCAGAAGAAACTCGCCGCTTCCATTCCCGAGAGACGCAACGCCGGGGGCAGGGCATGCCACTGGCGCGGCTTCACGTCCTTGACCGCCTCGGCGATCGCCTTGATGTGGGCCGGCGTCGTGCCACAGCAGCCGCCGACCACGTTCAGCCAGCCGTTCTCGGCCCAGCCCTTGACCAGCTTGGCCGTCATCTCGGGCGGCTCGTCGTAGGCGCCGAGCTCGTTGGGCAGGCCGGCGTTCGGGTAGACGCAGAGCATGCCCTCGACCTGCGGGTTGAGCGCATTGACGTAGGGATGCAGCTCGGTGGCGCCGAAGCTGCAGTTCAGGCCCATGGTCAGCGGCTTGGCGTGGCGCACCGAGTGCCAGAACGCCTCGACGGTCTGGCCCGAGAGGTTGCGGCCGGCGAGATCGGTCAGGGTCATCGACACCATGACCGGCAGTTCCTCGCCGCGCGCTTCGGCGGCCTCGTCGGCCGCGACCAGCGCGGCCTTGGCGTTCAGCGTGTCGAACACCGTCTCGATCAGGATGAAGTCGACGCCGCCGTCCAGCAGGCCGTCGATCTGCTCGCGATAGATGCCCTTCACCTCGTCGAAGCTGACGGCGCGATAGCCCGGGTCGTTGACGTTGGGCGACACCGACAGCGTCTTGTTGGTCGGGCCGAGAGCGCCGACGACGAAGCGGGGCTTGCCGGGGTTCTTGGCGGTCGCTGCATCGGCGCAGGCGCGCGTCAGCTTGGCCGCCGCCAGGTTCACCTCGCGCGCCATGTCGGCGATGCCGTAGTCGCTCAAGCTGATGGCGTTGGCGTTGAAGGTGTTGGTCGCCAGGATGTCGGCGCCGGCGTCGATATAGGCGTTGCAGATCTCGCCCACGACGTCGGGGCGCGTCAGGTTCAGGAGGTCGTTGTTGCCCTTCTGGTCGTGCGTGAACGACCGGCCGGCACGGTAGCCTTCCTCGTCCAGCCGGTAGGTCTGGATCATCGAGCCGTACGGCCCGTCCTTGACCAGGATGCGTTCGCTGCCGATCTCGCGCAGCAACTCGGCTTTTTCGGCGCGATTCATTGTGGACGTACTCCCAGCAAGTGGCAGATCGCGAAGGTGAGGTCGGCGCGGTTCAGCGTGTAGAAGTGGAACTGATCGACGCCTTCGTCGCGCAGGCGGCGGCAGAGGTCGCCGGCCACCGTGGCGGCGATCATGCGCCGGGTCTCGACGTCATCGTCCAGGCCGTCGAACATGTTGGCGAGCCACGACGGCACCTTGGAGCCGCACAGGCCGGCCATCTTGGTGATGCCCTGGAAGTTCGAGACCGGCATGATGCCCGGCACGATCGGCACGTTGATGCCTGCCGCGGCGGCGTGATCGCGGAAGCGCAGGAAGTCGTCGGCCTCGAAGAAGAACTGGGTGATGCAGCGGTCGGCGCCGGCATCGACCTTGCGCTTGAGGTTCTCGAGGTCGGCCTTGGCATCCACCGAATCGGGGTGCTTCTCGGGATAGCAGGCGGCGCTGATCTGGAACGCACCGATCTTCTTCAGCCCGCCGATCAGCTCGGCCGCATTGGCATAGCCGCCGGGATGGGGGCTGTACTTGCCGCCCATGCCGCCCGGCGGATCGCCGCGCAGGGCCACGATGTGGCGGATGCCCGCGTCCCAATAGGCGCGCGCGATCTCGTCGATCTCGCCCTGGGTGGCGCCGACGCAGGTGAGATGAGCCGCGGCATCGACGCCGGTCTCCTTCTTCAGGCGCGCGACGGTCTCGTGCGTACGCTGGCGCGTCGAGCCTCCGGCGCCATAGGTCACCGAGAAGAACGTCGGCTTGAGCGGCGTGAGACGGGTCACCGTCTCCCACAGCGTGCGCTCCGCCGCTTCGGTCTTGGGCGGAGAGAACTCGAACGAGACCTTCAGCCGTTGCGGCGCACGCGCGGGAAACTCGGCGCCGGAGACGCTGAATGGACCGCCAAGGGGACCGGTATCGGGGCTCATCGAGAAACTCCGTGCGTCGAATGGGGGGCGGGATGGGTGACGTGGCGCGACGTGCGCGCCGGCAGTTCGCGCTCGCCGCGCCAGATGCCGGTCATCAGGCGGCGGCCGGGAAAGTGGATCGGCTCGAGCGGGTTCAAGCCGGCGCTGCGCAGCCAGCCCTGCACCTGGTTGTCGGCGAAGCCGAGATGGACATGGGCGTGCTCGCGCTTCAGCTCGACCAGGTCGTGCGGCGAGAAGTCGACCACGAGGACGACGCCGCCCGGCCGCACCACGCGCGCCGCTTCGCTCAGCGCCGCCGCGGGATCGTCGGCGTAGTGCAGCACGTGATGGATGGTGACCACGTCGAAGGCGTCGGATTCGAAGGGCAAGGCATACATGTCGCCCTGGCGGATGTCGGCATTGTCGATGCCGGCCTTGGCGAGGTTGGCGCGGGCCAGCGCCAGCATCTCGCGCGACTGGTCGACGCCGACCGCCTGCTCGACCTTGGGCGCCAGCACTTCCAGCAGCCGGCCCGTGCCGGTGCCGATGTCGAGCAGCCGGCGCGCACCGATCGGCAAATGATGGGCGAGCGCGCGCTCGATCTCGCGGTCGGCCACGTGCAGGGCGCGCAGTTCGTCCCAGCGCTGCGCATTGTCGCGGAAGAAGCGTACCGCCGCTGTCTGGCGGCGCTGCTGCAGGGCGTCCAGCCGGGCGCGGTCGGCGGCGATGCGGGCGTGCTTGGGATCGAGCCGGCGCACGAACTCGCGCACCAGGGCGGCATCGTCGCCCGCGGTCACGAGGCGGAAGCGGGTGAACTGGGCTTCGCGGAAGCGCTCCAGCAGGCCTGCTTCGACCAGCAGCTTCAGATGCCGTGAGACGCGCGGCTGGCTCTGCCCCAGCACATGCACGTAGTCGCTGACCGTCAAATCCTCGCGCGCCGCCAGCGCCAGAATGCGCAGCCGCGTATCTTCGGCCGCGGCCCGCAGGAGGGTGAGGAGGTGATCCATGGATTGAAGAATATAAGCATATCTTTATGTATGCAAGAGGGAGGGGGTCACCGGCGGGAAATTGTTGCCACACGGCAACGTGGCCAAGCTCTCTTGCCTATTCACTTCAAACTGCACCGCCCGTGTGCGACACTCATTTACGAACTTCGTGTCTTTGGCCCGGCGTGCCGGTGCCTGCGGGGATGGACCCAGGGTTGGCGTTGATGATCGCAAGCGTATTCAAGGTGGCCACCCGCGTCCGTGCTTCGGTCGCCGCAGCTGCCGTTGCTGCAACCCTGCTGGGTGGCTGTGCGGTGAACGACACCGGCGCTTCCGAGGTGTGGGACCCGATCGAGACGCCTAACCGCTTCATTTTCTCGATCAATCGTGCCGTCGACGTCATGGCGGTCCGGCCTGTCGCGGTGCTCTATCGCGACTGGGTGCCCGAGAAGGCCCAGAAGAGCGTGCGCAACCTTCTTGACAATCTTGGTGAGCCGGTCACGGCCATCAACGAGGTCTTCCAGGGCGACCCCAGCCGCGCCGGCGTTACCATGGCGCGCTTCCTGGTGAACTCGACCATTGGCTTGGCCGGCCTGTTCGACGTTGCCGCCTTGATGGGCCTCGAGCGCACCAAGACCGATGCCGGCCAGACGATCGGCATCTGGGCGGGCAAGGGCGTCGAGCCGGAGAATGGCGGATTCTACCTCGTGCTGCCGCTCGCCGGGCCGTCCAACGCGCGCGATGCGACCGGCCTGATGGTCGACTATGCGATCGACCCGTTCCAGATCCTGCCGTTCGCCTTCAACTGGGACTGGTGGTACATCGGCCTCCCGCGCTACGGCCTGAACGTCATCGACTACCGGTCGCGCACCATGTTCGCGCTGGACGACATCGAGAAGAACAGCGTCGACTACTACGCCGCGCTGCGCTCGGCCTACACCCAGAACCGTGCCGACCTTATTCGCGCGAAGCGTGACAAGACCGACACCAAGAGTGAACTGGAGCGTCGCGACAATCTCGCTCTGGTGCGCTAAGACGCCTGCGGTAACAATTCGCCAGGTTCATTGAAGGAGCGACCATTGCCGCTGCTCGCTTGTCGTCGCCTCGCTTTTCGTCTCGCCGCCGGCGCTGCCATTGCGCTCGTTGCGGTGCCCGCCTTTGCCGCCGATCCGGCGGCCGACCTGGTCTCCTCGACCGCGACCCAGGCCATCGACATCATCAAGAGCACGACCGGCGCACAGCGCCAGGCCGCGATCCAGCAGGTCCTGCAGACCCGGTTCGACCTGCCCTACATGGCGCAGACCGCGTTGGGAACCCATTGGGCCAAGGCCTCGCCCGAGCAGCAGGCCCGCTTCGTGAAGGCGACCGAAACCGCCGAAGCCAAGGCCTACGCCGAGCGCTTCGGCCAGTACGCCGGGCAGACGCTCACCATCGGCAAGACGACGGCGCGGCCCAACGGCGTGTGGGTCGTCGACAGCCGGCTGAACCAGAGCAATGGCCAGCCCATCAAGCTCGAATGGGAGGTCCGCCAGCTGCCGGCCGGCCTGCGGATCACCGACGTCAAGATCGAGGGCGTCAGCATGGTCATGACTAGACGTTCGGATTTCAATTCCTACATCCAGCAGAACGGCGGCAAGGTGCAGCCACTGATCGACGAGCTCGAATCCCGGGCGTCGCGGTGAATTGCGCCCCTGAGGCGGCCAACATAGAGTAACCGGCGGGAGGCGTATCGATCGGCCCGCCGTGGCATGGCTACGGCCGGCCCGAGGAGAACGCCATATGGACAGCGCCGTCGCAAAGAACGCAGCGGAACCCCGCACGGTAGACCCGGTTTGGAACAGGATCCGCGAGGCCGCGCAGACGGCTGCTGCGGTCGAACCGGTGCTGGCGGGAACCCTGCATGCCACCATCCTGAGCCAGAGCCGCTTCGAAGGCGCCCTGAGCTACCATCTGGCGCGGCTTGCCGGCACCACCGAGATGCCCGCCGCCCTCATTCGCCAGATCTTCGACGAGGCGTTGAATGCCGAGCCGGCCATCGGGCTGGCGGCGCGCGCCGACATCATGGCGGTGGTCGAGCGCGATCCCGCCTGCACCTCGCATCTCGATCCGCTGCTGTGGTTCAAGGGCTATCACGCCCTGCAGACGTCGCGCGTCGCCCATTGGCTGTGGCTGCAGGGCCGCCAGACGCTCGCGCATTTCCTGCAGAGCCGCGCCAGCGCCCTGTTCGGGCTCGACATCCATCCCGGCGCGCGCATCGGCAAGGGCATCTTCATCGACCACGGTACCGGCGTGGTGATCGGCGAGACCGCCGTCGTCGAGGACGGCGTGTCGATGCTGCACGGCGTGACCCTGGGCGGCACCGGCAAGGAACGCGGTGACCGCCATCCCAAGGTGCGGCGCGGCGTGCTTCTGGGTGCCGGCGCCAAGGTGCTCGGCAACATCGAGATCGGCGCCTGCGCCAAGATCGCGGCCGGCAGCGTGGTGCTCGAGCCGGTGCCCGCCGGCTGCACGGCGGCCGGCGTTCCGGCGCGCATCATCGGCTGTGTCGACGTGCCGGAGCCCGCGCTGGAGATGGATCAGAGGATCTGACGCCAGCCTCATCGCTCTGCACAGTGGTGCCGATGGGTTGAATGTCGGGTGAAGTTCGCTGGATTTCGCTAGCGTCGCGGCATGACGAAAAACTGGGCCCGCAGGGCTGCCGCCGGGCGCGATGGTATCGGATGAACGATGCATAGAGCGGACGCCTAAGAGCACGGCGGGCGGCAGGCTCAAGATAACTTAAGTGCTCATTCGTGTCAATAACCATGGTGCGATTTTCCAAGCACCGTGGCCGGCCCTTTGCCGTGGCCTGACGGCGATGCCAGGTTCTTTTATTGCGACTTTTGGCGCTCCAGAAGACCCCCTATCTGGACGCCTCCGCGGCCGTCATACCAGACCTTGACTCCCGCGGCCGATGTGCAGGCAATGCTGTCCCCGCGTCGAATCGAGCTCGATCGACCGTCAAAACGCTGCGATCCAGCCGATCACTTGGCGTTCGCATCGACGGAGTGATGCAGCGCCTTAATCGACTGGATCAGCTTGTGCATCAGCTGCTTCTGCGTGTCGTCGAGCTTGTCGTTGTCGTCGGTCTCGGCCTGGAGCGACAGCTCCGCTTCCTCGAGGCGGCGGACGAACGTCATCGCCTGCTGCGACTTCTCCTGCTCGGTGCCGGACATCAGCTGGTACATGCTGAGATAGAGCGACGCGAGGCTGCGATTCTGCAGCTCCGGGGTCAGCGGGTATTTGCTCTTGAACATGTTGTCCATGGCGACCTTGGCTTCGCCGACCGTCTTGGCGCGGCGCAGGCCGTATTCCATCTGGTCGAGACGGTGCGTGATCTCGAAGCGATGCGTGGAGAGCTGCTGGCGGTTCTGTTGCGCAATCTCGTGATTGTGCTGGATGTTCTGCAGCAGCGCGGCGCCGCCGGTCAGGACGACCGACGAGAGCAGCCACATGCCGACGGAACTGTTGAAGAAGTCGAAGACCCTCTTGCCGAAACCGATCTTCGGCTCCGGGGCGGGCGGGGGAGGCGGCGGCGGATTTTCCGTGTCCAGCCGTCTCCTCACTTCGTGCCGCAGCTGCTCCTCAGCCTCGATGACTTGGCGTTGATCGTCAGTCAGCATGTCCGCTCCCTTCGGGCGGTCTTCTGCCACAGCTCAATGAAAACTGCATCAGCACTGTGATTGTTGCATGAAATCGGGCTTTTGATGCGGATTAGGGCCCCTTGAGATCGGCCGGGCGGTGGATCGGCCAGATCTTGGCCATCGCCCAGCTCACGAGCAGGCCGACAAGGCAGCCGAAGACCACCTCGGCGACCTTGTGCAGGCCGTGCTCGACGCCGCTCACCCGGGAGTGGCTGGTGACGCCGCTGGCGATGACGATGGCCGCCGTGATCGGCGCCTGGCGCCACATCGTCTGGATGTGGACGACGTACGACGATAGCAGGACGGTGACGGCCAGAGCGATGGGCAGCGTCCACTCGGCCGGGCCGCCGATCATGAGGAACAGCAGGCCGACCACGCCGCCCACCAGCACGTTGATCAGGCGGCTCCTGAACATGCGGGCCGCCTCGGTCACCTGCGGATCCGACGCCGCCACCATCGAGGCGATGGCCCAGATCGGGTTGGTATCGACGATGTACTTCAGCGAGTACCAGACGATCACGGTGGCGATGGCGACGTTGAGGGCGAACCGGATGCCGAGGATGTCCTGCGGCATCGTGAACGGCCATCGCCGGGTCTGGTTGGTTGTCACGTCGCTTTCCTCCCCATCGCATGGCGATGGGGAGGATAAATACGTCGCTAGTTCCTCACCAGCGGCTTGTACTTGATGCGATGCGGCTGGTCGGCGTCGGTGCCGAGCCGGCGGTGCTTGTCGGCCTCGTAGTCCTGGTAGTTGCCCTCGAACCATTCGACGTGGCTGTCGCCCTCGAAGGCCAGCATGTGGGTGGCGATGCGGTCGAGGAACCAGCGATCGTGGCTGATGATGACGGCGCAGCCGGCGAAGTCGACCAGCGCTTCCTCGAGCGCGCGCAGCGTGTCGACGTCGAGGTCGTTGGTCGGCTCGTCGAGCAGCAGCACGTTGGCGCCGCTCTTCAGCATCTTGGCGAGGTTGACGCGGTTGCGCTCGCCGCCCGACAGCTGGCCGACCTTCTTCTGCTGGTCGGCACCCTTGAAGTTGAACGAGCCGCAATAGGCGCGGCTGGAAACCTCGCGGTTGCCGAGCTTGATGATGTCGAGGCCGCCCGACAGCTCCTCCCACACCGTCTTGTTGGGATCGAGCGTCTCGCGGCTCTGGTCGACATAGCCCAGCTTGACCGTCGGGCCGACCGAGAAGCTGCCCGAATCCGGCTTGTCCTGGCCGGTGATCATCTTGAACAGCGTGGTCTTGCCGGCGCCGTTGGGGCCGATGACGCCGACGATGCCGCCCGGCGGCAGGCTGAAGGTGAGGTCGTCGATCAGCAGCCGGTCGCCGAAGCCCTTGGAGATCTTCTCGGCCCTGATGACGTGGTCGCCGAGCCGCGGCCCGGCCGGGATGACGATCTGCGCCGTGTCGAGCGTGGCCTTCTGCTCCTCCTCGACCATCTGCTCGTAGGCCGCGATGCGCGCCTTGCTCTTGGTGCGCCGCGCCTGCGCGCTCTGGCCCATCCATTCGAGCTCGCGCTGCAGGGTGCGACGCCGGGTATCGGCGGCCTTCTCCTCCTGCGCCAGCCGCTGCTCCTTCTGCTTCAGCCACGAGGAGTAGTTGCCTTCCCACGGGATGCCGGCGCCGCGGTCGAGCTCGAGGATCCAGCCCGCGACATTGTCGAGGAAGTAGCGGTCGTGGGTCACGGCCACGACGGTGCCGGGAAACTCGGCGAGATGGCGCTCCAGCCAGGCGACGGATTCGGCGTCGAGATGGTTGGTCGGCTCGTCGAGCAGCAGCAGGTCGGGCTTGCTCAGCAGCAGGCGGCAGAGCGCGACGCGGCGGCGCTCGCCGCCCGACAGCTTCTCGACGTCGGCGTCGGAGGGCGGGCAGCGCAGCGCGTCCATGGCGATCTCGACCGTGCGCTGGAGGTCCCAGCCGTTGCCGGCGTCGATCTTCTCCTGCAGCTCGGCCTGCTCGGCGATCAGCTTGTCCATGTCGGCGTCGGGGTCGGAGAAGGCGTTCGACACCTCCTCGAAGCGCGCCAGCATCTGAGCCATCTCGCCGGCGCCATCCATGACGTTGCCCAGGACGTCCTTCTTGGGATCGAGATGGGGCTCCTGTTCCAGCAGCCCGAGCTTGGCGCCCTCGGCCGCCCAGGCCTCGCCGGTGAAATTGTCGTCCTGGCCGGCCATGACCCGCAGCAGGGTCGACTTGCCCGACCCGTTGAGACCCAGCACGCCGATCTTGGCGCCCGGCAAGAACGACAGCCAGATGTCCTTCAGGACCTGCTTGCCGCCCGGGTAGGTCTTGTTCAGGCCCTTCATCACATAGACGTATTGGTACGCGGCCATTGGCGGCTCCGGTCGGATCGGGGGTGGAACGGGGTTGGCGCGCTTGTAGCGGCCCCGCCGCTCGGGTTCAATGACGGTCGGGAGAAAGCGCTCACGCATGATGACGGAACCCACCGTCCTGGCCCTGTCGCTGGCCTATCTCGGCCTGCTGTTCGCCATTGCCTATTTCGGCGACCGCTATGCCCGCGACTGGTCGGCGAGCTCGGTGGCGCCGGCGGTCTATGGCCTGTCGCTCGCCATCTACTGCACGTCGTGGACGTTCTACGGCGCGGTCGGGCGTGCGGCGACCTCGGGCATCGACTTCATCCTGATCTATACCGGTCCCGCCCTGGTCGTCGTGGCGGGCTATCCGATGCTGCGCAAGATGGTCCGGCTCGCCAAGCAGCACAACGTCACCTCGATCGCCGACTTCCTCGCCTCGCGCTACGGCAAGAGCCGCGCCGTCGGTGTCACCGCCACGCTGTTCGCCACGGTGGGCGTGCTGCCCTACATCGCCCTGCAGTTGCAGGCCGTGTCCTCGACGTTCCGCTCGATCGCCGCCCCCACGCCGGTCGCCGGCAGCCTGCCCGGCGTCGTCCACACCGACACCTCGCTGATCGTCGCCGCCCTGATGGCGGTGTTCACCATCCTGTTCGGCGTGCGCAACGTGCACGCCTCCGAGCAGCATCGCGGCATGATGCTGGCCATCGCCTTCGAATCGGTGGTCAAGCTGCTGGCCCTGCTGACGGTCGGGCCGTTCGTGCTGTTCGTGCTGTTCAGCGGCCCGGCCGACCTGCTGGCGCAGGTCGAGAGCGTGCCGGCGGTCGCCGATCGCGTCTTCCGCGAAGGCTCGCCGCTCACCTGGATCGTCACCACGCTGCTGTCGGGCATGGCCTTCCTCTGCCTGCCGCGCCAGTTCCACGTCGCGGTGGTCGAGCACGATCATCCGGCGAGCCTCAGGACGGCGCGCTGGCTCTTCCCGATCTACCTGGTGCTGATCAACCTGTTCGTCGTGCCGATCGCGGCCGGCGGCCTGCTGATGCTGGGCTCGCAGACCAGCCCGGATCTCTACGTGCTTCAGTTGCCGCTGACCAACGGCGAGAGCTGGCTGTCGGCCTTCGTCTTCATCGGCGGCCTGTCGGCCGCGACGTCAATGGTCATCGTGGCCTGCATGGCGCTATCCGGCATGATCGGCAACGAGTTGGTCATGCCCTACCTGCTGCGCCGGCCTGCTCGATGGGGCGCCGGCGTCGCCCAGAACATGGGGCCGCTGGTGGTGTTCGTGCGCCGCGCCGCCGTCGTGCTGATCCTGATGGCGGGCTACGCCTACGAGCGCATCATCTCGGGCTACCTGCCGCTCGCCTCGATCGGCATGATCAGCTTCTGCGCCGTCGCCAACTTCGCGCCGGGCGTCGTGCTCGGCCTCTACTGGCGGCGGGCGCATCGCTACGGCGTGGTGGCGGGGCTGGTCGGCGGCTTCGTCGTCTGGCTCTACGCGCTGCTGCTGCCGACCCTGCAGCAAACGGCGGGCGGCGGGCAAGTGGCGCCGCTGAAGCCCTACCTGCCGGCGCCGCTCACCGAGCTCGATCCCGTGGGCCAGGGCTTCGTCGTCTGCATCCTGGTCAACGCCCTGCTGCTGATTGGCGTGTCGCTGCTCGTGCGGGCGCGCGGCTCGGATGCCGAGCAAGCCGATGCTTTCGTGCTGGGCGCCGAGCCCGAACAGCAACCGCAGCGGCCGGCACCGGCCGACGCCGCGCGCATCGACGAGCTGCGTGAACTTCTGGCGCGCTTCGTCGGCTCGGAGCGCTCCATGCGGGCGCTGGCCGGCGAGCGGCTGTCCATCGAGGTGGCGCTGACCCGCGCCGAGCGCGTCCTGTCGGGTACATTGGGCGCGGCTTCCGCTCGCATCATCGTCGCGGCCTTCGGCCGGCGCGGCCGGCTGCTGCCGCGCAGTGCGCGCGCCCTGATCGACGAGGCTTCCGAGGCGATCCGCTACAACTACGAGATCCTGCGCAACACGCTGGACCATGTCGGCATGGGTATCGCCGCCTTCGACCGCGACGGCCGGCTGGAGATCTTCAACGACCGCTTCACCGCGCTGCTGGCGCTCGACGACGCGTCGGTGGCGGTCGGCGCCACGCCACGCGAGTTCGGCGCGGCGCCCGACGTCGACGCCTTGCTGCGCCGGCCCGAGGCGCCGCAGACCCACGAGATCACCACCCGCGAAGGCCGCGTCATCGAGCTGCGCCTCGACCCGCTGCCCGGCGGCGGCTTCGTCGCCACCTGCAACGACGTGACGGCACGCGTGCACACCGCCGAGGCGCTGCGCGAGAGCGACCGCCAGTTGCGCCAGTCGACCGAGACCTTGGAGCAGCGCGTGATCGAGCGCACCGCCGAGCTGGAGGCGAGCCGCGCCGAGGCCGAGGCGGCCAATCTCGGCAAGACCCGCTTCATCGCGGCCGCCAGCCACGACCTGCTGCAGCCCTTGCATGCCGCGCGCCTGTTCACCGCGGCGATGATCGACCGCGATCCCGGCAACGACCTCGGCGGCAAGATCGACGCGAGCCTGGGCGCGGTGGAATCGCTGCTCGATGCGTTGCTCGACATCTCCAAGCTCGATGCCGGCGCCTTCAAGCCGGAGAAGCGGCCGTTCGCCCTGCAGCCATTGTTCGATTCGCTGGCGACGGCCTTTGCGCCGGTGGCGGCGCGCCGCGGCGTCGAGCTGGTGGTGGCGCCGACGCGTGCCTTCGTGTCGACCGACCCCGCCTTCCTGCGCCGTATCCTGCAGAACCTGCTTTCTAACGCCCTGCGCTACGGCAAGGCCGAGGGCCGGCCGGCGCGCGTCCTGCTGGGTTGCCGCCGCGTCGGCGAGGAGCTGCGCATCGAGGTCAAGGACAACGGTCCCGGCATCGCCGTCGACAAGCAGGCGGTGATCTTCGACGAGTTCGTGCGCCTGCAAGCCGAGGACGATGCACCGCGAGAAGAGCGCGGGCTGGGCCTGGGCCTTGCCATCGTCGATCGCATCGCCCGCATGCTCGACTTGAACATCGAGCTCGCCTCGGCGCCGGGCCAGGGCTCGACGTTCTCGGTGACGGTGCCGCGCGTCGCGTCCGTCGTCGCCGCGCCGGTCGCGCCGCCGGCGCCGCAGCCCACGCCCTCGGTCGAAGCCGAGAGCTTCGTGCTGTGCATCGACAACGAGGCGCAGGTCCGCGAGGCCATGGCGACCTTGCTGTCGGGCTGGGGTTGTCGCGTCGCCACGGCGGCATCGCAGGTCGAGGCGCTGGCTGCCGTCGAGCGTGCCGGCCGCTTGCCGGACCTCGTGCTGGCCGACCTGCATCTCGACAATGGGCCTGACGGGCTCGACGTCGTCGGCGCCCTGCGAGAGGCCTGGGGCCGCTTCGTGCCGGCCGCGCTGGTCACGGCCGACCGCGATCCCACCTTGCGCCTGCGCGCGCGCGCGAGGCGCGTCGAGCTGCTGCACAAGCCGGTGAAGCCCGCCTCCCTGCGCGCCCTACTGCGCGTGCGCACACCGACGTCGGGACGCGTGACGGCTTAAAGGGAGCGCGGGCCTCTGGCCCGCTCATGCTCTTCCGGACCGCCGGCCTCTGGCCGGCTCATGATCTTTGCCGGGAGCGCGCCACTCCAGTGGCGCGTCTTCCTTGTTTCAACATCCTATGAGCGGCACTGGAGTGCCGCGCTCCGGCAATGAGGCGGGCCAGAGGCCCGCGCTCCCTTAAGGCCTGGCCGGCTCGGCCGGTGGGATCGTGAGTCCACGCGCCTCGATCACGGCCTGCGTCCGCGAGCGGACGCCGAGCTTGCGCAGGATCACCGTGACGTGGGCCTTCACCGTGGCCTCGCCGACGCTGAGCTTGTAGGCGATCTGCTTGTTCTGATCGCCTTGCACCATCAGCGCCAGCACGCGCCATTGCTGTGGCGTCAGCTGGGCCGCGCGCTGGGCGAAGGAATCGACCGGAGCATCCTCGGCCGGCGCGAAGATCTCGCCGTTCAGCACCGCACGCACGGTGTTGGCGATCTCCTCCAGCGAGGCCGACTTGTCGATGTAGGCCGAGGCGCCGAATTCGTAGGCGCGGCGGATCACGGCCGCCTCGCGCGCTGCCGAGACGACGATGATCGGCACCGTCGGATGGTCGGAGCGCAGCAACGCGAGCCCGGTCAGCCCATCCATGCCCGGCATGTCGAGATCGAGCAGCAGGGCATCGGTCTCGGGCTCGCGCTCCAGGGCCGCCTGGACCTGCGCCAGGCTGCCGGCCATCGCCACCGCTGCGCCGGCGAAGGCCTGGCCCAGCGCCGAGGCCAGCGCGTCGCGCACCATCGGATGGTCGTCGGCGATCAGGAAGGTGAGTTTTTCCCCGGACATTCGCTCTTGTTTCGGTTGCCTGCCGACAGTGGTCAAGACCCGCCGATGTTGCGTTGCACAATCCCATCCACCTTGGACGTTGGTCGAATTGCGTGCCTTGCCTCCGACACTTTACACCGACTGCAAGATGGGACGCTTGCAGGTGCCCGTCATTTATTGGGGAGCAAAACAAGATGGCCATGGCAGCAACGGCCGGCAGCGGCCCAGTCGTCACGCGGGAGGAGGAGCGTCGCGTCATCTTCGCGTCGTCCCTCGGTACTGTCTTCGAATGGTACGACTTCTATCTCTACGCCACTCTGGCGCCGTTCTTCGCGGCGCTGTTCTTCCCGCCGGGCAACGAGACGGCGGCGCTGCTGTCGGCCTTCGCCGCCTACGCGGCGGGCTTCCTGGTGCGCCCGTTCGGCGCCCTGGTGTTCGGTCGCCTGGGTGACCTGGTCGGCCGCAAGTACACCTTCCTCGTCACCATCCTGTTCATGGGCGCTTCGACTTTCGCGGTCGGCCTGCTGCCGACCTTCTCGGCGGTCGGCTGGCTGGCGCCGGTGCTGATGGTGACCCTGCGTCTCATCCAGGGCCTGGCGCTGGGCGGCGAGTACGGCGGTGCGGCGACCTACGTCGCCGAGCACGCGCCGAACGGCCGCCGCGGCTACGCCACGAGCTGGATCCAGACGACGGCGACGCTCGGCTTCTTCATGTCGCTCGCCGTGATCGGCGCCTGCCGCTACTACATGGACCCCAAGGTCTTCGCCGAGTGGGGTTGGCGCCTGCCGTTCCTGGTGTCGCTGATCCTGCTGATCTTCTCGGTCTACATCCGGCTGAAGCTGAACGAATCGCCGCTGTTCCAGCAGATGAAGGCCGAGGGTAAGGGCTCCGCGTCGCCCCTGACCGACAGCTTCATGCGCTATCCGAACAACCGCTTCGTGCTGCTGGCGCTGCTCGGCGCGACGGCGGGCCAGGGCGTGGTCTGGTACACTGGCCAGTTCTACGCGCTGTTCTTCCTGCTGATCACGCTCAAGCTCGACTATGTCGCGGCCTACTCGCTGGTCGGCGTCTCGCTCCTGATCGGCACGCCGATGTTCGTCTTCTTCGGCTGGCTGAGCGATCGCATCGGGCGGCTGAAGATCATCATGGCCGGCTGCCTGATCGCCGCCGTCACCTACTTCCCGCTGTTCGGGGCGCTCACGAACGCCGTGAACCCCGACCTCGCGGCGTTCCAGGCCAAAACCAAGATCTCGGTCACGGCCGATCCGGCGCAGTGCAACTTCCACATCTTCGTCGGTCCGTGGTCGAAGTTCACGGAATGCGACCGGGCCAAGGATGCGCTGACCAAGGCCGGCCTCTCCTTCACCTCGGTGAAGGGTGCGGCAGGCTCGCCGGTCGTGATCGCCATCAACGACAAGAAGCTCGAAGGCTTCGACGCCAAGGAAGGCTTGCCCAAGCTGAACGCGGCGCTGAAGGAAGCAGGCTTCGTCGCCGGCGCCGACCTCAAGAAGGTCAACTGGTTCGTGGCCGAGTTGATCCTCGTGATCTTCCTCGTCTACGTGACCATGGTGTACGGGCCGATCGCGGCGTTCCTGGTCGAGATGTTCCCGACCAACATCCGCTACACATCGATGTCGTTGCCCTATCATATCGGCAACGGCTGGTTCGGAGGCATGCTGCCCCTGCTGGCGACCGCCCTGGTCGCCTGGTCGGGCGACATCTACTACGGCCTGTGGTACCCGATCGTCATCGCCATCATGTCGCTGATCGTTGGGACCCTCTTCCTGCGCGAGACCAAGGACGTGGACATCACGAAATAGGTCCACGCACGATCCAAGAACGAACCGGCGGCCGCGAGGCCGCCGGTTCTTTTTTGTCGATATGTCGCTGCAGCAAAGCTTGTCATCCCGAGCGTAGCGAGGGACCTTTCAGGTGACAGCCTTCAGGATGCCAACATGAATCTCGACGCCATCGCCATCGGCCATAATCCGCCCGAAGACGTGAACACCGTCATAGAAGTGCCGATCGGCGGCGAGCCGGTGAAATACGAGATGGACAAGGCCGCCGGCACGCTGGTGGTCGACCGCTTCCTCTACACGCCCATGCGCTACCCGGGGAATTACGGCTTCGTGCCCCACACGCTGTCGGACGACGGCGATCCGATCGACGTGCTGGTCGCCAACACCCGCCCCATCATCCCCGGCGCGGTGATGAACGTGCGGCCGATCGGCGTGCTGCGCATGGAGGACGATGGCGGCGGCGACGAGAAGATCATCGCCGTGCCGTCCTCACGCATCACCCAGCGCTACGTCAACGTGAAGACGCATACCGACCTGCCCGAGATCACGCGCCACCAGATCGAGCACTTCTTCGTCCACTACAAGGACCTCGAGCCCGGCAAGTGGGTGAAGCTTCTGGGCTGGGGCGACGTCGCCGAGGCCCACCGCCTCATCTCCGAAGCGATCGAGCGCGCCAAGCGCAAATCATGAAGCCAGAGCCCAGCGGCGGAAGACGTCGCGGGTCTTGTCGTCCATGGGAAAGAAGCTTTCGACGCGCAGCTCCTGCAGCGTCACGTCGCGCGGCGTTCCGAGGGTGGCGATGGTGGTGAACAGCCGTAGCTCGGTCTGCCCTTTCTGGAACAGCATCGGCAGCACCGGGCCGTCGCCGGCCGACGGTGCTGCCTGCGCCATTGCCGCCCGCACGCCGGGGTATCGCAAGAGCCGCTGGGCCAACGCCACCGTCTGCTTCGTGCCGTCGACCGCCGCGTCGGCCTCGACGCTGCGCACGAAATAGCGCACGACCTCCGTCCAGTTCGTCAGATGCGGCTTCAACACGTCGGGGCCGACCAGCGCATCGGCGAGGTTGATCGCAGCACCCGGCGTCAGCGGCCCGACCAGGAACTCGACCATCGCGACCGCGCCCTTGTTCGCTTGCAGGAGATTCCACCGGCGATCGACGACGACGGCAGGGAAGGGCTCCTGCTGGCTCAGCATGAAGTCGAGGGCGCTGCGGATCGGCGCCAGCGCTTCGGTGCTGAGATCGGCCTCGCTCCAGGCCGGCGCATAACCTGCGGCCAGCAGCAGTTCGTTGGCCTGGCGCAACGGCATGTCGAGCGCTGACGACAGGCGCAGGACCATGTCGCGGCTGGGCTTGGTGCGGCCGAGCTCGAGGAAGCTGAGATGGCGTTGCGAGCACTCGGCCGCCGTCGCGAGCCGGAACTGCGAAAGGCCGCGTCGCTTGCGCCACAAGGCGAGTCGGGCGGGGAAGGCGGACGGGGCTGGCATGACTACCTGGGATGTAGTTGATCGGCTGAGCTGGGGCCGGGATAGTGCCGCACGAAGGATGTGTTGATGAAGATCGCTTTTGCCGGATTTTTTGCCATCCGCCTCGCCGAGATGGTGCGGAGCTACCTGTCGATTCCCTGCAAGACCGTCGAGGGTGATGAGAGTGCGATCCTGCCCGACCTGGCCGATGCCGACGTGCTGGTGTCGATGGGTTTCACGCCGCCGATGGCCGAGGCGGCGCCGCGTCTCAAGCTGGTGCAGGTGCCGGGCGCGGGCCTCGATCGCATCGACCGCGGCGTCATGCGGCCGGGGCTGCGGCTCGCCAACGCCTACGGCCACGAGGCCGGCATCGCCGAGTACATCATGGGCACCATGCTGGCGCTGACGCGTTCGTTCGGCAGCCTCGATGCCAGCTTGCGCAAGGGCCGCTGGGACAGCCAGTGGGCGGTCGGCACGCCGATGCCGCCGCCGTCGCCCGAGCTTGCCGGCAAGACGCTGGGCATCCTGGGCTTCGGCCATATCGGCGAGGCGCTGGCCCGTCGCGCCGCTTCCTTCGACATGAAGGTCTGCGCCGTTCGCCGGCAGGCGCAGAAGGACGTGCCGGCGGGCGTGTCGTTCATCGGCGGTCCCGATCGCCTCGACGAGGTGCTGCGCTCGGCCGACTATCTCGCCATCACGCTGTCGCTGTCGCCCGAGACACGCAACCTCTTGGACGATCATCGGCTGGGCCTGATGAAGCCATCCGCCTACCTGATCAATGTCGCACGTGCCGAGATCGTCGACGAGGACGCGCTCTACCGCGCGCTGAGCGGCGGCAAGCTCGCTGGCGCGGCCCTCGATGTGTGGTACCGTTATCCCACGGCGCCCGGGGCGACCTTGCCCGCCAACCGGCCTTTCCACGAACTCGCCAACGTGATCCTGACGCCGCACGTCTCCGGCTGGACCGAGGGCATGCTCGAGGCGCGGGCCAAGCTCATCGCGGGCAATATCGAGCGCACGGCGCGCGGCGAGCGGCCGCTGAACGAGATCGAGCCGCGGTGAGCAGCTGGCAGCAGCGCCTGCCGTTCTATTACGGCTGGCTGATCATCGGCATCGCCTTCGTGACCATGGCGATTGCCGTCACCGCGCGCACGTCCTTCTCGCTGCTGATGCCGCCGCTGATCCAGGAGTTCGGCTGGGATCGCGGTCTCGCCGCCGGCGCCTTCTCCTTCGGTTTTCTGGTCTCTGCGTTTCTGGGGCCGATCGTCGGCCGCGTCATGGACCGCAAGGGGCCGCGCATCGTGATCGAATGCGGCGTCGCCATGGTGACGGGAGGACTCCTGCTGGCGACCGTCATCGCCAACCCCTGGCAGTTCTACGCCACGCTCGGGGTGATGGTGGGCGCGGGCGCCAACCTCATGACCTTCACCGCCCATTCGCAGTTCCTGCCGCACTGGTTCGTGCGCCGCCGTGCGCTCGCCATCAGCATCGCCTTCTCGGGCGTCGGCGTCGGCGCCATCGTGCTGCTGCCCTGGTTGCAGTCGATCATCGAGCGCGAGGGCTGGCGGCAGGCATGCTGGGTCATGGGCTTGCTCATCCTGTTCGTGCTGGGGCCGCTCAATCTCTTCGTCCGCCGCCGGCCACAGGACATCGGCCTCCTGCCTGATGGTGAATCGCACGCCGCCGCCGCGACGCCGCGCGCGCGATCGAACATCGTCGACCGCGAGTGGACATCCGTCGAATGGACGCTGGCGCGGGCGCTCAGGACCGCGCGCTTCTGGTGGGTCGCGCTCGGTTTCGTCTGCGCCCTGTTCGCCTGGTACGCCGTCCAGGTGCACCAGACCAAGTACCTGATCGAGGTCGGCTTCTCGCCGATCGTCGCCGCCTGGGCGCTGGGCATCGTGAGCGTCGTCGGCATTCCCGGCCAGATCGGGCTCGGCGCGCTGTCCGACCGCATCGGCCGTGAATGGATATGGGTGGCAGGCTGCGCGGGCTTCGCCATCTGCTATGTCTGCCTGATCGCGCTCGAGCACTCGCCGTCGCCGGTGCTGCTGTGGCTGATGGTGATCTCGCAGGGTTCGCTCGGCTATGCGCTCACCTCGGTGATGGGCCCCATCGTCGCCGAGATCTTCGAAGGGCCGCACTACGGCTCGATCTTCGGCATGCTCACCGTCTCGCTGATCGGTGGTGGCGCGGCCGGGCCGTGGGTCACCGGCGTCATCCATGACATGACGGGCAGCTATCAGCTCGCCTTCGTCCTCGCCATCGGCTTGTGTGTGGTGTCGGCGACGGCGATCTGGCTCGCCGCACCGCGCAAGGTGCGTCTGGTTCCCGGCCGCGTTTAGCGGGCCGAGCGTGCCGGCTTGGCACGTTGGCCGGCCGGAGTGGCGGCGCCGAACAGAATCGCCTCGATGATCTGCCGATAGCGCAGGTGCAGATCGTCGATGGGAATGGGCGGCACGGCCTGGTTGGTGCCGCGCGCGCCGTCGCACAGCGTCTGGGCCAGCGCTTCGAACGTGACGCCGGGCTTCAGGCTGATCTGGCGGCGCGCTTCGAGTTCCTTCAGCAGGTCGACGACCTTGGCCTGGAAGTCGATGGCGACGGCGATGATGATGTCGCGGCTGCGGCGGAAGGCCTGGTCGTTGACCTCCAGCGCATGCGGCGAGCGGGCGAGCCGGCGTCGGGCGTCGCCGTAGCGGACGTTCATGGTCTCGACGAGGACATCGACCGCGCCGCCGCCCGATTCCATTGCGGCTCGGCCGGCGGCGATGCCGTTGGCAATCGATTCGTGGTTGTAGAATTCCAGCCAGTAGCGGAACGCTTCTTCCTTGTTGGAGAAGTGGTGATAGAGCGCGCGCCGGCTGAAGCCGCAGAGCTGGGCGAGCCCGCTCATGGTCATCTGCTCGTAGCCATGATCCAGGAATGCTTGCCGCAGTTTTGCTGCAAGATGTTCAGGCCGGGACGGGGTCGAATCCACCCTTCTCATATTGCACAAAACTGAGAAATGTGAGAAGTCCTCTCCTATGGGGATGGGGGGGTCTTCGGGCCCCTGTGACATAGGCTCTAACTCCGGTTCGAAGCGATGGGAACGTCGAAATCGAGCGAGGCCGTCCACATCGCGCTGACGTCCGAGGATATTGCCGGTCATCCCGGCCTGCACTCGGCCATCCGCCTGCAGTGCCGGGTCATGCAGCAGACCTACGACGGCAATCCCAGGCTCTCATCGGTGTTCGGCTCGCAGCATCGCTGGCTGATGGGGCAGGTGGCGTTCGCCCTGTACTTCCGCAGCTTCTCGTCGGGCAAGGGCGGCGGCATCAGCACCGCCCAGGTCCTCGACGCCGTCTCACGGCATGGCGTTGCCAGCCGCAACACGGCGGATGCCTTCCTGAAGGAAATGCTGAAGTACGGCTTTGCCCGTTACGTGCCGGGTGCCGCTGACAAGCGCACGCGCCCGTTCGAACCGGCTCCGATCAGCCTCGACGCACTGCACGGCTGGATCGCCATGCACCTCGCGACGCTCGATCGGCTCGACCACGGCGGGCGCCTGGATACGTATCTCAGCACACCCGGCGCGATGGCCGCGCTGCATCCCGGCATCGCCGACGGGCTGCTGTCGTCGGCCGGCGTGCGCGAGCCGGAGCGGACCTTCTCGCTGTTCACGTGGCTGAACAACGGCGGCGTGATCATGGACTGGCTGATCGCCGGCATCGAGGAGACCGACGCCGAGGCCGAGCGCGTTCCGACCTCCATCGCATCGATTGCCGTCATGGCGCAACGGCTGAACCTGTCGCGCACCCACCTGTCGCGCAAGCTCAGGGACGCCGAAGCGCTGGGCAGCATCGGCTGGCTGGGCAAGCGCGGCGAATCGGTGATGTGGGTATCGGCGGGCTTCCGCCGCGAATACGCGATGGCCCAGGCGGTGAAGCTCGCCATCATCGACAGCGCCTACGCGGCCTGCTTCCGGCCACCGCCGGTCGCCGTGTTGCCGACGACGCCGATGCCGCGACCGCCGCACGGCGAGGCCCTCTACGAGGCGGCCTGATCGGCGTAAGGTACCGGCGTGCACCAGGCGTCGTCCTCGTGGCGGCGCCAATAGAGTTCCTCGATGCGCCGCGTGAGCGGACCCGGCTGTCCGTCGCCGACCGGCCGGCCCTCGTAGCGGGTGACCGGCATGATGCCGCCCGCGGTGCTGCTGACGAAGATCTCGCTCGCCTCCTCCACCTCCTTGGCGTGGACGGCGCGCACCTCGCAGCGCAATTGCAGGTCGCGGGCGATCTCGATCACGGTGCGGCGCGTGATGCCCTCGAACAGGCCGCGCGCCGGCGTCGCCAGCACGCCGTCCTTGATGGTGAAGACATTGAAGCCCGGCCCTTCGGTGATGGTGCCGTCGGCCGCCGGCAGGATCGCGACCGTGGCGTCGCGGTCGTAGGCCTCGAAGATGCCCATGGTGAGGTCGAGCCAGTGGAAGTTCTTGATGCGCTGGTCGAGCGATTCCGGCGGGATGCGTTGGGTTCGTGACAGCACCATGCGCAGGCCCTCGCGTCGCTGGGCCTCGTCGGCGATCCACACGAACGGCTGGGCGAAGGCGTAGAGCCGGTTGCGGCACAGCCGGGGATCGCGCGTGCCGGGCGGCGGCAGGCCGCGCGTGCAGGTGACCTGGACGTAGGCGTCGCGCAGGCCCGAGCGGCTGGCGCATTCGATCATGATGTCGGCGAGCTGCTGGGCGGAGTAGGGCAGCGACATCCGGAGGCCCACCATCGACGCCTGGAAGCGTTCGACATGGTCCATCAGTCGGAAGAAGCGGCCCTTCCAGACATGGGCGACGTCGTAGGTGGCGTCCGAGCGCACGAAGCCGCGGTCGAGGATGGGGACGGATGCTTCGGCCAGCGGCATCCACCGCCCGTCCATGAACGCCACGCCCTTGATGCCGGCGGTCTCGCTGTCGATGGTCATGCAGCGGACAATAGGCTAGTGCGCTGCCGGCGCGCCACCGCCGAGCTTGACCTTGCGCAAGGCAAGGGCCAGCGGCACGGCCGACAGCGCCAGCAGCATCAGCACCCAGAAGGCATCCATGTAGCCCAGGAACGATGCCTGGGCCTGCACCTGCTGCCCGATCCAGGCGATGACCTGCTGCTGCGCCTCGGCGGCCAGGCTGCCGTGTCGGACGAAGTAGTCGGTCATCTGACGCACTGTCTCCTGGTACGCGGGGCTCGAAGGGATCGCATGCTCGATCAGCCGGCTTTGATGAAACTGCGCACGATCCGTCAGCACATTGGAGATCAGCGCGACGCCCAGCGAGCTGCCGGTATTGCGGGCGACGTTGATCAGAGCCGAGGCCTGGTCGATCTTGTCGGCTGGAATGCCGTCGTACGAGGCGGCCGTGATCGATAGGAAGATGAGCGGCAGTCCGATGCCCAGCAGCATGCGCGACTGCGCGAGATACCAGAAGCCGACGTCGCCGTAGATCGCGGTCAGGCTGTACATCGAGAGCGCGATGAACGACGCGCCGGCGACGATCAGATACTTAGGCTGGACCATGGTGAGCAGGCGGCCCGTGATGAACATCATGGCCATGGTGACCAGCCCGCCGGGCGACAGGATGAGGCCGGCCCAGGTCGCCGTGTAACCGAGGTCCTGCTGGACGAGGAGGGGCAGGAACTGCGTCGTTGCGAGCAGGATGGCGCCCGTCATCAGCATGACCAGGAAGCACGCCCCGAACTGGCGTGTCATCACCAGCCGCAGCTCGAGCGCCGGATTGCGGCGACTGAGCAGCCACGGGACCATGGCCACGAAGGCCACGCCGCAGATGGCGGCGACGGTGACGATGAAGGTCGAGCCGAACCAGTCGTCCTCGAGTCCGCGATCGCACATCAACTCAAGGGCGCTCAGGAAAGTCGCAACCAGCACGAAGCCAACGAGATCGAATCCGCCGTCGGTCCGGCGCAATTGCCGGCGTTGCTCGATCTCGGCCTGCGACTCGCGCAGCACCAGCGCGATCGCCACCATCGCCAGGACGCCGACCGGGCCGTTGATCGCGAAGCACCAGTGCCAGGAGACGTTGTCGGACAGCCAGCCGCCCAAGGTCGGGCCGACCACGGGCGCCACCACGACGGCGACGCCGAACAGCGCAAAGCCCTGGCCGCGCTTCTCGGCCGGGAAGGCGCCGGCCAGGATCGACTGCGAGACCGGCACCATGCCGCCGCCGGCCAGGCCCTGCAGGATGCGAAACAGCAGCAGCGCCTGCAGGTTCCAGGCGAACGCGCACAGCACCGAGCTCACGGTGAACAGGCCGAGGCAGGCGAGGAAGAACGTCTTGCGGCCGATGCGCCGCACCAGGAAGCTCGAGGCGGTCAGCGCAATGGCGTTGGCGACCAGGTAGGTCGTCACCACCCACGACGCCTCGTCCTCGCTGACGCCGAGGCCGCCCGCGATGTAGGGCAGGGCGACGTTGGCGATGGTGGTGTCTAGCACTTCCATGAAGGCCGCCACCGCCACCAGCACCGCGATCAGCCAGGGATTGGGACCGCTTTTCACAGCCGGCTCCGCAGGCGCTCGAAGAGCGACGGCGAGGCGTCGATGCGCACCGTGGGTTCGACCGACATGCCCGGTCCCAGCGCGACGTCGGCCGGCGGATTGTCGATCACGACCTTGACCGGCACGCGCTGGACGATCTTGACGTAGTTGCCCGTGGCGTTCTCGGCCGGCAGCAGCGAGAAGGCGGTGCCCGATCCCGGCTGGACGCTGGCGACGTGGCCCACGACCGTGCGCCCCGGATAGGCGTCGATCGCGAGCGTCACCGGCTCGCCGGGCCGCATGGCGTCGAGCTGCGTCTCCTTGAAGTTCGCGACCACCCAGATCTCGTCGGGCACGAACATGCTGAGCGCGGTGCCGGCCTGGGCGTACTGGCCGACCGCGGCGCCGAGCTGGACGACGCGTCCGGGCTGGGCCGCCGTCACCGTCGTATAGGAGAGATTGAGCCTGGCCTGGTCGCGCTGGGCTTCGGCCTGCTGCAGGCGCGCTACGGCGGTGGCGCGTTGCGCGGTCAGCGCCTCGAACTGGCGCTGGGCCACCGTCAGGCTGGCCTGGGAGCTGCTGACGGCGGCGCGCTGCTGGTAGAGCTCCGCCTCGGCCAGCTCACCGGTCTGCTGGCTGGACCAGCCCTCCTTGGTCAGCGTGCCGTAGCGCTCGGCCTGCTGCTGTGCATAGACGAGCTTCGACTGGTTCTGCTCGAGCTGCGCCTGGGCGGAGGCGACCTGGGCCTTCTGCACGTCCGTCTGGGCGTCGATGTCCTGGATGCCGGCCTGTGCGGCGGCGACCAGCGCCTCGGCGTTCGCCAGCGCCACGCGATAATCGCGATCGTCGATGCGGGCGATCACGTCGCCGGTCGCAACATGCTGGTTGTCGGTGACCGGAACGGCGGTCAGGTAGCCCGCCACCTTGGGCGCCACGGCGAACTGGCGGGCAGCGATGAAGGCGTCGTCGGTCGTCTGGAAATGCCCGTCGTAGTCCCAGTAGACGTCGCCGGCAGCGGCTGTCAGGAGCAGGGCGACCGCGCCGATGGCGCTTGCGAGCGGATGCCGGCGCAGGAGTCCATGGGGTTGCTCGATCGCGGTCGTGGCGATCGACGGCCGCTCGTCGCCGGCTTTCCTCCGCAGCCGAAGGCGTTCCAACTGTACGTTCGACAACATGGCACAAGCTCCCCGAGTTCCTGACTGTTACCGCCAGGATAAGATCGGGGCCTGTCCCAACAATCGATGCGCTGGTGTGGCGCCGGCAAACCTTCGTATGGTCCGGCGGCGTTTGACTTAGGACCGCACCCGCAGCGTGAATCCTCCGATGACCGTGCCGTTGTGATCGGCATGGACCATCGCAACGTCACTTGACCGCACCGTCTTGAACGTCGACGGATCGCCTTCGATGCCCAGCGACATGCCGAGAAACGGTTCGCTGCCATGCGCCGCCACCTGGACGGTGGCGCCGGAGCCCGTCGCCTGCAGGAGCACCGCATCGGGGAACGGCTTGTTGACGACCTTGTCCACGGCTGACCAGCCGCGCAGCCCTTTGCTGGCATGACGCTCGAAAGTCTTCTTCGGCACCGCCAGGTAGAAACGAACGCTGCCCGGCGGCAACGCATGCTGCAGCGTCAGCGTGTTCGTCCCCTCGCCTGCCTGGGCGACGATGAAATTCTTCCAGTCGATCTTCTTCGCCGCCATCACCGTCATGTCGAAGGGGGCGAGGTTGCGCTGCGCGATGTGGCGGTCGAGCCGCGGCTTGGAATTGATCGTGGTCGCCGCCGGCTCGCCGCCGCCCGGCTGGTACATGTTCACCGGCTCGCCCTCGGTGATCCAGATCTTCACGCAAGGGTGGCCGTTCTTCAGCCATTCCTCGGGCGTCGCGCCGCCGAGATCGACGCCGGCATTGACCAGTCCCGTCTTGAGGCCGGAGAACACCTTGTCGACGTTGAAACGCCAGGCCGCGGTGTCGTAGCCCAGGGACCTTATCCCGTAGTGCTCGTATTGCGAGCCCAGCGCCGCGGGATCGAGATTGGCGAGCGACGGCAGATACGTGCCCGGGCTCATGAAGGTGTTGAAGGCGAGCGCGGCGCCCAACAGGTGGATCCTGGGCTGGTTGTTGTCGAAGAGGCGCCCGGCCGGCGAGTTGCCGCTGTTGCCGATCATTGCCACGACGGAAAACTCCTGGCCCGCCTCGAGCGTGGCGGGGTGCACCGTGGCGCCTGTCTCGTCGCACAGCAAGATCCGCGAGGTCGCCCAGAAATGCGGCGGCACGTGATCCAGCGGCACGTCGGGCATGGCATGGTCGCCGTGCCTCCGTCCGTCGTCGCCCGCCATCGACGCCACGAACAGGATGGGCAGGGACTCCTGGTTCGGCGGCTTGACGTGGAGCGGGAAGGCCGCGGGCTTGGGCAGCGCCCGAAGGGCGGCATAGGTGAGCGGCGCGTTCTTGGGCGAATCGTCGACCTTGCCGTCCTTGATCCACTGGCCGAAGGCATCGATCAGCTTTGGCGAGCCGGCGTTGAATTCCAGCCATTCGGTGTGATTGGAAATGCTGCCCTGGAAGGGCGGCGGCATCACCGGCCAGACCTGGCCCGCCACCGTGACGCTATCGGGCACCGTGCCGTCGGGATCGAGCGACTTGGCCAGCATCGCATACAATGGATTTTCCAACGGCACGTTGCTGTTGGGGTTGAGCGGCTTCCAGCCCGCCTGCAGCCCGATGCCGAAATTCGGTGCCGCCGGCGACAGGCTGCCGAACAGCCCGTAGGGGCCGGTGGTCTCCTTGAGGCTGAAGCCGCCGCCGAGATCGTCGGAATTGTCGACGTTGAAGTGCTCGGCGTCCTGGATGGACATGCCGCCGGCCGACGCCTGCAGCCGCCGGTAGATGGCGTAGAAGAAGCTGATTTTGCCGGGCATGCGTCTTCTCCCCAGAAGAACCCGGGGAAAATACACGCGGGGCGTGTGGGGCGGCAACGTGCAGGAATGCATGTCCGCGGGATGCAGTCGCCGTGCACCCGCCTACGCTAAAGCTTCGGCGGGCGAGCCCGCCTACACCAAGGCTCCGGAGGGCTCGCCCTCCGTAGCGCGAAGCGCGTAGGAGGGTAGGCCCGGCAGGATTCGAACCTGCGACATAACCGTTATGAGCGGCTCGTTCTAACCACTGAACTACGGGCCCGTCCCCTAGGCCCGCGTTTCTAACGCACTATTCGGCCGGCGGCACGAACATATAGCCGATGCCGCGCACTGTGCGAATGACGGTGGGCTTGTCGGGCGTCGGCTCGATCTTGCGGCGGATGCGGGTGATGCGGAGGTCGATCGCGCGGTCGAACGGGTCGCGGCTCCGATGGCTGGTCGTCTCCAGCAGCCAGTCGCGCGACAGTGGACGGTTGGGGTTCTCGGCGAAGGTCTTCAGGATGTCGAACTCGCCCGAGGTCAGGGCCACGTCCTTGCCGCCCTGGTCGAGCAGCTGCCGCTTGGGCAGGTCGAGCGTGTGTTGGCCCATCCGCACGCGCTCCAGCAGCGACGGCGTCGACTTGTTGGCCGAGCGGCGCAGCACGCTCTTGCAGCGGGCGAGAAGCTCGCGCGGTTCGTAGGGCTTGGCGACATAGTCGTCGGCGCCGCTCTCCAGCCCCAGCACCTTGTCCACCGAATCGCCCGCGGCGGTCAGCATGATGATGCCGACCTTGGTGTTGCTTTCGCGCAGCCAGCGGGCCAGGGCGAAACCGTCCTCCTGGCCGGGCAGCTGTACGTCGAGCAGGACGAGGTCGGGCATGGCGCGCGAGATCTGCCGGCGCATCTGCGCGCCGTTCTCCACGGCGATGACCTTGAGGTCGTGGTTCATCAGGTAGGTCTCGGCCGCCTTGCGCTGAAACGCGTCGTCCTCGACCAGGAGAATGGAGGGTTGCAGCATGACTTGATCCGGAATAAATGTTTCTCTAATCCGGACAAAATACCATGATTTTTCAACGATATATAGTCGTTTCTTGATATATTTGATACAGTTCTTCGCCTTATTCGCCACAGGCGTAACACATGTCTTTCCCACCCTTAGAGCCGCGACCCGGGCTCGTCTCTATCCCTAGTTCCAGCGATCCGGACTCTCTTGGGGATCGTCGTTGCCGCGAGGCAACGTCGGTCAGCCGATCGGCGCACGGGCAAGGGAGACGAACTGGGCCGCCGCGCCTCGGCGCGGACGAAGGACGATGACTGTCATCGCGACTGAGCCGGTAGCCCAGGCCGAACCAGCCGCGACGGCAAGGCAAGAGGCCTTCGTCCGCGCCGAACTCATCCGCCGCCTGTTCGAGGGCTCGGCGCAGTCTCGTTATTTCTCCTTCGTGCTGTGGCCGGTGATCGCGGCGATCTACTGGCGCCAGATCGAGCTCGTCGAGCTTGCCGGCCCGTTCATGGCCCACATCTTCGTGACGCTGGGCTTCGACGTGTTGCGCAAGAACTTCGCCCGTGCCAATCCGCCCGACGAGGAGGTCATCCGCTGGGGCTGGTGGTTCGCCACCTTGTCGCTGCTGGCCGGCGCGTGCTGGGGCGTCGCGGGCTACCTGCTCGCCTCCAAGGACTACGAGCTGCAGCGTATGCTGCTCGGCCTGGTGCTGTTGGCGACCATCACCACGGCGGTGCCGATCCGCTCGGCCCATCCGCCGACCTTCTACACCTTCGCCGGAGCGACCACCGCGCCGCTGCTGTTCGTGCTGCTGACCTCGGTCGATCCGTTCTACCAGCTCGTCGGCATCGCCGGCGGCGCCTATGTCGGCCATCTCATGGCCTATGTGCGCGACGTCCATCGCTGGCAGTACGACAACATCGCGTTGGCCTACCAGAAGGAGGACCTCGCGCGGCGCCTGCAGGTCGCCTACGACGAGGCGCGCCATGCGCGCGACATCGCCATCGACGCCCAGCGCGATGCCGAGAGCGCCAACCAAGCCAAGTCGACCTTCCTAGCCACCGTGAGCCACGAGATCCGCACGCCGATGAACGGCGTTCTCGGCATGATCGACGTGCTGGAGCGCACCGAGCTTTCGGTCGAGCAGCGCGAGGCGCTCGGCACCGTGCGCTACTCGGCATCCGCGCTGCTCAAGATCATCGACGACATCCTGGACTTCTCCAAGATCGAGGCCGGCCGCCTCGACCTCGAGCAGATCGAGTTGTCGACCGTCGAGCTGATCGAGGGCGCGGCCGAGACGCTGGCGCCGCAGGCGGTGGCCAAGGGCCTCAGCCTGGTCGCCTATGTCGGCGCCGACGTGCCCGACCGCGTGGTGGGCGATCCGCTGCGCCTGCAGCAGATCCTGTTCAACCTGCTGGGCAACGCCATCAAGTTCACCGAGACCGGCTCGGTGCGGCTGTCGCTGGAGAATGGCGGCGACAAGCGGCTGCGCATCAAGGTCGCGGATACCGGCATCGGCCTGACCGAGGAGCAGCGCAACCGCCTGTTCCAGCCGTTCGTGCAGGCCGACAGCTCGACCACGCGGCGTTTCGGCGGCACCGGGCTCGGCCTGTCGATCGTGCGCCGCCTGGCCGAGGCCATGCAGGGCGGGATCGAGGTCCTGAGCCAGCCGGGCGAAGGCTCGACCTTCATCGTCACCGTGCGGCTCGACAAGGCGCCGCCCGCGACCCGCATCGATCCGACGTTGCGCGGCCTGTCGCTCGCGGTCGCCTTGCCCGATGCCGACGAGGCCTGTGCTGTTGCCCGCTATCTCGCCGATGCCGGCGCCGAAGTGGGGATCTATCCGGACAACAGTTTTGCCGGCATTCGCGTCGCTAGCCCCAGCACGGAAATCTACCTGCCGAGGCCCTATCGCCGAGATGCGCTGGTGCGCGCCGTCGCCCGCGCGGTGGGGCGCTCGACCGACGCCGTGGCGATCACGCCGCAGCGTGCGGCGCCTCTCAACGGCCGCGTCCTGGTGGTCGACGACAATTCGGTCAACCGCAAGATCCTGGCGCGTCAGGTCGAGCTGGCGGGCGCCACGACCGATTCGGCATCGGGCGGCGAGGAGGCGCTCGAGCTGTGGCGCACCGGCCGCTACGACCTGGTGCTCGCCGACCTGCAGATGCCGACCATGGACGGCTTCGAGCTGGCGCGCCGCATCCGCGCCAGCGAAGCGGCAGAGCGCCGGCCGCGTACGCCGATCCTGGCCATCACCGCCAGCACCCACGAGGACCAGGAGCAGCGCAGCCGGGCAGTCGGCATGGACGGCTTCGTCACCAAGCCGATCGGCATCGAGCAGCTGCGCGCAACCCTCGATGTCTGGCTGAAAGGCGCCAAATGAAGCAGAGCCCCCACCCGGCCCCCAATCCTGCCTATGACCGCGACAAGCTCGTCGAGCTGTTCGGCGACGATCCGCGGACCCTGGCCGAGGTCGAGCGCGAGTTCCTGGAGACCGCCCGCGAGGCGGCGCGCGAGATCAAGGGCACCGACGACTTCACGGCGATCGCCCGCGCCGCGCATCGCCTGAAGGGCGCATCGGGGATGATCGGCGCCCTGGCGTTGCGCCAGATCGCCGAAGCCGTCGAGCGGGCGGCCAAGGCCGGGGACCTGTCGACCGTGCGCCGCCTGCGCGACCTGTTCGACCACGAGGTCAACCGCGTCGCCGAGCAGGCCGGGGTTAAGGTAGACTGACCTCTCGTCACGCCGAGCGTAGAGCAGGTGCTGCGTTTGTGATGTCCAAACGGGATTTGACCTGGGGGGAGACAGTCGCGTCGAGCGCCCCTGCAATCATGTCGATGAGGTTGTCGATGGCGCGGGCCATGTCGAACCGGCGGCTCTCCCGGACCTTGCGTGCCTTGATCCTCTCGAAATCCGCGAGGCTGAACGTGATCAGCGCGATGCTGGTGAGATATCTCTGACGCAGCAATGCCGGCGGTAGCAGCGGCAATGCCCGCTCCAGCTTTGCGTAGACACGGCGGAAGCCTCTCTGGGCCTCATCGCTCGCGTGCGCCGCGAGGTCGATGTCCGGGTGAATCTGCGCAGCGGCAAGGAAACGGTTGTAGTGGTTGTTAGGGCGGGTCGAGACCAGGCCGTGCGCAAGCGGCCTCACCAGCGCCTCGACGATGGCGCGCAGATCCGTTCGACCCTGCGCTTCCGAGCCGTCCAGGTATTCGTTCCGCAGGGCATCCACTTGCGCCATCCGATAGCGGATAATGGCGTCGAGCAGGGCCTCCTTCGAACCGAAGTGGTAGTGCAGGGCCGAGTTGTTCTTTTGCTCCGCTTCCCGGGCGATCTCGCGCAACGACACGCCATCGAGGCCGCGCTCGGCGTAGAGGCGCTCGGCCGTCAGCAGGAGGACCTCGGAGCTGTTGGATGCGGTTCCTGCTGTCCTGCGCGAAGACGGACGTTTGACGTTTCCAAGCCTGGCCATGTCCGCGAAAAGCTAGCCCGCAGGGAGAAATGGAGCAAGCAGCTTGCATGTTTAAGACACGTGCTTGACATCGTTTAAGTCAGTTGATTTAGTCTGCGTCGTGTCGGACGGGAGCTCAGCCATGACCGTGCCAAGTGGGTTCAGCGTCGAACCCGTCTCTCCCGCCCTCGGAGCCGAGGTCCACGGCGTCGATCTCGAGACGGCAGCCGCCGATCCGGCGCTGATCGCCGCCATTCGCAAGGCATTGCTCGAGCACAAGGTCTTGTTCTTCCGCGACCAGGACATCTCGCCCAGGGCTCACGTGGAATTCGCCCGGGCCTTCGGGGAACTGGAGGTCCATCCCGTCTTTCGTCGCCACCCCGACCACGATGAACTCGCCCTGCTCGACCGGGGAAGTCGCCGCCCGGCCAACGAGAACATCTTTCATGCCGATACGACATGGCGCGAGCGGCCCTCGATGGGCTCGATCCTGCGGTGCGTGGAATGCCCACCGGTGGGCGGCGACACGATCTGGGCGAACATGGCCTTGGCCCACGCGCGGCTCCCCGAGCGACTGAAGTCGATCTGCGAGGGCCTCTATGCGATGCATGACATCGCGCACTCGTTCGGCGGCGACTACACCGTGGAGAAGCGGCGCGAGCTCAGTCGGGAGTTTCCGGCGCAGGAGCATCCCGTCGTCGCGGTGCATCCCGAGACCGGCGAGAAGATCCTGAACGTCAACCAGGGTTTCACCACGCACTTCACCAACTACACGCAGAAGCGCGAGCGCGGCATCGGCGCGGATTTTGCGATCGAGGCGAACAAGCTGATGAACTACCTGTTTTCGCAGGCGGCGCAACCCGAGTTCCAGGTGAGGCTGCGCTGGCGACCGAACACGATCGCCTTCTGGGACAACCGGGCGACGCAGCACTACGCCGTCCAGGACTACTACCCTGCCACGCGCCGGATGGCCCGCGTGACCGTCGTCGGCGACAGAGTGCGGGCCGTCGAGGGTCGACGCGTCGAAGCAGCCGCATCCTGAGGCGGGCGCAGCGAGGGCATCATGGAACGAAGGAAGGTCGTCATTGGCGCCGCTGTGGCCGTGGGTCTCGCGGCTTCGCGCGGGTCGCGGGCGCAGCAGGACAACCTACTCACGATCGTCGGTCCGTTCGGCCCGGGCGGCTTGAACGACATCGTGGCGCGGATGTACGCGAACAAGGCCGCGCCCCTGCTGAAGCGGACCGTCATCGTCGGCAACAAGCCGGGTGCGGGCGGACTGATCGCCGCTCAGACGGTTCTGCGCGGCGATCCGCAGGCGGCTCTGCTCGTGGCGAGCAACACGTTCCTCATCGCCGCACACGTCTACAAGGACGCTGGTTACGATCCGGTCCGGGATTTCACTCCGGTGACGCCGCTGTTCACGACGTCGGCCGTCTGGGTGGTGCGCCCCGACCATCCGCTGAAGAACCTGCAGGATCTCGTGACCTACGCGAAGAGCAATCCCGGCAAGCTCACCTACGCGACGAATGGGGTCGGCACGTATTCCCATCTGCAGATGGAAATGTTCAAGAAGCGCAACGGCGTCGACCTGACGCATGTGCCGTTCCGCAGCCTGCCGGAAGGAAGCATGGCGGTGATGGGCGGCGTGGTCGACATCGCGGTCGATACGCCGTTCGCCGTCGCGCCGCGGGTGAAGGCGGGCAATCTGCGTCCGCTCGCCGTGTTCGGGCCGCGGCGCGAGGAAGCCTTTCCCGACGTGCCTACCGCGGAGGAGGCTGGGTTCGGAGAGCCCGACCCTTTGACGATCTTCTGCGGCCTCGTCGTGCCGTCGCGCGCGCCGGCTGCCTACGTGGAAGGCTTGAGGGAGGCGAGCCAGCAGGCAATCAAGGATGCGGAGTTCGTTTCGCAGTTGCGCTCGGGCGGCGTGTCGCCGCTCGCCGTGCCGGCAGCCGAATTGTCCAGGATCATGACGGTACAGAACGAGCGCTACGCCGACCTGATCGGCGCATTGGGAATCTCGCTGACCTGATCGGTCATCGGATTCGTGCCATGGTGCAGATCGCCGCAAGGGAAGGGAGTCTGGATCATGTCCGAAGACGTCTTGTTCGAGGTCGAGGGGCCGGTAGCGATCATCACCCTCAATCGTCCCGCGCAGCTCAATGCCATCAACTCGGGGATTCGCCACGGCCTGGCCGAGGCCTGGAAACGCTTCGAGGAGGACGCATCCTTGAAGGTCGCGATCCTGACGGGCAGCGGGGAAAGGGCTTTTTGCGCCGGCATGGACCTCAAGGAAGCGGCCGCCACCGGGATTCAGGTCCCGCCACGGGATTTCATTCCCGTCCTCGGTGACAACATCCACGTCTCCAAGCCGGTCATCGCGGCCGTGAACGGTGTCGCCTATGCGGGCGGCTGGCTGTTCGCCCAGATGTGCGATCTCTGCATCGCGAGCGAGAACGCGTCGTTCGGCATCACCGAGCCCAAGGTCGGCCGCGGGGTTCCCTGGGCGACACCGCTGATCCACATGCTCCCGCAGCGCATCGTGATGGAGCTGCTGCTCACCGCCCAGCCGCTCAGCGCGCGGCGGGCCTGCGAGCTCGGCTACGTCAACGCCGTGGTCCCGCCGGACAGGCTGCGCGCCGCCGCCCTGGAGATGGCGTCGACCATCGTGCGCAACGCGCCGCTGACCGTGCGCGCCGCCCGCGAGCTGGTCTACCTGTCGACCGAGATGGGCAGGTCCGCCGCACTTCGCGTCGGCCGGCATCTGTTCGAGCCCGTGTACATGAGCGAAGACGCCCAGGAAGGGCCGCGCGCGTTCGCGGAAAAGCGGCCGCCGAAGTGGCAGGGGCGCTGATCAGGGTATCTCTAACGCGACCGCAGCTTGATGGTCGCCGAATAGGACAGGAGCTTGCGGCCGTCCTGCTCCAGCAGGCCGCGCATGAAGGCGAGCGACTTGCCGTGGCGCGGCACCTCGACCCGGGTGGTGATCGGCGTCGTGGCCGTGCCGGCCGACAGGAACTCGGCGGCAAAGGCCACCGTCGAGGGCGCCATGCCGGTGACGAGGCCGGCGGCGCGCGTCACCGCCGAATCGGCGAAGCTCATCATGTAGCCGCCGTGCAGCACGCCGCCCGAGTTGCACATGTGCGGCAGGGTGGGCTGGACCAGGGAGGCGCCATCGGTCTCCTTGCGCGCATAGGAGGGGCCGATATGGCGGGAGTAGACGCTGGCGTTGGACAGCAGTTCGAAGCCGGCCGGTACGCTCTGCGCGACCAGCGCCGACGCGGCCGCCGCCGTCGCGTCCTTGCGCTCCATCGCCTTGGCGCGCGGCACGTGGCGGCACACGCCCGACCACAGCGCGATGGTCTTGCCCTGCTGGGTGATGCTGCCGCGCGCGAAGGCGAGCCGGCCCGTCACCTGCAGCGGCTCGCCGCTCGCTTCGAGCGGCAGGCCGACGCGGCCGGCATCGAGGAACTCCACGGCGATGCTCACCGTCACGGCGAACGCGGTGTTGGTGCCGCCGTCGGCGGCCCGACCGGCGACCAGGCAGAGCGCGTAGTCGGCGAAGGTAAGCGTGGCGCCGCCATGCACGCCGCCCGCATAGTTGCCGTGGCGCTCGTGCGTCGGCAGCACGCAATGCACGCTGCCCGCCTGCCGTGCGTCGCCGGTGATGCGGTAGTAGAACGGCCCGACATGATCCTCGAAGGGATCGGGCGGCACGAAGACCGAGTAGCTGCCGAGGTCGATGGAATCGGGCATGCGGGTAGGCTCTTGGGGTGGCTCTTGTGAAGCTTTGCTGCGGCGCTCTAATAGATGAAATTCCCCCACCGACAAAGAGCCACGGAGCGAAACGTCATGGCGTCAGGCGTGCATAAGGTCGACATTTCCTGGGATCGCCGGCCCCAGATTGGCGGAGGAATCGGCACGGTCGCCAATGTCGTGTTCGACAATTCGCGCAAGCTGAACTCGCTCAATCCGCCGGCGCTGCTCGATCTCACCGAGGCGTTCCTGGGGCTGGCGCGCGAGGACGACCTGCGCGTCGTCGTGCTGTCGGGCGCGGGCGGCAAGGCCTTCATCGGCGGCGCCGACATCAATCACATGGCCGGGATGAGGAGCTCCGAGGACGGCCGCGCCTTCATCACCAGCGTCCACAAGCTCTGCCAGGCCATCCGCGACTGCCCCGTGCCGGTGATCTGCCGCATGGAGGGCTATACGCTGGGCGCCGGGCTGGAGGTGGCGGCGGCCTGCGACATGCGCATCGCCGCCGACAACGCCTTCTTCGGCATGCCCGAGGTCAAGGTCGGCGTCCCATCGGTGGTCGAGGCGGCCCTGCTGCCGCGCCTGATCGGCTGGGGCCGCACCTCGTGGCTGCTGCTGACGGCCGAGAACATCGACGCCGTCACGGCCGATCGCTGGGGCATGGTCGAGCAGGTCGTTCCTGTCGCCAAGCTCGACGCCGCGGTCGAGCATTGCGTCGCCGCGATCGTCGAGGGCACGCCCAAGGCGGTGCGGGCGCAGAAGCGGCTGATGCGGCGCTGGGAGCGGCTGCCGCTCGACGAGGCGGTGCAGGCCGGTATCGACGCCTTCGCCCAGTCGGTTGCCGAGGGCGAGCACATCGAGCGCATGGGCGCGTTCGTCAATCGCAAGAGGAAGTAGCCATGGCCAACACTGTCCGTATCGGTTGCCATTCCGGCTTCTGGGGCGACACCGAGACGGCCGCCGCCCAGCTCGTGCGCCAGGGCAACGTCGACTACCTGGTGAGCGACTATCTCGCCGAGGTCACCATGTCGATCATGGCGGCCCAGAAGCTGCGCAATCCGCAGGCCGGCTACGCCATCGACTTCGTCAGCGTCGTCATGGCGCCGCTCGCCCGCGAGATCGCCGACAAGAAGATCAAGGTGATCACCAATGCCGGCGGCGTGAACCCGCAGGCCTGCCGCGACGCCGTGCTCAAGGCCTGCGAGGCGGCGGGCGTGAAGCTCAAGGTCGCCGTCGTGCTGGGCGATGACCTGCTGCCGCGCATCGACGAGCTGCGCGGGCTCGACATCCGCGAGATGGATACGGGCGCCGAGCTGCCGGCAAAGATCGTCAGCATGAACGCGTATCTCGGTGGCTTTCCGATCGCCCGCGCGCTTGCCGAAGGCGCCGATGTCGTGATCACCGGCCGCTGCGTCGATTCTGCGGTGACCCTGGGCGCGCTGATCCATGCCTTCGGCTGGACGATGGACGATTACGACAGGCTCGCCGCCGGCACGCTCTGCGGCCACATCATCGAATGCGGCGCGCAGTGCAACGGCGGCAACTTCACCGACTGGCAGCTGGTGCCCGACTACGACAACATGGGCTTCCCGGTAGCCGAAGTGTCGGCCGACGGCTCGTTCGTGCTCTCCAAGCCCGAGGGCACCGGCGGCCTGATCACCACCGCGACGGTGGCCGAGCAGATGCTCTACGAGATCGGCGATCCGCGCGCCTACATGGTGCCGGACGTGGCCTGCGACTTTACCCAGGCGACCTATGAACAGGTCGGCAAGGACCGCGTGCGCGTGTCGGGCGCCAAGGGTCGGCCGCCGACCGACACCTACAAGGTCTCGACCACCTGGCCCGACGGCTACAAGCTCAGCACCATCTTCATGCTGGGCGGGCGCGAGGCAGTGGCCAAGGGTCAGCACAGCGCCGAGGCGATCATCAAGAAGACACGCCGCATGTTCCGCGAGAAGAACATGGGCGACTACCGCGACCTCAGCATCGAGATCATCGGCGGCGAGGCGACCTACGGCCCGCACTCGCGCGTGCAGGAGAGCCGCGAGGTCGTGGTCAAGATCGCGGCCAAGCACGACCAGAAGGAGGCGCTGGGCCTGCTCGGCCGCGAGATCGCGCCCATGGCGACCGGCGGCGTGGTTGGCATGACCGGCAGCTTCGGCGCCGGCCGCAGTACGCCCTCGCCGGTCATCCGCATGTTCTCCTGCCTCGTCCCGAAGACCCTGGTGCCGGTGACGATCGAGATGGATGGGCACAGCATCACGCTGGACCGCGCCGCCAAGAGCGGCGGCTTCAGCGCCGCCGACCTGCCGGCCGAGGCGCCGGCGGCACCGGCGCTGCCGACCACCGGCCCGAATGCGGCGACGGCGACCGTGCCTCTGGTGGCGCTTGCCTACGGCCGCTCGGGCGACAAGGGCGACAACGCCAATATCGGGATCTTCGCGCGCAAGCCAGAGTACGAGCCCATCCTCGACGCCGAGGTGACGGAAGAGGCGGTGGCCCGGTACTTCGCCCATCGCATCCAGGGCAAGGTGACGCGCTGGCGCCTGCCCGGCATCCACGGCTTCAACTTCCTGCTGCGCCAGGCGCTGGGCGGCGGCGGCATGGCCTCGCTCAAGGCCGATCCGCTGGCCAAGGCCTTCGCCCAGATGTTGCTCGACATGCCGGTCAGGGTGCCGGCGCAGGTGGCGCGGGAGGTTGGCGAAAGCCAGGCTGCCTAACCGACGCTTGTCGTTTTCTTGACGCGGCACTTCAAAGCCGCACCGCCACCGCTCGTCTTCGGGCGGTCGCTGGAGTGTGGCAAATGCCACATCTCCAGGTGGCAATTGCATTCATTCTGCACAACTGCTCAAACCTATCCCATGTGACAACGTCGAGAGCGGGAGGCTGCCATGTCTGAACGCTACGCAATCGTCCACCGTACCCAGGCCGACAGGGCAATCGTCGAGGCGGACGGCCTCGGTGTCGTAAGTTCCTTGGACCGCGGTTTCGTCATCGACGCCGACGAGCAACATGTCGAGCGCCTCAGGCGCGAGGGGTGGCGCGTCAAAGCCGTGCGCGACCCGCACACGATTCGACTCTTCACCTACGAGATCGACACCGCCGGCGGAAAGCTCCCTTCGATCCCGCCGCAGTTCGCATCCGTAGAAGCCGCCGACGGGGTCAACCACCTGATTCAGCTCGTCGGGCCGGTTCAGGAGTCGTGGCTCGCGACTCTCGCTGAGCGCGGCATTCGACTCGTTCAAGCCGTCAACCCGCATGCGTACTACGTGCGCGCCGACGCCGACGCCGTGGCATCCGCGGTCGCACTTCCGTTCGTCGAATGGACGGGTCCGCTCGCGCCGGCCTTCAAGGTCAACCCCAAGCTGCTGAGCGGCAATCCGAATGTCGGCACCGATCGCGGCCTCGGACCCATCAAGGGGGTCGATATCGGCGTGCTCACCGAGGGCGACGTCGACGGTGTTTCGACGCTCGTGACCTCGCTCGGCGGGACCGTCCTGGAGATCGCTCCCCAATCGCCCGATGCGTTCCGCAGCATCACGGCACAGGTGCCCACCAAAGCCCTGCCCTCGATTGCCGCGCACGATGATGTCCGCTGGATCGATGCCGTGCACGAACCCGTAATCGAAGACGAGCGCAGCTCGCAGATCGTCTTCGAGGACCTCAACGCGACTCCCGCACCCAACACGCTTCCGAACACGGGGTACGCGGCGAACCTGACGGGGCTTGGGGTGGACGGCACCGGCGTGACGATCGCGGTGTGTGATACCGGTATCGACACCAATGATCCGATGACCGTCCATGCCGATCTCGCCGGGCGCCTCGCCTTCGTCGTGGATTCCGCAGGCGCGGCCGTCGTCGGCGCCGACACCGACGGGCACGGCACGCATGTCGCCGGCATCGCAGCGGGAAACGGCAACTCGGGCGACGCCGACCCGCAGGGGTTCCTGCTCGGGCAGGGCATGGCGCCGGGCGCCGACGTGGGGCTTATCGAGCTCGGTGGCACGGTCGCGGCGCGCGTGCGGCAGTCGGTGCTTCAGGGCGCCGACGTCATGAACAATTCGTGGGCGATGAACGGCCCTGACTACTCCGCCGACGATCGTACCATCGATCTTGGCGTTCGCGACGCCGACGCGACGACCACCGACCAGACGCCGCTCGTTATCGTCTTTTCGGCGGGAAACAGCGGATCGGGCGCCGGCACGGTGACGAAGAATCCGAAGAACGCGATCCTCGTGGGCAACTCGCTCAACGCGCGTCCCGGGGAATTTACCGCAAACGACGACATTCGCGGACTCGCGACAACCTCGTCGCGCGGCCCCGCGACCGATGGGAGGATGCTGCCCACCTTCGTGGCACCGGGAACCGACATCATCTCCACCTACAGTCCGGTGGGATTCCGCAGCGGACCCTACACCGACACGGGTGGCACTCTGCACGCCGTGCACGCGCAGATGTCCGGCACGTCGATGGCGTCGCCGCATGTCGCGGGCACTGCCGCGCTGCTGATCGACTGGTGGCGCCAGACCCGCAACGGAAAGACGCCGAGCCCGGCGCTGGTCAAGGCCCTGCTGGTCTCGAGCACTGAACCGGTGACAGGGGGCACGGACGGCGCTGGCGGAATGATCGCCGCTGGCCCGAACAACAACGTGGGCTGGGGTCGCGTATCGATCGAGAACGCGCTGCTGCAGGCGCCGGTCTCCGACCGCGGTCCGAAGCTCTTCGTCGATCAGCGGCATGCCTTCACCGCGACGGGCCAGGAGTACACGATCCGCGTGGCCGCCGCCGACGCGGCTCGTCCGCTGCGCGTCGTGCTGACGTGGTCGGATGCCGCGGGCGCCCCCGGCGCGAACCCGGCGCTCGTGAACGATCTCGATCTCGAGGTGCTTCACGTCGGTTCGGGCCAGTTGTTCCGCGGCAACGTGTTCGCGGGCGCGTTCTCGACGACGGGCGGAGTCGCCGACGACCTCAACACCATCGAGGCCGCCGTCATTCAGAACCCCACCGGGGTCTACGAGGTCACCGTCGTTGCGGCCAACATCGCGGGATCCGCCCGTACCGACATCGCCGGAACATGGCAGGACTTCGCCCTCGTCATCGACAATGCCGAAGTACCGGCGGCCGATCCGGTGAGCGTCGTCACGGTGCTCGACCGGTCGGGCTCGATGCAGGCCTTCGGATACGTCGACATCACGCGCCAGACGTCGCGTCAGTTCGTCGACCTCATGGGCGTCGACGACTCCGTCGGCGTCGTGAGCTTCGGCGATACGGGTGACGAGCACTACCCGGGAACGGGCGCTCCGCAGCAGATCGTCGATCAGTCGACGAGGGATGCCGCGACCGCTGCCGTCGACGCAATCGGCTTTGGCGGCTGCACGTTCATGGGCGCCGGCATCCAGGAGGCGGGCAGCATGCTCGCCGGTGCTGGAACGCGGCGCGCGATGGTGCTGCTGTCGGACGGATACGACAACAAGGGCTGCGACGAGGGCAACCCCGCCAAGCCCTGGGCGGTCGATGCCGCGGCAGCGCTGCCTGCGAATCTGCCGATCTACAGCTGCGCGATGGGTCCGGCATCGGACCAGACCCTGCTTGCGCAGCTGGCCGACGACACCTTCGGCCGATACTACTTTATGCCGACGATCGACGATCTCTTCGAGATCTACAACTACATCCGGGGCCAGGTGACCGGCGACGGCGTCATCGTCAACGAGTCGTCGGTCGCTTCGGTGTCCCAGGTGTCGGGCTGGGTCGACGGATGCGCCGACTCGGTGCTGTTCACCGTGGCGTGGCACGACACGTCGTTGCGCTACGTGCCGCGCGATCCGAAGGGGGCGGGCGAGATCGCGGTGCGGTTGCGCTCGCCGGGCGGCCGCTGGCTGCCCCGGTCGGCGACCGAGTTCACGCGCCATGCCGGCAACGGCTATGTGAGCTTCACGATCCACGATCCACAGCCGGGCCTGTGGACCGTCGAAGTCGCCACCGACCGCCAGCGCCACACGCCGTACACTGTCGGCGGCTTCGTACGCTCGCCGCTCACGTTGCAGCTCGACGTGCCGACGTTCGTGCGCGTCGGCGAGGTCATCGGCGTGAAAACATCGGTGAGCGACCGTCGCGGCGGCATCGACGGCGTCAAGGTGAGCGGCACGGTCGCGGCCCCCGTCGCGTCCAGCGCGGATCTCATCGACAAGCACGGCGACATGCTCTCGCGCATCCAGGTGCCAAAGGGCTTCCTCGCCGATGGCAAGCCCGACAAGGCACGCGCCCAGCTCGCTCAGCTCGTGCTGCTGCGGAACAAGCTGGTGGCCCAGACGGGTAACGACATCCTCGCGCCGCGCATCGACAAGCTCGTGCTCGACGCGACGACGTTGAAGCCCGCGCGTCTGGCTCAGGTCGGCGCGATGCGGTCCGGAGTAGGGGCCGGGCTCGAAAGTTCGACGCTTGTTGGCGGCAGCCCCGGGACCGCGATCGGCGGTAGAGCGGGCGCGGCCACGGTCGTGACTTCAGGCCGCAGCGTCGTGATCGACCCCCGGCTCGTGCTGCGTCCGAAGCAGGTCGGTGTGCTCGCAGGTCGCTACGCGCGGACGAATATCCCCGGTAGTTACTCCGTGGCTGTGACGGCGGCCGGCTTCAGCCCGACCTGCAACACGCGGTTCGTCCGCAAGGGCTTCGCGAGCATCGCGGTGGTCGACAAGCGGTGAGCCGCGGATGAAGCGACGGCACCCGCCGACGGAGCGGGTGCCGCCGGATTGTGCGGTCAGGGTGCCGGCATCGCTCGTCGACGTCCGAAATACATCACGATCAGGAGGATGAGGGCGGGATTGATCACCTGGATCGCGTCGAGCACGAACACGCAGATGCGGCCGGCGAGGAAGATGGGAAGCGAGCCGATCATGATCGCGTGAAAGACGATGCCGGCTGCGATGGTGGCGATGACAGCGCGCCAACCGAGCCGGTAGCGGCAGAGCGCGACGTGGAAGGCCCACAGCGACAGCGGCACGAAGAGCACGAGCGCGGCCGGCCGAGCAGCGCCGCCACGGGGCCGAACACCCACACGCAGGTTATGTTGACGGAGTGGGCGAAGGAGTAGGGGATCGGACAGGCTTGGGCGTCGGGTTGGCCCATGTTCCGGCACATCTCGCCGCGGAAGGCATAGGTCTCGCCCAGCAGGTCGATGCCGCGCTCCTCGAACTGGTGGATCAGGTAGGCCAGTGTGCCCGCTCACGCCAGCCACACGATATCGCGCCAGCGCGACACCGTGAGGTCGCTGCGCAGGGCGTCGGTGCAGAGCAGCAGAGCGAGTAGCAGCGCGGCGCCAGATCCATGTAGGGCCACACGTAGGTGAAGGAGAACATCGTCGGAGGCTAGCGTTGCCGGTTCAGATTTTCATCAAGGAGCGGCGGCTACAACGCGGCGACCGCCGCCTTTGCAATGGACTCGCCCCATTCCTGCACGAAGTGGCCGCCCTCTGCGATCTCGATCGGCGGTAGACAGTTGCGGATATCGTTGTAGAGGGCACGCATCACCGGCGGTCCGAGGACGGGGTCCTTCATGCCGATCGCCATCAGGCTCCGGCCGTTCCAGCGTTCGCGCCAGAACGTCCGGGCGGCGCGCGACAGGGCCGCGCCATCTGCATCCGGCCGGTCGGGCACCAGGTTGGGAAAGCGGCGGACGCCCGCCTTGTATGAGGCGTCGGGGAAGGGGGCGCCATAGGCCGCCGCTTCGGCGGCGGCGAGATGCGGGCAGGCGCGCCGCATCAGGCCGGCGATGTCCATGTCGGGCCTGCCATTCGAGAAGGCGCGCCAGTCGAGGAACCCCTGCAGCAACGGCACATCGCCCGTGCCCAGCATGGTGTTCATGACCAGCAGCCCGACATATCGCTCGGGATCGGCCATCGGCAGCGTCAGGCCGATCAGCCCACCCCAGTCCTGCACGACCAGCACGATGTTCCTGAGGTCAAGCGCGGCGACCAGGTCGAGCACGGCATCGCGGTGGAACTCGAATGTATAGGTCGCTTCGTCGGTGGGCTTGTCGGAGCGGCCGAAGCCCGGGAAGTCCGGCGCCACGACCCGGTGTCCGGCGGCGATGAAGACGGGGATCATGCGACGGTAGAGATAGCTCCAGGTCGGCTGGCCGTGGAGGCAGAGGAAGACCTTGGCATCGCGCGGCCCTTCATCGATGTAGTGCAGCCTGAGGCCATCCGACCGCCGGAAATAGCGCGGCACATGGGGCCAGTCGGCAAGGCCGGCGAATCTTTCGTCAGGCGTGCGCAGGACGTTCTTCAATGGTGTATCCTCCCGTCATGACCGCCCCCTCGAAATCCATCCCGCAGAAGGATGATCGCGCCGATCGGCTGGCCGCCGCCTTGCGCGAGAACCTGAGGCGTCGTAAGGCCCAGGCGCGCGCCAAGCAAGATGCCGCCAAACCTGAAGTACAGCCCGACAAAAGCCCCTCGAAATGACCATTCTTTCCGATCGCTGGATCCGCCGCATGTCGCAGGAAAAGGGCATGATCGAGCCCTTCGTCGACGCCCAGAAGCGCGACGGCGTGATCTCCTATGGGCTGTCGTCCTACGGCTACGACGCGCGCGTGGGCAGCAACTTCAAGATCTTCACCAACGTCGATTCGGCGGTGGTCGACCCCAAGAACTTCGCCGCCAACAGCTTCGTCGACCGTACGGGCGACACCTGCATCATCCCGCCCAACTCGTTCGCGCTGGCCAGCACTGTGGAATATTTCCGCATCCCGCGTGACGTGCTGGTGATCTGCGTCGGCAAGTCGACCTACGCGCGCTGCGGCATCATCGTGAACGTGACACCGCTCGAGCCCGAGTGGGAAGGTCACGTCACCCTGGAATTCTCCAACACCACGCCCTTGCCGGCGCGCATCTACGCCAACGAGGGCGCCTGCCAGTTCCTGTTCCTGCAGGGCAACGAGCCCTGCGAGACCTCCTACCGCGACAAGGCCGGCAAGTATCAGGGCCAGCGCGGCGTCACCCTGCCCAAGATCTGACGGGAGGAGGGACCATGGACCGACTCCGCATCAAGGGTGGCCGCCAGCTCAAGGGCGAGATCCGCATCTCCGGCTCCAAGAACGCCTCGCTGCCGTTGATGGTCGCGGCCCTGCTGACCGACCGCAAGCTCACGCTGCACAACGTGCCACGGCTGGCCGACATCACGACCATGATCCAGCTGCTGAAGCAGCATGGCGTGGAGGTGAGCGCCGCCCCCGGCGAGAACGGCCACGATCGCGGCACGACGCTCAGCTTGCAGGCCGGCAAGATCGCCTCGACCACGGCGCCCTACGACATCGTGCGCAAGATGCGCGCCTCGGTGCTGGTGCTGGGCCCCCTTCTGGCGCGCGAGCGCGAGGCGCGGGTGTCGCTGCCCGGCGGCTGCGCCATCGGCGCCCGCCCGGTCGACCTGCACATCGCCGGCCTGAAGGCGATGGGGGCCGAGATCGACATCGACGGCGGCTATCTCGTCGCCAAGGCGCCCAAGGGCCTGAAGGGCGCGCGCTTCACCTTCCCCAAGGTGTCTGTCGGCGCCACCGAGAACCTGATGATGGCGGCGGCGCTGGCCAAGGGCACGACCGTGCTCGACAACGCCGCGCGCGAGCCCGAGATCACCGACCTTGCCGAATGCCTGGTCGGCATGGGCGTGCCGGTGCGCGGCATCGGCACGGAGACCCTCACCATCGACGGCGTGGCCTCGCTCAACGAGACCTCGCATCGCGTCATCCCCGATCGCATCGAGACCGGCACCTACGCCATGGCGGTGGCGATGACCGCGGGCGACGTCGAACTTGTGGGCGGCCGGCTCGACCTGATCGAGGCTGCGGCGCAGGTGCTGCGCTCGGCTGGCGTGACGCTCGAGAAGACGGCGAACGGCATGCGGGTGCATCGGACCAACGGCGCGCTGACCGGCGTCGATGTCATGACCGAGCCCTATCCCGGCTTCCCGACCGACCTGCAGGCCCAGATGATGGCACTGATGACGCGGGCCGAAGGCGCCTCGATGATCACCGAGACGGTGTTCGAGAGCCGCTTCATGCACGTGCCGGAGCTTTCGCGCATGGGCGCCAACGTCACCATCCATCACGAATCCGCGCTGGTACGCGGCGTGCCGAAGCTGCGCGGCGCCGAGGTCATGGCGACCGACCTGCGCGCCTCGGTGTCGCTTGCCATCGCCGCGTTGGCGGCGGAAGGCGACACGGTGGTGAACCGGCTCTATCACCTCGATCGCGGCTATGAGCGGCTCGAGGAGAAGCTCGCCGCCTGCGGCGCCGACATCGAGCGGCTGAAATGACCGGCCTGAAACTCTCGGCGCTGGACGCGGACGATCTCGACGTCATATCGGCGGCCGTCCAGGACGCGCTGGTCGCGGTGCGCGACTGCGCCTACTTCAAGGACGAGAGGCAGTTCGTTCTGCTTTTGAACCGTTTCCGCTGGGAGGCCGACCCGACCGTCGAGGCCGCCCATTCGCGCACCCATTCCGCCCTTGTTTTCAACGAGGTGACGGCTGTCCACCATCACGACATCCCGCTCGGCCAGCCCGATCGCATGCTCGAATTGCTGGCCGTGGCCCAGGAAAACGACCGTTCAGTCACGCTGCGGTTCGCCGCAGGCCGGGCCATACGGCTGGAAATCGGCCGGCTTGCGTGCCATTTGGGGGATGTCGGGGAGCCTTGGGCCACCCCGTGGAAGCCCGCCCATCCGGTCGACTAGCCCGGCCCGTCTACAAGGCAGGAGGGGGCGGGCATTCGTTACTGGAGCAAGTGTCGTGTCCGGCGAAGCCAACGAAAAGCTCATCCTGGCGCTGCCCAAGGGCCGCATCCTCAAGGAAGCGGCGCCGCTGTTCGCGCGCGCCGGCATCGAGCCGGAGGCGGCCTTCGCCGATCCCGAGGCGCGCCAGCTGCGCTTCACGACCAACCATCCCGACCTCGACATCATCCGCGTGCGCTCCTTCGACGTCGCCACCTTCGTGGCCTTCGGTGCCGCCCATCTCGGCATCGCCGGCGGCGACGTGCTGATGGAGTTCGACTATCCCGAGATCTATGCGCCGATCGACCTCAACATCGGTCACTGCCGGCTGGCCGTCGCCGAGCCGGTCGAGATGGCGGGCAGCGACGATCCACGGCGCTGGAGCCACGTGCGCATCGCCACCAAGTATCCCGAGGTGACGCGCCGCCACTTCGCCGCGCGCGGCGTCCAGGCCGAGTGTGTGAAGCTTTCGGGCGCGATGGAGCTGGCGCCCTCGCTCGGCCTCAGCCATCGCATCGTCGACTTGGTCGATTCGGGCCGCACGCTCAAGGAGAACGGGCTGGTCGAGATCGAGCACATCGCCGACATCACCTCGCGCTTCATCGTCAATCGCGCCGCCCTGAAGACGCAGCCCGAGCGGATCGGCCGCTGGGTCGATCGCTTCCGCGAGATTTCAAGTGCTGCCTAAAAGGCTCGACGCGGCGGCGCCGGGCTTCGAAAAGGACTTTTCGGACTTCCTCGGGCGCAATCGCGACAGCGACGAGAATGTCGATCGCGTCGTGGCCGACATCATCGCCGACGTGCGTGCCCGCGGCGACCAGGCGGTGGTCGACTACACGCGCAAATTCGATTGGCCGGGAGCCGAGCTCTCGACCCTGCGCATCTCCGATACGGAGCGTCGCGCCGCGGCCGCGCAGGTGCCGGCAGCGCAGCGCGAGGCGCTGGTCTTCGCGGCCCAGCGCATCGAGGCCTTCCATCGCGCCCTGCTGCCCAAGGACGTCGAGTTCACCGACGCCACCGGCACGCGGCTCGGCGCGCGCTACCGGCCAGTCGATTCGGCCGGCGTCTACGTGCCGGGCGGCACGGCGGCCTATCCGTCCTCGGTGCTGATGAACATCGTGCCGGCCAAGGTGGCGGGCGTGCCGCGCATCGTCATGGTCGTGCCCACGCCCGGCGGCATACTCAACCCGCTGGTCATGCTGGCGGCGGAGATCGCCGGCGCCGACGAGGTCTGGCGCATCGGCGGCGCCCAGGCGGTGGCCGCACTCGCTTACGGCACGCCGTCGATCGCACCGGTCGACAAGATCACCGGCCCGGGCAACGCCTATGTCGCGGCCGCCAAGCGTCGCGTGTTCGGCCAGGTCGGCATCGACCTCATCGCCGGTCCATCCGAGATCCTTGTGGTCGCCGACGGCCGGAACGATCCGGCCTGGATCGCCGTCGATCTCCTGTCTCAGGCCGAGCACGACGCCTCCTCGCAGTCGATCCTGATCACCGACGATGCGGCCTTCGCCGATCGGGTGGCCGCCGCCGTCGAGACCGAGCTTTCGGGCATGGCGCGCGCCGAGATCGCGCGGGCGAGCTGGCGCGACAATGGCTGCATCATCCTGGTGCCCGACCTCTCGGCCTCGGCGCCGATCGTCGATCGCATCGCCGCCGAGCATGTCGAGCTTGCGATGGAAGCCGACCCTGCCGAAGCCTTGGCCCAGCGCATCCGCCATGCCGGCGCGATCTTCATCGGCCGTTACACGCCCGAGGCGATCGGCGACTATGTCGCCGGCACTAACCACGTGCTGCCGACCTCGCGCGCGGCGCGCTTCTCGGGCGGGCTCGGCGTCGCCGATTTCCTGAAGCGTACCTCGCTGGTCGCCTGCACGCCCGAGGCGCTGGCCGAGCTGGGACCGGCGGCATTGGCCCTGGCCGAGGCCGAGGGGCTGGGCGCGCACGGCCGGTCGGTGTCGATCCGGCTGAACCGACGCGGCTGACGACCGATGCCCGACGCCGCGCGCCGCATCATCGACATCGCGCTCGACGAGGAGTCGGTGGCCCGCCGCTCGCCCGAGGTCGAGCACGAGCGCGCCGTGGCGCTGTTCGACCTCATCGAGGAGAACGACTTCCTTCTGGTCGGCGGCGCTCCCGGGCCGTACCGGCTGCACATCGGCATCTTCGAGCAGCGCCTGGTGTTCGACGTGCGCGATGCCGACGACAACAAGCTGCGCGACATCGTCCTGTCGCTGACGCCTTTCCGCAAGGTGGTGAAGGACTACTTCCTGGTCTGCGAGAGCTACTACGCCGCGATCAAGAAGCTCCGCCCCTCCCAGATCGAGGCGCTCGACATGGGCCGGCGCGGCCTGCACAACGAGGGCTCCGAGCTTTTGCGCGAGCGGCTCGAGGGCAAGATCGAGCTCGACCTCGATACCGCCCGTCGGCTGTTCACGCTGATCTGCGCCCTGCACATCAAGCTGTGATGCGATGGCGATGAACGGCCTTCCCGCCAGCGTGCTGTTCGCCTGCAGCGAGAATTCGGTGCGCTCGCCGATGGCCGAAGCGCTGGCCAAGCGGCTCTACGGCCAGGCGTCGTACATCGATTCGGTCGGCGTGCGGGCGACCGATGTCGACGGCTTCGTCGCGGCGGCGCTGGACGAGGTCGGCATCGACGTCCATCGCCATCACGCCAAGACGTTCGGCGACGTCGATCCGAGCTCGTTCGACCTGATCGTGACCTTGTCGCCCGAGGCGCATCATCAGGCGCTCGAAGTCACGCGCGGCACCGCATCCGAGGTCGAGTACTGGCCGGTGCCCGACCCCAGCGCGGTGGAAGGATCGCGCGAGATGCGGTTGGATGCCTATCGCCGCATGCGCGATCAGTTGCTGGCGCGCCTGAAAGTGCGCTTCGGCGCACCCTCAGGTCCGTCAGTCTGACAGTCAGTGTTGATGCACTGTTTCGGTGATGTGGCCGCCCTGGTCGAGCGCAACCTCGACGTCGGCCGGGCCCTTGTAGGCGAGCGCATGCCAGGTGCCGGCCGCGTCGCGTTCCAGGCTGTTGACGCCGGTGTAGCCCGCGCCGCGGATGTGTTCCTTCACATAGGCTTCCTCGGCCGTGCCGTTCTGCGGCGCGACGGTACCTTTGGGATCGCGCGCCAGCGGCGGCATGGCGGTGTATTGCTGAGTCGCGGTCGACACACCATTTCCGGCGAGAGGAACGGACTGCGCCTGGACGGCAGATGCAGAAGCGATGCAGAGCCCAAGCAGGCTGAGCGTGACAAGCGTACGATTCATCGGACTACTCCTCGGTTACTGACGCGCGCGGAGGATTCGTCCGGATTGTGATTTAAATGTGCCGAACATGCGTCGCTGCACGCATGGCAGAATCCATGCGTACGATGCTTCGAGTAAGTACGACGTAAGTTTAATTCGCGCCGTGATACCACGCGCCGCGATGCGAGGTGCGGCGCGCCATCGGTAGGTTGATGATGTCCATGAACACGGACACCGCACCATCGCCGCCGACGAGGTCGCCTTCCAGCACATCGACATCGAAGGTGAGCTTGTCGCCTTCGAGCTTCGGCGACTTCAGCACGACGACGGCATCGACGACCGCGGCCTTGGCCTTCATCAACACCGACACCGTCGCATTGGGCGGCGTCTTGGCGAAGCTGTCGTTGCCGCTCCACTCCTCGAGCAGGTGAGCGGTGAGCGCGTGGCCTGCCGAACGCACCGGCCGGTCGGCGAAGATGATGGCGTTGGGCGATATGCCTTCGAGCACGAGCTTGCCGCCGCCGAGCTTGGCGCCCTTGGCGTTGAGCACGATCATCGACGGCACGACGCGCGGCGACTGCGGCTGGCCGATGACCTTGGGCGCACCGGAGGCGGTGGCCTGGTTGGCGGTCTGCGCCGCGGCCGGCAATGACGGCAGGGCGAGGGCGGCGAGGAGAGCCAGGAAGCGGATGCGGTTCATGGCGGGCCTCAGTAGCACGGCAGCAGCGGGGGCTTGCCGCAGGTCGGCTGGTTGTAGCGCTGCTGGAAGCGCGGATCGATATCCGGCGGCGGCGGCGCGCCGACCGCGGTGCCGTAGCTCTGCGGCGGCGGTACGTAGGGATGGGTGGGTGAGGGGTTCGACCAGCCGCTGAACGTGCTGGTGCCGTGCGGGTCGCCGATGTTGGGCGTCTCGCCGCCGGTCGTCTGGCTGGTGCCGTAGTAGGTGAAGCCGTTCGAGCCCAAGCCGAACCAGATCGTGTCGATGAACACCGAGGCCGGACCGTCGGCCTTGCCCAGGCTGCCCTCCAGCACGGTCACGTCGAAGGTGAGCTTCTCGCCCTCGAGCTTGGCCGCCTTCAGCACGACCACCACGTCGGCGACCGACGAGCCGTCCTTGCTGAACACCGAGGCCGTGGCGTTGGGCGGATCCTTGGCGAAGCTGCCGGTGCGCCAGATCTCGACCATCTCCGGTGTCGCCATGTGGCCGACCGTGCGCACGGGCCGGCTGGTGAACAGGGTTGCGGTCGGCAGCACGCCGTCGAGGACCAGCTTGTCGCCCTCCAGACGGCCGGCCTGGGCGTTGAGCACGATCAGCGCCGACGAGTATCGCCTGTTGGTGGGAACGCCGATCGTCTTGGGGCCGGCCGCGGCCGCAGCCGCCGTCGGAGCGGCCGGCGCCTGCATCGGGGTCACAGGCGTCGGCGTCTGGGCCAAAACGGGGCCACAGGCAAGAATCAGGGCGGCAGCAAGAAGGCTGCACGTCTGCTGTGCGTTCATACGACTGGTCCTTCCTTCCCCGGGCGTCCGCAGCCGCGCCTTGTATAAGCGAAAGCAATCCCCTGGTCGAGTTGACTAAACCCGTCTCTCAGCCCATTTTCCGGCCGCTTTCCTCTCAATGCTCCAACCGGAGGCCGGATGGCCAAAGAAGACCTGATCGAATTCACCGGAGTGGTGGCCGAGCTGCTGCCCAACGCGATGTTTCGGGTGAAGCTCGACAACGACCACACGATCCTCGCCCACACTTCGGGCAAGATGCGCAAGAACCGCATCCGCGTGCTGGCAGGCGATCGCGTCACCGTCGAGATGACGCCCTACGACCTGTCCAAGGGCCGCATCACCTTCCGCTTCAAGTAGGCGTTGAGCGCCCAGCCGATCCCGTCGCTGGTCCTCGCCTCCGCCTCGCCGCGCCGGCTGGACCTGCTGCGGCAAGTGGGTATCGAGCCCGCCAAGATCGATCCCGCCCACATCGACGAAACGCCCGAGCCGCGCGAGCTGCCGCGCGCCTACGCGCTGCGCATGGCCAAGGCCAAGCTCGCCGCCGTGGCCGGCCGCCATCCCGGCATGGTCGTGCTGGCAGCCGATAGCGTCGTGGTCTGCGGTCGCCGCATCCTGCCCAAGGCCGAGAGCGAGAAAGAAGCGCGCGCCTGCCTGGATCTGCTGTCGGGTCGCCGGCATCGCGTGCTGGGCGGCGTCGCCGTCGGCGCGGCCGATGGCGCGGTGCGCACGCGCCTGGTCGAGACCGTCGTGCGCTTCAAGCGGCTGGAGGCCGCCGAGATCGACGACTACATCGCGAGCGACGAATGGCGCGGCAAGGCCGGCGGCTATGCCATCCAGGGCCGCGCCGCGCGTTTCGCTGCCTTCCTCTCCGGTTCCTACAGCAACGTCGTCGGGCTGCCGCTCTACGAGACGCTCGGCCTGTTGAAGGCCGTCTCGTGAGCCGCATCGACCGCCTGGTCTGCCACGTCCTGCCCAACGCCTTCCTGATGGCGCTGGTCGCCGACGGCCGCTTGGCCGAGCTGCAGATCGTGCGCCGCGACAAGCCTTCGCGCGTCGAGAGCGTGTTCCTCGGCCGGCTCGAGCGGGTGATGCCCGAGCTCGACGCCGCCTTCGTCGACATCGGCATCGGCCGCTCCGGCTTCCTGCGCGCCGAGGATCGCGCCGGCATCGACGACTGGCCGCCGCCCGGCGCGCCGCTGCTCGTGCAGGTGCGCAACGATGGCGAGGGCGACAAGGGCCCGCGGCTGTCGATGAACCTCGCCGTCACCGGCCGCTATCTCGTCTATCACCCGGTCGGCTCGGGCGTCGGCTTCTCGCGCCGCATCGAGGGCGAGAGCGAGCGCGACCGCCTGCGCCGCCATGTCGAGGACCTGCTGGAAGGCGGCATCGTGCTACGCACGGCGGCGGCCGGTGCGGTTGCCGAGGTGCTGCGCGCCGACGCCAGCCAGATCATGGAGCGTTGGGAGCAACTTCGCCGCCACGCCTTCGCTGCCCAGCCGCCGGCCGACCTGACGGCGCGCATGCCGGGCGAGCACGATCCCATCGCCCGCGCGCTGCGCGACCATGGCGCTTCGCTCGAGGAAGTGGTCCTCGACGATCGCGCTATGGCGCGCACGCTGCAGGACGAGATGGACCGCCTGGGCGAGAAGATCCGCGTGCGCTGGCACAACGGGCCGATGCCCGCCTTCGACATCGACGACGTCGAAGGCCAGATCGACACCGCGCTGGCGCCTCGCATCGTGCTGGAGAGCGGGGTCGAAGTGCTGTTCGAGCCGGGCGAGACCTTGACCGCGGTCGACGTCGACAGCGGCAGCGCCGGCAGTCGCCAGGGCCGCGCGCCGCGCCGGCCGGTCGAGGTCAATCTCGAGGCCGCGCCTGCGATCGCCCAGCAGCTGCGCCTGCGCAACCTCGCGGGCGCGGTGGTGATCGACTTCGTCACCATGCGCAGCACCTACGATCGCGACAAGGTGCAGGCCGCCCTGGCCGAGGCCCTTGCCGAGGACCCGGTGCCGACCCAGCTCTACGGCTTCACCCGGCTCGGCCACTTCGAGTTGACCCGCGCCCGACGCGGCGCGACTCTGGCGGCCCAGCTCGAGGCACTGCAAAAGGCCGATGACTGACCGACCCGCCACACCCCCTTTGCGCGCCGTGCGCATGGCCGCCAACTGTCCGATCTGCGGAAAGCCCGACGCGACGGGCTACCGGCCGTTCTGCTCCAAGCGCTGCGCCGACATCGATCTCGGCCGCTGGTTGAAGGAGGGCTATCGCGTCCCGACCGACGAAGGGCCGGGCGAAGACGAGCCCGGCAGCGGCCGCGGACCAACTGGACAGGGAAGCTGAGAGGTCCTATACAGCCCGCCGCCAACCGAAACGGCGCGCCCAGGTAGCTCAGTTGGTAGAGCATGCGACTGAAAATCGCAGTGTCGGTGGTTCGATCCCGCCCCTGGGCACCATTTCCTTTTCAATGACTTAGGCTTCTGAACAAGTCCGGAGACCGAGGTCCCATGGAAGGATCGACGCATGCGCTGGAACGGACTCTCTCGAAAGTCTGCTGACCGCGTGCGGGTCGGACGGCGCGCGATCAGCGTGCCGAGCGTACCCTCGATGACGGCCACGGACGCGCCGACCGAGGCGAGCGGGCCCGCGGACGGCGTCGCGCCACCGGCGCTGATCGACCGCAAAGCGGTCCAGTATCTCGATCGCGTGCGTGCCATCTTCCGTCCGACGCGCAGCGATGCACTGGTGCCAGGCCTCGAGCGCTTCATCGGCAGGGAGGATATCTTCCGGCATGTCGGCATGGCCGACATGGGATCACTCGGGGCGCAGCCCATGATGCAGTGCCCGTCGTACTGGCCCGACGGCACGACCTGGGTGCCGATCCGCGATCTGGAGATCCTGGAGGTCCTGGAAGACCAGGACGTTCGAGCAGGCTGATGGCCCGGAAACCGAACGCGGGCGAACGAGTAAGGGTTGGCCGGCGGCTGCTCGTGCTGCCCGGCGTGCGGTCGATGACCGAGCCCGATCCTGTCGCGCCGGCGACCAAGCCTGGTGACGGCGAGCCGGAGAGGCCAACCGATGAGCCGGACGAAAAGCTCACCCGGATGATCAAAACAGCCTATCAATAAGGGCTAGTCGAGCAACGCGAGGTCGATCGCGTCGCCCAGCTTGCAATAGCCGCTGTCGCTCGGATGCAGGCCGTCGCCGCAATCGTCGACAGCCCGCATCTGAGTCGGGATCTCGGGATCGCGCAACGCCGCGTCGAAATCGGCGACGCCGTCGAAGGCTCCGCTTTCTCGTATCCAGGCATTCACCGCGACCCGGTGCCTTTCCCGCGTCGGATTCCAGGCATTCGCCATGAAGGTCTCGTTGCCGAACGGGGTCAGAGTCGCGCCGATCAGCTTGATGCCGGCGCTGTGGGCGCGGACCGTCATCTGGTGCAGCCCGGCGATCATCTGCTCGGCGGTGACCTCCTCCTCGGGCTTGCGCCAGCGGTTGCGCAGGTCGTTGGTGCCGAGCATGACGATGGCATGCGTCACGCCGGGCTGCGCCAGCACATCGCGGTCGAAGCGGCGGAGACCGCTGTCGCCGCGAATGTCGTGCAGGATCCGGTTGCCGCCCAAGCCGTTGTTGACGACGGCGACCGGGCGCCCGCCGCGCGCGACGAGCCGGCGGGCCAGTTGGTCGGGCCATCGGCAGTAGGCGTCGATTGTCGAGATGTTGCCGTCGGTCAGCGAGTCCCCGAGCGCCACGACCCCGCGCGTCTCGGTCGAGGCGAGCACATCGACGCCGCACAGGAAGAACCATTGGTCGGACAGATTGCCCACCGGCATCATCCGGTCGCCGACGAAATTGCCGGGCGGCGAGATGTAGTTGGTCTGCCGTGCATAGCGGCCCGTGATAGGGAAATTCGCAAGCACTTCACCCGGCAGATGGAAGCTGACGGCAAGGTCGGCGAGCGGCGGAACGGAAAGCTCGACGGGGTCGCTGAACAACACCGCACCGGCGGCGATGGCGGCCGACTCGTTGCCGCCGAAGGTCAACTTGCGGTGGGTGCCCGCGACGATCGCCGGCCCTGCTTCGCGCAACGCGATCTGTGCCGCGCCGATGGCGAGCGGGCGGCTGCCGTAGGCGTTCGAGAGGCGCACCCGCAGGCGGTCGCCGCCGAGGCTGATGCGCGGGTTCATCCGCAGCGTATGGTTGTTGAACCCGACAACGCCCTCCGCCGGCGCCGGCGCTGCCGCCCAGGTCCCGACCCAGTGTCCGTCGCTTGGCAAGCCGCCCTCCATCCTTTTGTGCTTTGGTCCAATCCTGCCGCTGCAAATGCCTCGACCGCAATGGGTTTTGATGGATTCATGATGCAAACGATGGAGGAACGCATGCGACGAGTCATCGATCTGGAGTGCGTGCTGCCAGCGGACGAGAACGGCGTCGCGCGCCAATATTTCGGCGCCGCCGGGCATCGCATCGGCGAGGGCGATCCGGAACTGTTGCCGCCGCTGCCAGGCTACGGCTTCGAGAACTACGCAACATCTTCACGCGACGGGACGGCGGCGCGCGCCAGCCGGACGCCGCAAAGCCTGTTGCTAAGTCGTTGGCTGAGATCGTTGCGGAGATGGATCGCGACGGCGTGCAAACCTCGGTGATTCACCGCATGCCGAACGACTTGCTGGCGAAGATCGTGCAAGCCCATCCGACGCGCTTCTTCGGCCTCGCCACCCTCAGCCCGTTCGACGGCATGCGCGGCGTGCGCGAGCTGGAGAGGCTGGTGCGCGAGGAGAAGGTACAGGGCATGCGCGTCGGCGCGCTGTACAACGGCCTCGCCGCCAGCGACCGGCGCTACTACCCGCTCTATGCCAAATGCGTCGAGCTCGACATTCCGGTGCGCATCTATACCTCGATGAACTACGCCAATGACCGGCCCTACGACCTCGGCCATCCGCGCCACCTCGACCGGGTGGCGGTCGACTTCCCGGAGCTCAGGATCATCGCCGGACTGGGCGGCTGGCCGTGGATCGCCGACATGGTCGGCCTGCTGCGCCGCCATCCGAACCTCACGTGCGACACCGCCTCGCACCATCCGCGCTACTTCGGCACCCCGGGGTCGGGCTGGGAGATGCTGCTGCAGTTCGGCAACACGCTGCTGCAGGACAAGGTGATGGTCGGCTTCTCCGCCGAGCAGTTCGGCCTGTCGATCCCGGAGATGGTGAAGCTGTACGAAGCGCTGCCTCTGAAGGAAGCCGTGGTGGAGAAGTGGCTGTACGGCAACGCCCGGCGCTTCCTGCGGCTCGACTGAGGCTGCGCCCGCCGCCCGTCCTCCTTATGAACAGCACTCCGTCGGGGTCGAGCAGCGCCAGGATTTTCCCTTCGCCCAGCGTGAAGGATGGAGCCCTGTCATTCCGCTGCCGGCCGCTGCGCCACCTTCCCGAACGCGGCATAGGGAATGCCGAGATTTTCGCGCAAGGTGCTGCCTTCGTAGGCCGTGCGGTAGAGACCGCGGCGCTGCAATTCCGGCACCACCATGTCCACGACGTCCTCGAGGCCGCCCGGCAGCCAGGGCGGCAGGATGTTGAAGCCGTCTGCCGCGTCGTGGTGGAACCATTCCTCCATGGCGTCGGCGATGTCCGCCGGCGTGCCGATGACGGTGCGGTGGCCATTGCCGCCGGCGATGCTGAGATAGAGCTGGCGGATGGAGAGATTGTCGCGCCGCGCGATGTCGAGAAAGATTGCCGCGCGGCTGTGCATCCGACGGTTCGGCGGCTCCGGCACGGGCCCGTCGAGCGGATAGGCCGAAAGATCGCCGAGATAGTTCGACAAGGCGCCCAGCCCGACCAGCGGATCGACCAGTTCCTGCAGGACGTCGTAGCGATCCTGTGCCTCCTGCCGCGTCCTGCCGGGGATCGCCATCAGGCCGGGCATGATCTTCAGCTCGTCGGGACGGCGGCCATACTTGGCCATGCGGCCCTTGACCGAGGCGTAATAGGCTTGCGCGGCCTCGAGGGTCTGGGCGGCGGCGTAGACGACGTCCGCCGTGGCAGCCGCGAGCTCGCGCCCCTGCTCACTGGCGCCGGCCTGGACGATGACAGGGGCGCCCTGCGGCGTCCGAGCGATGTTGAGGGGGCCGGCGACCTTGAAGTGCGGCCCGCTGTGATTGAGGACGTGCAGCTTCGCCGGGTCGTAGTTGATCCCGGAAACCTTGTCGCGAACAAAGGCGTCGTCCTCCCAGCTGTCCCAGAGTCCGCGGACCACGCCGACGAATTCGGCGGCGCGGTCGTAGCGCATGTCGTAGCCCGGTGCGGCATCGCGGTTGAAGTTCCGTGCTTCCATGTCGGTGACGGACGTCACGACGTTCCAGCCCGCGCGCCCGCCGCTGATATGATCGAGCGAGGCAAATTTCCGGGCGACGTGATAGGGCTCGTTGTAGGTCGTCGAGGCGGTCGCTACCAAGCCGATGTTCCTGGTCACCATCGCCAGGGCGGAGAGCAGCGTCAGGGGCTCGAACTGCACGTTCTTCGCCGTACGGCAGAGCGCGCCCTTCGGTTCGTCATGGAAGCGGATGCCGACGCCATCGGCCAGGAAGCCCATGTCGAACAGCCCGCGCTCGGCAGCCTGGATCACGCGCATGGCGTGCTGGAGCGACATGTTGCCATCTGCCGGTGCATCGGGATGGCGCCAGTTCGCAAGATGATAGCCCAGGCCGATCATCGAGACGCCGAGCTTGATGGTCCGCGCTGGCATGTTCACCTCTCTGTCGTCAGCGCCGCATGATGTTCCAGAAGACGGGAAAGCTGAACGGCACGACGCCGGCCAGGCTGGATCGCCAGGCCGCGGGCGCGGCGAACTGGCCGGCGATCACGTAGTTCACGTTGTCATGGAAGGCGACCTGGATCTGATCGGCCAGCCGCCGCTGTTCGGCGAGGTCGCCGGTGACGGCGTATCGCTGCAGCAGGTCGGTCATCTTCGGGTCGCAGTACCAGCCGGGCGCGGTCTCGAGGCAGTTGCCGGCGACCAGCTGACTGGCGAGGGGATTCATCAGGTCGATGCCGTTGGAGACGATCGGCACGATCGACCAGCCAGTGCGCTGTAGCCGACGCTGCTGCATCGTGGCCGAGTCCCTCGACTCGACCTGCACATTGAAACCCGCCCGGCGCAGCTGGGCTGCCACGACCAGGCCGATCGGATTGAGCAGGGCGGAAGTCCGGGAATGGAAAATGACCACGGGCTCGCCTGCGTATCCCGACTCCTTCAGGAGCCGGCGCGCCTGTTCCGTGCCGGCGCTCTTCAGCGCATCGGTGCCGGCATCCGTCGATCCGGGTGCTTTGCACATGTAGATCGAGCCGCAGAAAGGCGTGACGAGGTCGTCTGGCAGGCCCACGGCCGCCACGATCTCCGGCTGGACGATCGCGGCCTGCAACGCCTTGCGCACCTTGATGTTGTTGAAGGGCGGGTCGGCATGATTGACGTTGAGCACGGCGAGGAACTGGTCGACGCCCCGTGGCTTGCCGACCACGATGCCGGGATTGGCGCGCAGGGAAGCGACGTAGTCCATCGGCGCGATCTCCAACCAGTCGAGCTCGCCGGCCTCCAGCGCATTGGAGCGGGTGGTCTGGTCGGCGATGCTGACGATGTCCACACGGTCGAGTTTCACGACCTTGCCGCCGGCCAGCCCGTCCGGCGCTTCGGCACGGGCACGGTAGCGCGGGTTGGGGACGAAGCTGGCCACGTCGCCCGGACGCCATTCCTTCTTCTGGAAGATGAAGGGCCCCGAGCCCACGACCTCGGGCACCGGCTTGGCGGCGTCCTGGCGCGCCAGTCGGGCGGGCATCATGACCGGGATCTGGTGGCCGGGGCGTCCCAGGGCCTCGATGACGAAGGCGAAGGGCCGGCGCAGCTGCATTACGAACTGCCTGGCATCCATGGGACGCAGCTCGGCGACCGCGTCCATCATTGCGCCGCCGAAGGGATCCCGCTTCGCCCATCGCTCGATCGAGGCGATGCAGTCGTCGGAGGTCACCGGCGTGCCGTCGCTCCAGCCCAGCCCGTCGCGGAGCGTGAAGGTATAGGTCAGCCTGTCGTTGCTGATATCCCACCTGTCCAGCATCTGGGGCCGGAAATTGCCCTCGCTGTCCATGCTGACGAGCGTGTCGTAGACCAGATAGGCAAATACCCTTGCCGAGTTGATCCTGGTGACGATGGGGTCGAGGATCTGCAGCTCGGTGGAGAGCGAGACCTTCAGGACCTTGTCTTGGGCATGAGCGCCCGGCGCGCCGATCATCAAGGCCGCGAATGCGCAGGCACGGGCCAGTCGAAGCAGTTTCATCGGCGCTCGTTCCATGGACTAATGACCGTCGCAACGTCTGTGCCAATTGTCGCCAATCGCTTGACCCATCGCAGATTACCGGACACTGTTTTCTCCAGGCGAGCCACGAAGACTTGCCACTTCCGGGAGAATACGAATGATCCATACGCGGGCGGTTGTCGCGGCCACCATGCTTGCGGCCGCATGGTGCATTCCAACGGCGATGGCGCAGCCGGTCTGCGTGACACAGAACTTCGTCGTTCCGTCCGGCGCCAACGACAAGGACAAGGCGGCGCCCTTCTTCATCGACACGACGGGCCTCGACTTCAGCACCCAGCCGCCGACGCGCGATCCCAAGAGCGCGCAGTATGTGAAGAAGGTCGAGCTGCCCGACGGCACGCTGCCGCCGGCCGGCGCGGAGGGCAATTTCCTCATCGGCCCGACGCACAATCCCGCGCCCGAGACCGTTGCCAAGGACGGCGTGCCGAAGGGCACCACCGTCTCCTTCGACATGTCGTCGAAGGAGAGCGTCATCTACAACCCCGGACTCATCCGCGACGACTCGCCAACCGGCTGCGGCAACGGCTCGATCATGCGCACGCAGACGGCGCCGGGCGACAAGTCGAACATGATCGTGACCACCAGCCATCCCGGCACCTGGACGCGACCGATCGCCGTGTATGTGCCGGCAGGCTACGTACGCGGCACCGAGATGCCGTTCATCGTGTTGGGCGACGGCGGCTCGACCGCCTACAAGGACCTCTCCGCCATCCTCGACAACCTGATCGCCCAGAAGCGCATCCCGCCGATGGTCGCCATCCAGATCGGCAATGGCGGGCAGGACGCCCAGGGCAGCCAGCGCGGCAAGGAGTACGACGCGGTGAACGGCGTCTACACGCAGTTCGTCGAAGGCGAGGTGCTGCCTCTCGTCGAGAAGAACGCGGGCGTGACGCTGACGAAGAATCCCGACGGTCGCGCGACCCTTGGCCTGAGCTCGAGCGGCGCGGCGGCCTTCACCATGGCGTGGTTCCATCCCGAGCTCTATCGCCGGGTGCTGGCCTATTCGCCGACCATGGTGAACCAGCAATGGCCGTACGATCCTGCGCTGCGCGGCGGCGCCTGGGAGTACCACAGCCCGTGGACCGGTCCGGCCGGGCCCAACCTCCACGTCAAGAATCCCGGCAATGCCATCACACCCGGCGAGCCGGCTGGCTCACCGCTGATTCCCAGTGCGCCTGCCAAGCCGATCCGCTTCTGGTTTGCCGTCGGCGATCAGGATCTCTTCTATCCCAACCCGGTCATGGCCGACGGCATGCACGACTGGGTGCTGGCGGCCGAGCTGATGGCCAAGGTCCTGGCCGACAAGGGCTACCACTACCAGTTCGTGTTCGCGCGCAACTCCAAGCACGTCGACCGCCCGACGGTCGGCCAGACACTACCGCATGCGCTCGAGTGGCTGTGGAAGGGCTATCCGATTCCCTGAAGCTGTTGAACGATTACAGCACTGCTGGCATCGCTGCTCAGCCCGACCGTTTTTGCGCTCATAGGCCCCTTATGGGACGCAAAAACCAGCACCCCGGTTTACAATGAAGAGAACTTAGGTTATATTGGCGGTGTGTCGTCTCGCGCGCCGCCGGGCCGGCCTACCCGGCCGAGTGAAGAACCGGTAGCGGAAATAGCGGAAAGGTCCGAAATGGCATTTTGTTGCGCATCCCCCTGGTCGGAGGACTCAGAGCTTCTCCGCCCCGGCGCGGGCGCAATCCTCGTCTTCCTGCGCGGTCCCGCCGCCGACGCCGCAGGCGCCGACCAGGACGCCCTGGCGGAAGATCGGCACGGCGCCCTGGCCATAGAACATGTGGTTGCCTTCGGCCGCGGCGATGCCGCGCAAGGTCGGATGGTCGGCGCGTGGCGTGAGGTCGCCGCTCGGGCGTCCGAAGGCGGCCGAGGCCATGGCCTTGCCCTGACTGCCGAAGGAGCCGGCCCACATGGCGCCGTCCATGCGCTGGAAGGCAAGCAGCCGCCCGCCGGCGTCGCACACGGCGATGTTCATCTTGGCGCCGAGCTGCTCGGCCTTCTCGATGGCGCCGGCGATGACGCGATTGGCATCCGCAAGGGTGAGGGTCACGAGGTCGATCCTTTCCAGTCAGGTTTGCGAAATACTACTACAGCGACTTGCGACACGGCGATCTCGCTCGCGTATCGTCCCGGCAGGAGGAGAACGCCATGCAGATCGGCTTCAACCTGCCCACCACGGGTCCGCTGATCGAGCCGGACACCCTGGTCCGGATCGTCACGGAAGGCGAGGCGCTGGGCTTCGACTACGTCACCATCAGCGACCACATCATGGTGCCGAGCAACCTGCAGTCGAAATATCCCTATACCGGGACCGGCGAGTTCCCGGCGGGCGCCTCGGCCGCGTGGCTCGAGCAGCTGACGACGACAGCCTTCGTCGCCGCGCTGACGAAGAAGCTGCGCTTCGTCCTTTCGGTCATGGTGGTGCCGCATCGCCCGGCCGTGCTGACGGCCAAGGTGCTGTCCACCATCGACCATCTCTCCAAGGGCCGCCTGACCTTGGGCATCGGCGTCGGCTGGTGCCGCGAGGAGTTCGAGGCCATCGGCGCCGCGCCGTTCGACGATCGCGGCAACGTGACCGACGAATGGATGGCGGCGTGCCGGGAACTGTGGTCGGCCGAGATGCCGATATTCAGCGGCAAGTATGTGAGCTTCGACGACGTGGTCTTCACGCCCAAGCCGGTGCAGAAGCCGATTCCGATCTGGGTGGGCGGCGAAAGCGCGCCGGCGCTGCGTCGCACCGTCCGCTATGCCCACGGTTGGTATCCGGTCGGCACCAACCCGCAGCATCCGATGAACACGGCCTCGACCTTCAAGCAGGGGCTGGAACGCTTCCGTGGGTTCTGCGATCGCGGCGGCCGCGATCCGAAGGAGATCGCGCTCGCCTATCGGGTCCTCACCGGCCCCGGCGTGCGTCCGCGCGGCAGCATCGAGGGCGAGAACGAACTGTTCACCGGCGGCGACTCCGACTGGGTCGGGGACATCAGGCGGCTGAAGGACTTCGGCGTCAGCTCTGTCGACGTTCGGCTGTTCGGCTATGGCGAGGCGCAGACCCTGCAGGGCACCATCGACAACATGCATCGCTTCCGCGACGGCGTGCTGTCAAAGCTTGCCTGATGCTGCTGCCCCCGATGCTGGCGCGTGTGACCTTCCCGCTGGCCGCGGCAAACTTCATGAACCAGGCGGCGCGGACGGTGATGGCGATTGTCGGCCCCGTGCTCGCCGTGGAGCTCGGCCTGTCCGCCGTCGAGCTGGGCGTGCTGGCCGCGTGCCTGTTTGCCGCCTACGCGGCCGCGCAGCTGCCGTTGGGCGTCGCGCTCGACGCGTTCGGCGCGCGCCGCGTCCAGGCCGTGCTGACGTTGCTCGCGGCGCTGGGCTTCGCGCTGTTCGCGCTGTCGCCGGGCTTTGCCGGGCTCGCCGTGGCGCGGATCGTCCTCGGCATCGGGGTCTCCGCCGGCCTGATGGCGGTGATCAAGGCCCATGCCGACTGGTTCGAACGCAGCCGAGTCGCGTACGTGACCGGCATCGCGACGGCGATCGGCGCGCTCGGCAGCGCGCTCACGACGTCGCCCGTCCAGGCCCTGCTGCCCGCGTTCGGCTGGCGCGGCGTCTTCTGGATCCTGTGCCTGGTGGCGCTTGGCGTGGCCGCCTGGATCTTCCTGTCGGTGCCGGACAAGCCGCGTGCTTCTGGCTCGGCGCGAACCTTGCGGGCCGACATTGCCCTGAGCGGTCGCATTCTGGCTTCGCGGACCTTCTGGCGGTTCGGTCCGGCGGCCGCGACGCTGTCGATGTTCAACTTCGCCTATCTGGGCCTTTGGGCAGGCCCCTGGCTGCGCGACGTGGCCGGCATGGACGGCGCGGCCCGTGCCGGCGTGCTGCTCCTCTACACTTTCGCGATGGTCGCGGGCAGCCTGCTGACCGGCAGCGCCGCCAGCCGGGCGATCAGGGCCGGCTCACCGCCGTTTCTCGTTCCGATCGTGTGCCTCGTCGTCATGGTGCTGCTGCAGGCCGGCCTCATGCTGCAGCCGAGCCGACCTTCGGTCGTGCTCGTGCTCTGGCTCGCGATCGCGGTGTTCGGCACGGCCGGCCCGGTCGGCTACCTCGCGGTATGCCAGATGTTTCCGCCCGAGCAGACCGGACGGGTCTCGACCGCCGTGAACACGCTGACGCTGGGTGGAGCGTTCGCGGTCCAGGCGGCGATCGGCTGGATCCTCGATCTCTGGCCGCGCACCGCGTCGGATGGCTGGGACCCGGACGGCTACAGCTGGGCGCTGGTGTTGACCGCGACGCTTCAGGCGCTCGCCGCGCTTACGATGGCGACTGCCCACCGGCGCGGGCGTGGGCTACGATAGCGCGGCACTCGGATAGCCCCATTAGAATAGCCACCGGTGAGGAGACGCCAGCGATGCGCACGAGTTTTTCCGTCAACGACATGACCATCCACCGGATCGTCGAGCAGGAGGCCGGCTTCACGCCGATGCTCGACTTCCTGCCGACATTGTCGAAAGAAGTCCTCGGCGAGAACCTCTCCTGGCTGGCCCCCGGCGGCTATGACAGCGCGAGCGGCAATGTCGTGCTGTGCTTCCAGTCGTATGTCGTGAAGACGCCGCACCATAACATCCTGGTCGACAGCTGCATCGGCAACGACAAGAACTTCCCGCTGCGGCCGACCTGGAACAAGAAGACCGACCCCAACTGGATGACGGCGCTGAAGGCGGCCGGCCTCGGCGTCGAGGACATCGATTTCGTGATGTGCACGCATCTGCACGGCGATCACGTCGGCTGGAACACGCGACTGGAGAATGGCCGCTGGGTCCCGACCTTTCCCAAGGCGCGCTACCTGTTCTCGAAGAAGGAATACACCTACTGGAGCGAGATCCATCAGAAGACGCCGCTCGACCAGATCACCGACAGCGTGCTGCCGATCATCGAGGCCAACCGGGCCGAACTGGTCAACAGCGATCATGCGCTGAACGACCATATCCGATTGAGCCCGACGCCGGGCCACACGCCCGACCACTTCGCCGTCTGCGCCGGCAAAGGCGGCGACGCCGCGGTGTTCACCGGCGATCTGATCCATTCGCCGATCCAGGCCCGATATCCTGACTTGGTCATGCGCGTCGACACTGACCGCGACCAGGCGGTCCGGACGCGCCGGAGTTTCTTCGAGCGCTACTGCGACACCGACACGTTGTGCTGCACCATGCACTTCCCGTCGCCCTCGGTCGGCCACATCAAGCGCTGGGGCGACGGCTTCCGCCTGGAATACGTGAAGGGCTGACGCCACTCGGAGGACACATCGATGCGCCTGACACGCCGCGCTGCGCTCGGTCTTTTGGCGACGTCGCCTGCTCTCGCTCAAGGAAGCGATTGGCCCAACCGGCGGCTGCGGCTCGTCGTTCCCAGCGCGGCCGGCGGCTATGAGGTCTATGCCCGCATCCTGGCTCCTCGGCTCGCCGAATTGCTCGGGCAGCCTGTGGTCGTCGACAACAAGCCGGGCGCCAATGGCATCATCGGCATGCAGGAAGTCCAGCGCAGCCAGCCCGATGGCTATACCTTCATGTTCGCTCATGTCGGCGCCATTTCCATCGGCAGCAGCATCTATCCCAACATGCCGTTCGATCCCGTCGACGAGCTGAGCTCCATTTCGGTGGCGGTGACCTCGCCGCTGGTCTGGGTGCTCAACCCGGCGCTGCCGCAGCGGACCATGCCGGAGTTCATTGCCCGGGTGCAGGCCGAACCGGGTACCTGGCGCTATGGCCTGCCCGCATCCGGCAGCATTCCGCACCTGGTCGTGGAAGACACCAAGATCCGCCACAAGCTGGACATGCCCGCCGTGCCTTACCGCAGCACGCCGCAATCGCTCATGGCGGTGATCGGCGGCGAAGTGCCGGTCACCTTGGACAGCCTCGGCGCGAGTTCGGCGCACATCGCGGCTGGCAAGTTGCGCGCGCTGGCCGTCACCTCTCGCGAGCGTTCGGAACGCCTGCCTGAAGTGTCGACCATGCTCGAACTCGGCCTCGATCCGCGCGAATGGGTGGCCTGGTATGCCTTCATGGCGCCCAAGGGAACCCCGGACGAGATCATCCAGAGGCTGAACACCGTGATCAATCAGGCGCTGCGTGAAGAGGCCATCGCCGCGCGTATCCGCGACCTGGGCGCTTCACCACGCATCACGACGCCGGCCGAGACGCTGAGCTTCATCAAGGCTGAACGCGCCGATTTCGGCGCTATCGCGAAGGCCGGCAACATTCGCGTGGAGTAGCGCGCACAATGTTCAAAGCCCATGCGGTGCCCGTGCCCTCCGACAGCGTGCTGGCGCCGCGTTACGTGGGTGCGAACCTGTTGGATGCGTTCGCGATTCGCCTGCCGCCGGGGGCAAACGACGATCTCGAAGGGCTGGCGCGCGCGGGGTTGGAGCGGCAGGCCTGGTGGATTCGCGCGCTCACGCGGATGCGCGATGCGATCATGGCGCCGGTCGGCGTCAAGTCTTCTCGCGCGGTCGGCGCTGCCGCGGCGGCGCGGGGGCCGGTGATCGGCTTCTTTCCGCTGCTTTCGCAGAGCGCGGGGGAGTTGGTGCTGGGCGAGGACGACCGGCATCTCGACTTTCGAGTCGCGCTCCTGCTGCGTGCGGGCGCGACAGACGGACGGGAGCTGGTCGTGGTCACGGTGGTCCATTGCCATAACTGGCTGGGCCGGACGTACCTGGCGGTGATCGCGCCGTTCCACCGCGTGATCGCGCGGGCGAGTCTGGAACAGGCGGCAAGAGCGGTGAGGGGTTAGGCGACGGAAACGATCGGGACAATGTCCCGATCGTCTCTTCAACGTCGACCCGGATGTCAGGCCGGTATCTCGTTCTCGATCACCTCGAGATCGGCGGTCATCACCTTGCCCTTGGTTTCCGGGCCGAGGTAGACCGCGATCACATACACGACCAGCGAACCGATCGTGCCGTACATCATCGGCTTGGCAAAGCCCATGCCCTGGTTCACCGCGAAGTACGTCAGCAGAGGCGCAACAGCCGCTCCCCAGACCGCTCCCTGGTGATAGACGAAGCCTGCTGCCGTTGCCCGGACCTCGGTCGGAAAGCGTTCCGACAGCCAGCCCGGGTTGAGCGCATCCTTGCCGCCGACAAAGCAGATGAAGATCAGGAAGGTCGTGAGGAACCAGATCGGATCGGTCGTGTTCAGATAGATCGGCACCAGGAAGATGGCGATGGCGCAAGGGAGCATGAGCGCCCAGCGCCGGCCGATCCGTTCCGACATCCCGCCCCAGAAGCTGCAGGCGAGGAACGTCAGGATGTTGCCCCAGAACACCGGGACGGCGACCTGGACCGGTGTCCAGCCCAGCTCCTTCTGCAGGTAGGTCCCCAGCATGGCCCAGATCGCGTAGTAGACGCAGAAGTTCGCCGCCATCCACAGGCAACCGGTGAAGGTGTTCCACAGATACTTGCGCTTGAAGATCGCGAACAGCGGCAGCGTCACCTGCTTCTTGGTCGTGTTCTGGATCTTCTTGTTCTCCGTCCAGACTTCCGGCTCTTTCACGTAGATGCGGATCCAGACGCACACCAGGGCCGGCAGCACACCCAGGATCAGCATGCCGCGCCAGCCCCAGCCGGGCGACATGCTTTCGAGCGGTTCGTAAAGGAAGCCGTAGGCCAGCGCCGACAGCGCGAAGCCCAGTCCCCATGAGCCCTGCAACACGCCGGACATCAAGCCGCGCGAGCGAACGGGCCACGATTCCATCGCCAGTGCCGCACCGGCCGGCCATTCCGCGCCCATGCCGATGCCCAGCAAGGCCCTGGCCACGAACAGGAACGTGAAGGTGGGAGAGAGTCCCGCGGCGAGGTTGCAGAAGGAATACCAAAGGATGGAGATCATCAGCGGCGCCCGGCGCCCCAATCGATCGGCCAGCCAGCCCGACGCCGTTGCGCCGCCCAGGCGCATGATCAGCGTGACCGAGAAGACGGCGGTCACCTCGATCAGCGGGACCCCGAACTCCTTGGCGATCGGCGCCATGATCAGGAGGAAGACGGTGAAGTCGAACGCGTCCAGCGTCCAACCAAGCCATGCAGCACAATAGGCGTACCACTGATCTTTGGTGGGTTCTTTCCACCACGGCAACGCGGACGCAGGCGCACTCGATGCGGACATTGGCGAGTCCTCCTGAAATGTTTCTCTTGGTTTACGCGGACGCTTCTCCAATCTTGAGATTGAGCACGCGGCCATCTTCTGGGGTTTGCAGGACACTGACCATTGCGTCGCGTGCAGGATCGCCAAGCGCGGCGCACAGTCTTATCGTGCCGCCGATGATGCGCCGCCGTACCTTTGCCGCTCTCGGCCCACTCTCGTTGCTGGTGCGATCCGCCGCGGCGCAAACGCAGAGCTGGCCGGCGAGGCCGATTCACATCGTGTGCGGTTTCAGCGTCGGCACGACCACTGATCTGCTCGCGCGGCTATTGGCCGATCGCCTGGGCGAGCGGCTGAAGAACTCGGTGGTGGTGGAGAACAAGCCGGGTGCTGGCGGCAGCATCGCCGCTGCCCAGGTCGCGAGGGCGCCGGCGGACGGCCATACGCTCATGCTGGGATCGCTGGCGCTCACGCTTGCGCCCCGACTGTACAAAAGCGTGACCTTCAAGCCGCTCGAGAACTTCGAGCCCATCGGCCTCGTTGGCGTCGTGCCCAATGTCGTGCTCGCAGGGCCCACGACATCCATCGCCTCGATTGCCGAGTTGATCGATCAGGCCAGGCGCGAGCCGGGGCGGCTGCGCTACGCGTCCTCGGGCCCGGGTTCCGGCTCGTGGATCGCCATGAAGCTGATGGAATCCCGGACCGGCATCTCCTTGGAGGAGATCCCCTACGCCTCGACGGCCCAGGCGACCACCGACGCCCTGGGCGGCCAGGTCGAGCTGCACATTCCGAGCCTCGCGGGCGGCATGCCGCTCGTCCGCGGCGGCAAGTTGCGGCCGCTCGGCGTGACCAGCGCTCGCCGCAGTGCCGGGGCCCCCGAGATTCCCGCCATCGCCGAAACCATTCCGGGATACGACGCCTCGGCCTGGTATGGCCTGGTGGGTCCCGCCGGTTTGCCGAAGCCCGTCATCCAGCGACTGAACGACGAATTGCAGCGCGTGGTCGCCGACCCGGCGGTGCAGGAGACGCTGCGCACGGCCGGGGTCGACATCGAGGCCGGCAGCCCCGAGGCCATGCGTCTCATCATGGCCGACCCGGTGAGAAGCGGGATTGACCTCATGGACCGCATCGGTTTTCGTCCGCAGTAGCGGTTCGACACGATGGAGGGCCAAATGGCTGAACTCTATGGCCGAAGGTGAAACCTACGCACAGCGACCGGCCTTGCGCGGGACGCGCCACATGGTTGCGGCCGGCCACTACGGCGCCGCGCACGCCGCCTTCGCCATCCTGGAAGCCGGCGGCAACGCCGTGGACGCCGCCGTCGCCGGCGGCATGGCGCTCGGCGTGCTGCAGCCCGATATCGTGAACGTCGCGGGCGTCGCGCCCATCATGCTGCGCATGGCCGACGGTGTCGTCCACACCATCGCCGGTCTGGGCTATTGGCCAGCCGCGACCGATCCCGGCCTGTTCGTGCGCGAGTACGGCGGCCATATCCCCGAAAGCATCCTGCGCACCGTCGTGCCCGCGGCACCCGATGCCTGGATCACCGCGCTCGGCCGCTTCGGCACCATGACGTTCGGCGAGGTCGCCGCGGCCGCCATCCGCTTCGCCGACGAAGGCTTCCCGATGTATCCGCTGCTGGCGGACATGATCGCGGTGCGCAAGGCGAAGTATGCGCGCTGGTCTTCCAGCGCCGAGATCTACCTGCCCGGTGGGCAGCCGCCCAAGGTAGGCGAGATCTTCGTGCAGAAGGATCTCGCCCGCACGCTGCGCTACATGGTCGACGAGGAAGCCGCGGCGGGCGGCGATCGCCTGGCCGGCCTCAAGGCCGCCCGCGACGCCTTCTATTGCGGCGACATCGCCCGGACCATCGTCGACTTCCATCGCCAGGAAGGCGGATGGCTGTCGGCCAAGGACCTCGCCGACTTCCACTCGCCGATCGAACGCGCGCCCTCGGTGCGCTTCGGGGGAACCGACGTCTATACCTGCGGGGCGTGGTGCCAGGGGCCGGTGCTGGGCCAGGCGCTCAACATCCTCGATCCGTCGGCGCTGAAGGCGGCCGGCCACAACAGTGCCGACTATCTCCACGCGATCGCCGAGGCCCTCAAGCTCGCCTTCGCCGATCGCGAAGCCTTTTACGGCGATCCACGCCATGTGGCGGTGCCGTTGGACGGCCTGCTCGACGCTGCCTACGGCGTCGCCCGCCGGGCGTTGATCGATCCCAAGCGGGCATCGCCCGGAATGCCGCCGCACGGCATCCCGCAGGATGGCGCGCGACGCGAGATGCGCGGTGGCGGAATGCGGCGGGAAGGCGTTCCAGCCGGTCCGCCGCGCGACACCTCCTACATCTCGGTCGTCGATCGCTGGGGCAACACCGTGTCGGCGACGCCCAGCGACGTGTCCTGCGATTCGCCCGTCGTGCCGGGGACGGGGCTTTGCCCGTCGTCTCGCGGCTCGCAGTCCTGGGCGGTCGAAGGCCATCCCAGCCAGGTGGCGCCGGGCAAGCGGCCGCGGCTCACGCCCAGTCCGGCCATGGCCGTCGCGCCCGAGCGCTTTGTGCTTCCCTTCGGCACGCCGGGCGGCGATGTCCAGGCGCAGGCCATGCTGCAGGTCCTGCTCAACATCCAACTCTTCGACATGGATCCGCAGGATGCGGTGGAGCATCCGCGCATGGCCACCTACAGCTTCCCGGACAGTTTCGAGCCGCACGACTATTTCCCGGGCCGGCTCTGCCTCGAATCGCGCATCGATCGCGAGGTCGGCGAGGAACTCGAGAGACGCGGCCATCGCGTGGCCTGGTGGCCGGAACGCATCTGGCGGGCCGGTGCGGTCTGCACCATCCAGGCCGACCTCAAGACGGGTATCAAGACGGCCGGCGCCGATCCGCGGCGGGCAAGCTACGCCGTCGGCTGGTGATCGAGACGACCATGCAGAGAAGAGTCGTCGCGGGCCTGATGCTGGCCGCTGGTTTGGCCGCCGGCAGCGCCGGCGCACAGACCTTTCCGTCCAAGCCGATCACTCTGGTGGTGCCGTTCACCGCCGGCGGTCCAACCGACACGCTGGCGCGCATCCTGGCCGAGCGGATGGGCCGGACGCTCGGCCAGACGGTGGTCGTCGAAAACACCACGGGCGCCGCCGGTACATTGGGCGTCGCGCGCGTCGTGCGCGCGGCGCCTGACGGCTACACGATCGGGATCGGTCACTGGAGCACGCACGTCGTCAATCCCGCCATCTATCCGCTGAAGTTCGACATCCTCGACGATCTCGAGCCGCTGGCCGAGATCGCCACCAATCCGCAATTGCTGGTGACACGCAAAGACCTTCCGGCCAACGACCTCAAGAGCCTGATGGAATGGGCGAGGGCCAATTCAGACAAGGTCACGGCCGGTACGGCAGGCGTCGGCTCGGCGTCTCATGTTGGCGGTCTCTACTTCGAGCAGAAGACCGGCACCAGGCTACGCTTCATTCCTTATCGGGGAGCTGGCCCTGCGCTGCAGGACCTCGTGGCTGGCCAGATCGACATCATGTTCGACCAGGCCGCCAACTCGATTCCCCAGATCCAGGCCGGCAAGATCAAGGCCTTTGCCGTGACCGCCAAGCAGCGTCTGAAGGCGATGCCGGATATCCCGACCGTCGACGAGGCTGGTCTGCCGGGCCTCTATATTTCGGTCTGGCACGGACTGTGGGCATCGAAGGGGACACCGAAGGAGGTGACGGCGAAGCTCTCCGCCGCGATATTCGAAGCGCTGGCCGATCCCGAGGTCCGCGAGAGGTTTGCCGCGCTCGGCCAGGACATCCCCGAGCCCGCGCAACAGACCGCGGGGGCGTTACGCGCCCATCACGAGGCGGAGATCAAGCTGTGGTGGCCGCTGATCAAAGCGGCCGGGATCAAGATCGAATAGCGTTACGCCGTTTTGATGGTGCGAGCCTTCAGTTTCCCTCAAGGCTCGATAAGCGTCGTCAATTGTGCGCCTTCGTCGGCGACGAAGACGGCGATCAATTCGGCCCAGTCGGTGTTGCTTGCATTGGCCGATACGAGATGGATCGCGCCCGGCGGTTCGAAGAACGACTGGCCGACTTCGAAGATCTCCACCGGGCCGCCTTGCAGTTGTGACCTGATCTGGCCCTTGGTGATGTAGGCCGTGACCGTACCGGCATGACGGTGCGGCGGCGTAAAGCCGCCCGGTCCGTAGGTCACCCGGACAATCGTCACTCTCTTGCCCGGTATGTCCGGCAGCGCGTTCGAACTGATCAACTCCACTTTGCCGCCCGCCGAGGTGGATGAGGCGTCGGCGGCGCAGAGCGGGAGCGGGAACTCCGAAATCGCATCCATGTTCACGGGCAGGAGTCTCGCGCTTACGATGGCGCAAACGATGGCCGTAGCGGCAACGAGCGACAGCAGGAGCCGCGATCGATCGCCGATCGGCGTCGTCATTTCCAGTGCGATGCTCATCGATACCTCCTGTCAGCGTCCCGGATGCCAGCCTGCCGCGGCGGCGAAGCGGGCGAAGAACTGCTCCTCGTAGGCGTGCTCGGGATCCTCGCGCACCATGCGGTCCATCAGCTGGGCGTCCGATCCGACCAGGATGCGCCACCTGTCCGCCTTGACCCCTTGCAGGATGATTGTCGCCGCCTCGGCCGCGCTGGTCGGCGCGTCCAGCAGGAAGCGCCGGGCGCGTTCTGCGAGCATGGCCTTGATCTCCTCGTCCGACAACGCCGACGCATCCTTGCCCATCGAGGCGAGCCGCGCCCGTGCCTGGGCGATCTGCCGGGCGTCCAGCTCGTCCGAATCGTTGCCGGTCTGGACTTTCAGCGAGTTGCTGCGAAAGCCGGTGCCGATATGTCCGGGCATCACGACAGAGACCTTGATGTGCGGTGCGTTCAGCCGGAGATCGGTCATCCGGGCCTCGCTGAACCCTTTCACCGCGAACTTCGCCGCCGAATAGGCCGTGTGCGGCGCGCCGGGGCCGACCGAGGCCCAGAAGCCGTTCATGCTGCTGGTGTTGACGATATGCCCTTCGTCCGCCGCCTGCAGCAGGGGCAGGAAGGCGCGGGTGGCGAGGTAGACGCCGCCCCAGCAGATGTTGAAGGTGCGCTCCCACTCGTCCCGGCTGTTGACGATCATGCTGCCGCCGCCGCCGATCCCGGCATTGTTGAACAGCAGATGGATACGGTCGGTAGCGTGCTGCTCCCTGGCTTCGTCACGAAAGCGCATCACGTCGGCTTCGCTGGACACGTCGGCGAGGTGAGAGGTCACGCGCACGCCTTGCGGCAGCCCTGTCGCCTCGTACTGCCGTCGCGTTTCCGCCATGCCGGCCATCGAGACGTCGCACATGGCGACATGACAGCCCTCGGCCACCAGCAGGCGTACCAGCTCGCGCCCCATTCCCGAGCCACCGCCGGTGACGACGGCAATCCTGCCGGAGAAGTCTTTCATCGGATTGCCCTAGACGCGCTCAAGGATCGACAGGCCGCGGATGCGATCGATCAGGTAGATCAGGCCGCGATGATCGACATAGACGTCGTTGCTGCAGACCCGATCGGCGCCGGCCGGTACGTCCGGCATCCACCAGGCGGCCTGTTTCATCGACAGGGGATTGCTGATGTCGATCACCCGGAGCCCGTTGGCGAACCAGGCAGCGGGAACCTCGTTGCCGACGATGGTTTCGACGGGCTGATGGCACGCCGTCATCAAGGGCGTCTCGATCCCGACCAGCTCCGGCAGCTGGAAGCAGCCGACCGGCACCGGCCTGGTCTCGTCGGTGATGTTCACCATCCAGAGCGCCGCCGGCAGCTCCGGCGACAGCTTGGGATCGAGCGGCTGCACGTGCTCGTCGGCGACCAGCATCCAGCGATGGCCGGCGATCGGCACGTCGATCGGCACCAGGCTGTGCGTCGGCCAGCCGAACGGCGGGCTCCAGTCGAGGTGCGAGATCAGCTTGGGCTTGCTCATGTCGCTGATGTCGAGGATGACGCCGCCGCCATACCAGTAGCTGACATACAGGCGATCGCCGCGCCGGATCGGATGGTGGCAGCGGTGGTTCTTGGCCTTCCAGCTGGGCGTTTCGCCGCCGGCGGTCCATTGCCCTTCCATCCACCAGCGGCCAACCTCTTCGGGCCTGGTCGGATCCTTCAGGTCGAGGATCATGACGATGGTGCCGACATAGCCTTCCTGCTCCGTGGAGATGTAGGCGTAGCGGCCGTCGAAGGTGAAACGGTGCACGCCCATGCCGGCGCACTCCCAATGGAAGATGTCGCGCGGATTGCCCGGCCGGCTGACGTCGAAGATACGCAGGCCCACGAAATCGCCGGCCGGCTTGTCGCCGCGCGTCCGCTCGCGGTTCACCACCATGATGTCGTTGGCCACGCGCACCTTGTGCGAATGCAGCCCCGGCGGAATGTCGATCGACGCGACGATCTTGGGATTTGCCGGATCGCTCACGTCGATGACGGAGGTGCCGTGCGGCGGCTGCATGTGCCCGACATAGGCATGGTTGCCGTCGAGGACGACCTGTCCGCCGCCGGCGATATCGACCCAGGCGACCTCGCGAATGCCGGAACCCTGACCCATGGCCTTTCTCCTTCTTAGTCCGCGGGCAACTCCTCAAGCAGCCGACCCTTGCCGAGAAGAGGCGTGTCCACCTTCATGGTCTGCAGCACCAACCATAGCGCCGCCTGGTTGGTGGTGATGACCGGTTTGCCGAACTGGCGCTCCCAGGAAGCGATCCAGTCCATGGTTGGGAAGTTGCCGCCCGGCACGACCAGCGCGTCGACATCCGGCCGATCGATTCGGCGAAACGCCGCCTCGGCCACGCCGGCGTCCATCTTGCCGATGGCGTAGGCATTGTCGGCGCCCAGGCTTTCCGAGACGACCGTGGTGATCCCGTACTTTGTCTCGTAGTAGCGTCGGGCCCGTCCGATCACCTCTTCCGAATAGGGTGTCGCCATCGCGACCCGCGACGCCTTGAGCGCCTTCAGCGCCCGGCCGATCGCCTGGGCGGAGGTCAAGGACGGCACGCCCGACGCGTCGGTCATGCGCTTCACCGTCACCGCGTCGTAGTCGTCGGCGAACAGGCTCGCCGAGGTCTGCGCCAGCACGATCACCTCGACTCGTGCATCGCCGAGCAGCTTCGCCTGATAGGCCACGTCGGCGTCCTTGCTCGGCGAGAACGGCGTGTCGCCGCCCTTGCCGAGCCGGCCCGTGTGCACCTGCAGCTCGGCAGGCAAGCGGCAGTACTCGATCTCGCACGTGGTGTTGGTCGAGGGGACCAGGATACCGAAATGCCGTGGCATGACGTCTCCTCCCTTGCGCTGAAGCGGTCCCAGCGCGTGGTTGTTGCATCGGCACCGGCCAGTAATAGCATGTGCGCATGACGAACGCTCATTCCCATCTCGACTCATCCATCACGGAAGTCTGGGAGCTTCTGGGGCAGATAGGACAGGAAACGGCAGACAGCCCTGGCATCACGCGCGCTGCCTGGAGCGGAAACGAAGAGAAGGCCGCGGAGCTGGCGCGCGCTTTTGGGCGGCGACATGGTCTGCAGGTCTTGAACGATGCATTTGGCAACATCCAGTTCCTGCTGCCCGGTGTCGACCCTGCCACGCCCTGCATCACGACGGGCTCGCATCTCGATTCGGTGCCGCACGGAGGCAACTACGACGGGCTCGCCGGCGTCGCAGCAGGCCTTGCCGTGCTTGCCGCGGCCAATGCCGATTCACGCAGTTGCGCCTTACCCTTTCGGGTCGTTGCCATGCGGTGCGAGGAGAGCCCGTGGTTCGGCACGGCCTATCTCGGCAGTCGGCTCATGCTCGGATTGTCGACGCTGGACGAGATCGGCGATCTCGTCAGATCCGACAGCCGGAAGTCGCTCCGCCATCACCTCCAGGCCCTCGGCTATCCGCGAACGGACGGGGCCACCGCACCGCTGCTCAATTCAGGTCTCGTCACGTCCTTTCTCGAGCTCCATATCGAGCAGGGACCTCTCCTGGAAGCGGATGGCATCCCGGTCGGCATCGCCACCGCAGTGCGCGGCAATGTCCGATTTCCCGAGGCGCGTTGTGCCGGCGCCTACGGCCATTCGGCCGCGCTGCCGCGGCGTTTCAGGCAGGACGCCGTGCTTGCCGTGGCGGAGCTGGCGCTCGGCCTCGACCGGCACTGGCAGGACAGGATCGCGCAAGGCGACGAGGACTTCGTCTTCACCGTCGGCAAGTTCTCGACCGATGCGGCGCAGCACGCGATGACGAAGGTGGCCGGAGAGGTGAGGTTCAGCCTCAATTTCGGCGCGGCCGTGAAGTCCTCCCTGGATGCGGCGCGAACGCTGCTGTTCGATCTGGTCAAGGGCATCGAGAGGGATCGGGGAGTCACCTTCGAGCTGGGCGGAGAGGTCGGGACGGCACCGACTGAGATGGATGCGACGCTGATGGCCCACATCGAAGAGGCCGCTGGCGCGCTTGGCATCGCCACGCGGCGCATGCCTACCGTCGGACATGACGCGGCGATGTTCGTCCGGGCGGGCATTCCGTCGGCCGTCATCCTTGTCCGCAACGCAAACGGCAGCCACAATTCCGAAGAGGCGCTCGACCGCGAGGACTTCGCCCGCGGCGTTCACGTGCTTGGTCGCGCCATGCATCGCGCAAGCGCGCGATGAGGCCGGAGGGGTTACAGATCGATGTACCGCAGCTTCCTGTTTGCTCCCGGTAACCACGCGCGCAAGGTCACGAAGGTCTTCGACTGCCGCGCCGACAATGTGATCCTCGACCTGGAGGACGCGGTCGCCAAGGCCGAGAAGGTCGCGACCCGCGCGCTCGTCGTCGAGGCCTTGAAACGGGAGCGCACGTGCGGCGCCTACGTCCGGGTCAACGCCTTCACCACCGAGTTCTGCTATGGCGATGCGGTGGCGGTGGTCGGTCCCGGGCTCGACGGCATCATCCTGCCGATGGTCGAGAGCCGTGAGCAGATCGTCGCCTTCGACTGGCTGGTCGGCGCGCTGGAGCGCGAGCGCGGCCTGCCGCCGGGCAGGATCGACATCATCCCGATCGTCGAGACGGGGAGGGGGATCGCCAATGCCCGGGCCATCGCTGCCGCGGGCACGCGGGTGAAGCGCATGGCCTTCGGCGCCGGTGACTACACGCTCGACATGAACATGGAATGGACGCCCGCCGAGAGCGAGCTCGAGCATGCGCGGGCCGAGATGGCCGTGGCCTCGCGCGCCGCCGGCCTCGAACCGCCGATCGACACCGTGTGGGTCCACATCAACGACCTCGACGGTCTCGCGAGCTCGGCAAAGCGGGCCAGGCAGCTCGGCTTCCAGGGCAAGATGTGCATCTACCCGCCGCAGGTCGAGCTGGTGAATCGGGCATTCACGCCGACCGAGCAGGAGATCGCCTTTGCCAAACGCGTCGTCGCTGCGTTCGAGAAGGCGGAGCGTGAAGGTTCTTCGTCGATCCAGCTCGACGGCTACTTCATTGACTACCCGATCGTGTACAAGGCGCAACGCACGCTCGATGCCGTTCGCGGCATCGAAGAGGCGACGTAGGCTCAGATCACTCCTTCGCTCTCCAGGCTGCGCAAGTCCGCTTCCGTCATCCCCAGCAGCCGGCCGTAGACCTCGGCGTTGTGCTGACCCAGGCCGGGGCCGAGCGTGTCGACACCGCCCGGCGTCTCGGTGAGGCGCGGCACCACGTTGGGAATGGCCAGGTCACCGGCGCGCGCGTCGCGTACGCGGGCAATGTTGCCGCGCGCCGCGTAGTGCGGGTCCTGGAACAGTTCGTCGACCGCCGCCACGATCCCGCACGGCACTTCCGCCCGGTCGCACAGCTGGACGGCCTCCTGTTGCGTATGCCGCTTTGCCCAGTCGGCGACGAGACCGTCGACCGCGGCGCGCTGTTTCTCGCGCTTGGCGATGGTGCCGTAGATGCCGGTGCCGGCAACCTCGGGACACCCCATCAGCCCGGCCATGCGGGCGAAGATCTTGTCGTTGGTGCAGGCAATGGCGATCCAGCGTCCGTCGCCGGTCTGGTAGTGGCTGTGCGGGCAGACGTTGGGGGCCGCCGCGCCCATGCGCTGGCGGATGAAGCCCACCTTGTCGTAGGCGGGCGCCATCTCGTCGAGGATGCGGAAGATCGGCTCGTAGAGCCCGATGTCGATCTGCTGGCCCCGCCCGGTCGCATCGCGCGCGCGCAACGCCATCATCACGCCGAGCGCGCCATACAGTCCGGCCATGTAGTCGGCGAGCGTTGCCGAGCCCGGCGTCACCGGTGGCCCGTCCGGGTCGCCGGCCAGGAAGGAGATGCCGCCGAAGGCGTTGCCGATCCGGCCGAAGCCGGGCTTGTGGCTGTAGGGTCCGGTCTGGCCGTAGCCGGAGACGCGCAGCATCACGAGGCGCGGGTTGGCGGCGCTCAGGACGTCCCAGCCGAGGCCCCAGCCTTCCAGCGTGCCCGGCTGGAAGTTTTCCGTCAGTGCGTCGGCCTTGGCGACGAGTTGCTGGAGGATGGCCGCGCCCTTGGGCGACTTGAGGTTGAGCGTCACCGACTTCTTGTTGCGCGCTTCCGACAGCCAGACGAGCGTGTCGCCGCACTCGCTGACCGTGCCGAGCCTGCGGCAGGGGTCGCCGATCCCGGGCTGCTCGACCTTGATCACCTCGGCGCCGAACTCGGCCATGATAGTCGCGCAATACGGTGCTGCGATGTAGGTGGCGATGTCGATCACGCGCAGCCCGGCGAGCGGGCGGTTGTTGGTGGCACTGTCGGGCACGATACGGTTCCTTATAGAGCCTGGGCCACCTTCGGCATGACCTCGGCGGCGAACAGGTTGAGGGTGTCGACGACCTGCGAATGCGGCATGCCGACCCAGTGCACGGACAGGATCATGCGGTTGACGCCGAGCCGCCGCTTGTAGCCGACGATCTGCTCGGCGACCTCGTCGGCCGACCCCAGCAGGAAACGATCGCGGGTGAGCTCGTCGAAGGCGAGCGACAGGTCGTCGTCGCCCTTCGGCATCGCCTTCTGCTGCCCCCATTGCTGGTAGACCTTGTACTTCTCCTCGAGGTAGGGCCGTGCCAGCCGGACCGCCTCCGCGCGGGTGCGGGCAACGAAGATCTCACGCATCAGCGGCAGTTCATCGGGCATCGGCTTGCGGAGTTCGGCCAGGGCTTGCTTGTAGAGCGACAGCTGGCGCTCGATCGTGTCCATCCGCTGGTGCGGATTGATGAACCAGGTGTCGGCCAACCGTGCGGCACGGCGCACCGCCGCATCGGCATTGGCGCCGAGCCAGATCGGCGGATGAGGTTTCTGGATCGGCTTCAGCGATACCGTCGCGTGATCGAGCTCGAAGTGCGAGCCCTTCATCGAGACGTCGGTCTCGGTCCACAGTCGCCTGATGGCTAGAAGGTTTTCCTCCAGGCGTTGCACGCGTTCCTGCGCAGTGGTGCCGAAGGCCTTGAACTCCACGTCGCGGTAGCCCAGCCCGGCGCCGAACACCAGGCGCCCGTTCGACATGACGTCGAGCGTCGCCAGCTGCTCGGCGATGTCGAGCGGCTTGTGCAGCGACAGCAGGACGATGCCGGTGATGATGCGCATCCGCTCGGTCTCGGCCAGCAGTCGCGCGAGCAGTGGAATCATCTGGTACTGCTGCAACGGCGCCGCCGCATAGTGCATGCCGGTCAGCAGGTCGGAGAAGCCGAGCTGGTCGGCCAGGCGCACCTGCGCCTTTACCTCGTCGAATCGCTTCCGCATGTCGTCGCCGGCATGATACTGCCCGCGCACGAACAGACCGAAAGTCAGATCGCTCATGCTGCGCCTCCTTCAGTCCGCGTGTTTGCGAAGATGGGCCAGCAGCAACGCGTTGACCTTGTCGGGCACCTGGTCCGCCGCATAGTGGCCGACGCCTGGCAGCACTTCGAAGCGATACGGGGCGTCTATGAATTCGCTCGTCCCTTCGGCCGCCACCCGACCCACCGTGTCGTCGGCATCGCCCCAGATGTAGAGCGTCGGCACCTTGATCACGCCAAGCGGCTGGCGCGGGCCGCTGGAACGGTACCAGGCGAGCGCCGCCTCGAGCGCGGCCTCGTTGCCCAGGACGGACATATGGGCATCGGTCGCCGCCTCGGGCATGCCCTGGCGCATGTGGCGCGAGCGCAACCATTCGCAATTGTTGGCCAACAACTTCGGGACGGCGTCCGGTTCGAGGAAGGCCGTGTGATGTCCCGATCGCCGCTTTTGCTCACCGTCCGGCAGCGCCAGCGCGCGCAGGAACGAGGCCGGATGCGGCCGCGACAGCATGGTGAGAGAGCGAAGTCGCTCGGGATATCGTGCCGCGATGATCCAGGAAAGGCTGCCGCCCCAATCGTGGCCGACCAGGTGGAAGCGGCTGCCGCCATGCCCCGTGGCGGCAACGATGTCGAGTGCGTCGCCCACCAGCCGATCGATGTGGTAGGCAGCGAGATCCTTCGGATCGGGACGAGCGCCGGGCGAATAGCCTCGCTGGTTGGGAGCGATCGCGAAATAGCCCGCGTCGGCCAGGGCGGGAACCTGGCGGTCCCAGAAATGCCGCGATACGCCAAAGCCATGGAGAAGCAGGACCGGCGTCCCGTTTGGCGAGCCCGCCAGAGAGCAATCGAATTCCAGGCCCGGCGCTGTCTTGATCTTGCGGACGTCCATGTGCGCTTCCTCTCGACCAGTGTAGCGACGTACTTGCCGACTGACGATGTCCGCAATTCCGGCCAGCGGGGCCAAGTCCTTGGCTCGCGGCGTTTTCCGGCGCAGATAAAAAGGTCTGCACAGGACGGTCGAAATGGAAACACTCCATATCAAGGGCTTCCCCGTCGAGGCCCATATCGCAGGCTCGGGCCCGCCCCTTCTCTACCTGCATGCCGAACAGTACTTCGAGCAGGCGAGGCCGCATCTCGATGCACTCGCAAGGACGTGGAAGGTGATTGCGCCGCGCCATCCAGGCTATGGAGCGTCGTCCGGGGCGAGCGACCTCCGATCGGTTGACGATCTGGCCTACCTCTATCTCGATCTTCTGGACGAGCTGAAGCTCGACAACGTGGTTCTCGTCGGTGCGTCCCTCGGCGGATGGATTGCGCTCGAGATGTGCGTGCGCAACCGCGCGCGGCTTGCCAAGCTGGTCCTCATCTCGTCGGTGGGCGTGAAGTTCTCGGGCCGGGAAGAGCGCGACTTCGCCGATCTCTTCTATATGCCCGACGTCGAGGCATTCCCGATGCTGTTCGCCGACCCGGGGCGCTATGCGCCGAGCTACGCGGCGATGTCCTCCGGCCAGCTGGAGGACCTCGCGCGCGAACGCCAGATGCTCGCTCACTATGGTTGGCGACCCTACCTGCACAATCCGGGCCTGAAGCGCTGGCTGCATCGGATCGATCTGCCGACGCTGGTGCTCTGGGGAGAGGCAGACAAATTCGCCAAGCCGTCCTACGGACAATTGCTCGCCTCGGCGCTTCCCACCGCCGAGCTGACGATCATTCGAGGGGCAGGACACTACCCCGAGATCGAGCAGTCCGACGCTGTCGTCCGCGCCATCGACGCTTTCGTGCACAGGTGAGGTCAAGATGAAAGTCTGGCACTTCAGCGAGCTCGCCTATTTTCCTGCCTGGGAGGAACTCGGCGCCCAGCTGCGCAACGTCGTCCCGAGCCGGCTCTGCGATCCGAAGGTCGCGGCCGACCTCTACCACCGCGGTCTCGATGAGTGGGCCCTGTGCGACGAGCTGGGGCTCAACATCATGGTCAACGAGCACCACGCGACGGCGACCTGCATCGACTCGGTCAGCACGATCCCGATGGCGATCCTTGCTCGCGAGACGAAGAAGGCGCGCCTGTTGTGCCTCGGCATGCCCATCGGCAACCGTTTCGATGCCGTGCGCGTCGCCGAGGAGTATTCGATGCTGGACGTGATCTCGCGCGGTCGCGTCGAGATGGGCTTCGTCAAGGGTGCTCCCTTCGAGGTGACGCCCGCCAACAGCAACCCCGCCGACTTGATGCCGCGCTTCTGGGAGGCGCACGACCTCATCCTGAAGGCGATGACCACCCACGATGGCCCGTTCAATTGGGAGGGGCGCTACTTCCAATATCGCCAGGTCAACGTCTGGCCGCGGCCCTATCAGCAGCCGCACCCGCCGGTGTGGCTGACCGTGAACAGCCCCGAGTCCGCGCAGATCGCCGGCGAGCGCGGCTATGTCATCGGCTCCCTCAATACCGGCTATGTCCGGACTCCGGGGATCTATGAAGCCTATCGCAAGGGGGCTGCAAGCCAGGGTCGCGAAGCGACGCGCGACCGGTTCGCCTACATGGCCATCGTGGGCGTCGGCGCGACCCGGGAGGAAGGCTACCGGCGCGCCGACCAGATCCTCGATTACAGCCGCACGGCGCTTCGCGTCGGCGCCCAGTTCGCCTTTCCGCCCGGCTATCAGTCGGTCGCCGCGACGGCGCAGGCGCTGAAGTCACCCGGTTACAGCAAAGGCGTACCCATGCGCGGCATACAGCTGCGCAACGGTCGCCAGGTCGACCCCAACGGGGCGAGCGTCGAGGAATTCATCGACGCCGGCATCTGCTTCGCGGGCACGCCGGACATGGTGTTCGAGCAGATGAAGGCGTTCTACGGCCATGTCGGCGGCTTCGGTCATCTCCTGATGATGGGGCAGGGGGGTCACATCACTCATGACGACACGGTCGACAACCTGACATTATTCAGCAAGGAGATCCTGCCACGCCTTGCCGAGCTAGAGTGTCCCTGAAACAGGAGAGAGACATGCCGCCAAAGACACGATTCGTGATCCACGTCCCGGGAAAAGCCGATATCGGCTGCGACACGGCCGATGGAGTTCTGGACGCGCTGAACGATCTGAAGGATGCCAAAGGGGTCACCGTCGATGACCTGCAAACCGGGATGAAGGAGTTGAGTCGCGAAGCGATCGTGGCACTCGCGAATGACGAACGCGAGTAGATCAGCCGAATGCGAACGCTCCTCACGAACGCCACGCTGATCGACTGCGTCCAGCCCACCGCGGTCGAAGGGGCGTCGGTGCTGATCGAGAAGGGGCGCATTGCCGAGATCCGCACCGACGGCAGCGTGCCGTCGGTCGGTGGCGGCGCCGAGATCGATCTCCGCGGTGCCTACCTGATGCCCGGACTGTGGGACGTCCACATCCATCCGGATTATTACCTCCCGCACGAAATGCCGCTCGCCGACCAGGTCACGCTGTTCGGTCATCGACTGATGGCGGCGTTGACCGAGTCCGGCATTACCGGACTGCGCTGCGCCGGCGCGCACCACTTCATGGACGTTGCCTGGAAGCGGGCCTTCGACTCGGGCCAGTATGTCGGGCCGCGCCTGTTCGCCTCCGGCCACTTCCTCACGACGACCGGCGGCCACTTCCTGACCTCCGGACATGCGCTCGAATGCGACGGACCTTACGGTTTCGTCAAGGCGATCCGCGAGCAGATCAAGAATGGCGTCGACCACATCAAGCTGAACCTGTCGGGAGGCATCCTGGGGCCGGCCTGGGATCTCCACCGGCACTCCTTCCTGCTGCAGGACGAACTGAAGGCGGCCTTCGAGATCTGTCACCTGCGCGAGTTCAAGGTGATGGCCCATGCGACCAACCCGGAAGCGGTCAAGAACGCCATTCGGTTGGGCGCGCACAGCGTCGAGCACGGCTACATCCTCGATGACGAATGCATCGAGCTGTTCCTGAAGCATGGCACCTGGTACGTGCCGACCCTGGCGATCAGTCATCTCACGCCCGAGCAGGCGAACAACGATTGGGAGCAGCGTTGGGTCAAGCAGCGCAACATGGCGCATGCGTTGTGCTGCCGCGCGGACGCGGCGGCGGACGTCCATCGCGACGGGTTCGCCAAGGCGCTCAAGGCCGGCGTCAAGATGGCATTGGGTTCGGACATCCGGCCGCTCAAGGATGCCGCCCTGCTCGAACTGGGACTGTGGGTGCGCGACGGCGCCACCCCGTGGCAGGCGCTCGTCGCGGCGACCCGGAACGGCGCGGCGGTCTGCGGCGTGGGCGACGAGCTTGGCACGATCGAGGTCGGCAAGCTGGCCGACCTCATCGTGGTCGGCGGCAATCCGCTGGAGGACATCCAGAATGTGCGCCAGCTCAAGCTCGTGCTGAAGGAAGGCGTGGTGGTGTCCGACAAGCGGGGATAACGACGAACATCAGGCGAAGCGTTGAGGCGCATAGGCCGCGGCGTCGATGGCCGCCGGCTTGCCGTTGATCAGCTGCGAGATCAGGCGCCCGCTCGGCGGCCCTCCGGTCATGCCGAAGTGGCCGTGGCCGACGGCGAGGAACAGGCCCGGCCGACCTGTAACTTCGCCCAACATCGGCAGGCTGTCGGGCGTCGAAGGGCGGAAGCCCATCCAGAAACGGTGGTTGTCGGTGTTCACCTCGGGGAACATCGTGCGGACATTGGCGAGCAAGGCCTTGGCGCGGCGCTCGTCGGGCGCCGCTTCGAGGCCGGCGATCTCGACCGTGCCCGCCACCCGGAGCCCATGCTCCATCGGCGTGACACCGAACGAACGGCTCTTGTTCGATATGGTCGTGGTCAGCGAAACGCCGGGCGTCGGCAGCATGACGTGGTACCCACGCTCGGCCTCGAGCGGCACGCGGATGCCGAGCGGCTCGAGCAGGCGAACCGAGCGCGCGCCGGCGGCGACGACGATCCGTTGGGCGCCATGGAAGCCGACGTTGGTTATGATGTCGTAGGCGCCGTCCTCGCGCGGCAGGATCTTCATCACGTTCTCGGGCACCAGCCGCCCGCCTGCCTCCAGGAACAGCCGGTGCAGCGTCTGCACGATGCGTTGCGGGCTCACGGTGTAGCCATTGCCCGGCATCAGCACGCCCCGCCGCACGGCCGGGGAGATGCCGGGAAACATCTGCCGCAGGTCGTCGAAGCCCAGCGTCTGGCTCGGAATGCCCTGGCGCTCGCGCAGCTTGCGCTCCAGGGCAGCGCTCTCCGATTCGCCTTCGGCCTCCCAAACATGAACCTGGCCGACCGGCCGCACCAGATCGGCAAAATTCTCAGGCCCCAGCAGCTCCTTCCAGCACGCGAACGCCTCTTTGTGCAGAGCGCGCATGGCGTCGGAGATCTGCAGCACGCGCGGCATGCGGCCGGCCGCGATCCACTTCAGTAGCCACGGCAGTGCCTTGGGAAAATACGAGGGGCGCACGGCGAGCGGTCCCAGCGGATCGGTCAGCCACGACGGCACCTTGCGCAGCATTCCGGGCAGCGCGATGGGCACCGAGGTATCGGCGCTGATCATGCCGGCATTACCGAAAGACGCGCCGCCCGGCGGCGGCAGTGGATCGATCACCACCACTTCGCGGCCTGAGCGCCGAAGGTAGAGCGCCGTGGAAAGGCCGACCACGCCGGCGCCGATCACGACAATCGCAGGATCTGGTTGGGACATGCCCAACAATGTGCGCGCCAGGCTCGTCAGTCGAGCCCGAGATTGGGCTCAGCCGTTGCGGAAGGCGTAGCCGTAGCCGTTGAGGGCCGGCGCGCCGCCGAGATGGGCGTAGAGCACCTTCGATCCCTTGGGGAAGTATCCCTTCTTCACCAGGTCGATGGTGCCCTGCATGGACTTACCCTCGTAGACCGGGTCGGTGATCATGCCCTCCAGGCGGGCGGTGAGGCGGATCGCCTCCTTGGTCTCCTCGGACGGCACGCCGTAGGCGGGGTAGGCGTAGTCCTCGATCAGGACAACGTCCTCGTCGGCGATCTCCTTGCCGAGCTTCACCAGCGTCGCGGTGTTGCGTGCGATCTCCAGCACCTGCGCCTTGGTCTGCGCCGGCGTGCCCGAGGCGTCGATGCCGATCACCTTGCGCTGGCGGCCATCCTTGGCGAAGCCCACGACCATGCCGGCATGGGTCGAGCCGGTGACGGTGCAGACCACGATGTAGTCGAAGGAGAAGCCCAGCGCCGCCTCCTGCTCGCGCACTTCCTCGGCGAAGCCGACATAGCCCAGGCCGCCGAACTTGTGCACCGAGGCGCCGGCCGGGATGGCGTAGGGCTTGCCGCCCTTGGCCTTCACGTCGTCGATCGCTTCCTGCCAGCTCTTGTGGATGCCGATGTCGAAGCCGTCGTCGATCAGGCGCACGTCGGCGCCCATGACGCGGCTCAACATGATGTTGCCGACGCGGTCGTAGACGGCATCCTCGTGCGGCACCCAGCTCTCCTGCACCAGCCGGCACTTCATGCCGATCTTGGCCGCGACCGCCGCCACCATGCGGGTGTGGTTGGACTGCACGCCGCCGATCGAGACCAGCGTGTCGGCATTGGAGGCGAGGGCGTCGGGGATGATGTACTCGAGCTTGCGCAGCTTGTTGCCGCCATAGGCGAGGCCCGAGTTGCAGTCCTCGCGCTTGGCATAGATCTCGACCTGGCCGCCGAGATGGGCTGAAGGCCGCTCCAGCTTCTCGATATGGGTGGGACCGAAGGTGAGGGGATAGCGCGGGAAATCTTTCAGCATGGGCGGATTTCTAGCAAATCCGCTGCTGAAGGTGCTCCCGAAGAATAGGCGGTCTTTGCTGCGGGATTTCTTCAGATGGCCGGATCTTTGTCGATATTCCCATTTCAGGCTAGAAATCCGGAAGAATCTTCCGGAGGCTCCCATCGATCGCGTCGACCTCAAGATGCTGCGGCTGCTGCAGGCCGACGGCCGCCTCAGCAACGCCGAGCTGGCCAAGAAGGCAGGCGTCAGCGCCGCGACCTGCCATCGCCGCACCCAGCGGCTGTTCGAGGAGGGCCTTATCGCCGAGGTGCGGGCCATGGTCGATCCGCGCAAGGTCGGCCGCGGCGCCCTGGTCATGGTGGGCGTGGTGCTCGATCGCTCGACGCCGGAGAGCTTCGCCCAGTTCGAGAAGGCGGTGGCGAAGCTCAAGTTCGTGCTCGACTGCCATCTGGTGGCCGGCGACTTCGACTACTTCCTGAAGATCAGGGTCGGAGACATGGCCGACTTCAACCGCATCCACGGCGAGCAGCTGATCGCGCTGCCCGGCGTGCGCCAGACCCGGACCTTCTTCGTGATGAAGGAGGTCGTCGACGGTGCGCCGCTCGACTTCTGAGAGGTCAGGCGGGTACCTCGGGGGTGAGGATCGCCAGTTCCAGGCGTCTCTTTTCTGCTTCTTCGTCGAACTTCTGTCCGGCGATCTTGTAGGGACGGCGGAACTCGAGCCGGACCGGCCGGCATTTCGGACTGAGCAGCAGGCGCCGCAGGCTCTCTCCGAAGCCCGGCAGGCCCTGGCTCATCTCGTTCGTCATGCTGACGTGGAGGGGCATGATCCAGGCGCCTTTTTTCCAGGCCGCCTTGAGGACCTGTCCGTTCTTGATCCTGCCCATCCTGTTCTGTCCAACCGACACATGGTCCGGTTGCTTGCTCGTTCGGCCGCCTTCGAGGTGTGCGACGAAGCACTGCTGTCTCTCGAAATGCTCCATCACCCTTCTCATTGCACTCCAGTTGAGCTTCCGCGACTCCAGCGTGTCGTCTCGACCGACCCGGATACAGCGCAGCCATTCGTGATGCTCCGGCGTGAAACCCTTGAAGAGGTTCTTGTCCGGAAGACTCCATGGAAACATCCGGAGCCTGAACATCGCCCAGGGCCAGAACACGAGAGGAATGAGAAACGTTTCGACGAGCGATGGATGGTTCGCGACGATCAGGACGCGGCCACGTCGCATGTAGCCCACGGCGCGCCAGTAGCCGCTGACCCTGATGACGCGGAACAGTCCGAGCAGCCAGAAGGGAAGTCCGAGCAGAGTTCCGAGGAGCACCGCGATGGCGAGGCCGCTGAGGAGTGACACAAGTCGATCTTTGGGCCCCCGTTGCATGGCGCCCACCGTAGCACAGGTTCTTCAGAACGGCAGGCCGACGTAGTTCTCCGCGAGCATGGTCTGCGCGGCGCGCGAGGAGGCAAGGTAGTCGAGCTCGGCGATCTGCATCTGCCGCTCGAAGCTCTCCGGCGCATGCAGCTTGTGCAGCAGCATGGTCATCCACCACGAGAAGCGCTCGGCCTTCCAGACGCGCGCCAGTGCGGTATCGCTGTAGGCCGCGAGGAGCGCGTCGTCGTTCGTCTTGTAGTGCGCCACCAGGGCGCGGCAGAGGTAGTGCACGTCGGATGCCGCGAGGTTCAAGCCCTTGGCGCCGGTCGGCGGCACGATGTGCGCGGCATCGCCCGCCAGGAACAGGCGACCATGCTGCATCGGTGTCGAGACGAAGCTGCGCAGCGGCGCGATGCTCTTCTCGATCGACGGGCCTGTCGTGATGTTGGGCGCCGCCGAACCGAGCCGCACCTTGAGCTCGTCCCATATGCGCGTGTCGGACCATTCTTCGATCTCGTCATCGAGATCGCATTGCAGGTAGTAGCGGCTGCGCGTCAGCGACCGCATCGAGGCGAGCGCAAAGCCATGGTCGTGACCGGCATAGATCAGCTCGGGCGAGCAGGGCGGCACGTCGGCCAGGATGCCGACCCAGCCGAAAGGATAGACGCGCTCGAAGGTCTGCCGGATCGACTCCGGCAGGGTCGGCCGACTGACCCCGTGAAAGCCATCGCATCCGGCGATGAAGTCGCAGACCAGTTCACGCCTTTTGCCGGCGACGTGGAAGGCGAGGCGTGGGCGCCTGCCGTTGGCGTCGTCGATGACGACATCCGACGCCTCCCAGACGATCGGCCCGTCGCCCGACAGCCGCGCCGCGATGAGATCCTTGGTGACTTCGGTCTGGCCGTAGACCGTGACTGTCTTGCCGACCAGCTCGCGGAAGTCGATCCGAAAGCGCCGGTTGCCGCTGCCGATCTCCACGCCGTCATGCACCAGCCCTTCGCGGTGCAGGCGCTCGGCGACGCCCGCCTCCTCGAGCAGGCCGACCGTGCCTTGCTCGAGCACGCCGGCGCGGATGCGGTTCTCGACATAGCTGCGTGAGCGCGCCTCGACGATGACGCTCTCCACGCCATGCAGCTTCAGGAGCCGCGCCAGCAAAAGGCCGGCCGGGCCCGCGCCAATGATGCCGACCTGGGTCCTCTCTTCCATGTCGGCACCCTACTCAAATAACTGTTTGGCTACAAAACAAAGTCACCAGGTCAGCCGCACGCCGGCGGTCAGAGCGTGCGCGCTGTCCGCCCCGGAGATGTTGCCCTCGTAGCGGAGATAAGCCGACATCCCGTCGGCGATCGCCGTATTGGCCGAGAAGCCGACCAGCGCACCGTCGCGAGTCGGCGAAATGCCGTAGGTCGTGAAGGGCATCAGGGGCGCGCCCGCCAGGGTCGCCGTCACCGGCCGGTCGGTGCTGGCATATTCGTGGCTCCAGCCCAGCCGGAACTGCAGCGCCAGCTTCTCGCGCCAGCCGAGGTCGATCGCGCCGCCGAGCTGCGCCCCGAGCACCGAGCGCAGCGAGTTCGTGGTCTGCCCCGCCACCGTGAGATTGAGCGATTGCGCGCCGTTCTCGGTGAAGCCGTTCATCGCGCCGGTGTAGCCCTGGAGCCGCACGAACGGCGTGACGTAGGCGTCGGCCGCCACGGTACCTACCGCGCCGATGTCGAAGCGGTAGCCGCCCTCGATCTGCCCATACCATTGGTTGGCCCCGGCGCTGCCCTGCGCCGTGCGCGGCTGCAGGCCAGGGATGGAGATCTGCCGCCACATCTGATTATTGCTGTAGGCGTAGCCGAACACGGCGTCGGCATAGATCCTGTCCTGCCTGAAGCCCCCATAGAGGCCGGCGAGGAAGGTGTCGGTGGTGCCGCTGCCGGTGAAGCCCGAGGTCCACTGCGTGCCGGTGGTGTAGCCCGTCGTCACGCCGACAGTGACGCCCGGCGCGACCACGCGATCCAGACCGGCCGCGAAGCCGCCGACGTTGTAGGTGACGGCGCCGATTGCCGCATTGGCGCCGATCGTGCCCAGCCCGCCCAGCGCGCCGCCCCACGCTCCCCACGTGGCCGATGGAGTCGTGTCGCAAGCGACGTCGCACGCTTCGGCCAGGGCGACGCGGTTGCTGGCCAGACCGCCGCCGCCGCCCGTCTGGTTGGCGAAGTTGTTCATGAACAGCAGGGCGCCCTGCACCATGGTGCTCGAGAAGGACGAGTAGTTCTGGCCGCTGAGCGACGTCAGCGTGGCCTGAGCCAGCGCCGGCGACTGCGTGTTGGTCGCCATGGTCCCCAGCACCGTCGCGAAATCGCCCGTTGCGGTGAAGACGTTGGCGTCGAGCACCCGGCCGACGGCCTGCTGCGTCGCCGTCTGGCCCGCCGCCGCGAAGCCGCCGACCTGCAGGGTCAGGTAGACGTTGTTGGCGTCGTAGCTGAGCGACGGCAGCAGGAACGGGTAGAGGCTGTTGGCCGAGGCGAAGCTGCCGGCAACGCCGCCGGTGGCATTGAGGATGGTGTAGGTCGTGCGCGGCGCCTGCACGCCCGAGGCGCCGACGACGCTGACAGTACCGTTGAGGGAGGCGGTCCCCGGCGTGCCCGTCACGTTGATGCGATCGCTCTGGCCGGCGGAGTTGGTCTCGACCTGATAGGTGCCGCCGTTCTGCACCAGGCTGCCGTTTACCGTCATCGTGCCGATCGAGTTGCCCGGCGCCAGGTTGCCGAAGTTGGCCACGTTGCCGACGATCGTACCGGTGCCCGACAGCAGGCCCGCATTCACGATCGAGCCGGTCACGACGCCGTTGTTGGCGAAGCTGCCGGCGTTGCTGACGCTGCTCAGCATCGTGCCGCTGTTGACGATCGTGCCCTGGTTCAGCAGCGAGGCATTGACCGACTGGAAGGTGCCGGCGTTGTTGAGCGTCGAGCCGGGCGAGACCACATAGCCGCCGCCGGTCACGAAGGTGGCGCCGGGCAGGGTGCTGAGATTGCCGATCAGGGTGCCGCTTAGCGCCAGGGTGCCGCCGCCGACGACCGTGCCGCCGGTGTAGGTGTTGTTGCCGCCCAGCACCAGGATGCCGCTGCCGAGCTTGGTGAGGCCGCCCGGTCCGCTGATGTTGTTGCTCCACATGTCGATGGCCTCGAAGCCGCCCTTGGCGGCGTCCATGGTCACCGTGACGTTGGAGGTGAAGGCGCCGTAGCCGCCCGCCGCGGCGTAGAGGTTGAGCCGGGCCCAGCCCGAGCCGTTGTCGAGCGGTGCGCCCGACGGCAGCTCGGTGCTCGCCAGCACGTCGCGCCGCTGGCTCGCCGAGAGATAGGGGAAGCGCGAGGCGAGCAGCAGCTCGGCATTGGCCGGCACGACCGGTGCGAGATCGGTCGGACCGGTCGAGGGCAGGCCGTAGTTGGTCAGCGCGGCATAGGCTTGGCTGGCGGCGGTGAACTGCGCCGCCGTCGGGAAGGTGCCGTTGGCGATGCAGGTCGCGACGTTGGCGGTGCAACCGGCATAGGGCGTGGGCACGCCGCCGGCGATCGACCCGCGCAGCGTCGCAGCGGTCGACTGCAGCAGGGCCTGGTAGTCGCCGGTGACGAAGGATTGGTTGTTCGCCAGCACCTGGACCATCGTGTAGTAGGCCGCGATGCGGCCGCCGATGATGTCGGTCGGATAGTGCACGCCCACGAAGTTGCGGCTGAGGCCGAACTGCTGGGCCGACAGCATCAGGTCCTGATAGGTCTCCGGCATCATGACGGCATAGGTGAGCGCGGCGAGGCTGCCGCCCATCATGTGCGCACTGGGGAACGATCCCGACGTCGACTTCGACGAATCCGACTCCCAGTTGGAGAGCTGCACCGCCGCTGGACAGTTGGCCGCCGGCGTGCCGGCGGGGCAGGGCACCGTCGCGTTGGTCCACGGGTTTCCCCAGATGACCGCGTTGGTCTGGAAGGGATGCGGATCGATGTTGGCGATGTTGTAGGGGCCTGACTGTCCAAAGCTCTGGTACGTGGTGAAGCCGGTGTAGCTCTTCAGGAATGTCGCCTGGGAGGAGACGTTGGGGACCTGGAAGGCGTTGTTGACCGCCGTCATCACGGTGGTGTTGTTGAGAGCGGTCAGGACGTTGGCGGACAGCGACGACGGGTTGTTGTACGGTTCCCAGATCTGAGTCAGCACGGCCGGAAGGTTGGCGTTCGCCGCGGCCTGGAGTTGCTGATTGTAGGTCGGGCTCTGGTAGAGGGTGGTCTGGGTCTGGAAGCTGGCAGATAAAGCGTTTGTCCCGACCAGGGTCGCGAAGGGCGCCAGCAGCGAGGTCAGCTGGTTCTGCTGGGCGGTGGTGCAGGCGGCGGTGACGCAGGCGGTGGCGGTTTGCGCGCCGGCCGGTGCGACAGGGATCAGCGATCCCACGGCCAGCGCGAAGGCCGCGCCGAGCCCGTATTGACGCGTTTGTCTCATGTTCTCCCCGTCACGCCCCGATATGCCATACTCGCAGCAGGTTTATCGGCGATCAAATCGATGCGGATGCGTCGACAGCAGCCCGGCTTCGTCGGACAGCAGCTCGACATAGGCCTTGAGCTTCGATCGCACGAAGCGGCTCTCCGGGATCGTCAAAGTCAAGGAGCCGATCGGCCGTTCCTCGGATAGTCGGATGGGCACGGCGATGCCGATCGAATCCGGCAGCTTCTCGCCGTTGCTGAAGGCGAAGCCCTTGTGGCGCGTCGTCTCGATCTCGGCGGCCAAGACGCTGCTCGACAGGCGCTTGCCGCTGAGCGGCGACGGGCGTGGCGCGGCAGACCTTGTCGCGGACCGCCAAGGGAAGGAACGACAGGATGGCGGGCTCCGAGGCGCCGCACTCGACCGGCGCCGGACCGCCGGATCGGGCCATGACCGTGAGGACCGCGACGTGCCTTCCGCACCATGCATTGCTTCCAGCAAGGATCGCCGCCGCGGCTGCGTTGACAAGCCACGCGGAGGGCTGCCCACTCGCAAATGTCAACGAGGGAGAGGCTCATGGGCGCACTGCCGGCGGACAAGGTGGCGCAATGGAAGCACGATGGATTCCTGTCGCCGTTCCCCTTGCTCGATGAGGAAGAGCTGCAGGCGTGCCGCCAGGGGGTCGCGCGCTACGAGGCGTGGCTGGGCTCGCCGATCAATGCGCATCCGGACATGAGATGGCGGTCGATGCCCTATCTCCTCCTGCCGTGGGCCGCCCGGCTGGCGCGCGACCCGCGCATCCTCGACAGGGTCGAGGACCTGCTGGGGCCGGACATCTTGATCTTCACCAGCACCTTCTTCATCAAGGAGCCGCACTCGCCCACCATCGCGGCATGGCACCAGGACTCGACCTACTACGGGATCGAGCCGAAGGAAGAGGTCACGGTCTGGATCGCCCTGACCGAGGCCAACGAAGCCGCCGGCTGCATGGACGCGATCTCCTTTCGTGGCAAGCCGCGCCAGCTCAGCCATGTCTCGCGGGTCGTCAAGGACAGCGTCAACCGCGCCGGCCAGGTCATCACCGAGCCGCTCGACGAGGGCGACCCGGTGGCGATGCCGCTCGCGCCGGGCTGGTTCTCGATGCATCACGGGCTCTGCCCGCACCGCTCAGGGCCCAACACCTCGTCGCACCGCCGCATCGGCCTGGGACTGAACTACATCCCGACGCACACCCGGCCCTCCGGTTCGGTCCGACAGGCCGCGTTGCTCGTCCGGGGGGCCGATCGTCATGGCCATTTCGAGCCCGCCGCCTGGCCGCAGGACGAGCTCGGCCAACGCGAACTGAGGGTGCACGAGCGCGCCATGAGCCTCTATCGTGACGGATATCTCGAAGAAGAAGCCAAGCACGCGAAGCGCGTGGAGGAAACGCCATCATGAAAATTGGGAAGTGGATCGCAGCCGTACTCTTGTTGCTGTGCAGTACCGTCTCGGCGGTCGCACAGGACTATCCGAACCGTCCGGTGACGATGGTGGTGCCGTTCGTCGCCGGTGGCCCTGGCGACATCATTGCCCGCCTGATCGCGGAAGCCATGCGGCGCAGCCTGGGGCAGGAGATCGTTGTCGTGAATGTCGGCGGCGCCGGCGGAACGATCGGCACGGCGCGCGTGGCCCAGGCGAAGCCCGACGGCTACACGATCCTGCTGGGCCACAACGGCCAGGCGACCAGCGTCAGCCTGTACAAGTCCCTGCCATACGATCCGATCGAAGGCTTCGAGACGATCGGCCTGATCACCGAGGTGCCGATGACGATCGTCGGCAAGCTCGATCTCGCGCCGAAAGATCTGAAGGAACTCGTCGTCTACATCCGCGAACGGCCCGACCGGGCGAACTACGCGCATTCGGGCCTGGGCTCGGTGGCGCATCTCTGCGGGCTGATGTTCGCGAGCGCGACGGGAACGAAGATGACCTTCATCCCCTACAAGGGCGGCGGCGAGGTCATGAAGGATCTTCTGGCCGGCCAGATCGACGTCTACTGCGAGCCCGCGACGGGCACGACCGCCAACATCCAGGCCGGCAAGATCAAGCCCTATGCGGTGACGACCAAGCGCCGGGTCGCGGCGCTGCCCGCCGTGCCCACGACCGCCGAGGCGGGCTTTCCCGACATCGGCATCACCACCTGGTACGGGCTCTACGCACCCAAGGGGACGCCCGCGGCCGCCGTCGACAAGCTCGCGACCGCCTTGCAGGCCGCCCTCAAGGACAGCAACGTCATCGCGCGGTTTGCCCAGCTCAGCATGGAGCCGGTCGCGCAGGACCAGGCGACGCCTGCCGCCCTCAACGCGAAACTCCGGGCAGAGGCGAAGTACTGGTCGGCTCTGCTCAAGGAAGCCGGGGTGCAGCCGGAATAGCCGTCAGGTCAGTGTCTCGAGCATCCGCACCAGCAGCTGCGCCCGCGGCACCAGTGAGGCGTAGCTGATCTGTTCGTCGAGGGCGTGGGCGCCGCGGCCGTCGGCGCCCAGCCCGTCGAGCGTCGGGATGCCCAGCGCGGCGGGAAAATTGCCGTCGCTGACGCCGCCCGTGAGCGGTGTGTCTTCCAGCACGAAGCCGATCTCGGCGGCGCACGCCTTGGCGTGCTCGAACAGGGCGGTGATGCCGGCGTTCTTCTCGTAGGGCGGCCGGTTGATGCCGCCCGTTACTTCTATGCGGCAGTCCGGATCGAACGGCGTGCGCTGCAGCACGCGGTTGACGACGGCGTCGACGTCGATGCCGGGCGGCACGCGCAGATCGATGGTGGCGGTGGCGAGCGCCGGCACGACGTTGGGCGCGCTGCCGCCGCTCGCCATGCCGACCACGACCGAGACGCCCTTGTCGTAGTCGGTCATCGCCTCGAGATCGAGGATCTGGCGGGCGAGCTCGCGCAGCGCGCTGCGGCCGTCCTGCGGCCGCGAACCGGCATGCGAGGCGCGGCCGGTGATGGTCATGTCGAAGCGGCCCCAGCCCTTGCGCGCCGTCACGCACTTGCCGCCGTCGCGCGCCGGCTCCATGACCAGCACGTACTTCGACTTCAGGGCGGCCGCCTCGATGGCGGCACGGCTGGTCGGGCTGCCGACTTCTTCCTCCGGAATGTAGAGCACGCGCACCGGCAGCTTGGTGCGCCGGCCTTCTCGTACGAAATGCTGCAGGGCATAGAAGCCCATGTAGGAGCCGGCCTTCATGTCGTAGATGCCCGGCCCGAACACCGCATCGCCCTCGCGCCGGAAGACGTGGGTGGTCGCCAGCGCGCCGATCGGATGGACGGTGTCGAGATGGCCCATGATCAGGATGCCGGGCTCGTCCTCGTCGCCCCACGGCGCGCGCGCTTCGAGGATGTCGCCGAAGCCGTCGCGTCCGGGCGTGCGCTTGGTCGGTGCGCCGATCCGCGCCAGGTCGCTCTCGACCACGTCGACCAGGCGGTTCACCGCGGCGCCGTCGTGGCTCGGCGTCTCGACTTCGACCCAGCGCCGGATGCCGGCCAGGATCTCCTCGCTGTCGAAGGTCGGGATGTTGGAACGGCCGTTGGAGTCGGTCATGACACGCCAGAATCCGGTTGTTGAGGGAGTTCGCGCCAGCGCAGGCAGCTTACCAGATGGTCGGCGGTCACCGGTTGGGGCTCAGGCCGGCTCAGCGCGCATCGCGGCTCGGCCGCCGGGCAACGCGGGTGGAAGGCGCAGCCCGCTGGAACGGCGCCCGGCTTGGGTGGCTCGCCCAGCACCGGCGCGTTCTGCACCAGCTCGCTGTCGAGCCGCGGCGAGGCCGCGAGCAGGACGCGGGTGTAGGGATGACGCGGCGTGCTGAAGACCTCTTCGGTCGGCGCGATCTCGACGATGCGGCCGAGATACATGATGGCCACGCGATCGCACAGCCGCCGTACGACCGAGAGGTCATGGCTGATGAAGAGATAGGTGAGCCCCAGCCGCGCCTGCAGGTCGCGCAGCAGGCGCAGCACCGTCGCCTGCACAGACAGGTCGAGGCCGGCGGTGGGCTCGTCGAGGATCACCAGCCGCGGCTCGAGCACCAGGATGCGGGCGATGCCGACACGCCGCAGCTGGCCGCCCGACAGCTCGTGCGGATAGCGTCCGGCCGTCGCCGGATCGAGGCCGACCTCGGTGAGCGCGCGGCGCACGCGCGCCTGTCGGTCGGGCGCCGAACGGTTGCCGCGGATCTTCAGGCCTTCTTCGAGCGAGCGGCCGATCGACCACCAGGGATCGAGCGCCGCGCCGGGATCCTGGTGGACGTACTGGATGTCGCTGCGCACGCGCCGCGCTTCGATCGGCGCCAGGCCGCCGACGGCGCGGCCTTCGAGGACGATCTCGCCGGCGCTCTCGCGCTGCACGCCGAGCAGGGTTCTGGCCAGGGTCGACTTCCCGCAGCCGCTTTCGCCGACCAATCCGAGGATCTCGCCGCTCCTCACTGTTAGATCGACGCCATCGACAGCGCGCACGCCGGCGCTGTGCCGGCCGATCAATGGCCGGGCGTGCCCCAGCACCGTCTGGAGGTTGCGCACTTCGAGGAGCATGTCGGTCACGGAAGCGGCAGCCGGTAGCGGGGGCAAGCGACGTCGTGATGAGCCGACGTCTCTTCGATGACGGGCCGCGCGCTGGCGCAGTCCGCGACGGCGATCGGGCAGCGCGGGTGGAAGCGGCAGCCTCCCGGCGGCGTGAACGGGCTCGGCACGCTGCCCGGGATGCCGCCGAGGTCGGTGGCGCGATCGGGATGGCAGGCCAGCAGCAGGCGGGCGTACGGATGGGCGGCTTCGTCGATCAATCGCCGCGTCGGCGCCGCCTCGACGGTCTGGCCGGCGTAGATCACGCTCACCTCGTCGCAGAGCTGGGCGACGACGCCGAAATCATGGGTCACGAACAGCATCGAGAGGTCGAACTCGGCGACGAGGTTGCGCAGCAGCAGCAGCACCTGCTGCTGGGTCGTGACGTCGAGCGCCGTCGTCGGCTCGTCGGCGATCAGAAGCCTCGGCTGGCACGACAGGGCGGCGGCGATCAGCAGGCGCTGGCGCTGGCCGCCCGAGAATTCGTGCGGGTAGCGTTCGAGGGCGCGTTCGGGATCCGGCACCTGCACCGCGCGCAAAAGCTCGACCAGGCGTTCGCGATGGCGGCCCTTCCACTGCGGCGGCGCATGCCAGCGCATGGTCTCGAGCATCTGCGTGCCGACCTTGAACACCGGATTGAGGGCAAGGAACGGATCCTGAGGAATGAAGCCGATGGCGGCGCCGCGCACCTCGCGCGCCAGCACGTCGGTCGGCAGTTTCGCGAGATCGCGACCCTCGAACAGGATCTCGCCGGCATCGACGCGCGCCCGCGGCGGCAGGACACCGAGGATGGCCTTGATCAGGGTCGACTTGCCGCAGCCCGATTCGCCCACCACGCCGACGATGCGGCCGCGCGGGATTTCGAGATCGACGCGATCGAGGATGCGCGCGGTGCCTTCGTCGCCGCCGATCGAGACGGCGAGATTGGAGACCTTCAGCAGCGCGTCGCTCATCGCGAGCGCCTCAGGCGGGGATCGACCAGGTCGCGCAATCCGTCGCCCAGCAGGTTGAAGCCCAGGACGGCGATCAGGATGGCGAGGCCGGGGAAGGTGGCGAACCACCAGGTCTCGGGCAGGAACTTGCGGCTTTCGGCGATGGCCAGGCCCCAGTCGGGATCGGGCGGCGTGGCGCCGACTCCGAGGAAGCCCAGCACGGCGGCCGTCAGGATGGTGAAGCCCATGCCGATCGTGGCGCGCACGATGATGGGTGAGGCGGCGTTGGGCAGGATGTGGAGGAACACGATGCGCGCCGTCGAGGCGCCGACGCCCTGCAGGGCCTCGACGAACAGCGAGCTCCTGAGGCGGCGCGTCTCGGCATAGACGGTGCGGGTGAAGAACGGCCAGTAGGTCAGCGCCAGCGCCAGCATGGCCGTGCTGAGGCCGGGCTTCATCAGCTGCGCCAGGGCGAGCGCCAGGATGAGCTGCGGCACGGCCAGCACCACGTCGGTCACGCGCATGATGAGCTCGCTGCGCCAGCCGCCGAGATAGCCCGCGAACAGGCCCAGCGGCACGCCGATCAGCATCGCCGAGCCGACGACGGTCAGCGCGATGACGAAGGCGCTCTGCGTGCCCAGCACGACGCGGCTGAAGATGTCGCGGCCGAGATTGTCGGTGCCGAACCAGTACTCGGCCGACGGAGGCTTGAAGCGCGCCAGCAGGTTCGACTGGAAGGCGGCCTCGGGATGGGGCGCGAGCTGGGTGGCGAACACCGCCACGAACAGGCCGAACAGCACGATGACGAGACCCAGCACTGCCGGCACGTCGCGCAGGAATTTGAGCGCGATCAGTTTCATAGCTGCTCGGCGACGCGCGGATCGAGCAGGCCGTGCACCAGGTCGACCAGGATGTTGATGACGGCGTAGATCACGCCGACGACGAGGGTCACCGCCAGCACCGCCTTGTAGTCGCTGCTCAGGATCGCCTGCACGGCGTAGCTGCCGAGGCCCGGCCAGTCGAAGATCGCCTCGACCGCGACCGCGCTCGACACCAGGGCGCCGAACAACAGCCCGATCTGGGTCACGGCGGCGATCACCGAATTGCGCAGAACATAGACCCAGACGATGCGGCGCCTGGGATAGCCGACTGCCGTCTCATACTGCACGAAGTCGCGCTGCATGGTGTCGAGCACGCCGACGCGGGCGAAGCGGGCGATGGTGGCGAGCGCCGGCACGGCGAGCGTGATCGCGGGCAACGCGATGTGCCTCAGGCTGCTGACGAACTGGTCCCAGCGCCCGGCCAGCAGCGAATCGACCAGGAAGAAGCCGGTGACGTTCGGCGGCGCGCCGATGTTCACCCCGATGCGGCCGCGCAAGGGCAGCCATTCGAGCTCCATCGAGAACAGGAGCTGCAGCATGATGGCGAACCAGAACGACGCCACGGCGAGGCCGCCCACCGTGACGACGCGCACGACATGGTCGAGCAGGCCGTTATGGTGAACGGCCGACAGGGTGCCGAGCGGGATGCCGATCAGCGCCGCCAGCAGCAGTGAGACGACGATCAGCTCGAGCGTGGCGGGCAGGGTGCGGCGCACGTCGTCCATCACCGGCCGGTTCGAGAACACCGAGTTGCCGAGATCGCCGCGCGCGACCTGGCCGACGTAGATCGCGAACTGCTCATAGAGCGGCCGGTCGAAGCCGTACTTGCGCCGGATCTCCTGCACCTGCTGCGGCGTCGCGGTTTCGCCCGCGAGCGTCGTGGCCGGATCGGCCGGCACCACGCGCACCAGCACGAAGGTGAGCACCATCAGCCCGAGCAGGGCCGGGATGGCCAGAAGCAGACGGCGGATCAGGAAGAGGAGCAACGACGGGTTTCCAAAATCTCAGGGGCTCAGACGACCTCAGATACGATCAAAGCTCCTCTTCCCTTCACGTTCCTCCCTCCCGCCTCATGTTCCTCTCCCCCGCTAGGGGGAGAGGTTAGGAGAGGGGGAATCGACGTGCGCTGCCCCCTCTCCTAACCTCTCCCCCTAGCGGGGGAGAGGAATATGAGGCCAGCGGGAGCGGACGCATGAGGTCAGGAAGAGAAGCTTCGGCGTGGCGCTTCGTGGCGTTGGCCGCGCTCACTCCGACAGCGACATCCAGCGCAGGTCGCCGCCGCCGCCGACCGGGCTGAACTTGTAGCCCTGCACGCGCTTGCTGAGGCCGCGCAGCTGGATGGTGTTGTAGACCCAGATGTCGGGCGAATCCTCGACGATGCGGGCCGTCGCCTGCTGGTAGAGCTTGTCGCGCTCGGCCTTGTCGCTCAGCGAGCGCGCCTTGCCCAGCAGCGCGTCGACCTCGGCGTTGCCGTAGTAGGACGACGCCTTCCAGGTGCCGAAGAACTGCGTGTCGTACATCTGGCCGATCCAGTTCTCGGGGTCGACGAAGTAGGTGCTGACCCAGTGGATCCAGAGGTCCGGCGAGGTCTCGGGCTTGCCGGTCGCCGAGGTGATCTGCGGCCAGGTACTGGGCACGATCTTCATCTTGATGCCGAGCTTCTGCAGGTCGGCCTGGAACATCTGCGCCGCCTGCGAGGTCTGCTCGAGCTCGCTCTGGATGTGGATTTCGACCTCGCGATCGAGCTTGGCGCCCTCGGCCTTGGCCTTGTCGCAATAGGCTTTGGCCGCCGCCGGATCGAACTTGTAGCCCGCGAGGTTGGGCGGATTGCCCCACAGGTTGCGCGGGTTGGGTCCGGGATTGCGGTCGACATAGCCCTTCAGGATCACCTGGTTGAAGCCGTCGTAGTTGAAGGCCGAGGCGAAGCACTTGCGCGCATTGGCGTTGTCGAACGGCGGCTTCTTGTTGTTCATGCGGATGATGAAGACGCGCATGGACTCGTCGCGGGCGACACGGGTGCGCGCGTTCTTCTCGACCCGCTCGACCTGGTCGGTCGGCAGGTAGGAGTCGGTGGCGTCGATCTCGCCGCGCATCAGCGCCAGCACGCGCGTCGACGTCTCGGCGACGGGACGCGAGCGCACCAGGTCGATCGGCTTGGCATTGTCGGCCCAGCCCTTGAAGTGATCCTTGTTGCGGATCAGGTCGAGCGCCTCGCGCGGCCGGTAGGACGCCGGATCGAGGCGGTAGGGGCCGCTGCCGGCGTCGTTGGCGGAGAGCCAGGTCGAGCCGAAGTCGTTGTCCTTGATGTTCGCCTCGACCTGCTTCTGGTTGACGATGGCAACCAGCGGAATGGCGGAGAGGAACGGCGCATAGGGCTTGTCGAGCACGAAGCGCACGGTCTCGGCGTCGGGCGCCGTGACGTTGTCGGGCTTCAGCACCGGCAGGAAGGCGCCGGACGGACCGCGCTTCATGCCGAGCAGGCGGCGGAAGCTGTAGACCACGTCGTTGGCGGTGATCGGGCTGCCGTCGTGGAACTTGGCGCCCGGCACCAGCTTGAAGGTCCAGGTCAGGCCGTCCTCGCTCACCTGGTGGGCCGAGGCCAGCCACGGCTGCAGCTCCGGCGGATTGCCCGAGTAGCGATAGAGCGTGTCGTACATATTGAGCAGGATGAACTGCATCGGCACGTCGAAGATGGCGTGCGGATCGAGTCCTGCGGGCAGAGTGTCGCCCCAGACCAGGACGTTCTTGTCCTGCTGGGCCTGTGGCGGCGTCGGCGTGCCCAACAGGCCGAGCGCCAGCGCGCCGGCCAGGGCCATTGTCGTGAAGCGTGTCATGCGGTCCCCCTTCTTCCCTTCCTGTACATCTCGATGATCCCCGGCCGCGAACTCTGATCCCGCCGGTATCGCAGGGCAAGACCCGCAGGCGCGATGCTCCTTGCCGCAGGCGGGAACGCTGCCCTAGGCTTGCCAAAAGCGTGCCAGGGATCGGGAGGGTTTCGATGTCCGGCGTGAGCAGCGAGGAGATTCCCATCATCGACGTGTCGGGCGCCATCGCCGGCGACGGCGATGCGCTCGCGCGCTGCGCCCAGGAACTGCGTCATGCCTACGAGGATGTCGGTTTCTGGTTCATGACCGGGCACGGCGTGCCGCAGTCGCTTGTCGAGCGGGTGTTCGCCGAGGCCGAGCGCTTCCATGCCCAGCCGCTGGACGACAAGCTCAGGCTCAAGATCAACGAGCACAATATCGGCTACCTGGCGATGAAGGCGGCAACCACGCGCCATTCGGATGTCAGCACCAACAACAAGCCGAACCTCAACGAGGCATTCTTCGTCAAACGCGACCTGCCGCTCGACCACCCCGACGTGATCGCCAACAGGCGCTTCCGCGGCGCGAACCAGTGGCCGGCCGGGCTGCCGGGCTTCCGCGAGACGGTCGTCGCCTACTGCGATGCCCTGGAGCGCGCGGCGCTGTCGATTCTGCCGGTCTATGCCGCGGCCCTCGGCATGCCGCCGCAGCATTTCGCGCCGGCCTTCCGCGAGCCGCAGTACACGCTGCGCATGTCGCACTATCCCCACACGCCGGTGCTGACGGACGGCGAATACGGCCTGGCGCCGCATGCCGACACCTCGTTCATGACCTTGCTGGCGCAGAACAAGGTGCCGGGCCTGTCGCTGCGCACCGCGTCGGGACGCTGGATCGACGCGCCGGTGATCGAGGGCGCATTTCTGGTCAATAGCGGGCAGATGCTGAACCGCTGGAGCAACGGCCGCTTCCGCGCCACGCCGCATCGCGTCGTCAACCGCTCCGGCGGCGAGCGCTACGCCATCCCGTTCTTTTTCGACTGCACGATCGACCACGAGATGGTGTGCCTGCCGTCGTGCACCGACGCGGCCCATCCGGTCAAGTACGAGCCCACGACCTACACAGCGTTCATGACCTGGTACCAGAACCAGAATTACGACCATGTCCGCAACGCCGAAGGAGTGCGATTGCAGGCGAACTAAGCCAACTAAAAAAGCCAATGGGAGGAGAGTATCGTGAAGGTTTCTCGTCGCTTACTCTTGAGTCTCGGTGTGGGTGCCGCCGCGTTGCCGGCCGCATCCGGCGTTGCGTGGGCACAAGCCTATCCATCGCGGCCGGTACGCATCGTCGTCGGCTTTCCCGCCGGCGGGGCGACCGACATCATGGCGCGCCTGATGGGCGAATGGCTGACGCAGCGCCTCAGCCAGCAATTCATCATCGAGAACAAACCCGGCGCCAGCGGCAACATCGGCACCGAGATGGTCGCCCGGTCCCCCGCGGATGGTTACACGCTGCTGCAGGCCGTCACGCCGAACGCGATCAATTCCGCGCTCTACAGCAATCTCAGTTTCGATTTCGTCAAGGACATTGCGCCGGTGATCTACCTCGCGCGGCTGGCCTACGTCGTCGTGGTGAATCCCTCGGTCCCCGCCGCGACGCTCCCTGAGTTCATCGCCTACGCCAAGGCCAATCCGGGCAAGATCAACTACGGGTCGGCCGGCCAGGGCACGCCGCAGAACATCGCCTGCGAACTGTTCAAGATGATGACCGGGGTGAACCTGGTCCACGTCCCGTACAAGGGCGGCGCGCCCGCGGTCGCCGATCTGCTCGCCAACCAGGTGCAGGTGATCTTCGCGCCGGTGTCGGAATCGATCCAGCAGATCAAGGCCGGCAAGCTGCGCGCGCTCGCGGTGACGCCGGCGAAGCGATTGGACGTGCTGCCCGACGTTCCGACGGTGGCGGAATTCGTGCCTGGCTACGAGGCCAGCGGCTTTGCCGGCATCGGCGTGCCCAAGGGCACCCCGACCGCCGTCATCGACCTGCTGAACAAGGAGCTCAATGCCGGCCTCGCCGATGAGAAAGTCAAAGGCCGGATCGTCGAGCTGGGCGGCACGGTGATGGGCGGCACGCCCGCAGAATTCGGGACGATCGTCGCGGAGGCCACTGAAAAGTGGGCGAAGGTGATCAAGTTCGCGGGGATCAAGGCCGAATAGTATCGGGAAAATCGATGCCTGATACAGACCCGCTGTCATCCCGAGCGCAGCGAGGGACCTTTCCTGCAGCCTCAAAGGCCCCTCGCTGCGCTCGGGGTGACAGCTGTCGCTAGTCCAGGGTGGCCGATCCGGGACTGGCGAGGTATAGGCCGGCCCCATGACTGCGATCGACCGCGACGCGCTCCGGCGCAAGTACCGCGAGGAGCGCGACAAGCGCCTGCGCGCCGACGGCAATGCCCAGTATGTGCAGGCAGCGGGCGTGTTCGCCCGCTACCTCGACGATCCCTACACGCCGATCGAGCCGCGTGCGGCGAAGACGGACCACGTCACCTTTGCCTTCGTTGGCGGCGGCTTCGCCGGGCTGGTGACGGCGGCGCGCCTGGTCGAGGCCGGCGTGAAGGACGTGCGCATCGTCGAGAAGGGCGGCGACTTCGGCGGCACCTGGTACTGGAACCGCTATCCCGGCGCCCAGTGCGACACGGCGTCGATGGTCTACATGCCGCTGCTCGAGGAAACCGGGCACCGGCCGACCGAGAAATACGCGCACGCGCCCGAGATCCTGGATCACTGTCGCCGCATCGGCCGGCACTTCGGCCTCTACGACAACGCGCTGTTCCACACCGAGGTCCAGGACTTGTCGTGGGACGGCGCGCGGTCGTGCTGGGTCGTCCGCACCAACCGCGGCGATGCCTTCACCGCGCAGTTCATCGGTCTCGGCACCGGTCCGCTGCATGTCCCCAAGCTGCCCGGCATCGCGGGCATCGAGACGTTCGCCGGCCACTCCTTCCACACGAGCCGCTGGGACTACGCCTATACCGGCGGCGATCCTTTCGGCGCGCCGATGACCAGGCTTGCCGACAAGCGCGTCGGCATCATCGGCACGGGCGCCACCTCCGTGCAGTGCGTGCCGCACCTCGCGAAGGCGGCGAAGGAGCTCTTCGTCTTCCAGCGCACGCCGTCTTCGGTCGATGTCCGCGCCAATGCGCCGATCGATCCCGGCTGGTTCTCCGGCATCGCGACGCCGGGCTGGCAGCAGCGCTGGCTGGAGAATTTCACCGCGAACCAGGCGGGCGGGACGGCGACCGAGGACCTGGTGCAGGACGGCTGGACCGACCTGTCGCGCCGCATCCGCCAGCGCATCCTGACCCTGCCCAAGGAGCAGCGCACGCGCGAGAACATGCTGTCCGCGTTCGAAGACGCCGATCACGAGAAGATGGAAGAGATCCGCGCCCGCGTCGACGCGATCGTCGGCGATCCGGCGACGGCGCAGCACCTGAAGGCGTGGTACCGCCAGCTCTGCAAGCGGCCGTGCTTCCACGATTCCTACCTGCAGGCCTTCAACCTGCCGGGCGTCCATCTGGTCGACACCGACGGCAAGGGCGTGGAGCGCATCACGCCGGCCGGCGTGGTCGTGGCCGGCGTGGAGTATCCGTTGGACTGCCTGATCTACGCCTCGGGCTTCGAGGTCGGCACCGAGTATCGCCGCCGCGCCGGCTTCGACCTGGTGGGCCGCGACGGGCTGAAGCTCTCCGACTATTGGAAGGAGGGGATGCGCACCAAGCACGGCATGCATGTCCATGGCTTCCCCAACGCCTTCTTCGTTCAGCCGACCCAGGGCGCGAACCTGATCTCCAACGTCCCGCACAACCTCACCGAGGCCGGCCGCACCATCGCGCTCGAGGTCCGGCATGCCATCGACGGCGGCTTCCGCGAGATCGAAGTCACGAAGGAGGCCGAGGATGAGTGGGTGAAGCTGCTGCTGACGGGCATGGGCCGCATGACCGGCGGGGCCGACTGCACGCCGGGCTACTACAACAACGAGGGGCAGGATGCGGGCCTCGCCGCCCGCCTCGCCGTCGGCTACCCGGCAGGCGCCTCGGCCTACTTCAAGTACATCGATGAATGGCGCCGGTCCGGGCGCTTCGAGGGCCTGACCTTCCGCTGAGACGCAGGTCTTCATACCAACAGGGCATCGGAGCAAACCTCCGTACAACAGGCGGATGGGCAGGGAGTGCCTACCTGTTGTCCATGATCACGTCCCCGAGTCGTGATCCGGACCTGTTGTAGGAGATTGCCATGCGCTTCCCTTTTTGAGCGTCGCGGCCATGTTGATCCTGGCGGGATGTGCGGGCCAGTACCCGGCGACCGCGGCGACCCCGGCCCCTGCCTTGGCGCCAACCGCGCCGCTCACCCCTGAGAACGACCCTCAGAACTGTCGCGAGTTCACCGCGCCCGTGACGGTTGGAGGACAGCCGCAGCAAGCCGTCGGCTGGGCGTGCCGGCAGCCCGATGGCCGTTGGCGCGTCACCCAGAATACGCCCGGCCTGCCGGAGCAGGTCTACACACTGCCGCCGCAGGCGATCCATTTGTACCAATACCCCGAGCCATACTGGGATCCCTGGTTCTATGGCCCGGCCTTTGTCGGTCCGGTCTTCTTCACCGGTGGTTTCCACCATTTCCATCACTTCCATGGATTCCACGGTGGCGGCTTTCACCATGGCGGCTTTCATGGCGGCCACAGGTGATACGAAGGTTTAGTGCCGGTTAGACGAACAAGCGGAAAGACCGGTCGGGCATCTGCGGGAATAGTCTTCGCGGCAGGAGACGATTCCCATGCAGATGAGTGTCACGACAGGGCTGGTGCCGCGCCATTTCGCTGGCCTTCCTTTCGCCTCTTGGGCGTTCGGCGTTCGCGTATGGCTCGCCATGGCTGTCGCGTTGTATGCGGGCTTCTGGCTGGAACTCGAATCGCCCGCGACCGCTGCCATCACGGTCGGAATCCTGGCGGCCCCGAGCCGCGGGCAAGCCCTGGAGAAAGCGGGCTTCCGGTTCGCCGGCACCGTCATCGGCGTGATCGCGTCGATCGTGCTCGTCGGCAGCCTCTCCCAGGCGAGGGACCTGTTCTTCCTGGCGTTCGCCCTGTGGGTGGGCTTTTGCGTCTATGTCTCGGCGCTCTCGGACGGCTTCCGCGCCTACGGAGCGGTGCTTGCCGGGTACACGGTGGCGCTGGTCGGCATCCAGCAGATCGACACGCCCAACAACGTCTTCGACTTCGGCATGCAGCGCGGCGCCGCCATTGCGCTGGGGATCGCCGCTCTCGCTCTCGTCAACGACCTGCTGGTGGCGCCCGATCGGCATCTGGCGTTGGTGGGCCAGCTGGCCGCTCTTCATCGCCGCGTGCGCGAGCAGGCGACGGTCCTCATTCGCGGTGAGGCGATCGATGCCCTGCTGACGGCGGGACTGTTGCGGGAAATCGCCGCGTTGCGGTCCGAGATCACGAGCCTTGTGACCGAATCGAGCAACGGCCCGATCCGAAGCGCGGCCGCGCGCAGCACGGCCGTGGCGCTGGTGGCGGAAGTCCATGCGGTGCGCGTCCTGCAGGCGCTGCCGGCCGACATCGACACCGCCGTTCGCGATCGCATGGCGTCGGCTCTCGAAGCGGGCGATGACTGGCTCGCCTCGATGCTCCCCATGAGTGCGTCCCTGGAATGGGCTTTCAGGGAGCTGTTGCGGCGCGATCGCGACGTGCGCGGGAACCTCGCGGCCATGCGATCGGGCCAGGCGCCTGTTCGTACCTGGCGGACACCGTTTTATGCCTGCCATCGCCTTGCCGCAGAGACCGGCGTGCGGGCCGCGCTACGGATCGCGCTGGCGTCCGTCACCTTCATCCTCGCCGGCTGGCCGGCCGCGGCGGCCTCGCTGATCCTGATCACAGCCTTCATGGGACTGGGTGTGATCACGCCCAATCCGCGCGGCTTCACGACGGCGGCGCTGATTGGTTGTCCGATCGGGGTGCTGCTTGCCGGCGTGCTCGACTTCCTGGTTCTCGGCCACGTCACGGCCTTCCCGCTGCTGGCGCTGGGGCTTGCTCCCTTCATGATCGGTGCGGCCGTCTTGTCGACCGTGCGCAACCCGCTGTTGGCCGGCATCGGCCGGATGAACCTGATCGTCATCCTGGTCGTTGCCGCGCTCGCCAACCAGCAGACCTATGACGCGGAAGTCTTCCTGGAGACGGCGCTGCTCGTCTGCCTGGGGCCGTTCGTGTTGCTGGCGGCGCAGATCCTGGTGCCACCTGTCTCCGATGAGCGCCGGCGCCGGCTTCTGCTGGCATCGGCGCGGCGCGAGGTCGGCTGCGCTCAGCCCTACGAGCCGGAAGAAGCGATGTTCCGTGATGCCGTGCGGATCGGCCAGATCGCGGGCGCGGACAGGGTTGTTCTGGAAGAAGCGCTCCAGCTGTTCGATCAGGCCGCGCTGATCCGGCTCAGCGAGGCAAGTCTCCGCGAGTTGCCGGCAGGCCTGGCAAATCGGGCGCGCCGCGCCCTGGTCGATCGGGACGCCCGAGCCGTCCGTCGGGTCGCAGTCGACATCCTGGAGGCCGCACCCGCAACAAGCCGCGCGCTCGAGGTCGCGAGCTTCGTCATCGAGGAGAAGGCGCCATGACGCATCCGTTTCGCGAGCTGGTCATCGGTGGGGTGCTGCTGGCGCCGTTCGTCACCTATGCCGTGGCGGCATTGGCGATGTTCCTGATCCTTCGGCCGATCCTGCGTCTTTCGGGCTTTGCCAGGCTGTTCAGCCACCCGTCGATTGCCGAGCTCAGCGTCTACGTGACGGTGCTCGGTTTGCTGACGGTGTTTTTCTAGGGGGAGGTACTCATGAGCCGCGCGATCCGACTGTTGCTGCCGTGGATGAGGAGACTGGCGACCTTGGCGATCATGGCCGTGGCGGGAGTCATGGCCCTCGTGACCTGGGACTACTACGTCGCGGCGCCGTGGACCCGTGACGGAAGGGTCCGCGTGCAGGTCGCCAGCGTGGCGCCGCAGATCTCGGGCCAGATCACCGAGCGGCGCGTCGTCGACAACCAGTTCGTCCACAAGGGCGACGTGCTCTACGTGATCGATCCCTTCGACTTCGAGGTCAGCGTGCGCACCAACAAGGCGGTGCTGGAGCAGAGGGCGGCAGACCTGCAGGTCAAGCAGGTGCAGTCCGAGCGCCGCCAGCACCTGACGAACCTCGCGACGACGCCGGAGGAACAGCAGGTCTTCGCTGGAACGGCGCTGCAGGCGAAAGCCGCCTTCGACATGGCCCACCAGCAGCTCGCCCAGGCCGAGATCAACCTGCAACGCACCGAGGTGCGCAGCCCGGTCAACGGCTACGTCACCAACCTCCTGCTGAGCGTCGGCGACTATGCGCGGCAAGGCGCCGTCATGGTGTCCGTCATCGACAGCGACAGCTACTGGGTCGATGGCTATTTCGAGGAAACCAAGATGGCGCGCGTCTGCATCGGCGATCGCGTCGAAGCCAAGTTGATGGGCTATGCGCAGCCGATCGTGGGGCATGTCTCGACGGTGACCCGCGGGATCGGTGTGGCGAATGCGGCGTCGGGCGTACAGGGATTGCCCAATGTCGACCCGGTCTACACCTGGGTGCGCCTGGCGCAGCGTGTGCCGGTGCGGATCGCGATCGATGAGGTGCCGAAGGGCGTTCCCCTGGTCGCCGGCATGACGGCAACGGTAACGGTCCGGGAGCCTGGAGAGAGGCAGAGCGGCCCGCGCGCCGTCTTGGCGGGTCTGAAGGCCCGGCTCACCGATGTGTTCGACGGACCGCCCGCCCGGGCGAGTTGCATCCCGGCAACCACGAAAGACCGCGGCAAGACCGAAACGCTTGCTTCGGAGGTCGAGGATACAGGCCTGACGCCGGGACAGATCACCCCCGGCCTGGCCCCCGGCATGACCGCCTCGCCGACGAGCCCCTGACGGAATAGTCTCGGTTCCTTGTTCGGGATTTCCGAATACAGGGAGAGCCGATGGTGGCCGAACCGAGCCTGGCCGAGACGAATGCCTTCGTGGCCGTCCTCGAGCAGAAGAGTTTCACCAAGGCGGCCAGGCATCTCAGCCTGTCGCCGCCCAGGGTCAGCGAGATGGTGCGCCAGCTCGAGGAGAGGTTGGGCGTGCGGCTGATCGAGCGCACGACGCGGTCGGTGGCGCCGACCGTCGCCGGCGAACGCCTGCTGGCGCGGCTGCGGCCCGTGCTCGACGACTATCGCGCCGCGCTCGACCTGGTGAACGATTTTCGCGAGAAGCCCGCCGGCGTCGTGCGCCTCACCGTGGCGCCGCCCGTCGCCTATCTCGGGCTGATCGCCAACATCAGCCGCTTTCTGGTCGCCTATCCGGAGATCAGCGTCGAGCTCTCGGCCGACAGCGCGCTGACCGACATCGTCGCCGGCCGCTTCGATGCCGGCATCCGTCACGCTGATCGACTGGAGCGCGACATGATCGCCGTGCGCATCAGCGACGAGGTCCAGGGCGTGACAGTCGCGGCGCCATCCTACATCGCCCGCCGCGGCAAGCCGCAGACGCCGCACGAGGTTGCCGGACATGACTGCATCCGCATTCGCCTGGGCGGCGGCGCGCTGATCCCGTGGCGTCTGCGGCTGAACCGGCGGGTCGTCGAGGTGCCGGTCGAGGGACGCTTCATCGTCAACGACGATCGCATGGCCATGCAGGCCGTCCTCGAAGGTGTCGGGCTGCTGCAGATGCCGCGCAACACCGTCGAGCGCGACCTTGCGGCGAAGCGGCTGGTCACCGTGCTCGACGATTACCAGCCGCCGCCGCTTGGGGGATTCTTCCTCTACTATCCCAGCCGCCGGCAGATCCGGCCGGCGCTCAAGGTGCTGGTCGACTTCCTGCGCAAGCGCGACCGGCGCCCCTAGGTCGGATCAGGCGGCAGCTGCCGCGACTGCGTCGCCGGTCAGCCGGCCGATCTCGGCCAGCGCCTTGCCACGGTTGGTGTTGGCCGCTTCCGGTCCCATGGCCAGTCCCTCGAGATGGACGAAGGTCACGTCGGTCAAGCCGAGAAAGCCCAGCACGGTCCTGAGATAGGGCTCCTGGAAATCGAATGCCGACGCCGGTGCACCCTTGCTGTAGACGCCGCCGCGCGCTGCCACGACGAACACCTTCTTGCCCTTGAGCAGGCCCTCGGGGCCGTTCTCCGAGTAGCGGAAGGTGCGGCCGCGGCGCGCCACATGGTCGATCCACGCCTTCAGGGTCGAGGGGATCGAGAAATTGTACATCGGCACCGCAAGCACGATCGTGTCGGCTGCCTCGAGCTCGGCGATCAGCTCGTCGGACAGGGCAGTGGCAACGCGTTGGCTGCTGGTGTGCTGGTCGGCAGGCGTGCCCATGGCGGCGAAGGTCGCGCCGTCGAGATGCGGTATGGTCTCGGGCGTCAACGCCCGCTCGACGACCGAGCGATGCGGATAGCGCTTCAGGAAGTCGCGCGCGAGGCCCAGCGACTGGGAGTTCTCGCCGAACAGGCTGGAATGGATGAGAAGGACATTGCTCATGACGGGCTCCGTGCCGCGATGGAGGGACGCGTTTACAGAGCGCAAGATGGTCGAAGCGGTCTTCCTCGATTAGCCGGAATAATACGAATGGGTCTTGTGGCTTTCCCGAATAATGCGAGCCTTTAATTCTGCAGAACGCCGAGCGTCTTCAGCTTGGCAATCTCGTCGGCGGAGTAGCCGGCATCCGACAGCACCGCCTCGGAATGCTGGCCGACGGTAGGCGCGCGGGCCGGCGCGACCTTCGTCGCGCCGTCGAGGTGGAAGGGGCTGGACACGGTGAGGCCGGCGCCGTCGGCGAAGGGCACGAGGGCGCCGATCCTGCGCGCCTGTTCGTCGTCGGCGGCCTCGTCGACCGAGTACACCGGGCCGAAGGTCACGCCAGCCCTTTCGAGAAGCGTCCGCCATTCCGCGAGGTCGCGCTTGGCGAAGATGCCGTCGAGGATCTCGGTCAGCGCCTTGTGGTTTTCCCGCCGCAACTGGAGTGTCGCGAAGCGCGGATCTTGCACGAGGTGCTCGGCCTCGACCGCCTTGAGGAAGCCCGCGAGCTGACGCACTTCATTGTGCATCGCCATCAGAAACCAGCGGCCGTCGCGGCAGCGATAGTGATTGGCCAGCGCATTGGGCGTTCCGGTCCTCGGCGGCCGGTGTGCGACGTGTTCGCCGAACAGCCGATTCTGCACGTAGCAGCCGTTGGCCCACAGGCCATTCTGCATCAGCGAGGTCTGGGCAACGCCGCCTCGCCCCGTCCGCTCGCGACGATAGAGCGCCGTCACGATGGCCGCATACAACGCCGTCGCGGTCGGATGGTCGCCCATGCCGGGCATCGACCGCACCGGCTCGGTCTCGGTCGTCGCCCGCACCATGTCCATCAGGCCGGTGCGCGCCCAGTAGGCGGTCGCGTCGAAGCCCGTGCGGGCGGCTTCCTCGCCCACCTCGCCATAGGCCGTGATCGAGCCGTAGATCAGCCGCGGGTTGACCTTCAGGAGGTCGGCGGCGGCGATCTTCAGGCGTTCGCGCACCGGCAGGGGGAAGTTGGTGACGAAGACGTCGGTCTTGGCCAGCAGGCGGTAAAGCACGGCAAGGCCTTCGGGCGCCTTGAGGTCGATGGCGAGGCTGCGCTTGTTGCGTGACGTCAGCTGCCACCAGTAGTCGGTGACCTTGCCCGGGACCGCCGGCGAGGCCCGCCACGGATCGCCCGCGCCCGGCGGCTCGAGCTTGATCACCTCGGCGCCGAAATCGGACATGATGGTCGCTGCCGCCGGACCCGCGATCCAGCTCGCGCAATCGATCACGCGCACGCCGGAGAAGATTCCATCGCTCATCGTTGAAGACCCTTTCAAACCCGCGGTTTGCCGATGCCGTAGAATGCGGCGCAGTTGTCGCCCAGGATCAGGTCTTTCTCCCGCGCCGTGAGGAACGGACAGTATCTGCGCACGTAGTCGATCGATTGCCTATACGTGCAGAAGCGTTCGACGTTGGGCATGTCGGAGCCCCACATTAGCCGCTCCGCGCCCAGCTGGTCGCGCATACTTTCGATCAGCGATTGCGCCTCGGAATAGGGGTAGTCCCAGACGCCGCCGTAGGTGATCGGGAACATGACCTCGAGCATCAGCGGTCCGTGGCGGTAGACGGCCAGAAGCGCTTCGGGGAATTCGTAGCGGCCGTTCTTGGCAAAGAAGGCGACCGGCGGGCTCATCGCCAGGTGCACCTTGAGATCGCGATGGCGCGCCAGGATCCGTCCCAGCGCCGTGATGTGGCCCATGTAGCCTGCTTGATCGTAGGTCGGGCCCGAGCTCAGTTCCAGGCAGAGCACGATGCCGAGCTCGGCGAGCTTCGCCCAGAACGGCGCCATCTCCTTGGCATCGAGCGGCCAGGGGAAGCCGTGGCGGCTCATCGAATCGACGTTGAAGTAGAGGCCGCGCTGCTTCAGCACGTGGAAGGCATGGTCGACCTGGGCGAGCTCGGCCGCGCTGCCTGCCATCGCCTCGTCGACATGCATCAGGCCGGTCATGCGATCGGGATACTGCTGCTGGGCGAAGGCGTTCATCTCGGTCATGGCGCCGTAGGCGCCGCCCGCCTGCAACACGCAGTGGTCGACGCCGGCATACATCATCTGCGCCAGCATCAGCTCCGGCGGCGCCGTCATCTCCTGCATGCCGACCGGCATGTACTGGATGACATGGTCCTCGCCCTGGTGGGTGAACTCGAGCTGGCCGAAGCGGCCGACGCGGAAATCGACGTTGGTGAGTCCGCTCCAGCCCGCATCGTCCGGCCGGTACAGCGCCTTGGTATCGGCGGCGGCCCAGTCGCGCGTGCGAAAGGTCGCCGCCGCCGTCCGCGTGATCATGCGCTGCAGGTAGCGGTTATGGATGTCGCGCGTGGGATGCCCACAGGCGCCGATCCAATGCGTGAACACGTGGGCGTGGCAATCTATGATCATGGTCCTCTCGGTGCGGAAGGCGACGGAAGTCTATGGGAATTTCAGGCGTCGCGCTTGCCGCCGATACCTTGCGCAAGAACGCACTCGGTGCGCCTCATATCGTCTGCTTCGTGATCGCGGCGGCCGCGCCGCTCACCGCCGTGGTGGGCGTCACGCCGGCTGCCTTCCAGCTCGGCAACGGGCCGGGCGTGCCGTTCACTTTCATCCTCGTCGGTGGGCTTTACCTGCTGTTCTCGGCCGGCTTCACGGCGATGAGCGGCTTCGTGCTGAGCTGCGGCGGGTTCTACGCCTATATCAAGGCGGGTCTCGGCCCTATCTTCGGCCTGGCCGGCGCGCTGATTGCGCTCGCGACCTACACCAGCGTCGCCGTCGCCCTGTACGGACTCTTTGGTTTCTTCCTCAACGACCTCGTGCGCCTGAACGGCGGACCCGATGTCGCTTGGTGGATCTATGCCGTCGCGCTCGCCATCATCGTCTTCGCCTGCGGCGTACGCAGCATCGAGTTCAGCGGCCGACTGCTCGGCTGCTGCATGGTGGCCGAGATCACGATCCTCCTGGTGCTGAGCGCAGCCATCCTGGCCACGGCGAATCCGGCCAAGCCGATCGCCTTTGCCCCGTTCGGCATCCACGCCGTGTTCGCACCGGGGCTGGGCGTCGCGCTGGTCTTCGTCGTGTCGTCGTTCCTGGGCTTCGAGGCCACGGCGATCTTCGGCGAGGAAGCGCGCGAGCCCCGGCGGACCATCCCGCGCGCGACCTACATCGCCGTCACGTTGATCGCGGTCTTCTACGCTTTCACGACCTGGACGATCTCGCTCTACTACGGACCGGATCACATCCAGCAGCAGGCGGCCAAGAACACGGCCACCCTTTACCTCGACGCCATCAACGCGCTGCTCGGCCGGCCGGCCGGCTACCTGATGGAGGTGCTTCTGGCGGTCAGCCTGTTCGCCTGCGCGCTGTCCTTCCACAACACCCTGAACCGCTACCTGTTCGCGCTCGGCCGCGAGGGCGTGCTGTGGCGCGGCTTCGCGCGCACGCATCGCCGCTATCATTCGCCGCTCGCCTCCGGAGTCGTGCAGATCGCGAGCGCCATGGCCATCGTCCTGGCCTTCGCGATCGCCGGATCGGATCCGTATGCCGTCGTGTTCGACTGGATGAGCACGTTCGGCAGCCTCGGCATCCTCCTCCTGCAGGTGATGGTGTCGCTCGCCGTCGTCGCCTTCTTCTGGCGCGATGGCAGGGACCTGAACGTCTGGCGGCGGCTGATTGCGCCCGGGCTCAGCGCCGCCGGCCTCACGATCTGCATCGTCTTGATGGTCGCGAATCTCGACCTGGTCAGCGGCTCCCAATCGCTCGTCGTGCGAAGCTTTCCTGCAGTGCTCCTGCTGATCGGAGTGATGGGCGCCGGACTCTCCGTCTGGCTCAGGCCGCGTATCGGCAGCCAATAGGAAAGCTGGTCCATCAGAAACCGGCCGGCCTGTGCTATCTTGGGCTCACATAGCGGAGGAAAGAAATCAGATGAGTGTGCGCGCGGGTCGCGAGTTCCTGGCAATTCCCGGACCGACGACGGTACCAGACGAAGTGCTGCGGGCCATGCATCGTCCCGCCGTCGACATCTACTCGGGGCCGTTGCTGGCGCTGACCGACGGCCTCCTGAAGGACATCGCCCGCGTGTTCAACACCAAGGGCCGCGCCTACATCTACATCTCCAACGGCCATGGCGCCTGGGAAGCCGCCCTCACCAACGTGCTGTCCAAGGGCGACAAGATCCTGGTGCTGGAGAGCGGCCGCTTCGCCATCGGCTGGGGCGAGAACGCCCGCCGCATGGGCGTCGAGGTCGAGATCCTGAAGGGCGACCTGCGCCGCGCCGTGCGGCCGGCCGAGGTCGAGGCCCGCTTGAAGGCCGACAAGGGCAAGACCATCAAGGCCATCCTGGTGGCGCAGATCGACACGGCGTCGGGCGTGGTGAACGACATCGCCGCGATCGGCCAGGCGGTGCGCGCCGCCGGCCACGACGCGCTGCTGATGGTCGACGCCGTGGCGTCGTTGGGCTGCATGCCGTTCAACATGGACGAGTGGGGCGTCGACGTCGCGATGTCGGGCTCGCAGAAGGGCATGATGGCGCCTCCGGGCCTGGGCTTCGTGGCCGCCAACGACCGCGCGCGCGAGGTGCACAAGAAGGCCGGCCTGCGCACGCCGTATTGGGACTGGACCGACCGCGAAGGCGACCAGCACTACCAGAAGTACGCCGGCACGCCGCCCGAACATCTGCTGTTCGGCCTGCGCCAGGCGATGGATATGCTGTTCACCGAGGGCCTCGACAACGTGTTCCGCCGCCATCGCCTGCTGGCCGAGTCGGTGCGCCGCGCCATCGGCGTCTGGGGCGAGGGTCAGGCTATCGGCTTCAACATCATCGAGCCGAGCGAGCGCTGCGATACGGTCACCGCCGTGCTGGTGAACAGCGGCCGCAATCCCGAGGCGCTGCGCGCCTATTGCAACGAGAAATGCGGCGTGATCCTGGGCCACGGCATCGGCGAGCTGTCGGGCAAGGCCTTCCGCGTCGCCCATATGGGCCACGTTAACGCACCGATGATCCTCGGCACCTTGAGCGTGATCGAGATGGCGCTCAACGCGCTGGAAATCCCGCACGGCAAGGGCGGCGCCCAGGCCGCGATCGACTACCTCGGCCAGCAGGTCAAGGCGTAGCGCCTACAACACCGGACGCTTGTCGCGCCACGGCGTCGCCTTCTCATAGGCGTCGCCGGCGCGCAGGACCGTGGCTTCGTCGAACAGGCGGCCGACGATCTGCAGGGAAAACGGCAGGCCGCGTGCATCGAAGCCGCTGCACACCGACAGCGCGGGATTGCCGCCGACATTGAACGCCGCCGTGAGCGAGGGCCGCGTGAACAGGCTCGAGTGCGGGACGGGCTCGAGCTTTCCCGCCGGCTCGCCCGTCGGCAGCATCAGCACATCGACCGTCGACAGGACGGCCTGCAGGCTGCGCGCCAGGTCGGTCCTGAGGCGCATCGCCTGGATGTAGTCCTCCGCGCGCACCAGGCCGCCGGCGATGATGCGATAGCGCAGACTGGCGCCGAACAGCTCGGGCCGCGTGCGCAGGTCGGCCGAGTGGATCGTGAACAGCTCTGAGATGGCGATGGTCTTCTTGACGTCGTCGAACTGCTCGAGCGGCGGCAAGGTGATCGGCCGCACGCTCGCGCCCAGCCCGCGAAACACGTCGAGTGCCGCCTCGAATGCCGCCATGGTGGCGGGCGAGGGCGGCGCTTCCTTTTCGAGCCAAGCCGTCGGCACGCCGATGACCAGGCCTTTGACGCTGCCGGTCAGGGCCGCCGAATAGTCGGGGATGGCGACGTCGACCGAGCCCGGATCCTCCGGATCGTGGCCGGCGATCGCCTGCAGCAGGATCGCGACACCTTCGGTCGTCCAGGCGAGCGGTCCGGCGTGGTCCTGGCTAAAGCAGTTCGGCAGCACGCCGCGGCGACTGACCAATCCATAGGTCGGCTTCAGGCCGGCGATCCCGCAGGCGGCCGCCGGCCCGCGGATCGAGCCGCCGGTGTCGCTGCCGAGCGTCGCAAGCGCAAACCCTGCCGCAATCGCTGCAGCCGAACCCGAGGACGACCCTGCGGGCGAGCAGGTGCGATCCCACGGATTGCGCGCCGGCGGGAACAGGATGTCCCACGACGGCCCGCCATGGGCGAACTCCCACGTGGCGTTCTTACCCAAAAGCACGCCGCCCGCGGCCGCGAGCTTCTCCTGGCAATGAGAATCGCGCGTCGGGACGTTGTCGGCCAGCAGCTTGGACATCGCCGTCGTGCGGATGCCGGCCGTGTCGAAGATGTCTTTCAGGCAATAGGGGATGCCATGCAGGCGGCTCAGCGGCCCCAACGCCATGATTGCCGCTTCCGCCGCCTTGGCTTCGGTTCGCGCTCGCTCGGCAGTGAGGGTGACGAAGCTGTCGAGCTGTTTGTCGTGCGCGGCGATGCGGCTGAGGCAGGCCTCGGTGAGCTCGACCGGCGACAGCTCGCGCTTGGCGATGCGGCGCGACGCCTCGGCGATGGTAAGGAAGGCGAGGTCGATCACGGCTTGAAGGCCGACGCTACGAACACATGCGCCGGCTCGTCGCTGCGCGGCCGCGGCGTGGACAGGCGCTCGACCATCTGGCGGACATGGCCGTAGGCCTCGATCAGCTCGGGCATGAACTCCTCCGGCAGGTCGAGACCGGCCTGCTGGGCGAGCCGTTTGATGTCGTCGTCGGTGGGTGGCGGCTTGGTCATGCCGCAGCTTGTCACGCGGCCTTGGCTCCCGTCACGCCGTCTTCGACCACGAAGGTCGCCAGGCGGTGCACCGCGCTGTCCTTCTGCTTCACGTCGTCGACCGCCTCGAAGGCCACGGTGCAACGCGCCGCCGTGAGGTCGACCGTCGCGTAGCCGCGCTTGTCGCCGCGGGCGTACTTGAGTTGCGGATTGAACTTGAGCGCCTGCTGGACGCTGGCGGCGCTCGGACCCTGCGAGGTGATCGAGGTGCCGACGAACTCGCTGGCGACGATCGGTTCGTTCGCCTTGGCGAAGTCGCGCTTGAGGTCGGCGACGTAGAAGGCATGGCGATCGCCGCCGACGACGACCGGGTTGCGCGGCTTGTGGCTCGCGATCGAGTCGAGCAGGCGGCGGCGGGCATTGGGATAGCCGTCCCATCCATCCAGCCAGAACCGTTGCTGCTCGCCTTCGCCCGGACGCGCCAGTTCGGCCATCAGCGTCTGCTGGGCGACAATGGTCCAGCGCGCCTTCGCCGAGGCGATCTGCTGGTCCAGCCACTGCTCCTGCTGGCTGCCCAGCATGGTGCGCGCCTCGAGCGTCCGTTCGGGGCAATGAGGCACGGTGCCCGGCCGGCCCTTGCCGACGCAGGCCGACGGCGATCGATACTGCCGATCGTCGAGCAGCATGACGTCGAGCATGTCGCCGAAGCGGTAGCGCTCGTAGATCGTGGCGAACGGGCCGCGCGGCCGGGCAGAGGCGGGCAGCGGCAGGTGCTCGTAGAACGCCTGATAGGCGGCCGCCCGGATCTTCATGAACTGCACGGGATCGGTGGTCGTGTAGGAGCGGTCGTTGGCGTAGTCGTCGGCGACCTCGTGGTCGTCCCAGGTCGACAACCAGGGGAACGCGGCATGGGCCGCCTGCAGGTCGGGATCGAGCTTGTAGAGCGCGTAGCGGTCGCGGAATTCCGACAAGGTCGTCGGGATGCCGACGCCGTGCTGGCGCACCAGCTGCTGGCCCCAGGTCTTCTCGTAGATGTAGTCGCCGAGATGCACGACGAGATCGAGATCGCGCCGGGCCATGTCGCGGAAGGCGGTGAAGTAGCCCTGCTCGTACTGCTGGCAGGAAGCGAAGGCGAAGCGGAACTGCGAGGGCGTGCTGCCGGCGGCCGGGGCCGTGCGCGTGCGGCCGATCGGGCTCAGCGCGTTGCCGGCGCGGAAGCGATACCAGTAGTGCCGGCCCGGCCGCAGTCCCCCGGCCTCGGCGTGCACCGCGTGGGCCAGCGCCGGCGTCGCCTGCTCGGTGCCTTGCGCGACCACGCGCGCGAACTTTTCGTCCTCGGCGATCTGCCAATCGACCGTGACGGCGCTGTCGGGCATGCCGCCGCCTTCCATTGGCTGCGGCGCGAGGCGGGTCCACAGCACGACGCTGTCCTCGCGCGGACTGCCCGACGCGACGCTGAGCGTGAAGGGATCGGAGGTGAAGGCGAGCGGTTGACCGCGCACGATTCCGACCGGAGCGGCGATGGCGCCTGCAGCCAGGGAGCCAGCGAGGAAGCGGCGACGCTGCAGGCTCATGACACGTGCTCCTGGAACAGCACTCTCTTTCGTAAGAGCTGCTCTCTCAGTCGCGGATCAACCTCGACGATCGGCGAATCGTTCTCGCGCGCTGCGATCAGCGGCCCACCGATGGCCGCGCGCGCCAGGCGGGCGGCGCCGATCGCGGGACCGGAGCGCTGGTCGCCGGCAAGGTGAAGCGGCTGGCCGATCGCGGCGGCGACCAGCCGCGCCCACAACTCACTGCGTGCGCCGCCGCCGGTCAGGACGATGCGCTCGATCCTGGCGCCGTCGTTGGTGAGCGCCGCATGGCCGTCGGCCAGCGCGAGCGCCACGCCTTCGAGAACGGCTTGCACGAGATGATGCGGCCCCGTCATGTGTGTCAGGCCCGAGAAGGTGGCGGTCAGGAGCGGATTGTCGTGCGGCGTGCGCTCGCCGGCAAGGTAAGGCGTGAAGACCGGCGTGACATCCGGTGACAGTCGCTGTGATTCCACCTCCGTCACCAGTTCTGCAATGTCCTGCCTGCCGAGCACGCCCGCGATCCAGGCCAGCGCGGCGCCGGCGCTCAAGGCAACGGCGTGCTGGGCGAAAAGTCCCGGCACGGCATGGCGATGCGTATGCATGCCGCCGCCGCGCGCCGGCACGAACCGGTCGTTGGCGACGAAGTACACACCCGATGTTCCGAGGCTGATATAGGCCGCGCCGGCCTGCACCGCGCCGACGCCGACACCGGCACACATGTTGTCGCCGCCGCCGCCTGCGACCGGAGTGCCAGTGGGCAGATGCCAGCGCTTCGCGAGTTCCTCGCGCAGCATGCCGGAGATCTCCGCACTCTCGACCAGCCGCGGCAGCCGTGCGCGATCAACGCCGCAGGCGGCTAAAATGCCGTCGTGCCAGTCGCCGCGGGCGGTATCCATCAGCAGCGTCGCCGAAGCGTCGGCGCGATCGCTGGCCGCCTCGCCGGTCAAGCGCAGGCGGATGTAGTCCTTGGTCAGCAGGATGCGCCGGGTGCGCGCCATGGCGTCGGGCTCGTGCCGCGACAGCCACAGCAGCTTGGGCGCGGAGAAGCCCGGCATGGCGCGGCAGCCGACGATGTCGGCGAAGTCTTTCAGGCTGCGATGGAGCTCGGCGCACTCGGCCGAGGCACGGCCGTCGTTCCACAGCAAGGCCGGACGGATCGGCGTGTCGGCGGCATCGAGCAAGCTGACGCCCAGCATCTGGCCGGAAAGACCGATGCCGCGCACGGCCGCCATCGCCGCCGGGGACACGGCCGCCAGGGCATCGAGGCTGTCGACGACTGCCTGCCACCAATCCTCCGGCGCCTGCTCGGACCACAGCGGCTTGGGATGGGAGAGGGCAAGCGGTGCGCTGGTCGTCGCCATTGCCCGGTCGCCGTCGTCCATGACGACGGCCTTGACGCTCGACGTGCCGATGTCGATGCCGAGGTACATTTTCAGGTCAGCCGGTGCCGCGCAGGATGCCGAGCACCGCACGCGCGGCGGCCTCGTCGACCACCAGCACCGAGCACAGCTTGGCGCGCAGCACGCCTGCCAGGATCGCCGTCTTGTTCAAGCCACCCGAAGCGACGATGGACGTCGCGATGTTGCGCAGCATCTCGACGGGTGCGGCGATCACGCGCCGGTTGACCGCGTGCTTCACGGGCTTGCCCCACGAGTCGAGGAAGGTGCCCATGATGTCGCCGACCGCGCCGGCGGCGCGCAGCGATTCGACGGTGACGTCGCGCGGCAGGCCGTAACGGATCAGCAGCGAACGGCGGCTGAGGTCGCCGACGCTCAGCAGCGCCACGTCGTTGGTCGCGAGGCGCTGGAAGGTCTCCTGGAACACGTCCTGGTCCAGGATGGTGTCGCGCGAGCGCGGGCTGCCGGCATAGATCGGCGCCGCCAGGTAGTTGCACTGGCCGTTGATGCGGCGGGCAAATTCGCTGGCGATCTCGAAGGTGTTGAGCTCGAGCCCGTGCGTCAGCCCGCCCATCATGGAATTGATGCTGAGCTCGGGGAAGTTGCCCGCGCGCAGGTGGCGGATGGTCTCGCGCAAGGTGGCGCCCCAGCCGATGCCGAGGCCGCGTACGCGTGTTTCCCCAAGATGCCGCGCGAGATATTCGGCCGTGGCGCGGCCCAGCACGGGCGTGATCTGGTCCTGGTCGGTCGGGGTCGGAACCACCACGGCGTCCTTCAGGCCGGTCTCCTGGACCAGTTGCCGCTCGAGCTCGACGCAGTCGGCCAGCCGGGCGTTGACCTGGATGTTCACAAGGCCGCTTTCCCGCGCCTCGCCCAGCAGGCGGTTGGCGCGCAGCCGGGTGATGCCGAGCTTGCCCGCGATATCGGCCTGGGTGAGCCCCTCCATGAAATAGAGCCAGGCCACGCGTACGCGAAGCTGCTCGTCATCCTCCGACATAAGCTGCCTGTCTCCTGCGAATTGGCCGACTGTCATAGCGTAAAAACATTTGTATCGTATCATATACAAATGTTCGCGCAGTTGATATTGATGGGCCATGGACGGGCATCTTTCGGCGGCGGTTCGATCGGCGGCGACGACACGCGACGTGCGGATTGCGGCGGGAAACCTCGGCAGCCTGCCCGCCGTCCTGCGGCAGACGGCGCCGGCTGAACGCTACGTCGTGGTCGCCGACGATCAGACCTGGAAGGTCGCTGGAAAGCGGGTGGAGTCTCTGCTCGCCTCGGAGCGGCTGGCGACCTGCGACCCGGTCATGCTGGCCGGCGAGCCGCGCGTGAAGCCGAGTGCCGACACGGCGCGGAACCTGGCGGCAACGATCAAGTCTGGTTCCGCCCTGCCCATCGCCGTCGGCTCCGGGGTCATCAACGATCTGGTGAAGTACGCCGCCGAGCTTGCCGGCACGCCTTATGTCTGCGTGCCGACGGCGGCGTCGATGGACGGCTATGCCGCCTCCGGCGCGGCCCTGCGCGATGACGGCTTCAAGCGCACCTTCGCTTGCGCGGCCCCCGTCGCCATCGTCGCCGATCTTGCGGTGATCGCCACGGCGCCGTCGGCCATGGCCGGCTGGGGTTATGGCGACCTGGTCGGCAAGCTGGTGGCCGGCGCCGACTGGATCGTGGCCGACGCGCTCGGCGTCGAAGCGCTCAATCCCGCGCCGTTCGGCATGGTGCAGAACAATCTCGCCGCCTGGCTCGGCGAGCCGGCCGGCGTGCGGCGCGGCGAGCGGGCGGCGCTCGACGGCCTGATGCGCGGGCTGATCATGGCCGGGCTCGCCATGCAGGCGCACGGCAATTCACGGCCGGCCAGCGGCAGCGACCATCAGTTCGCGCATCTGTGGGAGATGGAGGAGGTCGCCGTCGGCGGCGTGCCGGTGTCGCACGGCGCCTGCGTCGGCATCGGCTGCCTGTCGATGCTGGCGGCCTACGAATGGCTGCTGCGCCAGGACCTATCGGGCATCGCACCGGCCGAGCTCGCGGCCAGGACGCCGTCGCCGGCGGCCCTGCGCGCCGAGGTCGCGGCGTCGTTTCCCCTGTCTTTCATGGCCGCCAACGCCGAGGTCGAGGCGGTGGCCAAGGCGGCGGCGCCGGCGGTGGTCGAGACGCGCCTCAGCCGTCTGCAGGAGCAGTGGCCGCTCCTCACGGAGCGGCTGCGCCAAAGCCTGCCCGAGGCGAAGACCGTGCGGCGCTGGCTGAACTCGGCCGGCGCGCCTTCGAGCACGGAAGCCATTGGCATCAACGGCGCCAAGCACGCCCACGACTACAAGCGTGCGCGCCTGATCCGCCGCCGCTTCACCGGTCTCGACGTGCTGCACGAGCTCGGTTGGCTCGACACCATGGTGAGCGACCTGTTCAGCGCGAGTGGTTTCTGGAGAGGGTCCTGGGCGGTCGCCTAGGGAGGGACTTTATGAAGGGAGGCAACATGCAAAAGACAAAACGGGCATTCGTCAGCGGGTTGCTGGCCGCCGCCATGACGGCGGGCATCGCCACGCCGTCGATCGCGCAGCAGCGCGTAGAAATCCAGTTCTGGCACGCCATGGGCGGCGTGCTGGGCGAGCGCGTCGACGAGATCGTCAAGCGCTACAACGATTCGCAGACCAGGTTCACCGTCGTCGCCACCAACAAGGGCAACTACGACGAGGTGATCAACGGCACCATCGCCGCCTACCGCGCCAAGAAGGCGCCGCACATCACGCAGATCTACGAGCGCGGCTTCATGACCATGCTCCTGTCCGACGCCGTCGTGCCGGTGCAGGACCTGCTGACCGAGAAGAAGAAGCCGATCGACTGGAACGACTTCATCAAGCCGGTGGCGAGCTACTACCAGTACAAGGGCAAGCTGATGAGCATGCCCTTCAACTCGTCGGCGCCGATCCTGTGGTACAACAAGGAGCACTTCGAGAAGGCCGGCTTCAAGGAGCCGGGCCCGACCTGGCAGGAGCTCGACAGGCAGCTCTACGCCATCAAGAGCAAGGGCATCGCCGAGTGCGGCTCCTCGCTGGCTGGCGACTTCTTCTGGAGCCTGATCGAGAACTACAGCACGGTGAACGACCAGCCGTTCGGCACCAAGGCCAACGGCTATGACGGGCTCGACACGGTGTTCGTCTACAACAAGACCAAGGTTGTCGAGCAGACCAAGCGCCTGAAGAAGTGGATCGACGACGGCATCATGCAGATCGCCGGCCAAGGCCTGTCGCCCGAGCAGCTCTACACCTCAGGCAAGTGCTCGACCTTCTTCGCCTCGACGGCCGCGCACGGCAGCGTCGAGCGCAACGCCAACATCAAGTGGAGCGCCACCTACCTGCCGTGGGAGGAAGGCACGCAGCCGCGCAACAGCAGCATCGGCGGCGCCACCTTGTGGGTGATGAAGGGCCACAAGGCCGAGGAGTATGACGGCGTCGCCGACTTCCTGGCCTTCGTCGCCAGCCCCGACCTGCAGGTCTGGTGGAGCAAGGTGACGGGCTACGTGCCGATCACCAACAAGGCCTACGAGACGGCCAAGAAGGAGGGCTACTACGCGGCCAACCCGACGCGCGAGATCGCCATCCTCCAGCTCAACCGCGGCACGCCGACGGCCAACTCGCAGGGCTTCCATTTCGGCAACTACACGCAGTCGACCTTCGCCCTGCGCCAGGAGCTCGAATCCGTGTGGGCCAACAAGAAGTCGCCGCAGGAGGCGCTCGACGACGCGGTCCGCCGCGGCAACGAGATCCTGCGGCAGTTCGAGAAGCTGCATGCAGGCAAGTACTAGCGTCACCGCAGAACTGCCGGCGGCGGCCCCAAGGGCCGACCGCCGGCGGCGTGCGTCTGGGGCGGGTGGCACGGCGGGGCTGAAGCGCGCGCATTACACGAACTCGCGCCTGCCGTTCCTGCTGCTTCTGCCGCAGCTCCTGGTGCTGCTGCTGTTCTTCTTCATTCCGGCGGTGCGCGCGCTGGTCCAGGCGTTCGTCATCACCGATCCGTTCGGCACCACCGTCCATTTCGTCTGGTTCGACAATTTCCGCGCCTTGCTCGCCAGCCCCGAGTACCGCTCGTCGGTCTGGGTCACTTTGTGGTTCACCCTGGCGCAGAACGTGCTGACGCTTTCCGTCGCCGTCGTGCTGGCCTTCGCCACCGATCGGGTGATCCGCGGCCGCGGGCTTTATCGCAGCATCGTGCTGCTGCCTTACGCCATCGCGCCGGTAATCGCCGGCATCCTGTGGGCGTTCATGTTCAACGCCCATGTCGGGCCGCTGACCTACGTGCTGAAGGCGCTGGGCGTCGCCTGGGATCCCACGCGCAACGGCTTTGACGCGTTCCTGCTGGTGACCTTCGCCGCCGCCTGGAAGCACATCTGCTACGACTACATTTTCCTGGTGGCCGCCCTTCTGGCCGTGCCGCCGTCGCTGCTCGAAGCGGCGGCCGTCGACGGCGCCGGCCCGGGCCTGCGCTTCTTCAAGATCTCCCTGCCGATGATTGGGCCGACGGTGTTCTTCCTGCTGGTGATGAACTTCGTCTACGGCTTCTTCGAGACCTTCGCCATCATCGACGCCGTGACCAAGGGCGGCCCCGGCGGCGCGACCATGATCCTGGTCTATAAGGTCTACCAGGACGGCTTCGTGCATATCGATCTCGGCTCCTCGGCGGCGCAGTCGGTGCTGCTGATGATCTTCGCCGTCATCCTCACCATGCTGCAGTTCCGCTACGTCGAGCGGAACGTGAACTACGACGTCTGACATGGTCGAGCGCACCCGCACCCTCGACATCGCCTGCCATGGCCTGCTGATCCTGGGCGGCCTGCTGGTCTGCCTGCCGATCTACTTCGCTTTCGTCGTCGGCTCGCACACGGTGGGCGACGTGCTGGCCGTGCCGCCGCCCTGGCTGCCTGGCGGCCGCTTCTTCGAGAATGCCGTGACGGCCTGGCAGAAGGCCAATCTCGGCCGCCTGCTGTTCAATTCCCTGGTCGTGGCCGTCGGCATCACGGTCGGCAAGATCGCCGTGTCGCTGCTGTCGGCCTTCGCCATCGCCTATTTTCGCTTCCGCTGGCGCATGACGGCGTTCTGGCTGATCTTCGCCTCGCTGATGCTGCCGGTAGAAGTGCGCATCCTGCCGACCTACGAGGCGGTGACCAACGTCGCCCTGCCGCTGCAGTGGCTGTTCGCCTGGCTGGGGTTCGAGGTCACCCTGGAATGGAACATGATGAACAGCTATGGCGGGCTGATCCTGCCGCTGATCGCCTCGGCGACGGCGACGTTCCTGTTCCGCCAGTTCTTCCTCACCGTGCCGGAGGAGCTGTGCGAGGCCGCCCGCATCGACGGCGCCTCGCCCCTGCACTTCTTCCGCCACGTCCTGTTGCCGCTGTCGATGTCGAACATGGTGGCGCTGTCGATCATCCTGTTCCTCTACGGCTGGAACCAGTATCTGTGGCCCCTGCTGTTCACCACGGAGAAGGACATGGCGACCGCCGTGATCGGGCTGAAACACCTGATCCCGCAGTCGGACTCTGAGCCGGCCTGGAACGTGGCCATGAACGCCGCGCTGCTGGTGATGCTGCCGCCCGCCCTGGTCGTGGTCGCGCTGCAGCGCTGGCTGGTGAAGGGCCTGGTCGACAGCGGCAAGTAACGGGAAGCAGAGGATATGGTCCTGATCATCGGCCATCGCGGCGCGCGCAACCTGTGGCCGGAGAACAGCCTCGAAGGTTTCAGGCGCACGCGCGATCTTGGCGTCGATGCCGTGGAGTTCGACGTCCATCTCTCGCGGGACGGCGAACTGGTGGTGATCCACGATCCCTCGCTCGAACGGACGACGGAAGGCGCCGGGCCGGTCGCCGATCGGACGGCAACGGAACTTGCCGCACTGGGCGTTCCCGGCCTCGAGGCGGTCCTCGACATCTATGCCGGCACGTCGATCGAGCTGCACATCGAGATCAAGACCGACGCGTTCGGGCGGGCCTATGACGGCCTGGAGCAACGGCTGCTCGACGTGATCGCCAGGCGCCAGCTCCAGCAGCAGGCCATCGTCACCAGCTTCGTGCCCGGCATCCTTGAGACCGTACGGAAGCTGTCGCCGACCCAGCGCGTGCTCGCCTCGCTCGATCGCCGCTCGGCCGAGCTTTTCGGCGGATTGCCGGGCGCTCTGGACCGCTTTGGCGCCATCGGCAACTGCATGGTCGCGGTCGAGAAGGGACTGCTGGCGGACAGCCTAAACCTTTGCCTGCGCCGCGTCGGCGGCGACCATCTCGGCGCCTGGGTGCCCAACGAGGCCGACGACATCGCCCAGTGGCTCGCGCGGCCGATCCGCCAGATCACGACCGATCGACCCGACGTCGCGCTGGCGCTACGGCGCGCTAGCTGAACAAGTGGCAGGCGACCATGCGGTCGCCCACCTTGGCGAGCGGCGGCGCCTGCTGGGCGCAGCGCGGCATGGCGTGCGGGCAGCGCGGATGGAAGTGGCAGCCCGACGGCGGGTTGAGCGGGCTCGGCACCTCGCCGGCCAGCGGCTCGTCCTCGCGCCGTTCGTCGGGATGGCTGGGCAGGGCGGCAGCGAACAGGGCCTTGGTGTAGGGATGCTGCGGGTTGCCCGCGAGGTCGCGCGCCGCACCGCTTTCGACGATCTTGCCGAGATACATGACGACGATCTCGTGGCTCATATGCGCCACGGCGGCGAGGTCGTGGGCGATGAAGAGGTAGGAGAGGCCGAGTCGGGTCTGCAGGTCGCGCAGCAGGTTCAGGATCTGGGCGCGGATCGAGACGTCGAGCGCCGACACCGGCTCATCGAGGACGACCAGCTTGGGCGACAGCACCAGCGCCCGGGCGATGGCGATGCGCTGGCGCTGGCCGCCGGAGAATTCGTGCGGGAAGAGATCGGCGGAGCGCTCGGGCAGGCCGACGAGATCGAGCAGCTCGAGGACGCGCTGGCGCACCGCGGCCGGTTCGACGGTCTCGTTGGTGACCAGCGGCTCGGCGATGATGGCGCTGATGCGCATGCGCGGATTGAGCGACGCATACGGATCCTGGAACACGGCCTGCACGGACTTGCGGTAGTGACGATGGCCGGCGGTATCCAGGCCGCCCAAGTCGCGGCCCTCGAACAGCATGCTGCCGGCCGTGGGCTGCTCGAGCCCCAGCACCAGCTTGGCCGTCGTGGTCTTGCCGCAGCCCGACTCGCCCACGACACCCAGGGTCTTGCCGCCTTCGATGGCGAAGGAGATGCCGTCGACCGCGCGCACCATGCCGCGGCTGCCACCAAAGAGTCCGCGGCGCGCCGGGAAGTGCTTGATGAGCTCGGCGGCTTGGATCACGGCGGTCATGACGCGGCCTTTGCGGTGGCATCGATCGGAATGAGCCAGCAGCGCGCCCGTGTCTCGCCGTCGAGGGCGAATTCCGGCGGCGCCTCGGTCCGACAGCGGGCGAAGGCCTCGGGGCAGCGCGGCGCGAAGGCGCAGCCGCCCGGTAGCGAGGCGAGATCGGGCGGCTGGCCTTCGATCGCGGTCAGGTGGTCGCGATTGTCGGTCATGCGCGGGATCGAGCCCAGCAGGGCCTTGGTATAGGGGTGCGCCGGCTGGTTGAAGATGCGCGACACCGGCCCGTGCTCGACGACGCGGCCGGCATACATCACGGCGAGCTGGTCGCACATCTTGGCGACGATGCCGAGATTGTGGGTGATGAAGATCAGCGCCAGCCCGTGCTCCCGCTGCAGGTCGCGCAGCAGCTTGAGGTACTGCGCTTGAATGGTGAGGTCGAGGCTGGTGGTAGGCTCGTCGGCGATCAGCAGCCGCGGCTCGCAGGAAATGCCCACGGCGCCGACGATGCGCTGACGCATGCCGCCCGACATCTCGTGCGGGAACTGGGTGACGCGGGTTTCGGGCGAGGCGATGCGCACCGAACGCAGAAGCCCGATCGCGCGCTTCCAGGCGCTGGCGCGGGAGGCGCCCTCGTGCACGCGGATCGGCTCGCCCACCTGGTCGCCGATGGTGAACAGCGGGTTCAGCGAAGCCATCGGGTCCTGCAGGATCATGGCGATGCGCTTGCCGCGCACCTGGCGCATCTCGGAGTCGGATTTGTCCAAAAGGTTCTCGCCCTCGAACATCATGCGGCCGCTGGTGATGCGCGCCGCCGTCGGCAGCAGCCTCAGGATGGAGAGCGCCAGCGTGCTCTTGCCCGAGCCCGATTCGCCCACGATGCCCAGAGTCTCGCCGGCATTGAGGCTGAGCGTCACCTCGTCGACGGCGCGGACCACGCGCGTCCCCTGCTGGGAGACGTAGTGCGTGGAAAGACTTTCAAGCGACAGGAGGGGGGAGGGCATGGCTACAACTGACGCAGTTGCGGATCGAGCTTCACGCGCAGCCAGTCGCCCAGAAGGTTGGCGGACAGGACCATCAGCATGATGCAGATGCCGGGGAACACGGTGAGCCACCAGTAGCCCACCATCAGGCCCTTCTTGCCGTCGGCCATCATCAGGCCCCAGGCGGGTTTCGGGGGCGGCACGCCGACGCCGAGGAACGACAGCGACGCCTCGGTGACGATCACCACGCCCAGCATCAGCGTCGCGAGCACGATGGCGGAGTTGATGACGTTGGGCAGGATGTGGCGCCGCATGATCAGCGACTTGGAGCAGCCGGCGACCACGGCCAAGCGCACGAACTCGCGCTGCTTCAGCGACAGCACCTCGCCGCGGATGACGCGGGCGTAGCGCGTCCAGTAGACCAGGCCCAGGATCAGGATGATGTTGAGCTCGCTGGGACCGACGATGGCGGCGAGGAAGATGGCGAAGGTGAGCGCCGGCAGCGCCAGCCAGGTGTCAGTGACGCGCATCACCACCTGGTCGGCCCAGCCGCCGAGATAGCCCGACAGGATGCCGAGCAGCGTGCCGATGCCGCCCGCCACCAGCACGGCGGTGATGCCGACCACCATGGAGACACGGGCGCCGAAGATCAGGCGGGACAGCACGTCGCGTCCGACATGGTCGGTGCCCAGCGGATAGACCAGGCTGCCGCCTTCCATCCAGAACGGCGGCTTGAAGCGGCGCGCCAGGCTGCCGATCTGCGGATCGTGCGGCGCCAGGAAGTCGGCGAAGACCGCGACGAAGGCGATGAACAGCAGGATCAGCACCGGGATCAGCGGGAAGCCCTTCAGCCGCCAGAAGGCGCCGGAGGAAACGACGGTGGTGGTGACCGGAGGGGTAATGACGGCCATGTCGTCAGCTCTCCAAGCGAATGCGGGGATCGATCACGGCGTAGAGGACGTCGATCAGGAGGTTGACCACGATGATCATGGCGCCGCCGATGATGACGACGCCCTGGACGACCGGGAAATCGCGGAAGGTGACGCCCTCGAAGAGCAGGCGGCCGATGCCCGGCCAGGCGAACACCGTCTCGACCACCACGGCGACGTTGATCATGACGACGAGGTTGATGCCGGCCAGCGTGATCACCGGGATCAGCGCGTTCTTCAGCGCATGCTTGCCGATCACCAGCGCCTCGGGCAGGCCCTTCAGCCGCGCCAGCTTGATATACTCCGAGCCCATCACTTCCAGCATCGAGGAACGCGTCAGCCGCATGTGGGCGGCGGCGAAATACCAGCCCAGCGTGAAGGCGGGCATCAGGAGATGCAGCACGCTGCCCGAGCCGGAAGACGGTAGCCAGCCGAGATAGACCGAGAAGAACAGGATCAGCACCAGGCCGACCCAGAACTGCGGCAGCGACAGGCCGAGCAGGGCGAAGATCTTGCCGGCCGAATCCCAGAAGCCGTCGACGCGCACGGCGGCCAGGATGCCGCTCGGGATGCCGATCAACAGCGACAGCGCCATGGCGACCGCCGCCAGCACCAGAGAGTGCGGCAGGCGCTGGAAGTAGAGTTCCGTCACCGGCACGCGATAATAGAAGGACTGGCCGAGGTCGCCGGCGAACAGGCTCGCCATGAAGTGCCAGTACTGTTCCCACAAGGGCTGATCGAGGCCGAGCTGGCGGCGTATGTTCTCGATGTCCTCGGGACTGGCGCCCGGCTCGACCAGCAGGCTCACAGGATCGCCCGTGACGCGCACGAACAGGAAGATCGTGACCGACAGCAGGAACAGCGATAGCAGGGAGTAGCCGACGCGACGGATGATGTACTGTTTCATGGCAAGCTCTTCTGGGAGCGCGGGCCTCTGGCCCGCTCATGAAGCGGGCCGGAGGCCCGCGCTCCCTTGATGCGGACATGCATGGTCACGCCTTCCCTTTCAGCGTCAGGTCTTCATACGGCGCCGTGTAGACGAAGCCCTTGATCAGGCCGAAGCCCGACTGGTCGACGCGCGGGCCGACGCCGGAGATGAAGGCGAGCTGCCAGATCGGCGCATAGATCGCCTTCTCCTGGACGAGCTGCTGCAGGCGCTGCAGGATCGCCGTGCGCTTGGCCTGGTGCATCTGGACGGCCTGCTCGGCGAACAGCTCGTCTATGTCGGGATAGTAGCCGTAGACATAGGTGCCGCCCTTGGCGACGAACGCCTCGGCTCTGGTGGCGCAGTTGCCGAAGGCGCCGGACGCCCCCTGCACGATGTTCTTGAGCTTCTTCTCGGAGTAGGCCTTGAAGAAGGCGGCGCGCTCGAGCGGCCGCAGCTTCACGCGGATGCCGACCTCGCGCAGGTTGTTCAGCGCGACCTCGCCGATGTTGGCGTAGGACGTGTCGCAGTAGTAGTCGCCGGCGTCGAAACCACGCGCGTGGCCGGCCTCGGCCAGAAGCTGACGGGCGCGCGCCGGGTCGTACACCGGCGGCGGCGGCGCCCAGTAGAACTCGAAATTTTCGGGGAAGATACTGCCGGTCAGCCGCGAATGGCCGAGCGTCAGCGCCTCGTTCATGGTTTTCCGGTCGAGCGCAAAACTCGTCGCCTGACGCACGCGCCGGTCATGCCATGGCGATTGCGGGTCCCATTGCTCGGGGAAGTACAGCCAGTACGGCGCCGAACCCAATGCCGACTTGATGGTGAGCCCGGGCGTGCGCAACAGCTCGTCGGCCAGCTCGCCGCGGATCGAATAGGCGATGTCGATCTCGTTGCGCTGCAGGGCGGCCAGCCGGGTCGATTCGTCCGGGATGACCTTGAAGACCAGCCGTCTGATGGAAGGCTTCTTGCGCCAGTAGCCGTCGAAGGCCTCGCACACCAGCTCGACGCCGGGCGTGAAGGACACGAACTTGTACGGCCCGGCGCCGACCGGCGCCTTCTTGAATCCCTCGTCGCCGACCTGTTCGACATACTTCTTGGGCACGATCCAGCCCGCGCCGCTGGCGCCGGCGTAGAAGGTGAGGAAGTCCGGCCAGGGCTCTTTCAGACGGATGATCAGTCGATGCGGATCCTGGAATTCGACATTCGCGACACGATCCTTCAGGGACTTGGCTGCGGCACCGCGATAGCGCTCCAGCGAGAACTTTACGTCCTCGGCCGTGAGCTCATCGCCGTTGTGGAACTTCACACCCTTGCGCAAGGCGAGCGCGTAGCTCAGTCCGTCCGGCGACATGGTGCAGGACTCCGCCAGGCACGGCGCCATCGGATCGCCGGGCATCGCCTTGATAACGGCGTCGTGCATGGCGTAGAGCAGCATGAAGGGCGTGATGATGCCGGGGGTCTCGGCCGGATCGAACCAGGTCGGCGCCAGCGAGACATGGACGCCGACGCGCAGCATGCCTTCGGGCGTGGCGGCGCTGGCCGAGCGCAGCGTGGCGCCGATCATGGCGGCCGTGGAAAGACCGAGAACGCCGCGGCGCGTGGTGCTGAGAGAACCCATGGCTGCCTCCCCTAGGTGCCGCCCTTCAGGCGGACGTCTTCGTAGGGTGCGGAATAAGGATGCCCGCTGATCAGGCCGAACGCCGCTTCGTCGACGCGCGGGCCCTGGCCGTTGAGGAAGGCGAGCTGCCACAGCGGTGCGTACACCGTGCGCTCATGCACCAGCTGCTGCATGCGGTGCAGGAGCGCCGTGCGTTTGGCGCGGTCGGTCTCGGCCGTCTGCTGGGCGAACAATTCGTCGATGTCGGGATAGCTGCCGTAGACATAGGCTCCGCCCTTGGCGACGAAGGTCTCCATCCGGGTCGCCGCGTTGCCGAACGCGCCGCTGCCGCCCTGGATGAGGTTGCGATACTTCTTCTCGGAGTATCCCTTGGTGAAGGCGGCCCGCTCGATCGCGCGCAGCTTCATGCGGATGCCGGCCTCCGCCAGGCTGCTCAGCGCCGCTTCGCCGAGATTGGCGTAGGAGGAGTCGCAGAAGTACTCGCCGGCATCGAAGCCGCCGCGGAAGCCCGCTTCCGCCAGCAGCCGGCGTGCCGCCGCCGGATCGTGCGGGATCTTCGGCGGTTGCCAGTAGTAGTCGAAATCCTTTGGCACGATGCTGCCCGTCAGCAGCGAGTGGCCGAGCGTGAGCGCCTGGTTGATGCCTTCGCGATCCAGCGCCAGGGTGGCGGCCTTGCGCACCCGCGCGTCGTGCCAGGGCGACTGCGGGTCCCACTGATCGGCGAAGTAGATCCAGAACGGCGAGTTGATCAGCACCGGCTTCAACTCGAGCCCCGGCGTGCGCTGCAGTTCCTCGGCCAGCTCGCCGCGGATCGAGTAGGCGAGATCGACCTCGCCACGCTTCAGCGCCGCGAGCCGCGTGGTCTCCTCCTGGATCACCTTCCAGACCAGCCTCTTCACGGTCGGCACCTTGCGCCAGTAGCCGTCGAAGGCCTCCATCACCAGCTCGATGCCGGGCGTGAAAGAGACGAACTTGTACGGTCCCGCGCCGATGGGCTCTTTCTTGAAGCCGTCCTCGCCGACGCTCTCGACGTATTTCTTCGGCACGATCCAGCCCGCGCCGGTGACGCTGGAATAGTAGGCCAGGAAATCCGGCCACGGCCGGTGCAGGCGGAAGACGACGCGCCGCGGATCGGGTGTCTCCACGGCCGCCACCTGCTCCTTGATGAAACCCGCGGCATTGCCGCGATAGCGCTCGAAGGAGAACTTCACATCCTCCGCCGTCACCGGCGCGCCGTTGTGGAAGAGGACGCCGGAGCGTAGCACGAAGCTATGGCTCAGGCCGTCGGCTGAAGCACTGTAGGATTCCGCCAGGCATGGCGCCGCGGGATTGCCCGGCATCGGCTTCACCAGCCCGTCATGCAGGGCATAGAGCAGCATGAAGGGCGTGACGATGCCAGGCGTCTCGGCCGGATCGAACCAGGTCGGCGCCAGCGAGATATGCGAGGCATAGACCAGCCGGCTGTCCACCGCTCTGGCCGGTCTTGTGCCGGCGGCCACGACGCCAAGGGCCGCGAGGCCGAGCACCTGGCGTCGCGTGGCGCGCCAGCTTGTTGCTCCGGGTATATGAACGCGTCGGTGACGTAGGGACGAACGCATGTGGTCACTCCCTGTTGTCAGCTCTGCTTGATGGTCACATCCTCATACGGTGCGGAGTAGGCATGGCCGCGGATCAGCCCGAGGGCCGATTCGCCCATGCGTTTGCCCTGGCCATTGAGCAGGGCGAGTTGCCAGATCGGCGCGTAGACCGACTTCTCGTGCAGGATCTGCTGGATCCGGGTCAGCATCGCCGTGCGCTTGGCGACATCCATCTCGGCCGCCTGCTCGGCGAACAGCGTGTCGATCTCGGGATAGTTGCCATAGGCGTAGGCGCCGCCCTTGGCGGCGAAGGCTTCCAGTCGCGTCGCGGCGTTGCCGAAGGCACCGGACGAACCCTGGATGATGTTCTTGAGCTTCTTCTCGGAGTAGGCCGCGAAGAAGGCGGCGCGCTCGAGCGGCCGCAGTTTCACGCGGATGCCGGCCTCTTGCAGGTTGTTCAGCACCGCCTCGCCAAGGTTGGCGTAGGAGGAATCGCAGTAATAGTCGCCGGCATCGAAGCCGTTGCGGAATCCCGCCTCGGCCAGGAGCTTCTTGGCCGCGGCGAGGTCGTACTTCGCCGGTGGCGCCTTCCAGTAGAAGTCGAAGCTGTCGGGAATGATGCTGTTGGTGATCGGCGAATAGCCGAGCGTCAGCGCCTCCGAGATCGACTTGTGGTCGATGGCCAGACGCGCCGCCTCCCGCACGCGCTGGTCATGCCACGGCGACTTTGGGTCCCACTGGTCGGGGAAATAGAGCCAGAACGTGCCCTGGAGCACGACCGGCTTCAGCGTCAGGCCGGGCGTCTTCTGCAGCTCCTCGGCGAGCTCGCCGCGGATCGAGTAGGCGAAGTCGACCTCGCCGCGCTTCAGGGCGGCGAGCCGCGTCGCTTCTTCGGGCACGACCTTGAAGACCAGGCGCTTCACCGCCGGCACCTTGCGCCAATAGGCCTCGAAGGCTTCGAGCACCAGCTCCACACCGGGATTGAAGGAGACGAACTTGTAAGGGCCGGCGCCGACCGGCGCCTTCTTGTAGCCCTCCTCGCCGACCTGCTGGACGTACTTCTTCGGCACGATCCAGCCCGCGCCGGTGGCCGAGCTGTAGAAAGTGAGGAAATCCGGCCAGGGTTTCTTGAGCACGAAGCGCACGCGCCGCTCGTCCGGCGTTTCGACGGCAGCCACGCGTTCCTTCATCAGCGCCGCCGAGGTGCCGCGATAGCGCTCGAAGGAGAACTTCACGTCCTCCGCCGTCACCGGCTCGCCATTGTGGAACCTGGCGCCGGGGCGGACGGTGAACTCGTAGCTGAGGCCGTCGGGCGCCATCTTCCAGCCCTCGGCCAGGCACGGCTCGTTGGCGTTGCCGGGCATCGGCTTCACCATGGCGTCGTGCAGGGCATACATCAGCAGGAAGGGCGTGATCATGCCCGGCGTTTCGGCCGGATCGAACCAGGTCGGTGCCAGCGAGATGTGCACCGCCCAGGTGAGCTGTCCCTGTGCGTTGTTGGCGTTTGCCGCGCGTTGTCCGGTGGCTAAAAGCCCGAGCGCCGAGAGCGCAAACAGGCTTCTGCGGCGGAATCGGCCGTATGTGTCTGGTCTTGCCTTCCCGTCCATTGTTGCCTCCCAGCCGACCCCTTTTGGTGGGGCCTTGCTTTTGCAATGTCGGAATCGAAAGGACGCGACTGACTTTTAGGTTCGAAGCCTCGCGACGTGCGAGGAACGCTGTGCTGCCTCCGTCGTGCTCTTGGCGGGGACGTTAAGGGCAAGGCCGGGATCGGGCAACGGAATTCCGCGGCGATGGCTTGCCCCTGGCACGCACCCATGGTCAGAGTCCGACAAGACAGAGAGTGGGGAAAGCATGAGTAGCCTTACGCGGCGGGCCGCCATCGTCGGCACGTCCGCCTTGCCGTTGGCGGCAGCCTCGGTACGGGCGCAGCAAAAATTTCCGGATCGGCCGATCCGGCTGATCATTCCGTGGGCGGCGGGCGGACCGGCCGATGCCGGGTTCCGGATCCTGGCGCAGTCGGTGTCGAAGAAGCTGGGCCAGCAGGTCATCGTCGACAACAAGGCGGGCGCCTCCGGCATCATGGGTGCGATGGCGCTGCAGGAAGCCAAGCCCGACGGCTACACGATCTCGCAGATGCACATGAGCGTGCTGCGCCAGCCGCTACTCAACAAGCAGCTGACCTACAATCCGATCAGCGATCTCACCTACATCCTGCAGATCACCGGCTTCGTCATGGGTATCGTGGTCAAGGCCGACGCGCCGTGGAAGACGCTGCCCGAGCTTCTGGCCTACGCCAAGGCCCATCCCGGCAAGCTGAACTGGGGGACGCTCGGCATCGGCTCGACCCAGCATCTCGCCATGGAGCGGGTCGGCATGGCGCAAGGACTGAGCTGGACGCATGCGCCCTATCGCGGCACCGCCGACACGCTGCGCGCCCTGCTGGGCGGCGAGATCGACTTCGCGTCGGAATCGTCGGGCTGGGCGCCGATGGTGCAGGCGGGGCAGTTGCATCTGCTCGCCGTCTTCACCGCCGAGCGCGCCAAACGCTTTCCCGACGTGCCGACGGTGAAAGAGCTCGGCATCGACGTGGTGGTCGACAGTCCCGGCGGCCTGATCGGGCCCAAGGGCATGGATCCCGCCGTGGTGGCTGTGCTGGCCGACGCCTTCCGCGCTGCCGCGCAGGAACCCGAGCACGTGAAATTCCTTGAGAACATGGACCAGCCGCTGATCCTGCTCGATGGTCCCGCCTACAAGGCGGCGATGGCCAAGACCTACGAGGAGGAGAAGGAGCTGCTGCGTCGTCTGAGCCTGTTGCCTGCGTAACGAACACTGGGAGGTCGCCATGTCGGAAGAGCGCAAGAAAGTGATGCAGCGTTTCGGGGATCGTCTGGCCCGGCTCGAGGCGCTGCGCCAGGAGATGCCGGCGCGCTGGCAGATCTTCCATCTGCACAACGCGCTTAACGCCCTGCCGCACGACCACGGCACGGCCGACCTCCATCTCGACGAGTTCGACCGCCACGACCTCGAAAAGGAGTATCCCGAGCTCGCGGCCGACAAGGTCCCGTCGGTCGACGAGATCAGGACGCGGTTCGATTCGCTCGCAGGCGGATTGTTGTAGTCTTGCCGGACCGCGGGCCTCCAGGCCCGCTCATGAGCCGATGGTCCAAACAAAAGGCTGGCATTCGAGAGGGTACCTCCCTCACTTCGACTCGCCTGAAACGGTGCAGTTCGTCACGTTTCGTTTGGCCTACAGCCTGCCGGCTGCTGTTGCTGCAATGCTGCACCGTGAGGCCAATGTCCATCATGTTGACCGGGAGCTGGATGTCGGTTTGGGGGCATGCTGGCTCCGGCAGCCCGAGATCGCCTTGTTGGTCCAGGAGGCGCTCCTGCACTTCGACAGCGAGCGCTACCGTTTGATCGCGTGGTGCCTGATGCCGAACCACGTCCACGTCGTCGTCGAAATCGTGGATGATCATTCGTTGACGGATATCCTGCGGAGCTGGAAGTCGTTCACCGCGCGGCGGGCAAACAGCCAACTAGGACGGTCTGGGCCATTCTGGCATCCGGATTACTTTGATCGATACATGCGGAACGAAGGGCATCTGGCTCAGACCATTGAATACGTCGAGCTCAATCCGGTTAAAGCCGGACTGGTGAAGGATGCTGAGGACTGGCCTTGGAGTTCGGCGCACTTTCGTCGGAACGCAGAATCATGAGCGGGCCTGGAGGCCCGCGGTCCGGCAAGATCATCCCGACAACCGCCGCAACGCGGCGGAGCGCCAGCGTAGTCAAGCGTCGGCGGTGACCGGGGCGGTGCTGCCGCAGTGATTGCAGCTCTGGCTCTTCGAGGCGCGCAGGCCGTCGCAGGCCGGGCAGTAGCCGATGCCGACATAGATTGGCCGCTGCCGCGCCTGCTGACGGGCCGGTCCGAAAACGGCGGCGTGCAGGGCCTGCAGCCAGTCCAAGCGCAACCTCATCTCGTCAGTCTATCCCCGGATCAGGCCCGTCGATAGCGGCCTTCGCCTGGCCTATGCTCGGCCGGCATGCTGACGCTGCGCCAGATCGAGGTCATCAGGGCCATCATGGTGACCGGAACCGTGGGCGGCGCGGCGCGCCTGCTGAACGTCTCCTCGCCCGGCGTCAGCCGGGTGATGAAACATGCCGAGACCATCCTCGGCCTGAAGCTGTTCAGCCGGCGGCACGGTCGCTACACGCCGAGCCCCGAGGCGCGCGACATCTTCAACCAGCTGAACGCCGTCTACGACAAGGTCGGCGACCTGCAATACGTCATCCGCCGCCTGTCGCAGGGCGCGGACTCCGAGCTGCGCGTCGGCTCGGTACCCAGCATCTCCAACGTCATGGTGCCGCGCGCCGTCGAGGGCGTGCGCAAGCGCTTCCCCAACCTGCTGATCGACATGGATGTGCTGAAGTTCGAGGAGGCGCTCGACTACATCCTTTTGGGCAAGGGCGAGGCCGTGGCCATGAGCTCGCGCTTCGATCATCCCATGCTGACCTTCGAGCCGCTGGCCAAGGGCCGCCTGTTCTGCATCGTGCCGGAGGGTCATGCGCTGGCGCGGCGCAGCCGCATCTCGGCTGCCGACATCGTGCGCCATCCGCTGATCGGCATCGATCCGAACGATCCCTACGGCCGCATCATGGCCGGCATCTTCGCGCGGCTCGGCGTCACCTACGACGTCACGATCAAGGCGCGCTTCGGCACCATGGTCTGCGCCCTGGTTGGCCGCGGGCTGGGCATCGCCGTGATCGACGAGTTCACCTTGGCCGCGGACAACTGGAATGGCATCACGGCGCTCCCCATCATCGAATCGACGGAGTTTCAGACCTATATCGCGTTCCGGCGCGATGCCGTCCTGTCGAGCTACTGCGAGCACTTCATCGCGCTACTCCGGCGGGAGATGGAAATGCTGCATGTCGGAAAAGGTGCACCCCGCCGAAAAATAACGTCAGGTTTGCAGAATCGTAAATCTTGATAATGGACGTTACTTTTCTTCTCCGGCATCAATGATGGTTCGGGGAAACGTAAACCAAGAACGAGGAGTAGATCATGTTGCGCAAGACTCTGGCCGTGGCGGGCCTCGCCATCGGCGGCCTGTGGGCGCCTGCCGGCTTCGCCCAGGACATCGTAATTCCCAACATCATTGAGCTCTCGGGCGGCGGCGCCACCGTCGGCGCGATGTGGAAGAACGGCTCCAGCATGGCCGTCGAGGAGATCAACAACTCGGGCGGCATCCTCGGCAAGAAGATCAAGCTCGAGTTCATCGACACCGCGTCCGATCCCGGCAAGGCGCGCGCCGCCGTGCAGCGCGCGCTCGACGACAAGCCGATCGCCATCTTCGGACCAATTTATTCTGGCTCGGTCAGCGCCACGCTGAAGCTCACGGCTGACGCCGAGGTGCCGCAGGTGATGGGCGGCGAGGCCGGCCCGCTGACCGCCCAGGGCTCCAAGTACATCTTCCGTACGTCGTTCGGGCAGAACGTGTCGATGCCCAAAATCGCCAACTATCTGCGCGACGGGGTGAAGGCCAAGACCGTGGCCGTCGTCTACGTGAACAACGATTTCGGCAAGGGCGGCCGCGACGCTATCACCAAGGAGCTGGCGGCGCGCGACATCAAGGTCGTGGCCGACATCTCGACCGAGGCCGGCCAGGCCGACTTCGCCGCCGACGTCATCAAGCTCAAGGGCGCCAACGCCGACGCGATCTTCGTCTACCTGAACGAGGAGGAGAGCGCGCGCTTTCTCCGGGAAGCCAAGAAGCAGGGCCTGAACAAGCCGCTGATCGGCGAGACCACCTTGCTCGGCCAGAAGGTGATCGAGCTGGCGGGCGACGCCGCCAACGGCGTGAAGGGCCATGTCGGGCTCACCGTCGATGCGCCGGTGCCGGCCATCCAGGAGTTCGGCAAGAAGTACGAGGCCAAGTACAAGTCCAAGCCCGATCATAACGGCGTGAAGGGCTACATCGCGCCCTACATGATCAAGGCGGCGGCCGAGAAGGCCGGCAAGCTCGATGCCAAGGCGATCGCCGCCGCCCTGCACGGCATGACCATCACGCCTGACAAGGTGCCCGGCATCCTGATCGAGGCGACCTGGGACGACAAAGGCGAGATCGACCGCATCTCCTTCCTGGGCGAGGTCAAGGACGGCAAGCAGGTCATCACCGAGACGCTGCCGAAGCTGAAGAAGTAGTAGCGGCGAAATTGAACCGTCGCCCCGAGCGTAGCGTAGCGAAGTCGAGGGGCCTTGCCGGCTGCAGGCAAGGTCTGTCCGCTCCGCCTCGCGATGCTCGGCTCCGGTCGAGACGACGGAAATGACCGACTTCCTCCAACTCCTGATCTCGGGCCTGGCGACCGGCGCGATCTACGCCCTTGCGGCGATCGGCTTCACGCTGCTGTGGCAGACCTCGCAGACCATCAACTTCGCCCAGGGCGAGTTCGTCATGGTGCCGGCGTTCCTGGCGCTGATCGCCATGCGCTGGTTCGGCGTGCCGTTCCTGCCCTCGCTGCTGCTCGCCATCCTGGGCTCGATGCTGCTGCTGGGCGTGGCCTTCCGCTACGTCATCGTCGGGCCGCTGATCCGCCGCGGCGTGCTGCCGCTCGTGATCTCGACCATCGCGCTGTCGATCCTGCTGAAGGAATCGGTGAAGGACTTCTATAGCGCCGAGGCCCAGACCTTCCCGACGTTGCTGCCCGATACGCTGATCACCGTGGCCGGCGTCTCGGTGTCGCTGGCCCAGCTCGGCGTGCTGGCGGTGGCGCTGGTCACCATCGTCCTGCTGCAGTGGTTCCTCGCCGGCACGCGCACCGGCCGCCAGATGCAGGCGACGGCGCAGAACCCGACCGTGGCCCGCATCCTGGGCGTCCCGGTCGAGCGCATGATCCTCTACACCTTCCTGATCAACGCGGCGCTCGCTGCCATGGCCTCGCTGCTGGTCTCACCGATTTACCTGGCCAAGTTCTCCAACGGCGAGACGCTGGGCCTGATCGCCTTCGTTGCGGCGATCGTCGGCGGCTTCAACCAGGTGCGCGGCGCCATTGCCGGCGGCCTCCTGATCGGCGTTTTGGACAACCTCGCCGCCGCCTATGTCTCGACGGCCTATCGTCAGGCCATCCCGCTGATCCTGCTGGTGCTGGTCATCCTGTTCCGCCCTCAGGGCCTTTTGGGCCGCAAAGAGGAGCGCGCCGTATGAGCACGCGCATCTCGCTGCTGATCGGCCTCGCCCTGCTGGTGCTCCTGGCCCTGGTGCCGGTCGATCTCAGCGACATCGGCGTGCCGTATCCCGGCCTGCGCCGCTACGGCACCTACATCCTCACCCTGTGGCTGGTGACGGCGATCGCCGCCATGGGCGTCAACCTGATCGTGGGCTATGCCGGCCAGGAGACGCTGGCGCAGGCCGCCTTCGTCGGCATCGGCGCCTACCTGACGGCCATCGTCACCAAGGCGGGCTATCCGTTCGGCGTGGCCTTCGCCGCCTCGGGCCTCCTCACCTTCGCCATCGGCATCGCGCTCGGCTTCCCGGCCCTGCGGGTGCAGAAGCACTACCTCGCCTTCGTCACGCTGGCCTTCTCGGTCCTGTGCTGGCTGGTGTTCCGCAACGAGGAGTGGATCACCGGCGGCGTCATGGGCATCCGCGACATCGAGCGGCCGTCGTTCCTCGGCTGGCCGCTGCGCAACCACGTCCGCTTCTATTGGTTCGTGCTCGGCATCGCTTCGATCATGACCTTCGTGCTGTGGTGGATCGTGCGCTCGCCCTGGGGTCGCGCCTTCACTGCTCTGCGCGAGAACCCGTTGCGCGCCGAGAGTCTCGGCGTCGACGTCCGGCTCTACACCTTGCTCGCCTTCGCCTTGGGCTGCGCCTATGGCGGCATGGCCGGCAGCCTCTATGCCCCGCTGGTCGAGTTCATCGATCCCAGCCCGTTCGCGCTCGCGCCCTCGCTGCTGTTCATGCTGATGGTGGTGATCGGCGGCAGCGGCACCTTCCTCGGGCCGTTCGTCGGCGCCGGCATCGCCGTGCTGCTGCCGGAATGGCTGCGCGCCTGGGAGACCTGGTACCTGCTGATCTACGCCGTGCTGGTGATGGTCATGATGGCCTTCTTCCCCGGCGGCATCGTCGGCCTCGCCACGCGCCTGCTGACCCGGAAGGCGCGGCCATGACGGCGCTGCTCGAAGTGCGCGACATCGAGAAGTCGTTCGGCGGCGTGCAAGCCGTGCGCGGCGTCTCCTTCGACGTCCGCGACGGCGAGATCCTGGGCGTCATCGGCCCCAACGGCTCGGGCAAGTCGACGCTGTTCAACTGCATCCTGGGCCAGCTCGTGCCCGACCGTGGCAGCGTGCGGGTCAACGGCCAGGACGTGACGGGCTTAAGGCCTTCGCGCCTCAATCGCCTGGGCGTCAGCCGCACCTTTCAGCTCCTGCAGGTCTTCCCCGAGCTGACGGTGCGCGAGAACCTGGTCCTGGCCGGCCAGGAGCATCGCGGCTCGCGGCTCACGCGCCTGTTCGGCCCGCGCGACGCCGGCTTGGGCGCCGAGGCCGACCGCATGCTCGACTTCTTCCGCCTGCGCCGGCTCGAGGACGAGAAGGCCGGCAGCCTGTCCTACGGCCAGCAGAAGCTTCTGGACGCCGCCATGGCCTTCATGTCGGGCTCGCGCCTGGTGCTGCTCGACGAGCCGGCCGGCGGCGTCAACCTCACCATGCTGGCCGACCTGCGCGAGCGGCTGGAGGCGATCAACCGCGAGACCGGCGTTACCTTCGTGGTGATCGAGCACAACATGGAATTCGTCATGGCGCTGTGCTCGCGGCTGATCGTGCTGGCCGAAGGCCGTATCATCGCCGAGGGCGCGCCCGCCGAGGTGCGGCGCGATCCGCTGGTGATCGAAGCCTATCTGGGACACTGATATGGCTGACGACGCGATCCTCACCCTCGACGGCGTCGTCGCCGGTTACGGCAAGATGACGATCCTGAACGGCGTCACCGCCGCCATCCGGCGCGGCGCCATCACCACCGTGATCGGCCCCAACGGCGCCGGCAAGTCGACCCTGTTCAAGACGGTGTTCGGCCTGCTGGGCGTACGCACCGGCCGCGTCACCTTCGACGGCGCCGACACGACCTCGCATGTACCGCGGCGCATGCTCGATGCCGGCATGTGCTACGTGCCGCAAGGCCGCAATCTCTTCCCCGAGCTGTCGGTGCGCCACAATCTCGAGCTGGGCGGCGTGGCGCTCTCCGACACCTCGCGGCTCGCCGGCCGCATGGACGAGATGATGGCGCGCTTCCCCATGCTGCGCGAGAAGGCCGATGCCCAGGCCTCGACCCTGTCGGGCGGCCAGCAGAAGCTTCTCGAAGTCGCGCGCGGGCTGCTGCTCGAGCCCAAGCTGATGCTGATCGACGAGCCCTCGATCGGCCTGTCGCCGCTGATGGTCCAGGAGGTCTTTTCGATCCTGAAGGACCTGCGCCAAGCCGGCGTGTCGATCCTGATGATCGAGCAGAATGCCCGCCAGGCGCTCGCCATCTCCGACTATGGGCTGGTGCTGGAACAGGGCCAGACCCGCATCGAAGACACTGCGCCGAACATCCTGGCCGACCCGCGCATCGCCCAGCTCTTCCTGGGCGGCGGGCTGGCCCCAGCGACATAGGAGAAACCGCGATGACGTCACGTATGCTCGTCGGCCTGATCGGCACCAACATCCAGAAGTCGCTGGCGCCGGCGCTGCACGAGGATGCGTTCGCGGCGGCGGGTGTCTCGGGCCACTACCATCTGATGGACGTCGCGACCCTGCAGGGCCGGCGTCTCGAGGATTTGCTGACGGCGGCCCGCACGGCAGGCTTCGCCGGCGTCAACATCACCCACCCGTTCAAGGAAGCGGTGATCCCGCTGCTCGACGCGGTCTCGACCGAGGCGACGGAGATCGGCGCGGTCAACACGGTGGTGTTCGACAAGGGCGGCCGCACCACCGGCCACAACACCGATTGCTCGGGCTTCCGCCAGGCCTTCATCGAGACCTTCGGCGCCGATGCCGTGCGCGGCAAGCCGGTGCTGCTGCTGGGCGCCGGCGGGGCAGGGCGCGCCGTCGCCGTGGCGTTGATGGCGCTCGGCGCCTCGACGGTGCGCATCTACGACCAGGACCAGGCCCGCGCGACCGGGCTCTGCGCCGACCTCATCATGCGCTTCGGCGCCGATCGCTGTGAGTTGCTGACCGATCCCGAAACGGCGGCGGAGCAAGTCGCCGGCATCGTCAATGCCACGCCCGTCGGCATGACGGGCTATCCCGGCCTGCCATTGCCGGTGCGGCTGATCCAGAAGCATCATTTCGTCGCCGACGTGATCTACACGCCGATCGACACGAAGTTCGTGCTGGCCGCCCAGAAGAAGGGCTGCCGCACCATGAATGGCGGCGGCATGTGCGTGCACCAGGCCGTCGATGCCTTCCGCCATTTCACCGGTCTGGTGCCCGACGTTGGGCGCATGAAGCAGACCTTCGAGACGGCCTGCGCGGCCCGCGATGCGGCGTCTCCGACGGGAGGACCGAAATGAAGACGGCCATCGCCACGGTCTGCCTGAGCGGCGGGCTCGACGACAAGCTCGAGGCCATCGCCAACGCGGGCTTCGAGCGCGTCGAGCTGTTCGAGAACGATCTTCTGTCGTTCAACGGATCGCCCGCCGACGTGCGGCGCATGATCGAGGACTACCGGCTGCAGACGATCACCTTCCAGCCGTTCCGCGATTTCGAGGGCATGCCGCCCGCCTTGCGCGAGCGCGCCATGACCCGCGCCGAGCGCAAGTTCGACGTCATGGAGGCGCTGGGCTGCGATCTGCTGATGGTCTGCTCCAACGTCTCGCCTGACAGCCTGGGCGGCATCGACCGCGCCGCCGCCGACCTGCGCGAGCTCGGTGACCGCGCCCAGCGCCGCGGCATGCGCGTCGCCTTCGAGGCGCTGGCCTGGGGCCGCCACATCAACGACTACCGCGACGCCTGGGAGGCGGTGCGGCGCGCCGACCATCCTGCCGTCGGCCTGGTGCTTGATACCTTCCACATCCTGGCGCGCGGCACCGATCTCTCCGCCATCCGCGCCATTCCGCGCGACCGCATCTTTCTCGTGCAGGCCGCCGATGCGCCGCGGCTCGACATGGACTACCTGTCGTGGAGCCGGCACTTCCGCAATTTCCCGGGGCAGGGCGACTTCCCGCTCGACGATTTCATGGATGCGCTGGCCGCCACCGGCTTCGACGGCCTGTTCTCCCTGGAGATCTTCAACGACCAGTTCCGCAGCGGCTCGACCCGCCAGGTGGCGGTCGATGGCCATCGCTCGCTGATCTATCTCTTGGACCGTTTGCATGCGCGCTCGGGCCACACGGTCGCCGGCCTGACGCCGATGCCGCCGCGGGCCAAGTGCCTCGGTGTCGAGTTCATCGAGTTCGCGCTGGACGATCAGGCCGCGGGCCCGTTCGAGAGCATGCTGCAGGGGCTGGGCTTCCGCCGCGCCGGCCAGCACATCTCCAAGCAGGTCACGCGATGGCGCCAGGGCGACATCAACATCGTGGTCAATACGGAGAAGGAAGGCTTCGCCCACTCCTACAACATCACCCACGGCACGTCGGTCTGCGCGCTCGGCCTTCGCGTCGACGATGCCGCCGCCACGCTGGATCGCGCCCAGCTGCTGCTCGATATGCCGTTCAGGCAGGCCGTCGGGCCGGGCGAGCTGGAGATCCCCGCAGTGCGCGGATTGGGCGGCAGCCTGGTCTATTTCATCGATCCCAAGACCGACCTGGGGCGTGTGTGGGACATTGAATTCCGTGCCGTCGAAGACTGTTCTTCTAAAGGCGACGCTGGCCTGCAGCGGGTCGACCACCTGCAACAGGTGATGCTTTACGACGAGATGCTGAGCTGGTTGCTGTTCTACACCTCGCTGCTCGAGGTCGATAAGACGCCGGCGCAGGACGTGCTCGATCCCGGCGGGCTGGTGAAGAGCCAGGTGGTGCAATCCGATGATGGCCGGCTGCGCCTGGTGCTGAACGGCTCGCAGTCCGGCCGCACCCAGACCTCGCGCTTCCTGTCCGAGGCCTTCGGCTCGGGGGTGCAGCACATCGCGCTCTCGACCGACGATCTTCTGGCAACGGTGCGCCAGCTCGAAGCGAACGGCGTGAAATTGCTGCCAGTGCCCGAGAACTACTACGACGACCTCGAAGCGAAGAGCGAGCTCACGATGGAGCTGATCGACACGCTGAAGGCGCACAACATCTTCTACGACCGCGAAGGCGACGCCGAGTACTTCCAGGTCTACACGAACACCATCGAAGACCGCTTCTTCTTCGAGATCGTCGAACGCCGCGGCTACCGCGGCTACGGCGCCGTCAACGCCCCCATTCGGCTGGCAGCGCAGGCAAGGCTGGGAGCGAGCCACGCCGGTCGCGTGTAGCGTCATGTCATCGTCACGGTCGGCGTCGACAACGATGGTCCGCGCGAAACGGCCAGCTGGCAGCGCTGCCGAGTTCACTTCGTGCGTAGTCCCCTCGTCACCATTCGGTCCGAGTGGAAATGATGAGCGGGCTGTCCGGTGAACTCGCTACATCACACTCAAATGCATAACTGAGCCTTCGTAAGGTACGCTGCTTCATAGAACACGAATGATTGATATGCCTACAGGCATTGCAACCGAGCGTTCCCTGTGTATAAAGTGCCCGCAGCCAGAGGGGGGCTTTGGCGCCATCTAGCGTCGAATGCATTCCTTCCTGCACCCTTCGGGGGGCGTGTAATGCAGGTCTCAGTGGCATTTCTCGGTCGAACGCGCGTTGTCAGCGATGGTCGCGAGTTGGCCTTGTCGCGGCAGAACCTTTCTTTTCTGGCTTATCTCGTCCTTCATCGCGATGTCGATCATCCCCGCGAGACACTGATCGAGCAGTTCTGGTCCGACTGCGACCCCGCGCGAGGTCGCTCTTGCCTGGGAAGCGCGCTCCTTCGTTTGCGCAAGGCGTTGACGATAGACGGTTCGGATTGGCTCGAAGTTACAGCCCGGGGTGAGCCGCGGATTTCATCTTCGGCGCTGGCGTGGTTCGACATCGTTACCTTCGAACAGGCGCTCGTTGCGGCGCTTTCCGCTCCGGCGGGAAAGATTGAAACGCCGGTTTTCGAGAACCTCATGGGGGGATTGATCCAGTATCGCGGGGATTTGCTGCCTGGATGGTACGACGATTGGGTCCTTGCTGAGCGGGAGCGGCTGCGTCTCTTGTGTCTGCGCGGCTACCGGCGCCTGATGGATCATTATGTGGCGGACGGTGACACTGAAAGTGCACTTGCGGCGGGCCTGGAGGCCCTTCGGATCGAGCCGCTTCAGGAGTTGGTGCAGCAACAAGTCATCGAACTGTATTATTACTCCGGACAACGCGTCGCGGCGATTCGGCAATACGAAAAGCTCGCAGCCTTGCTGAAGGCTGAACTGGACATCGCGCCTTCCAAGAATACCAGAGCTTTGATCGAGCGCATTCGGAGCGATCGCTCCTCTTCATAGCCGTCGCGAGCTTTGTCGCTTCGCAGCTACGCCAAGAGCCGTTGGCCGATATCGGCACGCAGCTTGGCGCGGCGAACGATACGTCGCTCCGTGACGCCCCGGTGATGCGAAAGTGATGGTCGAATCTATCGCTCAGTTGCGGACGGTGCCCGGCAGGTATGCCTGCGGTCGTCGTGGTGTGCCGCTGATGCTGCCCCCTGTCTGCTAGCGTGCATCCCGTAAGAAGGCAAATCTGCCCAGGGATGCCATGCTCCATCCGAGGCGAGACCGTGAAAGCGATGTCAGCTTCTCTATCCATCTCTGGGTAGAGCAGAGCGATTCAGCGACTTGGCGTGGGAAGGTAACCGACGGCAGGTATGATCACTGGTTCGACTGTGGCGATTCGTTGCTCGACTTCGTCGGCAGCCGGCTGCACGCGCAGCACGGTATTTTCTTGCCGTTGCGCCGCAGCGGAAGTGCCAAGAGCATAGAAGAGATCCGCAGCGAGCTGCGATTGCTTCCGCCGGAAAAGCTCGCCGAATTGTGGCGCCGTATGAGAGTGCTGCGACTCGGCGAAGCGGAGGTGCGCGACAGGGCGACGGCGCCGCAGGCTGAACCTTCGCTCCGGCGTGCGGCGGTCGAAGAGCCACAGCTCGCGCGGCCATTTCATGCGCTCGCCGACGTCGATGTCCGTGGCCTGTCGGATCGGGCCGTCGAGTCGATGCTGGGGCAACTCATGGAGAGCCCTCCCTCCGCCAGTCGGCCGACGACAATCGTGACTGGCGAGACGACCGCCCTGACCTCGAACGTAATGTCCAACTCCGAGGTGGACGCTGTCCTGGAGCAGATGATCGAGGCCAGTTCACCCGACACCGCGCAGAGCAGCTGTGCACGCCAAGGAGATTTCGTTCAATGAATACCTCCGAGCTCGCCTCCTTGACACTGCCGGAGAAGCGCGCGTTGCTGGCGCGCCTCCTGGGTGAGGATCATCCGAACAAGCCGCAAGCCGCGCCGTTGTCGTTCGCGCAGGAGCGTCTGTGGTTCATCGAGCAGCTCGATCCCGGTAAAAGCACCTACAACGTCCCGACGCCGATGCTCCTTCCGGCCAGGCTGCACGCCTCGATCATCGAGCGCACGTTGAAGGAAATCGCGCGCCGGCACGAGACGTTACGCACCACCTTTGTCCGCCAGCAAGGCGGACCTGTTCAGCTTGTCTGGCCTGAGCTGCCGACAAAGCTCGACCTGAGGGACCTTACAGCGCTCCCGCTCGACCAGAAGCAGGCGGAGATGGAGCGGATCATCAACGAGGACTCTTTGCTTTCGTTTGATCTCTCGCGCGGACCGCTTTTCCGGGCGACCCTGATTCACCTGGATACGGAAAACAATCTGCTTTTGTTCACCGCGCACCACATAATCACCGATGGCTGGTCGAACAATCTGCTGGCACGCGAGATCGATGCCATCGCCAATGGGATTGCCAACGGCCAGCCCGCACAGCTTCCCGAGCTGACCTATCAGTATCGGGATCACGCGCGCTGGCAAAGAGATTACCTGCAGGGCGACGTGCTCAAACGGCACCTGGAGTATTGGCGCGGACAGCTTTCCATGCTGCCGCCGCTGCTTACGGTTCCGCCCGATCACCCGCGCACGGACACACCCTCATCCCGTGGTTTCGCGCAGACCGTATTCGTGCCTGGTCGGACTGCCGCTATGCTGAGGCAATTGGGCCGGGAGATGAACGTGACACCCTTCATGGTGTTGCTGTCCGCGTTCAAGGTGTTCCTATTCCGACATTCGTCGCAGACCGATATCGTCGTTGGCGCGCCGGTCGCCAACAGGACGCGGTCCGAAGTGGAGCCGCTGATCGGCTTCTTCGTCAACACGGTGGTCTTGAGAACATCAGTCGCTGCCGACATGACATTCCGCGAGCTGCTGACGCGGGTGCGCGAGGTGGCGCTTGGCGCCTACACGCACCAGGACCTGCCCTTTGAGAAGCTGGTCGAAGATCTTCAGCCGGAGAGGAACCTGGGCCGCAATCCGCTCTTCCAGGTCGCCTTCACGCTGAATGACGCCGCGGCACCGGCAGAGGGCGTCGGCGCGTCCGCGGAAACGCCACCGGATTCGCCGCTTTTCGAAACCGGGACGGCCAAGTTCGACATGACGCTCGGAATGGGCCAGACGCCTCGGGGTCTCTCGGCAACTCTGGAAGCACGGTCCGATCTGTTCGACCCGGAATCGGTCACCCGCATGGCTCGGCGCCTCATGGTGCTGTTGGAGTCCATTGCCGAGAATCCCGACGAGCGTCTGAGCGACTACCCGCTGTTGTCGTCCGCCGAGCACGACCTCGTTACGGTCGAATGGAACCGAACCACCAAGCCGTTTCCCGACCAGTGCTGCTTCCACCACGTCTTTGAACAGGTGGCTGAACGATTTCCCGAGGCGATTGCCGCCGAGTTTCATGGCGAGCGCATGACGTACCGTGAGCTGGAAGAGGCGGCAAACCGGCTCGCCCATCACCTCCAGGCGCGCGGGGCGGGACCCGAACAGCGCATCGGACTATGCATGGACCGGGGCCTGCGCATGGCCGTCGGCGTGCTCGGTGTCTTCAAATCGGGAGCTGCCTACTTGGCCCTCGACCCCGGCCTGCCGAAAGATCGCCTGGCTTTCATGATAGGTGATGCCGGCATCGATCTGATCGTGACCGAAGCTTCGGTCGCAGGGCGCCTGTCAGGTCTCGAAGTACCCTTGCTCCAGCTCGACGCCGATGAAGAAACGTTGCGACATTACTCCACGACCAGGCCCTCGAGCTCCGTCGCCCCCGACAATCTCGCCTACGTGATCTACACCTCCGGCTCGACCGGCAGGCCGAAGGGCGTCCTGGTGCCTCATCGCGGCCTCTGCAACATGGGCGTGTCGATAACCCAGGATTTCGAGATCAGACCGGATGACCGCATCCTGCAAGTGGCCCCTCTCATTTTCGACGTGTCCATCTGGGAAATGTCCATCGCGTGGTTTGCGGGAGCCACGCTTGTGTTCGCCACCGAAGACGAACTGATCACCGGCTCGGTGATCAACGACAAGAACATCACGGTCGCCTCTTACACTCCATCGGTGCTGGCCACGTTGAATGCCCAGCACTACCCCGAGCTGCGTCTGGCCGTTTCGCTCGGTGAGCGATGCACAGAGCGCATCGTATCGGACTGGGCACCGGGGCGACGCCTGCTCAACATCTATGGTCCGAGCGAGACCACCGCACATTGTACGATCGGCGACCTCGAGGCTGACGGCTCCGTCCCGACGATCGGGCGGCCGATCATGAACGCGCGGATCTACATCCTGGATTCGGGCCTCGAACCCGTGCCGATCGGAGTCGCGGGTGAGTTGCACGTCGCCACTGTCGGCATGTCGCGAGGCTATCTCAATAAACCCGACCTGACGGCGGAGCGGTTCATCCCGGATCCCTTCTCGAGCGAGCCGGGAGGCCGGCTTTACAAGAGCGGCGACCTCGCTCGCTTCCTCCCGGACGGACGCATCGATTTTCTGGGAAGACTCGATCACCAGGTAAAGATTCGCGGATTTCGGATCGAGCTCGGAGAGATCGAGTTTGCGCTCATGCGTCTCGACGACGTGGCCGACGCCGTGGTCGTCCTCCGCGAGGACGAGCCGAATGAAAAGCGCTTGGTGGCTTATGTGGTGGCGTCACCTGGCCGTCAGCTCGATACCAACGACATGTATAGCCGGCTCAGAAAGTCGCTGCCGGATTACATGATACCGGCCGCAGTCGTGCAGCTTCCGGATCTGCCTCGTAATCCGAGTGGGAAGATTGACCGAGCGGCGCTGCCGGCCCCTGATGGCAGCGTGCTGCGAAGCGGCCAGCTGGAAATGCCCCGCAACCAGACGGAAGAGCGCTTGGCGGCCATCTGGGCCGATGTACTCGGCGTGAAGGAGCTGGGTATCCATGACAACTTCTTCGATCTCGGCGGGCACTCACTCCTGGGAACGCAGGTCATCCTCCGCGTGCGCGAGGCCTTTGGGGTCGAAATTCCGCTGCGCGCGATTTTCCAGTCGGGCACGGTCGCCGGGTTCTCGAAGCTGATCGAAGAGGCGGAGGCTTCTCCGTCCGGCTACCAGCGCATCGAAGCCATCTCGCGCGGAACGGCGCGAGTAAGCCCGGATATGCGGCCATGAACCTTGCAATTCGACAGGCTGTGGCCCCGGACGCCAGTGTGTTTCCTGTCTCGTTTGCGCAGGAGCGTATCTGGTTCATCGATCAGCTCGAGCCGCATAGCTCGACCTACAATGTACCGACTGCGCTTCACCTCTCCGGCGTGAACGAGGACGCGTTGCGGGAAGCGATCCAGCGATTGGCGGAGCGGCACGAGGCCTTTCGAACCACCTTCGCCGTCGTGGACGGCGTGCCGATGCAGGTCATCGCGGCGGAGCCGTCGGTCCGTGTCCGTCAGATCGACATCACGCATCTCGCGCCAGGCGAACGAGAGGCGGCAGCGTCCGCTCTCCGGGACGAGGAGGCGGCGCGGCCCTTCGACCTGTCATCAGACCATCTTCTCCGCACGACCTTGATCAAGCTTGGCAAGAACGAGCATCTCTTCCTGCTGACCACGCATCACATCGTCTCGGACCTGTGGTCGCTGATGATACTCGTGCGCGATTTCTCGGCACTTTACGAGGCGAGCCGGCGCTTCGCGCCGCCGGATCTTCCGCAGCTTCCCATCCAGTATGCCGACTTCACCCAATGGCAGCGCAATCATTTGCAGGGAGAGACTCTGAACCGCTTGCTGGCCTATTGGACGTCGCGATTGCGCGGGGCGCCTCCCGAGGTGACCTTTCCCATCGATCATCCGCGCCCCGCCACACAGAGTTCGCGCGGCGACACCGTGCCATTCGCAATTCCCTGCTCGGTGACCAGGGCGCTCGGTGAGCTCAGCCGGAAGGAGCATGCCAGCCTGTTCATGACACTGCTCGCGGCGTTCCAGGCGCTGCTTGGCCGATACGCGGGGCTGGACGACGTCATCGTCGGAGCCCCCATCGCAAATCGGATGCGGGCCGAGACCGCCAACGTCATTGGATTTTTCGCCAACACGCTGGCGCTGCGGACCGACCTGTCAGGTGATCCGCCATTCCGTGCGCTGCTGCAACGGGTCCGCGACGCCACGCTCCAGGCCTATGACTATCAGGATCTTCCGTTCGAGAAGCTGGTGGCTGCTCTGAACCCGGAACGAAATCCGAGTCTGCCGCCGCTCTTCCAGGTGCTCTTCGCACTGCAGACGACGACGGTCGAAGGGGTCGCCAACGAGTCCGAAGACCAGGGACAGCATAGCGTCTGGAAGGAAACCCTCAATGGTACGGCCAAATTCGATCTGGCTTTCCTGCTTCGGCAGACATCGGCGGGCATCGAAGGAGGCCTCCAGTACTGCAGCGATCTGTACGAGAGCTCGACGATCAAGCGGATCGCACGACACTTCGCACAGCTCATCGAGGCCATCGCATCGAACCCGGATGCTCGCCTCAGCGAGCTCCTTCGATTGCCGGACGCCGACCGACGCGAACTGGAAGAGTGGGGCGCGGGTAAGGCGACCGACGTACAGCCGAAGTCCGTGCTCGAGTTGTTCGATTCCCGCGTGAAGGAGTCACCCGACGCGATTGCCGTCCGCTCCGGCGACGAGACAGTGAGCTATGCGCAACTCAGCGGTTGGGCCGACAGGATCGCCGGCCTGCTGCGCTCGCGCGGGGTGGGGCCGGACAGCCGGGTGGGCCTGAGCGTGGTCCGCTGTCCCGCACAGGTGGCGGCACTCCTTGGTGTGCTCAAGGCGGGCGGAGCCTATGTGCCCCTAGACCCCGATTATCCCGCGGAGCGCCTCGCTTTCATCGCGCGCGACGCGGCGCTGCACGCGCTCGTGTCCGATGGGAGCCTGACGCTCGATGATCTCGGCGATCGCACACTGCGCCTCGACGACGTTGACGGGGCGGCGTGGGCGCAGCCGGCCCTGCCGGCCGTCGCTGAGCAGCTTGCCTACGTGATCTACACCTCGGGCTCGACCGGAGAGCCCAAGGGAGTAGCGATGCCCCATGGTCCGCTGGCCAATCTGATCGCCTGGCAGCTTGCGACGAGCCGGGTGGCCAAGGGGCACCGGACTGTCCAACTCACGCCGCTGAGCTTCGATGTCTCTTTCCAGGAGATCTTCGCGACGCTTTGCTCGGGCGGGGAACTCGTCTTGGCCGATCAGCGCTGCAGGACGGATATGAACGTACTGTTGCGTCATCTGCGTAACGCGAGGATCGACCGGCTTTTTGCCCCTCCGGTCCTCTTGAACCTTCTCGCCGAAGCTGCCGAGGACGAACCGGTTCTGCCCGACCTCAAGGAGATCATCACGGCGGGCGAGCAGTTGCGCGTCACACCCGCCTTGCGCAGTTTCGTCGAGCGCATGCCGAACTGTGTCCTGCGCAATCAGTACGGCCCTTCGGAAAGCCACGTCGTCACCGAGGAGTGCGTCGAACTGGCCGAGGCCGTGCCGCCGATTGGACGCCCGATCTGGAATACGCGGATCAGGCTTCTCGATGCCGCGCTACGGCCGGTTCCCATTGGCGCCGTGGGAGAGCTGCACATTGCCGCAGCGCCGCTGGCGCGATGCTATCTCGACCGGCCGCAGCTCTCTGCCGAGCGTTTCTTGCCGGATCCTGACGGCGACAAGCCGGGTTGCCGCATGTACCGCACCGGGGACCTGGCGCGGTTCGGCCACGACGGGCGCCTGTGGTTCCTTGGCCGTGCGGACGAACAGCTCAAGATCCGGGGCTTCCGTCTCGAGCCGGGCGAAGTCGAAGCCGAAATCGCCCGACACCCGGGCGTGCGCAATGTTGCGGTCGTCGGCTTCGAGCAAGTCCCCGGACACCGGCAACTGGTGGCTTATCTCGAGCTCGACGCAGGGGCATCGCTCGACCCTGCGCGGTTGCGCGAGTCGTTGCGCGATCGCCTGCCGGCCTACGCCGTGCCGAGCATCGTGACTGCCCTAGAGAGATTGCCCACCACGCCCAGCGGCAAGCTCGATCGCGTCGCCCTGGCGCGGCAGCAGCCATCAGCCGGCTGGACCGGTAGCGTGGGCACCTTGCCGCGCACGAGCCTTGAACGGGAGCTCGCCGGCATCTGGTCGGAAGTTCTCGGCGTCACGGCGATCAGCGTAGACGACGTCTTCTTCGACATCGGCGGACATTCGCTGGCAACTGCCCAAGTCGCCGCGCGCGTGAAGCGGCAAATGGGAGTGGCCCTGCCGCTGCGCGCCATGTTCGACGCCCCGACCATCGCCGGTCTTGCGGTCGATATCGTGGCTCGCCGGGCCGTCGAGCTGGAACCGCGGGAACTGGACGTACTGCTGTTGGAGCTGCGGCACCTGGAACTGGAACCGAATGGCGAGGCGAAACAATGAGCGGTGAACTTGATACACGGAGCTACACGGTCGTGGTGAACCACGAAGACCAATACTCGTTGTGGCCGTCATCTCGCGAGATCCCGGCCGGGTGGCAGCAGGCAGGCATGAGTGGCGCGCGCGAACAGTGTCTCGCCTACATCCGGCAGCACTGGACTGACATGCGTCCACGGAGCTTGCGCGAACGAATGGGCAAAGCGGCATGAGCCCGCCGACCTCCAACCCTTGATGACCATGGACGCTGAGCCTATGCGGGACGGGGCAGAGATCGTTGTGGCTGTCGTCGGGCTCGGCTCTCGCGGGCTGAGCGTCTTCGAGCGCTTGGTGACGATGGCGGGCGAGCGCAAAGCGCCGCGCCTGCGGATCGAGGTCATCGATCCGGACTGCGCCGGGTCGGGCATCCACGCGACGGACCAGCCGGACTATCTCCTGCTCAATACCATCTGTGCAAACATCTCGATGTTTCCGGATCGTCATACGCTTCCCGACGACGGGGCCGCGGCGGGTCCGAATCTCTACGAGTGGGTGCTGGACCGGGGCCTCAAGCTCGGCGCCGATGGCTGCACGATGGGCGAGGCAGGCCGTTCTCCATACCCCACGGATTTCCTGCCGCGGCGCACGCTCGGAGAGTATCTCGAATGGTTCCGTCGCCGTGTCGAGAGCCGCCTCCCGACGAACGTCCACGTCAATATGCGCCGGGCGGTGGTTTCGGACATCGTCGCCGACGGCGAGGGCACAAACCTCCACCTCTCGGACGGCGGGCAGCTGTCCGTCGACTATCTGTACCTGACGATCGGCCATGCGTGTGCGCCGGGCCTGGTAGCGTCGGCGACGGACGAAGCAGCGCACCTGATCGAGATTCCATTTCCAATGCGCGAGCGTTTGTCGGCCATCGCTCCCGGCGAGACCGTCGCGCTTGCAGGGTTTGGCCTTACGGCCATCGACGTGGTCTCGACGCTGACGCGCGGGCGAGGCGGACAGTTCAGCCGCCGCCCGGATGGGACGTTGCGGTACGCGCCGAGCGGAAAGGAGCCAGGCCTCGTCCTCTATTCGCGGTCGGGAGCACCGTTTCGCGCCCGGTCTCGCGTGTGCAGCTTCGATCGCCTCCACCGTCCGATCGCGTTCACGCCGCAGCGCATTGACGCGATGCGTCGATGCCGTGGTGCACGCGAACTCGACTTCGAGCGCGACGTGATGCCCTTGGTGCACAGCGAGATGCGGGTTGCCTATCGCGAGTGCCAGGCCGAAAACCACGGGCAGGCGAACGCCGCTGATCTCGCTCAGCGGCTCCGGCACGGAGATCTCGAGACCATCCTCGCAGAGCTGGATCGGCAGCACGGACCCTTCGATCCGGTGACTGCGTTGGACACCGGTGCCGGCATGCGTCTTGCCGGCGCTTCGGATTACCAAGGCTGGTTCGCCGACAGCGTGCGCCGCGATCTCGCGCTGGCCGATCTCGGCGTCGCGCGGAGTCCGGACAAGGCCGCGCTCGATATCCTCCGACAGTTTCGCGACACGTTTCGCCATGCCGTGGATTTCGGAGGGCTGACCGCGGAGTCGCTCGAAGACTTCTATCGGAGGGTCGTTCCAGCGCTCAATCGAGCCGTCGTCGGCCCCCAGTACGAGCGGCACCAGGAACTGCTTGCTTTGCTGGAAGCAGGCATCGTCCGGACGCCGCTGGGGCCGGCACCGCACGTGTCGTGGGACGCCGATGAGCGTTGCTGGGTCCTGAGGTCGACGCGTTTGCTCGAGCCGGCGATTCTCCGCGCATCCTGGTTGTGCCTTGCCCAGAGTCCGGAGGCGAGAGTGGACCGCCCGAACCGCAGCGAGCTCGTCGTGTCGATGACCCGGCGCGGTATGCTTCGGCCCTTCAAGCCCGGCAGCAGCGTCGTCCCCGGAGCGCACATCGACGAAGGACAGCATCCGATCGGCGTCGACGGAAGGGCACACGACCGCATCTGGGTACTCGGACCGCTGTGCGAGGGAGCGGTATTCTACAATCACCTCCTTCCTTCACCGAATACGTGGTCACGGCCGATCGCGGATGCCCATCGCTGCGTCGCGGAGCTATTCGCCCGACTGTCCGCCGGGAAGCCCCCGTCGGCGCCGGAGCGACGTGCCCATTGCGCAGGCAAGCCCCAGCCGACGGAATTCCTGCCTACATCATCCGGAGTCTTCCCATGAACCTCACCAGCCAGCGCGACCAGGACGCCATAGCTCTTTGGAACCATGCCTACGTCAACGGCGCCGACAACCTCTGGGGTGATCCGCCGGTACCCTACGCCAGCAAGGCCAGCCGGCTATTCGCCGACAGCGGGGCGTTCATTGTCATGGATATGCCCTGCGGTGACGGCCGCAACCTTCCCGTTCTGGCGGCGGGTGCGCCGATCATCATTGGAGCCGACACGTCCGAAAATGCGCTGAGCCTTTCTCAAAGAATTCTCGAGCGGGCCGGCCTGCTGCGTGCCGCAACACTGCTGAGCATGAACGCTTACGCCACCAACATTCCCGACGCCGGCATCGATGGAATCTTTTGTTGGGACCTCCTGGGACATCTCGTCGAACCTGAGCGGGCCATGCGCGAGTTGTGCCGGATCCTTCGCCCCGGCGGACACATCGTCGCCAACATGTGGACAATGGGCGATTGCCAAGTCGCCGACCCGAACATGAGGGAGATTTCGCCCAAGACGTACCTCGATCACTTCGATTTCTACTGCAGGTTCTACGAGCGCGAAGATATCGATGAATTCCTCCGTGCATCCGGCTGCGAGGCCCTGTCTGTCGACCTGGCGCGGTGGACCGAACCGCCCCATCCCGGTTACCGGAACTACGAGCACGATCATGAGAGCTGGGTGATGACGATCAAGAAGCACTGATCTCTTGGCAGCCCCCAGCAAGCATTCGAGACGTGTCCATGAGTACGATCGTACAGCCCGTCGGACGCAAGATGGTCGCCAAGCAGAGCGACGCGATGGTCGTGCCCGATCTGATCCGGATCGAGACAGGACTGGTCGCCGCCGCGTTCAGGCTGATGAAGTTGGTGCCGGCAAAACACGTCGTCGAACAGGCCTGGCGGGACGGCCGGCTCGACCCCGAGGCTGGGGTAGTGGAAACCTCCAGCGGCACTTACGCTTTGGGACTCGCTCTCGTCTGCTCCGAACTGGGCATCCCGTTCCACATCGTGAGCGATCCTGTCATCGACCCGCTCCTCCGCCGGCGGCTTGAGGCGCTTGGAGGAACTGTCGACCTTGTCACTGCCGACGCCAGCAGTGGCAGCGTTCAGATCGCACGGCTCAACGCACTGCGCGCCTTTCGAGACAGAAATCCGCGCGCTTTCTGGCCGCGTCAGTACGACGATCCGGCAAATCGCGACAGCTATGTGCCATTCGCCGATCATCTCCTCGATCAAGTGGGCGACGACTTCATCCTCGTTGGTTCAGTGGGCTCCGGCAGCTCGACCTGTGGCACCATCTCGCGGCTGCGGCTGGTCAATCCGCGCATTGAGCTTGTCGGTGTCGATACGTTCGGTTCGGTGTTGTTCGGGCTGCCGAATGGCAAACGGGTCCTCCGCGGCCTCGGCAACTCACTGCATCCTGCCAACTTGCTGCACCGCTGTTTCGACGAGGTCCATTGGGTGAGTGCCAGCGACGCGTTCCATCATGCACGGAAGCTGTACTGCCGACATGGCCTCTTCATGGGACCGACCTCTGGCGCGACCTATCAGGTGGCAAGTTGGATTGCGGGGCAACATCCCGGTCGGACGGTCGTGTTCATCGCTGCGGACGAGGGATATCGCTATCAGGAAACCGTCTACGACGAAGCCTGGCTGCGTTCGGAAAAACTGGACATGGAGCAGCGATGCATCGGCCACCCGCTGACGGTGAGTGAGCCTGGCGAGGCTCGCGAACCCTGGACGCGGATCCGTTGGCGCCGGCGCAGCTATGAAGACGTGGTCGATGGCGGCCGCTGAACCCGGGTGATGACATGGCTACGTTCGCCTTCATAGAAAGCAACACGTCGGGTACCGGTGAGCTGCTCGTGCAGAAAGCTCTCGCCAAGGGATTTGACGTTGCGTTTCTCACCCGAAATCCCACGAATTATCCGTTCCTGACCGAGCATCTCGTCCATCCGATTCATGTGAATACGGATGCCGAGGAGTGCGTACTCGAAGCCGTTCGGGCGCTCGACGACGTAGCCGCCGTGTTCTCCTCTTCCGACTACTACGTGCGGATGGCGGCAGCAGTCGCCCGCCGGCTGAATCTGTTCGGCGCTGATCCACAATCGATCGAATGCTGCCGTGACAAGGGAAGGCAGGCGCGCGCTTTGCACGAGGCCGGTGTGCGCGTCCCTGCCACTTTTCGGTTCGCTGATCTGCCGGCTGCGCAGGCGGCCCGCGCCGCACTGGGGTTTCCGCTGGTCGTCAAGCCCGTCGCCGGCTCCGGCAGCGTCAATGTCCGGCTGCATCGCGATGAGCGCAGCTTTCTGCCCCATGTCGAGCAGCTCCTGGCGACGAAATCGAACGAACGTGGCCAGCCGGTCGAGGCCGGCGGCCTCGTCCAGGCCTTCGTCGAGGGAGCGGAATTTTCCGTCGAGGCGATCGGATTCGGCAACCGCATCGAGACCCTGGGTGTCACCAAGAAATACCTTGGTGAGCCTCCGACCTTTCTCGAAGTGGGCCACGATTTTCCGGCCGGGATCCCGTCCCACGTCGAGCGGCAACTTTGCGAGCACGCCCGTCTCTCTCTCGAAGCGGTCAACCTTCGCTCCGGCCCCTCGCATATCGAATTGAGGCTGGGAGCGGATGGCCCGAACACCATCGAGATCAACCCACGGCTCGCCGGTGGCATGATCCCGGTGATCATGGCGCATGCACTCGGGATGGATGTGCTCGGCCTTCTGATCGACCTCTACGCAGGAGGGTCGCCTGGCGTCACGAGGCAACACGTACGTGCCTCGTCGATCGGCTTCTTCGTGCCCAAATCGGCCGGCATCCTCGAGCAGGTTGTTCGGCCGGAGGACAGCCATCCTGCGGTGCTCGATGTTCGCGTGACGAAGGCTCCCGGCGACAGCCTGGTGCGCGACGGCGATTTTCGCGACCGTATCGGGCACGTCATTACCGAGGGCGAGACGCCAGCCGAGAGCCGCGCCGCCGTGGACAGTTATATGGCCGACTGCGACGTTGTGGTCCGCACGTGCGCACAGCCATCTCTCGCGTCGGTCGAAGCAACCGGTCGCGTGAGACAGAGCTTGCATCCCGAAGCACTCGGCATCGTCTCCGCCCACGCCGAACCGCAGTCGCGCCGGCAGACGTTCGCGATGCTCGCGGCGATCGACGAAGCACATCTGCTGATGTTGCATGCTCGCGGCGTTCTCGATCGTTCACGGGTCCGGCCTCTCCTGCATTGCATCCAGGAACTCAAGCGCGGCGGCTTCTCGAGGCTTCTTCGTGCATCCGAACCGCGTGGTCCGTACATGCTCTACGAAAGCGCCCTCATCGACGAACTGGGCGCCGAGACGGGTGGGGCGGCTCATGTGGGGCGCTCTCGCAACGACATCAATGCGACGATGTTCCGGATGAACTTGCGCGAGACTCTCGTTGCGACGGCGAAGTCAACATGGCGCCTTCGTTCCGCGCTGCTCCAGATGGCGGCGCGTTCCACCGAAATTGCGATGCCGGTATACAGCCAGTTCCAGGCGGGAAGCCCGGGTACCATGGCGGCATACCTGTTGGCTGTCGAACAGGCTCTGGCGCGCGACTTCATGGCCATGCAGGACGTGCTTGCTGCACTCGAGGTCTGTCCACTCGGCGCGTGCGCGGGCGGCGGCACGAGCATTGCGATCGATCCCGAGCATGTCGCGCGGCTGCTGGGATTCGGGTCGTCCTGCCGTTCCGCTCTCGACGCGGTGGCGAGCCGGGACCTGGGATTGCGCGCCGTGGCGGCCGTGGCCATCGCGGGCACCACCATTACCCGGCTGGCTCAGGACTATCAGCTTTGGACAACGCTTGAGTTCGGCTTCCTCGATCTGCCTGACGACCTTGTCGGCGGTTCGTCCAACATGCCGCAGAAGCGAAATCCTTACCTGCTCGAGATCATCAAAGGGCGTGCGATCCGGCCGTCGGGCCATTTGTCGACGATGGTGACAGGCGTACACAAGGTGCCGTTCAGCAACTCCGTCGAGGTCGGCTCCGAGGCGATGGCCGAACTTCCAGATGCGCTTCGCTCATATCGGGAGGCCGCCGTGTTGATGTCCCTCGTCGTCGCCCGGGCGAAAGCACGCCCACAGTCAATGCTTCGCTCCGGGCAAGACGGCATGGTCGTCGCGATCGGCGTCGCCGAAGTGCTGGCCCGCGACTTCGGACTGGCGTTCAGGGTCGCGCATCACAAGGTGGGCGAGACGATCAATCGGGCCTTGAAGGAAGGTCGCGATCCGCCGGAGGCGGTCCAGGCGCTGCTTCCGCCGGATTGCTGCGGCTATCAGTTGCTCGATTGGGCGCGCGCATTCGATTACGGCGGCGGGCCAGGACGCGCGACGACGGCGAGGAATCTCACGTTCGCTACGCAGCAGCTCGCGCACGACGGCGCACACCTTCGCGTACGAGTCGCGGGTTGGCATGCTGCCGACGAGCTGCGCGCCCGTGAAATTCAAGCCGTGCTGACCAATGACACCCGTTAACGCCATGACCCTCGAATTCCGGCAACCCTTCATCCACTCCGACCTGCGATCCATAGGCCGCGAAGGTATCGGCATCGGCAAGGCCCACGGGACGTTCGGTGAGCTGCTCCAGGGGGCGTTGCCGGGACTGGACAACAACTTCCTGCTCACCCTGCCCATTGAGGATCACTCGTGGGCCGTCTTCCATCTTGACCGGAACGCGAGTCGCGTGGAGGTAAGTCCGGCTGGAAAGTGGAAATCGGTCAAGCTCGCCCAGCAAGTGCTCGCCTACTTCGGATTGAACTGCGGCGGGAAGCTGCTGATCGAGACCACACTGCCTGAAGGAAAGGGCATGGCGAGTTCGTCGGCCGATCTCGTCGCGACCGCCCATGCGGTTGCCGGCGCGCTCAATCGACAACTGCCGACGCATGCCATGTTGAAGTTCCTGCGCGCGATTGAGCCGACAGATGGCGTGATGTATCCAGGCTCTGTCGTGTTCTTCCATCGAAAAGTTCAGCTCGGTTGGAAACTTTGCGGCCTGCCGGACCTGTACATCGTGGCGCTGGACGAGGGCGGACAAGTCGACACGATCGAGTTCAACGAGAAGCATCGCTTCATCGGAGCCGACGAGGCCGCGGAGTATGCGGATCTCCTGCAGCGGTCGATAGCCGCTTTCGAGAGCCGGAACCTGGAGGAGCTGGGACTTATCGCGACCCGCAGCGCCGTGATGAATCAGCGCAGGCACCCCAAGAAGCTGTTCGACGAGATGCAGCGAATCGCAAAAAGCTCAGGCGCGCTTGGCATTGTCGTCACGCATAGCGGGCCATGTATCGGACTCATGTTTCGCGCTACCCGGAATGACTCCGCCGCGCCGATACGCGACGTCATCGATGCGATGAAATGCTTGTGCCCTGACATCATGCATCTCCGGACGGTGCATCATCCCGACGATGTGCTGAGCTGGTTGAACGGCCACCGCAATCGGCCGGAGGCGCCGAGGACAGGCGAGGAGATGGGCCGCTAGTCGTAAAATTGCGGCGAGCGCTTCTGCGCCTGGCTCTGCGGCTTGTCGTGGTTGATCCACAGCTCAGCCTTCTTGTCGGCCATCAGCTGCTCGATCTTCTTGAACGACGCCTGGGTCTGGTCGGCGCTGGTGTTCATCG
>JAIEOV010000018.1 GCA_019750135.1 Reyranella sp. | reverse complement strand
GGGCGCGGCCCCGGCGGCAGGCGGGGCTCCGGCGGCGGGTGCAGCCCCCGCAGGGGGTGCGGCTCCGGCAGCCGGCGGCAAGGCCCCGGCTCCGGCCAAGAAGTAACCGGCGGGCTTTCAGTCCGTACGTTCGATGCTTCTGCTGGTCGGGCTCGGCAATCCCGGGCCCCGCTATGCGGGGCACCGGCACAATGTGGGATTCATGGCGGTGGACGAGATCGTCCGCCGCCGTGTCTTCTCGTCCTGGCGTTCGCGCTTCAACGGCGAGGTGGCCGAAGGGCATCTCGGCGGCGAGCGCACGCTGGTCTTGAAACCCATGACCTTCATGAACGAATCGAGCAAGGCCGTGGGCGAAGCCGTGCGCTTCCTGAAGATCCCGCTCGATCGCGTCGTGGTGTTCCACGACGAGCTCGACCTGGCGCCGGGCCGCGTGCGCATGAAGAAGGGCGGCGGCGCCGGCGGCCATAACGGCCTGCGCGACATCGACGCCCATGTCGGCAACGACTATCGCCGCGTTCGCATCGGCATCGGCCATCCCGGCCACAAGGACCTGGTGCTGCACTGGGTGCTGCGCGACTTCGAGCCCGATGAGCGCGACGCCAAGACCGGCTGGCTGCCCAAGCTCCTCGACGCGCTGGCCGAAGAATCGGCGCTGTTGGTCGAGGGTGGCGCCAAGGCCGACGAACGCTATATGAGCCGCGTGGCGCATCTCGCGCCGCCGCCTAAACCTCCGAGCGACGAGTCGAAAGCGTAGAAAATGGGTTTCAACTGCGGAATCGTCGGCCTGCCCAATGTCGGCAAGTCGACCCTGTTCAATGCGCTCACCGCCACCCAGGCGGCGCAGGCGGCCAATTACCCGTTCTGCACGATCGAGCCGAACGTCGGCCGCGTCGCCGTGCCCGATCCGCGACTCGACAAGCTCGCGGCCATCGCGGCCTCGGCCAAGATCATCAACACCCAGCTGGAATTCGTCGACATCGCCGGGCTGGTGAAGGGCGCCTCCAAAGGCGAGGGCCTGGGCAACCAGTTCCTGGGCAACATCCGCGAGGTCGACGCCATCGCCCATGTGCTGCGCTGCTTCGAGGACGGCGACGTCACCCACGTATCGGGGGGCGTCGATCCGGTGCGCGATGCCGAGATCGTCGAGACCGAGCTGATGCTGGCCGACCTCGACAGCCTGGAGAAGCGGCTGCCCAACCTCGAGAAGCGCGCCAAGGGCGGCGACAAGGAAGCGGCTGCCGAGGCGCCGGTGGTGGCGAAGGCGTTGGCGGCCCTGCGTGACGGCAAGCCCGCGCGCGAAGCCGATCTCACCGCCGAGGAGCGGCCGGTCTTCGCCCGCCTGCAGCTCATCACCGCCAAGCCCATGATGTACGTGCTGAACGTCGAGGAGGCCTCGGCCGCCACCGGCAACAAGCACAGCGCGGCCGCCGCCGAATACGCCAAGAAGCGCGGCATGCCCTCGGTCGTGATCTCGGCCGCCATCGAGGCCGAGGTGGCCCAGCTCGCGCCGGAGGACCAGGGCGACTACCTGGCGTCGCTCGGGCTCACGGAGACCGGTCTCGCCCGCGTCGTCCATGCCGGCTACCAGCTGCTCGACCTGGTGACCTTCTTCACCGTCGGTCCGAAGGAGGCGCGCGCCTGGACGGTGCGCCGCGAAGCCAAGGCGCCGGAGGCCGCGGGTGTGATCCATACCGATTTCGAAAAAGGATTCATCCGCGCCGAGACCATCGCCTATGACGACTACGTCACCCTGAACGGCGAAGCCGGCGCCCGCGACGCCGGCAAGCTGCGACTCGAGGGCAAGGAGTACCTGGTGAAAGACGGCGACGTCTTCCACTTCCGCTTCAACGTCTAACAGCGCCTCCCTCCCCAGCTTCGCTGGGAAGGTGTCGGCGTCTTACGCCGACGGAGGGGTCATGAGTCACGTTCGTAGCCCTTGACCCCTCCGTCGCCGTATGACGGCGACACCCCCCTTCGCGGATTCCGCGAAGGGGAGGAAGCCGGCAGCGTGCAATTCTCCAATTGCGACCCCTCGGGCAGGAGCGTAAGTCTCAAATCGGTAGCAACCGCGTCAACCGAGGGATCGACATGAGCACCTCGATCGCTGACGAACGGCGGCTTCTCGCCGCCGACGAATACGAACGCATCGCCCGCAGTCACTATCCGAGCCTGGCAGGCATCCCACGAGACGAGCTGCTCGACCTGGTGCGCTGGCTGCGCGAGCAGCGCGGCAAGTTCAAAGGACAGATCCGTCGCCGCATGCGCCGTAGCAAGGCCGAAGCGGACAGTCAGGACCGCGAGCGCGGACTCGCCGCCAAGAAGCAGGTGTTCGCCCGCGCCCTCAAACGCGCCAACGGCCATCTCGATCGAGTCCTGGCGGCCGAGAAGCGCGCGGCCATGCGCGCCGGCATGCAGGCGGCCCTCGAGCGCAAGCGCCGGGCGCCGCGGCATCACCCCTCGAGCGGCCGTCGCGCGCATGGCGGCGTGCAGCCGATCGAGAACCCCAAGGGTGCCGACATCGTCCAGCCCTCGACGGTCGGCAGCATCACGCAGGCCGGCCGTGTCGCGCAGGCCCGACGGGACAGCAAGCCGGAGGCGTAGGACGCGCTGGGGCTTTGCGGTGGCGCTTCAACCCCCCATCAGGCTCCTCTCCCCCTTGGGGGAGAAGTTGGGTGAGGGGGTGATGCGGGAGACAGCCTCTCCAGTTGCCCCCCTCACCTAGTCTAGCCTCTCCCCCAAGGGGGAGAGGAACATGAGAGCGAGGAGCACCAAGACCGCACAGGCCAGGACGAACGACAGCCCCTTCCAGAACGCTAGCGGATTGCGCTCGATCAGCGGCGCCGACGCCGAGCGCAGGAAGGCTTCGTTGGGATGGCGCAGGTCGTAGACGAATTCCGACAGCTCGCCGTAGCGCTTGTTGGGATCGGGGTGCACCGCCTTGCGCAAGGTGGCGTCGATCCAGGCCGGGATCTCGCTCTCGTTGTCGATCGCCGGAGCATACGGCGTGCTGCGCTGCTGGGCGCGCGAGCGCGCCGTCGCCATGCGCGCACCATAGGGCAATCGGCCCGTCAGCATCTCGTAGGCGATCACGCCCAGCGAGAACAGGTCGGACGACGGCGTGCCGCCCTCGCCCAGGAAATATTCCGGCGCGGTGTACTGGGCAGTGCCCTTGATGCGGTCGCGGTCGGCCGGCCGCTCGGTCTCGGCGACGCCGGCGACCCGAACCGCGCCGAAGTCGATGATCTTCACCGTGCCGGTCTTGTCGATCATGACGTTCTCGGGCCGCAGATCCTGGTGCAGCATCTCCATGCGATGGAACGCCCGCAGCCCGCGCGCGACCTGCTCGACGATACCGCGCACCGTCTCGAGATCCGGCCTGGGATTGTCGATCATCCATTGGCGCAGCGTCTGGCCGTCGACGAACTCGGTGACGACATAGAGGAAGTTGCGCTTGCGCGTATGCTCCTGCGGCCGCAGCACGTGCGCACTGCTGACGCGCCGCGCGATCCATTCCTCCATCATGAAGGGCTTCAGGTTGGCCGGATCGGCCCTGAGATCGATCGACGGGATCTTCAGGACCACCGTCTCGTTGGTCTCGCTATCGACGGCGAGATAGGCGTGGCTGCGCGCACTGCCATGGATCGTGCGCACGATGCGGTAGCCGTCGAAGTCCTGGCGCGGCTCGAGCAGGGGCGGCAGCGGCAGGTCCGCCCCTACGCCCAGGCTTTCACCCGCATCGCCCTCCGGCAACGCATCGATGCGCACCAGCTGGACGGTGAGGTTATCCGGGCTACCGCGCCTGAAAGCTTCCGCGACGATGGCCTCGGCGGCGCCGTCGAGGTCGTTCTCGTTGGCCGCGATGGCGTCGGCCACCGTGCGCGGATCGAGATGCTCGCAGACGCCGTCGGTCGCCTGCAGGAACAGGTCGCCCTCGGCGAGCTGGATCGGCCGGTAGTCGATCTCGACCTGCGGGCTCATGCCGAGCGCGCGGCCGAGATAGATCTGTTGCGACGACAGCACGACACGATGGTCGTCGGTGAGCTGCTCCATGGCACTGCCGGCGACGCGATAGACCCGCGAATCGCCGATATGGAAGATGTGCGCCGTCCGCCCCTTCAGCACCACGACGTTCAGGGTGCAGACATAGCCGCGGTCGGCATCCTCGGCGTGCGAGCGGCGAGTCTGCGAATGCAGCCACGAATTGGTGGCGTCGATGACCCGCTGCGCCGAGGTTTTGACCGACCAGGCGTCCGACGTGCAGTAGTAGTCTGTCAGGAAGCCCTTGACCGCCGATTCAGCTGCCACCCGGCTGACGCTGCTGCTGCTGATCCCGTCGGCCAGCGCCACCGCGATGCCCTTAGCGCCGAGCGTCGGCTGTGGGGGCATCATGGCGCCGTGGAAGTCCTGGTTGGACTCCTTGCGGCCCTTGTCGGAGTGCTGGCCGATCGAGACCTTCAGCTCACGCGCCATCCGCTTAGTCGGCGTCCGCCATCATGCGCTCATGCACGCGCTTGGGCGCGGTACGCAGGTGCGTGGCGTAGAGGGTGAGGCCGGTGAAGGCGAGACCGCCCACCAGGTTGCCGATGACGGTCGGAATCTCGTTCCAGATGATGTAGTCCATGATCGAGAACTTGCCGCCGATCATCAGCGCCGTCGGGAACAGGAACATGTTCACGATCGAATGCTCGAAGGTCATGGCGAAGAACAGCATGATCGGCATCCACATGGCGATCACCTTGCCGCTGACCGAGGTCGAGATCATGGCGCCGACGACGCCGGCCGAGACCATCCAGTTGCACAGCACGCCGCGGATGAACAGGGTCAGCATGCCGGCCGCACCGTGCTCCTCGTAGCCCAGGGTGCGGGCGACGCCGATGTTGGACAGCGCCACGCCGACCTTGTCCGGCGGCGAGGAGAAGCCGAAGGTGAAGACGATCGACATCATCACGGCGACCGTGAAGGCGCCCAGGAAGTTGCCGACGAACACCAGGCCCCAGTTGCGCAGCACGCCTTCGATCGTGACGCCGGGGCGACGGTCGATCAGGGCGAGCGGCGCCAGCACGAACACGCCGGTCAGCAGGTCGAAGCCGAACAGGTAGAGCATGCAGAAGCCGACTGGGAACAGGATCGCGCCGACGATCGGCACGCCGGTCTGCACCGTGATGGTGACGGCAAAGGCCGCCGCCAGAGCCAGGATCGCACCCGCCATGTAGGCGCGGATCACCGTGTCGCGGGTCGACATGAAGATCTTGGACTCGCCCGCATCCACCATCTTGGTGACGAACTCGGAGGGTACCAGGTAGGCCATTACTCAAATCCTTTTGTTGGTGTTTCCTGTTGATCGGAGTTCATGGCGCCGTTGCCACGCTCGCTTCGAGATAGACCCGACCCTTGTCGAGCCTGACCGGAAAGCGTCGGGTGCAGCCCTTGTCCGCACCGGTCGCCTCGCCGCTCTCGAGACTGATGACCCAGTTGTGCAGCGGGCAGGTGACCTTGCGGTCGTGCACGATGCCTTCACTCAACGGGCCGTTCTTGTGCGGACAGCGGTTCTCGAGCGCGAAGACCTCGTCGCTCGCCGTCCGGAACAGGGCGATCTGCATGTGCCGCGTGCGCACGACGCGGCAGCCGCGCAGGGGAATGCTGTCGATCGGACAGACTTCGATCCAGGGGCTTTCCATGGAGCTCATTCCGCGGCCTCGCGCAGGGTGAGGTCGGCGACCGGTGTGAACTCGTGCGCGTCCTTGCCGTTGGCGCGTTCGGCCCACGGGTCGTTCTGGGCGAACTGCTGGGAGAAGACGAAGCGGTCGTAGAGGGCGCGGCGGCGCTCGCCATCCTCCATGATCTGCTGGCGGATGGTCTCCAGGCCGACGCGCTTGGCCCATTTGTAGATGCGCTCGAGATAGCGGCCCTGCTCGCGATAGAGCTGAGTCAGGGCGCCGATCGCCTCGATCGTCTCCTCCTCGGTGGCGACGTGGCCCAGAAGCTCGGTGCCCTTGATCTCGAGGCCGGCGGCGCCGGCGAAGTGGATGTCGTAGCCGGAGTCGATGCAGATCACGCCGATGTCCTTGCAAGTCGCCTCGGCGCAGTTGCGCGGACAGCCCGAGACCGCGAGCTTGACCTTGGCCGGCGTCCACGAGCCCCACATGAACTTCTCGAGCTTGACGCCGAGCCCCGTCGAATCCTGCGTGCCGAAGCGGCACCAGTCGGTGCCGACGCAGGTCTTCACCGTGCGCAGCCCCTTGGCGTAGGCATGGCCCGAGACCATGCCCGCGGCGCTCAGGTCGGCCCACACGCCGGGCAGGTCCTCCTTGGCGACGCCCAGCATGTCGATGCGCTGGCCGCCGGTAACCTTGACGGTCGGGATCTTGTACTTGTCGACGATGTCGGCGATGGCGCGCAGTTCCTTGGCGCTGGTCTGGCCACCCCACATGCGCGGCACGACCGAGTAGGTGCCGTCCTTCTGGATGTTGGCGTGGACGCGCTCGTTGATGAAGCGCGACTGGCTGTCGTCGACATATTCGCCGGGCCAGCTGCAGATCATGTAGTAGTTCAGCGCCGGCCGACACTTGGCGCAGCCGCACGAGGTCTTCCACTCCAGCGCCTGCATGAGCTCAGGGATCGACTTCAGCTCCTTGGCGACGATCAGCCGGCGCACGTCATCGTGGCCGAGATCGGTGCAGCCGCACATCGGCTGGACGGCCGCCGGATTGTAGGCGTCGCCGAGCTGGGCCTTGAGGAGCTGCTCGACCAGGCCGGTGCAGGAGCCGCACGACGCCGAGGCCTTGGTGTGGGCGCGCACGTCGTCCAGGGTCTTGAGGCCGAGGCCCGCGATCGCGCCGGTGATCTTGCCCTTGCACACGCCGTTGCAGCCGCAGATCTCGGCATCGTCGGGCAGGGCCGCGACGGCGGCAGCCGGATCGAGCGGAATGCCGCCAGCGTAGTTCTGCCCGAAGATCAGCGTCTCGCGCATGTCGGCAACATCGGTGCCGCGCTTCAGCAGGTCGAAGAACCACGGGCCGTCCGACGTGTCGCCGTACATCACCGCGCCGACGATGCGGTTGTCCTTCAGCACCAGCCGGCGATAGACGCCGCGGGTGGCATCGCGCAGCACGATCTCCTCGCGGTCCTTGGCCTCGGCGAAGTCGCCGGCGGAGTAGAGGTTGATGCCGGTGACTTTCAGCTTTGTCGCCGTCGCGCTCGACCTGAAGCCGGACGAGGCGTCGCCGGTGAGTTGGCCGGCCACGATGTTCGCCATCTCATAGAGGGGCGCCACCAGGCCGAAGACCTGCCCATCGGCCTCGGCGCATTCGCCCAGGGCGAAGATGTCGGGATCGCTGGTGCGCATCGTGCCGTCGACCACGATGCCGCGGTTGACCGTGATGCCCGCGTCCTTGGCGAGCTGCATGTTGGGACGGATGCCGACCGCCATCACGACCAGGTCGGCCGGCAGGCGCGTGCCGTTGTCGAGCTCGACCGCCTCGACGCGGCTCTCGCCCATGATCGCCTTGGTGTTGGCGCGCGTCAGCACTTTGATGCCCCGCGCTTCGATGGCACGCTGGAGGAGATGGCCGGCCGCGGGATCGAGCTGGCGCTCCATCAGGGTCGGCATCAGGTGCACGACGGTGACGTCCATCCCTTGGGCCTGCAGGCCGGCCGCCGCTTCGAGGCCCAGAAGGCCGCCGCCGATGACCACGGCGTTGCCGCGCGACTTGGCCGCCAGCAGCATTGCCTCGACGTCGTCGAGGTCGCGGTAGGACAGAACGCCCGGCAGCGTGTGGCCGGGCACCGGGATGATGATCGGGTTGGAGCCAGTGGCGACGATCAGCTTGTCGTAGGGAACCGTGACCGGCGGCTGCAGCGAGGGCTGGCCGGAGCGCGAGGGCACGAACTCGGCGGTGACGGTGCGCGCGCCGCGGTCGATCTTCGTGACCTTGGCACCCTTGTACAGGGTGACGCCGTGCTTCACGTACCAGCCATCGCCATGGATCACGATCTCTTCGAACGACTTGTCGCCCGACAGGACCGGCGACAGCATGATGCGGTCGTAGTTCACCCGCGGCTCGGCGTTGAAGATCGTCACCTCGTAGGCATCGGGCGCGGTCTCGAACAGGCGTTCAAGGGCACGGCCAGGCGCCATGCCGTTGCCGACGACGACAAGTCTTTGCTTCGCGTGAGAGGCCATCGCGTACACCCAACAGACAAAAGAACGCGCAGGTCTCGCTCTCCCGATTCCCTCGCAGGAGCCGGAAAAGACGTCGGCGGCGTTGCCGAATACCCGTCGTTGGGTGAAGCGCTGGAAAACGGGGCCGTCGTTGGCCCCACGGGATAGGCGGCAAGAAGCGGGCCAAGCTCCGAAGGCCGGAATTCGGGGTTTGGCGGGCTCGAGCGGGCCGGGGGATGCCCGAAAACACGGCAGAAAGACCAGAGTTTGTGCGGCAACGCCACGGCGCTACGCTCTTTGGCCCTAGTCGAGGAGCCCATCCATGACCGTCAAATTCTCCGATCCGCCGACCATGCCGCACCGCATCGGCTATTCGCAGGTTGCCGAAGTGACCAAGGGAAAGATCGTGCTGATCGCCGGACAGGTGCCGCACGACACCAACGACAAGCTGGTCGGCGAGGGCGACTTCGCTGCCCAGGTCGAGCAGGTCTTCAAGAATGTAGATGCCGCCGTGCGCGCCGCCGGCGGGACGATGAAGGACATCGTCAAGATCAACAACTACGCGGCGGCGTCGGTCACTCCCGAGCAGATGCGGGCCTTCCGCGATGTGCGCGATCGCTACGTCAACACTGCCGCGCCGCCGGTCAGCACATTCATCTACGTCGCCCGCCTCGTGCAGCCAGGCTGGCTGTTCGAGATGGACGCGATCGCGGTCATCGATTCTTAGTCTTCCGGACCGCTAGCCTCTGCCCGGCTCATGATCGTGCGACCGGCCAGAGGCCGGCAGTCCGGAAAATCATGATCCGATCACTCCGCCGTCCTTCCTCACGATGGCGATCACCGCGGGGCGCGGCGGCATGTTGTCCTTGAAGTCCGGCCAGCGAGTCGACGGTTTCTCGAAGGTCGAGCCGGCGTCCTCTCCGGGATGCTGGATGGCGAGGAACACCGTCTTGTCGTCGGGCGCGACGAGAGGCCCGCAGACTTCCGCGCCGGTCGGCGCCTGGTAGAAGCAGCGCGTCAGGCCGCGGCCGTAGCCCGTCGTATCGGCGCCATAGAGGCCGTCGGCAATGCCGGCCGCCGTCGGCGCGCCGTCCGTGGCGATCCAGATGCGGCCCTTGCTGTCGAAGGTGCAGTTGTCGACGCAGGACAGCCAGCCGTTCTCCGTCACCCCGCGGTGATAGCGCGCGGCCGGATCGATGCCGGGCCGGCCGCCGACCAGGAAGATCGACCAGGTACCCTCGGTCGCGCCGTGGTCGCCGTCCTTGGGCGTGATCTCGACGACATGGCCGTGGGCGTTGCGCGCCACCGGATTGGGCTTGTTCACCTGCTGCTCGGTCCGACTGGTGTTGTTGGTCAGCATGACATAGACGCGGCCGTTCACCGGGTTGGTCTCGATGTCCTCGGGCCGGTCCATCGGCGTCGCCTTCAGGAGATCCGCAGCAACGCGCGCGTAGATCGCGACGTCGGCCTGGCTGGCAAAGCCGTTCTCGGCCGTCAGCGGTCCCTGGCCGTGCACCAGCGGCAACCACTCCGTCTTGCCGTCATCGCTGAAGCGGGCGACGTAGAGCGTGCCGTCGTCCAGCAGGTCCTTGTTGGCGGCGCGGTCGTTGGGGTTCCATGGCTTGGACGTGACGAACTTGTAGACATAGTCGAAGCGCTCGTCGTCGCCGGTGTAGAATACCACGCGGCCATCCTTGGCGATGGCGTAGGTGCAGCCTTCATGCTTGAAGCGGCCGAGCGCGGTGCGCTTGATCGGCGTCGATCCGGGATCGTAGGGGTCGATCTCGACCACCCAGCCGAAGCGGTTGGGCTCGTTCGGCTCCTTCTCGACGTTGAAGCGGTCGATGTACTTCGACCAGGCATAGAGCGTGGCCTTCGAGACGCCGTAACGCTTGTAGGCCTTGGCGTCCGGCGCGTTCTCGGCATCGCCGCCAAAGTAGCCGTTGAAGTTCTCCTCGCAAGTCAGCCACGTGCCCCACGGCGTCGAGCCGCCGGCGCAGTTGTTGAACATGCCCACCACCTTGCGGCCGGTCGGGTCGGCCGAGGTCTTCAGCTTGTCGTGGCCGGCGGCCGGACCCGAGACGTCAAACACCGTGTTTCCCGTGATGCGCCGGGCATACTTGCTGCCGACGACCTTCCAGGCCGAACCCTCGCGCACGATTTCGATGACCGAGCCGCCGTGCGCTGCCATCTCGATCTCGACCTGCGCCTTGGAGGCCTTGAGGTTGACGTTGCGGCCCGAGCCGAGCCCGGCGAACATCAGGCCGGGATCGGTGTATTCGTGGTTCACGACCATGAGGAAGCGATCATTGGTCGTGCTGCCGGCCGGCAGCGGGTGCAGACCGACGAAGTCGTTGTTGTAACCAAACTGCTTTTCCTGCGCGGCCGCGGTCTGGTTGTCGGGATCGAAAGCCGGCGCGTCGGCCGTGACCGGATCGCCCCAGCGGATCAGCACCTGCGCCTCATAGCCTTCCGGCACGTGCTGCGTCTTGTCGAGGCCGTGCGCTACTTCCTTGAAGGTGAGCGTCGAAGGGCCGGTCGGCTGGGCGAGCGCAGTGCTGTCCAGAAGCTCGTGCGCCAGGGCGGCGGCAGCGCCGGCCCCGACCAGGCCGCGCAGCGCGGCGCGGCGGCCGAGGCGCCGCTCGACCAGTTCGCCTATCGTGGGTTCGGTGCTCGGGTTGGAGCCCGCATCCTCAGGGTCGATGTTTCCGGTGCTGCGCAGGTCCATCCCGATCTCCTCTGGCCAATTTTGCGGCCGAGGTAGACCTCGCGAGCGATAGCGATATGACAATCATGTTTCATTTCGATGACGATGCAGCCGAAGATCAGGATCCGATCGGCCCGCCGTCCTTCCTGGTGATGGCGATCACCGCCGGCCGGGGCGGCGCATCATCCTTGAAGTCGGGCCAGCGCGTCGACGGCGTCTCGAAGGTCGAGCCCTGGCCTTCGCCCGGATGCTGGATGGCCAGGAACAACGTGCGGTCGTCGGGCGTGAATGTCGGACCACAGACCTCCGAGCCCTTGGGGGCGGCGAAGAACTGCCGCGTCAGCGCCCGGCCCTCGCCGGCCACATCGCAGGCATAGAGCCCGTCGGCGATGCCCGCGACCTCGCCGCTGTCGGTGGCGATCCACAGTCGGCCCTTGCTGTCGAAGGTGACGTTGTCCGGGCAGGTCAGCCAGCCGTCGGCCGAGGTCGCCGGATGGTACTTGGTGCCCTCATGCGTGCCAGGCTGGCCGGCGGCGATGAGGATCTCCCAGGTGCCCTCGGTGGCGGCATGGTCGCCATCCTTGGGTGCGATCTCGACGATGTGGCCGTGCTGGTTCTTGGCCCGCGGGTTGGCGGGGTTCACTTCCTCGGGCTTGCGCGAGGCATTGTTGGACAGGGCCACGTACACGCGGCCGTTGACCTTGTTGGGCTCGACGTCCTCGGGCCGGTCCATCGGCGTGGCCTTCAACAGATCGCCGGCACGCCGGGCATTGATCACCACGTCGGCCTGGCTGGTAAAGCCGTTCTCGGCGGTCAGCGGTCCCTGCCCGTGGACCAGCGGCAGCCACACGACCTTGCCGCCGTCGTCGAAGCGCGCGACGTAGAGCGTGCCCTCGTCGAGCAGGTCGCGGTTGGCGGCGCGATCGCTGGGGTTCCAGGGCTTGGCCGTCACGAACTTGTAAACGTACTCCATGCGTGAATCGTCGCCCATGTAGCAGACGACGCGGCCGTCCTTGGCCACGGCATGGTGGCAGCCTTCATGGGCGAAGCGGCCCAGCGCCGTGCGCTTCACCGGCGTCCATTGCGGATCGTAGGGATCGATCTCGACGATCCAGCCGAAACGGTTGGGCTCGTTCGGCTCCTTGTCGAAGTTGAAGCGGTCGAAATACTTGCCCCAGGCGTAGGCGACGGTGCGGCCGAGCCCATAGCGCTTGGCCAGCACCTGGTCGGGATGCTTGGCGCCGTCGCCCGAGAAGTAGAAGTAGAAATTCTCCTCGCAAGTCAGCCAGGTACCCCACGGCGTCTCGCCGCCGGCGCAGTTGTTGAACATGCCCAGCACCTTGGTGCCGGCGGGATCGGCCGACGTCTTCATCTTGACGTCGGCCGCTGCGGGCCCGGCGATGCGCATCGGTGTGTTGGCATCGATGCGCCGCGCATGGCGACTGCCGTCGACGACCTTCCAGCGGCGGCCTTCGCGCGCGATCTCGAGCACCGAGCCGCCGTGCGCCGCCATCTCGATCTCGGCCTGCGGCTGGTCGGCGCGCAGGCGCGCCTCGCGGCCCTCGCCGATGCCGGCCAGCATCAGGTTGGAGTTCGTGTATTCGTGGTTGACCACCATCAGGAAGCGGTCGCCCGCCGTGCTGCCCATAGGCAACGGGTGCAGGCCGAGGAAGTCGTTGTTGTAGCCGAACTGCAGGGCCTGCGTGGCGCCGCTCTGCCTGGTCGGGTCGTAGGCGGCCGCGCCGGGCAGGACGGGATCGCCCCAGCGGATCAGCACCTGCACCTCGTAGTCGTCCGGCACGTGATGCGTCGGATCGTTGACGTGCGGCACCTCCTTGAAGGTGAAGGAGGATGGCGAGCCGCCTTGCGCCCGCGCCGCACCGCCACCCAGGGCGGCAACCGCGGCCATGCCGGCGAGGCCGAACAGCGCGCCGCGTCGCGACAGGCGCCGCTCGATCAGCTCGCCGATCGAGTCCTCGGTGGAGGTCGAGACGCCCTCGTCTTCGTCAATCATGGATCATCCTTCCGTCCCCTCCCCGGATGATGGCCCAGCGCGGCGCTTTATGACAGTCCTGTGACGATCCCCCGGGTTTCACCAGGGCTGTCGCCAAACCGTAGCGCGCTGTCGCTAGCACCGGAGCGCTTCAATCGGGAGATCAGCATGTTGAAACCCTTCCTGCTCGCCACCACCGCCATCCTCGTGGCGACCAGCGCGATGGCGCAGACCAAGTATCCGGCCGTGCTCGAGGGCCACGCGGTCCTGCCGGCCATGACCCTGGTGCCGCCGCCGGCCGATGCGCCCGAGCAGCTGCAGATCTCCGGCCGCTATGCCGGCCCGCCGGGCCAGCGCGTCGACACACCGGAAAGCGTGCCCGGCATCTCGGCCCTGTCCGACAAGGCCGCGCCGCGTCCGACCGGCATCGGCCTGCCGCTCAAGGGCCAGCCGGTGCAGGGCCTGTCGGGCATCAAGAACATGAAGGACGGCACCTTCCTGACCCTGACCGACAACGGCTTCGGCTCGAAGGCCAACTCGCCCGACGCCATGCTGATGTTCCACGTGCTGAAGCCCGACTGGAAGAGCGGTGCGGTCGAGCGCGTGTCGACCACCTTCCTGCACGATCCCGATCGCAAGGTGCCGTTCCGCATCGTCAACGAGAACACGGCCAAGCGCTATCTCACCGGCTCCGACTTCGACATCGAATCGATCCAGCCGATCGGCGATGCGCTGTGGTTCGGCGACGAGTTCGGGCCGTTCCTGATCAAGACCGACAAGACCGGCAAGGTCCTGCAGGTGTTCGAGACCATGGTCGACGGCAAGCCGGTGCGCTCGCCCGACCATCCGGCGATGCAGCTGCCGGCGGCGCCCGGCCCGGTGACGTTCCAGGTCCGCCGCAGCAAGGGCTTCGAAGGCATGGCGGCCTCGGCCAACAGCAAGTTCCTCTATCCCCTGCTCGAAGGCCCGCTGGTGACCCCCGACGGCAAGCCCGAAGCGAAGGAAGGCACGGCCTATCTGCGCATCCTCGAGTTCGATGTCGACAAGGGTGCCTACACGGGCAAGAGCTGGAAGTACGCGCTGGAAGCGCCGACCAATGCGATCGGCGACTTCAACCTGATCGATGCGACCTCCGGCCTGATCATCGAGCGCGACGACACCGAAGGCGATCCCGCGCTGGCCTGCGCCGCCGGCGCGCCCAAGCCCGACTGCTTCAACGTGCCAGCCAAGTTCAAGCGCATCTACAAGGTCGATCTCGGCCAGGCCGACGGCGACGGGTTCGTGAAGAAGGTCGGCTACATCGACCTCATGGACATCGACGACCCGCAAAAGCTCGCCAAGCAGGGCGGCAAGGACGGCAAGCTGACCTTCCCGTTCTTCACCATCGAGAACGTCGACCTGATCGACGGCGAGCGCATCATCGTCGGCAACGACAACAACCTGCCCTTCTCGTCGGGCCGCGCACTGGGCAAGTCCGACGACAACGAGCTGATCATCCTGAAGGTCACCGACCTGTTGAAGGCCAAGTAAGTTAGAACGACGAGGTAATCGACGTGCTCCCCTTCGCGACGCTGATGATCGAGAACGTCTTGTAGATCGAGGTCAGGATCTTGTCGTACTCGTACAGCGGCGCGTTGGTGACGTAGATGACGTCCCGCGCCTGAAGGCCGAACTCCTGGGCGACGAAAATCGACACCGGCTGGAAGAAGTCCAGCCGGAACACCTTGCCACGCGCCGTCGGATTGGTCTCGAGGTCACCCATCCTGAACACATAGACCCCGGTCTTGTTGGCGCGCACATCGGACAGTCCGCCGACATAGCCCAGGGCCTCGAGCAGGCTGAGATTGTGCTTGGTCATCTCGACGTTGCCGGATTTCTGCACGGCGCCCAGCACCGTGAATATCCGAGCGTTCGGTCGCACGATGATCTCGTCGCCCTTCTGGACGGCGACGTCGCTGCCGGCCAGCAGGTCGGCATACTGCGTCGTCAGGATGATCTCGCCGTGCCGGCGCACCGCGACCTGGAGCTGGTTGGCCGAGCCGCTGGCAGAGGCGAGCGGCCCGCCCGCCTTGTTGATGGCGTCGACGACGGTGCGGACGTCCTCGAGCATGGACACGCGGCCCGGGCTCTTAACGTCGCCGGCCACCGACACGGTGTGGGTGCGCGGCGCATCGAACTCGACGATGACCTCGGGCTCCTGCACCGTGGCGCCGAGCTGCTGGATGATCTTGCGCTCGATCTGGTTGAGATCGAGGCCCGAGACCTGGACGACGCCGACGACCGGCACTTTGATCGTGCCGTCCTCGCCGACACGCTGAATGCCGAGGTCGGCGCTCTGCCCCTGGATGGTCGGGAAGATGTTGCCGCCATAGCGCTCGAAGACACGGACCTTGAGTGAATCGCCCGGCGCCACGGTGAGGCGCTGGGCGGGCGAGAGCGCACTCGTCGTGGTCGCCGGACGATCTGGCGTCGCCGGTTGCCGATAGGCCACGACCGTGGCCGGCGTGAGATCGATCACGTCGAACGGCAGGGCGTCGGTGCTGGTCGACTGTGCGCCGCCCATCCACGGGCCGTCGCCGGGCAGTGCCGTGCAAGCCGAGGTCGCGATGCTCAAGCAAAGAACAACAACGGTGGCCAGTCCGTATTTGCCACGCTCGTTCACGAGCATGACGGACGCGCTAAACGAAACATTGCGCGTAATGTGGTGAGACAGCCGCCGCGGGCAAACGCCGGTTTGTAGCTGCTCTTTTCCGTCTGTTAGACAGAAACGCTCAGAAACAAATCGTTGCGCAGGTCGTCTCGACAATGCGGCTGCGGCATCGATATCGAAGGGCATGACCACTCGCTGGCCCCTGCTCCTGATCGCCTTCGTGCTGGCCGTGCTGATGACGGTGCGGGCGTTTGCAGGATATGACCTGCGCCCTCCTCAGAAGGAGAGCGAACGCGGAAATTTGCCTGTACGGGTGCGCTAAGCGTCCTCGTTCAGCGGCAGGCGCAACCGCGCGCAGAGACCGTGCGGGATGCGATCATGCAGCGTGAGCGTACCGCCGTGATCGCGCGCGACCTCGTGCGCCATGGCAAGACCCAGCCCGAAACCGCCCGCTTCCTGCCGCGCCGGATCCGAACGATAGAAGGGTTTCAGCACGGCGTCCTTCTCGGCATCCGGGATGCCTGGCCCGTCATCCTCGACGTCGATCTGCGCCGTGCCGACCTCAGGCACGCTCAAGCGCACCGTGATCCGCGAACCGAACTTGGTCGCGTTCTGCACCAGATTGGTGACGGCGCGCGTGATCGCCTGGGGACGCAGGTGAGCGTCGAGAGCCTGAGGGCCTTCGTATTCGACCGGCAGTCCGGCATCGGCGAACTCGTCGCAGATCGTCACCAGCAGCGACGGCAGGTCGGTGCGCTCGCGCGCTTCCTGGGTCGTAGTGTGGCGCAGATTGGACACCGCATCCGAGATCGAGCGTTCCATCAGCTCGATGTCGCGCAGCATGCCGCGCTGGAGATCGGCATCGCCGACATCCTCGGCGCGCAGGCGCAGGCGCGTCAGCGGCGTGCGCAGATCATGGCTGATCGCCATCATCATCTGCGTGCGGTCCTCGATCAGGCGCAGGATACGCTCGCGCATCCGGTTGAACGCACCGGTCGCGCGACGGATCTCGGCCGGCCCCTCCTCGGGCAGCGGCCCGCCTTGATTGACCAGCCCGAACTTTTCGACGGCCTCCACGAAGCGCGACAACGGCGCCACGAGCCGGAGCGTCACCCAGACCGAGAGCGCCAAGCTGACCGCCACCAGGAACACCAGCGGCGGCAGCACCGGCGGCGCTCCAGGCCCGGGGCCAGGCGGTGGCCGGGAGGTCGGCCCTTCCAGATCGAGGTGAACCAGCACGGGTGTGCCGTCCGCCAGGCCGACGGCGATGGTCACGCGGTCGCCGGGTTCATCGACGATCGATTTGAGCTTGGCGTCTCGCGGCAGCTCGCGGGCGAATACGGGCGCCAAGGCGTGGTCTACCGCCGGCTTTCCGGCCGACGGAGAACCGGGCGTGGCATCGAGGTCGATCGTCAGCCTGCCGGTCCGGTAGCTTGCGACGAGCGCGACGCGCTGGCTCGGCGGCAGGTCCTCGAGGGCCCGCACGAGCGTGCCGACGCGCACCGCACTTCGTTGCACGCCCGGCGGCGCCATTCCCTGCGGCCCTGGTGGCGGCATGTCCTGCGACGAAGAATGCAGGAACACGACCGTTATGATCGCCGATGCGATGACGCCCGACACGAACACCACGACCGTGATCTGCGTCGCGATGCGCGTGGAGCGCAGCCAGCGAGACAGGTTCATTCAGTCATGACCTCTGCGGTGAAGACGTAGCCTCCGCTGCGGACGGTCTTGATGAGTTCCGGCTCGCGCGGATTGCTCTCGATCTTGCGGCGGATGCGACTCACCAGGATGTCGACGCTGCGGTCCAGTGCCGTGCCGGCGCGTCCCTGCGACAGGTCGAGCAGCTGGTCGCGCGTCAAGGTGCGCCGCGGGTGCCGGCAGAAGGCGACGAGAAGATCGAACTCGGCGCTGGTCAGGGTGATGCGGCTACCTTTGGGGTTGTGCAAGTCGCGTGCGACGGCGTCGAGGAGCCAGCCGGCAAAGCGCATCACGGGTGGCTCCGCGTCGGCCACGGCCGGCAAGGCGCTGACCCGGCGCAGCACGGCCTTGATGCGCGCCAGCAGCTCGTGCGGATCGAACGGCTTCGGCACATAGTCGTCGGCGCCCATCTCCAGGCCGACCACCCGCGCCGTAGGCTCGCCGCTGGCGGTGAGCATGATCACCGGCATCGTCGACTTGGCCCGCAGCCGCCGGCAGATGCTGAGCCCGTCCTCGCCCGGCAGCATGAGGTCGAGCACCATGAGATCGATGCGCGCCGTCTTGAGGATCTTGTCCATGGCGCGGGCATTCTCGGCGGCGGAGACGCGGAAGCCGTGCTTCTGCAGGAAGCGCGAAACCATGGTGCGGATTTCGCGGTCGTCCTCGACGATCAGGATATGAGACGAGCGGGCCATCACAGCCAGTGTATCCCCGAAAGACGGGCCGCGCTGGGCGAGAAAGTTGTTGCCGGTGATGTCCGACGGGGCCGTCGAAACAACCGGAAACAATCCTGCTCAGGGCCGCTTGCGCTGAGGGTGGATCGTCTCGCCGCGCTTGAGCATGGCGACGAAGGTCGCGATCTTCTTCTTGCGGCCGGCTTCGGTTTTCATGTTCTCGGTCCGGAAGATGAGCGCAAACCGGTTCTGGGCGCTCAGCGTCTCGAAGGTGCGCCGGGCCTTGGGCTCGGCGTCGACGGCGGCCTGCAGATCGGCCGGCATAGTCGCGCCCTTGCTGCGGTAGGCGCGCGCCCAACGCCCGTCGGCCTTGGCCGCCTCGACCTCGCGCACACCGTGCGGGGTCATGCGGCCTTCCTCGATCAGGCGGGCGACATTGTCGATGTTGATCTGGCTCCACACGCTCTTCTTGGTGCGTGGCGTGTAGCGCTGCAGGAAGCTCTTGTCGTCGAAGCCCCGACGCAGCCCGTCGATCCAGCCCCAGCACAGCACGACGTCGATCGCCTCCTTGGGCGTTATCGACTTCAGGCCCGAGTTGACCTTGTGGATCTTGATCCAGATCTCACTGGCCTTGTCGTGGTTCCTGGCGAGCCACTTGTAGAAGCTCTCGGCCGTCTTGAATTCGCGCTCGGCCATCAGGGCAGGACGCGCTTCATCCACTTGGCCGTGGCCTGCGCATCCTGGTTGTCGCTCGCTTCCAGCTTGGCGATGACGCGCGTGCGGTCTTCCATGTCGCGGTTCTGGCTCAGCTTGATCTTGGTCTCGACGCGCGTGAGCGGCATGCGGAAGGCAACGATGCCCCGGGTCTGCATCTCCGCATTGCCGGGCGGCAGGCGACCGAGGCCCCAGGCGTCGGCGCCCGTGCCCTCGTACTGCGCGGCGAGCTTGGCCAGCACGACCAGCGCGCCCTTGGTGTCGTCGACGACCTGCGGCCGGCCGTAGGCGTGCACTGTGACATAGTTCCAGGTCGGCACCTTGGGGCCCGGCGCGTACCAAGTCGGCGAGACGTAGGCGTGCGGTCCCCAGAACAGTGCCAGTGAATCGACCGGGCGCTCGAACAACTTCCAATGGCCGCTGGCGCGGGCCATATGGCCGATCAAAGCGCCGTGCTCGGAGCCGTCGTTCTGCCAGAGCAGCGACAGGTGCGTGGCCATCGGCGCGCCCTGCTCGTCGGACGTCATCAGGAGAGCCCAGCTGTGGGCCTGCATGATCTCGCGGCCGGTGGGTTCGCTGCCTTCGAAGTGCTTGGGAATATACATCTCTGGCTCTTTGGCTTGCTTTCGCTCCCCGATGGGGAAGCGGTTGAACGGCGCGCCATTACCATGTCAGATGCCGGCCGCAACCGGGAGGAATTCTCATGGGTGAGGATATTCGTCTTAAGTCAAAGGCCGGCGAGATCGGCGCCTATCTCGCCACGCCGAAGGGCACGCCCAAGGGCGGCGTGGTGGTCATCCAGGAGATCTTCGGCGTCAACCACCACATCCGGGCGGTGACCGACAAGTTCGCGGCTGACGGCTACCTTGCGCTGGCGCCGCGCTTCTTCGACCACATCAAGACCGGCATCGAGCTCGGCTACACGCCCGACACCATCGCCGAGGGCCGCAAGTACGTGACCGAGCTCGGGTTGGACAAGCCGGTGCAGGACGTCGAGGCGGCGATCGAGGAGCTGAAGAAGCGCGGCGTGAAGAAGGTCGCGGCGACCGGCTATTGCTGGGGCGGCACCATCTCCTGGCTGGCGGCGACCCGGCTCAAGCCCGATGCGGTGTCGGGCTACTACGGCGGCGGCATCCACGGCCTCAAGAGCGAGAAGCCGCAGGTCCCGACGCAGCTGCATTTCGGCGACAAGGACATGCACATCCCGATGACCCACGTGAACGAGGTCCGGAAGCTCCATCCCGACGTGCAGGTCTTCGACTATCCGGCCGATCACGGCTTCCATTGCGACGAGCGCGGCAGCTACGACGCCGCGGCCTCCAAGCAGGCCATGGCGCGCACGCTGGAGTTCTTCGGCAAGCACGTTGGCTAAGCGACCTTCAAAGAAGCCCTTCACACCCGACGCACGCGGACCCCTGAACGGGGTCCGCGTGATCGACCTGTCGCGCCTGGTCGCCGGCAATGTGCTCACCTTGCAGCTGGCCGATTTCGGCGCCGAAGTGATCAAGATCGAGCCGCCCGAGGGCGACACGCTGCGCTCGTGGCGGGTCAAAGGCCTCGAGACGGCGTGGAAGGTCAACAGCCGCAACAAGAAGAGCGTGGCCCTCGACCTGCGCTCGGACGCCGGCCGCGCCATCGTGCGCGAGTTCGCCAAGTCGGCGCAGATCCTGGTCGAAAGCTTCCGGCCAGGCGTGCTCGAGGACATGCAGCTGGCGCCGGCCGAGCTGCACGAGATCAATCCCAAGCTGATCATCGTGCGCATCTCGGGCTGGGGCCAGGACGGCCGCTATCGCCACAAGCCGGGCTTCGGCACGCTGATCGAGGGCTATTCGGGCTTCGCCTCGATGAACGGCTTCGCCGACCGCGAGCCGGTGCTGCCGCCGATGTATCTCGCCGACGCCATTGCCGCGCTCTACGGTTACGGCGCGGTGATGGTGGCGTTGCGCGAGGTCGAGATGAACGGCGGCAAGGGGCAGGTGATGGACCTGCCATTGTTCGATCCGCTGTTCTCGGTGCTGGGCCCGCAGGCCGCCAACCACAAGCTCACCGGCGAGGTGAAGGAGCGGACGGGCAGCCGCTCGACCAATGCGGCGCCGCGCAACGTCTACCAGACCAGGGACGGCCGCTGGGTCTGCCTTTCGGCCTCGACCCAAGGCATGGCCGAGCGCGTGCTGACCAAGATCGGCCGGCCCGAGCTGGTGAAGGACCCCAAGTTCGCCACCAATATCGAGCGTGTGCGCAACGGGCTGGAGCTCGACGCCATCATCGGCGGCTTCATTGCCGAGCGCGACCTCGCCACCAACCTGAAGTTCTTCGACGAGGCCGGCGTCACCATCGGGCCGGTCTACGACATCTCGCAGATCGTGCAGGACGACTACGTGCTGGAGCGCGAGGCGCTGATCGAGGTCCCCGACGAGGACATGGGCGAGCTGCCGACGCATCCCGTGGTGCCGCGCCTGTCGGGCACCCCCGGCGCGTTGCGCACGCGCGCGCCGAAGATCGGCGAGCACAACGAAGCCTTGCTGAAGCCGCTGCTGGGCGAGGCCGAGTACGAAAAGCTCTGCCAGGCCGGCGTGATCTCCACGGGGAAGAAGAAGTGAACCGTCCCGCTCCGCCCGTCTGGCGCGCGATCCTCTACGTGCCGGGCAACGTTCCGAAGTTCATCGACAAGGCGCACGAGCGCGGCGCGGACTGCATCCTGGTTGATCTCGAGGACAGCGTGACCGTGGCCGAGAAGCCCACGGCGCGCGCAATGCTGCCCGAGACGATGAAAAAGGTCGTCCGCGGCGGCGCCGACATCGCCGTGCGCATCAACCGGCCGATGCGGCTCGCCATCCCCGACATCGAGGCGGCCGTGCGGCCTGGCCTGTCGGCGCTGTTCATCACCAAGACCGAGGGCGTGCAGCACCTGCGCCTGCTCGACGAGGCGGTGAGCGAGCTCGAGCGCGAGCGGGGCATGCCGGTCGGCAGTGTGGGCTTCAGCGCCATGATCGAGCACCCGAGGGCGCTCGCCGAGCTCAACGACATCGCCGAGCGCGGCCCGCGCGTCATCGCCATGATGCTGGGCGGCGAGGATTTCGCCCTCGAGACCGGCTCGGTCCCGAGCGATGAATCGCTCGAGCTGCCCAAGCGGCTGGTCGCCTTCGCGGCGCAGGCGCACGGCGTGGCGATGATCGGCATCCTGGGTACGGTGGCGGACTATTCCGATCCGGCGGCCTACAGGAAGAGCGCCGAGCGGGCGCGGCGCTTCGGCTTCTCGGGCGGGACCTGCGTGCATCCCGGCCTGGTGCAGGCGCTGAACGAGGCCTTCACGCCCTCGGCCGAGGACGTCGCTTACGCCCGCAAGCTGATTGCCGCCGATGAAAAAGCCGCAGCCGATGGCCGCGGCTCCTTCACCGTTGATGGCAAGATGATCGACATCCCGGTGATCGATCGCGCCCGAAGGCTGATTGCCCGCTACGACGCGATCGAACGCCGTCTCGAGAAAGCCTAGGCCTCGACCAGCTCAGGCGTGGTCGTCTCGAGGCCCAGAACCTTGTCGAGGTCGCGCGGCGCAAGCCGGCAGGTCACCCCGGCATTGAGGCTCTGCAGCAGCACCTCGCGGCCGTTGCCGAAGCGGACAGCGTCGCGATGAGCGTGCCCGGTGACCTCGAGGCGGGTCATCGTCACTTCCTCGGCAGCACCGATCGAGAAGGCGCGTTGCACCGTCTCGTTGATGCCTTCGAGGCTGAGGCGGGCTCCCGCCGGCATGCAGACTGCGGTCTCGCAGTCGGTGCCGGCCACGAAGCCCATGGTGCCGCTGGGGAAGCGGTGGAGCGTGTACTGCTCTTCTTGGGCGGCGGGCCGTGAACGATACAGTTCGAGAGAGTAGTCACACATAGACGTCCTCCAGTTAGGGAACGTCTATTTCAACTGGGATGACCCCTGTTAGGTTCAAGCGCCGATACGAAATTTAGAGTTCGTACCGTTGACCTGGTCAGTGACCGTTCAGTGTTTGTCGGACCACACCGAGCGTTTGACAGCGTACATAAGCCCGGCCATGGCGAGCAGGAACAGGATGACGCGAACGCCGGTGCGCTTGCGGTCCTCCATGTGTGGCTCGGACGCCCAGGCCAGGAACTCGACGACGTCGGAGGCTTCCTGGTCGGTCGTGGCCTTGGTGCCGTCGACGTAGGTCACCTTGTCGTCGGCCAGCGGCGGCGCCATCGCGATCTTGTGGCCCGGGAAGTACTTGTTGAAGTTGTCGTCCTTGGTGACGGCGTACTCCTTGATCTGCTCGGGCGTGAGCTTGTCGTACGGCACGTAGCCGGTCAGCAGGCCGTGGACGTAGTCGGGGCCGTTCTCGCGCGCCTTAATGATGACGCTGAGGTCGGGCGGCGCCTTGCCGTTGTTGGCGGCGGCGGCGGCGGCCTCGTTGGGAAACGGCTTCTTGAAGCGGTCCGACGGGCGCGCCGGGCGCTCGATCGGCTGGCCGTCGTCGTTGAGGTCGGGAACCTGGATGTCCTTGATCAGGTCCTTGACCTGGTTCTCGGTCAGGCCGAGCTCCATCAGGTTGCGATACGACAGCAGCGCCAGCGAGTGACAGGCCGAGCAGACGTCGTGATAGACCTGATAGCCGCGCTGGGCGGCGGCGCGGTCATAGGTGCCGAACGGGCCCTGGAAATGCCAGTGCTTGTGCGGCGGATGCTCCGTGGTGCCGGCCGCGATGGCCACGGCACCGGAAGCGAGAGCGGCGACGGCGATCGCGCCGGTGACGAGAAGCTTGCGCATGGATCAGGCCGCCTTCTTCTTGAGCACGGCGTCGGCAATGCTGGGCGGCAATGGCAACGGACGTTCGATCTTGCCCAGGATCGGCAGCAGGATCAGGAAGTGGAAGAAATAGTAGACGGTGGCGATCTGGGCCAACGGGATCCAGAAGCCGGCCGGCGGGTTGGCGCCGCAGAAGCCCAGCACGACCACGTCGACCACCAGGACCAGCATGAACCACTTGTAGATCGGCCGGAACGTCGCCGAGCGGACCCGCGACGTGTCGAGCCAGGGCAGCACGAACAGCACGGCGATGGCGCCGAACATGGCGATGACGCCGCCGAGCTTGTCGGGGATGGCGCGCAGGATCGCGTAGAACGGCAGGAAGTACCATTCCGGCACGATGTGCTCGGGCGTCACCAGCGGGTTGGCCGGGATGTAGTTGTCGGGATGGCCCATGTAGTCGGGCGCGAAGAAGGTGAAGCCGGCATAGACGATCAGGAAGACCACCACGCCGAAGCCGTCCTTCATCGTGTAGTACGGATGGAACGGCACCGTGTCCTGCGGCCCCTTGGGATCGATGCCCAGCGGGTTGTTCGAGCCGTGCACGTGCAGGGCAACGACGTGCAGCGCCACCACCGCCACGATGATGAACGGCAGCAGGTAGTGCAGGGCGAAGAAGCGGTTCAGCGTCGGGTTGTCGACGGAGAAGCCGCCCCACAGCCAGGTCACGATCGAATCGCCGACCACCGGGATGGCCGAGAACAGGTTGGTGATGACGGTGGCGCCCCAGAAGCTCATCTGGCCCCACGGCAGCACGTAGCCCATGAAGGCCGTCGCCATCATCAGCAGGAAGATGACGACGCCCAGGATCCACAGCAGTTCGCGCGGCGCCTTGTAGGAGCCGTAGTACATGCCGCGGAAGATGTGGATGTAGACGGCGATGAAGAAGAACGAGGCGCCGTTCATGTGCAGGTCGCGGATCAGCCAGCCCTGCGGCACGTCGCGGTCGATGCGCTCGACCGAGTCGAAGGCCATCAACACGTGCGGGGTGTAGTTGGTCGCCAGGACAACGCCCGTGGCGATCATCAGCACCAGCATGACCGTCGCGATCGCGCCGAAATTCCAGAAGTAGTTGAAATTCCGGGGCGTCGGGAAGGTGTGATACTCCTTCTCGATGTACGAGAAGACCGGCAGGCGGTGATCGATCCAGGCGATCACTTTGTTGTTGAAGACCGGCGGCGTGCCGTGGGACGAGGCCATTCTGCTAGCTCCTGGGCGGGCGACCGCTGACGATCAGCCGATACGGACGAGAGTGTCGGACGTGAACAGGTAGTCCGGAATCACGAGGTTCCTCGGCGCCGGCCCCTTGCGGATGCGGCCCGCCGTGTCGTAGGCCGAGCCGTGGCAGGGACAGTACCAGCCGTCATAGGGGCCTTTGTCCTGGCCCGGCTTGTTGCCGAGCGGCACGCAGCCGAGATGGGTGCAGATGCCGATCATGATCAGCCACTCGGGCCGAACCTTCTTGGCGGTATCGGTGACACGCGAATTGTCGGTCGCGGGATCGGGCAGCTCCGACATCGGCACGGCCTCGGCCGCCTTGATGTCTTCCGGCGTGCGATGGCGGATGAACACCGGCTTGCCGCGCCACTTCACGGTGATGGCCTGGCCGACCTGGATCGGCTGGACGTTCACGTCGATCGACGACAGCGCCAGGGTATCGGCGGCCGGATTGAGATTGTTGATGAAGGGCCAGGCGACGGCGGCGAGACCGACAGCGCCTAAAGCGCCGGTTGCGACCATGAGGAAGTCGCGCCGGGTGGGATCGCCGTGCCCACCGGTCGGAACAGTTGATGCAGCCATTTGCTTTCTCTTTCCGCCCCCCGAGGAGATGGGGTCTTTAGACCGCAAAAGGGCCTTATGTTTCAAGGCTCTGTTGGTCGCAGGCCCAAGGGCGAGACGAACAGTGGGCGTTCTGCGACAGCGCGCCGCACGGCCGGTGGCGGGCGCTTTCGCGACGCGGACGCGAGTAGAACAGGGATCATGCGACTGGCCCTGTTCGAACCCGACATTCCCCAGAATCTCGGGGCCTTCATCCGGCTCTCGGCGTGCCTGAAGGTACCGCTCGACGTGATCGAGCCCTGCGGCTTCCCGGTCGACGACAAGCGCATCCGCCGCGCCGCCATGGATTACTACGACCTGGCGAGCCTCCACCGGCATGCGTCCTGGGCCGCCTTCAAGCGCGCCCGCGAGGTCGAAGGCCCGGCGGGCCGGCTGGTCCTGCTGACGACCAAGGGCGCGAGCGACTTGCCCGGCGTCGCCTTCCACGCCGACGATACCTTGCTGTTCGGCCGCGAGAGCGCCGGCGTGCCCGACGAGGTGCACCAGGCGGCCGACCTGCGGCTGCGCATCCCGCTGCAGAAGGGCGCACGCTCGCTCAATGTCGCGCTGGCCGCCGCCATGGTAGTGAGCGAGGCCCTGCGCCAGACCTCGGGATTCGATGCGCTCTCCGACTGAAAATCCGACACCGCTGCCCGACGACGCCACCGTGCAGCATCGCAAGGACGAGGCGCGCGCCTGGTTCGAGAGCCTGCGTGATCGCATCTGCGCCGCCTTCGAGAAGATCGAGGACGACCTCACCGGAACGCACAAGGAGCTGCCGCCCGGCCGCTTCGAGCGCAAGCAGTGGCGGCGCGAGGCCGGACCGAACGAGGATCGCGGCGGCGGCGTCATGTCACTCATGCGCGGCCGCGTGTTCGAGAAGGTGGGCGTCAACGTCTCGACGGTGTTCGGCGAGTTCAGCCCGGAGTTCCGCAAGCAGATCCCGGGCGCGGAACAGGATCCGCGCTTCTACGCCACGGGCATCTCGCTGGTGGCACACATGCGCTCGCCGCGGGTGCCGGCGGTGCACATGAACACGCGGCATATCGTGACCACGCGGGCCTGGTTCGGCGGCGGCGCCGACCTGACGCCGATGACGCCGCACCAGCCCGACACCGACGCCTTCCACGGCGCGCTCAAGGGTGCCTGCGATGCGCACGACGCCGCCTACTACCCACGTTTCAAGAAATGGTGCGACGAATACTTCTATCTGTCGCATCGCGGCGAGGCGCGCGGCGTCGGCGGCATCTTCTATGACGATCTCGACAGCGGCGATTTCGCCCGCGACTTCGGCTTCACCCGCGCGGTCGGCGAGGCCTTTCTCGACGTCTATCCGCGATTGGTGCGCCAGCACATGAACGCGCCGTGGACGGCGGCCGAGCGCGAGCACCAGCTCGTACGCCGCGGGCGCTACGTCGAGTTCAACCTGCTGCACGACCGCGGCACCAAGTTCGGCCTGATGACCGGCGGCAACGTCGAAGCGATCCTGATGTCGCTGCCGCCGGAGGTGAAGTGGCCCTAGCGGTGGGCTAATGCCGACCAATCAAAGCTCCCGCAGCAAGCGGCAACACGAACAGCGCAGCGATCAGCAGCGGATACGGACCGCCGACGCGGTCGAAGAAGGCTGCGGGATCGGCGTCGTAGGTCAATCGTACGTAGGCCAAGTCGACCAGCACGGTCGACACCGGCCACAGCAGTGCGGCGAGCAAGGCGGCTTCGAACCAGCGCGGGCCGGCGGTGCGGCGGGCGTGGATGATGGCGAGCATCGCCACATAGGGCAGCGGCACCAGCACCTTGTACCATTCGACCGTGCGCACGCTGAGCGTCGCCGCGATCCAGGTGTCGCCGACCACGTCGTTCACCAGGATGAACGACGCGATTGCCAGCCACAGAACGAAAGTGACGCTAGGCTTGAGCATCGACGAGCCGCTTCAGCTCGGCGAGGCAGGCGGCGCGGTCGGCTGAGAAATCGCCGGCCATCCACCAGCGTTCGACCGCTTCGATCAGCGCGCCGACCTTGGGCCCGGGCTTCAGGCCCAGCGCCAGCGCATCGTTGCCGCCGATCGGCAGTTCCGGCGGCGTCCAGCTGCCGGCCAGCGCCAGCGCGGCGCGCCAGTCGCCCGGCGCGTCGAGCAGGACGCGGTCGATGAAGAGCTTGGTGCCGAGATGGTAGAGGCTGGCGCGCAGGTTGGTCGTGTCGATCGCATTGCCAGGATCGAGCATGAGCTGCAGGCGCACCGTGTCCTGCGTCGACAGTCTCAGCCGCTTGCCGATCGCCGTCGCATTGGCGTCGACCGGCAGGATCGCCGCCAGGCGGCGCAAGGCATCGGCCTTCTCCTCCCGCGCCATCAGGGCGCGCAGCTTGGTGCTGCCGGTATATTCAGGCAGCCAGTGATCGAGCACGCCGGCCTCGAGCATGGCGTCGAAGGCGTCGGCGCCGCCGGGCGCGTCGAGGGTGCGGAAGAGCTCCTTGGCGACCCGCTCCGCCGACAGGCCGCTTACCGTCGCGGCGTTGCGACGGCAGGCGTCGAAGCTCGGCCCATGGAACGGCGGCTTGCCGAAGCGGGCATGGAAACGGAAGAAGCGCAGCACGCGCAGGCGATCCTCGGCGATGCGCTGCTCGGGATCGCCGATGAAGCGCACGCGGCCGGCGAGGAGGTCGGCGCGGCCGTCGAAATAGTCGTAGATCGTGCCGGCGCGATCGGCGTAGAGCGCGTTGAAGGTGAAGTCGCGGCGGCTTGCATCCTCGCGCCAGTCGTCGGTGAAGGCGACGACGGCGTGGCGGCCGTCGGTCTCGACGTCGCGGCGCAAGGTCGTGAGCTCGAACGGATGGCTTCGGACGATCGCCGTCACCGTGCCGTGCCTCAGCCCGGTCGGCACGACCTTGATGTCGGCCGCCTCCAGGGCGCGCATCACAGTCTCGGGCGGCTTGTCGACGGCGATGTCGATGTCGCTGATCGGCCGATCCAAGACCCAATCGCGCACGCAGCCGCCGACAAAGCGCGCCGCGATTCCGCCATCCGCCAGGGCGCCGAGCAACGCCCGCACCGGCGCCTCGTTCATCCATGACGGAGTCATCGGAGCGCGAGTCGTCATGGCGCGAACAGCCCGCCGTAGCCCTGGTTCTGCGTGAAGAACATGACGATGAAACCGATGATGGTGCAGACCAGGCCGGCGATTCCGAGCCAGGTCAGCGGCAGGTCCTGCCATTCGGGCAGGGTGCCGGAGAGCTTGCGCTCCTCCTTTATCTTCACTCCCCACGCCCACAGGAAGAAGGCGACGGTCGGCGCCATCACCAGGATGATGACGAGAAGGATGACGCGTAACATTAGTCGTTCCTTAGAGAACAGCCTCACCCTGAGGAGCCGCGCGCAGCGCGGCGTCTCGAAGGGTGGGCGACAACACGACTGCTGCCCACCCTTCGAGACGCGCCCTACGGGCGCTCCTCAGGGTGAGGTGGTGCTGGAAGCGCTGGCGCGTCATGGATCAGCCGCCGTTCGTCAGCACGAAGTGCAGATTCTTCAGCATACCGGCCGTCGCCCCCCAGATGTAGCGATCACCGTAGGGCATGGCGTAGTACCGCCGCTCGCGGCCCTGCCAGACGCGGCTGTCGATGCGGTGGTTCTGGGCATCGAGGAAGTGCGACAGGGGCACCTCGAACACGTCGGCGACCTCCCGAGGGTCTGCGTGGATGGTGAATCCGGGCGTCACGATGCCCACCACCGGTGCGATCTCGTACCCCGTGCCCGTCCGGTAATGGTCGACCTCGCCCACCACCTGCACGAAGTTGCGCGATATCCCTACTTCTTCCTCGGTTTCGCGCAGCGCCGTGTCCTTGGCGTCGGCGTCCTCGGCCTGCTTGCGGCCGCCGGGAAAGGCGATCTGGCCGGCATGGCTCGGCATGTCCTCCGTCCGCTGGGTCAACAACACTGTTATGCCCGACTCGCGACGCACGAGTGGCACGAGAACTGCAGCCGGGCGGAAGCTGGACGGCACGGGAACCACGCCGTTCAGCGAAAAGTCGCTGCCCAGAGGAGGTTTCGGGACGGGCAAACCGGATGTCAGCAGCCTGCTGCGCTCACCCACCCGCTGCACAATTTCGTCAACTGTCATGCCCTTGTTCCGGCCTCAATTCTGGGCTTCCCTGAACTTTAATCCCTCGGACAACAGGAGCGCCCCGGTGGCCCCAGACACTTCGACTGCGACCGACGCCGACGCCCTCGCCGCCCTGGCCGACATCGAGCGCCTGGGCACTCAGCTCCGCGCCGCGCGCGCTTCGATCGGCAAGGTCATTTATGGCCAGCAGGATGTCATCGATCAAACCCTGGTTGCGCTGCTGTCGGGCGGCCACCTGTTGTTGATCGGCGTCCCCGGCCTCGCCAAGACCAAGCTGGTCGACACCCTGGGCGTGGTGCTGGGCATGGAAGCCAAGCGCATCCAGTTCACGCCCGACCTTATGCCGGCCGACATCCTGGGCTCCGAGGTGCTCGAGGAAAGCGACACCGGCCGCCGCTCCTTCCGTTTCATCGAGGGCCCGGTCTTCGCCCAGCTGCTGATGGCTGACGAAATCAACCGCGCCTCGCCCCGCACCCAGTCGGCGCTGCTGCAGAGCATGCAGGAGAAGCACGTCACCGTCGCCGGCAAGCGCTACGACCTGCCGGCGCCGTTCCATGTGCTGGCGACGCAGAACCCGTTGGAGCAGGAAGGCACCTATCCCCTGCCCGAGGCGCAGCTCGACCGCTTTTTGTTGCAGATCGACGTCGGCTACCCGGACGAGGCCGCCGAGCGCCAGATCATGATCGGCACCACCGGCGCGACCACGGCCGTCGCCACCCCGACCCTGACGCCGACCGACCTGATGGCGGCCCAGGCGCTGGTCCGCCGGCTGCCGATTGGCGAGAGCGTGGTCGATGCCATCGTCAAGCTGGTGCGCGCCGGCCGTCCCGAGTCGAGCGACCTTGATGTCGTGAAGCAGCGCGTGGCGTGGGGCCCCGGGCCGCGCGCCAGCCAGGCCTTCATGCTGGCCTGCCGCGCCCGCGCCATCATCCAGGGCCGCCTCGCGCCGTCGGTCGACGACGTCGTGGCGCTGGCCGGTCCCATCCTGCGTCATCGCATGGCGGTTAACTTCTCGGCCCGCGCCGAGGGCATCACGGTCGAGACGGTGATCAACCAGATGTGCGCGAGATTGGCTTAGAGAGTGCTTGGTGACTGAGCAGCCCGACGTCCTCACCCTGAGGAGCGCGCAAAGCGCGCGTCTCGAAGGGTGGGCTGCCGACGGGTGCCGGTTGCCACCCTTCGAGACGCACCCCTGCGGGCTGCTCCTCGGGGTGAGGTTTTCTTTGGTTCGGTCGGAATAACAAAGTACATGGCGTCCCCCTCGACCCTTCATCGCTCGCTCGAACTGGCAGGAACATTGCCGGCGCTCATGGTGGCGGCCGATCGCGTGGCCGCGACCGTGATCCAGGGCGTGCACGGAAGGCGGCGCGTCGGCCAAGGCGATGCCTTCTGGCAGTACCGGCCCTATCGCGACGGCGACAGCGCCAACCAGATCGACTGGCGCCAGAGCGCGCGCAGCCGCCACCTCTTCGTGCGCGAGACCGAGTGGGAGGCCGCCGCCAGCGTCTGGTTGTGGCGCGACGCCTCGCCGTCGATGCAGTACGCCTCGCTGCACAACACCGACACCAAGGCCGTGCGCGCCGAGCTGATCACCTTGGCCCTGGCGAGCCTGCTGGCCGATGCCGGCGAGCGCGTCACCGTGCTGGGCTCCGGCATGCGCCCGACCTCGGGCCGCATCGCCGTGCGCCGCATCGCCGAGACGCTGTTCGACGAGGGACGCAGCAACAAGACGCCGCCCAGCCTGCCGCCATTGCTGCCGCTGCCGGCGCACGGCACGGTCGTGCTGGTGTCCGACTGGCTCGATCCGCTGGACAAGATCGAAGCGGTGATCCGGCACTACGCCTCGGGCGGCGTGCGCGGGCATCTGGTGCAGGTGCTCGACCCCGCCGAGGAAGACCTGCCGTTCGACGGCCACGTGAAATTCGAGGGCCTCGAGGCCGAGGGCCAGCACACCATCCGCCGCGTCGAGGGCGTGCGCCAGGCCTACGGCGCGCGCTTGGCCGCGCAGAAGGAAGGCCTGCAGCGGCTGACGCGCTCCACCGACTGGACGGTGCATCTCCATCGCACCGACAAGTCGCCGCAGACCGTTCTGCTGTCCCTTTATCTCGCCATGGCCGACCTGCGTCGGCTGACGGCGGCGTGACGTGATGAAGAATAGTGTCCTTTCATCGCTGGGGGCGCGCCACTCCAGTGGCGCGATCATCGCCGGCATCAACAAAGACGCGCCACTGGAGTGGCGCGCCCCCAGCACATGCTGAGCCTCGGCGCCTTCGCGTTCGCGGCGCCGGGCATGCTGGCCCTGCTGCTGGTGCTGCCGGTGATCTACTGGCTGCTGCGGATGATCCCGCCCTTGCCGAAGCTCGTGCGCTTCCCGGCGATCCGGCTGCTGATCGGGCTGGAGCCGACCGAGCAGACGCCGATGAAGATGCCGTGGTGGCTGCTGCTGCTGCGCCTGCTGCTCGCCACCGCGCTGATCCTGGCCGTCGCCCGTCCGCTCCTGAACCCGCAGGCCGACCTGCCGGGCAAGGGCCCGCTGATGCTGGTGATCGACGACGGCTGGTCGTCGGCGCCGGGCTGGACCACGCGCATCGCCCACGCCGAGCGCCTGATCCAGCGCGCCGAACGCGCCCAGCGTCCGGTCGTGCTGACCGGCACCGCGCCGCCGCCGATCGATGCGCCCACCACCAAGCGCGGCGCCATGCGGCCCGACGAAGCCAGGACCATCCTGCGCGCCTTCCGGCCCAAGCCCTGGCCGACCGACCGCGCCGCCGCCGTCACCGCCATCGACCAGATGCAGGTCGATCCCGGCGCCTACGTCGTGTGGCTGAGCGACGGCATCGAGGACGAAGGCACGCCCAAGCTCACCGAGCGCCTGCGCAAGTTCGACGGCCTGCAGGTGCTGCTGCCCGACCAGGCAGCGACTCCTCTGCTGCTGCTGCCGCCGGTCGCCGAAGGCCGCGACCTCAAGGTGCAGGCGCTGCGCCCCTCGGCCGACGGCCCGCGCAAGATCGCCGTGCAGGCCTCCGACGACGGCGGCCGCATCGTCGCCCGCATCGATCTCGACTTCGGCGCCACAGCCACCAAGGGCGAAGGCGTGCTGCCGACGCCACCCGAGCTGCGCAACCGCATGGCCCGTCTCGACATCGAGACCCAGGGCGGCGCGGGCTCGACCGTGCTGCTCGACGAGCGTAACCGCCGCCGGCCCGTCGCCATCCTGGGCGAGCGGCCGACCGCGAGCGGCCAGCCGCTGCTGCAGGAGGTCTACTTTCTCGAACGGGCTCTCGATCCGTATGTCAGCCTGACGATCGGCGATCGCGAGACGGTGTTGAACCGCAACACCGCCGTGCTGCTGATCCCCGACGGCGCTGTGCCCTCGGCCACCGACCGCGACGAGATCGCGAAGTGGATCGAGCGCGGCGGCATCGCCGTGCGCTTCGCCGGCCCCAATATCGCCTCGGGCAACGATCCGCTGGTGCCGACGCGGCTCCGCCTCGGTGACCGCGCGCTGGGCGGCGTCATGAGCTGGGGCCAGCCCAGTGCGCTGGCCGAGTTCCCGGCCAACAGCCCGTTCCTCGGCATCCCGATCCCCAAGGACGTGCGCATCAGCCAGCAGGTGCTGGCCGAGCCGACGCCCGACCTCGCCGACAAGACCTGGGCGCGTCTGGCCGACGGCACGCCGCTGGTGACGGCAGAGAAGCGCGGCCAGGGCTACCTGGTCCTGATCCACACCACCGCCAACACCGGCTGGAGCAACATGGCGCTGTCGGGTCTGTTCGTGAACATGCTGCAACGGCTCGTCACCCTGTCGCGCGGCGTCGCCGGCGATGGCGTCAACAAGGCGCTGAAGCCCTGGCGCACGCTCGACGGCTTCGGCCGCCTCGGCGCACCACCTGCCGGCGCGCAGATCCTGCCGGCCGACGCCAACGAGACGTTCAAGCCCAAGCCGACCACGCCACCCGGCCTTTACGGCGACGAGAACGCCCAGGTCGCCTTCAACATCGGCGGCCGCGTCGGCGAGCCCAAGCCGCTGGTCCTGCCCGGCAGCGTCTCGACCGACCGGCTGAGCGAAGGAGGCGAGACCGATCTCTCCAAGTGGTTCCTGCTGGCCGCCCTTCTGCTGCTGCTGGCCGACATCTTCATCTCGCTGTGGATGCGCGGCCTGCTGGGCCGCGCCGTCCGCTTTGGCGGACGGGCTGCTCCGGCGGCGATCCTGCTGGCCGCCGCTGTTGTCTACATGCCGACGCCCAACGCCCAAGCCGCCGACCAGCGGCCCGGCCCGCCGCCGCTCAGCGAGGAGCAGGCGCTCAAGGGCTCGCTCGACATTCGCCTCGCCTACATCGTCACCGGCGACAAGGAAGTCGACGATCTCACCAAGCAGGGCCTGGAGGGTCTCAGCGAGATCCTGCGCAACCGCACCTCGGTCGAGCCGGCCGATCCCGTCGGCCTCGATCTCGAGAAGGACGAGCCGCGCCTCTATCCCCTGATCTACTGGGCGATCACGTCGACCCAGCCGGCGCTGTCGCCGCGCGCCCAGGCCGCGCTCGACCGCTACCTGCGCACCGGCGGCATCCTGTTCATCGATACGCGCGACCAGCAGATGAGCTTCGATCGCCCGGCCGGCGGCAACCCGGACCTCAAGCGCCTGCTCAACGGCGTGGAGATCCCGCCGCTGGTCGCCATGCCGCCCGAGCATGTGCTGACCAAGTCGTTCTATCTGCTGTCCGACATGCCGGGCCGCTGGACGGGCGGCAAGCTCTGGATCGAGGCGGGCGGCGGACGCGTCAATGACGGCGTCACCACCGTCATCATCGGCTCCAACGACTATATCGGCGCCTGGGCGGCCGACCAGCGCGGCCGCGGCATCATGCCGGTGTCGCCGGGCGGCGAGACCCAGCGCGAGATGTCGTACCGCGTCGGCGTGAACCTGGTGATGCATGCGCTGACCGGCAACTACAAGGACGACATGGTCCACATGCAGGACATCATGCAGAGGCTGCGGCGATGAACCCGACTTCCGCCGTTTCCGTCGCTTTCGACCCATTGCTGAGCTGGGAGATCCTGGCCGGCCTGGGCGCCATCGGCGTCGTGCTGATCGTGCTCAGCCTGATGGCCCGCGCGCGCGGCACCTTCTGGCGGCTGGGCACGCTCGCCGTCGTGCTGCTGGCGCTCGCCAACCCCTCGCTGATCGAGGAGCAGCGCAAGCCGATCGCCGACGTGGCCCTGGTCGTGGTCGACGATTCCGATTCCATGGCGATCGGCGATCGCCGCACCCAGGTCCAGGCCGCCCGCGAAGCCTTGAAGCGCAAGCTCGGCCAGCAGGAAGGCCTCGAAGTCCGCGAAGCCGTGCTGCCGCCCTCGCACATCCAGCTCGGCAGCGAGCGTCCGGGCGGCACGCGCCTGATCGAGACCATGCGCTCGGCACTTGTAGAGGTGCCCCCCGAACGATTGGCGGGCGTCGTGCTGCTGACCGACGGCCAGGTGCACGACGTGCCGGCCATCGAGTCCGCCAAGAACCTGCCGCCCGAGCTCGGCGGCGCGCCGGTCCATGCCCTGATCGCCGGCAAGAAGAACGAGCGCGACCGGCTGATCGTCATGGAGCAGTCGCCGCGCTTCGGCGTGGTCGGCCGCGAGGTCACCGCCAAGTTCAAGGTCGAGGATCCCGCCGGCGGCACCGCGCCGGTGACCCTGTCGGTCAACGGCGACATCGTGAAGCGAATCGACGTGCCGGTCGGCAAGTCGGTCGAGCTGCCGATCACCGTCGGCAATCCCGGCGCCAACGTCGTCGAGCTCGAGGTGGCGCCCGGTCAGAACGAGCTCACCCTCGACAACAATCGCGGCCTGTTCACCATCAACGGCGTGCGCGACCGCCTGCGCGTGCTGCTGGTCTCGGGCGAGCCCTACCAGGGCGAACGGGCGTGGCGGAACCTCTTGAAGAGCGATCCCGCGGTCGATCTCGTCCACTTCACTATCCTGCGCACGCCGCAGAAGGACGACTTCACCCCGGTGCGCGAGCTCAGCCTGATCGTCTTCCCGATGCGCGAGCTTTTCGAGCAGAAGCTGAAGGAATTCGACCTCATCATCTTCGACCGCTACGAATCGAGCAGCCTGATCACCCGCGAGTACTTCCGCAACATCGCGGAATACGTGAAGGGCGGCGGCGCCTTGCTGGTCTCGGTCGGGCCGGTGTTCGCCACCCAGCGCTCGCTCTACCGCACGCCGCTCGGCGCCGTGCTGCCCGCCGCGCCGCTGGGCGACGTGCTGGAGACGCCGTACAAGCCCAAGGTCACCGAGATCGGCCAGCGCCATCCCGTCTCCGCCAACCTGCCGCAGGCCGGCGATCCCGGTAAGGAGCCCGATTGGGGCCGCTGGTTCCGCCTGGTCACCGGCCGCACCGAGCACGGCAATGCCGTGATGGCGGGCGCCGACGACAAGCCGCTGGTCATCCTCGACCGCGTCGGCGAGGGCCGCGTCGCCCAGCTGATGTCCGATCACCTGTGGCTGTGGAACCGCGGCATCGACGGCGGCGGCCCGCAGCCCGAGCTGGTGCGCCGCGTCGCCCATTGGCTGATGAAGGAGCCCGACCTCGAGGAGGAGGCGCTGCGCGCCACCTCGGTCGGCGGCCGCATCGAAGTCTCGCGCCGCACGCTCGCCGCCACCTTCCCGCAGGTCACCATGACCGCGCCGGACGGCAGCACCAAGGTGATCGAGCTGCGCCAGACCAGCCCCGGATTGGGCTTGGGCGTGATCGACGTCGACAAGCCCGGCCTCTACCGCTTCGACGACGGCACCCTCAGGACCGTGGCCGCGGTCGGCAATCCCGACCCGCTGGAATTCTCCGACGTGCGCGCCACCGACGCCAAGCTGAAGCCGCTCACCGAGACCTCGGGCGGCTCGATCATGTGGCTGGCCGACACCAACGATCCCGACATCCGCTCGGTCCGCCCCGGCCGCGCCGCCGGCGGCTCCGACTGGATCGGGCTGCGCCGCAACGAAGGCTACACGGTCGCCGGCATCAACCAGCTGCCGCTGCTGCCGGGCATCCTGGTGGCCATGGCCTTCCTGCTGGCGATTGGCAGCGCCTGGTGGCGCGAGGGGCGGTAGGCTTTTCTCACCCACCCTCTCCCCCTCGCGGCGGGAGAGGAGCCTGATTGGCAGATAGGGAAGCCAATCGCTCCTCCTCTTCCACCCGCGCCCAGGCAGCGTCCAACTCGGCGGCGATGTCCTCCGTTGGCCCGTCACCCCCTGCCGGCGTCGGCCTGGCATTCCAGTTCTCCCGGCATCGATTGCGCAGCCAGAAGATGCAGGCCTGCGTATCGGGCGGATGCTGCACCGTCACGTCGATCTTCTTCGCCTCGCCGCGCAGGACCACGACGCGTTCGACTGACTGGCGATAGCCTACCGCGCGCTCATAGAGCGACCGCGCAATCCGCCCGTCGGCGACCGCCCGACCCTCGCGCACCGCCTTGGCAAAGCTCGGTATGTCGGCGATCCAACGATCGATGGTTCGTTCTCCCACGCCCAGCAGTTCCGCCAGCCCGGTATTGGTGGCGCCCAGCAGGCAGTGGTTATGGGCCTGATCGTCGTATTCGGGCCTGTAGAGAGTGAGTCGTCCTGAAGTCATGTCAGAATAATAATCTCAGTTATCTATTCTTGCAAGGAAAATAACTGTAATTATTTTGGCGGACCATACACCGCCAAAAAAGTGCATGCAGTGCAGTCACCGCGCTCGCGGCCCTGCCCCGCTCAGAGGATCGAAAGCCTCATCACCATGTCGTTGTAGTCGAAGTCGGCGCCGACGTTGGCGTGCGCGTCCTCGAAGCCGAAGGTGTTGGCGCCGAAGTTCCGGATGTGCTGGTGGCCGTCGGCATTCGCCGTGAGATTCGGCGTGTTCTCGCCCATCCAGATGTCGCCCTTGCCACTGACCAGCACGGGCATGTAGTAGCCGTCCTTGCCCTGCACCGTCCAGGTCGTCGAGGCCGTGCCCGTGGAATGTCCCTGGGTCGCCCCGAACTCCCAGCCGTTCTTCACGGCCGTGCGGAAGGCGTCGGTGTTGCCATAGTCGACGCCGTTCACGCTCAGGTGGCTGGGATCGGAGGGATCGACGTCGAGGCGCACGAAGTGCAGCGTGTTGACGTAGTCGCCGCTCCAGGCGAGGTCGACCTTCAGCTGGCTGCCCTTGGCCAAGTACACCCACGAGTGGTCGGTGTCGCGCTGGCTGGCGGCCAGCATGGAAGAGGAGTCGAGCGTGTTGTTGGCCGATGCCGACAGGTTGATGGTACCGAAGCCGTCGCTGATCGCTACGCTGAACTTGCCGCCGCTGCCGGTCACGTTGACCGTCGGATTGACGTCGACCCGGCCGTCGGCGGCGACGACGGCGAAGTGGAGCTGCTCGCCCGCCGGCAGGTAGAGCTGCTGCTTGCCGCTGAAGAACAGCTGGCCGCCGTCACTGGCGACCGAGCCGATGCGGCCGAGCGCCGCGTCCTCGAGCGAGTTGGTGAAGCCCGAGCCGTCGCGCATCAGCATGTGGCCGCTGCTGTCGGTGGCGTAGGCGATCAGCGTGCCGTTCAGCAGGGTCGAGGTGACGGCCGAGAGCTCGATCCAGTTGCCCGTGGTGCTGGAGGAACCCTGCGTGAACTGCAGGGCATGGCCGTCGGGCGTCGCCGACAGCGGCAGCTTGTCGAGCGCGACGGTGAAGGTGACCGGCACCGTCGCTTCGCCGACCGCCTTGTCGAGGGAAAAGTTGTACGGCTTGTACTGCTGCATGAAGGCGCTGTAGGTGCCGTCGCCGAACTGCGCGCCCATCTCGGTCGACCAATGGCCGTTGATGTCCGACTGCGCCACCAGAGGCGCCATGATCCACGACGGATGGCCGACATTGCTGAGCAGGATCTTGGCATAATTGAAGCCGTCGGTCGCATTGTCGCCGGCGGCGTCGTAACTGAACGCGAAATCGCCGTGCGTGACGTGGCCGAGCGCACTGAAGGCGATGAAATTCCCGCCGTCATCGAAGCCGACCAGGGGAGCGCTGAGAGTCTGCGGCGGCGCGGGCAACGGTGCGGCCGACGATGTCGGCGAGAGCCAGAGCATCGGATCGTAGGTGACGGTGCTGCCCGACGTCAGCGATACCTTGATCTCGTCCAGCACGCCCGCTCCGGCGGCGCCGCTCGCCTGCAGGACCGCGATCGCCCCGCCATCGGCGGCAGAGTCGGTGAAGGCGAAGGTCTGGGTCGACCCGTCGTAGGTTTGCGTCGTGTAGATATTGTAGGTCTTCTGCGACGTTCCCGACCCCAGCACGAACTGGTACCAACTCGTCCCATCGTCCGCCGCCGGCAGGTTGTAGAAGATCAGGTTCCCCTGCAGGCCGCTCGGATTGCCGGCCGCCGCCGTCCACTGGCCCGGGGTGGGATTGCCCGCCTCCGAAGGCGCATAGATGGTGTAGTAGTCCGAATAGCTCGACGGAAGGGTGATGGTGATGAAATTGTTCGTCGCCGTCGGATCGTTGGGAGCAAAGATATTGAGCTGCATCGCCGTTCCGTCGGCCGGCGCGAGCTTGGTGTAGACCGGACCGCCCTTCGACGTCGGGACGCCGAATGAGGCATCGATGTTGAGGATGTAGCCGTTGTTCCCGGTCGATTGGGCCTGGACCAGGGAGGGGCTGCTGGTCGGCTGAAGGAAAAAACTGTCCAGGGTCGGCGTCTGGTAGGCGCTCGACGGCGTATCGGCGAGATCGAAAAGCTGGATGTTGATCTGGCTGACCTGGGCGCCGGCCCCGCCATTGGCGTTGGCATCCCACAGCGAGACCTGGGGATTCACGGCGCCGCCGAAGCTGGAGAGGAAGTCGGAATACGACCAGCCGTACGCGTTGGTGTTCTGGAAGATCGGTACGGTATGGACGTCGAACTGCTGGCCGCCGGTGACCTGGCTCTGATAGTCGAACGCCGCCAGCGATCCGCCGACCGGACCGACCGCGCCGTAGGCATAGAGGCCGGACCAGTTCCACATCTGGTCCAGGTCGAGCCGAGGCGCGCCCGAAGACAAGCCCATGGCGTCGGGGATCGGCAGCGCGCTCGCGCCGAAGAAACCGGCTTCGAAGCCCGTGACCAGGATCTGCGACAGGAAGCCGTACTGGTTATTCGGGTTGAAACCCGGCTGTTCGTACTGCGCCTGCTGGGACGGCGTCATCGACGGGAAATTGTTTGCCGTCGTCTGGTCCGGAAAGACGAACAGGTTGCTGCCCGTCTGGGTGTAGACGTTCTGTGTCAGGGCATTGCCGGTACCGTACCCACTGATCTGTTGCTCGGCGGTATCCGGCATCTGGATGATGTTGCTCGACGCCTGCCACGGAATGCCCTGCTGGGTGAGGTAGGTGCTGAAGGCTTCGTTGTTGACCGGCGTCAGCGTTATGTAGCCGTTCGCGTGCTGGACCTCGTAGTAGAAGAAGCTCGGATTGACGGTGAACTGACCCGAGCTGTTGGTGGCGCCGGCATAGAAATAGGCGATGCGGGTATCGTCCTGGAAGTTGGCGAAACTGCTGACGTAGGAGTTCCAGTCGTCGGGACTTCCAATGGCCGTCATGCCGGAAGCAAGATTGGTCGCCACCGTCAGCGTTTCGCGCTGGTCGCTGAACGGCGTGGTGCCTGTCCATTCCGTGTAGAGCTGGTTGGCCGAGGCGATGGGGGCGACGGCGTTCATGGCATCGACCAGGGCCTGCCCCGTCACGCCGAAGCCCCGCGTCTGGTCGGGGGCGCCCGTGTACTGCACAGTCAGCGACAGCGGCGCACCGAACTGGACGATGTTCGTGAGGTCGCCCTCGTCGGTGCTGCTGCCCGACAGCGCCAGCTCGACGACATCGTAGCGATAGTTGCCGGCCTGGGCGTTTGCGATGTTGGCAAGATCGTTGAACGAGGGCGACGTGGGCAGGGCCGTTCCGCCGGCCTGTTGCGTGACGATGACGACGCTCCCGCCGCCGAAAGAGCTGTCCAAGCTCAACTGAGGCGATGACGCGATCGAGCCGTTGTCGACGATCGCCACGCTGGAGTCCAAGGTTCCGCCGGAGTCGAAGGCATAGGCGTATATGTTCACGCCGGCCGTGGCGGCCTTGCCTTGGAGGACGGTTGCCAGCGAGAAGGTAACAGCGGTGGTCATTGGTCAACGGCCCCCTGAATGCCTAAGCGACCTGGTCGATGTCGGGCGCCGGCATGCGCGCTGACAGCACGGCTGCAACCTCCGATGCATGATGCAAGTCCCCAACCCCCCAGCGCCCCTATCGAGACGATCCTAGCGTAGAACGTATTCCAATTGTCGGCTGCGAGCGATTGCCGCACCGTGAGTTGAAATTCAACTTCTTGTAATCTTTGTTTCCAGCGACTCATCAGCGGAGCGCAGGCCTCTGGCGCGCTCATGATCTTCGTCTTTGCTGGGAGCGCACCACTCTGTGGCGCGTCATCGTGGCCCCCCACAGCGTATGAGCGCCACGGAGTGGCGCGCTCCCTGCAATGATTCATGAGCGGGCCAGAGGCCCGCGGCCTGCCCTCGCCGAAGCGAAGCCGCTTCGGCTTCGCGCAGGCAGGTCCGCGCTTCGCTGAAGACTATTCGCCCTTCGATTTCCGAGTGCTGCTGACGCCAGGCAACGAGCGGTCCTGCTCGTTCACGGGGGCCGCCTCGACGAAGGAAACCGGGTCGCTGCCCGGAAAGGTGCCCTTCAGCGCCTCATCGAGCTTCTTGTCCAGCTTCTTCTTGGGGTCCGCTGGATGATCGCCGGCCTTGCCGGCGCTGGCGCTGCCGGTCTCCGCGCGCCGCGCCTTGCTTTGCGCCGCGAGATATTCCTGCTCGATCAGCTTCAGGTCGGCCTTGTCCTTCTCCGAGGCATCGGGGGCGGCCGCCGCCTTGCGCGCACTCGTCAGCTTCAGCTCGATATCCTCGAGTTCCTTCTGCATCGCATCGATCGCCGACATGCCTGCCTCCAACCATACGGGTCCTCCGATTCAACGTCCGAAGGAACCAGGCGTTGCAGCCTCGATGAGGCGATCGAGCCGTTTCCTGTGTGGCGAATCCCACAGCACATATTCGCCAAATCGGCGAATCTCCCGACATGCGTATCGGTATGTATGGCGTCCTCTGCCTACTTGTCGCCTGCGCAGGTGCCGGCGGCAGCCGCGCGCAATCGACCGGCCACCATCACGCCTTCCACGACGATCACTACAGCACCTGGCAGCGGCCGGACGTCGGCGGCAGTTGCTGCAACGCACGCCAGGTAGACGGAGAGCAGGAAATCGGCGACTGCGAACCGACGACCGCGGAGTATCGCGGCGGCCGATGGTTCGCCTGGCTGCGCGAGCAGGCGCGATGGGTCGAGGTCCCGGACGAGCTCATCCTGCGCGAGATCAATCCCAGTCCCGAGAACGCCCATCTGTGCTGGGCGTTCGGCCGGGTGCTGTGCTTCCTGCCGCCCTATTCGGGCGGCTGAGAGCCAGCGGCTGGGAGCCAGCGGGTAACGCGCCTGACACAAAGCGCTGTTATCGTTCGATGACGTGCCTCAAACGATCCGCACCGTCGCGGCGCACAACAGCTCGACGTTGTCGTGCGCCCTGCTCGTCCTGTCGGTCCTGCTCGGCGCCGCCCTCGATCGGAGCCTGCCGCTCGCGGTCTATCTGCTGAGCTTCTGGCACTATTATTTCTACTGGCTGGCCTTCGCCTTCGGCTCGATCCGGTTCGAGGTCTTCAAGCGCGATGCCGTGGCGATGAAGACCGTCTCGGTCGTCCTTCTGGCGACGATCTATCTCACGGCGCCGCTCGACCTTCTGTCCCTGATCGTCATCGCCGGCGGCATCGTGTTGAACCTCTGGGCCGCGATGGTCCTGGGCGCCGACCGGACCTACTACGGCCACGAGGTCGCCGGCTTGGCGCCGCGCCGGATCACCGCCTTTCCCTATTCGCTGATCGGCCATCCCATGATCGTGGGCAACGTCGCGGCCTTCGGCGGGACGCTGATCAACCCGGCGTTCCGGGAGCCGTGGTGGCCGCTCGCCTGCCTGCATGTCGCCCTCAACATCGGGCTGCTGGTCATGGAGCTGGCCGGCGCGCATCGCCGCGCCGTCCGCGTCGGCGGCACTTTCGTCTTCTCCGGCGCGATGATCGGCGCCGCCGTCGCTGCCCTCGGAACCGGCAGGGTCCTGACGGTGCCGGTGGCACTGGCGGGCCTGGCCGTCGTCACCTGCGCCTGGACTCTCTACCGCTGCTACACGCCGCCGCCAGAGAAGGAAACCGCAAGGAGAATGTCATGAGCAGCATGCTGAACGAGGCCGATGGAAGCACGGCGGCTCGGTCCCGGGGCCAAGCGTCCCGGCGCTTTCCCGCGACCATCGGCCGGTTCGACGAGCCTGCCGAGCGGGCCGTGATCGACAGCCTGACGCGGTGGGTCGAGGAGCGCTATCGCGCCGACCTCAGCGAGCGGCCGTCCAAGCACGTCTATGTCAGTACCCTGCCCGAACCGGTGGTCGCCGAGATCGACCGGCTGCGCGACAGCGCGATCATCCGCTCCCTGATCGCGAGCCAGGTCGCTCCCGGCAGCGTCATCGCGCCGATGAAGCACACCGACGAGCTCTACCTCTCGCACTACAACAAGGATCGCGGCGGCGACCAGGGGCTGTTCGACAAGCACTACGACGGCAACCTGCGCTTCCTGGCGTCGAGCGTGGTCGTGCGCGCGCTGATCTACCTGCAGTCCGACGCCACCTACAAGGTCGTGTTCGACGACAGCCGCGTCGAGAAGGCCTTCGAGACCTACGATTTCGGCCTGCTCGACTTCCATCGCGAGCTGCACTGGGTCGAAGGCCAGTACAATCCGGACGACCGCCAGCGCATCCTGCTGAAGTGCAACTACCTGGTGACGCCGCGCAACGCCGCCGTCGCCGGGCGCACCGCGCTCGCGGCCAACACGGCCGTGTTCTACATCGTCAAATCGGCCATGGAGTACTCCAAGAGCCCGCGCACGCCGGCCCAACGCGCCGTCGGCTTCCTGTGCAACCTCTTCCGCCGGCTGAACAACGTCCATCCGCTGATCCCGCTGGCGCTCGTCGGCGGCACGGCTGCGGCGGCGCTCGCCGGCGCGGTCTGGGGCGTCTCTTTCCTGTAACTGGAACGCGGTACGAAGGTCACTCTGTCTCGCTGCGTCACCGGAAACAACAAGACTGCTGAACGTGCCCCCTCCCATCGGTCCAGCGCCCGCCGGTAAGGACCGAGCTTCACGCCTTGCGCCGCCCCCGCGCCGGTCGCTGCCCGCCTCCCCGGCCAGCGATCGCGACCGGCTGCGACTCTCCCTCCATCGACAAGGACAGCGCTCATGAGTGGTTTCTTCAACGAGCTGAAAGTGCAGCGTTGGGACGACCATCGCTACTACCACCACAGCAAGGTCAACCAGTCGCTGCACTTCGTCAGCGCGACCAGCTTCCTGTTCGCCTATGTGGTGGCGTTCTCCGATCCCGCTATGGCGGCGCTGATCGGCTGGCTGGTCGCCATGACCACGCGCCAGGTCGGCCATCTGTTCTTCGAGCCGCGCGGCTACGACCAGGTCAACCAGGCGACCGATGAGTACAAGGAAGAGATCAAGGTCGGCTACAACATCAAGCGCAAGCTGGTGCTGCTGGCGATCTGGGCGGCCTCACCGCTGCTGCTGGTCGTCGATCCGACCCTGCTCGGGGTCTTCACCCCGCACGCCGACTGGTTCGAGTTCGTGACCCATGTCGGCGAGCTGTGGCTGGTGGTCGGCCTGTCCGGCATCGCCTTCCGCGTCGTCCAGCTCTTCCTGCTGAAGGACCTGCAGACCGGCCTGGTGTGGGCGACCAAGATCGCCACCGATCCGTTCCACGACATCAAGCTCTACCACCGCGCGCCGTGGGAGCTGATCACCGGCCGCTACACCCGCCACACCGCCCAGGCCGTCGCCGCGCCGATCATCCCCGACGAGATCATCCCCGACCTGGGAGAGGAGATCGCCGAGGAGGTCCCGGTGCCGGCGTCGAAGACGGGCGTTTAACCTTCCGTCATCCCGACCGGAGCCGAGCGTAGCGAGGCGAAGTGGAGGGACCTCTTTTAGGGCGCGGGCGACAAGAAAGGTCCCTCGACTACGCCACCCTTCGGGTGGCTTCGCTCGGGATGACGGAGGTTTGCCAGCATCTCGCGCAGGATCCGTCGCTTGATGGCCTTGTCGGTGGCGAGCGCGCCGGCTTCCCACCAGCCGTCGCGGCGCATGGCTTCGGCGGCGGCGAGGAAGCGTTCGGCGACGGCCTCGAAGTCGGCGTCGGTGAAGTTCAGGCTGAAGATCAGGCGGCCGGTTCCGATCCAGCTCAAGGCCAGGCCCTCGGCCCTGAGGTAGTACTGCAGCATCCAGTTGTAGCGCGACGAGCGCGTGTGGCAGACGGTCCAGACCGTCGACAGGTGAGCGATCTCGATGGGCAGGCCGCGCTCGGCGAGGCGGCGGTTGAGCGAGGCCGTCCGCGCCGCCCAGGTGGCGTCGAGATCGCGATAGAGCGCCTGCATCCCCGGGCTCTCGAGATGGACCAGGAACTCGTTCATCGCCGCCATGACGTAGGGATGGGAGTTGAACGTCCCGCGGGCGAAGCAGATGTCGACCGGGCGGTCGTCGCGATAGCGCTTCATGAAGCGGTGCTGGCCGCACACCACGCCGATGGGGAAGCCGCCGCCGACGGTCTTGCCGTAGGTCACGATGTCGGCCGCGACGCCGAAATATTCCTGGGCGCCGCCCGGCGCCAGGCGGAAGCCGAGGAAGACCTCGTCGAAGATCAGCACGATGCCGCGCTCCGTGCAGACGGCGCGAAGCGCCTTCAGCCAGGCGGTGTAGGCCGCGCGATCGACGTTCTTGTCCGGCCGGCTCGCGACCAGGGTGGAATCGGCGGGAGCGGCAACGTTGGGGTAGAGCGCCTGCACCGGATTGACCAGCACGCAGGCGATGTCGCGGCGGCTGCGCAGCACGGCCAGCGTTCTCTCCGACATCTCCGACAGCGTGAAGGTGTCGCGCGCCGCCTCCGGATTGCCGACGCCGGGCTGAACGTCGCCCCACCAACCGTGATAGGTGCCGCAGAAGCGCACGATGTGGGAACGCCTCGTGTGATAGCGCGCCAGCCGCACCGCCTGCATGACCGCTTCCGTCCCCGACATGTGGAACGAGACCTCGTCCATGCCGGAAATGCGGGCGAGCCGCGCGGCATTGTCGGCGACCAGAGAGGGATAGGAGCCCAGCACCGGGCCGAGGGCGTCGACGCGCCGGGCGCCGCGCTCCATGCAGCCCTTGTAGAAGTCGTAGCCCAGCAGGTTCACGCCGTAGGAGCCGCTGAGATCGTAGGCGGCGTTGCCGTCGAGATCGGTGACCTGCACGCCGCTCGACGAAGCCACGAAGGACGCGGCCGGCAGGGCCGCCTTGACGCGCGCGCTGAACTGGAAGGGCACGCGGTAGCTTTCGGTGAACTGCAGGTCCGAGATGTGCGGCGCGGCCTCGGCGGTGCGGCCGAGCGTGCGCGCGGCCTTGAGGCGGAGCTTGCGCGACAGCGCCTCGAAGCCGGCGCGGCGCCGCTCGGCGATCTCCGGGCCGGCATCATCGGCGCGGAAGAACTGGGCATCGTCGTAGGCATAGCGCGGCACCAGCGCGGCGATGCGGCGCGACAGGCGCGAATGCCCGGCGAGCGACCGATGCTTGGCGCGCGACAGGGCGAGGCGCGCACGCCCCTTCACCCCCATCATGACCACGAGCAGGCCCGTGGCCAGCAGTGCGGCAATCGACCAGGCATCCATCATCTCAGCTCCCATGACGCTTCGTTCTGAACTCGGAAAAATCCTCCAGCAGGAGGACATCAACTTCCTGCTGACCAACCGGATTCCCCGGCGACTCACCACGCGCTTCCTCGGCTGGTTCAGCCAGATCGAGAACCCGCTCGTGGCGCGGGCGTCGATCGCGCTGTGGCGGCTGTTCGCCGATCTCGACCTCAGCGATGCCCGACAGAAGTCCTTCAGGAGCCTGCATGCCTGCTTCACGCGCGAGCTGAAGCCCGGGGCGCGCCCGGTCGACGATGATCCGAGAGTGCTGACAAGCCCGTGCGACGCCATCGTCGGCGCCTGCGGCACGGTCGACGGCACGCAAGTGCTGCAGGCCAAGGGTTTCCCCTATGCGCTGCGCGACCTGCTGGTCGATCCGGCACTGATCGAGATCTATCGCGACGGCCAGTACGCGACGCTCAGGCTCACCTCGAGCATGTACCATCGCTTCCATGCGCCGCATGACGGCACGATCGAGCGCGTGACCTACATCTCGGGCGACACCTGGAACGTCAATCCGATCGCGCTCCGGCGCGTGGAGAGCCTGTTCTGCAAGAACGAGCGTGCCGTGATCCGCACCAAGCTCGAGGGCGATCATCTCATCACCCTGGTGCCGGTCGCCGCCATCCTGGTCGCCAGCATCCGACTGCATTTTCTCGATGTGACGATGAACATGAACTATCGCGGCGCCGCGGAGATCGAGTGCCAGGCGCCCATCGGCAAGGGCGACGAGCTCGGCTGGTTCGAGCATGGATCGACGATCATCGTGTTCGCGCCGCCGGGTTTCCGGCTGTGCGACGGTATTCACGAAGGCACTTCCATTCGGATGGGCCGCGCGCTCATGCACCTGCCATGACGGTCCTCGATTCCGTCTTGTGAATCGAAGCCGTTGCGCCGTCGTTACCCTGCCGTGTCGATTGAATGACGCGTTGCCGCCGCTCTTAGGCACCGACACGCACAACCTCACCTTGCGGAGCCGCGCGAAGCGCGGCGTCTCGAAGGGTCGCAACACCAAGACTGGCTCCCATCCTTCGAGACGCGGCGCTTCGCGCGGCTCCTCAGGATGAGGTGGGCGCTCCCCTCGCCTTCAAAAGGCCCGAAATCATCTCTTGACCTTTGCCATATCTAAGATATATCTTAGACATGTCTAAACATATAAGGACTATGCCGATGAGATTCTCCCACCACACACACGGCCCCGAAGGCGGCCGGCGCCATTGGCGTGGCGAGGACGCCCGCGCGCGTCGCGGCTTCGGACGGCGGTGCGGGCCTGAGGGATCCGACGAGACCGACTCACTCGAGCTCTCACCCGATCACGGTCGGCGCGGCGGACGCCCTTTCGGCCATCGCGGCCGTCACGGTTTCGGCCGCGACGGCGAACACGGCGAAGGACGCGGCCGGCGGCGGCGCGTGTTCGACTCGGGCGAGCTGCAGCTGGTGCTGCTGAAGCTGATCGCCGACCAGCCGCGCCACGGCTACGAGCTGATCCGTGCGATCGAGGAGCTGACGGGCGGCGCCTACGTGCCGAGCCCCGGCGTGATCTACCCGACGCTCACCCTGCTGCAGGACATGGGCCGCATCGAAGAGGCGACGGCGGCCGGTCCGCGCAAGCCGTTTGCGATCACCGCCGACGGCTCTGCCGAGCTCGAAGCCAAGAAACAGGACGTCGAGGCGCTGTTCGCCCGCCTGGCCGAGCTCGCGTCGATGCGCGAGCGGACCGACGGCGGCCCGGTGCGCCGCGCCATGGGCAACCTGCGCACCGTGCTGCTCGACCGGCTCGGCCGCGACGGCGTGCAGAGCGAGACGATGCACGAGGTCGCGGCCATCCTCGACGAGGCCGCCCGCAAGATCGAGAGGCTCTGACGTGACCTACGACAGCACCGTCCGCGTGCCCACCGAAAAGGCCAGCCGCTACCTCCAGCAGCTCTGCAAGCACTGGAGCCACAACCTCGCCGTCGAGTTCACCGAGCAGAAGGGCGCGGTGATCTTCCCGCGCAACGCGCGCGGCGCCGACTGGCCGGGCGATGCCACTCTGCTGATGCAGGCGCATGACGACGGCCTCGAATGCTGGCTGGAGGCGAGCGCCGCCGGCCAGCTCGAGGCGCTCAAGGGCGCCGTCGCGCGCCACATCGACCGCTTCGCCTTCCGCGAGGCTCCGCTGGCCTTCGACTGGCGGGACACGCCGGCCAGCTAGGCGAATGAGGCTCAACCCGCGGCGAGCAGCCAAAGCCCCCAGCCGATCAGCAGCAGCCCGCCGATGCGGGCCGTCCACTCGCCTAACGGCAACAGCTTCTCGACCAGCACGGCGACGGCGAGGACGGCGACCCACACGAGGTTCATCGCCCCGAAGACGAACAGCAGCGCCATCAGGATCCAGCAGCAGCCGAGACAGGTGAGGCCGTGCTCGGCGCCCATACGGAGGGCGCCGGCGGCGCCGTCGCGCCAACGGTTGACGACGAAGTCGATGGGCGAGCGGCAGGCGATCAGGCAGGCCCGCTTCAGCGGCGTCAGCTGGTAGAGGCCGGCGGCGAGGAACAGCACGCCGCCCAGCCGCATGCTGGTCACCGACATGGCCATCGGCGAGAGCAGCGCCACGCTTTCGAGGCCCCATTGCGCCAGGGTCGCCGCGATGCTGAAGCCGCCCCACACCAGGACGTAGCCTGCCGCGAACAAGGCCGTCGGTACCCAGGGCTGGGCGCGGGCGCGCCGGCGGGCGTTGACCGTGGCGAAGGTCAGGATCATCGGCGCGGCGCTGGGCAGCATCATGCCGATCATCATGATCCACCACATGACCAGCAGCAGGACGAGATCGACGGCGCCCTTGGGCGGCATGGCCATGGTCATGTCGCCCATCGCCGCCATGTCCGCCGCCTCGGCGAACAGGTACAGCCAGCACAGCACGGTGATGCCCGCGATCGAGGCGGCGATCGCGAGCCTGGAGTTCAGCATCAGCTCTTAGGCGGCCCAGGCGAACGGCGCGAAGTGTCCATTGTTGCCCTTGCCGGCGAGGCTGAGGCCGAGGCCGAAGCCCTGCACGTCGGTCTTGCGCGAGCGCGCCAAGGCGAGACGTCGGTTGGCCGGATGGGCGGTGTTGTCGATGTAGAACGGTTCGCCCGAGCGGTTGCGCGAGGCCACGCCCTCGATCTCGAAGGCGAGCACGCCCGGAATGTCGGCGGCGCGCTTGAGGCCGTCGGCGGTGAAGGCGATGTCGTGGAACTCGACGCCGCGGAAGTCGCTCACCAGGTTGTCGCGGATCATCTGCGGCGGACCACCGGCCCGGCCGCCGGCGATCGCGGCCAGCGCGCGGCGCTGGGCTTCATCGGCCTCGGCATCGACGACGACGCCGAACACCCAGCCGCCGTCCGACATCACGCGGCCCGACCGGATGACCAGGGCAAACTTCAGGCCATCGAGCTTGACGTCGCCGTGACGGCCGCGGTCGATGCGATAGACCATGAGCGCCACGCAATGGTCGTGCGTCGCCTCCGCCTGCGGGTTGGTGAAGATGCAGGGACACAGATAGTCGCAGTTGCAACTCTCCATGTACTCGCCGCTGATCTCCCAGGTCTTGTCTGCCATGGCCACCTCACGGTTGCTCGGTCGGCCCAGTGTAGCCGAAATCGCCCCGGTAACGGCAGGCGGAACGCGGCACCTCGCCACGCGAACGAATGGCCGCGTGCATCTTGCCGGAGGCGGGCAGTCCGGCGAAAAATCGCGGCATGTCCCCTTCTCATTCCCCAGTCGACGCGGTCGTCGTCGGTGCCGGCTTCGGCGGCCTCTATGCCCTTTACTGCCTGCGCAAGATGGGCTTCAGCGCGCTCTGCTTCGAGGCGGGCGACGGTGTCGGCGGCACTTGGTACTGGAACCGCTATCCAGGCGCGCGCTGCGACGTCGAGAGCCTGCAATACTCCTATTCCTTCTCGCCCGAGCTCGACCAGGAATGGACCTGGACCGAGAAGTACTCCCCGCAGCCCGAGATCCTGGCCTACGCCAACCACGTCGCCGACCGCTTCGACCTGCGCCGCGACATCCGCTTCGAGACGCGGGTCACAACCGCCACCTATGACGAGGCGCGCGCGCTCTGGGTGGTCGAGACCGATCGCGGTGAAAAGGTCGAGGCGCGCTTCTGCATGATGGCGGTGGGCTGCCTCTCCTCGGCCAACAAGCCGCCGTTCGAGGGCATGGCCGATTTCAAGGGACCGATCTGGCACACCGGCGAATGGCCCAAGGAAGGCGTCGACTTCACGGGACAGCGCGTCGGCGTGATCGGCACCGGTTCGTCGGCCATCCAGTCGATCCCGCTGATCGCCGAGCAGGCCAAGGCGCTGACCGTGTTCCAGCGCACGGCCAACTACTCGGTGCCGGCCCGGAACGCACCGCTCGAGCCGGAGCACGTCGCCAAGGTGAAGGCCGACTATCCCGCCTTGCGCGCCAAGGCGCGCATGCGGCCGACCGGCATCTTTTTCCCCTTCAACGCCACGCCGGCGCTGGAGGCCTCGGCCGACGACCGCCAGCGGCAATACGAGGAATTCTGGACCAGGGGCGGCCTGCCCTTCCTCGGCGCCTATGGCGACCTGCTGTTCAACAAGCAGGCCAACGACACGATTGCGGATTTCGCGCGCGAGAAAATCCGCGGCATCGTGAAGGATCCGGCGACGGCCGACCTGCTCTGCCCCGACAACGTGTTCGGCTGCAAGCGGCTCTGCGTCGATACCGGCTACTTCGACACCTACAACAAGCCGCACGTGAAGCTGGTCGACGTCTCCAAGACGCCGATCGAGCGCTTCACTGCCGACGGCATCGTCGTGGCAGGCACGCTCTATCCGCTCGATGCCGTGGTCTCAGCCACCGGCTTCGCGGCCATGACCGGTTCGTACGACAAGATGCGCATCACCGGCCGCAACGGCCTCACGCTGGCGGAGAAGTGGCGGGCGGGACCGCGCACCTATCTCGGCGTCGCCACGGCGGGCTTCCCCAACCTGTTCATGATCACCGGGCCGGGCAGCCCCTCGGTGCTGGCCAGCATGATCCAGGCGATCGAGCAGCATGTCGACTGGATGGTCGACCTGATGGCGCACATGCGCGACACGGGCGCCAAGAGCTTCGAGGCCAAGGCCGCGGACGAGGACCAGTGGGTCGAGCACGTCAACGAGGTGAGCCAGGTGTCGCTGCGCTCGACCTGCAGCTCGTGGTACGTCGGCGCCAACGTGCCCGGCCGGCCGCGCGTGTTCATGCCCTATATCGGCGGCTTCCCGGTCTATGTGCAGAAGTGCAACGAGGTCATGGACACGGGCTATGACGGCTTCGTGCTCGATGGCGCGAAGACCGGCAATGCCGCGCCCGAGGTGCGGCTGACCAAGCGCTGGCACGTGCCGCTCGACATGGACGTGATCTCGCCCGCGATGCTGGCGGCCAAGCGCGTGCCCGTCGTCTAGCGCGCCAGCGTTGCTATCGCGAATTGATCGCAGTCTGCGTTGCGTGAGCGCGGTCTGCGATTGGACGAAGCGACAGGCAGGAGCAACGAATCCCTAGCACCGACGTTTTCGGCAGCATACGGGTCCCTTCAGCTTTTCGAGATGGCCATGACATTGCGAGGCCTGCCGATTTTGGTCTGCCTGCTGCTGGCACTCGGCACCTCCACATCGGCTCTCGGCGCTCCGGGCGGTGGCGGTTCAGGTAGCGGTGGAGGCACTGGCTCCGGCGGAGGCGGCGGTTACGGCGCGGCCAACGGCGACGATCCGTCCGGCCCGACCGGGCCGCAAGACGCGGCGCGGCCTTATTCGCTGCGCGCCATCTATTTCCGCCGCGATCAGTTCAAAACCGCGGCCGACTGCCTGGCGGCTGCCCGCACCCAGCGCCTGCCGCCCGACGTCTGCCAATGATCGACGAATCGGACGACGTCACGACTTGGCGTTTCCATCGAGTCTCGGTGCTGGCCGTGGCCGCCTCGGCGGTGCTGCACGCAACGGCACTCGCCGCATTGCTGCCCGAGGTCCTGCCGCGCCAAGAACGACTGACAGAACAGGCTATCGAACTCACGCTCGAGCGGCCGACGGCGCCGTTCGAAGCGGCCGCCTTGCCCGCCCACGAACAGGCGGCGCAGCGATTGCCATCCGGAGGGTCGGCCTTCCCGCCCGCGGCGCTGGCCGCGGGGCCGTCGGAGGCCGCCTCGGCGCCATCGCCGACACCGGTCGACCCGTACATCGCCCTCACCCTGCCCTCGGCCGAACCGCCTCCCGTGCTGCGTTTGTTCGACTTCGGCTCAAGCGCCGCGCCGAAGGGGCCGCAGGCCACGCTGGAAACGATGCTGGCAGGCGTCGATGTGCCGCCGCCGGTCAGCGGGCGCGACTTCGCCCGCAATGCGCCCAGCGCGCTCGCCAAGTCGTCTGTCTTGCAGAACAACCCGCAGGCACCGGCGCCGAAGCAACCCGTACGCCAGGCGACCCCGAAGCGCGCCTCCCAGCAGAACGAGGCCGATCCCTCGGGCGGCGCATCGCCGGGCGCCCCCTCACCGGTCACGCGAACCGCCAGCAACTACAGCGCCCACCAAGCGCAGCAGGATTATCTGCTGCAGGTCGTGCGAAAGCTGTCGCAGGCGCGCTTCACGCCGGCGACGCGCGAGGAGCGCGAGCGCGGCCTGGTGGTCGTGCGCATGACCATCGGCCGCGACGGCCGGCTGGTCGATGTCACCCTCGCGAGGCCCAGCGGCTCGCCGGCCCTCGACCGCGGCGTCATCGAGACGGTCCGCAAGGCATCGCCCTTCGCACCGCTGCCGGCTGAACTCGCCGACAACAGCCATACGTTCATCGTGCCGATCAACTACGAGCGCTAGCCAAGTAGTCCCATGCCGCGAGCGCATGGACCTTCATCACGTGGTGGAACTCCGAGAGGCTGACGCTCTCGTCGACGCCGCCCATGCCGGCGGGCGAGCAGCCATAGACGAAGGCAGGCACGCCCTTCGCCCGCCAGAAGCGCGTGTCGGTGCCGCCCAGGCTGACGATCGGCTGCGGCGGCGCGGGAAGGAATGCGCCGGCGCGGCGCAGCAGATGGCCCATCATCTCGTGCGTGGGATTGGACACGTTGGCCTCGGGGCCGCCCGGCAGCAGCTCCTCGAAAGACGTGCCGGGATGGCGCGCGGCGATCTCGGCGACCCTGGCCAGCACGGCGGCGCGGCCGATGCCGACGGGCAGGCGGAAGTCGACCTCGAGCACGCAGTGCGGCGGCAGCATGTTGATCTTCACGCCGCCCTGGATGGTGCCGACATTGACCGACACGCGGCGCATCACCTCGGCCGCCCCCGCGCCCAGCGACAGCTCGGCGGCGGCGCGCACCTCCGGACGGTCGAGCGTGACGCGCACCGTCGCGGGCTCGTCGGGGACCATCTTCTCGATGGCCAGCAGATCCTGGATCAGCGCCGCCGCCACCTTGTTGGCGCTGCCGCCGGTGTGGGGATAGGCGCTGTGGCCGCCCTTCACGGCGATGGTGAAGCGCAGCCACAGCATGCACTTCTCGCCGAAGCGCACGGTGGCGAGCCCGCTCGGCTCGCTGTTGAGCACGCAGTCGCCCGTCACTTCCTTCGCGCAGTTCTCCAGCAGCCAGGCGGTGCCCCATTTGCCGCCGGTCTCCTCGTCCGACACCACGGTGAGGGTGACGCGGCCCGAAAAATGGCGGCGCAGGCGATGGAGGCCGGCGAAGGCGAAGAGCAGCGCCGTGGTGCCGCATTTCATGTCGACGGTGCCACGACCGTGCAGACGGCCGTCGGCGATGTCGCCCGACCAGGGATCGCGCTGCCAGGCGGCGCGGTCGCCGACCGGGAAGACGTCGAGATGGCCGTTCAGCACCAGGTGCCGCCCGGGACCTTTGCCGCCCTCGAAGCTCGCGATGATGTTGGGGTTGTCGGCCTTGGGCGCCTCGGTGCGATGAGCGATGCCCTCCTTATCCAGGAAGGCGCGGAAGAGATCGGCGGCCGGGCGCGTATCGCCCGGCGGGTTGGCGGTGTCGATGCGCGCGAAGCGTTGCAGGAAATCGACCTGGCGGTCGCGTTCGGCCTCGAGGAGGGCCAGAAGATCGGCGGCGCCGGTCATGCGCGCACCAAATTCGGCGCCGGCGCTTCGTGCACGATGCGTCCGTCCTTGATCACGGCCAAGCAGGGCGCGCCGCCGATGGCATAGGCGATGCCGCGCGGATCGTCGGTGTCCCACACCGCGAGGTCGGCGGCGCGGCCGACGGCGATCAGGCCCGCGCTCGCCTGCAGACCGAGCGCGCGGGCGCCGTTCACCGTGAAACCCTTCAGCGCCTCCTCGGGCGTCAGTCGGAACAGGAAGCAGGCGAGATGCATCTGCGATGCCGGCGAGACGGTCGGCGAGCTCACCGGGTTGGCGTTGGTGGCGAGCGCCATCGGCACGCCGAGCGCGCGGAAGAGTTTCACCGGCGGCTTCTGCGTCTCGTTCAGGGAGAAGTGTGCGCCGGCCAGGAGCGTCGCCACCGTGCCGGCCTCGGCCATGGCGCGGACCGTGGCCTCCGAGGCGTATTCGAGATGATCGGCCGACAGGCCGCGATGGCGGGCGACCACGGCGCCGGCGCCGAAGTCGGTGTACTGGTCGGCATGCAGCTTGACGCCGAGCCCGTATGATTGCGCCTTGTCGAACAGGCGATCCATCTGGGCGTGGGTGAAGCCCACCTTGTCGCAGAAGCCGTCGACCTGGTCGACCAGGCCCTGGCGCACCGCCTCGGGCAGCACTTCCTCGCACATGAAGGCGACGTAGTCGTCGCGCCGGCCGGCGAACTCGGGCGCGAGGCCATGCGCGCCGAGATAGGTCGAGATCACCGTGACGGGCAGATCGCGGCCGAGCCGGCGCGACACGCGCAGGGAGCGCAGCTCCGTCTCCCTGTCGAGGCCGGCGCCCGACTTGCTTTCGACCGTGGTGACGCCGTTGGCGATCAGGCGGCTCATGCGGGCACGGCTCGCGCCGTAGAGCGCCTCCTCGGACAAGAGCCGCGTGCGCTTCACCAGGTTGCCGACGCCGCCGCCGGCCGGCTCGAGGTCCCAGCGTTGGCCGCCCTGCGACAACACCTCGAAGTCCACGAAGCCTTCCTCGCCGTAGACGATGTGGGTGTGCGGATCGACCAGGCCCGGCGTCAGGACCTTGCCCGAAAGATCGCGCACCGTGGCCGCCGGCGGCGCCTCGGCGGCCGGGCCGATCCAGGCGATCTTTCCGTTCTCGATGCCGACCGCACCGTCCTGCACCAGCCCGAAGGGTCGACCGTCGGCCATGGTGGCGACAGCGGCGTTGGTCAGGAGCAGGTCGAGCATGGACAAACGCTAGCACGACCTTGTTGACGGCCGACAGAACCAATGCTGTCGTGGGGCCGATCGATGCCGCTCAAATGGGAAATCCTGCACGACCAGAAGCTGGTGCACATCATCGCCGAAGGGCGCGTGACGCTGCCCGAGATGGAAGAGCATTTCGACGCGCTGGCGGTGGCCGACGTGCTGCAGTACGGCAAGCTGTTCGACGCGACCAAGGCCGACCCGATCTACACCGACGAGGACGTGATGGCGATGGGCGCCAGGCTGAGCGCCTACACCGCCACGCTGAAATCCGGGCCGCTCGCCGTCATCGGCCTGAATGAGAGGGCGCGCACGGCCTTCCGCCGGTTCGTCAACATCTCTCCCGCCCGGCGCCCGGCGCGGCTGTTCAGGACCGAGGAGCAGGCGCGCGCCTGGCTCAAGGAAGTGGCCGACCAGGTTGACGATCAGCGCAACCAGCCGTTCCATACGCCGAAGGACTGAGCAGCACGCGTCCTACGGCGTGGCGGCGATGCGTTCGATCATCTCGGCGATGCGCGGGCTCGTCATCTGCCGGTCGCGCGCCGGCGTGATCTTCTCGACGAAGGAGTCCTGGTCGACGTCGGTCACGATCGTGACCTTGAGCGCGGCCGCCACCCGCGTCATGGAGCGCTCGACGTCGTCCCAGAGCTTGCGGTTGTAGGCGACCGATTCGCGGGCCACCGCGCGGAAAGTCGCCTGGTCCGCGGGCGACAGCAGGCTCCAGGTCCGCTTCGAGACGACCAGCACCCCGGGCGCCATGGAATGCCGGGTGAGGTTGAAGTACGGCGCGACCTCGTAATGACGCGAGGCGACGAAGGCCGGCCAATTGTCGTCGGCGAAGTCGATGGTGCCGTTGCGCAGCGCCACGTGCACGCGCTCGAACGGCATCGACACCGGCTGCACACCGAGCGCCTGCAGCATCGCCACCCAGGGCGCATTGGGCGGCACGCGCACCCTGGCGCCGTTGAGGTCGGCCGCCTTGTGCACCGGCCGGGTGCCGTAGAACGAGCGCGCGCCGATGTCGTAGAAGCAGAGCCCGACCAGTTCGAAGCGATCGAGCGCGGCCAGCAGCTCCTCGCCGATCGGCCCGTCGAGCACGCGCCGCATGTGCTCGGTCGACCGGAAGACGCTGGGCATCGCCGGCACGAAGGCGGCCGGCACGAGGTTGCTGAGCGAGGCGACGTTGAGGCGCGCCATGTCGAGCGTCCCGTTGCGCAGCTGACCGAGGATGAAAACCTCCGAGTTCTTGCTCTCCTCGCCCAGGGAGACGATGCGATGGCGCCCGCCGGTACGCTTCTCGAGCTCCCGGCCCAGCCAGTCGACGGACTGCACCGTGGGATGATCGGCAGAATAGATGTCGGCCGACTGGAGGTCGCGGGTGAGACCTGGGCTCGACCAGACGAGGACCAGGATAGCGGCCAAGGCGCTTCGTGCGGCCATTGTGCGTTCCTCCCTGTGACGAAGAGAAACAAACGATCACGCGGCGCAGTTGCAGAACGGCGTAAGTTGTTCCACGAGACGTCGCATGCGGCAAGCAGATTGCTCCGCCACAGGCGGGGCCGTCAGAGGTCGACGCGTTCCTCGGCCAGAGGCTTGCGCTCCTGCATGTTGAAGCGGCCGGCATAGATCGGCCGCTCGCCGGTCGACGGGCCGGGATACTGCACGATCATGATCTCGCCGCCGGTCGCGGTATGGAACTCGCCCTCGAAATGCGGATCGGGGTGATAAAGCATCGTGCCCGGCGGGCAGAGCCGGCCGTCGATCGTGAACTCGCCCTTCAGGATCAGCCAGACCTGGGCGAAGCCGTGATAGTGCTCGGGATGATGCGCGCCGGGCTCGAGCCGCAGGATGCCGGCGTTGGGCGCGGTCGGCTGCTCGGGCGTGGGATGGAACAGCATCTTGCCGGTCTCGCCCGGCCAGCGAATAGTCTCCCATTCGACCTCGTCGAGATGGCGCACCTGGTACGGCAGGTGATCGCGCCGCGAGGCCTCGCGCCCGGTCTGGAGGGCGGCATTGGCGGTGGCCGTGTCGGGGATGTGCTTGCTCATGGCCTGGCTTTCTCCTTCTCGGTCGAGGTTGCGAGGTGCCACCAGTCGGGCCACTCAGCGATCTGAGCCCCCGCGGCCTCGGCGGGACGCGCCACGGTCATCAGCACGTGCGCCTGGCCGCGGCCGGCATTCTCCGCGCGATGCGGCAGCTGCGAATCAATCAGGATGCCGTCGCCCGGCTTCAGCCGGTGGGCGGCGCCATCGACATGGAACAGCACCTCGCCCGACAGCACGTAGCAATGCTCCTGGCCGGGATGGGAGACCGTGGCCGGCATGCCCTTGGCGCGCGGGAAGACCAGGTGGAAGACTTCCAGCCGGTCGAGCGGCGCGCCGCCGCCGAGATGGCGGAAGCGATAGCCGGTGGCGGCGACATCCTTCAGGCCGCCGTCGGCGCGATGGACCGCGACGCGCGTCTTGGCCGGCGCGCTGGCGCTCTGGAACAGCTCGTGCAGGCCGAGCCCCAGCACCTCGGCGAGCTGGATCAGGTTGGCGATCGAGGCCACCGCCTGGCCGCGCTCGAGCCGGGAGAGAAAGCTTTCGGACAGGCCGGCCTGGCGCGCCACCGACGCCAAGGTGAGGCCGGCGCCGATCCGCGCCGAGCGCAGGCGAGTGCCGATCTCGCGGGCGGCCTGGGTGACCTTGTCCATGGCGGCAGCATGGCCGGGACTTTCTCTGTATGCAAGTCAACTTTCTTGCAGAGAAATCCAGCAAACGGATCGGGATAGGCTAAAAGGACGGATACGCAAGAGCACGATCACGACACGACGCTCCTTCCTGGGACAGGCGGGAGCCGGCGGCCTTGCGCTGGTTTCCGGCTCGGCCTGGGCCGACTCATCCGTCGAGCTGCCGCATCGATGATCCTGCAGCGCACGCGGCCGCCGTTGCTCGAGACGCCGTTCGAGGTCTTCGACCGCGGCGTCTTCACCCCCCAACGACCAGTTCTATGTGCGCTGGCACTGGGCGGTGATCCCAACAGAGATCGACGTCGCGAGCTTCCGTCTCTCGGTGAGCGGTCATGTCGACAAGCCGCTGTCCCTCACGCTCAAGGACATCGTCGACGGCATGCCGCGCGTCGAGCTGGCGGCGGTGAACCAGTGCTCGGGCAACTCACGCGGCTTCTCGCAGCCTGTGGTGCCGGGCGCGCAATGGGCCAACGGCGCCATGGGCAACGCCAAATGGATGGGCGTGCGCCTGAAGGACGTGCTCGACCGGGCCGGCGTGAAGCCGGGCGCCTTGGCTGTGCGCTTCGCCGGCCTCGACCAGCCGGTGGTCGACGGTGCGCCGAAATTCATGAAGTCGCTGGCGCTCGATCATGCGCGCGACGGCGAGGTGATGATTGCCTACGCCATGAACGGCGAGCAGCTGCCCTTGCTCAACGGCTTTCCGCTGCGGCCGGTCGTGCCCGGCTGGTACTCGACCTACTGGGTGAAGATGCTCGACCGCATCGAGGTGCTCGCCACGCCCGATGAGAATTTCTGGACCAGGAACGCCTAATCTCATTCCCGACACGGCGGGCGTCGACATGACGCCGGGCCAGGCCGGCGTGAAGATGGTGCCGATCAACCGGATGGTGCCGCGCTCCTTCGCCACCAACCTCAAGGACGGCGCCGCGATCAAGGCCGGCGCGGCGACGGCGCTGCGCGGCATCGCCTTCGGCGGCGCGAGCGGCGTGAAATCGGTCGACATCTCGCTCGACGGCGGCGCGACCTGGCGGCCCGCGACGCTCGGAAGCGACGAGGGCAAGTACAGCTTCCGCCAATGGCAGACCGACATCACGCCATCGGCCGGCCCCGTGACGGTCATGGTCCGCTGCACCAACAGCGATGGCCTCGCCCAGCCCAAGACGATGAACTGGAACCCGAGCGGCTTCATGCACAACGCCATCGAATCCCTCCACCTGACGGCCGCGTGAGGCACCCATGATCAATGCTGCTCAGGTCGGGTTCGGCGCTGCCATTCTCGCGGGCGTGGTGCTGGCGATCATCGGCCATCCCGGACCGAAGGATCTGCCGCCAACCCCGCCCGCCGTCGCGACAGCGGCCGCGGCCCCGGCGCAGGCGGCCTTCGTGCTGAAGTCGGTCTCGGTCGCACTGCCCACCAGCGGCGTCACCTTCCCCGGCGGGGCAGCGGCCGACGCCATCAACGCCAACTGCCTGTCCTGCCACTCCGCCGGCATGCTGACCCAGCCCAACCTCGCCAAGGCGACGTGGGCAGCCGAGGTCGACAAGATGATCCACGCCTTCAAGGCGCCGATCGACCAGGCCAACGCGACCGCGATCGTCGACTATCTGGCGGCGACCAAAGGCGCGAAGTGATCGCAGGGTGGTCACACTCGGGGGCCCCGGCCGGAGCCTAATGTGGCCCGACGCTGCGTGCAGACACGCAGCCGATTGTGTGGCATCGAGGGTGACAGGTCATGTCGCGCAACGGCGAGCGCGCACCGGCGACGGCGCCGGATGCGTCCGGCGAGGCCGAGGCAGAGCCGCCGATAGACGCGCGGCCGTCGACACCGACGCGTGCGAAGCTGCCGGCCATCCCTGCCGATCCGGAGTTGCTGCGCTACCGTCACCGGCTGGACCAGCAGCTTGCGGCCTGGCGCGCCAGCAAGGCGGCGACCAGCCTTACCACCGTCACAGCCGCGCGAACGCGACGCCGCGAGTGGCAGGTGCCCCGGCTGTGGATCGCGCCGACCGCCGCCTGCACCGCCGCGGCGTTGGCCGGCTGGTGGCTGGCGAGCACGCCGGCCGTACACAGCGGCGAGGAGCTCGCGCAGGCGCGGCAGGCGCTGCAGCAGGAACAGGACAAGGTCGAAAAGCTCGGCGCTGCCTTGGGAGCAGCGTGGCGTGAGCTCGCGGCGCGTGCCGCGGCGTCGGCCGAGAAGGCAGCGCACGACCAGGAGCGGGAGGCCCTGCAGCAGGCTCTGCAGCAATCGGAAGCCGCGGCGGCGAGCGTCGCCCGGTCGCTGACGCAGGAACGCGAGCGCAATCGGCAGCTCGAGGAACAGCTCGCCGCTCGTCCCGACAGCGTCCCGGCGGCCACGCCCGATCCCGTTGCCGAACCGGCGAACGCCAGCGGGCCTCAAGCACCAACCGATCCCGAACTGCTTCACCTGATGACCCGCGCCAGCCTGCTGCTTGCCCAGGGCGACATCGGCGCGGCGCGCATCGTGCTGGAACGCGCGGCCGAGACCGGAAGCGCGTCGGCACTGTTCGCCTTGGCCGAGACCTTCGACCCGGGCGTCCTTACTGCCTGGGGAACCGTGGGCACCCAAGCCGATGTCGCACGGGCGGGAGACCTCTACGCCAAGGCGCTGGCTGGGGGAGTCGAAGCGGCAAAGGACCGGTTGGCGATCTTACGACGATGAAAGGACGAGTCCGAGAGGGAGGGAAAGCAATGATGACCATGTCCGGCGAACGCTTCCTGGGCGCGCTAACGCTTGTGGCAGTTGCCCTGATGCTGATGACCAGCCAGTCGATGGCGCAACCCCGCGAGCAGGCCGCGGCGACGACACCGCGGCCGGAGCCACCGGCAGCGGCGCGACCGCTTAACTTCGGCGCGCAGCAGGACAAGATCAACGCCTGGACCGTCGGCCTGGCGGCCGGGCTGATCGAAGGCGCGCCGATCAGGCTCGCCTCGGAGATGGCTCGCGTGGTCGATGACGGCGAGAACCTGCATGTCCTGCCCATCGTCACGCGCGGACCGACTGAGAACCTGAACTCGTTGCTCTACCTGCGCGGCGTCGATCTCGCGATCATCAACTCCGATTCGCTGGAGGAATACCGCATCCAGCTTCCCGAGGTCCGGCGGCATGTCACCTATCTGCTGAACCTCTTCCCGTCCGAGTTGCACATCTTCGTGCGCCCCGAGATCCAGAGCCTGCAGGATCTCGCCGGCAAGAAGGTCAACTTCAACACCCTTGGCACGGCCGCCGCCTACTCGGGTCCGCTGATCTTCAGCCGACTGGGCATCGACGTCGACAAGACCTTCATCCCGCACCCGTTGGCCCTGCAGCAGATGAAGAAGGGCACGGACGACATGGCGGCGGTGGTTTTCATCACCTCCAAGCCGGTCGATGCCTTCCTGCGCGGCCAGTGGGAGCCGGGGTTCAAGTTCCTGCCGGTGACCTACGACGGCAGGTTCGAGGATTACTACCTGCCGGCAGCGCTGGAAGCGACCGACTATCCCGGCCTGCTCAAGCCGGGCGAGCGCATCCCGACGGTCGCGGTGTCGACGGCGCTGGTCTCCTACAACTGGCCGACCGGCTCCAACCGCTACCAGCGCGTCGCGCGCTTCACCGAGCATCTGTTCAGCCGGGTCGACAAGCTGCAGGTCGCGGGCTTCGACCCCAAATGGAAGACGATCAACCTTGGCGCCACCGTGCCTGGCCTCGCCCGCTTTCCGGCGGCCCAGGACTGGCTCGACCGCTCGACACGCAAGACGGCGGAAACGCGATGAAAGCCGCGGCGATTTCGGCTTCGGCATTGATGCTGGCGAGCGTCGCGGCATCGGGCCAAAGCAGCAGCGATCCGCTCGGCGCCTGCTCTGTGCCGTTCTATGCCGATCGCATGCGCTGCCTGGAGAAGCTTGCCGGCGAGGCGCCGCCACCGCAGGTCGCCGCAACACCGGCCCCGATTGCTGCGCCGGCGCCAGCCCCAACGCCGGCGCCTGCCCCAGCCCCTGCGCCAGTCGCGGCCGCTCCACCGGTCGCCGCCGCCACGCCACCGCCGACACCCGCAGCCCCGCCGCCAGCACCGACCGGCAAATGGATCGTCAGCGAAACGCGATCACCTGTCGACTATTCGCCCGTTGCCATCGCTACGGCCTCGTCCGGCGCCGCGCCGCAGGGCGTCCTGCAGCTTTCGATCCAATGCCGCGGCGGTCGCACCGAAATGGCGATCCGCAGCGCTCCCTTGATGCGCCGCGCCGAGGATCATGTCGTGAGCCACGTGATCAACGACGCGCCGCCGGTGACGGTGACGACCGGCTTGTCGTCATCAGGCACCGGCATCGCCCTGAAAGGCGACGTCGCAGGTTTCCTCATGTCGCTGCCAGACCAAGGCACAATCGCCTTCCGCATCACCGACCGGCAGGGCGCGACACTCGAAGGACGATACGACTTGGCCGATATCAAGGCGCTGATGCCGCGGCTGGCCGGACCCTGCAAATGGCGACGCAACTGAGGAGAGCATGATGACAAGGTTCGATCAAGCGATGCACCTGGCAGCGCTGTGCACGGCGCTGCTTCTCCTTACGCCACCCGCTATGACGCAAACCCGCGAACTCGCCGCCACGGCGCCGTCCGCGGCGACGAAAAAGGCGCATCGCCTCGTGCTGCAGGTCAACAGCAACGAGCCCGCGACCATGAACCTCGCGCTGAACAACGCGACCAACGTCGAGCAGCACTACAAGGAGCGCGGCGAGAAGATCGAGATCGAGATCGTCACCTTCGGGCCGGGCCTGCACATGCTGCGCGACGATACCTCGCCGGTGAAGGACCGCATCAGGGCGATGGCGGGCAAGGGGTCCGCGATCTCGTTCAAGGCCTGCGGCAACACGCAGGAGAACATGGGTAAAGCCGAGAACAAGGCGATCCCGTTGGTGGCCGAAGCCACCCTGGTGAAGTCGGGCGTTGTGCGGCTCATGGAGTTGCAGGAGCAAGGCTGGACCTACGTCCGGCCTTGACCGGGCCGGCGAGCACGCCATACCTCGTGGGGTCGCCAAGAGGTTTCCGCCATGCCGATCGCCATCGATGCCCTCGACCATCTCGTCATCAACGTGCGCGACGTCGAGGTCGCGGCCGCCTGGTATCAGCGCGTGCTCGGCATGACGCGCGACGACTTCGATCCCGGGCCGGGCAAGGTCCGGCGCACCTCGGTGAAATTCGGCCGGCAGAAGATCAACCTCAGGCCGCTCTCCGCCAGCAAGGAGGAGTGGTTCACGGCCGATCACGAGAAGGCCGGCAGCGACGATCTCTGCTTCCTGACCAGCGCCACGCCTCAGGCGGTGGCCGATCACCTCCGCGCCTGTGGGGTGGCGATCATCGAGGGCCCGACCGACAAGCGCGGCGCCATGGGCACCATCGTGTCGGTCTATTGCCGCGATCCCGACGGCAGCCTGATCGAGATCTCGTCGTACAAGTGAACAACACCGGCGGCTTCGCTACCGTCGGTAACTCAAGCTACAGTCGATGTGTCAAAACGATCCCCCTTCTAGCAGCGCCGCAGTGCGTCCTATAAAGGCGTGATGTCGAGTGATACCGATCAGCCTCTCGCGTTGTTCTTCGATCAGACGAACAAAGTGCTGCTAGCGGCGTTTTCCGGCGCCTTCACCCAGCAGGCCACCATCGATCTCGATACCGGCGCACGCGCCTTGCAAGCGCGTCACGGGCCGTTCGCGGTCATCCTCGATTTCACCGAGGTCACCGAGTTTGCCATTCAGCTGAGGGACTGGCCGCAATTCGCGGCCAACCGGCGCGCCATCCGCGGCACCCGTCGCCTGTTGGTGTTGCCGCCCAATGACATTTTCAGCCCGCTGCGCCTCTACGGCACCCAGCGTGGCGGCCCAGGCGGAGACAGCGACGTGGTGAGCACGCGGGCCGACGCCCTTCGGCAGCTGGGGCTGAAATCCCCGACTTTCGAGCCGGTCGTCTCCGCCTAGCGGGCGCGGCGCGCCAGCAGGCCGCGGATCACCCAGCGGGTGACCCACCACACGGCCAGCATGAAGATCGGGCCGCTCAACAGCACCATCGCCAGGCCCAGCAGCATGCTGCCGTTGGGCCAGTCGACATGGGCCGGCGCCTCGCACCAGGGGGCGAACCAGAAAGCGCAGGCGAGCTGAAGGTTATAGAGCCAGTAGCCCGCCCACATCAGCGAGGCGAGCAGCCACAATCGGACCAGGCCGCGCCGCCAGTTCCAGTGCAATGGATTCCACCAGGGGATGATGGCGTAGCCCTGCTGGCCCGGCCAGAAACCGGTCGTGGGGGCGGGCCGGAACGCGCGACCGCCACCCCGCGGGGGAGCCTGGGAACTCGCCTTTGCCTTGCGTTTCGCCGTCTGCCGACCTGCCACCTCGACCAGTCCTCTTGCTGCCCTCGCTCCCGCCCACCCCCTTATACCTTGAGTGGGGCATGGCGATGAAGGGTCGCGTGGTCGCTAGGGCAGGCCCTTGATCCAGTCGACGATGCGCTGGGACGCCGAATGGTCGGTGTTGCGATGGTCGCCGCCATCGATGACGAGGTACTTGCTGTAGGGATTCTTGGCGGCCGGCTTGTAGATATTGGCCTCGGTAAAGCCGATGGAGGAATCCTTGGTGCCGATGATCACCATCAGGGGAATGCTGGCCGGCAGCTCACGCGCCTGGACCGGCATGCTGGCCCGGCCGCGCGGGTTCATCCACGCGCAATACACCGCCGCCGTGGTCGATACGCGGACGCTGTTGCCTTGATTCTCATCCTGACCGGAGAAGGGCTGGTTGCCTTGGCCAGACGCCGCCAGCATCGACGGCACAATGACCTTGATGCCCGCCGCGGCGGCCTTGGCGGCGATGTCGTTCGAGCCTGCCGAATTGGTCGGCCCCTGCTTGCCGTTCATGTAGATCAGGCCGATCGCGCCCTGCGCTGCGGCGCTCGTGGCGATGCCGAGGGCAAGGACCGCCGCCAGCGCAGCTCCCGTCACGGCGTGCCCCAATCGATGTCTCTGCATGCAGGCCCCCAACCCCAAGGCGGGGCCAGCAGCTAACGACCCCGTCAGACCAGCCACTGATGACCGGATGCGCTGGTGAAATCCAGCTGGACGACGAGGTCATTATAGTCGTGATCGCCGCCGCCGTACGTGTCTTCCCAGCCCCACGTATTGAGGCCGTAGTTCCACAGATGGCCGACTTTCTGGCCGTTGGCGGTCTCATTGGCGTTGGCGAAGGCCCAGTAGACGCCGCCGGTCGTCTGATTGACGAGCTTCATGGCGATGATGTCGCCGTTATCGACGCCCTGCAGCGTCGTATAGTTGAACTGGCCGTAGCCTGGCCCGCTGATGGAGTTGGCACCGTACGTGGTCTGGTAGAGGCGGCCTTGCACTGCCGCGGCGTAGGCGGGATGGCCAGGCGCCACGCCGTCGATGGTGCCGGCGAGATCGTCGACCTTGTAGAAGCTGAGCTGCAGGCTGTTCTCGCCAACCTGGCGCATGCGCACCACGGCCACCTGGTCGTCCTGGCCACCGACGGTCTCGGCGATGGCCACCGGCCGGGCCACGCGCACCTGATCGTCGCTGCCGAAGAAATCGGCGAAGCCGTAGGGATTGCTGAGGGTTGCCTGGCTGGCCTGGCCGGCGACGCCGTCGATGATGATACCGACCGTCTCGCCGTTGGCGACCCGCGCATAGCCCACCGCGCCTTGACCCTGCTTGTCGAACAACGTCGCCAGGCCGGGGTCGAAGTCGGACTGCAGCGACTGCTGCGCCAACCGGCTGGTCCAGGAAAAACTCGCCGACCCGCCGCTCGAGAACAGCGCTTCATGGTCGCCAAGGGCGAGCTGGACGGTGACCCCGTTGCCGCTCGTCGTCTGGAACAGGAGCGCCTGGTCGGCGCCGCTGTCCCAACCCGAGCCGTCGGCATCGAGCATCGGCGGGCTGGTGCTTGGGTCGGCGAGGGTATTGACCTGCGAATGGGCAATGGCGGAGAGCGCGCGCGCCAGCAGCAGGCCGTTCGGCGTGCCCAACCCGCTCGCCAGGTCGTAGCCAGGCATCGCCGAATAGCCTTCTCCGGTCCCCGACACGTACAGACCGGGATAGGAGGATGACTCGTAACCAGTCGGCGTGGTCGACGTGAAGTAGCTGTTGTCGTTGTTGCCGAGTTGCACGTCGTTGAACGAGCCCGGCGCGATCACCGCGGCGATGTAGAGCAGGTCGTTGTAGTAACCGAGCTTGGGCAATCCCTGGTCGACGAAAATGGCGTTGAATTGCGTGGTCAGCGACGCCCACAGCGGCGAGGCCGCGCTGGTGCCGCCGTCGCCTTGCATCAATGCCGAGGTCGATGGGTCGTCCACATAGCCGGCGGACAGGACGGCATAGAAGGTGTCGCCGGACGACAGCGCTGCGACATCGGGCGAGCCGCGACTGCCATCGGTCAGCGAGGAAAGGCCGAAGGCCTGTTGATAGGACGGAATCGTCCAGCCCGCGACGATGCCGCCCGATCCGGTCTTGTGTGAGCCGAACGGCACAGAGGACACCCCGTCGGGCTTGGTGTCGATCGAGATTGCCTGCCAGACCGTCTCGAACATCTCCGTCAGGACCGTCGCCACGGCAGCCGGCGCCGCGTCGGAGAGATGCGACGGCAGCGTCTTGAGGCCGGAAGAGACGAGCGGAAAGATAGTGGCTGGATCGCCGGCCAAAGCGAGCGCTGCCATCTGCTCGAGCGTCTGGTCGTTCTGGGCGGTATATAGCCCGGCGATGGAGGTACCGCCGACCTGCAGGGTGAAGGGCGAAGAGTGCGTGTGAGCGACGTTGACCGTGCCGTTGGCGATATTGGCGCTCGCCCCTTCGTCGCCCGCCGCCATGTGCACCGAGACGTTGGCCAGTGCGCCGTCCTTGAACAGCTCCTGCCACGCCCAGTCGAAGACCGACCCGGCGCTCGCCTGGCCCATCGCCGGATAGGACGAACTGAGCACCGAAGGATGGTTGATCGAATCGAAGAAGGCCTGCTGGTAGGCGCTGAAAGGCGTACTGTTCGCGTTGTACGGCCATGTGTTCAGGAACGAATAGAGGAGCTGGGTGCTGTTGGGCACGGCGCCGGCGACAATCGAGATGTCGAGCGTCAACTCGGGAATCACGCCGCCGCTCGAGTCGGTAGCGCCCGACATCACCTGGAACTGCTCCTGAGTGACCGGAGGCAGGCCGACCTGCTGGCGATACAGGTTGTACGCATTGAACAAGCCAGCCTGATTGTTGACGTTGTTCTCGACCAGCGCGACCGGATCGGTCGGCACGTCGGCGCCGAGCGGAAAGTTGTAGTTGGCCGCCACGGCCGCTGGCGTCGCGACTACCTGGGAAGCGGTATCGTTGGCGCCATTGCCGGTACCCGGCAGCCCAGTCAACGGCACAACAGCCGCGCCATTCTCCGACATGGGAGTGACGATCGAGACATTCTGGTCGACCCACAGGCCGCGAACACCACTGGGAAGCGTCAGGCTGCCAGCCCAGGCGACGAAAGTGTTAGACTGGACGGAATTGCTGTTCGGTGAGACGACGTAGACGTAGTTCTGCGCGAGACCGAAGAACTGCGCGAACTCTGTGACGGTGAAGTTGGCCCAGACGGTCCGGTCGGCGGCATTGGACACATAGCCGAGCTGCTCCGCCCGCTGGATGGCATCGCTGGGAATGCCTGCCTGCACCGCGTTGAAATCGTCGGTCTTCGCGCCGTAGTAGTCCCACAGAGCATCACTACTGGAGAAATTATCCAAGGCTTGCTGGCGCTGCGCCCAGCTGCCGGAGAGCAGCGTGTCGGCCTCGTGCTTGCGGTCGAGGACGAGGCCGACGGTCACATAGATGCTGTCTGTCACGAGCGGATTGCTCGCGTCGACGATGAAAGGCGTGTCGTTGCCGTAGGAGAAGAGCTCGCTCAAGGCCGCCCTGGCCACGTCAGGGGACGTTGTCTGAGCGAGCGCATCTATTTGCGGATTTGAGGCGAGACCGGCGCCGTACGCGTCGAGAAAAGTACTACTGGACATGCCGCTGTCGGCCTCACGGTGGCGTCGGTGCTTCCCTACCGTGGGCGGCGATTACTCACAACGCGGACAGCCTGCAATTCAGCGTGTGAAGGCTGCAACAATATGCAGCCCGTTTGTGCCTGCTACTGGCTCTGAAACAGCTGCTGCGTGACCTGCACGCAGGCCACATCCTTGGCGGTGCCGATCACCGGAGTCGGAATCGGGAAGATGCGGCCGAGCGCGACCTGCGGCTGGCGCAGCTTGCCCTGCACCATGACGGCACCGTGCAGGTCGAGAAGGTCGAACTGCTTGGCGTCGGCGTCGATCTCGGCCCTCACGGCCTGGTTGATCAGCGAGGCCTGGCCCTGCACGCGCAGCACCGACTTCTGGGTGTCGAGCAGGGTACGGTCGAAGGTGACGGTGCCGTGGTTGAAATTCAGCCGGCCGACCGCGCACTTGATGGGAATGCGGTTGTCGCCGGTGACGTAGAGGATTAGTGCATCGAAGATTTGCAGGCCGGCGAGACTCACCATCAGGCTCGAGACTGATCCGCCGCCCAGCGCTGCCGCGACATGACCGTCGGCCGTCGCCATCACCTGCGCCAGTGAGCGGCCGGTGCCGGCCAGAGCGACGCGGCCCTGCACCTTGCCGTAGGTCGCATCGAAGTACTGCGAGTTGCGGAAGAAGTTGCGCAGCTCGATGTCGCTCAGCACCAGGCTGGTGCGCACCTTGGGCGTGTCGGTCTTGGCGTCGACCACCAGCTCGCCCGCGATCTTGCCGGCGCCGGCGCTCTGGCCGTCGCCCAGCAGGATCAGGGTGACCGGCTTGGCCGTCGCCACGCCTTCCTGCACCACGACGCGGAAGGACAAAGCCTGCACCGGCAGGTAGCTCGGCGCGATCACGCGCTTGGCGTCGAGCGTCACGTCCATGTTCATGGCGCGCAACTTCTCGACCTTGAGCGGCGCGTTGGGGAAGAGATCGCCGCTCGCCTCGAGCTGCCGCTGAGTCTGGCGCTGCTGTGGCGAGACGGTGCCGCCCGGCTTGTCGGGCGGCGCGCCGACCAACGGCGCCAGGTCGGCGAAGACCAGCTTCTGCGAGACGAGCTTGGCCGTGAGTTGGCCGGGCTTGCGCCGGGTATCGACCAGCACGTCGCCGGTGAGGTCGCTGTCGCCGACATGCCACTTGCTCTGGATGAACTTCCAAACGCCCGACTCGCGCTGCAGCTTGCCGACGATGTTGTAGGGCGGCGTCGGCGGGCCGGGGATGCCGAGCAGCGGGTAGATGTCGGCGAGATCGTGACCCGACAGCGAAAGCTCGACGTTGGCGCCGGTCCACTGGAAGGGATCCATCACCGTGCCCTTGGCCTTGAGCTTGGTGGCGCCGAAGGCGACGTCGAGATCGAGCGGATAGGGCTGGTCGGTATCGCGCAGCATGACGAGCGAGCCGCCGACGAAGCGCAAGCTGAGCGGCTGGCCCTCGAGCTTGCCCTTGAGCTCGAACTTCGCCTGCGGCTGCTCGCCCGCGCTGCCGGTCGCGGTAGACACCGTGCCGTCGAGGTCGAGCTTGCGCTTGGGGTCACGGTAGCTGAGCTTCCCGTCCGTTACTTCCAGGCGGCCGATCACCGGCGTCTCGAAACGGTTGTCGGGCTCGACGACTTGCTTGGCTGCGGCGGCGGCGGGCGGCGCCTCGCCGAGTTCCCAGTTCAGCCGCTCGTTGTCGCCCTTCTCGATCACGATCTCGGGCTTGCGAAGCACCAGGCTGGGCAGCACCAGGTTGCCGCCGAGCAGCGGCCACAGCCGGATCTGGAAATCGACCTGCTCGGCCTTCAGCATATGGGGTTCCTTGGCCCATTCGGCGTTCGCGAGCTGAACGCCGCTCAGATGGACATGCGACGTCAGGCCCCAATCGACGGAAATGTCGGCGATCGTGGTCTTGCGCCCGGAGAGCGCGCTGGCCTGGCTCTCGATCCGGCCGCGGAAATCGTCCGACGTGACGTAAAAGTACACGGCCCCGATCGCGACAGCGACCAAGGTCACCAGAACGCCGGCCGTCCAGGCCAGGATCCTGAGCAAGCGGGCCATGCGCTTGGGAACGGTCCAGCGCCCGGTTTGTTCCAGCCACAACTCGATCACTCGCCGCGACGGGCCTCGGCGCGGGACACTCGGCGGATGCCTACGACCCGACGAAGGTTCCTGGCCGCGGCGTCCGCGAGCGCCACGGTCGTTGCTGTCCCTGCCCTTGCCCAGAAGAAGGAAACCGACGCGGTGGGCTTCGAGGAAGCCCTGCGCGCCAAATTCGCCGACGGCGACGTGCTCGACTGGCGCGGCGGCAATGTGCGCCTGCGCAAGCCGATTGTCATAGAGGTCACCGAGAACCTGCTCGGGCCCGGCCTCGACCTCAACGGCGCCAAGCTGATCGCCGACTTCAACGACGCCAACAAGCGCGCCATCACCATCCGCATTCCCGCGCGCGCCAAGAACATCGCCTTGCGCGGCATGAAAATCCTGAATGGCACGATCCTCGCCGCCAGTCCGGCGCAGGATGCGATCGGCCTGGAGTGCCTCACCAACCAGAGCTGGCTCTACAGCTGGAAGCTGATGAACCTCGACATCGAGCACTTCGTGCGCGACGGGCTGCATTTCGACGGAAGCGTGTTCGAGGGCGAGTGCCATGCCGTCACCTGCGCCGACAACGGCCGCAACGGCATGACCTTCCGCAACAACGGCTCGATCGGCGACATCGGCATCGTCTCGGCGATCGCGATCTTCGGCGGCCAGATGCGCAAGAACGGCCATGCCGGCATCGAGACGCAGAGCAACCTGCCCTACCAGGAGCCGCGCGACCTCAACATCTCGCAGACCTATTTCGTCGAGAACAAGGGACCGGGCCTGCTCGCGACCAGCGGCCTGTCGATGGCCATGGGCTGCGGCTTCGAGAACAACGGCGGCTGCGGCATCAAGCTCGCCAACGAGGGCCGCCTGTTCGCCTGCCGCGCCAGCACCTACAAGTCGCAGCCTTACCTGGTCGACGCCTTCCTCAACGGCGGCAGCATGCTGCTCGACGGCTGCCGCATCGAGGGCTATGGCGGCTTCGAGGGCAAGATGAAATATGCCAAGATTGCCGGCAAAGGCTCGGTGCTGCTGCGCGCCTCGGGCGATCGCTCGACCGTCGATGTGTCGAACGACATCGCCGTCAAAGTCGTGTGACGGTCCGACTTCCGCCTTTACTCCTTGCATGATTGACGAAATTATCCTGCATGGAATTCTCGATCCAGCGCGCGGTCCTTGTCGGCCTGCTCGCGATGATGTTGCCTGCAGCTGCCTGGGCGCAGGACGTGAAGGTCATGGACTCGGCGCCCAAGGCCCAAGCCGTGATCGGCGAGCCGAGCAGCTCGTTCTTCGTGCGCTTCGACCGGCCGATCGACCACATCCATTCGAGCCTGTCGATCTGGCGGGGCAGTCAGCTCGTCGAGGACCTGCAGCCGCGCTTCCAGACGGAGCCCAACGTGCTGTTCTCCCGCGCACCGACCCTGCCGCCTGGCGACTATCGGCTGCGCTGGACGGTGCGCACGCTCGAGGGCGTCCAGGTCACCCAAGGCGACATTCCGTTCACCATCAAGACCCCGCCCTGAGCGGTAGCAGCAACCAATTCCCCGGTGAGATCGTTGCGACATCTGTAGCGTATCCCGGGCAGGGGCCGGCGGGATGGAGAGCGAGGGATCCCGATGAAGATCGCCCAGGTCGCACCTCTCATGGAAAGCGTGCCGCCCCAGCTCTACGGTGGCACCGAGCGCATCGTTTCCTACATCACCGAGGAATTGGTCGCGCAGGGCCACGACGTCACCCTGTTCGCCAGTGGAGATTCGACGACGCGGGCGCGCCTGGTCCCGTGCACGGCCAAGGCACTGCGGCTCAGCGACGTCAAGGATCCGGTCCCCTACCATCTGATCATGCTCGACGAGGTGCGGCGGCTGGCTTCGTCGTTCGACGTGCTGCACTTCCATGTCGACATGCTGCACTACCCCGTGATCCGCGACTTTGCCTGGCGCACGGTGACGACGATACACGGCCGGCTCGATCTGCCGGACATGCATCCGCTCTACTCGGCCTTCAGCGAAATGCCGCTGGTCTCGATCTCCGACAACCAGCGCAAGCCCATGCCGCCGGTGAACTGGGCCGGCCGCATCCATCACGGCCTGCCGCAGAATCTGCTGAGGCCGCTGCCCTCGCGAAGCGGCGACTATCTCGCTTTCCTCGGCCGCATCTCGCCCGAGAAGCGGCCCGACCGCGCCATCGAGATCGCGGCCCGCAGCGGCCGCGAGCTGCGCATCGCGGCCAAGATCGACAAGGTCGACCGCGACTACTGGCGGGAGACGATCGAGCCGCTGGTGCGGCGCCATGGCAACGTGCACTACATCGGCGAGATCGGCGATGCCGAGAAGGCGGACTTCCTCGGCAACGCCTCGGCGCTGCTGTTTCCCATCGACTGGGCCGAGCCGTTCGGTCTGGTGATGATCGAGGCGATGGCTTGCGGCACGCCGGTGATCGCCTGGAAGTGCGGCTCGGTGCCGGAGGTCGTCGATTCCGGAGTCACCGGCTTCGTGGTCGACAGTGTCGAGGAGGCGGTGTCGGCCGTCAGCCTGATCGGCAATCTCGACCGCCGGCGCATCCGCGAGGTCTTCGACCAGCGCTTCACCGCGGGGCGCATGGCCCGCGACTATGTCGCGATCTACCGAGGCCTGCTCGAAGGCGGCGAGCGCTTGCCGCAGCAACCCGTCGAGCTAAGCGCTGCCGAATGAAGGACGAGACGGCATGAAGAACGCCGGGGAAGTGGCTCATGCCCCTGCTCCCGCCGGCCCCGACATGCCGGCGGCGCAGTTCGTCATTCCGGCCGCGACCTCGCTGCAGGAGCGCCGACCGCGCACGCTGAAGCACGGCGACAGCTTCGGCGTGTTCGATCCCAACGGCGATGCGGTCGCCGGGCCCGGCAGCCCCGAAGGCCTCTATCATCGCGACACGCGGCACCTTTCCCATCTCCTGGTCACGATCGACGGCCAGCGGCCGATGCTGCTCAGCTCCACGCTGCGCGACGACAACGCCATGCTGACCTGCGATCTCACCAATCCCGACCTCTACGACACGACGGGAAGGCTGGTTGTCGAGCACGACCTGGTACACCTTCGTCGCATGCGCTTCCTGTGGCAGGCGGCCTGTCATGAGCGGCTGGCGGTTCGCCATTTCGGCAGCACACCGCTGCGCCTGCGGCTCGGCCTTTCCTTCGCCGCCGACTTCGCCGACCTGTTCGAGGTCCGCGGCACGCGGCGCGAGCGCCACGGCCTGCGTCATGCCGGCATCGTGGGCGGCAACGACGTCACGCTGGGCTATACTGGCCTCGACGGGCTGACCCGCCGCACGGTGGTGAGCTTCGCGCCGCCGCCGGACAAGCTCAGTGTCGACGGCGCCCGGTTCGAGCTCGTGCTGCAGCCGGGCGAGACGCGCAACATCGACCTGACGATCGATTGCGCCGCTGACGAGAACGCGCAGGACCAGGCACGGCCGGGTTTCCTGCAGGCGCTACGGCGGGCGCGGCGGACGCTGCGCACCTCGGCGGCACGCGCCGCCGCGATCACCAGCTCCAGCACCACGTTCAACGAAGCCATCCGCCGGTCGATCTCCGATCTTTACATGCTGGTCACCGACACGCCGGACGGTCCGTACCCCTATGCCGGCATCCCGTGGTTCAGCACGGTATTCGGCCGCGACGCGTTGATCACCGCCATGCAGACGCTGTGGCTCGACCCCGCCCTCGCCCGCGGCGTGCTGAAGCACCTGGCGCGCCACCAGGCCGAGACGACAGACGAGGCCGCCGACGCCGAGCCCGGCAAGATCCTGCACGAGATGCGCCAGGGCGAGATGGCGCTGCTGGGCGAGGTGCCCTTCCGCCACTATTACGGCAGCATCGATTCGACGCCGCTGTTCGTCATGCTGGCGGGCGCCTATCTCGAGCGCACCGACGACGTCGATACTGTCCGCAAATTGTGGCCCAACATCCTGGCGGCGCTGCGCTGGATGGACGAGTCGGGCGACCGCGACGGCGATGGCTTCATCGAGTATGGCCGCATGCGCGACACCGGCCTGATCAATCAGGGCTGGAAGGACAGCCACGATTCGATCTTCCATGCCGACGGCTCGCTGGCCCACGGGCCGGTCGCCCTGGTCGAGGTCCAGGCCTATGCCTTCGGCGCCTGGCAGGCCGCCGCCCTGATCGCGCGCCGCCTCGGAGAGGACGATGCCGCCGACGGCTATGCCGGGCGCGCTGCGCGCCTGAAGCAGCGCTTCGACGACGCCTTCTTCGACAAGTCGCTCGGCACCTACGTGCTCGCCCTCGACGGCGACAAGCGGCCTTGCCGCGTGCGCGCCTCCAATGCCGGCCATGCCCTGTTCAGCGGCATCGCCCGGCCCGAGCGTGCCGCCGCGGTGGTGAAGACGCTGTCGTCGAACGCCTTCTTCTCGGGCTGGGGTGTGCGCACGCTCGCCGTCGGAGAAGCGCGCTACAATCCGATGAGCTACCACAACGGCTCGGTATGGCCGCACGACAACGCCCTGATCGCGGCCGGTTTCGCGCGCTACGGTTTCAGGCGCGAGGCGGCGCGGCTGTTCGGCGGGCTGTTCGCGGCCTCGGCCTACATCGATCTGCGCCGGCTGCCCGAACTGTTCTGCGGCTTCCCGCGCGAGCGCGGGCACGGGCCGACCTTCTATCCCGTCGCCTGCTCGCCACAGGCATGGGCGGCGGCAACGCCGTTGTCGCTGCTGCAATCCTGCCTCGGCCTGCGCTTTGACACGGCGCGCGGCTCGGTGGCATTCGACGAACCGCTCTTGCCCGATTTCCTCGATGATGTGACGCTGCGCCGGCTGTCGCTCGGCGATGCAGCGGTCGACGTGGCCCTGCACCGCCGCGGCAGCGACCTCTCGGTCGAGGTCCTGGGCCGTCGCGGCCGGCTGGGCGTCGATCTTTCCTGAGGATACGAGCAGGCGCTGAGCATGGCCGATCCTTCGTGGTGGCACCGCGCCGTTCTCTATCAAATCTACCCGCGATCCTTTCGCGACGCCGACGGCGATGGCGTGGGCGACATCCGCGGCATCCGCCAACGGCTCGACCACCTGGTCGAGCTCGGCGTCGATGCCTTGTGGCTGTCGCCCATCTTCCCCTCGCCCATGGCCGACTTCGGCTACGACGTTGCGGATTACTGCGACATCGATCCGCTGTTCGGCACGCTGGCCGACTTCGACGCCCTGCTGGCCGACGCGCATAAACGCGGGCTGAAGGTGATCCTCGACCTGGTGGCCAACCACAGCTCCGATCGGCATCCGTGGTTCCAGGAAAGCCGCGCCTCGCGCAGCGCGGCCAAGCGCGACTGGTACATCTGGCGCGACCCGGTGCCGGATGGCGGGCCGCCCAACAACTGGTTGTCGGAGTTCGGCGGCGGCGCGTGGGAATTCGATGCGGCGAGCGGGCAATATTATCTCCACACCTTCCTCGCCTCGCAGCCCGACCTCAACTGGCGGAATCCCGAGATGGCCAAGGCCATGCACAAGGTCGTGTGCTTCTGGCTGTTGCGCGGCGTCGACGGGTTTCGTGCCGACGCCATCCGGCACCTGATCAAGGACGAGGCGTTTTGCGACAATCCAGTCAACCCCGCCTACCGCGCCGGCGACCCGCCGGACTCGGCCGTGCTGCCGCTCTACACCGCCGATCGGCCGGAGGCGCATCAGGTCATCGCCGGACTGCGCGACGTGATCGACGAATTTCCCGACCGGCTGCTGATCGGCGAGCTCAACCTGCCGTTCGACAAGCTGGTGGCCTATTACGGCCGAGACCTCGACGGCCTGCATCTGCCCTTCAACTTCGCCCTGTTGAGCGCTCCCTGGAAGGCGCGGCATCTGGCCGGGCTGATCGACCGTTACGAGGCGGCCTTGCCCAAGGGCGGCTGGCCGAACTGGGTGCTGGGCAACCACGACAAGCCGCGCATCGCCTCGCGCGTCGGCGATGCGCAGGCCAAGGTGGCTTCCATGCTGCTGCTGACCCTGCGCGGCATGCCGACGCTCTATTACGGCGACGAGATCGGCATGCGGCAGGCCAGGATCCCGCCGGACCGCGTGCGCGATCCCTATGAGTTGAACGTGCCGGGACTGGGGCTGGGTCGCGACGGCTGCCGCACGCCCATGCAGTGGGATGCGTCGGCCAAGGCGGGCTTCACCCGGGGCAAGCCCTGGCTGCCGCTGGGGGAGGACCATCGCCAGCTCAATGTCGAGAACCAGCGCGCCGACCGGACCTCGATCTTCACCCTGCACAAGCGGCTGCTCGCCCTGCGCCGAGCTCATCCGGCGTTGGCGATCGGCGATTACCGGGCGATGGCCGCGACCGGAGACCTGCTGCTGTACCAGCGCACGCTGGATCGCGAGCGGTTCGTCGTTGCGCTCAATCTCGGCGCCGATCCGGTAGAAGTCGACTTTGCCAAGGACGAGGTGAGCGGCCGCCTGGTCCTCTCGACCCACGGCGACCGCGACGGCGAGGTCGTCGCCGATGCGCTGGCCCTGCGCGATAACGAAGGCGTCGTGGTCGAGCTGTCTTAAGGGGAGCGCGAACCTCCGGTCCGCTCATGAGCGTCTTTCAGCGAAGCGCGGACCGCGGGCCTCTGGCCCGCTCATAATTCATGAGGCGGGCGGGACGCCCGCGGTCCGCGCAGGCCTGCGGCCTGCTTCATGAGCGGACCGGAGGTCCGCGCTCCCTTAAGAACTCTTGCCCAACCCACGCACGACAAAGGTGTTGAGGCGGCGGGCGAAGGCGGCCGGATCGGCGGGCACCTCGCCGTCGAGGATATGGGCCTGGTCGAGCAGCAGGTTGGCGAGCTCGGCCGCCTCGTCGTTCGGCGCTCCGCCGACCGCCTTCACGAGATCGTGGCGCATGTTGAGCTCGAGGATCGGCTTGGCGCCGCTGCCGCGATTGGCGCGCGACAGCAGGCGATCGAGCTCGCGGTCGCGGCCTATGGCACCGGCGACCAGGCAGGCGGCGCTCTCGGTCAGGCGTTGCGAGGCGCGCACGTCGGACACCTTGTCGCCCAGCGCGTCCTTCACGGCCTTCAGGATGTTGGTGTCGTCTTCGGTCGATGCCGGGTCCTCGGCCTTCTTGTCGTCGAGCAGCGGGACCAGGCCAAAATCGACGTCACCCTGGCTCAGCGAGCGCAGCGGCTTGCCCTCGAACTCCTGCGGCATGGAGGTCCAGAAGGCGTCGATCGGATCGGTCAGCAGCAACACCTCGACGCCGCGCGCCCGCGCCGCCTCGAGCTTGGGATTGGACTTCAGCCGCTCGGCGCTCTCGCCCGTGAGATAGTAGATCTCCGTCTGGTTGGGCTTGAGGTCGGCGACGTAGTCCTTGAGAGAGCGGTTCTCACCGGCCGTGGTGCCAAAGCGTGCCAGCGCCAGCAGCTGGCCACGCCGCTCCTGGTCCTCGTAGAGCCCCTCCTTCAGGACCGCGCCGAAAGCGTTCCAGATCTTGGTCCAGGTCTCGGGCTCCTTGGTCGCCGTGCTTTCCAGCTCGCCGACGACGCGGCCCGTGAGGCCGTTGCGGATCTGCGTCACCTGCGGGTTGTTCTGCAGCATCTCGCGCGACAGGTTGAGCGGCAGGTCCTCGCTGTCGACGACGCCGCGAACGAAGCGCAGCCACGACGGCAGCAGCTCGGCATCGTCGGTGATGTAGACGCGCCGGACATAGAGCTTCACCCGACCCTTGCGGCCGGGGTCGCCGAGGTCGAACGGCGGCGTGGTCGGCACGAACAGCAGCACGGCATAGGCCTGCCGGCCCTCGACCTTGTAGTGCAGGGTGATCGCCGGCTCGTCGAACGCCATGGCAATCGAGCGATAGGCCTGGGTGTAGTCCTCCGGCTTCAGCTCCGACTTCGACCGCTGCCACAGCGCGCTGGCGGCGTTGACCTGCCGCGCCTCGCCCTTGTCGTCCACGAGCTCGATCGGGAACAGGATGTGCTCGGAATAGGTATGGATGACCCGCTCGAGCTCGTACGACTGCAGGTAGCGCGCCGCGTCGTCCTTGAGGTGCAGGACGATCTCGGTGCCGCGCGGCACGCGGGCCGCCTGCTCCTCGGTGGCCGGCGCCAGCTCGAAGCCCGCGCCGCCCGACGACGTCCAGACCCAGGTCTCCGACGTGCCGGCGCGCCGGCTGGTCACGACGATGCGGTCGGCCACCATGAAGGCCGAGTAGAAGCCGACGCCGAACTGGCCGATCAGGCCGAGCCCTTCCTTGGCGTCCTGCAGGCCCTTGAGGAAAGCCTTGGTCCCCGAGCGCGCCACGGTGCCGAGATTGTCCAGAAGCTCCTGGCGATCCATGCCGATGCCGGTATCGGAGATGGTCAGCGTCTTGCCGGCCGCGTCCGGCTTCAGCTGGATGGCGAGCTTGTCGGCGCCCACCAGCAGCGCGGGGTTGGAGATCGCCTCGTAGCGCAGCTTGTCCAGGGCGTCGGAGGCGTTGGAGATCAGCTCGCGCAGAAAGACGTCGGTCTCGGAATAGACCGAATGGACCATCAGGCTGAGGAGCTCGGCGACCTCCGCCTGGAATTGATGCGATTGCGTGCCGGTTGCGTCGCCGTTCATACGTTCCCGTCCATTGGCTTTCAGTCGACTGGCTATAGCCCCGGAAAGACCCGGGGCCAAGGTGACCGCGGCGGTCGATTTGGGAGCGCTTGGGGAAGTTTCAAGGACCCGACGTGCATTCCGGCCGAGCCGGACGGGGGCTTCAGCGAGACCCTGGTGAATTGGAAGTGGCACGTTTGATGCAGCTATGAATTCCGCCGGTCGACAGCCGGCGTGATCCAGGGAGGCATCATGTCAGCCATCGCCAGACAGCCCGCACCGCTGCATCCCGATGTCGCCCGGGTGCTCGAGGGCCTGGATGCCTCGGACCGGCCGGTCGACAGCGCCCGCGTGCTACCGCCCGAAGCCTATATGTCGGCCGCCTTCTACGAATTCGAGATGGCGGCGGTGTATATGCACTCGTGGCTCTGTGTCGGCCGCGCCCAGCAGATCCCCGCGCCCGGCGACTACATGGCGCTCACCCTGGCCGACGAGCCGATCCTGGTGGTGCGCGGCGAGGACGGTGAAATCCGCGCCATGTCGGCGCTCTGCCGCCATCGCGGGCACACGCTGAAAGAGGAGTGCACGGGCAATACGCGCGCTTTCACCTGCCCCTATCATCGCTGGACCTACGGGCTCGCCGGCGAGTTCATCGGCGCGCCGCACATGGGCCAGACCACGAGCCTGGCCGAGCTCAAGCGCACCGAGGCGCTGCCTCAGCTCAAGGTCGAGCTGTGGTACGGCTTCATCTTCGTGAACTTCGATCCGGCCGCCCGGCCCCTGGCGCCGACCATGGCCAAGCTCGAGCCCTACATGGCGGGCTACGATCTCGACAGCATGGTGACGGTCGCGCCCGAGATCACCGCCGAGCCGCTGCCATGGAACTGGAAGATGCTGCTCGAGAACTACATCGAGCCCTATCACACCCAGTTCGTGCACCCGATCATCCACGACTTCGCGCCCTCGACCGGCGTGGAGTTCGATCCGTGGCGCGGGCCCGACGACAACGTGATCGTCCGCTACGTGCCGTTCCTCGAGCGCGACGGCAGCCTGACCGAGAATGGCTGGGCCGCGCCCGCGCTCTTTCCGATCATCGATTCTCTCAGCGAGAAGCAGAGGAACCGGGTAGGCTTCGGCATGGTGCCGCCCAACATGAACATCATCTTCATGCCCGACATGCTGTGCTACGGGCTGGTCTTCCCGCAGGGGCCGGCGAGCCTGAAGGTCGGCGGCGGGCTGTTCACGACGGGCGGCTGGTGCATGCCAAAGAGTACTGTCGCCCTGCCCGATTTCCGCGCCCGCGCTGCCCGCATGATGGAGGGATCGCGCCAGCTCGGCGAGCAGGACACCACCGTCAACCTCGCCATGCAGCGCGCCAAGCATTCGCGTTTCGCGCCGCGCGGCCGCTTTTCCTACCTCGAGGAGACGCTGAGCCAGTTCAACAGGTGGCTGGCGGTGCGCTATCGTGCCGAGGCGCGACGGCGCAACTACCCGATGCCGACGAGGGCCGAGGCCGCTGAATGAGTCCACTCGCCGATTTCAAGGACACCGCCGGCGCTTTTGTACCGCACGGTCGCTTTGGCCTGCCCGGTGCGGCGACGGGACCACTCGCGGGCCGCACCTTCGCAGTCAAGGACTTCATCGATATCGCCGGCCACGTCACGGGCTCGGGCAATCCACGCTGGCTCGAGACCCACGCGCCCGCCACGGCGACGGCGCCGTGCGTCACGACCCTGTTGGCAGCCGGCGCCACCATGATTGGAAAGACGATCAGCGACGAGCTCGCCTACAGCCTGAACGGCGACAACTTCCACTACGGCACACCGCTGAACGGCGCGGCGCCCGACCGCGTGCCCGGCGGTTCGTCGAGCGGCTCGGCTTCGGCCGTCTCCGCCCGCCTCTGCGACTTCGCGCTGGGCACCGACTCGGGCGGTTCGGTACGCATCCCGGCAAGCTATTGCGGCGTCTACGGGATCCGTACCACACACGGCATCATGCCGCTCGACGGTATCGTGCCCTTCATGCCGAGCCTCGACGTGCTGGGCTGGTTCGCCCGCGAGGCACGGCTGTTTGCCGATATCGGTGGGCTGCTGTTGCCGCCGGCAGCCAAGTCGCGGCCGCCGTTGCGGCGCCTGATGCGCAGCCTCGACGCCGATGCCGAGACCGACGCCGCGACGGTGGAGGCGCTGGCGCCCGCCTTCACAGCCGTCTCGCAGCAGTTCGGGCGCGCCGAGCCGGTGCGCGTCGCGCCCGACGGACTGGAGGCCTGGCGCACACAGTTCCGCCGCCTGTCGGCCGCTGAGACTTGGGGCGTGAACGGCGCGTGGATCGAGGCCGCCAAACCGGTTTTCGGGCCGGCCATCGCCGACCGCTTCGCCTACGCCAAGGAAGCCGCGACGCTCGACCTCGCGGCCGACCGGGCCGCGCGCAGCAAGATCACCCAGCGCCTGCGCGACATGCTGGGCAACGACGGTGTGATCTGCCTGCCGACCGCGCCCGGCCCCGCGCCGCTGCGCAGCGCCACCGGCGAGGCGGTCGAGGCGTTCCGCCAGCGCGCGCAACGCCTCACCTGCATCGCCGGGCTCGCCGGCCTGCCGCAGATCAGCATGCCGGCCGCCACCGTCGACGGCGCGCCGGTCGGCCTGTCCCTGATCGGCCCGCCCGGCCGCGACCTCGACCTGCTGGCGCTTGCCGTCATCCTCGAAACCGCGACCAGCCGCCGGCCCTGAGCCGGCAGGCATCGCAGGTGCCGCAGCCCACACCCCAGGCGTGGCGATGCTCGCGATCGCCGAGGTAACAGGTATGCGTCTCCTCGACGATGAGATCGACCAGTCCCTGGCCGCCCAGCCGCTCGGCCAGTCGCCAGGTGTCGGCCTTGTCGATCCACATCAGCGGCGTCTCCAGCACCAGCCGCGATTCCATGCCGAGATTGATCGCGACCTGCAGCGCCTTGACCGTGTCGTCGCGGCAGTCCGGATAGCCCGAGAAATCGGTCTCGCAGACGCCGGCCACGACGTATTTCAGGCCGCGCTGATAGGCGGTGATCGCGGCGAAGGTCAGGAACACCAGGTTGCGGCCGGGCACGAAGGTGCTGGGAAGACCGTCCGGTCGCTTTTCCATCGGCAGATCGGCGGTGAGCGCGCTGATGCTCACCTGGCCCAGAGCATCGAGCGACACGACGCGGTCGGGCCCGAGCTTGCGGCTCCACTCGGCCGACAGGCCGGCGATTCGCTGGCGCACCGGCTCGCGCACCTCCATCTCGACCGCGTGCCGCTGGCCGTAGTCGAAGCCGATGGTCTCGACCCGTTGGTAGCGCGACAAGGCCCAGGCAAGGCAGGTCGTCGAATCCTGGCCGCCGGAAAACAGCACCAGGGCCGACGACTCCTCACCAGTTAGGGGGCCGCTTCTCGTTGAAGGCATTCAGCCCCTCCTGGGCGTCATCGGTCTCGATGATATTGCAGATCGTCTCGACCACATTCTCGATGGCGCGACGATACTCGAAGTCGTTGGCGCGCATGAACGAGTCGCGTGCGAGCTGCATGACCAGCGGAGATTTGGCGGCGAAGTCGCGAGCCACGCGGCGCGCCTCTTCCTTCACCTCGGCCGCCGGCACCACCTTGTTGACCAGGCCCATGGCGCAGGCGTCTTCGGCCGATACCGGCTTGCCGCTGAACAGCAGTTCGAAGGCCTTGTGGCGACCGATCTGGCGCGGCAGGTGGACGAAATGCATGGCCGGGATCACGCCGACCAGGATCTCCGGGTAGCCCAGGCTCGCCGTGTCGGCGGCGATCAGCACGTCGCACGAGACCGCGAGCGTCACGCCGGCGGCGCGCGCCGGGCCGGTCAGGGCGGCGATGGTCGGCTTGCCCAGGCGGTACTGCAGGTCGTGCATTTCGAAATAGAGCTTCTCCAGGTAGCGACGCAGGTCGAGACCGCGCTTGTTGCGGATCATCGCAAGGTCCATGCCGGCGCTGAACGAGCGCTCGCAGGCGCTGGTCAGGATGACGGCCCGCACCCCGGGATCGTCCTTGGCCTTGCGGTAGGCATTGTTGATGTCCTCGATCAGGGCGTGATTGATGGCGTTCACCGGCTCGCGGCGCATGGTGATCTCGGCGACGCGATCGACGACGGCATAGTCCAGGTTGGCGAATTCCATTCTTCCTCCGGCAGTCACGGCCGATGATATACTGACTGCATGTCGCAGACGCTTTTCACCAACGCAAATCTGGTGCTGGACGGGTTCGGCGATCTGCAGCGCGGTTTCAACGTGCTCGTGAGCGACGGCCGCATCGCCCAGATATCCAGGGCGATTGCCGCGGGCGGCGCCAAGGTGATCGATGTCGCCGGCCGCACGCTGATGCCGGGCCTGATCGACGCCCACGCCCATATCACCGGCCTGTCGCTGACGCCCAAGAACATCGCCAACCCGGCGGCCGACATCGCCATCGCCTCGGCCAACTACCTGCGCAACTGCCTGATGGACGGCTACACCACCATCCGCGAGGCGGGCGGCGCCGACCACGCCACCGCGCGGCTGCTGGCCGAGGGCCAGATCATCGGGCCGCGGCTCTATTATTCCGGGCGGGCGCTGACCCAGACCGGCGGCGGCGCCGACTTCCGCACGCCCGACGAGGAGACCGATCCCTGCGGCCATGTCGGGCCGTTCTCCGTCATGTCGGTGATCACCGACGGCACCGACGCCATCCGCAAGGCCGCGCGTGAAGAGTTGCGCCGCGGCGCCACGCAGATCAAGCTGTTCGCCTCGGGCGGTGTGGTATTCCCGGCCGAAGGCCATGCGACGCGCTACGAGTTCACGCCGGAGGAACTGCGGGCAGCGGTCGAGGAGGCGGCGGCGCGCGGCACCTACGTGATGGCGCATGTATATACCGACGAGGGCGTGCGGCGCTGCCTGGCGGCCGGCGTGCGGTCGATCGAGCACGCCAACTTCGTGAGCGAAGCGACCGTGGCGATGATGGCCGAGCACCGGGCGTTCTACGTGCCGACCTTCATCTCCCTGGTGCAGCGCGTCGAAAGTGCGGACCACGAGCATCTGTCGCCGACCATCGTCGGCAATCTCGAGCGCACCATCGAGCGCGGCCGCCAGGTCTATGGCTGGGCGCGCAAGCACAAGGTGCCGATCGGCTTCGGCACCGACCTGTGGGGACCGGAGGCGCAGAAGTGCCAGCTGCGCGAGTTCGAGATGCGCCGCGACCTCGACCGGCCGGCCGACATCCTGCGCTCGGCGACCGCGGTCAATGCCGAGCTGCTGATGGAGAAGGGCATGCTGGGCGTCATCGCCGAGGGCGCCCATGCCGACCTGCTGGTGGTCGACGGCAATCCGCTGGCCGATCTCGACGTGCTGCTCGATCCCGAGCGGCACCTCAAGCTCATCATGAAGGCCGGCGAGATTTATAAGAACGAGCTCGTCTAACAGGAGCGCGGGCCTCTGGCCCGCGCTCCCATTACCGAGGCACCAGCGTCGCCGGGCTCTCCGGATGGTGGGGGATGTCGGGAAAGGCGAGCCAGTCGTGCTTCGTCCGGGTGAAGACGGTACGCACCGGCGGCGGGAATTGCGGATCGGCGAAGGCGCCGATCGCGATGCTGACGATGTCGGGCAGGCGCTCGTTCTCCCAGAAGACGGTCGAGCCGCATTTGGGGCAGAAATGGAAGGCGAGCCCGGCGCCGCTGTCGGCTTGGCGCCGGTACGTGCTGCGCTCGCCTTCGATTGCGGCGATGCCGTCGCGTGGAAAGAAGGCCTGAGCGCCGAACAGCGAGCCGGTGCGTCGCTGGCACTCCAGGCAATGGCAGGACGAGACGATGCTTGGCGCACCTGTCGTGCGAATGCGCAACTGGCCGCAGCTGCAGGCGGCCGTGCGCTCGGCGGGTTCCGTCATGCGCCGAGCTTGCCACCGATTGGTCGCACAAGCGAGATGGCAGGATGCCGACAATCGTCCCCGTCTTTGAGCAAGCGCGGGAGCAACGACAATTGGCGGGACGACCCAAACTGCACGTCGGAGGGACGATCGCGATCGTCCTGCTGACGCTTGTGCTGTGCATCGGAATCGGGCTGCTCTACGTCGGTTGGCAGCCGGGCGCCAGCCTCAGCCCCACCGGCTACGTCGCCATGGCGCTCGGCCTGCTGGCGGCGATCATGCTCGGCGTCGGCCTCGTCTGGTTGATCCACTGCAACAAGCAGGGCGGCGAGTGATCATCCCGCCTTGGGCCGCAGCCGGGCGAGCGACCGGCCGAAGCGCTGCAGCCAGCTCTCCTCCCGCGCGCCGTCCGGCGTATCGGCCAGGAACGACTTCAGGCTCTGGCGCGTCGCGACCTGGAGCTCAGGCTCGGTCGGAAAGTGTGGATACCAGCCGCCGAGTCCGGCATCGACGACGTCGAAGCTGGTCTGGCGCGCCGGCACGATGTCGAATTCAATGGTCGGACGCAGCGCCACGCCCGAGATCGGCGCATGCAGCACGACGCTGTTCTCGAACAGCACCCAGATCGGCTTCTCGCTCTCCAGCGTGATCTCCTCGCCGTTGCGCAACCGGAACCAGGTCGTGCTCGATCGCCTTCCGCAGCCCTGCGGCAGAACGAAGATCTTGCGCATGGCGACCGGCCAGCCGTCGAGATGCCGGTCGGCCTGCGGCCGGTTGGGCACGAGCTGGAACTGGCGTGTCGAGGCGATGCGGAAGGGATGGCCGACGGCCGCTTCGACCATGGGGCCGGCCGTCGCCAGGAACTCGGCCAGAAGCGCCCGGGTGGCGGGCGTCAGCTCGCGATACTGGTTGCTGGCGTTGAGATAGTCGCACTGCGCAAAGCTGGTGCTGACATAGCCAAGGGCGAAGTGCTTGCGCCGCATCTTCACGCGCGGGCTGGCGAGCAGGTTGTCGAGCAGGCGGCGGGCGAGGCCGTCGTCCAGCGGGAAGACCATCACGCCGACCTTGGCGAGCGGACCGCTGTCGCAGCCGAGCTCTTCGGTCAGCCCCTCCCAGGCCTCGCGCGACAGGATCGCGCGATCGCGACGAAATTTCTCGAAAGCGGCGTCATCGTCGGGGCTTCGCGCCTCCCACTGATGCATCCGCTCCACCAGCGCGGCATCTGACAGGCTCAGGAACTCCGGTCTCATGCCGGCAGGGTAGCGCCCCTGATGCCGGGCCGCCATCGTCGACGATCACGCCCTTGAAAAAGTCCCAGCCCCACACCTGATCAATGTTGCACGACAGGAGAGCTATCATGGCCAAGGAGAGCCGGCGCGCAGGGACCTGGGTGATCGTCGCCGTCCTGCTGGCGATCCTCGCCCTGGCGGTCGCGATCCTCTACGTCGGCTGGGGAATTGCCGACGACGCTGGAGGCATGGCGATGTCGACCAGCGGCTACGCTGCCATGGCCCTCGGCATCGTTGCGACCTTGGCTCTCGGCATCGGCTTGATGGCGCTGGTATTCTACAGCAACCGCCACGGCGACGATTTCTAGCGCTAGGCGGCCTTCCTTTCGACCATGCCGATCACGCGGGTGCGCTGGGCGCGGGCGCTGCCGAACAGCTCGGCATTGGCGCGGGCGCGCTTGAAATAGAGGTGGTTCACCATCTCCCAGGTAAAGCCGATGGCGCCGAAGATCTGGATGCTGCGCTGGGAGACCGCCACGTAGGCGTCGCTGGTGTAGGCCTTGGCCATCGCCGCGGCCAGCGAGCCGCGCGCGTCGTTCTCCGACAACGCCCAGGCGGCATAGAGCGTGGCGGCGTTGCAGCACTCGACCTGGCCCAGCATGTCGGCCAGTGAATGCTTGATCGCCTGGTAGGAGCCGATCGGCCGGCCGAAGGCCATGCGCTCCTTGGCGTAATCGACAGTCATTTCCATGACACGCTGCGCGCCGGCTGCACTTTCCGTCGCCAGCGCGAACAGCACACGATCGCGCAGCCACGGCCACAACGTCGCATCGTCGGCCGCGAGCCGCTCTCCGACGGCGTCCTCCAGCCGGACGTCCGCGACCTGCCGCGTCACGTCGCGCCACGGCAGCAGATCGACCTTCACGCCGGGCTGGTTCGCCTCGACCAGGAAGAAGGCGCGACCACCCTCTTCCTGTGCCGCCACCACCAGCCAGTCGGCGGCAGCGGCATCGATCACGAACGACTTGGCCCCTGTCAACCGCCACGACCCAGCGCGCTTGCCCGCCGTAGCCTCGCGCGAAGGCGGGTCGACCGCTCCGCTCGCATCGGCGACCGCAAGGGCGAGCTTGATCGCGCCGCTGGCGACGCTGGGCAGCAAATCCTTCTTCTGCGCCTCCGAGCCGCCCTTCTGCACCGCCCAGGCGCCGAGCAAGGTGCCAAGGAAAGGGCTCGGCGCCAGCGTGCGGCCCATCTCGCCCAGGATCATGGCGAGGTCGATGCACGACAAACCGAGCCCGTCATGGGCCTCGTCGATCACCAGGCCGAGCCAGCCCATGGCCGCGATCTTGCTCCAGTTCGCCTCGTAGTCAGCGTCCGCCACGGTGGCGCCGGGCACCAGGACGCGGGCGAGCGAGATCTCCTTCTCGAGGAAGGTGCGCGCCGACTGCCGCAGCACCAGATGGTCTTCGCTCAGGGCAAAGTTCATCGCACCCTCCTCAACCTTGCTTGCGCCGCGCTTCGGTCCAAGGCAGCCGCGCCGTCGGATCGAGCTCGCGCGGCAGGCCGAGCATGCGTTCGGCGACGACGTTCTTCAGCACTTCCTGCGTGCCCACGCCCAAGGTCACGGCCTGGCTGAACCAGAAGGCGTAGTCCCAGTCGTCGTAGGGATCGTCGCCGGCGAGCTGCGAGGGGAACGGCTTTTCGCCGGCGATCATGCCGCGCACGCCCTGACTGCGCTTGGCGAGGTCGACGACGCGCTGGCCGTGCGGCGCGGCCAGCATCTTGTGGATGGCACCCTCTGGTCCCGGCGCCTTGGCATTCATGCGGTCGCTCAGCGCGCGATAGGCCAGCAGGCGCAGGATCTCGCCTTCGACGAAGATCTGCGCCGCCTCGTCACGGATCGCGCCATCTTCGAGAGCGCCGACTTCGGCCAGGCCTTCGACCAGCTCGCGCGCCGACGGGCCATGGCCCCAGATGGCGCCGGGCCGCGACAGGGCCACGCGCTCGGTCTGCAGCTGTGTCGTGCACAGCGCCCAGCCCTCGCCCTCCTTGCCGAGCAACCGGTCGGCCGGGATGCGCACCTCGTCGAGGAACACTTCGTTGTATTCGTTCTCGTGCGCCGACATGTCGATGATCGGCCGGACGCGGATACCGGGCGTATCCATGTCGACCAGGAACTCCGACAGACCCTTGTGCTTGGGCTGGTCGGGGTCGGTGCGCGCCACCAGCACGCCGACCTTCGCCTTGTGGGCGAGCGAGGTCCAGATCTTGTGGCCCTTGATGACATAATGGTCGCCGTCGCGCCGCGCGACGGTGCGCAGGTTGCCGAGATCGGAGCCGCCCGACGGCTCGCTGAACAGCATGCACCAGATGTGCTCGCCCGACAGCGCCGGCCACAGGAAGTGCTGGCGCTGCGCCTCGGTGCCGTGCGTCAGCAGCGACTGGGCGCAGTTGTTGATGGCGACGGGATTCCGGGGCACATGGATGCCGGCGCGCTTCATCTCCTGGTCGATGATGAGCTGCAGCTCGGCGTCGGCTTCCAGGCCCCAGGGCCTGGGCCAGTGCGGCACCGCGAAGCCCGCCTGCGCGAGCGCAAGGCCCGACGGATGCGGATTGGCCTCGAACCAGGCGCGGATCTCCTGGCGCTTGGGATGGTCTTCACCCGGCAACTCGAAATCCATGTTCCCTCCAACGCTACGCAGCGGCCACCGAGACGTAGTCCTTGAACTGCTGGCGCAAGGTCACCTTGTGCACCTTGCCGGTGGCGGTGAGCGGCAATGCCTCGACGAAGGTGACGTCGTCCGGCAGCCACCACGACGCCATCCTGGGTTTCAGGAACTCGATCAGCTCCGGGGCCGTCACCTGCTTGTCGGGCCGACGCACGACGACCAGCAACGGCCGCTCCTGCCAGCGCGGATGGGGAATGCCGATCACTGCCGCCAGCGCGACCGCGGGATGGCCCATGGCCGCGCCCTCGATGGCGGCGCTGCTGATCCATTCGCCACCCGACTTGATGACGTCCTTGGAGCGGTCGACCAGCTCGACCGTGCCGTCGGCATGGAGTTTTGCGACATCGCCGGTCTGCAGCCAGCCGTCGGCGATCGGCGCTTCGTGCTTCAGGTAGGCGCCGGTCACCAGCGGGCCTTTGGCCTGCAGATGGCCGAAGGCGACGCCGTCGTGCGGCAGCACCTTGCCGTCATCATCGACGATGCGCAGCTGGGTCGAGAAAGCGACGCGGCCCTGGCGCAGCTTCTGGTCGACGCGTTTGTCGAAGGGCAGGTCGGCGTGGCCCGGCGGCATCGACGTCTTGGTGACGCCCAGCGCCTCGGTCATGCCCCAGCAATGGGCGACTTCTATGCCGTGGCGCTGCTCCAGCGCCTCGACCAGCGCGCGCGGCGGCGTGGTGCCGGCAACCAGTGCGGCGCGCAGCGACGGCAGCTTGAGATTGTTGCGATCGAGATGGTCGACCAGGGTGATCCAGACCGTCGGCACGCAGGCCGCCATGGTGACGCGCTCGGCGGCCATCAGCTCGTAGAGCTTGTCGGGCTCGAAGTTGCGGCCGGGCAGCACCAGCGTGTGGCCGCTGAGCGGCGCGGTATATACCATCTGCCAGCCGTTGCCGTGGAACATCGGCGCAATCGGCATGGCCGCCTCGCGCATGCCCGAGCGATAGCCGCCGATCATGTCGGCCGTGCTCATGACCAGGGCGCTGAGGATCGTCGAGCGGTGGGTGTTGACCACGCCCTTGGGCTGGCCGGTGGTGCCCGAGGTGTAGCAGATCACCGAAGCTTGGCGTTCGTCGAACGTCGGCCAGGCATAGTCGTCGTCCTCAGCCGCCAGCAGCTTTTCGTAGGACAGGAGGTTCAAGCTCGACTTGGGCGGCTCGGGATCGACGCTCATGTAGATCCAGCCCTTCACGCCGGGCACCGACGGCGCCAGCCGTTCGGCGATGGGCAAGGTGCCGGCGTCGACGCAGATCCAGGAATCCTCGGCGTGATTGACGATGTAGGTCAGCTGCTCGTCGAACAGGCGGGGGTTGATGGTGTGCAGCACGGCGCCGAAGCCCGAGACGCCATAGAACAGCTCGAAGTGATGATGGGTGTTCCAGGCGAGTGAGCCGACGCGATCGCCCGGCCGCACGCCCAGCGCCTGCAGCGCCTTGGCGAGCTTCTTGGCGCGGCTGTGCACCTCGCCGTAGGTCGTGCGATGGATGCCGCCCTCGGGCGTGCGCGCCACGACCTCTGTGGTGCCATGAATGCGCGCGGCATGCTCGATGATCGACGTCACGAGCAATGGCGGGTCCATCATCAATCCGCGCATGGCTTTCTCCTTCGGCTAGCGCGACTTTCCGGCGTAGTCCTCGATGATCCTGCGCCACAGCCTCAGCAGGCGATCGAAGCGCTCGGGCTCGTTCTGCCACAGCATGCGCACGGCGAGCCCGCGCACCAGGCCGAGCGTCAGCCACAGCACGTCGTCGGCCACCTGCTCGGACATGCCGTTGGCGACCAGCGCCTTGTGCCAAGCCCGTTCCGCCGGCAGGCGCGCGTTGCGCACCATGACCATCAGCTGCTTGCGGAAGCGGGCGCTGTTGATCGAGGTGGCGATGTCGAGCGAAATGAAGAACGGCGTCGAGAAGAAGAACTCGCGGCCGTCGGCGATGACGCGCTCCAGCGGATCCTCGCCGCGCTTCAGAGTGCGCGCCCGCACCTGGCTGGTCGCCAGCACGTTGTGGAAGACGTGCTCCATGGTGGCATAGACCAGCTTCTCCTTGGTCTTGAAATGATGGAGCTGCGCGCCGCGCGACACGCCAGCCGCCTTGGCGACGTCGGCGGTGCGGAAATGGGCATAGCCCTTCTTGCGCAGCACCTCGACCGCGGCATCGAGGATGCGGGTGCGCGTCTCCTGGGTGCGCTCAGCCTGAGTGCGCCGCTTCTTCCTCGTCGTACGCCGACGCTTGACAGGACGCTCGTCGGTACCGGCGGACAGAGACATGCCGCCTATTCCGCCTTCACGTATTCGACGGAGGCCCAGCCCTTGCCGTCGAAGCGCGAGAGCTGGAAGCCGTGATAGGCGCGGTAATCCTCCGGCGTGTTGCTGAGCTTGATGCCCGGCAGCAGCAGGGACAGCGTCACGTCCTTCAAGGTCGTCGCCTTCTTGAGCAGGTTCTCGCGCGTCAGCTCGTTGCCGGCGGCCTTGAGCACATACTCCGCCATTTGGGCATTGACGTAGCCCGACACGCCGATGGCATCGAGCGGCGATTCGTTGGGCGCGTATTTCTTCATGAAGGCGAAGTAGGCCTGCATGTCCTGGTCCTTCTCCCAGGCGGCATCACCGGGCTCCTTGAAGTACTGCGCCGTCATCACGCCTTCGACCTTGTCGAAGCCCACCACCTTCAGCACCGCCTGCACCGAGCTGCCGGGGCTGGCGATGAACTGCATGGGCTTCCACTTGAGCTCGTCGGCCTTGCGCAGCGCCTGGGCGGCGAACTTGGGCGTGGTGAAGTTCATGAACACGTTGGCGCCCGAGCCCGCGAGGTTGATGACCTGCGAATCGACGGTGGGATCGGTCAGCTCGTAGCTCTGCTCGGAGACGACCAGCTTCTTGTAGTTCTCGCCCAGCGCCTTCTGCAGGCCCTTGAGGAAGTCCTTTCCGTAGTCGTCGTTCTGGTAGAGCACGCCGATCTTGGGCGCCTGCTGGGCCTTCAGGGCATAGCGCGCGAAGCCCACCGCCTCGGTCTCGAACGAAGGATAGAACGGCACCGTCCAGGGATACTGCTTGGGATCGTTGAACTTGCTGCCGCCGGCCGAGATCAGCAGCTGAGGCACCTTCTTGCCGTTGAGATAGCGCTGGGTCGCCGAGTTGGTCGGCGTGCCGACGGTGCCGACCTCGGCCAGCACATGATCCTCCTCGACCAGCTTGCGCGAGGCTTCGAGGGCCTTGGGCGGGCTGAAGCCGTTGTCGAGCATGATGAACTTGATCTTGCGCCCGTTGATGCCGCCCTTCTCGTTGACGGCATTGAAGTAGGCCTGCTCGACGCGGCTGTAGATGCCGAAGGCCGATGCCGGTCCGCTGAACGGCGCGCTCTGCCCGATCGTGATCTCCGTATCGGTGACGCCCGGCCCGTACTTCTTGTCCTGCGCCCTGACCTGCACACCGGCGACCGTTGCCAACAGCAGTCCGCTCGCGACCAACGCCATCGTCGTTGCGCGCATCGTTTCCTCCCGATCTTCAACGACCTCTCGACGGGTCGCTATGCCGGGAGTTAAAAACAGTCCGTCCGGCTTGTAAACAAAAATTCTACCATTTGTTAGGAAACGCCATGGCCGAAATTCTCGCCCTCGGGATGTCCCATTACCCGCCGCTGCACGGTCACGACGACCGCATGTCGTGGATCCTGAAGAGGATGCTGCAGAATCCGAAGCTGCCGCAGGAGCTGCGCACGCCCGCCGGCTGGCCCGAAGCGATGCGCGCCGAATGGGGCAACGACGAAGGCGCGGCGTCGGCCGCACGCCATCGCGCCGCGCTCGTGGGCTGGATGGACAAGACGCGTGCCGCACTCGATGCCTTCAAGCCGGACTTCGTGCTGATCTGGGGCGACGACCAGTACGAGAACTTCAAGGAGGACGTCGTCCCGCCCTACTGCATCAGCGCCTACGAGAGCTTCAAGTTCGCCTCGCCGCCGGGAAACGTGTGGGGTGAGACCGACAAGACCTACGAGCTGCCGGGCCATCGCGCCGCCGCCAAGATGCTAGCGACGCGGTTGATCGAGGAAGGCTTCGACACGGCCTATGCCTACAAGCCGTTGCACAGTCCGTTGGGGCACGCCTTCACCAACGCGATCATGTATCTCGACTATCACCGCACGGGTTTCAGCTACCCGATCGTTCCCTTCGCCATCAACTGCTACGGCCGGCGCGTGCTCGCTCAGAAAGGCGGCCTGCCGGTGTTCGACCGCGTAATCGACGATGCCGACCTCGATCCGCCGGCGCCGACGCCGCGGCGCCTGTTCGACCTGGGCGCGGCGACGGCGCGCGTGCTCGCGGAATCGCCCTATCGTGTAGCGCTGCTTGCCTCGTCGGGCTGGAGCCATGCCTTCCTCACCGCCAAGAACCATTTTCTTTGGCCCGACACACCGTCCGACCGGCGCATGTACGAGGCGCTGCGCGACTGCGACTGGCCGACCTGGCGCGGCTATTCGGGCGCAGCCGTCGAGGATTGCGGGCAGCAGGAGATCCTGAACTGGGCCTGCCTCGCCGGCGCCATGAGCGAACTGAAGCGCAAACCGCAGGAGACGGGCTTCGTCGACACCTGGATCTTCAATTCCTCGAAAGTGTTCCTGATCGCGCCGCCGAACTGAGGATGACGACCATGAAGCTCAAGGACCGGGTCGCGGTCATCACCGGGACCAGCCCCAACATCGGCGGCGGCATCGCCGAGGGCCTGGCGGCCGAGGGCGCCATCGTCGTTGCCGTCGATGCCAACGCGGCCAACGCCCAGGACTGCGCCGTCTATCTCGAGAAGACCGGCAGCCGCGCGCTCGGCCTCGTCTGCGACGTCACCGACGAAGCCAAGGTGAAGGCCACGATCGACGTGGCGCTCGAAGTGTTCGGCCGGATCGACGTGCTGGTGAACAACGCCGTCTTCTACAACAAGAAGGGCGTCATCGACATGACGTTCGAGGAATGGAACCGGCAAACCGCCGTCATCCTGGGCGGCGCCTTCCTGTTCACCAAGCATGCCTGCCAGGCGATGATCGCGCGCAAGAGCGGCGGCAGCGTCATCAACATCGCCTCGACCGCCGGGCATCAGGGCGAGCCCGGCAACATCGCCTACTCGACCGCCAAGTGCGGCATCCTGAACTTCACGCGCTCGGCGGCCATGGAACTGGTCGGGCACGGCATTCGCGTCAACAGCCTGACGCCGACCGCGACCGATCCCAGCCAGTCCTTCGAACGCGCCGCGCGCTGGGGCCGCACGGTCAAGAAGCCGGACGGCATCGATCGCGTCATGAAGCCGTTCCGCGAAGGCATCCCGATGCAGAAGCTGCCGCTGCCGACCGACTATGCGCAGGCCGCGGTCTTCCTCGCTAGCGACGATTCCTCGATGATCACCGGCACTGACCTGCGCGTCGACGGCGGCGCAATCGCGCGCTACTGGGCGTGGGAGCCGAGGACGGGGGCTAAGCTCTAGCCTACTTGGCGACCCCCTGCGTGAGCACGCGCATCAGCTCGTCGGCGATGTCGTCCAGGGTCATGTCGCCGTCGGGGTCATACCATTCGGCGGCCCAGGTCAGCGCGCCCATGGCGAGCATGCGCACCACCGAGAGATCGAAGCCCGACCGCAGCAGGCCCTTGCGCTCGGCCTCGGCCAAGAGGCCGGCGAAGATCGCGGCATAGTCGCGTTCCTGCTGCATGTGATGGTCGCGCAGGCGCTTGGGCAGCCGGCGGATCACCTTCAGCCGTGACGAGAAGTGATGCCGCATCGTGTACTTGAGATGCGCCCCCAGCGCCGCGCGCAGGCGCACCAGGGGCGAGCTGTCGGCGCCCGCCTCGGCGACCGCCGCCAGGACCTCTTCACGCGCATTGCCGACTCCACCTTCCAGCACGGCGCGCAGGATCTGGTCGCGCGAAGAGAAGTGGTAGTAGATGCTGCCGGCTTCGATCTTGGCCGCCGCCGCGATGCGGCGCACCGTCACCTCGTCCGTCCCGTGTTCCTGGAAGAGCCGGGTGGCGACCTCGATCAGACGCGCCCGGGTCCTGTCGGCCTTGGTGATCCTGTCCTTTCCGGACTTCTCGCTTGCCATCAGATGATGATAGTGAGCTTTCCCGGATAAAGCATGTCCATACCGAGCACCGAGCGCTTGGACTTGATGCGGAAGGGCTCGACGCTGACGTCGATGCGATAGAGATGCTTGCCGTAGTAGGTGTCGACCACGCCGCGCTTGGCCCGGTAGGTGACGAAGTTGCAGCTCACGTCCGCCACGCCGTCCGAAAGGCCGATGATGCGCACGTTGCTGACCATGTGGCGCTGCTGGGAGCGTGGGAACTCCGAATGCGCCTCCTTCTTGGTGAGGCGCACCACGCGCTCGCGCAGGCGCACGTAGTCATCGGCGATGTAGAACAGCGAGGTCGCCGGGTCGGTCTCGTCGCTGCCGGTCGGCGGCACCTCGTAGGTGGCGCCTTCGGCGAACAACGCGAACCACTCCTCGACCTTCCAGTCGTCCAAGAGGTCGGCCTCGAGGTAGAGGAAATCCTCGATACGTCCGCGCAGCACCGCCGTGTCGTTGCGCAGGCTGGCCGGCAGGCCGACGTCGCCGTTCACGACACGGCTCCCAGGCGGTCGCGCCACTGGCGCCAGAAGCAGCGCATCTGCTCCTCGTCGTCGTTCATCGGCGGGCCCTGGCGCGGCATGCCCTTGGAGATGTCGTTCCAGCCGGCCTCGCGCAGGTTCTGGTAGCCGCGCTGGCAGTTCTCCAGCGCCTCCTGGTCGTCCGGCGTGGCGAAGCCGCCCGGCCCTAAAAATTCGAGGAAGTTGAACAGGCGCAGCTTGCGCAGGTCGTGGTCCTCGTCGCGCGCGCCCAGCGCCCAGGCGCTCACCGTCATCTTGTTGGGCGCCGCCGGCATGAAGGTGCGGACGGTGATGGCCATGATGTCGTTGATCACCAGGTTGGGGAAGATCAGCATGTTGCGACTGAACTCCGACATGCGCGTGCCGCGTTCCTCGCCGAAGCGCTTGACCAGGCCCTCGCGCAAGGCAGCAATCACCGGACGCTTTTCCTCGCCCATCGACGGCACCCACCGCGCGATCGGCCGCCCCCACGGCGAGGCGTACTCGATCACGGCATGGCCGTTGCCGAGATCGTGCATGCCGCTCGCCGAGAAATGCGCGCCGGTCGATTCCATGCGCAGCGCCCCGAGCGACTTCAGATAGTCGAAGTAGGTGCTGTGCACGGGGAAGCCGTGGAAGGCGTCGATGCTGTTCTCGGCCAGAAGCTTCCAGTTGGCGTTGATGATGTATTGCTGGCCCGACCCCACGACCTCCATGCCGGCCTCGTTCTGGTCAGCCACCAGGTCGATGTATTCCTTGGCGCCGGCGAGATAGTCGCTGAGCGGCACGGCGTTGCAGTCGAAGTTCACGAACCAGAAGTCGCGATAGCTCTCGAGCCGCGGCACCTGCATGAGATCGGCGCAACCGCCGCCGTAGTGCTCCTTGCCGTAATTGCCTTCGTCGAAGCGCGAGGCGAAGCGGCCGTTCACGTTGAACGACCAGCCGTGATAGAAGCAGCGGAACGACAGCGCATTGCCCTTTTTCTCGCGCACCACCATGGCGCCGCGATGCGGACAGGTGTTGAGGAAGGCATGCACCGCACCGGCGCGATCGCGATTGAAGATCAGCTCGCGCCCGCCGACCGCACGGGTAATGAAGTCGCAATTGCCCGCGATCTCCGACGAATGGCCGAGATAGAGCCAGCAGCGGTCGAAGATGGCCTGGCGCTCGGCCTCCAGCACGGCATCGTCGGTGAAGGCCCGCCGCGCGACGCGGAACAGGTGCCGGCCACGATCCTCGACGACCATCTGCGGAGTGGTCAGGATGGTGTCCATGATTTCCTCCTACGTCTTCCTTGGACTGGACTTTGGCCGATTTCCCGGGCAACAACAATACCGAACAAACGTTAGATTTTGACCCACGATGGCCGATCCACTGGTGATCATCGGGGCGGGACAGGCCGCCAGCCAGCTCGTGGCCAGCCTGGCCCAGGACGGCTTCCAGGGCGAGATCTGCCTGGTCGGCGACGAACCGCACCTGCCCTATCAGCGCCCGCCGCTGTCCAAGAAGTTCCTGGCCGGCGAGCTGGCGCTCGACCGGCTGTACGTCAAGCCCGCCGCCTTCTACGAAAAGGCCGGCAGCCGGCTGCTGCTGGGCCAGCGCGCCGAGCGCATCGACCGGGCGGGCCGGGCCGTCCTGCTGGCTGACGGGTCGCGGCTTCCCTATTCCACGCTCGTGCTGGCGACCGGCAGCCGGCCGCGCGAGCTGCCTCTGCCGGGCGCGTTCTATCTGCGCAACATCGCCGACGTCGACGCCATCCGGGGACAGCTGGCGCCGGGCAAGTCGCTGGTCGTGATCGGCGGCGGCTATATCGGGCTGGAGCTGGCGGCTGTCGCGGTGAAGCTCGGCGTCGCCGTGACGGTGCTGGAGCAGGCGCCGCGGCTGATGTCGCGCGGCGTCGGACCGGTCGTCTCGCAATTCTACGCCCGGCTGCACGGCGAGGAGGGCGTCGTGATCCGCACCGGCGTGGTGGTGCGCGGCCTGGAGGGCAAGCGCGTCGTTTGCGAGGACACCCATTACGACGCCGACATCGTCGTCGTCGGTGCGGGGGCGGTGCCCAACGTCGAGCTCGCGCGCGAAGCGGGTCTCGCGGTCGAGGACGGAATCGTGATCGACGCCGAGTGCCGCACCGACGATGCGTCGATCTACGCCATCGGCGACTGCACCAGCCAGCATCACGACCTGGCCGGCCGCCGCCTGCGGCTCGAATCGGTGCACAATGCGCTCGAGCAGGCGCGCCTCGCCGCGGCGGCGATCTGCGGGCGCAAGCCGCCGGCAATACAGGTGCCGTGGTTCTGGACCGACCAGTACGACGTGAAGATGCAGATGGCAGGCCTGTCGGCCGGCCACGACCACGCCGTGGTGCGCGGCGATCCGGAGACAGGCCGTTCATTCGCCGTGTTCTACCTGCGCGAGGGAACGCTGATCGCCGTCGACGCCGTCAACCGGGCGCCGGAATTCATGATGTCCAAGCAGCTCATCGCCGAACGTGCCAAGATCGATCCGGCGCGGCTTGGCGACGAAGGCGTGGCCATGAAGGACATGAGGAACTAGGAACAGCAATGGCCAAGATCGTTTTCGAGGAACCCGACGGCACCGAGCGCGCGATCGACATCGCCAACGGGCAGTCGATCATGGAAGGCGCGGTGCGCAACGGCATCGTCGGCATCGATGCCGACTGCGGCGGCGCCTGCTCGTGCGCGACCTGCATGGTCTACGTGCCCGAGGACTGGCTCCCTCGCCTGCCGGCCAAGGACAGCACCGAGCAGTCGATGCTGGAGTTCTGCCCGCACGTGCAGGCGAACTCGCGCCTGTCGTGCCAGATCCAGGTCAGCGACGGGCTCGACGGCCTGCGGCTGAAAGTGCCGCAGAGCCAGCAATGAGCGGCCCCTGCTGCGCCATCGACGTGCACACGCATGTCGTGCCGGCGCATCTGCCGGACGAGCGGCCCGAGTTCGCCGGCCTGCCGTGGCCGTCGATCAAGCACACCGACGCCTGCCACGCCCAGGTGATCATCAGCGGCAAGAACTACCGCGCCATCGACGACGGCTGCTGGAGCGTGCCGCGACGCCTCGAGCACATGCCCGGCATGGATGTCGGCATGCAGGTCCTGTCGCCGATGCCCGAGCTCTTGTCCTACTGGCTGCCGACCCATGCCGCGTCGGTGCTGGCGCGGCACGTCAACCAGACCATCGCCGAGATGGTGCGCGCCGCGCCCGATCGCTTCCATGGGCTGGGCATGGTGCCGTTGCAGGACATGGACGCGGCTGAGCGCGAGCTCGAGCACGCCATGCGGCAGCTCGGCCTCAAGGGCGTCGAGATCGCGACCAACATCAACGGCGTGACGCTGGGGCATCCGTCGCTGGAGCCGTTCTTTGCCGCCGCCGAATCTCTGGGCGCGGCGATCTTCGTGCATCCGCTGCGGCCAGCCGGCATGGACCGGCTGGTCGGTCCGGCGAATCTCGAGCAGGTCGTGGCCTTCCCCTGCGAGACGGCGCTCGCCATCGCCTCGGTGATCACCGGCGGGCTGATGAAGCGCCATCCCCGCCTGCGCATCGGCTTCAGCCATGGCGGCGGCGCCTTCGGCCAGGTACTGCCGCGCATGCAGCATGCCTGGACGGCGATGGCGCCGATCAAGGCCGCCATGGACGAGCCGCGCGCCACGGCGCGGAAACTGTTCTACGACACGCTGGTCTACGACGAGACGGCGCTGCGCTTCCTGATCGAGTCCTATGGCGCGAGCCAGCTCATGATCGGCAGCGACTATCCCTTCTCGATCATGGATCGCCAGCCGACGCGGCATGCCCTCAATCTCGGCCTGTCGGATGCCGAGAGCGACCAGTTGCTGTTCAAGAACGCGCAGCGTTTCCTCAGTCTCGACGCATAAACCTTGATCTGACCCTCTTTCCGCTTGGTTCGCGCGTCGGCATCACCCTAGGATCGCCGCGCTTCAGGCGAGGGACGAGGGCAAGCATGAAAAGGCGCGAGTGGGTTGCCGTGTCCGTGGCATTCCTTGTCGCCGGCTTCACCGGTCGGTCGCACGCGCAGACCGCCGCAGCCGACACCAGCAAGAGCTTCACGGCCGCCGAGCTCGACCAGCTCCTGGCGCCGATCGCGCTCTATCCCGATGCGCTGCTGGCGCAGGTCCTGATGGCGGCGACCTATCCCCTCGAAGTGCTCGAGGCGGGGCGCTGGTCGAAGGACAATCCCAACCTGACGGGCAATGCCGCGCTGGCCGCCGTGAAGGACAAGGGCTGGGATGTCAGCGTCACGTCGCTGGTCGCCTTCCCGCAGGTCCTGGCGATGATGGACAGCAAGCTCGACTGGACCCAGAAGGTCGGCGACGCGATGATCGCGCAACAGTCCGACGTCGCAGCCTCGATCCAGCGCCTGAGGGCGCAAGCCCAGGCCGCGGGCACGCTCAAGACCACGCCGCAGCAGACCGTGTCGTCACAGCCGCCGAGCGCCGGCGCGCCGGACGGAACGCCGCCCGCCATCGTCATCGAGCCGACCAGTGCCGATACCATCTACGTGCCGACCTACGATCCCAATGTGGTCTATGGCGCGTGGCCCTATGCCAGCAATCCGCCCTACTACTATCCGCCGGCGAGCTACGGCTGGAGCGGATCCAGCAGCTGGGTCGGCGGGTTCGGCTTCGGCCTGGGCTACCGCGTCGGCGGCGCCTTCTTCGGCGGCTGGCACTGGGGTGGCGGATGGGGCGGTCGATGGGGATGGAGCGGCTGGCACAGCTGGAGCTACAGCCGCAGCTACACGACCGTGAATTTCGATCGCGCGACCACCATCAGCCACAGCTTCAACCGCAGCTACTACCACGACGACCACTGGAGCCACGATTCGTCGCATCGCCACGGCGTGCCCTACCGCGACCACGCCAGTCGCGACAGGTACGACCAGCATCGCGGCAATGCCGACGGGCGCAACGGCTACCGCGGCCATGACGGCGATCGCGGCAACGACGGACGCGGTGGCGATGGACGCGGTGGCGATGGACGCGGCGGTGACGGACGCGGCGGTGACGGACGCGGCGGCGACGGACGCGGCGGCGACGGACGCGGCGGCGATGGACGCGACGGTGACGGACGCGGCGGCGATGGACGCGGCCATGACACGGGCCACGGCAACGCCGGCAATCATGGCTCGGATCATCGCAATGCCTTCAATGGCGCCGATCACGGGCACCAGGTCCAACACGAGGCGGCGCGCGGTCATTCCTATGCCGGCCATGCCTCTCGCGGCGGTGGCGGCCACGGTGGTGGAGGACATGGTGGCGGCGGACATGGCGGCGGGCATGGAGGCCGGCGATGAGCGGTATGGTTCGGCGCGGCCTGCGGGCTGCCTTCGCGATGGTGATGCTGGCCGTCGGCGCGATGGCGCAGCAGCCACCTCCGATCGGCAAGCAGCAGAGCTTCGCGACGCCCGAAGCGGCAGCGGACGCCTTGAACGATGCAGCCAGGCGCGGCGACAGCAAGGCGCTGGAAGCGATACTGGGCGCGCCCTGGGACGCGCTGACGCCGTTGCAGAGCAACGGCTTCAAGCGCGACCTCGCCGCCTATTTCTCGGAGTGGAACAAGCAGCACAAGGTCACGATCGACCCGACCAGCAACGGCGCCAAGGCGATCGTCGAGGTCGGCACGACCGGCTGGACGCTGCCCATGCCCATCGTCAAGGACGGCGCGGCATGGCGCTTCGATTCCATCGCCGGCTTCGACGAGATGATCGCGCGCGAGCTCGGCCGCAACGAGTTCGGCGCCATCCAGACATTGTTGGCGATCGGCGATGCCGAGCGCGACTACGCGGTGCTCGATCCGATGAAGACCGGCAACACGGCCTATGCGCGTCGTCTGTTGAGCTCGGCGGGAAAGAAGGACGGGCTCTACTGGCCCACCGCTCCGGGCGAGCCCAAAAGTCCGCTCGGCGCGCAGGTCGCACTCTCCCAGCCCGACGGCAGGTTTCCCGGCGACCATTACGGCTACAACTTCCGCCTGCTCTACGCCCAGGGCGCAGCGGCGCCGGGCGGGGCGCGGGACTACATCATCAGGGGTCGCATGATCGGCGGCTTCGGCGCCATCGCCTGGCCAGTGCGCTACGGCGAGACCGGCATCATGACCTTCATCATGGGACCCGACGGCATCGTCTATCAGCGCGACCTCGGGCCGAACACGGCGCAGCTGGCCGGGTCGATCGTCGCCTTCAACCCCGAAAAAGGCTGGGAAAAGGCCGATTTGACGCCACCCTGACCGGTCACCAACCAGAAACTTGATCCCTTGTCGCCACGGGCCATCTTGGCGGCAAGAGGTAAACAACCATGATCGAACTGAGACCCTTCGAGAAGCTCGGCAAGTCGAACCACGGCTGGCTCAACGCCAACTTCCATTTCAGCTTTGCCGAATACCGCAATCCCGAGCGCGTGCACTGGGGTGCGCTGCGCGTGTGGAACAACGACCGCATCGCGCCGCAGTCCGGCTTCCCGCCGCATCCCCATCGCGACATGGAGATCGTGACCTACGTCATCAAAGGCGCGATCACGCATCAGGATCACCTGGGCAACCAGGGCCGCACCGAGGCGGGCCAGATCCAGGTGATGAGCGCGGGCCAGGGCATCCAGCACGCCGAGTACAACATGGAGCAGGCCGAGACCGAGCTGTTCCAGATCTGGATCCTGCCCAACAAGGAGGGCGTGCCGGCGCGCTGGGAGACCGTGCAGTTCCCGGCCGAAGGACGCGACGGCAAGCTGGTGCCGCTGGCCTCGGGCCGCGGGCATGACGGGGCGATCCCGCTCTATGCCGACGGCGCGCTCTATGCCGGCACGCTGAAGGCGGGGCAGACGATCCGCCAGAAGCTCGACGGCAAGCCCACGTACCTGGTGGCGGCCAAGGGCAAGATCGAGGTGAGCGGCGGCAATGGCCAGCCGGTCACGGCCAAGGCGCGTGACGGCATCGCTGTGGTCGACGTGCCGGAGATCGAGCTCAAGGCCGTCGAGGACGCCGAGATTGTGCTGGTCGAAACCGACAAGCTGAACTGACGACCCTCGGAATTGACGCTTCGGACCGGGCGGGCTCTTATCCCGCCCGGTTTCGATTCGGGGGAACACTCATGGCCTACAAGGGCTTCGATCTGACGGGCAAGGTGTCGCTGATCACCGGCGGCAATGGCGGCATCGGTTTCGGCATGGCCGATGCACTTGCCGAGGCCGGTGCCGATGTCTGCATCTGGGGCACCAACCCCAAGAAGAATGCCGACGCCGCAGAGAAGCTGAAGCGCCACGGCCGCAAGGTCCATACCCAGATTGTCGATGTCGGCGACCAGGCCCAGGTCCAGGCAGGCTTTGCCGAGACGCTGAAGGTGATGGGCCATGTCGACAACTGCGTCGCCAACTCCGGCGTCTCGGGTCGTGGCAAGGGCTCGCTGCTCGAGATGGACTACGAGGAATGGCGCCGCGTCATGCGCGTCAATCTCGACGGCGTGTTCTTCACCTTCCAGGCGGCAGCGCGCCACATGGTTGAGCGCGGCAAGGGCGGCTCGCTGGTGGCGATGGCCAGTACCGCCGCCATCGAGGGCGCGGCGCGCTCCAGCCACTATGGCGCGAGCAAGGGCGGCGTCTGCGCCATGGTGCGGGCGCTCGCCGTCGAGCTGGCGCGCTACAAGATCACGGCCAACTCCATCCTGCCGGGCTGGATCGAGACCGAGATGACGGCCAACGCCTTCGGCAACGAGAAATTCGCCGGCAACGTGATGCCGCGCATTCCCGAGCGGCGCTGGGGCGTCGGCGCCGATTTCGGACCCATTGCCGTGTACCTGGCGAGCGGCGCCACCGGCTATACGACGGGGCGCGACTTTGTCATCGATGGCGGCTATACGTTGTTCTGATCGGAATTACCCTGGGGGAGTGACCCAAATGATGAAGACTTTCGCAGCCACTGTGGCCATTGCCCTGACCGCCGCGGCCCTGCCGGCGCTGGCGCAGCAGGCGGCCAAGCCCGCGGCCGCTCCCGCGCCCAAGGCTGCGACCGACGACCGCTACATCGGCTACTACTACCCCAAGCCGACCTCGACCGAGGTGTTCGAATCGCAGCTGCAGACCATCGCCGGCGTCGAGCGCGCCCAGCGCATCCAGTTCACCACCGTGGTCTCGCAGGGCACGATCCAGTCGGCCTATCGCGTGCCCTATGCGGTGTTCGCCAAGGGTGAGAAGGCCGACAAGATGATCATCGTCGGCATGCAGCAGGGCGAGCTCAACACCGTCTATCGCATGCGCGCGCTGCTCGCCAACATGACGACCATGTCGCGGCTGTCGCCGTTCTTCCAGGAGCGCACGGTGGCCGAGGACGCGACGTTCTTCGACCTGCTGAAGCTGCTGGGCTTCAAGGAACTCACCGTGACCGACGGCGAGAAGGTCACGCATCAGGTGACGATCAAGTAAGTCTTCGTCTTGCGGACCGCCGGCCGGAGGCCGGCGGTCCGCAGGAACTAAGAGACGGCGTCCGCCACTTCCTGGTGATACCAGCCCAGCGCCTTCTCGAACTTGCCGAAGGTCTGCTGGCGGTTGGCGCCGCTCCTGAAATTCTTCTGGATGGTCTCGCCGATGCCGAGATCCTCGACCAGCGCGTTGGCGAACAGGTCGACGTTGGCCTTCCAGTACTTCTCGGGCTTCGCGGCTTTCTCCTCCGGCGGCACCAGCACGGAGAACTGCAACACCGCTTCGTCGGGCGAGATGGGGAAGCTCGAGAACACGCCGCAGTGGTCTTGGGTGTAGGTCAGCACGGTGTTGGGGAACAGCGAATAGAACACGATGGCGTGGTCGCGGATGCGCCAGCTCTCCTTGGGCTGGTTCTCCAGCTCGGTCAGCGAGCGCTTGGCCGCCGCCCACCGCATGTGATTGCCCATGCGTTCGTAGGTCGCGATGTTGTCCAGGAACAGCGGAAAGACCGTGCCGGGATGCAGGTAGCGGAAGTGGTAGAGCTCGAGGAAGGTGTCGATCACCAGCTTCCAGTTCATGCGCGGCCGGATCGGCTCGGAGGAATGCAGCTCCCAGCCCTGCATGTCCCAGCCTGACAGGTCGGCATTGAGTGGACCGAGGTAGCTTTCGATGTCGAGGCTGGCGTCCTCGTTGTCGTCCAGCGCGGTCGGCACGACCCAGACCAGGCCGTACTTTTCCGCCACTTTCAGCCGGCGCAGCCCGTACTTGCTCCGGTCGATCTCGCCAAACGTTGCGCTGTCGGTGATGCCGACCAGCCGGCCGGTGAGATCGTAGCTCCAGCCGTGGTAGGCGCAGACGAAGGCGCGCTTGTTGGCGCCGCAGGGCTTCTGCTCGATGGCGGCGCCGCGATGGCGGCAGACATTGAGGAACGCGCGCAGCGCACCGTCGGTGCCGCGCGTGACCAGGATCGGCTGGCCGGTCTCGTTGTGCACCACGAAGTCGCCGGCCTTGCGCAGCTGGCTCGAGAAGGCGGCGACGATGGGATACTTGCGGAACAGCAGGTCGACCTCGCGCTGGTAGCGCACCGGGTCGTAATAGCCTTCGACCGGCGTGTGCATGACGCCCGGGCCGTCATCCCGCGTGTTGGTACGCACCATACGCAACATACGCTCGAGATACGCAACTTGATCGGCCTGCTGCATTGCCGTCTCCGTCGCTGGCTAGATGGCTTTCATGCCTCCGTCGATCACCAGCTCGGTGCCGGTGACGAAACGCGATTCGTCGGAAATCAGGTAGAGGATGCCATAAGCGATGTCCTCGGGCGCGCCAAAATCGCCGATCGGGATGCGCCGGCGGGCGCGCTCGCGGGCCTTGTCGCTCGGCATCACCGCATTGCCCATGGGCGTCAAAATGATGCCGGGATGCACCGAATTGCAGCGCACCTTGTAGCCCTTGCGCGCGCAGTCGATCGCCACCGTCTTGGTGAACTGCCGCACCGCGCCCTTGCTCGCGCCATAGGCCGAGAGATCCGGCGTGCCGAGGAAAGCCGCCAAAGACGACGTGTTCACGATCGAGCCGCCGCCCGATTGGCGGATCGCCGGCACGCCGTACTTGCAGCCCAGGAACACGCCCTGGACGTTGACCGACAGCATGCGCTGCCACTGCTCCACGGTCTCCGTCTCGAAGGTCGCCGGGAACGGCCCCGAGATGCCGGCATTGTTCACCAGCCCGTGCAGCGCGCCTTCGCGCTCCAGGATGCCGTCGATGATGCGCTTCCAGTCGGCTTCCTTGGACGTGTCATGCTCTTCGAAGCGCGCCTTGCCGCCGATCTGCTGGACCGTCTCCAAGCCGCCGGGGCGGTTGATGTCGGTGACGATCACCGTGGCGCCTTCCTTGGCGAGCAGTGTAGCAGTAGCGCGTCCGATGCCCGATCCGGCGCCGCTCACCAGCACCACCTTGCCTGCGACCCTGCTCATGCGCTTCGTCCCTTAACTTTCTTGAGGCCGTTCTTGAGGCAAGGCTAGAAGCAGCGCAGGCTGGCGACAAGCAAGGAGGAGCCCGAATGGCCCGCACACTGGAATTCTACTACGACTACGGCAGCCCCTATTCTTACCTGGCCGACACCCAGGTCGAGGCCATCGCCAAGCGCACCGGCGCCAGCCTTTTGCGCAAGCCGATGCTGCTGGGCGGCGTGTTCAAGGCGACCGGCAACGCCTCGCCGATGACGGTGGCGCTGAAGTCGAAATGGGCCGCCTTCGACATGCCGATGTGGGCCAAGCACTATGGCGTGACGTTCAACGCCAACCCGTTTTTTCCGGTGAACACCCTCGCCCTGATGCGCGGCGCGGCGGCGGCGCAGGTCGACGGCTTCTTCGATCGCTACCATCCCGCCATCTACAAGGCGATGTGGATCGACGGCGTGAACCTGAACGACATGGGCGAGGTGGCGAAGGTGCTGGCAGCGGCGGGACTCGACGCCGCCAAGATCGGCAGCCGCATCCAGGACCAGGACGTCAAGGACCGGTTGAAGGCGACGACGGACGAAGCGGTGGCGCGCGGCGTCTTCGGTGCACCGACCAGCTTCGTGGGCGATATGATGTTCTTCGGCAACGACCGCCTGCCCTTCGTCGAATTGGCGCTCAAAGGAGAACTGAAATGACCAAAGTCGGCCTGCTGCTTGCGACCGGCGCCTTGCTGGCGGCCACGCCGTCGTTCGCCCAGACCGTCGGCTCGTGCGCGCGCGGCGGCGGCGCCAACCAGCCGCAACCGGTTTGGGTGCTGTTCGACCTCGGCAGCGCGCACGTGCGGGCGGCCGACAAGCCCAAGATCGCCGAGGCGGTGAAGACGGCGAAGGACCGGCAGGTGACGTCGATCTGCCTGGTCGGCCATACCGACAAGCTGGGCGACAAGGCGCTGAACGCCAAGCTCGCGCGCGAGCGCTCGCAGGCCGTGGCCGCCGAGCTGATCCGGGCGGGCTATCCTGCGAACCACGTCGTGATTGCGGCGGATCCAGAGGCCTTCGGCAGCATGGACCTCGGCAACTACAACGCGTCGGACAAGGACCGGCGGGTGACGATCTTGTTCTCGCGCTGATGCAGGGCTCTACATCTCGATCACGGCCTTGCCGACGACCTTGCGGTCGATCAGGACACGGAAGGCGTCGGCGGCGCGGTCCATCGGGAAGCGATGGGAGATGTGCGGGCGCATGACGCCGAGCGCCGCCAAGCGCGGCAATTCGACGGCGTAGTCCTTGGCGTAGTCCGACCCGGCGCGCCGCGCGGTCTCGCCGGCGCGCACGCCCAGGATCGACAGCCCCTTGATCAGCACGTGGTTGGACATGATCCTGGTCGGGCCGCCCGAGGTGAAGCCTACGACCAGCAGGCGCGCGCCGTAGGCCGCCGCGCGCATGGACTTCTCCAGCACCTCGCCACCCACCGGATCGTAGACCACGTTGGCGCCCCGCCCGTCGGTCATGCCCTTCACGACCGACACGAAGTCGGCGCTCGCCAGGTTCACCACCAGGTCGGCGCCCTGCTCGCGCACGATGGCCAGCCTTTCGTCATTGCTGCCGGTGGCGATCACCTGCGCGCCGAGATGCTTGCCGAGCTGGACCGCGGCCATGCCGACGCCGCCCGACGCGCCGTGCACCAGCAGCACCTCGCGCGGCTTCAGCGCCGCGCGATGGACCAGCGAGTGATAGGCCGTGGTCGCGCCGACGCGGAACGCCGAGCCTTCGGCGTCCGACCAGCCCGCCGGCAGGCGCATCAGGTTGCCCGACGCCGGCACCTTCACGTATTCGGCAAAGGCGCCGGGGCGCACGCCGAAGATCACACGGTCGCCGACTTTCCAGGTCTTCACCTCGGCGCCGACCGCCGAGATCGTGCCGGCGCCTTCCATGCCGGGAATGAACGGCAGCTCGGGCTTGTGCTGGTATTCGGCCGTCAGCATCAGCACGTCGGGAAAGTTCACCGATGCGGCGCCGACCTTGATCATCACGTCGGCCGGGCCGATCTCGGGAACCGGCACGTCCTTGATCTGCAGGACGGAGGGATCGCCCAGGCGATCGCAGACAATGGCGCGCATGGGGCCAATCTAGCGGATACTGTCATCCTGAGCGAAGCGAAGGATCTCATGCCGATTGCAAGCGGCGATGAGGTCCTTCGCTTCGCTCAGGACGACAGAAAACTAATCCAGCTCGAAGGCGTTCTTGTAGTCGAGCTTCAGCGCCGGATCCTGGTCTTCCTTGCGCAGGAAGCAGTTGCCGACCACCAGCACCTCGATCTCGCTGCCCATGAAGCAGCGGAAGGCATCCTCGGGCGTGCAGACGATCGGCTCGCCGCGCACGTTGAACGAGGTGTTCACCACCACCGAGTAGCCGGTCTTGGCCTTGAACGACTGAAGCAGGTCGTGGAAGGCCGGGTTGGTTTCCTTGTGCACCGTCTGGATGCGCGCCGAGTAGTCGACGTGCGTCACCGCCGGGATGTCGGAGCGCGGCACGTTCAGTTTGTCGATGCCGAACAGCGCCTGCTCGGCCTCGTTCATGGCGCGGCGGCGATCCTCGTTCACCGGCGCCACCATCAGCATGTAGGGGCTGTCGGTCTTGAAGTCGAAATACTTGTCGACGTCCTCGCGCAGCACCGCCGGCGCGAACGGCCGGAACGATTCGCGGTACTTCACCTTGAGATTCAGCGTCTTCTGCATCGAGGGCGAGCGCGCATCGCCCAGGATCGAACGGGCGCCCAGCGAGCGCGGACCGAACTCCATGCGACCCTGCATCCAGCCCACCGCCTTCTCGTCGGCCAGGGCCTGGGCCGTCTGCTCGATGGTCTGCTCGCGCGTCAACCGCGTCAGCTTTGCGCCGGCCGCGACCAGCCGCTTCTCGATCTCGTCGTCGGAATATTCCGGGCCGAGATAGGAGCCCGCCATGCCGTCGAGATGGCCGTTGAGCTTGCGGCCCTGGCCGAGATAGCCGTGGTAGGCGGCATAGGCCGCGCCGACCGCGCCGCCGGCATCGCCGGCCGCCGGCTGCACCCAGATGCCGTCGAACAGGTTCTCGCGCAGCAGCTTGCCGTTGGCGACGCAGTTCAGCGCCACGCCGCCGGCCAGGCAGATGTTCTTCGCCCCGGTCTCCTTCTTCACCGAGCGCGCCAGCCGGATCACGATCTCCTCGGTGACGGCCTGCACCGACGCCGCGAGATCCATGTGATGCTGGCCCAGCAACTCCTCGGGCTTGCGCGCCGGTCCGCCGAACAGCTCGCCGAACTTCTCGTTCGTCATGCGCAGCCCGGTGCAGTAGTCGAAGTACTGCTGGTCCAGGCGGAAGCTGCCGTCTTCCTTGAGGTCGACGATCTTGTCGAGGATCAGGTCCTTGAACTTCGGCTCGCCATAGGGCGCGAGGCCCATGACCTTGTATTCGCCGGAGTTGACCTTGAAGCCGGTGTAATAGGTGAACGCCGAATAGAGCAGCCCGAGCGAATGCGGGAAGTGGATCTCCTTCAGCATTTCGAGCTTGTTGCCCTGGCCCCAGGCCAGCGACGTCGTCGCCCATTCGCCGACGCCGTCCATGCACAGCACGGCGGCCTCTTCGTAGGGCGACGGGAAGAAGGCCGAGGCGGCGTGGCTCTGATGGTGCTCGCCGAACAGCAGCCGCTTTTGCCAGTCGAAGTCGGGCTGCCAGTGCTTCATCTCATCGCGCAGCAACGTCTTCTGAAAGAGCTTCTCCTTCAGCCACAGCGGCATGGCCATGCGGAAGGACTGGAAGCCGCGCGGCGCGTAGGCGAGGTAGGTCTCGAGCAGGCGCTCGAACTTCAGGAACGGCTTGTCGTAGAAGGCGACGTAGTCGATGTCCTGAAGCTTGATGCCGGCCTCGTCGAGGCAGTACTGCACGGCCTGCTGCGGGAAGCCGGAATCGTGCTTCTTGCGGGTGAAGCGCTCTTCCTGCGCGGCGCCGACGAGGTGGCCGTCCTCGATCAGCGCGGCAGCGCTGTCATGGTAGAAGGCCGAGATGCCGAGCACGCGCATGGCGGCGTCCGCTCCCTGTTAGAACAGCGTGTAGACGAACGGCGCGATCGCCGAGCCCTTGGTCAGCACGATCAGGCCGCCGAAGATCACCATCATGATCAGGATCGGCAGCAGCCAGAACTTCTTGCGCTGCCTCATGAAGTCCCAGAGTTCGACGAGAATGGAGCCCATAGGTCTTGGTCCCTTTACGAGATCAGAATTGGTTCTTCATGGATTGCGGCGGCGGCCCCGGCGGGGTGCGGTCGATCCAGTAGCTCTTGGCGCCGGGATCGCGCTTGAGACGCAGGAAGTCTTTGCCAAATGCACGCATGACGAGGCCGATCGGCATGATGGTCACGAAGAACAGCAGCCCCAGCACGAGGGGGTTCATCACCTTGTACAGTAGCAGACCGAACTTCAGCCACAGCCGGTTGAGCGGTGCGAGAAGGCGTGGATAAACCAGCGCAACCAGCAGGAACGCTGCCGCCACCGGCAGCGTGTAGTGCCAGTTCTTGCTGCCGTGCCACAGCGAGAGCACGGCAAGGATCGCGAAGAAGCCGGCGAAGACGAGTCCGAAGCCGCGGTCGGTACCCGCCTTTACCTCTTCCTCGCGCGAATAGTCCTCGTGAAGCTGGCTGGTCGCCATTTGCCCGTGCTGCCACCCTTTTGGGGGCCCTTAACTCACTGATCTCAAACGCGAAGTCAATTGGCGACCAGGGGAAGGTTATTCGGTCGCGGGAGCCGCGAAACCGTGCGCCAGCAGCGCTTCCAGGGTGAGGCGCCACACAGCGGCGGCCCGCTCGTAGCTGAGGCCATCCCGGCGGCGCAGCACGATCCACGCCTCGAGCGACAGGGCCGCGCCAATGGCGTCCAGCAGCTCTTCCTTGGCCTGCTCGCTCAGGGCGGCGAACTCAGGGGCAAAAGCCTCCAAAGTGGCCTCGCGCAGCTCATCCTTGGAGACCTTGGCGCGCTCGGTCAGGGCCGGATGGTTCACGAACTGACCGGCGGCGACGCGCAGCGGTACGATCTTGTCGAACACCTGGGCCAGGTTCTCGACAACCATGGGGATGCGGGCGTCGAGCGGCCGGTTGCTCGGGGTCGGCGGCGGCACGACCAGGTCGTCACGCACGCTGTCCACGACAGTTACGAAAAGTGACTCAACGTCACCAAAATGCTGGAAGACCGAGCGGACCGACACGTCGGCTCGCTTGGCCACCGCCACCACGGTCGGCGCCGTGCTGGTCTCGGAAATCATCGCCTTGGCAGCGGCAATGATCTTGCGGCGAGTCTCGGCCGCGCGCCGGTTGCGTCCATCGGACCGGCCAGTTTCAGAACGGCTCATATCGCCCATTCCCGCCTCACTCGACTGTGCCACTGCGTTGCCGCGCGGCTGCACCGCTGCTTCGGTCATTTCGCTTGGTTCCTAGCTTGTTGTGGCGAACGGTGGTCATTGATCACTCCGTCGCCTATGGAGGGCGTGAAATAAGGGCCGACTAGGGCAGGAACAAGGTAAACAGGGTCGCACCACCATGAATATGAGCCATGCAAAAAGCCCCCGAGCGATCTTGTGGGATTTCGGCGGCGTGATCCTTTCCAGCCCCTTCGAGGCCTTTAATCGCTACGAAATCGAAGCCGGGCTTCCCAAAGATTTCATTCGCGGCCTCAATGCGCGCAATGGCGACACCAACGCCTGGGCAAAAATGGAACGCAGCGAAGTCTCCCTCGACGGATTTGTCGCACTCTTCGAAGAAGAGGCTCGCCAGAACGGTCACAAGGTGGACGGCTGGCGCATCCTGCAGTCGCTGAGCGGCGACATTCGGCCGCAGATGGTCGAGGCGCTGCGACGTTGTAGCCGCGCCTTCCGAGTCGCCTGCATCACCAACAACATGAAGCACGGCGAAGGGCCCGGCATGGCGCGCGGCGCCGACAAGGCCAAGGCTGTCGCCGAGATCATGACCTTGTTCGAGCACGTCGTGGAATCGAGCAAGCTCGGCATGCGCAAGCCCGATCCGCGCATCTACCAGCATGCCTGCGACCTTCTGGGCGTGCAGCCCGAGGACTGCGTCTACCTCGACGATCTCGGCATCAACCTGAAGCCTGCCCGCGCGCTCGGCATGCGCACGATCAAGGTCGGCGATCCCGACGTGGCGATCGACGAATTGCAGGCGATGGTCGGCATCCCGTTGCGCGGCTGAAGCGTGAAGCGCCCGGCGCGTCCGATCACCGCGAAGTACCTGCTGAACGCAGCGACGTTCTATCTCGAACGCTATCCGGCGACAGCCGAGGGGCTGCGGCGCGTTCTCGGCCGCCGGGTTCGCAAAGCCGAGATGGCCGAAGCGCCGGTGATGGAGAACGTCGAGCAGGCGATCGAGGCGATCGTCGCCAAGTTCATCGAGGCCGGCGCCATCAACGACAAGGAGTTCGCCCAGACCAAGGCGCGCGCGCTGCACCGGCGAGGCGCGTCGAGCCGGCTGACGCGCCAGAAGCTTCGCCACGCCGGCGTCGACGGCGACACGCTCGACCGCGCGATGGCCGCACTCGACCAGGAGCTCGATACCAATCCGGCCGAACGTGAATGGCAGGCGGCCGTGGCGCTGGCGCGGCGGCGACGCCTCGGGCCGTTCCGGCCGGACCAGGACCGCAAGGACAAGCGCCTGCGCGACCTCGCCGCCATGGCCCGCGCCGGGTTTGCCTTCGATGTTGCCAAAAAGGTGATCGACGCCCGGAGCGTCGATGCACTGGACGAGGAGTGAGCCGCTTGCTTACCTGCGTCGTCCTGAGCGTAGCGAAGGACCTCATCGCCGCTTGCAATCGGCATGAGATCCTTCGCTGCGCTCAGGATGACTGAAGGGGAAGCGTTCGATGACCGTCACGATCTGGCACAACCCGCGCTGCAGCAAGTCACGCGAGACGCTCGAGCTCCTGAAGAAGAAGGGCGTCGCGCCGGCGATCCGCGAGTACCTCAAGGAGCCGCCCAGCAAGGCCGAGGTCGAGAAGCTGTTGGACATGGTGGGCGGCGAGCCGGGCGCGCTGATTCGCGACGGCGAGGCCGAGTTCAAGGCGCTCAAGAAGAAGAAGGCCGACCTCAGCCGCGCCGACATCGTGAAGGCGATCGCGGCCCACCCCGTCCTGCTGCAGCGGCCGATCGTCGTGTCAGGCAAGCGCGCCGCCATCGGCCGGCCGCCCGAAGCGGTGCTGCCGCTCCTGAAATAGCGCCATGGTCGGCCGGCTCCGCCTCTGGTTGGGCTATGTGCTGTTCTTCTATGTCGTCACGCATCTCCTGAACCACACGCTCGGCCTGATCTCGCTGCGCATCCTGGAGGCGGGCCGGCACTGGTTCGTCCTCCTCTGGCACAATCCGATCGGCCAGGCCGTGCTCTATGGCGCGCTGTTCGGTCATTTCTTCCTGGCGCTGTGGTCGCTCTACCAGCGGCGCGCGCTGAGGCTGTCGTCCTGGGAATGGACACAGTGGATCCTGGGCGCGCTGATCATCCCGCTGGGCGCCGTCCACGTCGTCGGCACGCGGCTCGCGCACGCGCTCTACGGCGTCGAGCCCGGCTATCCCTGGGTGTTGGCCTCGCTGGTGAGCGGCGACTGGATGGGCATCGTCCGCCAGTTCGCCCTGCCTCTCGTCGTCTGGCTGCATGCCTGCATCGGCCTGCACTTCGCCTGGCGCCTGCGCCCCTGGTATCGCACCTGGCTGCCGCTGCTTTACGCGATCGCCCTGCTGGTGCCGGTGGGCGGCATCGCCGGCGCGGCCATCGCCCTGCGCGACGTAGCCGACCTCGCCCAGCAGCCGGGCTTCCTGCAGAACCTGTTCGAGCGCGCGAACGTGCCGTCGCAGGAAGGCATCGCCAACCTCTACGCCATCTCGCGCGACCTGCAGATCGGCGCGCTGGTGTTGCTGGTCGGCGCGCTGAGTGCGCGGCCCTTGCGCGACCTGTGGGAACGCCGCGCCGGCGTCGTGCGCCTCGACTACGACGAACGGCGCAGCGTCGCCCAGCCGACCGGCCTCACCATCCTCGAGATGAGCCGCATCGCCGGCATCCCGCACGCCTCGGTGTGCGGCGGCCGCGGTCGCTGCTCGACCTGCCGCGTGCGCATCGGCGGCCAGGACCGCGCCAAGCTGCCCGAAGCCTCGCCGGAGGAGCAGAAGGTGCTGGCGCGCGTCGGCGCACCGGCCAACGTGCGCCTGGCCTGCCAGCTGCGCCCGCCGCCCGGCCATTATCGTGTGACGCCGCTCTTGCCCGCGTCGGCCGGGCCGGTCGAGGCCTATCGCCGCCAGCCGCAAGCCCATGGCGGCGAGCACTATGTCGCGATCCTGTTCGCCGACATCCGCGGCTTCACCTCGATCTCCGAAGGCCGACTGCCTTACGACGTGGTGTTCCTGCTCAACCGCTATTTCCGCGCCACCGGCCAGGCGATCGAGGCGGCGGGCGGGCGCCTCGACAAGTTCATCGGCGACGGCGTCATGGCCATCTTCGGCCTCGGCAAGGAGCCGCAGGTCGCCTGCCGCGAGGCGCTCGATGCGGCACGGCGCATGGGCGAGGCGCTGGCCGATCTCAACGAGGCGCTGTCGGGCGATCTCAACCAGCCGCTGCGCATCGGCATCGGCCTGCATTCGGGCGCGACCATCGTCGGCGAGATGGGCTACGGGCGCACCACGAACCTGACCGCGATCGGCGACACCGTGAACATCGCCAGCCGCCTCGAGACCTTGACCAAGGAATTCACCGCCGAACTGGTTGTCTCACAGGAACTGCTGGATCGTGCCGGCATCGATCTTGGCGCCTATCAGAGCCACGACGTCGAGATCCGCGGCCGCCAGGGCCGCCTGAGGGTGCGCGCGCTCAAGAAGGTGGCTGAACTCACGGCAATGTCATGAAATTTTCGTTGCCCGAGACAGGTATCAGGAGAAAATCCGCCAACCTCAGGAGGTAGACCATGCGCCTGACCGTTTTTGCTTCAGCGGCACTGCTCGCTCTTGGGCTTCCCATTGCGACCTTCGCAGCTGGCGGCGGCGCCGATCCGCCCAAGCCCACGGCGGTCGCACCGGCGGTGCCGGCCGATCCGAACTTCGCGCAGGCCAAGGCCATGATCGAGGCCAAGAACTACGCAGGCGCGCTTCCGCTGCTGCAGCAGGTCGTGCAGCGCGATCCGCGCAACGCCGACGCCTACAACCTGATGGGCTATGCCACGCGCGCCGGCGGCAACCCGCGCGGCTCGCTGCAGTACTACACTCAAGCACTGGCGATCGATGCGCGCCATCTCGGGGCGCACGAGTATCTCGGCGAGGCCTACCTGATGCTTGACCAGCCGGCCGATGCCGACAAGATGCTGGCGCGCCTCGATTCGCTCTGCGTCTTCGGCTGCACCGAGTACCGCATGCTCAAGACGGCGATCGCCAACTACAAGCAAGGCAGGAAGCCGACCAACTGATCTGTCGGCCGATCCCCCGGGTTTGACGACTGCGGCGGGCGTGACTAGCGTCACGCTCGACTAAGCGGACGCAGCCTAAAACGCGCCGCAAGACCTGGGGGAAACGATGCGCTTTTGGCGATACATCGCGCTGCTCATGTTCGTGGGTTGCCTGGCCGGCGAAGCGGCCGCGCAGAACACGATCTCCAACCTGCCGCGCAAGGAAACGCTGATCGTCGAGAATCCCGAAGGGACGATCAAGAACGCGGGCTGGTTCAACATCTGGTCGATCAATGCCGGCGGCCAGTCGACCGGCCTGCATCAGCTCGGCATGGACACCTTCTGGTACATCGACCCGCAGAAGGGCGTCGACGGCGTGTGGGACAATTCCCTCGCCTCGGAGAAGCCGATCTACAACGCCGACTTCACCGAGATGACGGTGAAGCTGCGCAAGGGCATCTTCTGGAGCGACGGTGTCGAGTTCAGCGCGGCCGACGTCCTCTACACCATCCAGACCCACATGAAGACCAACGGCCTGCGCTGGAGCGCGCCGGTGCAGGTCAACGTGGCCGACGTCAGCACGCCCGACGACAGCACGGTCGTGTTCAAGCTGAAGAAGCCCAACTCGCGCTTCCACGCGCTGTTCACCGTGCGCTGGAACGCCATGTGGATGATGCCCAAGCACGTCTTCGAGAAGGTGGCCGATCCGCTGAAGTTCGACTTCAACCCGCCGGTGACGCTCGGCGCCTACACGCTGAATTCGTTCGATCCCAACGGCAAGTGGTTCATCTGGCAGAAGCGTCCCGACTGGCAGCGCACCACGGTGGCGCGCTTCGGCGAGCCCGGCCCGAAGTACGTCGCCTATGTCGATCCCGGCCCGCCGGACAAACGCGTGATCGCCCAGCTCAACCACGAGCTCGACATCATCCACGATGTCTCGCCCGAGGGCATGTTCACCCTGGCCAAGCAGAGCAAGACCTCGCACGGCTGGTTCAAGGGTTTCCCCTACGCCCATCCCGACCCGACCTTGCCGGCGGTGGTGCTCAATGCCCAGAACGACATGTTCAAGAGCCGCGACGTGCGCTGGGCGCTGGCGCTGCTGATCGACATCAAGGCGGTGTCGATGGCGTCGTACCGCGGCGCCGCGACGATTTCGGCGATCGGCGTGCCGCCCACCGGCTCGGCGCCGGAGGTCTACCACGCGCCGCTGGAGGGTTGGCTGCAGGCGTTCGAGATCGATACCGGCAAGCGCAAGATCAAGCCGTACGATCCGACCATCGGCAAGCAGATCGCCGATTCGCTCAGGCCCTCGCTGGGCGACCAGATCCCGTCGAGCGCCGACGACATTGCGAAGTCGTTCGGCCGCGGCTGGTGGAAGCCCAACCCGCAGGCCGCCGCCGAGCTGCTCGAGCGTGCCGGTTACAGCAAGAAGGGCGACAAGTGGTTCATGCCCGACGGCAAGCCGTTCGCCATCAAGCTGATGGTCGAGGGCGAGGGCCGGCCGGTGATGACCCGCGCTGGCAGCATGATCGCCCAGCAGTGGCGCCAGTTCGGCATCGATGCCTCGACCGTCGTGGCCCAGGGCAGCATGGTCGATCGCCGGCAGGCCGGCGACTTCGAGGCGATGATCACCTGGAGCGTCGAGACCTGGGGCGGCCATCCCGACCTCTCGTTCTTCCTCGACAGCTGGCACTCGCAGTTCGTCGCCCAGCCCGGCAAGCCGCAACCACCGCGCAACTGGCAGCGCTGGACCAACCCCGCGCTCGACAAGATCATCGAGCAGGTGCGCCAGACCGGCTTCGACGATCCCAAGGGCCTCGATCTCAACCGCGAGTACGTGAAGCTCGTGGTGCAGGAAATGCCGACCATCCCGCTGATGTCCTACAATGTGTTCACGGTGATGGATGACACCTACTGGACCGGCTATCCCAACGCCGCGACCGCGCCCTACACCGATCCGGTGCCGAACTGGGCCAACACCAAGTACATGATGGTGAAGCTGAAGCCGAAACAGTGAGCGACGACAGTCGGATCAACAATGTCCTCACCTGAGGAGCCGCGCATCGCGCGGCGTCTCGAAGGGTGGGAACCAGTCGTGCTGAGGCCCATGCTTCGAGACGGCCGCTGCGCGGCCTCCTCAGCATGAGGTGTTCGCGACAGTGACAGGGTACCCGCTTTATCTCCTGACGCGCCTCGGGCAGTTCGCCCTGGTCGTGTTCATCGGGATCAACATTGCCTTCATCGTCACGCATTCGACGCCGATCGATCCGGTCGAGCAGTCGATCGCGGCGGCGACGCAGTTCGGCAGCACCAGCCCCGAGGCGATCGCCCTGATGCGCCAGTCGCTGAAGGAGCTCTACGGCCTCGAAGGCGGCCTCGGCGACCAGTACGTCGCCTTCTGGCGCCGCGTCGCGACGGGCGACTTCGGCCCCTCGCTGTCGGCCTTTCCCACGCCGGTCTCGGTGCTGATCGGCCGCGCGCTGCCGTGGACGGTGGCCCTGCTGGTGATCTCGACCCTGCTGACCTGGATACTCGGCAACCTCTTGGGCGGGCTCGCCGGCTACTACCGGCGCAGCAAGGCGCTGCGCTTCGCCGGCATCCTGGCGATGGCCTTCCATCCCATCCCCTACTACATCGTGGCGTTACTGCTGCTGATCGCCTTCGGTTATCTCTGGCCGGTACTGCCGATCAGCGGCGGCTACAAGATGAACATGACGCGCGGCTGGAGCTGGGAGTTCATCGGCAGCGTCGCGGCGCACGCCGTCCTGCCGGTGCTGTCGCTGGCGCTGGTCGGGCTCGGCGGCTGGTTCATGGGCATGCGCTCGCTGGTCTCCAATGTCGTGACCGAGGATTACGTGGCCTACGCCGAGTTGGGCGGCGTCGAGCGCCGCCGCATCCTCGGCTCCTACGTCATGCGCAACGCCTTGGTGCCGCAGGTCACCGGCCTCGCGATGTCGCTGGGCTCGATCTTCAACGGCGCCATCATCACCGAGCAGGTCTTCGGCTATCCCGGCGTCGGCACTTTGCTGGTCTCGGCCGTCCATGTCGGCGACTACAGCCTGGTGCTGGGTGTCACCACCGTGTCGATCCTGGCGGTGTCGGTCGCCGTGCTGCTGATCGACCTCGCCTACCCCCTGCTCGACCCTCGCGTGAAGGCGCGCTGAGATGGGCCGCATCCTGATCGACCTCCTGCGCTTCAACCGCCAGTTCGCGGTCGGCCTGGTCCTGGTGGCGATCGTGCTGGGCTTCGCGCTGCTGTCGTTCTTCTCGCCCTATCCGCCGAACGACAGCTTCGTCGTGCCGCCCGACGTGCCGCCGTCGTGGGCCTATCCCATGGGCACGACGTCGCGCGGCCAGGACCTGTTCTGGCTGCTCACCTTCTCGATCCGCAATACCTTGATATTTGGCATCACGGTCGCCGTGATCAGCCGCCTCTTGGCGCTGGTGATCGGCCTGGTCGCGGGATACTGCGGCGGCCTGGTCGATCGCGTGCTGATGTCGATCAACGACACCTTCATCGTCATCCCGCTGTTCCCCATCCTGGTGCTGTTCTACTTCGTCATGAAGGACCACATGTCGTGGGGCCTGCTGGCGCTGATGATGGCCTGCCTGGGCTGGGCCTACGACGCGCGCTTGATCCGTTCGGTGGCGCTCAGCCTCAGGACCCGCGAGTTCACCGAGACCGGCATCTTCTCCGGCATGTCGATGCGCCAGATCCTGGTCGAGGAGCACCTGCCCTACGTCCTGCCGATCGTGTTCTCGACCACCATGAACAACATCAACTGGTCGATCGGCCTCGAGGTGACCCTGTCGGTGCTGGGCTTCACCGACATCAACACGCCGACCATCGGCGTGCTGATCTACTGGGCCAACCAGCACACGGCTTTGGTCGCCGGCATCTGGTGGTGGATCTTCTTCCCCGTGCTGCTGGTGATCATGGCCTTCATCGGCCTGTTCCTGCTCGCCGTGTCGATGAACGAGTATATCGACCCGCGCAGCCGCCTCGGCCGGAGCGGCGGATGAGCGAACCGGTGCTCGCCGTCTCAGGCCTGCGCGCCTGGTACCGCACCTCCGCCTACGGCGTCAGCCGCGAGGTGCGCGCGGTCGACGACATCTCGCTCGCCATCGCAGCCGGCGAGATTTACGGCCTGGCCGGCGAATCGAGCAGCGGCAAGACGACCCTGATCAAGACCATCGCCAACGCCATCCAGCCGCCGCTCGAAGTGCTGGCTGGCTCCGTCGTGTTCCGCTTCGGCGACAAGCCGGTCGACATCCATCGCATCGACCGCGAGGCGCTGGGCAAGATCCGCTGGAAGCATCTCAGCTACATCATGCAGGGCTCGATGAACGTGCTGAACCCGGTGCGGCGGGTGCGGCACACCTTCTTCGACTTCGCCTTCCGCCATATCGGTCGTCCCAAGGCCGAATTCCTGCAAGTCGTGCGCGATCACCTGCAACGCCTGCATCTTCAGCCCGACGTGCTGGACGCCTTTCCCCACCAGCTGTCCGGCGGCATGCGCCAGCGCGTCACCATCGCGCTCGCCACCGTCTGCCGGCCCGAATTCATCATCGCCGACGAGCCGACCACGGCGCTGGACGTCGTCGTCCAGAAGGGCGTTCTGGCCATGATCCACGAGATCCAGCGCGAGCTCGGCTCGTCTATCATCTTCGTCACCCACGACATGGCCGTGCACGCCAACCTCACCGACCGGCTGGGCATCATGTATGCCGGCCGCCTGGTCGAGGAGGGCCGCACCGCCGACATCTTCCGCTCGCCGCGCCATCCCTACACCGCCCACCTGATCGCGAGCCTGCCGCGGTTGGGCGATGCCGCCCCCAAGAAGGGCCTGGACGGCGCGCCGCCCAACCTCGCCGATCCGCCGGCGGGCTGCCGCTTCCATCCGCGCTGCCCGCGCGCTTCCGACATCTGCCGCCGCGAAGCGCCGCCGATGGCCGAGCTGGCGCCCGGCCAGCGCGTCGCCTGCTTCCATCCCGAGCCGGAGCGTCCGGCATGAGTGCGCTGCTCGAGGTCGAGGACGTGAGCCGCGTCTACCGCAGCGGCGGCCTGTTCGCGGCCCGCCGCGTCACGGCTGTCGACGGCGTCAGCCTGCGGCTCGAGGCCGACCGGCCGGAGATCCTGACCGTCGTCGGCGAATCGGGCAGCGGCAAGACCACGCTGGCACGCATGACCCTCGGCATGGTGCCGACCAGCAGCGGCACCATCCGCTTCAAGGGCAAGGATCTCTCCGGCATCCGCGGCGGCCGCGCGCGGCTTGCCTTCATGAAGGAGGTCCAGCCGGTCTTCCAGAACCCGTTCGAGGCCTTCAACCCCATGAAGCGGCTCGACCGCTACCTGTTCGCCACGGCACGGCGCATGGCGGGCGTCGAAGGCGAGGCCGAGATCCGCGAGGCCGCCGACGGAGCCCTCAAGGAAGTCGGCCTGTCGCTCGCCGAGATACGCGGCCGCTACCCGCACGAGCTGTCGGGCGGCCAGCTGCAGCGCGTTGCGATCGCCCGCGCCCTGATCTCGAAGCCGGCACTGCTGGTTGCCGACGAGCCGGTGTCGATGATCGACGCCTCGCTGCGTGCCTCGATCGTCAACCTGCTGCGCGGCCTGCGCGAGCGGCGCGGCGTGTCGATCATCTACATCACCCACGACCTCGCCACCGCCTACTATGTCAGCGACCGCATCCTGATCATGCGCCACGGCAAGGTCGTCGAAAGCGGCGAGGCGCGCGCCGTGCTCGACAACCCGCAGCATCCTTATTCGCAGCTGCTCAAGAATTCCGTCCTCTCGCCCGAAGTCCCGCCCACCGGAGCTGCTTTCCATGCGTAACGTCACCGTCCGCCTGCACCGCGATTTCGCCATCGGCACGACCGATCCGCGCCTGTTCGGCGCCTTCCTGGAGCATCTCGGCCGCTGCATCTATGGCGGCATCTTCGAGCCCGGCCATCCCACCGCCGACGCCAAGGGCTTCCGCCAGGATGTGCTCGAACTGGTGCGCGAGCTTGCCCCCACCATCATGCGCTACCCCGGCGGCAACTTCGTCTCGGGCTACAATTGGGAGGACGGTGTCGGCCCGGTCGCCGAGCGGCCGCGCCGCCTCGACCTCGCCTGGATGTCGACCGAGACCAACGAATTCGGCACCAACGAATTCCTGGACTGGTGCCGCGCCACCGGCATCGAGCCGATGCTGGCGGTCAATCTCGGCACCAGGACCGGCGATGCCGCCCGCAACATGGTCGAATACTGCAACCATCCCGGCGGCACGGCACTGTCGGATCTTCGCAGGAAGCACGGCTGGGACAAGCCGCACGGCGTGAAGTTCTGGTGCCTCGGCAACGAGATGGACGGTCCCTGGCAGATGGAAGCCAAGACCGCCCACGAGTACGGCCGCATCGCCCACGAGGCGGCCAAGATGATGAAATGGATCGACCCGTCGATCGAGCTCGCCGCCTGCGGCTCGTCAGGCCGGCGCATGGCGACCTTCGGGGCGTGGGAGGACACGGTGCTGCAGCACACGTTCGACCACGTCGAGTACATCTCGCTGCACACCTATCTCAACAACTACGACGGCGACACGCCGGCCTTCCTGGCGAGCGTCGACCTGATGGACAGTTTCATCGACGAGGTCGTGGCGATCGCCGACGCCGTCGCCGCGCGGCGGCGCTCGAGCAAGCGCATCATGCTGAGCTTCGACGAATGGAATGTCTGGTACCGTACGCGACGCAATCGCGCCGCCCGCGTCAAGGAAGGCTGGCCGGTCGCGCCGCCGATCCTCGAGGAGCCCTACAACATGGAGGATGCGCTGGCCTTCGGCGGCATGTGCATCTCGCTGCTGAACCATGCCGACCGCGTCAAGGCGGCCTGCCTCGCCCAGCTGGTGAACGTCATCGCGCCGATCATGACGGAGACCGGCGGCCCGGCCTGGCGGCAGACGATCTTCCATCCGTTTGCACATTTCAGCCGCATGGGCCGCGGCCGCGTGCTGCGCACCGAGATCGATTCGCCGACTTACTCCGCGCGCTACAACGATCCGCAGGGCCCGATCAACGACTACTACGACATTCCCGCGGCGCCCTACCTGAAGCTCTCCGCGGTGCATGACGATAAGGAGGGCACGCTCACCCTTTTCGCACTGAATCGCAGTCTCGATGAGACCCTGCCTCTCAGGCTGGACGCCGACAGATTCGGCACGCTTGCCGTCAAGCAGGCGGTGCAGCTGGCGGACGGCGATCTCACGGCAATGAATACCAAGGATGATCCCGACCGGATCGCGCCCAAGTCCCTTACGGCGGTGCGGGTCGACGGTGCGAAGCTCGAGGCGACACTTGCACCGGCATCGTGGAACGTGATCCAGCTGTCTTCAAACTGAGGAGTGCGTGATGCGAAGAGCCATTCTGACCGGCGCCAGCGTCTTGGCATCGATTGCCATCCTGGTCACCGCCGTCTCGATTTCCGCTCAGGACAAGGACAAGTACGCCGTCAAAGTCCCGGGCGGCCTCGCCTTCTCCGAGTTCAGGGGATACGAGGACTGGGCTCTCATCTCGCTCAGCGGGAATGGCGGCAAGGTCGCCGCGATCCTGGGCAATCCGGCGATGATCGAAGCCTTCAAGCAAGGCATCCCCGACAACGGCAAGTCGTTCCCCGACGGCGCCATGATGGCGAAGATCCACTGGAACCCGAAGAAGCAGGAGAGCTATCCGGGTCAGCCGATCGTGCCGGGCATCCAGCATGACGTCGACTTCATGGTGAAGGACAGCAAGCGATTCGCCGACAGCGGCGGCTGGGGATGGGGCGCGTTCGACTACGATGAAGCCTCCGGCACGTTCAGCCCGGCCAATGCGGCCTCGAGGCCACCGCAAGGCAACGATGCGAAGTGCGGGCTCGCCTGCCACACCGACGTGGTGACGCGCGACTACGTCTTCACGGAATACGCCAAGCGCTGAGCCGCGCGGTCTAGCCGTGCGGCAGCTGGAAGAGCTGCCGGATCCGCGTCACCAGGTCCGAAAACGAGGGCGCAGCGCCCAGTCCGTCATCGGCCAATCCCGTTGCATTGGTCTTGGCGCGCCGTGTCAGCGTCAGGCTGATCTCGTCGGCTATCGTCGGCCGGTCGTGCATCAGCTTGGCGAGCGCCGCCTGGCCCACCTCGTAGGCCACGACGAACGTCAGGGCGCGCACCGTTCCGGGCTCGCCGGCTCCGGCAAACAGGCCGCTTTCGCCGAAATAGTCGCCAGGCGCCAGCCGGCTCAGCTCGATCTCGCCGACGCCCTCGTCGCGCGACACCACGGCGACGCCGGTGCGGATGACCACCAGGGAGCTGAGCTTGTCGCCTTGCGCGGCCAGCACCTCGCCCTTGCGATAGGTCTTGCGCGTCATGGTGTCGGCCAGCGCCGCCTTCTCCTCGTCCATCAGCGACGCGAACAGAGGCACGGCATCGACCAGGCGCAGCGCCGTTCCCCTCGGTGTCGGGGCGGTCGCCGCCGCCTGGCCGACGAACGCCGATGCACCCGCCTCGCGCGGCGGCGCCAGCGCCAGCCCGGCGGCGCGCGTGTGGCGATAGATCAGGTCATAGACCTCGTGCCGCGCTGCCGCGGCCACCCCGAAATCACGGACACGGAAGGCGAGCTCCAGCTCGACGGCATGGGCATCCAGCGACTTGATCTCCACCGTGGGCGCGGGCGTCGGCATGATGTTGTTGCTGCTGAGCATCACCGTGCGCATCACGTCCGAGATCGTCGACGGCGCCATGGTCGGCGCCACCCGCACGCGCAGCTTGACCCCGTGGTTGCGGTTGGGGCTGCTGAGGTTGGTCAGCTGGGCCTTGGCCAGGCCGCTGTTGGGCAGCACCACCAGGTCGTTCGAGGCGTTGAGCAGGTGCGTCGCCCGCCAGTTCGTCTCGACCACGCGGCCCTCGATGCCGTCGTTCAGCACGATCCAGTCGCCGACCTCGTAGGCCTTGCTGAGATTGAGGGCGATGCCGGAGAACACGTCGGCCAGCGTGCTCTGCAAGGCGAGGCCGAGGATGATGGCGAACACGCCGGAGGTCGCGATCAGGGTGCCGACCGGCGCGCTGAAGACGTAGGCGAAGACCGACAGCACGGCGCTGAGATAGATGAGGCCGACGATGAGGTCCTGGATCAGCCGGCCCTCGCGCGGGCGCCGCTCGAAGATCAGGAAGACGCGTGTGAACCCGGTCAGGACCCAGGCACCGTTGATCCACCAGATGATCTTGGCCACGGCCACGAAAACGCGTTCGTAGGCGGGCGTGGTGTCCGGTGCGATCTCGTAGGGGACGAGGCCATGGTGAAAGAGCAGCGCCGTCAGCGCCAGGAAGAAGGCGAGCTGGAAGACCAGGCGCCGCGCCGGATAGTGGCGCAGCAGCACGCGGGTGATCAGCGCGCCCAAAATGGCGACGACGCCCGTCTGCACGAAAGGGTCGAGCGCCATCTCGGCCAGCTCACCCATCAGATTCCTCCCGCAAGCCAGACGGTCATGCCCGGTTCGAGCCCGTCGCCGCCGCCATGGTTATCGCCGCCTGCAAGCCGCCCAGGCTTGTCTCCACCGCCATAGGCGTGACCCCATAAATACCGAGAGCCTTCTTCGACCAAGATGCACCAATCGCGCCAGCTAAACCTTAGTCTCGCGTGATGCGCTGACCGCAGCAGCCCGGTGGGACACGCCATGTGAAATTGACGGGGGTGCGGTCTTTCCCCTTGGTGACTGGCCCGGCTATGCTCGCGCCAACATAAACGCCCGTTCACGCCGCCGCCTTCGGAGGGCATTCCCGCGATGAGCACCGCCACCCCAGTTCCTCTCGTCTTTGGCGACTATGCGCTCGAAGACCGCTATCGGCTCGACAAGGGCCGGGTCTACATGACCGGCATCCAGGCGCTGGTGCGCCTGCCGATGATGCAGCACCAGCGCGACCTCGCAGCCGGCCTCAACACCGGTGGCTTCATCTCGGGCTACCGCGGCTCGCCGCTCGGCATGTACGACCACGCTTTGTGGACGGCCAAGCGCTACCTCAAGGACAACAACATCCACTTCCAGCCGGGCCTGAACGAGGACCTCGCCGCCACCGCCGTGTGGGGCACCCAGCAGGTCAACCTGTTCCCCGGCGCCAAGGTCGATGGTGTATTCTCGATCTGGTACGGCAAGGGCCCCGGCGTCGACCGCTCGATGGACGTGCTGAAGCACGGCAATGCCGCCGGCTCCTCGGCGCATGGCGGCGTCATCGTACTGGCGGGCGACGACCATGGCGCCCAGTCCTCGACCTTGCCGCACCAGAGCGAGCAGGTGTTCTCGGCCGCCATGATCCCGGTGATCAATCCGGCCAACGTGCAGGAGTATCTCGACTTCGGCCTGCTGGGCTTCGCCTTGTCGCGCTACTCGGGCTGCTGGATCGGCTTCAAGGCGATCTCCGAGACCGTCGAGTCGGGCGCCTCGGTGTGGGTCGATCCGGAGCGCATCAAGATCATGATGCCGACCGACTTCCAGCTGCCGCCGGGTGGCCTCGGCATCCGCAATCCCGATCCGCCGATGGAGGCGGAGAAGCGCCTGCACGGGCCGAAGATGGCGGCGGTCAAGGCGTTCGTGCGCGCCAACGGCTTCGATCGCGTGGTGATCGACCCGCCGCGCGCGCGCATCGGCATCATGACCACGGGCAAGGCCTATCTCGATACGCGCCAGGCCCTGGAAGATCTCGGCATCAACGACGAACGCGCGCGCGCGCTCGGCATCCGCATCTACAAGGTCGGCATGACCTGGCCGCTGGAGCCGGAAGGCGCCCGCCGCTTCGCCGAAGGCCTCCAGGAAGTGATCGTCATCGAGGAGAAGCGCTCCAACCTCGAGGAGCAACTGGTCCATCTGCTGTACAACATGCCGGCCAACCGCCGGCCGCTGGTGATCGGCAAGGCCGACGAGACCGGCGGCATCATCCTGCCGAGCGAAGGCGAGCTGACGCCGACCGGCGTCGCGATGGTGATCGCCGGCCGACTGATGAAGCACATGGGCGAATCGCCCGAGCTCAAGCAGCGGCTGGCCCGCCTCGAAGCCAAGGAGAAGCTGTTGGCCGCCCCGCCGCCCAAGGTGGCGCGCACGCCGTACTTCTGCTCGGGCTGCCCGCACAACACCTCGACGCGCCTCCCCGACGGCAGCCGCGCCATGGCCGGCATCGGCTGCCACGGCATGGCGACCTGGATGCCCGAGCGCCGCACCGCGCTGATCTCCCACATGGGCGGCGAGGGCGTGCCCTGGGTCGGCCAGGCGCCGTTCAGCGGCGACAATCACATCTTCCAGAACCTGGGCGATGGTACCTACTACCACTCCGGCCTGATGGCGATCCGCCAGGCCGCGGCGGCGGGCGTCAACATCACCTACAAGATCCTGTTCAACGACGCCGTCGCCATGACGGGCGGACAGCCGCATGACGGGCCGCTCACGGTCCCCGACATCACCAAGCAGGTCGCCGCCGAAGGCGCCAAGAAAGTCGTTGTCGTCACCGACGAGCCTGACAAGTACCCGATGGGCACCGACTTCGCCCACGGCGTCACCATCCGCCATCGCGACGACCTCGACGCCGTGCAGCGCGAGCTGCGCGACATCCCGGGACTTACCGTGCTGGTCTACGACCAGACCTGCGCCGCCGAGAAGCGCCGCCGCCGCAAGCGGGGCACCTTCCCCGACCCTGCCAAGCGCGTGTTCATCAACGACGCGGTATGCGAGGGCTGCGGCGACTGCTCTGAGAAGAGCAACTGCGTGTCGGTGAAGCCGCTCGAGACCGAGCTCGGCCGCAAGCGCCAGATCGACCAGAGCAATTGCAACAAGGACTTCTCCTGCGTGAACGGCTTCTGCCCGTCCTTCGTGTCGGTGCATGGCGGCACACCGGCCAAGGCCAGGCGCCCGCAGCTCAAGGTCGTGCAGGACGATCCCTTCGCCCAGCTGCCCATGCCGAGCGTGCGGCCGCTGTCGGAGGCCTACGGCATCCTGGTGACCGGCATCGGCGGCACCGGCGTGATCACCGTCGGCGCGCTGATCGGCATGGCTGCCCACCTCGAAGGCAAAGGCTGCACCGTGCTCGACTTCACCGGCCTCGCCCAGAAGAACGGCGCAGTGATGAGCCACGTCCGTCTCGCGCCCAAGCCTGAGGACCTGCATGCCGTGCGCATCGCCGCCGGCGGCGCCAACCTGGTGCTGGGCTGCGACATGGTCGTGGCGGCCTCGCCGGCGGCGCTGTCGCGCATCGAGCCTGGTGTCACCCGCGCGGTTATCAACGGCTACATGACGCCGGTCGCGGCGTTCGTGATGAATGGCGACATGGATCTCGGCGCCGAGGCCATGATGAAGTCGATCCGCGACGCCGCGGGCGACGAGGCCGTGACGTTCGTCGACGGTACCGGGCTTGCCACGGCGATCCTGGGCGATTCCATCGCCACCAACCTCTTCATGCTGGGCTATGCCTGGCAGAAGGGCCTGGTGCCGCTGTCGTTCGAGGCCATCGAGCGGGCCATCGAGCTGAACGGTGTCGCCGTCGAGACCTCCAAGCGCACCTTCGCCTGGGGTCGTCTCGCCGCGCACAACATCGCCGCGGTGCAGGCGGCGGCCAAGCCGACGCTGCGTGTCGAGAAGCCTGCGGCCCGGACCTTGCCGGAGATCGTCGCCAAGCGCGTCGAGCTGCTGACGGCCTACCAGGATGCGGCCTACGCCGAGCGCTATCGCGCCTTCGTCGACAAGGTCGCCGCGGCCGAGAAGACCAAGGCGCCGGGTCGTCGCGGACTGGCCGAAGCGGTCGCCCGCTCGCTCTACAAGCTGATGGCCTACAAGGACGAGTACGAGGTCGGCCGCCTCTACAGCGACGGCGAGTTCCTGAAGAAGCTCTCGAGCCAGTTCGAGGGCGACTACAAGGTCACCTTCCATCTCGCGCCGCCTCTGTTCGCCGATCGCGATCCGACGACCGGCCAGCTCAAGAAGAAGGAATACGGCGCCTGGGTGATGCCGATGTTCCGCATCCTCGCCTCGCTGAAGAAGCTGCGCGGCACCAGGCTCGACATCTTCGGCTACAGCGAGGAGCGCCGCATGGAACGGCGCCTGATCGGCGAATACCAGGCGACGATCGAGCAGGTGCTGGCCACGCTCGGCCAGGACAACCACGCGCTCGCCGTCCAGATCGCCTCGGTGCCCGAGACCATGCGCGGCTTCGGCCACGTCAAGGAGAAGAACGTGAAGGCGGCCAAGGAGCGCGAAGCGAGCCTGCTCGCCGCCTATCGCAATCCCGCGACGCAGTCGGTCGCCGCCGAATGACGGGACGCCCCCGCCTCCGAAAGGGGTTGGGGAAGGAAGCGACGGCGTCCCGGGTACGCGGTGCCCCCGCTCAGGGAGGGGTCACGGGGACACGTCTCCGCTATAGGCCGGTGGCCTGGCGAACGTAAGCACAATCTATGGTCGTATACGCACATCTCATACGACCTTTTTTCGCCGCAATGCCACTGCAGAATAGAGGGTATGAGCGGTCGTTTCATCCTCGCCCTGGTCGGCATCGCCCTGCTGGTCTCGTTTTTCTTCCTGCCGCGTGGCGTCGTCGGCACGGTGCTGCTGGTCGCGAGCGTACTGGCCCTCATTTTCGGCCTGGCCGAGGGCTGCCGTCAGCTCTTCCACGACCTGCATTGGATGATGCGCCGGATCGCGGCGCGGCAATCGCCGGGAAAGCGCTAGGCGCGCCCGGTCTGGTGTGAGAACGACGCCGGGTCGAACCGGCCCGTGACGCCGCCACCCAGCCGGTCCAAGGCGCGCTGCCACTTGGCGGGAAAATCGGCGTCGAACACCAGGCTGGCGTCACCGTCGACCACCAGCCAGGCATTGTCCTGCATCTCGCGGTCGAGCTGGCCCGGCGCCCAGCCGGAATGGCCGAGGGCCAGCCAGGCATGCTTGGGGCCGCTGCCGCCCGCCATGTCCTTCAGGATCTCGGGCGAGGCCGTGAGCGCCATACCGCCCATGCCGTCCTCGATCAGCAGCGTCTCGCCCTCGCGCTTGTAGTCCGCCGAATGCAGCACCAGGCCGCGCGACGTCTGGACCGGGCCGCCGAACAGGACCGGCCGGTCGGCCACCTGGTCCGGCGCCTCGATGCCGAGCTGCTTGTAGACCTGGCCCAGCGGCAGGTCCTCGACCTTGTTGTTGACGATGATGCCCAATGCGCCGTCGTCATCGTGCTTGCAGATGAACACGACGCTCTTCTTGAACTGCCCATCCGGCATGGAGGGCGCGGCGACCAGGAAGCGGCCGACCAACGAGGCGGCGGGGGAGCCTGAGCCGGACATGATCTTATACTCCTCCAAATCCATGGGGATTGTCCGGGCAAAGATCAAGCCACCCGGGCCCCGATTCGACAAACCGGCACCCCCGCTCTAGGGTCCGCCGGTTCGTGAGACCGCCGGTTTGGGGCGGCAATTGTAAGGAGCAAATAATGGCGAAAGTCGGCGACAAGGTGCCCAGCGCAACGCTGCGCATGCTGGGCCCGGAGGGACCGAAGGCGGTCACCACCGAAGAGCTTTTCGCGCCTGGCAAGAAGGTGGTTGCCTTCGCCCTGCCGGGTGCATTTACCCCCACTTGTTCAGCAAAGCACGTGCCCGGGTTCGTGGCCGAAGCAGAGAAGCTGAAGGCGAAGGGTGTCGACACCATCGCCTGCATTTCCGTCAACGACGCGTTCGTGATGGGTGCCTGGGGCAAGGACCAGAAGGCTGGCGACAAGGTCCTCATGCTGGGCGACGGCAATGGCGAGTTCACCCAGGCGATGGGCCTCACCATGGACGGCTCGAAGTTCGGCCTCGGCACGCGCAGCCAGCGCTACGCCATGGTCGTCCAGGACGGCGTCATCAAGGACCTGTTCGTCGAGAAGCCGGGCGCCTTCGAGGTGTCGTCGGCCGAGAACGTGCTGAAGCATCTGTAGTCCGCGCCACGCGCAGACGGTTGACGGCGGGGCCTTTGCCCCGCCGTTTGCTTTTGGGGAAAAGCGGTCGTCCGTTTCACAATAACTTCATCAATCGCCCGTGGATCGGTAACGCGACATTCGCATGGTCGGCGCTCACACGAGCGTTGCCATGTCCCTTTCCTCATCCGCCGATGCCTCCGCGCAAGCGCGTCGACAGCGGTGGCTTTCCGTTCTGGCCAAAGCACCCGTCGCGCGGCTTGCCGCGCTGTGGGACGGCCTCGGCCCCGTCCCCGCCTATGCCCCGTTGCGCCGGCCGGAGACCGGGCTGGTCATGCTCAAGGGCCGCATCTCAGGCAGCGGCGCGCCGTTCTCGGCCGGCGAGATGACGATGACCCGCGCCGCCGTCCGCCTGGAGAGCGGCGAGGTCGGCATCGGCTATGTCGGCGGCCGCAGCGCCCGCCATGCCGAGATTGCCGCCGCCGTCGATGCGCTGGGCCAGCGTGCCGACTGGCGTGACCGGCTGGAGACCGAGATCGTGGCGCCGCTGGAGGCCGAGGCCGACGCCCGCCGCCGCGCCATCGCCGCCCGCGCCGCGGCGACCAAGGTCGATTTCTTCACCGTCGCCCGCGAGGCAGGTACATGAGCGACCTGCGCACCCTGGCGCCCGGCCTCGCCGATCCGTCGCACGACGCCCAGCAACTGTTCCGCGCCATCCTCGACGCCACCGCCCATCCCGGCCGCATCGTCTCGCTGGCGGGCGCGCCGGCCGGATCCGGGACACTGAGCGTGGCCGCGACCGCCTATCTCCTCAGCCTGGCCGACCGCGACACGCCGGTCTGGCTGGCAAGCAACTTCGATCGGCCCGAGATACGCAACTTCCTGCGCTTCCACGCCGGCACGCCGATCGTGACAGCGCGGGCCGAGGCCTCGTTCGGCGTCGTGATGGCCGGCACGCCACAGCCCTTCGACGGCTTCAATCTCGGCACCGACGCCTACCCGGACCGTTCCGCCACGCTCCTGATCGAAGTGCCCGATCTACGAAGCGGGCCGATCCGCCGGTGGCGCGGCCCCGGCATTGCCGATCGCGCGAGTGTCGGCATTGCCGGCCTCGACGACGACTTCTGGGACGACTGGGCCGCCAACCACGGCCTGTTTCCCTGCGGCGTCGATCTTGTGTTCACCGCCGGCACCGAGCTCTGCGCCTTGCCGCGCAGCATCGCCGTGGAGGTCTGACATGTATGTTGCGGTCAAGGGCGGCGAGACGGCGATCGCCCATTCGCTCGATCTGGTTGCCGACAAGCGCCGCGGCGATCGCGACATCGCCGAGCTCTCGCTGGAGCAGATCGACCAGCAGCTCGGCCTCGCCGTCGACCGCGTGATGACCGAGGGCTCCTGCTACGACCGCGCGCTGGCAGCGCTGGCCATCAAGCAGGCACGCGGCGACCTGATCGAGGCGATCTTCCTGCTGCGCGCCTACCGCACGACATTGCCGCGCTTCGGCGATTCGCTGCCCATCGACACCTCGGCCATGGTGGCGGAGCGGCGCATCTCCTCGACTTTCAAGGACGTGCCGGGCGGCCAGGTGCTGGGGCCCACCTACGACTACACCCATCGCCTGCTCGACTTCTCGCTGATGGCCGAAGGCGACAGGCCGGCCGCGCCGACCGCGCCGGCCGACGCCAACCGCAGCCTGCCGCGCGTCGGCGACATCCTCGAGCGTGAGGGCATGCTGGAGCCGCCGCCGCGCGACGGGGCATCGGAAGACCTTACGCGCCATCCACTCACCCTGCCGGCCAGCCGTCCCGTGCGCCTGCAGAACCTGGCGCGCGGCGACGAAGGCTTCCTGTTGGCGCTGGGCTACTCGACGCAGCGCGGCTACGGCAACAACCATCCCTTCGTCGGCGAGATCCGCTACGGCCACGTGCCGGTCTCCTTCGTGCCCGAGGAGCTGGGCTTCGAGATCGAGATCGCCGAGATCGACGTCACCGAGTGCGACATGGTCAACCAGTTCGCCGGCTCGCACGACGTGCCGCCGCAGTTCACGCGCGGCTACGGCCTCGCCTTCGGCCACAGCGAGCGCAAGGCCATGGCGATGGCGCTGGTCGACCGCGCGCTGCGCGCCGAGGAGCTTTCCGAATCGGCGACCTCGCCGGCGCAGGACGAGGAGTTCGTGCTGGCCCATTCCGATAATGTCGAGGCGTCGGGCTTCGTGCAGCACCTGAAGCTGCCGCACTACGTCGACTTCCAGTCCGAGCTGGTGGTGGTGCGGACCTTGCGCGCCGAGGTCGAGGCGCGTCGTCGGCAATCCTCCGGGAGTTGGGCCGTCCTCGACCAGGCGGCGGAGTAAGCCATGACCGATGGCGCGTACAACTACGCCTACCTCGACGAGCAGACCAAGCGGATGATCCGCCGCGCCATCCTGAAGGCGGTGGCGGTGCCGGGCTACCAGGTGCCGTTCGGCGGCCGCGAGATGCCGTTGCCCTACGGCTGGGGCACCGGCGGCATCCAGGTGACGGCCGCCATCATCGGCCGCGACGACACGCTGAAGGTGATCGACCAGGGCGCCGACGACACGACCAACGCGGTCTCGATCCGCCGCTTCTTCGCCCGCGTGGCCGAGGTCGCCACGACGACGCGCACCGAGGAGGCCACCGTCATCCAGACGCGCCACCGCGTGCCGGAGACGCCGCTCAGCGAAGGCCAGATCCTGGTCTTCCAGGTGCCGATCCCCGAGCCGTTGCGCATGCTCGAGCCACGCGAGACCGAGACCCGCACCCTGCACGCGCTCTCCGAATACGGCGTCATGCAGGTCAGCCTCTATGAGAGCATCGCCAGGCACGGCCGCATCTCCAAGGCCTACAACTACCCGGTGATGGTGAACGGGCGCTACATCATGAGCCCCTCGCCCATCCCCAAGTTCGACAATCCAAAGCTCGATCGCAGCCCGGCCCTTCAGCTCTACGGCGCCGGACGCGAGAAGCGCATCTACGCGGTGCCGCCCCACACGCCGGTCAAGAGCCTCGACTTCGATGACCATCCGTTCGAGATCGAGACCTGGGAGCAGTGTTGCGCGCTCTGCGGCTCCAAGGACAGCTTCCTGGACGAGATGATCGTCGACGACGACGGCAAGCGCCTGTTCGTCTGTTCCGACAGCGACTATTGCGAGCGCCACCGCGCGCCGGCCGAGGCCGCGGAATGAACCCGCTTCTCTCCACTCGTGGCCTCAGCAAGCGCTTCGGCACGCGCATCGCCTGCCGCGACGTCGACTTCGACCTGTGGCCCGGCGAGGTTTTAGGCATCGTGGGCGAATCCGGCTCGGGCAAGACGACCTTGCTGAACTGCCTGGCTGGCCGGCTGACGCCGGAAACCGGCACGGTGACCTACGACTCGGCCGCCTACGGCGCTGTCGATGTGCACGATCTCAGCGAGGCCCGTCGGCGCCTGCTGTCCCGCACCGAATGGGGTTTCGTGAACCAGGACGCACGCGAGGGACTGCGCATGGGCGTCAGCGCCGGCGCCAATATCGGCGAGCGGCTGATGGCCGTGGGCGCCCGCCACTACGGCGACATCCGGCGCACGGCGTCGGACTGGCTCGACCGCGTCGAGATCGAACGCTGCCGGCTGGACGACCGGCCGACGACCTACTCCGGCGGCATGCGCCAGCGCCTGCAGATCGCCCGTAATTTGGTGAGCGAGCCGCGGCTGGTCTTCATGGACGAGCCGACCGGCGGCCTCGACGTTTCGGTGCAGGCCCGCATCCTCGACCTGCTGCGCAGCCTGGTGGGCAGCCTGCACCTGTCGGCGGTGCTCGTGACGCACGACCTCGGCGTGGCCCGGCTGCTGACGCACCGGCTGATGGTGATGCAGGGCGGCGCGGTCGTCGAAGACGGCCTGACCGACCAGGTGCTGGACGATCCCCAGCACGCCTACACGCAGATGCTCGTGGCTTCGATCCTGCCGGTGTGATGATGAACACCCCTCCCAAAGAGCATGACGGGCCCGTCCTCAAGGTCGCCGGCCTGACGAAATCCTTCATCGTCCACGCCCACGGCGATCTCGCCCTCCCGGTGCTGCGCGACGTCGCCCTCGCCGTCTCGCCCGGCGAGTGCCTGGCCCTGGTCGGCCCGTCGGGCGCCGGCAAGAGCACGCTGCTGCGCTCGCTCTACGGCAACTATCGCGCCGATGCGGGCTCGATCCGCGTCCATCACGACCATGCCTGGGCCGAGCTGGTCGGCGCCGAGCCGCGCACCGTGCTCGACGTACGCCGCCGCACCATGGGCTTCGTCAGTCAGTTCCTGCGCGTCATCCCGCGCGTCGCCACCGTCGACGTCGTCGCCGAACCCCTGCTGCGCCTGAGTGCCGACCCGGCCGAGGCGCGCGACCGCGCCGAGTTCCTGCTGGCCCTGCTCAACATCCCCCAGCGCCTGTGGCAGCTGCCGCCCGCCACCTTCTCGGGCGGCGAGCAGCAGCGCGTCAACATCGCCCGCTCGCTGATCGTCGACTACCCGATCCTGCTGCTCGACGAGCCGACGGCCTCGCTCGATGCCGACAATCGCGACCGCGTCGTCGAGTTGATCGGACAGCGCCGCGACGCCGGCAGCGCCCTGGTCGGCATCTTCCACGACGTCGGCGTGCGCGAGCTCTTGGCCAATCGCGTCTTCGAGGTTACCCCATGAGTACAGAACAGATCTTCACCAACGCCCGCATCGTCACCCGCGATGCGGAGTTCGAAGGTACCGTCGTGGTGCGTGACGGCCTGATCGTCGAGGTCGCCGCCGGCCGCTCCGCCTGCGCCACCGCCCTCGACCTCGACGGCGATTACCTGGTGCCCGGCCTGGTCGAGCTGCACACCGACAACATGGAGAAGCACTTCGCGCCGCGGCCCGGCGTGCAATGGCCGAGCCTGGCCGCCGTCATGGCGCACGACACCCAGATCGCCGCCGCCGGCATCACCACCGTGTTCGATTCATTGTCGCTAGGCGACGTGCGCGGCGACACCGACCGCGTCAAGAATCGCGCCCGCATGGTCGAGGCGATCTGCGCCGTGAGCGACCGCCGCCTGTCGCGCGCTGAGCATCGCCTGCACCTGCGTTGCGAGATCACGCCCGACGATGCCGTCGAGGCGGTCGATCGCTGGATCGACCTGCCGCTGGTCGGCCTGATCTCGATCAACGACCACACGCCGGGCCAGCGCCAGTTCCTCGATCCGGACAAGCTGAAGCAATACTACATGGGCAAGTACGCCATGACCGATGAGCAGTTCACGGTCTTCCACGAGCGCGCCGTCGAGCTGCACAATCGCAATGCCGCCAGGCATCGCCGCGAGATCGTGGCCCGCGCCCAGGCGCGTGCCCTGCCGCTCGCCAGCCACGACGACGCCACGCGCGCCCATGTCGCCGAGGCGGTCGAGCACGGCATGACCATCGCCGAATTCCCGACCACGCGCGAAGCGGCCGAAGCCTCGCGCGAGGGCGGTCTCGCCGTGCTGGTCGGCGCGCCCAACCTGGTGCTGGGCGGCTCGCACTCCGGCAACATCGCCGCCATCGACCTGCTGCGCGACCGCCACGCCGACATCCTGTCGTCGGACTACGTGCCGGCGAGCCTGATGGAGAGCCTGTTCAAGCTGCCCTCGGCCGGCATCGGCATCTCGCTGCCCGAGGCGGTGCGGCTGGCCTCGCTCACGCCGGCCGAGGCCGTCGGTCTCGGCGATCGCGGCGAGATCGCCATCGACCGCCGCGCCGACCTGGTGCGCGTGCGCCACCACGACGAGGCACCAATGGTCCGCGCCGTATGGCGCGAAGGCGAGCGGGTGGTCTGATCATGCTCTCCCGGACCGCCGGCCTCTGGCCGGCATCATCTCGTGAGCCGGCCAGAGGCCGGCGGTCCGGAAGACAATGAGTGCTCCGCTCGTCTACGTCATGGGTCCGTCGGGCGCGGGCAAGGACTCCGTGCTCGAGCGCGCCCGCGCCCTGTTGTCGGTCGATGCGCCGATCGCCTTCGCCCATCGCTACATCACGCGGCCGGCCGACAGCGGCGGCGAGAATCATGTGGCGCTGAGCCGCGCCGAGTTCGCCCTGCGCCGCGCGCACGGCCTGTTCGCCTTCCATTGGCAGGCCCACGGCAACGACTACGGCATCGGCCGCGAGATCGAGGCCTGGCGCGGCGCCGGCCTCACCGTGGTGGTGAGCGGCTCGCGCGAGCACTACGAGAAGATAGCGGGCAGCGATCCCGACCTGCATCCCGTGCTGATCACGGCGGCCCTCGACAAGCTCCGGGCAAGGCTGAGCGCCCGCGGCCGCGAGACTTCGGCCGCGGCAGCGAACCGGCTCGCCCGCAGCGATGCCTATGCGGTGACCGATGCTCGGCTGGTGACCATCGTCAATGACGGCACGCTCAATGCCGCCGCCGAAGCCTTCGTCAGGCTGCTCGCCACACTTCGCTACTCACCCGGCGTCCGCCGCCGAGCGTGAAGCGCGCCAGGGCGGTGAACGGCCGTCCGGCGGCGGGCTGTCGGAACACGCAGACGTCGCGCACCTGCAGCGGCCGGTCGATGAAGCCCATGAACTGGCGGCGCAGCAGATCGGTGATCGCCGACCGCTCGCCTTCGTCGGGAATGCGTCCCGTCAGGGTGAGATGGAAGCGCCATTCCTCGAGCACATAGGGATAGCCCCAGCGCACCAGCAGTTCGTCCTGGCGCGGCGACAGGCCGGACGCGCGGCGCCGCGCCAGCTCCTCTTCGTCGGCAGGCTGGCGGAACTCGTCGAACTCGATGACGCAGCTGTCGGCAAGATCCTGCAGTTCGTGCGACGGCTGGCTCGGCACCAGCGCCATGAACCCGGACAGACAGGTGAGCGTCATCGAGGGCACGGTGAGCGACCGCCGGCCGACGGCGAAGTTGCCGACGGCCTCCAGCAGGTCGCGCTCGCTGAAGCCCTCGGCCAGCGCGATCGGCGCCTTCAGCGTGCCATGGAAGCCGTAGAGCCGCGGATCGGCGGTGAGCTCGCCCAGGCGGTCGGCAGTGAAGGCCGACACCGACTTGAGCGGGCGGCTCTGCCCGGTCTCCGCGTTACGGCCGAGCCACTGCGTCGCAGCGACGGCCAGCCCTTCCTCGGCCCGAGGGGCATAGTACAGGGCATAACGCGGGACGGGGATGGACACGGACTCCGACTCTACCTCTACGCTCAAGCGACCACTCCACGACGACCAATGACGGCGAAACGCAATTGGCCGGAGACATAGTCGATCAGCGCCACGGATACCAGAATCATAAGTATGATAAATGACGTCTGCTGCAGCTCCAGTGTACGAATCGCCTCGGCGAGATAGAGGCCGATGCCGCCGGCGCCAACGATGCCGATGATGCTGGCCGACCGCGTGTTCGATTCGAAGAAGTAGAGGACCTGGCTCACCAGCACCGGAAAGACCTCCGGGATGATGCCGAACCGCACGCCCAGAAGCTTGCCGCCGCCTGCGGAGACGATGCCCTCGACGGGCTTGCGATCGGCCGCTTCGATCGCCTCGGAGAAGAGCTTGCCGAACGTGCCGATGTCGGCGGTCATGATGGCAAGCGCGCCGGCGAACGGTCCCAACCCCACGACGTTCACCCAGATCAGCGCCCATATCAGGATGTCGACGCTGCGGATGGTGTCGAGTGAGCGCCGTGACAAAAAACGTACCACGCGTTGGGCAGTGATGTTGCGCGCTGCCAGGAAAGCGAGCGGCAGCGCGAGCACGGCCGCCGCCAGTGTGCCGAGCAGCGAGATGGCGATGGTCTCGAGCAACGCGGAGGAAAACAGGCGGACATGCGCCCAGTCCTTCGGATCGGGCGGCAGCATGAGGCCCGTGATCTCGCCGAGCCGGCCCATGCCCGCCAGGAGCTTGCCATCGAAGAAGCCGAGCTCGGCCATGGCGAAGATCAGCAGGGCAAAGGCCGCCGCCGCCATGGCGAGCATCGTCTGGCGGCGACGATCGAAGCGCTGGAAATGCTCGGGGTGGCGGCCACGGATAGCGCCGAGATCGACCGGCGTGTGCCCTGGCATCAGTGCTTCTCCTGCAGGCCGATCAGGCGATGGCGGACGTGCGAGGTCACGGTGTCGATCACCGACACGGTGATGATGATCAGCACAAGGATGGCCGACACGTCGGAATAGTAGAACTTGCGGATCGCCTCGATCAGATCCTGGCCGATGCCGCCGGCGCCGACGAAGCCCATCACGGCAGTGCTGCGCACGTTGATCTCGAAGCGCAACAGCGCGTAGCTCACGAAGTTCGACAAGGTCTGCGGCAGGGCGCCGAAGCGCATGGCGACCGGCCATGACGAGCCGCCGGCGATGATGCCCTCGACCGGCTTCGTGTCGATGTTCTCGACCACCTCGGCGAACAGCTTGCCGAGCGCGCCCACGGTGTGGATGGCGACGGCCAACACGCCGGCCACGGGTCCCAGGCCGAAGGCGATCACGAACACCAGGGCGAACACCAGCTCGGGGACGGTGCGGCAGACCTCGCAGAAACGGCGCACGACCCAGCGCAGCCAGCGGCTGGGCGCCACGTTGGCCGCCGCGAGGAAGCTCAGCACGAAGGCGCCGATCACGCCCAGCACCGTGCCGACATAGGCCATCAGCAGCGTCTCGCCGAGCAGCCGGAGCCAGCGCGGCAGGCCCCAGAACCATTCGCCGATGTCCGTCCAGACCGGTTGGCCGTTCTCGAGCTGGAACAGGCGGATGATGTAGCTCGGGAAGCGGTGGAGGTTGTCCAGAAGCTTGGGGATCGAGACCTCGGCCGAGATCGACGACAGCACCATCGCCACGACGACACAGGCAAGGATGAGCAGCGTGTGCCAGCGCCGGCTGCGCACCGATGCCTCGTAAGCACCGAGCAAAGGCCGGAGCTGGGCGTCCGGCAGCAGGGCGATCGGCGAACTGGACACTGTGGGCGATGCGAGGAGAAGCCGCGAACGCCGGGGGCTGCGGCCCGGCGTTCGCGGCCTCCGCTGCCGTCAGCTCTTCTGCTTACGGAGCTGGTCGATGAACTTGATCAGCTCGACGACGGGTTCGTAGTACTTGGCGTCGACCTTGGTGAATTCCTTGTCCTTGCCGTCGCTGAGCTTGTCGAAGGCGGCCTTGTCCTTGGTCGGCGCGTCGTTGAACGCCTTGACGATGGCAGCCTTCAGGTCGGGCGGCAGGTTGGCCAGGTAGGCGAAGGGCGAGTTCGGGATGAGGTCCGACTTGTAGATGACGCGATAGTCGTCCTTCTTCGCCAGGTTCTTGTTGGCCATGCGCGTGAGGTTGGAATCGGTGTCGGAGTTCCACCAGTTGGCGGCGACATCGACGGTGCCCTGCTGCAGGGCGATTACGGCGTTCTCGTGGCTGCCCGTGTAGGTGACCTTCGAGAAGAAGGTCTCGGGGTTGATCTTCATCTTGTTGAGGGCAAAGCGCGGCACGTTGTTGCCCGAGGTCGAGTTCGGATCGACCAGGCCGAGGTTCTTGCCCTTGAGATCGTCGATCGTCTTGTAGGGGCTGTCGGCCTTCACATAGAACACCGAGTAGTAGCCGATCGTGCCGTCATTGTTCACCGTCGTGGCGAACGGCTCGACGGCGACGCCGGTGACGATGGCGCGGGCGTACGAGGCAGGGCCATAGCCCGCGAGATGGATGCTGCCGTTGCGCTGGCCCTCGATGACCGCGGCATAGTCGTTGGCCACCCGCAGCGTCACCTTGGTGCCGAGCTCCTTCGACAGGTACTCGACGAACGGCGCGTAGCGCTCGGTGACGCCGGACGCGTTCTCGGCCGGCACCACGGCCATCACCAGTTCGGGATAGGCGGACTTCCAGCTCTGAGCCCAGGACGTGGTGGGGGCCGAGCCGGCGACGGCGGTTACGGCAAGTGCGGCACCCAGGACGATACGACGGGTGAGCATGCGGGTTTCTCCATGTTGAAGAGGCGTGGACAGGATCACGAGCCGGCGAGGGCGAAGCCCGGACGGGCGCCGACCGGCATGTGAACGGGCGCGGCCTCACCCACGACCTCGCCGGCCTCGAGACCGTAGAGATCGCGAGCGACGCCGTCGGTGAGGGCGGCCGGCATGTCGTCGAACACGACGCGGCCCGCCGCCATGCCGACCAGCCGGTCGCAGTAAGTGCGGGCAAGGTCGAGGCTGTGCAGGTTGCAGACAACGGTGATGCCCAAGTGCTTGTTGATGTGCAGCAGGGCGTCCATCACCACCTTGGTGTTGCGCGGGTCGAGCGAGGCGATGGGCTCGTCGGCCAGGATGAGGTCGGGCTCCTGCACCAGGGCGCGGGCGATGGCGACACGCTGCTGCTGGCCGCCCGACAAGGTGTCGGCGCGCTGGCCGGCGAGGCGCGCCATGTCGAGGCTTTCCAATGCCGACAGGGCCTGCGCCTTCTCCTCGTCGCTCCACAGCTTCAGGAGGGCGCGCGAGGCGGGAACGTGGAAGGCGCGGCCCATCATGACGTTGTTCAGCACGTCGAGCCGGCCGGCGAGGTTGAACTGCTGGAAGATCATGGCGCAGCGCGCCCGCCACTGGCGCAGCGCCCGGCCCTTGAGCTGGGTGATGTCGGTATCGCCGAACAGGATGCGACCTCGCGTCGGATCGCCCAGGCGGTTGATCATGCGCAGCAGGGTCGACTTGCCAGCGCCCGATCGGCCGATCACGCCGACCAGCTGGCCGGTCGGCACGACCAGCGAGACCTGGTCGACGGCGTGCTTGCCGCCAAAACTCTTGGTGACGCCTTCCAGTCGCAGCACTGGTCCCTCGCAAGCTTCCCTTATCGCTGGGTAGCGGCGGCAGGCTGCACAAAGGCGACGGTTCGGTTACAGAAATCCGACAGCCGTCGCGATGAAGAAGCGGCCGGTGGATAAGGTCTCTTGCCGGAGCGCGGACCTCCAGGTCCGCTCATGATCATGTGCCGGCCGGAGGCCGGCGGTCCGGAAGACGAAGATGAAGACGATGAGCGGACCTGGAGGTCCGCGCTCCGGCAAGATCTACAGCGTCAAACCGCCATTCACGTGGATGGTCTGGCCGGTGACATAGGCCGCACCGGGCGAGCAGAGAAACGCGATCACCGCCGCCACCTCCGCCGTCTTGCCGTAGCGGCCGATCGGCACCAGCTTGCTCATCTCGACCATGCGATCGCGCGACAGCGCGACGTGGGCGTCGGCGTCCTTCTCGATCAGGCCGGGCGCCACGCAGTTGGCCGTCGCGCCCGACGGCGCGAGGTCCACGGCCATGGCGCGCGCGAAGGCTTCGACGCCGGCCTTGGCGGCGGCCGAGGCCGGAAACATCGGCAGGCCGCGGGCATAGGCATGCGCCACGAAGGACGAGACGCCGACCAGGCGACCGGCAGCGCCGGCCTTTACCAGCCACGGTTTGGCGGCGTGGGCGAGCTCGAAAAATGCGGAGGTCATGGCCGACAGGCTGTCGTCCCAGGCCGCGCGATCGAGTTGGTCGACCGGGCGGCGATCGGCGAAGCCCGCGTTGCTCACCACGACGTCGAGCCGGCCGAAGGCAGCCGCGACCTCCTCGACCAGGCGACGCCCCGTGCCCGGCTTGGCGAGGTCGCCTTCGACCACCAGCGTCTTGCCGCCGGCCTCGCGCACGACCGCGGCGACCTTGTCGGCGCCGGCACGGTTTTTGCGCGCGTGCAGCGCGATGGCGGTGTCGGGCGCAGCGAGGGCGCGAGCAGTGGCGGCGCCGATGCCGGACGAGGCACCGGTGATCAGGATGGCACGGGTCATGTTGGTTCCGGTTGGTGACAGCAGACGCAAAGCTTGTTGCCCGCGGGATCGCGGAAATAGGCGCCGTAGTAGTTGGCGTGATAGTGCGGCCGAAGGCCGGGTGCGCCTTCGGACTGGCCGCCCTGGGCCAGCGCCGTTGCATGGCAGCGATCGACCGTGGCGCGGTCGGACGCCATCAGCGCAATCATCTGGCCGTTGCCGGGCGAAGCGGGCTCACGATTGAACGGCAGGCCGACCAGGAACAAGGGCCGCGCCACGCCAGGCATCATCCAGCCGGCCCAGCCGTTCTCCGCCTCCTTGAACTTCAACTCGAGCCCCAGGACCGGCAGCACGGCCGAATAGAACGCAAAAGCGCGCTCGAAATCGTCGACGCCGACGTGGTCGTGGGAGATCATCGCTCGACCTTAGCCTAGGGGCAGAGACGACGCACGACCGGCGCCAGAGCGTCGGCGAAACGTTTCGCGCCGCGTGCCGAGAAGTGACCCTGGTCGACGAAGTCGACCCCGACGAACGATGCCGGATCGACGCCTACATAAGGATCGCCCAGCCTGTCCGCCGTCTGCTTCAGGACCTCGTTGAATCTCTGCTGCATGGGCCAGAGATCGCGATCGCGCACCAGCGGCAGCCAGCCATACTGGCCATCGCCCATCAGCCGCTCGCGGTTCAGGAGCTGGCCGACCCAGATCGTGGTCACGCCACGCTGGCGGTTGATCGCCGAGATCGCGGCTATGTTGCGCCTGTAGATCGCATCCAGGTTGGGATCGTCACCGCTCACCGGAGGCTTGCCGTAGGGATCGGCGAAGTATCGCGCGGTGTCGAGGTTGGCGGCAACGAAGCGCATCAGCAAGGTCAGCAAGGGCGAGAAGGTGACGTGCGCACCGCCGACGCGGCGCACCTTCTGGGAATCGATCTGGCTCGGCAGATGGAAATCGGCGTAGCCGGGATCGAGGTTTGGGATGTGCGCGTTGCGCAGGTCGTTCCAGCCGACATAGTAGACGGCGCAGCGCGGCGGCTTGCCGAACTTGGTCTGGTAGAACGCCGTCTGGATCAGGTGCTCGACCGTGGTGTAGCCCGGCACGCCGTGATTGACGATGAAGTATCCGTTGCCCAGCGCCTGCCCCAGGCGATCGGGCCAGGTCTCGCCCTCACCCGCGCCGACGTCGTAGGTCGTCGATCCGCCGAAGGTGGCGACGACGGTCTTGCCCTCGAGACTGCCCTGCGGGTCCTGGCCGCGCGTGCCTTCGCGGGTGTGCCGGATCGCGAGCCCCGTCGAGCTGGCGAGCGCGAGCGAGGGGATCGGCACGGCCTGCAGCAGCGGATGCCATTGGAAGCGCTGCGGCTCGGCCTTGCCGGGCGGCATCAGCGAGGCGGAGGCAACACCCATTCGTTGCAGAGCAAACAGCCCGGCGCCCCAGGCAAGATCGAAGGCCATCAGCACCAGGAGCAGCCCGGCCAGCCGCGGCCAGCGGACCAGCGCCAGCACCAGGGCGAACAGCACCAGCAGGTAAAGAAAGTACTCGCCGCGCGGCCCGCGCAACAGCAGCTCGTCGATCGCCCGCATCCACAGGGCGGCCACCAGGGCGAGGAGCACCAGCAGGACCGCCAGCCCGGCCAGGATCACGCGCTCGAAGCGATACGGGCGACGGAGGCCGAAATGGTCGAGAAAGAATGTGGCAGAGGGGCTGGGCACTTCTACACTGGCTCGCGCGCAATCGTGGCTCAGGCGATTCGCTTTGGAAAGCGCGTAAGGAGCAGGACATGGCCGAGGCAGAACTGCCCCCACCGGGCGTCGTGATCGTCGAGGATCGCAACATCGGCCCGTTTGCAGAGACCGTGCGCGTCGGCACCCACGTCCTGTCGGTCGACGAGCCGGTCTCCGCCGGCGGCACCAACACCGGCCCCAGCCCCTACGACTACCTGCTGGCGGGCCTCGGCGCCTGCACGGCGATGACGCTCCGCATGTACGCCCGCCAGAAGAACTGGCCATTGCAGAAGGTCCGGGTCTGGCTGAAGCACGACAAGATCCATGCCCAGGATTGCGCGGACTGCGAGACCAAGGAGGGCAAGATCGACCAGATCGACCGGCAGATCGTGCTCGAAGGTCCGCTCAGCACCGAGCAGCGCGAGCGCTTGCTGCAGATCGCCGACAAATGCCCGGTCCATCGAACGCTCTCGTCTGAGATCAAGATCAGGACACGGCTGGGCTGAAGCGCCAAGCGGACTGAGGACATCTCGGCTTGCGAGCTTGCCGCCGGGATCATTCAGGCGTGACTGTACGCTTGTGCCCTGTCTTGATCGGCAAGCGTGGAGAATTCATGCCTGATGCAGTCGCTTTGCGCGAACATGAGGATACGGGACGCCCGACCGCTTCAAGGTGCTCGAGCGCTATCGCCATTTGCGGGAAATCAGCCGGCGTCACAATGAGGCGATACAGAAGCTCATATCCCAGGAATCGATCCTGCAGCACGCACGCCGGCTAGGTCTCGCGCGTGGCAACACGTTTCTTCTGGAGGACCTCGACGAGCTTACCTACGCTCTCGACCTGGCGATCCACACTGCACCGCCTGGTCGATCGCGTGCCATTGACCGCTATGCCGAATCCGCCGGCGCGCCCCTCGACGGCGACGAAAGGCTCATGCTCGACGCGATGCGTGCGTCGCGTTTCTCAATCCTGCGGATCGAGCGGCGACACCCGATCGTGGGGTTGGTTACGACCGACCTTGCCCTCGGAGCGCAAGGATGGTTGATCGACATCGGGCTCGAGAGTTCCGTCTCCGACGGAGCAACACTGGCCACGAGGCTCTACATGGTCGACGGCTTCTCGATGACAGCCGGCGTCAACGTACCGCTCGATACGACAACAATGCTGGCGCTGTTCGCCGAGCCGCCGCGTCACCTGAAGCGCCAGCCGTTCAACGTGGTTGTAAATGACCGGCGCTTCGCGGAGACGATCTACCGCACCGCGCTCGCCAGCGGGCTCATGGACCGCGTCGCGTATCGCGACGCGTCATCGCCTGCAGGCGGCAGCTAGCTGGACTCCTCCTGCAGCCGATGGACGGCGTAGGACGGCACGTAGCCCGGCAGTTCGTTCGCCGTCGGCCGGACCGAGCAAAAGATCACCTGATGCGGTTCTCCGCGTAGACAGCCTCGGCCAGGTAGGTCGTGCCGCGCCTCAGCGCCGAAAGATCGCAGCCCTTCAGCCGCTCGGCTGCCCAGGCCGCCTGGGACGATCCGAAGGCGCCCTTGGTCGCCGTCCGCCACTCCCCGGCATGCCAGAACATGATGATCAGGCTGCCGTCGGCCTTCTCGAAGGTCTCGAACGGCAGATCCGGAATGTTCTCGCCCCGCTCGGATGCATTGAAGAACTTGGGGAACGGTGTCGCGACGACGGTCTGGTTGTCGACGTCGAGCACGAGTCCGCGGGCGATCAAGGTCGCGTCGTTCCACTGCTCGTTGTAGACGCACGAATTGGTGTAGCAATAGAGCCGCAGCCCGCCCGGCCCGACCTGCTCATAGACCAGCCTTTCGGCGCGCGCCGACCTGCAACGCGTCGACTAGATCGCGAAACGGCAGGATCCGGGCAGGATGAAGCTTGCTCATTGTCAGTCCAACACCTTGCGTGCTCCATCAGTCGATCGCCGCATCGACGATGACGAGGTTCCCGACGGAGCTTTGGTGCCTCAGGGAGACGATCTTCTTGTACGCATCGGACCCATACCATGACTCTGCCGCGGCGCGGGACGGGAACTCGATGACCGCCAGGCGAGGATGCGGCCACTCCCCTTCGAGGGAAGTCAGGCGTCCGCCGCGAACGACGAAGCTTCCGCCGAAAGGCGCCAGCGTCGCCGGCACTTCCTTGCGGTAGGCATCGAACATCGCCTGGTCATTGACTGTCTCGGCGGCGATCACATAGGCCTTCATGATTGCGGTCCTCTCAGAAGCGCATCCCGGCGACCTCACCCTGAGGAGCCGCGCAAAGCGCGGCGTGTCGAAGGTGGGCAACACCACGACTGGTTCCCATCCTTCGAGACGCCGCGCTTTGCTCGGCTCCTCAGGATGAGGTGGTGCGTGACGCAAGAAAAGTTATCGCCTACGTCGTACGTCCTGAGGCACTGGAAGGCCTATTTTGCCGTCATCCCAAAGCTTGTCGAGGCGTGCGACGAGCGGATCGTCGTTGCGGCCTTCGAGTTTCCCGAAGTCGTCGATGTCGCGAAACGGATCGGGGAAGTGCCGACCCGCCGGCTCGACACGGGGAAGATGGGTCATCACACGACAGCTGGGACACCATGCCCAGAGCGTCCCGGTGCCTTTCTGCTTGTTGAATTCATGGTAGTAGAATCTCAACGTGCTCTTGTGGCAGTTCGGGCAATCGACGTGAAAATTGCCGTCGAGAATCTTTCCCGCGGCTCCCATGAAGGGCAACTTGAGCTCGCCAAAGCTCTCTCTCCACTCCACATCCGAACTCATCTGCCCCTCCGCTCGAGCGCACCGGAGACCTTGTCCCACAGTCTTTCGCCTGCCCTTTCGGCAACGTCTTCGCGCGCATATTTGATCCCGGCAACATAGTCCTTAACGTGACTGGCTTCATGGCCAAAGGTCTTGACCCCTTCCTCCAGCGAGGAGAGCCCCTTGTCCGTGAAGTTGATGATGGGCCGGCCCTTGGCGTCGCGGAACACGCGACCCGCGCCGTCGGCGTTGACCCATCCGTAGGCGTGGTTGCCTGCTTCCTCGACTTCCTTTGCCGTCGCCTTCCGAAAGGCGTAGCCGCTGGTATCGACCCCGGCCCTGCCCAGCTTCATGCGCAGTTGCCGCAGCGAAATCGCCTTTCCACCGGCACTCTTGGCGACGCGCCGGAAGACGGCAATGCCCTTGGCCGCCTTTGCGGCTGGCCGTAGTGCGCTGACAACCTTGCCCAGGCCCTTGAGGCCGAGCTTGAACGCCGCGCCGATGGCCATGTTGGTGAGGGACGGCAGCGGAATGCCGCCGATCAGCACGTTCGGGCTGCCGGTGATCGTCGTGCCGACCATCGGGCCGATCGGCGAATCGTTCGGCTTCGGCGTGGTGAAGATGCAGTGCTTGGTGATGTCGATGCCGAGGCGCGCCGCACGGGCGCCCTCGACCCAGACATGCGCGGAACCAAGGAAGACCTCGTAAAGCGGAAAGTAGCCGCCGCACCAGATTCCCATCCCCATGTCGCCACAGCGCGCCGCAGGCTGGCCGTTGATGAACACGGCATTCGCACCGGAGAGAATCGGGATCTTGATCACTGGCCCCGTGCTCGGCAGCGGCACGGGCGGCGCAGGCGGGATCAGGTTGGGCGGATGCGCATGGGCGTGCGGCAGTCCGATCGCCAGGTCGCCGACCCGCAGCGCGGGAAAACGCGGGAAGGGAATCGCCGCCAGCGGCGCGGAGATCGCCTGCTCGGCCGCCGTCAGCGTACCGAGCGCCGCCCCTGCGGTTGCAAGCGCCCCGTCGGCCTCGCCGACCTTCGCTGCGGCGTCCTTGACATGCAACACCAGCACCTGCGCCGTGGAAGGCGGCGGATCGCCGCTTGTCCAGACGTCGGCAGATTTCGTCCTGCTCGGCGCGCGGCTCTTCTCGAGAGCGCCCGCGTTCTGCACACCCTTGGCAATCGTCCTGCCGACGGCGTCACTGTTGATCGCCATGAGGCTTTCCGGCGAGGCGTTCGAGCTTGTCGAGAATGTCGCTGCGGCCGCCTTCCCGAATGTCCCGCATCGCAGGATTGCTGATCCCGTCGTAGAGCTTCAGCGCATAGCGCCAGACCCGTTCCGCCTTGTCGTGCTGGCCGCGCTCCTCGTGGATACGGGCGAGGTTATCGCAGGTGAAGGCCTCTCCCGGCCGATTGCCTTGCGCCCTGTAGAAGGTGTTGGCGACCTTGAGGGCATCGAAGGCCTGGTCGAACTGGCCCAGCCGGTGAAGGGCGATGCCGAGATTGGTGTAGGCAACCGGCGACAGCTCGTAGAGCGTATGCGTCGAGCAGGACTCGCAAGTCTGCTGGAAAGCTTCCGCCGCCGCCTCGACCTGCCCGGCGGCAAGCAGGGCATTGCCAAGGGTGTACCGGCTGAGGGCGATGTCGGCAGGCGCGCCCTGCCGCTCCGCGCGCGCCAGCTGCCGGCGCAGCAGTGTCTCGGCCTGCTCGAAATCCTTGTTCGAAGTGGCGAAGCCGCCGGCCAGGGCGAGGCCTTCCCCCTCGTCGCCGCCTTCGCCTTGCATGGCGGCGGCATTCAATCGCCAGCTGATCTCCTCCGGCGGCAGCCAGAAGACCTGCAGGTCGACCCGAGAGCGATCATCGGCAAGCGCCGACAGGCGGGGCCTGGACCGGTCGTCCAGGACAATGAACTTGAGCCAAGGCTCGCGGGTCTGCGACGCCAGGAAGTCGATCGAGCGGCCGAACATGGCGTCGTCTTCGACGCGCTCCGGATCGATCAGGAAGGCGATGGCGCCGGCATCGTCGGGCAGACTGGCGGCCAGGCGCTCGGCATGGCGCAGAAAATGCCACGGCGCAGTCAGCGCCTTTGCCGGATCGGGACCGGAAGCGGGCACGCCGATCGCCGCCAGCGCCTCGGCATGCAGGGCGAGTTGCGCGTCCAGCGCCGCCTTCATCCCGGCAAACCAGGCGGCGGGGTCCGTGAAGGGTTCGTAGTGGCCGATGAGAGCATGCGGAAGGTCGGGATCGTTATCGAGGCCCGCCAGCAGGCGCATCAGGATGCCGTGCATCTCCCCGTCGACCTGGATGATGTTCACGGCCACGTCCGGCGTGGCGAGAAAGTCCCTAACCAGTTCCAGCTGCTCGGCGAAGAACTCGTCAAACGGCATGGCGTGCCTCGTACACCCCGTGGCGGGCGGAAGGCGCTAGATTCGAGCACGCAATACTAAGCGAAGGACTGTACGGCCCGCTTGAAGCCGGCCTTCAGGCGGCCTTGATTTTCTCTGGAGATGCCGTGAATTCTGCGCGAGGCGATTCAGGACCGCCGGTTGGCGTCGAGACAGTCCACGGTCTGCAAGGCGATCCGCACCATCAGCCCGATCTCCGTCAGGTTCCGGCCTTCGGCGACGGCCTTGGCTACGACGGCGAGATCGCGCCAGCAGCGCCGGTTCGCCGGGGCGGCCTCTCGCAGCCATACCGCCGTTGCCAGCAGCACATCTGCCCATTTGCCACGGCGCTTGCTGATGCAGACCTGGAGCATGTATTCGGCACGCTTGTCTCGGCTGGCGCCTCGGCACCCGGCTGAGAGGCGGCTGACCTCCGCGTCGTCCTCGAACCACGAATCGGCAACGCCGATGAGATCGACCAGGTCACCGCTTCTCGCGAGGATCGCCCGGACGGACGGCGGCGCGAGGGTCGCCGCCGGAACGGCGGCGAGAAGGCTGCCGACGACAACATCGAACTCCAGCTTGACCGGCCCCCAACCAGTGGCCCCCACCGATTCGGCAACGTCCAGCAGTCCAACTGGCGGCACTCTTCCTCCAGCAACGAGAATTGCCAGCTGGTCACACACTACGCAATCCAGATACGCCCGCGACACCGGCGCCATCTGACCCTCGACGACGGCTCGTTGAACGACCGAGCGGGTCTGTCCGAGAGACATCTCCTCTCCGACGAACGCATCCGCGATGCCATTCTTGACCAGGATCGAGGATAGCCGCTTCTTCCGACCCGATGGCGACACGACCAGCAGGCCTTGGCTCGTCGAGCCGTCGACCGCCGTCGCCAGGATTTCCTCCACGCGCTCCGCCCGCCAGGGCGCGGGATCGACGCCGGCCTCGCGGGCGCGCCGGATCAGGGCGTCGATCGCAGCCCGCTCCGGTTCGGGACGCCAGTCACGGAACGCGATGAGCCGCCGCACATCGACGGGCGACAGCGCGGCGCTGACTTGCGCGAGGGCGCCGACGGAGGCGATCCGCACCTCGGGAGATGGATCGAGAAGGAAAAGGACCGCCGCAGCGCGCGCGACCGGGTTGTCGGCCGACGCGAAACCGACGACCATGGCGATCCGCGCCTCTTGCGGCATCGCATGGCAGGCTTCCGCTCCTGAGGCAACGAGAGCGAACGGATCGCCGCCACACGCTGCCACCAGGTCCTTCGTCACGACGTCGAGATCGACCTCGACGGCGGAGCTTGTGCGTTGGTCGCCGAGTTCGACCGATGCTTCGACCAGCGCAGGTGCGGCAGCGATGCCCGCCTGCTGCAGCACACCGACGATCAGGCCAAGCATCGGAAGGGCAAGCGACCCCTCTCTGACACGCCCCGCGACGGCGGCCTGAAACTCTGCCACGAGGTGACTTGCCTCGGCATAACCGCGATCGATGCGATAACGCAGGTGAAGCAGCAGGCCCTCGAGGAGAAAGAGATAGCCGTACGCCAGCGCCTGCTGCTGGCCGGCGGGCGGCATGTTCGCCACCGCGCCATCCAGGGCAGCAAAGATCTCGAGCGGGAAGCGGTCGAAATAGTCTTCCAGCGCCTTCGAGGAACTCGGGGACCGTCCTTTGGCGAACGCCGCCGCGGCGCGATGCGCAAGCTGGTCGGTCGTGGAAAGATCCGAACCCAGTCCGCGAGACTTACCCGTATGTCGTGCCATTCAAACCTCTTGAGCTTCCCGGGACGCTACGGGCTGGTTGGCGCGCCGTCACCTGGCATGCCGATCTCGGGCAGATCGAAGTCGCGTCATCCGGCACTTCTGCAGGTCGCACGCCGCATCATTTCCCTTGCCGGCGTCCGGCGACGCCCGAGGGACCAGTCCAGCGCGGAAAGGCTTTGGTGTCGAGGCCGAACAGGTCCAGCGCTCGCGATACCGAATGGGTGACGATGTCGTCGACCGTGCGCGGGCGGGCGTAGAACGCCGGCACCGGCACGGCCACGATGGCGCCCATCTCGGTTACCGCCAGCATGCTCCTGATGTGTCCGGCATGCAGCGGCGTCTCACGGAACATCAGGACGAGGCGGCGGCGTTCCTTCAGGCAGACGTCGGCAGCGCGCGCCACCAGGCTCGACGTCACGCCGGTCGCGATCTCGCTCAAGGTACGCACCGAGCAGGGCGCCACGATCATGCCCATCGTCTGGAACGACCCGCTCGAAATGGCCGCGGCGATATCGCCCGGCGCATAGACCTTGTCGGCCAGCCCGTGCAGCTGGGCCGCCGACAGGTCGGTTTCGAGCGCGCGCGTCTGGTCGCCGGCCTTGGAGATCACGAGATGGCTCTCGATCTTCATGGCCCGCAGCATCTCCAGCACCCGGATGCCATAGACCGCTCCAGAGGCACCGGTGATGCCGACGATCATGCGCCGGACGGTCATCTCAGCCCGCGGTCTTGATGTGCCGCGGATCCGACGGATCCACGGGCCGCAGCCTGGCTTTCCACGAGAACGGCGTCGTGAACAGCGTGCTGCGGTACGAGGACAGGTCGTTGGTGCGGCCGAGCTTGTGGCGCAGGTTGCCATGACTCGACAAGGACGCACCTCCTCCTACTCGCTGCACCGACGATAACAGTGTGAACTTTCAGACTCAACGGTCGCACGGCGCGCGGCCAAGCTGCTCGACTAGACGACGATGCGGAAGGGCAGATTGCCGTCGCGTTCCAGCTGGGCGACGAGTTGCTGCTCCCACTCGAGGTACTGCTTCATCTCGTCCTGGTTGCCGGTTCGACGCCCGGCCACCCAGACCAGGTGATCGATGATCGCCTCGTTCGAAGGCGTGTCGGGGCTCTCCTCGGTCGGAAGCCCGGCTTTCACCCACGCGTCCGTGCCGCCTTCGAGCACGGCGACCTTGGCGTCGGTCAGATCGACCAGGTCGACCGAGGCCAGCTTGGCCCGCACGGCGTCGGGTGAGGCGAGAACGATGTGCCTGGCCTTGCCCAGCGTCGCCATGGTCTTGGCGAGCTGGGGCCGGCATCCCCAGATTGCGCCGGGGATGTGCGTCTTGCGGTAGGCGAGGCCCGGTCCGGCATCGAGCACCACGGCGTCAGCGGCATCGATCAGCGCCTTCAGCTCCTGCGGGGTGACCTGCGGTGTCGCAATGGCATCGAGGCCGAGCACCGGCTGCACCATGGGACCGCGCTCGACCGGCCCCGACCCGATGCCGCCTTCGAGCACGTAGACATCCCAGCCCATCTGGACGAGCCAGTGAGCGGTCGCGGTGGCGCGCACGCCAGTATCGTCGGTCAGCACCACCCGGGCGCCACGCACGCCCATCCACTCGTCGGTGGTCTGCACCAGCTGGCCGCCGGCGATCGACAGTGCGCCCGGCACGTGGCCGTCGGGATACTCGCGCTCGTCGCGCACGTCGAACAGGAACGTCGTGCGGTTCGCGTCCTCGCGCCACGCGTCCAGGGTCTTGCGGTCGACCGACTTCACGCCGTAGCGGCTCGTCATTCCCGCGGCCCATTGTCGGGCCTGCGCCCACCCGTCGGCAGAGACCGGCCCGTAGCTCAGCGTGCTGCCGAGCTGGGGCGTGAAGCCCGCCAGCGTCCAGCCCATCGTGCCGTTACGGAAGGCGACGACCTTGTTCGGTATGCGCGCATTGCGGAGAGCCTGCGCGCCGATGATGCTGCGCGTACGGCCGGCGCAATTCACGACCACGGTGGTGTCGGCATCGGGCGCAAGATCGTGGACCCGGTAGACGAGCTCGCCGTTGGGGACGCTGATGCCGCCGGGCAGGCATTGCCGGTGATGTTCCTCGGGTGTGCGGCCGTCGAGCACGACCAGCTTGTCGCCGCGATCCTGCATCGCCCTCAGCTCTTCGGCGGAGATCGACGGCGTGTGGCAGGCGTGCTCGACCAGCTCGCCGAATGACTTGCTGACCACGTTGTGCCCCATGAACAGCTCGTACCCAGCGGACTTCCAGGCCTCGACGCCGCCGCCCAGCACGGCGACGTCGGAGTAGCCGAGCGCGGCAAGACGCTTGGCGGCGCGCTCCGAGACCCCGTCTCCTCCATCCATCAGCACGATGGGCGTCGATCGGCGCGGCACCAGCCGGCCGACCGTCGCCTCGAGCGTGGAATAGTGCAGACCGACCGACAGCAAGGGATGGGCCATCCCGCGTTGACCGTCCTCGCGCACATCGAGGAAGGCGAGCTCGCGGCCATTGCCCGCGATGATGTCGCGCAGTCGTTGCTGGAGGTCCTGGGGCGTGATGGTCGTGCTGGTCATCGCTTGCAAGTGGCTCAGGTTTGGTTGGAATGCAACAGGGACTGCCCGGACGAGTACCTCCGCTGCCAGCTAGCCTATTTCGGACCGGCCGGCGGCGATACCAGGCCGGTTGCGATCAGTCCCTTGAGCATTGCCACGGCACCGCATTGCTTGGATTCGGCATTCGCTTCGAATTTTCCATCGGCAACATAACGGCCCTTTGCGTAAAGGTCGGTGCACGACCAGACATACGGCGAATGGATGCCGTATTGCCGATATCCAAAGCCGTTGTGGCGTTCCCAGGCAACGAGCATCCCCGCAATGCTCCAATCGTTCCACTTGTCGTAACGATTGAGCGCGATCGCATCCATCGCGCTCTCTTCCCAGCTGAAGGGCGGCTTGCCCTGAACCGGTCGTCCCGCCGGCACGCGGACCGTGCGAGCGGTCAACGGGTCGCCGTTATGCAAATGAGCGTCGAACCTGAAGTCGGCTTCCATGCCATGGATGATCGCCAGGAAGTACCAGGGCATCGTCATCGACTTCGTGAGGCGCTCATAGCGGGCGCGATTGGCCAGGATCTTCCTGACGCTCTGCGCCACCACTTCCTGGCGCGCCGGGAGCACTTTCGCGGCATCGAAGCGCTGCTGGTATTCCTGGCGGAGCAATCGGGAGAGGACGGCGTTCTCGTACTCGAGCTGCACGACCTGGCTTTCGCGCATGACCGCCAGCTCGCGGAACATCCACGTCGACACGCCGCCGAGCGCCAGGATGAAGACGGCCGCCGCGCTTGCCAGAATGGTCTGACGACGACGACGCCGGGCGAGCGCCTGGGCGGCGCGCAGCTCTCGCCCCCTTTCCTCCCTCTCCTCGGCGCCGAAGCTAAGGTCGGCGACCGATCCGTCGCGTTCCCCTGGAGGATAATCGCGGTCAACCAAGTCCACCTCGGCCGTGCTGGCGAGCTGTTCCATCGGCAGAGCGGCGGGACTGGCGCCGCCGGCGATCGGGTAGATATAGTCAGTCGGGCGGGAAAAACCACGCCGCGCTAGACGACTCCCTCCTGGCGCAGGCGCTTCGCCTCATCGGGCTCGACCCCGCACAGGGCTTCGAGCAGGGAGTCGGTGTGCTCGCCCAACAAAGGCGGACGGCTGACCGCGACGGGTGAATCCGACAGCTTGATCGGGCAGCCGACCGTCTGATAGGTGCCGCGGGTCGGGTAATCCACGTCGACGATCATGTCGCGCGCCTTGAGATGCGGATCGGCCAGCACCTCGCCGGTATCCTGGCAGGCGCCGCAGGGAACGCCCGCATCTCCCATCAGGCGCATGACCTCGTGCTTGCTGTGGCGGCGCGTCCACGCCTCGATGATCGCGTTGAGCTCCGTCCGGTTGTCCCAGCGCGTTTCCACGGTCTTGAAGCGCGGGTCGTCGGTCAACTCCGGCCGCCCCAGCACCTTCGTCACCGCCGGCCACATCTGCTGCTGGGCGTAGATGTAGACGTAGTCGTTCGGGCCGCCCGGCGCGCAGGCGTAGGTCGTGCCCGGCACGTTGCGCCCGAGCTGGTTGCCGGTGCGCGGCTGCGGGCCGCCGAAGCGTTGATGGTCGCGCAGGCTCACGCGCACCAGGTTGACGACCGAGTCCTGCATCGACACCTCGACGTGCTGGCCGCGGCCGGTCGCATGGCGCTGCTGCAGCGCCGCCAGGATGCCGATCGCCATGTGCATGCCGGTGCCGGAATCGCCGATCGCCGGATAGACGTAGGTCGGCGGATTCTCGGGGAAGCCGGTGACGGCCATCGCCCCGCCCATGGCCTGGGCGACCGGCTCGAAGCTCTTGAAGCCGCTGTAGGGCCCGTAGGTGCCGAAGCCCTTGATGGTGGCATAGATCAGTCGCGGGTTGATCTTGCTCAAGGCGTCGTAGCCGAGCCCGAGGCGGTCGAGCGCGCCCGGCCCGAAATTCTCCACCAGCACGTCCGACTGGGCGATCACCTTGCGGAACAGGTCCTTGCCTTCCTCGGTCTTGAGATTGAGCGTCAGGCTGCGCTTGTTGGCGTTCAGAATCAGGAAGAACAGGCTGTCGCTGTTCTTCTGGTCGCGCAGGTTCGTCCGCGCGATGTCGCCGCCCTTGGGCTCCTCGAGCTTGATCACGTCGGCCCCGAGAAAGCCGAGAATCTGCGTACAGGCGGGCCCCGCCTGGTTGTGCGTCATGTCGATGATGCGGACGCCTGACAAGGCCTTGTCCATGGCAGCACTCCTTCTCCCCGCAGCCGCCCATGCTAGTCGGAATACTTGATAGATGCCAACAATCGGCGGATGCTCCGCAGGTCGAGACATGAGGAGCCAGATCATGGGCGCTGCCGCAGCGAGGCTTCCCACCCAGGCGATGAAGATCGAAAAGGTCAAGGAGCACATCGGAGCCATCGTCACCGGCATCGACCTTGCTCATCCCATCGACAACGCGACGCGGAAGAAACTCTACGACGCCGTCGTCGAAAACGTCGTCCTCGTGATTCGCGGGCAGGAGCATCTCACGCCGGGCCAGTTGCAAGCCGCCGGAGAAATGTTCGGCGAGCTGATGGAGGACCAGAACCGGCGCTATCTGGTCGACGGCTTTCCGTTGATCAGCGTGCTCGACAACCGTCACCTGGACAGCAAGGGCCAGCCGGCAAAAGTCGGCGGCAATGCCACCTGGCACACCGATCACACCAACCAGGAACTGCCGCCCAAGTTCACCATGCTGTATGCGGCGGCAGCGCCGCACAGGGGTGGCGGGACGTCGGTCTGCAACGCGCGCGCCGGCTACGAATCGCTTCCCGACGAGATAAAACGGAAGATCGCCGACGCGAAGACGGAGAACACGCTGATCAGCAGCGCGCGGATGAAGACGGGCAATCCGGATATCGTGAAGGCCCAGCGCGAGTCGACAAAACCACCGACGGTCCATCCCCTGGTCCGCACCCATCCGGAGACCGGCACCAAGGCTGCGTGGTTCCACAAGGCAAAGACCGAGACGGTCACCGGCCTGTCGCCCGAAGAGACCCAGGATTTTCTCCAGGACCTGACCGACAGGATCACGCAGCCGCAGTTTTGCTATACGCACGAGTATCGAAAGGGCGATCTGCTGATCATCGACGATCGCGCTTCATTGCATAAAGCCGGATTCGATTACGATCACAGCCAGCATCGCCGCCTGTATCGAATGCTGGTGCGTGGCGATCGTCCTTACTGATCGACGAGGACACCATGGCAAAGCGCCCGATGTATCTGCAGCACGTCAATATTTACGTCCGCAATGTCGAGCGGTCGAAGAACTGGTACGAGGGCCTGCTGGGCCTTCACGTCTACGAATACCGGCCAGGCTGGGCCGCCTTTCTGTCGGCCGACAAGGAGCAATCGCACGAGGTGGCGCTGATGCAGGTGGGCGAGGATGCGCCCCTGCAGTCGAAGCCCCAGGTTGGCCTGAACCACATGGCCTGGCGTCTCGAGAGTCTCGACGATCTCAAGGAGTTCTACGAGAAGCTCAAGGCGGAGGGACAGCCGATAGAGCGCATCATCGACCACGGCATCTCGCTCGGTATCTACCTGCGCGACCCCGACGGCAACGGCGTCGAAGTCTTCTACGAGATGCCGCGCGCCGAGTGGCCGGTCGACTACAACGTATTCACCCGGGAGAAGACCGGGACCGGTCGCTTCCCCGGCCCCTGGGATGCCGCCGCCTAGTTCGCCGACAGGCGGGAAATCCAGGCGGACACCGCGTCGCCGCTGCTCATGTCGTTCTGGACCAGGCCATCGATCATGAAGGTCGGTGAGACATGGATGCCGTTCTGCCGGGCATATTTCGTATGTCGCTTGACCTCCTGGTCGAGCTTGGGAAGGGCGTAGGCCTCGGCAAGCTTCAGGCCTGAATAGTCTTCGACGCGCGCAATGACGTCGGCGGGCGACAGCTCGAGAAGCGGCCCGCTGCAATGATCGGCCGGTTCGAACTGGTCACGGTGAGCAGCAACACCCGCCAGCACCTTCTTGGCCGCGTCCTTGCCTTCCGGAAGGGTGGAGGCGGCGAGCGCGCAGCGCGTGATCACGCCGGAAAAAAGATGCCAGGGCTGCGAGTGCAGCCAGATCTTGAGGGTGACGTTGTCGGCGCCCGCCGATTGCAGGGCCTCGTCGAGCTTGCCGAAGGCCTTCGCGGAGAACGGGCAGGTCGGTTCGAGGAACACCTCGAAGACCTTCGGTCCCTGCCCCCAGGTCAGCGGCTCCGCACGCCATGCAGAATTCTTGTCAACCATGCGTTCCTCCTTCACATCGCCGTCATGCCACCGTCCACGAACAGCAGGGCGCCGGTGACGTAGGAGGCATCGTCGGACGCCAGAAAAAGGATGGCGGCGGCGACCTCCTCGGGCCTGCCGGGCCGTTTCATCATGGTGCCGCGTGCCGCCTGGGCATTGTATTGCTCGACTGTCTCGCCAGCCGCTGCGATGCGGCGCTCATGGAACGGCGTGAAGATCGGGCCGGGACCGACGGCGTTCACGCGAATGCCCTCCGACGAGTGGTCGGCGGCGAGCCCCCGCGTCAATCCCGCGATGGCAGCCTTGGTGGTGTCGTACTGCAGGTTGCCGCCGCCGGCGACGACGGAGCGGACGGAGGCGATGTTGACGATGGCGCCGCCCTTGTTGCGGCGCATCAGCGGCACGGCCGCCTTGGCGCAGAAGGCGTAGCTCATCAGGTTGACGCTGAGGATCTCGTTCCAGCTCGCCGCGCTCGCCTCGTCGATCTTCTCGTATTTGCGGATGCCGGCATTGTTGACGAGGATGTCGAGGCCCCCGAACTGCTGCGCCGCACCGTTGACGAAGGCGAGGCATGCGGCCTCGGTACCGACGTCAGCCTGCGTGAAGGCGACCTTGGCGCCGGCGGCCTCGAGTTCGGCCGCCACGCGGCGGCCACGCTCGCCGTCGCGGTCGCAGAAGGCCACGCTCGCGCCCTCGGCGGCGAAACGCCTGACCGTCGCCTCGCCGATTCCCGATGCCCCACCCGTCACCGCGGCGACCTTGCCGTTGAGCCTTGCCATGTTCACCGCCTTTCAGATGATTTCCTGGGCGAGTCCGATGAGAAGCCCTTCAGGCCCGCGAATGTAGCAGAGCCGGTACGCGTCTTGATACTGGACGACGTCGCCGACGAGCTGTGCGCCGCGCTTGCGCAGCCTTTCGAGCGTCTCGTCGACGTCGTGCACGGCGAACATGACGCGGAGGTAGCCAAGCGCGTTGACCGGGGCGCTGCGGTGATCGGCGACGACGGGCGGCCTGAGAAAGCGGGACAGCTCGAGCCGGCCGTGGCCGTCCGGCGTGCGCATCATGGCGATCTCGACGCGCTGATCGCCCAGTCCCGTGACGCGCCCGGCCCACTCTCCTTCGATCGTGGCCCGCCCTTCGAGCTCGAGGCCGAGCTCGCGAAAGAAATCGATCGTCCCTTCGAGGTCGTCGACGACGATCCCGACGTTGTCCATCCGCTTGAGCGCCATGTGCCCGACCTGCGAGGTGTCGTCTAGTACGACGTCGTCCATTGGGTCTCGAGCGCCGCCTCGAGGCGGCGATGCCGCGCCTTGATCGTGTCGACCGGAACGGCGCTGACGAAGGCGTAGAAGGTCTTGTTGCGGATCGCATCGACCACCCGCTCGCCGACCAGCTTCGGGTCGATGCCGGTCCGCGCCAGGCGTTCCGCCAGGACCGCCTCGTCGGTCGGACGCTGCTGCGGACCGCCCAGATGATCGGGCCGGTTGCGCGCGCCCACCGCAATGTTGGTGGCGATCGGACCGGGGCACAGCACGGTCACGCCGACATTGGTGCCTTCGAGCTCGTGCTCCAACGCCTCCGAAAGCGACATCACGGCGTACTTGCTCATCGAGTACGGCCCCTGGTTGGTGCCGCGGCGATTCTGCGTGGCGGCGACCGAGGCGGTGTTGACGACGTGGCCCGCCTCGCCGTGCTTCAGGATCGCCGGCACGAAGTGCCGGATGCCGTGGATGACGCCCCAGACATTGACACCCATGACGAACGCCCAGTCGGCCAGCGACACGTCCACCAGCCGCGTGCCGTGCATCGGCACGCCGGCATTGTTGCAGGCGATATGGAGCTTGCCGAAGCGACGCTCCGCCTCGGCGAGCGCGTCGATCACCGACTGTTCCTGGGTGACGTCGATCCTGACCGGCAACACCTGCTTGTTGGTGCCGGAAAGCCGATGTGCCGCCTGTTCGACCGCATCCTTCTGGATGTCGGCCATGACCACGTTGGCGCCGGCTTCGGCAAGGGCTGTGGCGATGCCGAGGCCGATGCCCGAGGCGGCGCCGGTGACGATGGCTGTCTTGCCGGAAATCTCCATGGCTCATGACCTCCAGAGGCGTCCTGCTTCGCGCGGCGCGCTTCGCAGGACAGGCCTTGGCCTGCGTAGCGCACCAGCGCGAAGCAGGCTAGAGCGCCCCATGGCCTTTCAATAGAGCGCCGGCCCTTTCGCTCGGATCGTGGATTCGCGTTTCGCGAGGCGCTAGCGTGGCACGAGCAAGGAGCAGCAGATGACCCGCATCCGTTTCGGCACATTCCTGGCACCGCATCACCCGGTTGGCGAGCACCCGACTCTGCAGTTTCAGCGCGATCTGAGACTGGCCGAGCACCTCGACAAGCTCGGATTTGATGAGTTCTGGTGCGGTGAGCATCATTCCTCCGGCTGGGAAATGATCGCTTCTCCCGAGCTGTTCCTTGCCTTTGCGGCCGAGCGCACCAAGCGCATCAGGCTTGGCACTGGCGTCGTTTCGCTGCCCTACCACCACCCATTCAACGTCGCACAGCGCATCGTGCAGCTCGACCATATGACCCTTGGGCGCGTGATCTTCGGCACCGGACCGGGCGCGCTGCCCTCAGACGCGCGGACCTTCGGCATCGATTACATGCTCCTGCGCGACCGCCAGGACGAAGCCATCGGCATCCTGAAGCGACTCTTCGCGGGCGAACGCATCACCTACAACGGCGATTGGTTCCAGCTGAACGACGCGCAGCTCCAGATCCTGCCCTATCAGGAAGATCTGCCGATGGCGGCCGCGTCCTCGATCAGCCCATCCGGCATGCAGCTCGCCGGCAAGTACGGAATGGGCGTTCTGTCGATCGCATCGACTTCGCAGGAGGGCCTGCAGGCACTGCCGACCCAGTGGTCGTTCGCCGAAGAGGCGGCCAGGAAGCATGATCAAAAGGTCGACCGGAAGAACTGGCGCGTGGTGATGGCCTGGCACCTTGCCGAGTCGAAGAAGCAGGCCGAGCAGGAGGCGGTGGACGGCCTTCAGCACTGGCACAATGAGTACAATGTCCGTGTTCTTGGCCGGCCCGGCTCGGTCCATGTGGCGGACAAATGGGAGCTTCTGGCGCGCGTGACTGGCATCGGCAATGCTGTGGGCACGTCGGTGATCGGCACGCCCGACGAGATGGTCAAGACGATCCGCGATCTGCAGGAGGTTACCGGCGGCTTCGGAGTCGTGCTGGGTTTCGCCCACGACTGGGCCAATCATGAAGCGACACTGCGCTCGTGGGACCTGTTCGCGCGCTACGTCATTCCCGAGATCAACGGACATACCCGCAACCTCAAGGCGTCGGCCGAATATCTGGCGGCAAACAAGGTCGAGCTGATGGCCGGATTGAACGCCGCGATCATGGCGAAGGTCCAAGGCAACAAGGTCGCTGAGGCTGCCATGGCGGTGACCAGGCAACGGATGGCAACCCAGGCCCAGGGCGGCGTCCCGGCGACCGATGCGGACAAAGGTGAAAAGTAGAGAACGGCGCTGGGGCAAACCTATCCCGAGGTGCAGGTCCATCTGCTGCTTCGGTAGCAGAACCTGGCAGGCAGCACGATATCGGCGGCTCGGTACGCACGCGACAATGGTCTCGCCACTAACGCAAGGTGGTCAGGAGAGGAGACCAACATGGACAGCATCACACACACCGGTAGGCCCGGCCTCGACGAGTTGGTTCCGTCGCGCTACGCGTTCCGGGTTGGCGACATTGACGTTCTGGTGGTCAGCGATGGGCTGCTGTCACTGAAAACCCCGAACCTGGCGACCAATGCCGAGCCAGCCAAGGTGGCGGGCTGGCTGGACGACATGTTCCTGCCGCCGGACGAGATGGTGTGGCCGCTGAACGTGATCGTGGTGCGTAGTGGTGGGCGGACCATACTTATCGACTCCGGGCTCGGGCAGGAGCAGCCGAAGTTCGCGAAGGCTGGGCGCTGGGCCCTGCGGCTCGAGTCCGCCGGCATCGACCTTGCGTCCGTGACCGACGTCGTGCTGACCCACATGCACTTCGACCACGTGGGCGGGCTCCTCGTCGAGGGGGTGAAGGAGCGGCTGCTGCGTCCGGACGTACCGATCCATGCGGCTGCCGCCGAAGCCAAGTTCTGGGCGTCGCCCGATTTCTCCCACAACGCCTCCATGCCGGTGTGGTTTCCGGACGCGGCTCGGTCCGCCGCCAATCGGTTCTTGGCCGACTACGGCAGGCAGCTGCGGCTGTTCGAGGCGGAGCATGAAGTAGCGCCGGGGGTGCTCGTCCGTCGTACCGGCGGCCACACCGTCGGACACAGCGTGGTCCATCTGGCGTCCGGCGGTGACCGGCTGACGTTTCTCGGCGATGCCGTGCTGCCGGCCGGTTTCGATCACCCCGACTGGTACAACGCCTTCGAGCACGATCCCGAGGACGCGGCCCGCGTCCGGATCGGTCTCTTGCGGGAGCTGGCGGTGACCCGCGAGCCGCTGGTGGCCTGTCACCTGCCGTTCCCGTCGCTCGGCCGAGTGGCGGCCGCCGGCGACGTCTTTCGCTTTGTGCCGGCCTACTGGGAGTACTGACCGCTTGTGGGTTCGGACCGCGGCAGCAGACGTCTTGAAGGAACTCGGTGTCGGCTGACCAGCGCCGGCACGGTACAAAACATCACCAAGCGTCGATCATTGGACGCTTCTTGCCCGTGCGTGTTGATGCCGACTGCGTCGCCACGCGCCGCCAGGCGACGGCAAATTGCCGCCCCGATCCCGCGCGAGCCGCCCGTCACGATCGCCACTTGCCCTTTCCAGTCCATGACGAAACCTCCGAACCCGAGCCGCCGTCTCCCTGGCCACTGAGCGTTATGGCCTGCCGTTTGCCGAGGCGTCAGATGTGCACTTGGCACTCGCTCGACCAGACATCCGAAGAAAGTAGTATAGGGCGGCACGGTCGATGACGGCACGGTCGATCCGGCTTCATCCTGCTGGCGGCGAAATTCAAGGGCGCGACCGGCTGCCCGGTGCGCCCGATAGCGCTGGTCTAGCCATGTCCTCGTGCGTCAGACTCCGGCGATTACGTCGGCCCATTCCTCCAGCATCGCCGGATGGCCGTGACGAATGTGAATGGAAAAGTCGGTATAGCCTGCACCTTGCAGGTCGCGCAGCCGCTCGCGAAGCGCCGACCTGGTGCCCGTGACGGTCACGGCGCGGATCAACTCGGCAGTGCAAACCTGATGCTCTTCCGGGCGCAGGAACATCAAGTGCCCACGGTGATTCTCCAGGTAGCGCGCATCGGCCGGCTCATAGCGCTCGTAGATCTTGCGGTATTGCTCCACCAGAGGCGAGAGTGCCGGCGGAATGCCGCGACGAGATTGCCGAACTGTTCCAGCTCGACCAGGTTGTGCAAGACGATGGTCGCGTGAGGGCCGGCCTGCGCGCGGGCGCGCGGGCTGTCGAACGGCTCCCCCTCGGCCAGCACGCAGCCGCCGCAGAACGCCGTGGCGACGCGCGTTGCCGGCTCGATGCCCGCTGAACGCCAAGCCGCTTGCATGGCGGCGATCGAAGCTTTCGCCGCCTCCATGTAGCCGACGCCGTTGATCCAGTGGGCGCCGAGTTCAGCCGTCAGCGTCCGGGCACGCGGGCCCTGCGCCGAAATGTGCAGCGGGATCAGGTCTCGGTTGTTGACCACGCCGATATCGAGACTCAGGAACCGCATCTTCCGCGCGGCGCCCTCGAATTCCCATTCCACGGTCTCGCCGGCGATCAGCCGCTGCACCTGCTCTATGTAGCGCCGCATATCGGCGAGCCGGACCGGGCCGACCCCCATGGTGCGCCGGGCGGTGAAGCCAGTGGAGATGCCGAAGTCGATACGCCCCGGCGCGAGCGCATTGAGCGACATCAGGGCGCTGGCGGCGACCGGGGCGATGCGGTTCGAAGGGATCAGCACACCGGTTCCCAGGCGGATTCTGGAAGTCGTCACTGCAGCCGCGCCCATGGCGACAAAGACATCCGCGTTCAGCAATTGCGTGTCGTAGAACCAGGCGCGGGTGAAGCCCAGCTCTTCGGCGCGCCTCACCACCTTCCAGGAGTCTGCCGCGGTGGCGAGATTGATGCCGTAGTCCATGCCTCGATCTTCCCGATGGCGCGATCGCTCATGTCTTGGCGTAGGCGATGCTCATGGTCTCGGCAACACAGGCCGGACGCTCCTTGCCCTCGATCTCGACGGTCCATTGGTATGTCATGCGAATGCCGCCGTTTGGCATGTCGTCGGCGGCGAGCAGCTTTTGGCGGCCGCGGATGCGCGCACCAACCTGCACAGGGCTGGTGAAACGCACCTTGTTCGAGCCGTAGTTTATGCCGTTCCGCACATTGTCGATCTTGAGCACGTCCCGGCCGAAGGTGGCGATCACGGCCAGGGTAAGATTGCCGTGCGCGATGGTCTTCCCGTCCGGCATGTCCGTCTTGCAGCGCTCGACATCGACATGAATCCATTGATGGTCGCCGCTTGCCTCGGCAAACGTGTTGATGCGTTCCTGCGTCATGACCAGCCAGTCGCTGACCCCGAGCTCCTGACCGACCAGCGCCTTCATCGCCTGGGGGCTCTCAACGATTCGTTTTGCCACGATACCCTCCGTTTACCCACCGACCTGCATCTTTGCCCAGGTGTCGCGCAGCTCGATCGTGCGGTTGAACATCAGGGCGTCCGGGCGGCTCGCCGAGTCCGGGCAGAAATAGCCCAGCCGCTCGAATTGCACGGCCTCGCCCGCGGGCATCTCCGCCAACGAGGGTTCCAACAGCGCGCCCGACAGGGCCTCGAGCGAGCCTGGATTTAGATCGGCATCCAGATCGCCATCGGCTCCCGGGTCGGGGCGATTGAACAGCGTGCTGTACAGTCGGACTTCGGCGGGGAGGGCGTGCCGGCCCGACACCCAGTGCAGGGTGGCCTTTACCTTGCGACCGTCCGGAGCGTTGCCGCCGCGGCTGGCGGGATCGTAGGTGCAGCGCAGTTCCACCACGTTGCCGTCCGCATCCTTCACCACCTCGCGGCAGGTGACGAGATAGGCGTAGCGCAACCGCACCTCCCGTCCCACCGCCATCCGGAAGAACTTGTTCGGCGGGTTCTCCATGAAGTCGTCGCGCTCGATGAAGATCTCCCGGCCGAAACGAAGCGTGCGCGTGCCGGCGGCAGGGTCCGCCGGATGATTGACGGCCTCCAGCTCCTCGACGTGGTCCTCGGGAAAATTCTCGATCACGAGCTTGAGCGGCCGCAGGACCGCCATGCGTCGCTGGGCCACCTGATTGAGACGGTCGCGGATCGCGTGATCGAACATGGCGAGATCGACGACGCTGTTGGCCTTGGACATGCCGATGCGCCGAACGAAGTCGCGGATCGCCTCCGGCGGCACGCCGCGGCGGCGCAGGCCAGCCAGGGTCGGCATGCGCGGATCGTCCCAGCCACTCACGATGCCGCGCCGTACGAGATCCGTCAGGTAGCGCTTGGAAAGGACGGTGTAGCCGATATTGAGGCGGGCGAATTCGGTCTGGCGGGGCCGCGACGGGACTGGCAGGTGGTCGAGGAACCAGTCGTAGAGGGGACGATGGTCCTCGAATTCCAGGGTACAGAGCGAGTGCGTGACATGCTCTATGGCATCGGACTGGCCATGGGCGAAATCGTAGGTCGGGTAGATGCACCACTCGGTCCCGGTGCGCGGGTGAGGCGCGTGCAGGATGCGATACAGGACCGGGTCCCGCAGGTTCATGTTGCCGGAAGCAAGGTCGATCTTCGCGCGCAGCACGCAGGCGCCGTTCGGAAACTTGCCGGCGCGCATGTCGCGAAACAGGCTGAGGTTCGTCTCCACCGAGCGGTCGCGATCGGCCGAAGCCCGGCCCGGTTCGGTCAGCGTGCCGCGCATCGCCCGCATCTCGTCGGGGGGCGTGTCGTCGACATAGGCGAGGCCGGCGCGAATGAGGTGCTCTGCCCAGTCGTACAACGTCTGAAAATAGTCCGACGCATGGTGCAGATGCTCGCCCCAGTCGAAGCCGAGCCAGTGGACGTCCCGCTTGATGGCGTCGATGTATTCCTGCTCCTCCTTCACGGGATTGGTATCGTCGAAGCGGAGATGGCAGCGGCCGCCGTACTCGACGGCAAGCCCGAAGTTCAGGCAGATCGACTTTGCGTGACCGAGATGAAGATAGCCGTTCGGCTCCGGTGGAAAGCGCGTGACGATGCCCTGGGTGAGGCCGCGGGCGAGGTCAGCCTGGACCATGTCGCGAATGAAATCCCGGGGCTCTACGTTTGCATTGGCCTCCGGCATCGGCTTCTTTTCATCCATCTACCTGTCAACCTCCACACGACCGTGTACGCGAGCAATCTGCGGCCAAGCCAATTATAACACTGCCGCCGTGCCCGGCTATGTTTCGGCCCGGACGTTGCACGTCATTCTCGACAGGAGCGCCGCTCCCTGAGTGTGGTTCGAGCCAGCCGTCGCACCCTACCCCAACACCGTGCACCGCCGGATCACGCGCGGCTCCGTCGCCGTATCGTAGGAACCCGCCCTGTGCATCAGGCAGCGATTGTCCCAGATCATGAGATCGCGCGGTCGCCAGTCGTGGAAATAGGTGCGGCCGATCTCGACGATGCGGTCGTTCAGAGCATCGATGAAGGCGCGGCTCTCGTCGTAGCCCATGCCGACGATGCGCTCGGCGTGGTCGCCGAGATAGATCGCCTTGCGGCCGGTCTCGGGGTGCGTGCGCACCAGCGGCTGCTCGACCGGCGGCGCAGCATGACGCTGAGCGTCGGTCATCGGCTCCTCGCCATGGCGTCGGTTGCGCGAAAAGTCGAGATTGTGCACCACGCTCAGCCGCTCGAAACGGCGCTGCTCATCGGGCGGCAGCGCATCCCAGGCGGCGTACATGTCGGCAAAGCCTGTGCCGCCGCCCTTCGACGGCAGGACTTCGGCATAGAGCATCGTGGCCTTGGTCGTGCGCTTGGTCCACGAGCCGTCAGTATGCCAGGCCATGGTGCCGCGATCGGGATGCCGGCCGTTCGGCTTGCCGTCGGGCCCGAGGTTGGAGAGCGTGTAGAGCTCGGGATAGGCACTGGCGTGATACTGGTTCATCACGTGCAACTGCACCTCGCCGAAACGGCGGGCAAAGGCGACCTGGTCGGCGGGCGGCACCTCTGAATCGCGGAACAGCAGGAGCTGATGGGCGAGAAAGGCCTCGTGGATCGCCGAAAAGCTTGCATCGTCGACGTCGCGCACCGCCAGCCCCACGACCTCGGCGCCGAAACCGCCGGGCAGCGGACGGAGGGCGAAGGCGGATGGCGGGGCAGTGCCGGTGGAGGCGGCCTCGCGGGCAGTAGCGGCAGAACCGGTAGCGGTCGTGCTCGTCATAACGTCTTTCCTCGATGCGTGTTGCTTGAGGGAAGGCTTACGCCGGGCCACTGGCGGGGTCAAACCCATGGCGGACCGCGCGCATCAAGAACGCTAACAGCGGCGACACGCGCGGTACCCTCTTGTTCATGCTGGGCCGACCAAGCGGGCGGGTTGCGAAAAATCCAACGATGCAAAGAGCGAACGGTACCGGGGAGCACCGATTCGGTTCAATGCCTACGCACACGAAACAAAGCGCTGGAGACAAAACGCTGGATGCCGACGGGCGCCCTACAGAGTTTCTAGCCGCGGGGCGCCAGGGGAGGTGGTCACAACGTTAGACACCGTAGCGTCTAATATTCCGTCAGAGTTTTCCCGCAGAGGTGATGCCGCGAGAAAGCCTGTCGACCTTGCCAGGTCGCGTGGACGCGACCGGCAGGCAGACTCCATCGTCCGCAGCGCCACCAAAGGCGCACGTGATCATTCGCTCCTCCTTCCGTAGCATTGTGCAATCGCCAGGCCCCGCACGCGCGCTCACCGATCCTCTCCGACGGGAACCGACCGTGAGCGGCCTGCGGGCGGCTTGGCGACCCTCATCCCGTCTCCGGTTGGAGCCTTTCGGCAGGTCCGGAGGGATGCCGGTCGGTGTCGTTCGCAGGCACAAGCACCGTGCTGATCCTCACGAAGAGCATCGGCTGGGATAGGCCACAATATCGGGTTAGGAAGTCAACGTGTTCCCGCGGCCACGGTCCCGGGCTGACGCTGGCAATGCATGCGAGTGACGAAGCGGATTGAATGGACTGTGTCATGAGCCGACCTCTCTGTTGAAGGTTGGCGCGGACAAGCCACAACTTTGCGCTATGGAGTCAAGCACTCATGTACTGGAGTGTCGTGGTGGGAACAACATCTCGCCTCCGAGGCGCCGGCAGATGCCGGCTGGCTGCATGAGATCAAGTTCGACAGGCATCGCATGCACGCCCGGATCATTTATTCCATGGACGACGGGTCTATCGTTTCCGACAAAACCCTTTTCCGCTGAATGAACTCAGACGAGAATGGTGAATCGCGGTGCCAAGACACCGATCGCGCTGAAGGCCTCGTCCAACGTGCGAACGATTTCGGGTTCAGACTGGCCTGACATGTCCCGATGGGCAGAGAACAGGCGACTGATGCCCCACGCTTCCGCCGTCGGCGCGACAAAGATCTTCGCCGTCCCCTGCATCGCAGGTCTGCTCTCCGCCCGGCCGACGATTTCCGCCGATGAAAGGCCGAAACGACTTACGCCCGTCATGTCGACAATGCAGCGCAAAGCACCGGCTTTCGCCATCAGAGGACGCAAGCAGCGATCGCAGGCAGCGAAATCCTCCATGATCAGCGTCCCGGAAAAGTCCACGAGAACAACGCGTTGCTCGCGATCGATCGACACCCGCACCATGCTCCACCGACGCGCCCTACCTTGCCGACGCGCTTCTGGATCCGGAAGGATTCCTTGGCCGTGGCCCATGTAGGATGCACGGGGGCGCGTCGCCGGCCTGAATGCCGCGGCCGCTGCCGGGCGGCCAGAGCGTGAGTCCCCAGCAGTCGGAGTCCTCGGCGTCAAGCCAGCGTATCTGCCCCGGGGGGGTCAACTGCATGAAGGCCATGATCGTGCCGTATGGTGCGCCCCGCGCGCTCGCCTGCTGCGCGATGATTTCATTGCAAAGCTGCGCACGGGTCCCGTCGCCGGCCCGCGAGCAGGAGTGCAGGCCGAGGCGCCCGCCGTCATCGACCGTGCGATGCGTTGCAGCCAGGAAGACGATCTGTGCACAGGCCGAGGCACATGATGCGCCTTTGCGAACGACTGCCGCAACTTTCTCGCGATCCATGACACCGGTCATCGCAAAGGCCTCGTCAACGGCACCCCCGGGACTGTCGAAGGCGATCGTGCGCAGCCCGAAGGCATCGCGGTCGGCCATCTGCAGGGCCGCGCGCAGGCGCTCGGCATCGCCGGCCTGGATCAGTCCTCGCGCGACGACGATACGCCGACCACCGTCACCTGCTGCCAACGCAAATTCCATGGCTCGCGCCGGACTGGACCCAAGCGCCACCAGCAACGGCAAAGACAGCAGCAGCAATTGCCTCAGGCGCCGGTTCGTCAACGTATGGTACCACATCTCAGGCCGCCTGCTTGTCGGCGATGGTTCGTTGGATACCCCTCAAGATGCCGTCGCAGCCCGCCTCGATCAGGCGTAAAGCTCGCTCGTAGTCTCCCTCCACACCGCCGAACGGGTCGACGACGTCGCGCATGCCCGACTCCGGTGCAAACCTCATGAGCATCTGCGGCCGTTGCGTCAATCCGCCCGGCGCCATGAAGCGCATGGCGGAGAGGTGGGTGCGGTCCATCGCCAACGGCAGGTGGAACCAGGCGATGTCGTCCGGGCAAAGAGGCCGCGCGCGTATATCGCGGATGGAGTAGCCCCGACGCGCGGCTGCCTCCATCGCGAGCATGGTTGGCGGTCGGCCGGCATGCCCGGGAAATGTCGCCGCGCAATCAATCTCGAAATGCGGTCCGAGACCGGCGCGGTCGACGATGTACCGCAGGACACCGGCTGCCAGGGGGGCCCGGCAGACACCGCCGGTGGAGACAAAAAGGATGCGCATGGTCATGAGACTTGCCCTAGTTGGGGATGGATGTCGCGGCCGCCTCCGGCTGGCGGCCGGCCGGCAGATCGATCACAAAGGTCGCGCCCGGCCCGTCGCCGGACAACGAAATCGTGCCTCCGGCATCGCGCACGATGCCGTAGGACGTCGCGAGTCCCAGCCCAGTACCCTCGCCCATCGGCTTGGTCGTGAAGAAGGGCTCGAAGATGCGGTCGCGAATGGCGCGCGGAACACCCGGGCCATTGTCGGACACGAAAACACCCAAGCGGCCATCGGCGCCGCGCGCAGCACGGATCTCGACCGCCTTATCGGCCTGATGGCACTCGCTCAGAGCATCGCGCGCATTGACCAGCAGGCTCACGATGACCTGTTCGAGCGCGGGCTGGTTCCCAACCATGATCAGCGGCTCCTCGCCAAGCTGCTCTCGTACCTCGATCCGGGCACGCTTGAACTGCTGATGCACCAGCGACAGCGCGCTGCGGCAGGCATCGCGCAGGTCGAAGGCCAGTGGGCCCTGCCTCGTCGAGCGGCTGAAGATGCGCATGCGCGCGATGACGGCCGAGGCGCGGTCGACCTGGGCAACGATGCGACGCAACTTGGAAAGCAGGAAGGGACGAAGCTCCACTTCGGTCATCGGCACCATGGGCTCGTCGTCCTCCGGATCTTCTTCCGGTTCCATCTCGGCCAGCGCGTTCTGCGCTGCGACGCGGATAACGTTCAACGGCTGGCTGAGCTCGTGAGCGATGCCTGTCGTGATCTCGCCCAGAGTCGCAAGCTTGGCCGACTGGGAGATGGCGCGCTGAGCCTGGTGGCGCACCGTCTGGTCGTAGCCCACCATGACGATGCACTCGCCCGTATCGGGGAGCGACTGACGCGACAGTGAGAAATGGAGCTGGCGCGGCGGCTCACCCGCTCGGGCAGTCTCGAGCTCGACCTCGGCCTGGGCAGTACCCCCGGCCACGAACTGGAACAGACCTTCGCCACCGCGCAAATCGTTGCTGTCCAGTTGTCGCCGAGAGCCGAAGATCTCGCGAAAGCGCGCGTTGGCCCGGATAATTGCGCCGCTGCGGTCAAGGACGGCCGTCAGCGCGGACGGCGTGTCGACGATCGCCGACAGCAGTCGCCGTTCGGAGTCGGCACGACTGGCCGCTTCCGACTTGTCGAGCAGGTACAGAAGACGCGAGGCCACCATGACGGTCACGACCGTCATGGCGAGCGCCACACCGACGGCTACATAGACAGTCTGGCGCCACCGCGTCAGGAACACGCTGTCACCGATCACCAGAGAGATAAAGGCGGGATAGCTTTCGACCTGGCGTGGCACGATGATGCGGCCGTGCCGCGCGTCAGGATCCCGCCAGCTCGGCTCGTCGGTGAACACGGCACGGCCCGAGCCGCCAGCGAGAAGCAGCCGGCGGGGCAGCGCATTCTCGAACCGTTGGCCGAGCGCATCCGGACGCGGCAGGCTGGTGGCGAGCAGGGTGCCATCGCCGCGGAACAGCGACAGCCAGCTGTCGTCGTTGCTCGGCGCAACGGTCCGGAAGAAGCGCACAAAGTATTCCACATCCAGGCCAATCGACACAAAGCCCAGCAGTTCTCCAGACTTCGAGGTCACCTTGCGGGCAAGGTAGAACATCGGGCGACCGCTGGTGCGCGCCGGCGTCGGCCTCGTGACGATCATCTCCCGCGCATCGGCGGTCATCGGCATCTGAAAGACCTCGCGACTCGACATGTCGAGCGGCGGCGCGGGGTATTCGTGGGTGGTGCTGATCAAGATACCGTCGGCCGAGATAATGCCGGCTACACCGACCTGAGGCAGGCCGACCATGCGGTCACGCATGGCGTCGAAATAGCGGCGTTCGTGCATTACCGCGGCAAAGCCTTGCGGCGTCTGCACGCCGCCTTCGTCGATCCAGTCGAGGACGCTCTTCTGAATCAGGTCGGCGGCGCGCAGGGCTTGGCCGACATAAGCTGTAATGGCCAGGCTCAGGTTCTCGGCGGTCCGCTTCCAATCGTCGACGGCGTTACGATGGTTCTGCCATATGACGACCGCCGCGACGGCCCATACCAGCAGAACATGAAGGGCCGAAAGCACGATCACCCGACGCCGGCCGGCCCGAAGCGGCATCGCCGACCGGGCCTCGGTATCGCGCTCTCTGTACGGTCGATCAGACATCTCGCCCCTTTCAACGCCCCTGGCGGGGCCATTGGCTCTTGCCGAATGTACCGCAGAAGGCGCACTTTTGAGCCGGGAGCAGGCTGGCTAACGCATCCGATCCGGAACGGTCCGCCATTATTGCGGAGCAAACGAGATGAGGACGCCGGACAAATCGTTCCAGGATGGAACTAACGTGGACGTCCTGGTCGTGGACGACGAATCAGAGGCCGTCGAGGAGCTGATCGAGTTCCTCGCCAGGGCCAAGCTCAAGTGCCGGTCGGCGGGCGACGGCTGGGAGGCACTTGAGCTGTTGGCGGAGGGCGTCAAGCCAGCGGTTGTGGTCACCGACCTGCGGATGCCCGAGCTCGATGGCATGGAATTCTCCGTACGCCTCAGTCAGCTTACCGACCGCGAACGGCCAGAGGTCATTTTCGTCAGCGGCCATGCCGGCTTCGACGATGCTGTGGCCGCGATCAGGCTGGGAGCTCGCGACATGTTGACCAAGCCGGTCGATGGACCGCGCCTGGTGCGCGCCGTCAAATCGGCTCAACTCGCACGCCGGATGCGGCAGGCTGCCACGGCGGCCGAGGCCACGCCCCCGCCCCCCGAAAAAACGCCCGAATTGGACCCGATCCAGCGCAAGCGTGCCGCCCTGCGCGAACTCAAGGCCGTCCGCAAGGACCGGGCGGCCCACTTCCCAACGGAACTGTTCTCCGATCCATGCTGGGAGATGCTGCTCGATCTCTATGATGCTCGGCTGGCGGGTGCAGAAGTCACGGTGACCAGCCTGGGAGCGGCCTCAGGAGTGCCCTTGACCACGGCGTTGCGGCGCATGGAGGCGCTGCAGAGCCATGACCTCATCAGGCGCATGGAAGACGTCGCCGACAAACGGCGGATGATCGTGCAATTGACTGAGCAGGGTCTGCGCGCCGTTGAAAACTTTTTCGACACTTATCTTGCGCGACGTGGCGGATGAACTAACGGTGAGATCGCTCCATCGTGGAAGTGATATGCCGTGACGCGGCGCTGACGGCGGCCATACTGCGCGCATGAACGAACTAGCCCGCTACGAGGAGCCGCGCCTACAGGCGCCGTGCGACCTTTTGATCGTCGAGGATGATCCCACCCAAGCCGAGGAGCTCGCCTCCTACTTGCGCCGCGGAGGCCTCTCGGTGCGTTCGCTATACAGCGGTTCGGAGGCCATCCATAGCGTCGCCGAGCTCAGGCCCAAGATTGCCATACTCGACTACAACCTGCCCGATCTGGACGGCGTCACCGTCGCGGAGCGTATCCGCAGGCTCTCCCCTGAGACGGCCTTGCTGATCATGTCGGGACGCATCGATGGCCTGTCTGAGGCGACGCTCGGCCACCACGGCATCTACCAGTTCCTGAACAAGCCGGTCGAAGCGTGGTCGCTGCGTCGCTCGATCCGCCGCATGGTGCGCTTTGCGGCCCGCACCGGCAGTCCAGCGTTGCGCCGGCCGACGGGCCTGGCGCTGCTGCTGGCGTAGCCCCTCACATCCTGCAGCCGGTCGTCGAATACCTCCTTTTCGCGGGCCGCCTTGACCGGCACCCCGCGACCGGTCTGGAATGGCAACCGACAGCTGCAGGAACGAATGCATGGCGTTGCATATTCTCCTTGTCGAAGACGACGCCGACCTGAGGCGGGAGATCAGTGAATATCTCAAGCGCCGCCGATTCGAGGTGACAACGTTAGGCTCGTGCAAGGAGGCGTCGCAATTCCTCAGCAGCGCACCGTTGCAGCCGGATGTCGTGCTCTGCGATATCAACCTCGGTGACGGGGACGGCATGGCCATCTATGCCGAGTTCTCGACACGGCGCCCGGCTTGCCGCTGGATCCTAATGTCGGGCGATCTCGACGGGCAACGCCTGGCCGATCTCAATCGCAGACAACCGGCGCTTCCGCCCTGCACGATCATCGACAAGCCGATATCCTTGCGCCGCTTGGTTACGATCATTGCAGGCAATATCAGCGACTGAGATCGCACATTGTGTAACGACGATCGCGGTCCTGCATCTTGATGTTGCATTGCGTTTGATGACACGCTTGCCGCAGCGAGGCCCTAATGAACAGGCCCGCCGTGTGGGTCCGTTGGCGACTTGAAGAGAGAAGTCGCGGCCAGGAACTCCGGCCAGCATCTGAATTGCGGGACGTCGAACGTCACGAGAGCGCCAAAGACGCGACTCAAGTGAGTGACGCGGCGGGTGTCGTTGCCACCGACATTGATCAATTCACCGACGCGCCGCCAACTGCTTCGTCATCGTGCGTTCTTGCAATCGGCCGGCGGGCCGTCGATCAGGGTGTCCCGATCGAGGATTTTTGCCCTCATCCGACAACCCACAACGGGCCACGACCATCACACAACTCTGAATCGCATTCTTTCGCAATCCTGCTATCATCCAGGATGATAAGGGCAAACGGTGAAGGGCCGCAATGCCCGACGAGTTTGAGTCGGTTGACGGGGTGGAACACTGGGCGCTGAAAGGCCACAACTGTTCCGGAGGCTATCGCTCCGAAAGAGGTTGTCGCTGCTCGTCATTGCCAGCGTCCTTCCGCTGCTCGTCTTCAGCCTGATCGCCGAGTACATCGGCTATCGCACCGATGTCGGTCGCCTGACGCAACGCACATCATCGCTCGCGCGCAGCATCGGTCTCACGATCGAGCAGATGATGCAGACTCGGATTGTGGCGTTGCAGGTGCTGGCGCGATCACGCGCACTGCGCGACGGTGAAGTCGAGGTCTTTCGAACGCAAGCCCAGGCGCTTGTCGATCAGCAGTTTCCCGGCGCCAACATCCTGTTGCTGCGCGAAGACGGCCAGCAGGTGATGGCCCTGGCACTGCCACCCAATGCGCCATTGCCCGCACGGCGTGAACTCGGCTCCATTCAGCAGGTGATGGCGACTGGTCGACCCGCCGTTTCCGACCTGTTCATCGGCCGCATTCGAGGCGGGCCCGTCATCGCCATCGACGTCCCGGTCAAGGATGACACTGGAAAGACCTATCTGTTCTTGTCCATGAATCCGCGCCTCGAGGTGCTCGCGGAGACAATTCGCCGTGAACACATTCCCGAAAGCTGGATCGTATCGGTGTTCGATAACAAGGGTGTCAGTGTCGCCCGTACGTTGAATCCGGAGTTCTATGTCGGTAGGCGCGCAGGCGACGCTCTACTGGAGAAAATGCAAAAGGAAGCCACGGGTACGTACGAAGGTCCTTCACGGGAAGGCATCCCGGTCTTTACGGCCTTCAGCCGCATCGACACGTTGGGGTGGACTGTGGTGGTCGCGGTGCCACAATCCGAGCTGCGGGCGCCAGCCCTTGCCAGCTCTGCGGATATCCTGACCGTGGGCGCCATCATGTTGGCGTTCAGCCTCGGACTTGCCGTGATCATGGCACGCCAAATCAGCACTCCGATCGCCCTGTTGCGGCGTCTTGCCCTCATGCCCGGCATGTCACTGCCGTCCGGCATCTCGGCTACCGGGCTCCCAGAAACCGATGAGGTGGCCGAAGCGCTCAAAGCCAGCGAGCAGAGCCGCAAACGCAGCGAACAAACGCTGCGCCAGGCCCAGAAGATGGAAGCCATCGGCAACCTGACGGGCGGCATGGCACACGACTTCAACAATCTCCTGGGGGTCATCGTGGGCAATCTCGACATTGCGCGTTCGTCGCTGCCCGCCGGCAGCGAGGCTCACGAACTGGTCGACGAATCCCTCGAGGCCGCGGTGCGGGGCGGGGAACTCACAAAACGGCTGTTGGCTTTCGCCCGCCGCCAAGCGCTTCGGCCCAGCCACCTCAAGCTGAATGGCGTGGTCGACGACACCGTGCGACTGCTTCGCCGGACCCTGGGTGAGGAGATCGAAATCTCGCTCGAATGCGCCGACGATCTTTGGCCGGTCATTGCCGACCGGTCCCAGGTCGAGGCCGCGCTGGTCAATCTGGCCACCAACGCCCGCGACGCCATGCCATCAGGTGGCCAACTGAAGATCACGACGGCCAATCGGACACTCGATGGCAGCTATGCGGCCGAACATCCGGACGTGTCGCCGGGCGACTACGCCCTCATCGAGGTCAGCGACGCGGGGACCGGCATGGAACCGCATGTGCTGGCTCGAATCTTCGAGCCATTTTTCACGACAAAGGCGCGCGGCAGCGGAACCGGGCTCGGTCTTGCCATGGTGTTCGGCTTCATGCGCCAGTCGGGCGGCCACATCAATGCAACCAGCACACCGGGCGCGGGCACCACATTCCGCCTCTATCTGCCGCGGGCTGCGACGGAAAAGGACGAGGCCTTGCAGACGATGCGGGCGGCGACACCACGCGCAACCGGCCAGATCGTTCTGGCAGTCGAGGACAATCTGGCGCTGCGCCGTGTGACTGTGCGGCAACTGCTGGATCTTGGTTATCGGGTCATCGAGGCCGGCACCGGCGTCGAAGCCCTATCCATCCTTGAACACGAAAAGGTCGACCTCGTATTCTCGGATGTCGTGATGCCGGGCGGCATCGACGGAACCGCTCTGGCACAGGCCATCGCGGCGCGATGGCCTAGCATAAAGGTGGTGTTGACATCGGGCTTCTCGGAAGCCAACAACCGGCTCAGCGCCACGAAGAGTGGTACACCGGTGCGTATCCTGAGCAAGCCCTATCGCAGCACCGATTTGGCAGCGATCCTTCACGATACCCTTCATGGTCGATGACGCAAGGCAGGGACACTTGGCCATGCTCAAGCCGCCACATGTTCTCGTTGTCGAAGACGATCCTCAGTTTCGCCGGCTGACCGTTCGCATGCTCAAACGCGCCGGCTATACCGTTTCAGAGGCCGACGGCTTTGAGCTGGCGCTCAATCTCGTGAGCAGCGACCCGTCGATCGAGGTCGTCGTAACGGACATAGGAATGCCTGCGGGCACGCCGCACGGGATGTCCATTGCCAAAATGATTCGCAGCCGCCGAACGCAGGTCAAAGTCGTCTACATGACGGGCGGCGACGCCGAGAAGATGACACAGCACGCCGACGGTGCAGCTGTCCTTCAGAAGCCGTTCGATTCCGAAGCGCTTACCACGGCCGTCCGAAACGCAATCGGTTCACGGTAGGGAACGCCGGAACGCCATGGCCAGGAAAGGGTCTTGGCATCAGCCAGCGGATGCCGGGCCGCCAAACAGCGCTCTCGCAGTGGTGCCGGCGGCTGCGGCAGGCTCGTTTTGCAAAATGCAACATCCAGCTGAGGAGGCTCATCAAAGCTTTGCATTTTGCAACGCACTATCGGGGTGAGCCCCAACATCTGGACACAATAAGGATCTCGAACCCGGATATAGGGCCTTTTCGCGTGGCGTCGGATTTGCAGACCGAGAGTATGATCTCGCTGTTCAAAGGCCTCGTCGTGACCGACCCAACCTCTTCCTCCGCTACTCTGCCGGCCCGCATCAGGCTGAGCCGCCGCGGCTGGTCGGTGATCCTGGCCGGACTGCTGATGATCGTTTTCGCGACCGCCGGATCGATCCTGATGCTGTGGCAGGCGCGCGAAACCGCGATAGAGGAATGGAAGGTCAATCTCTCCAACATGTCGATCACGCTGGCCGAATCGACGAGCCAGACGATGAAAGCAGCCGACCTGGTGCTGAAGAGCATCACCGATCGCGTCGAAGACGCTGACATCGCCAACGACGAGGAGCTGCGGCGCGAAATGGGGACCCGTGAGATCTATGACATGCTGCGCAACAAGGCGAGCAGCGTGCCCCAGATCGATGTTGCCACCATCGTCGCGCGCAATGGCGACATCGTCAACTTCACGCGCTCCTATCCCGCGCCCAAGATCAACCTCGCTGACCGTGACTACGTCAAGGCCCACATGGCCGACGCAACGCTCGATGTCTTCCTGAGCGTACCGGTCAAGAATCGCGGCACAGGTACGTGGACCTTCTACTTGGCCCGCAAGATCAAAAGCCGGTCCGGCGAAACACTGGGCTTGGTGCTGACCGGCATCGAAAGCACGTTCTTCCAGGACTTCTTCAAGGCGGTGAACATCGGCGAAGACAGTGCGATCTCGCTGTTCCGCAGGGACGGTATTCTGCTCGCCCGCTACCCGACACGCGACCAACTCATCGGCACGTCCTTCAAGGAGCAGGCCGTGTTCCGCGACATCATCGGGCGCGGCAACGACGCCGGCGCCGTTGTCACGACCAGCCCGCGCCTGGCCGACAGCTGGACAAGCGAGATGCGCATCGTGGCGCCGCGAGCCCTCAAGGACTATCCGCTTGTCGTCAACGTCACAGCGACCGAGGGCCTGATCCTCGAACTATGGTACGGAACGGCGTGGTTCATCGGATCGGGCACCGCGGTGCTCGCGTTGCTGCTGATCGGCCTGACGGCCTGGATCGCCACCCTGCTGACGCGGCAGGAGGCGACCATGGCCGACCTGCGGCGCGCCCGTGCCGACGCCGAGGGCGCAATGCACGCCAAGACCGAATTCCTGGCGATGATGAGCCACGAGATCCGCACCCCGATGAACGCCGTGATCGGCATGTCGAGTTTGCTGGCCGAGACGCGACTCGAGCCGGCCCAGCGGCGCTACGTGCGAATCATCGAGGATTCGGCGGGGCATTTACTCGAGATCATCAACGACATTCTCGACCTGTCGCGGATCGAAGCCGGCCGCATGACCATCGAAAGGGCCGACTTCGATCTTCGTGCCGTAGCCGAGAGCGTCGTCGACATCGCCCGCGGCCTGCCCGGCGCGGACCGGTTGGAGATCGCCATGGCCCTCGCCGGCAACATACCATCTGTCGTATGGGGCGATCCCGACCGGCTGAACCAGATCCTGCTCAACCTCCTCAGCAACGCAGTGAAGTACACCGAGCGAGGCGCCGTCACCTTGTCGGCCGCCATCGTCGACCAGGACGATGCCGGCGTACGCATCCGATTCTCGATCACGGATACGGGTGTCGGGATCGCGCCGGAAATCCAGGAGAAGCTTTTTCGTCCGTTCGAGCAGGGCGATGTCCGCTTGGCCCGCCGCAAGGGTGGTACCGGGCTCGGGCTCGCGATCTGCAAGCGCATCGTCGAGGCCCTGGACGGCCGGATCGGCATGCAGAGCGAGCCCGGGCACGGCTCCACCTTCTGGTTCGAGCTGCCGTTCGGCAAGTCGACGGCGGCGCCGGCCGAGCTGCCGGTGGAGGAGACGCGTCGGTCGACCAGGAGCCTCAGAGTGCTGGTCGCCGAGGATACGCCGGCTAACCAGATCGTGGCGCGGGCGATGCTCGAGAAGCTCGGCCATCGCGTTCAGATCGTCGGCGACGGCGATGAGGCTGTGACCGCAGCGCGCGCCGGCGTCTTCGACGTTATCCTGATGGACGTGCAGATGCCTGAGACGGACGGCTACGAGGCGACCAAGCGCATTCGCGCGCTCAAGGGACCGGTCGCCACGACGCCGATCGTGGCGCTTACCGCCTTTGCCCAGCCGGCCGACCGGGAGAAGGCCCTTGCCGCCGGCATGGACGCTTATCTCAGCAAGCCCATCCGCCTGCCGGCGCTGGCCGCCCTCCTCGAACGCATCGTGCCGCAGTCGACGGCACCACAGCCCGACGATCGTGTGATCGACGCTGATGCGATCAACGAACTGCGGCAATCCGTCGGCGAAGAGGCGTTCATACGGCTGGTCGGTCGCTTCGTGCAGGATGCGCGGCAGTCTCTGCTCGACGTCGATTCCGCTGTCGCCGCCGGCGATACCGGTAGCCTGCGGAAGGCGGCGCACCGTCTTGCCGGTTTGCTCGGCCAGTTTGGTGCGCCCACTGCCGCCGAGGCTGCAACTGCCGTCGAAGCGGCGACCGACGAGGATATTGCGCATCACACGGGTGAGTTGCAGCGTCTCGCACGGATGGCTGTCGAATCGCTTTCGGCCGAGCACGCCACCGCAGCCTGACCCTCTCTTCGCATTGCATTGCGCGAATCGATTGAGCCCGGCGTTGCAAAACGCAACACGGAGCCAACTATCGCTTCGCCAGTTCTGCTTTGTCTTTCAAGGACTTCGCTGACTGCCAGCGGCTGGCCCATGGGTTGCTCCCGCGTCCTCGACATTCATTGGAGCGAGAACGCCATGCAAGCCTATGCAACTGAGATCGAACGTCTGCTGCCCGTGCCCGTCGTGCGGCCTTGGGGCGCCTACCAGTCGATTGCCTCGGCCCACGGATATCAGGTCAAGCGCATCGTCGTCGGTCCGGGCGGCAGCCTGAGCCTTCAGCGCCACGCCTTTCGCGCCGAGCACTGGGTTGTCGTTGCCGGCAACGCGACGGTCGAGCTCGACGGACGCGAGCACCAGCTGGTCCCGAACCAGTCGATCTACATCCCGCGACGTGCCGTGCACCGGTTGACAAATCGCACTGCCGAGCCGGTGGTGCTGATCGAGGTCCAGTGCGGCGACTATCTCGGCGAGGACGACATCGAGCGCCTCGACGACATCTACGGTCGCGTCTGAAGGCCACTTTTCTTTCGCCCCGTCTTCATCATCAAAATGCGCACCCGCCTTGGGGCGGAACTCGGGCGCGCGCTTCATCGAGAGAGACTGAAACTTGTCTGACTTCATGCAAAGTCCGATCGTCGGGACGACTCGCGACGATATCCTACGGGGAGGCTCGATCGACGAACTGTTCCTCGCCCGCCAGGGCAGTGACACCGTCTATGCCGGCAGTGGCAACGATGTAGCCTACGGCGGCCGCGGCAACGACCAGCTGTCCGGCCAGAGCGGCAACGATGTGCTGTACGGCGGCGGTTCGGGGCCATCGATCGCCAAGCTCGACCGCCTCGTGGTCGGCCAGGACTACAAGGGCTCGATCACCTTCGATAACGAGACTGCCGGCTATTTGAATACGCTTGGCTGGTACAAGGTCGTCGATGGCAAGATCACCGACGTCCAGATTGTGTGGACCAACGCGAGCCTCAAGGGCAGTGGTGGCAATCTCTCGGCCGGCGATTCCAAGCCGATCGAGCTGCACGCCGGCGACCAGCTCGGCTTCTTCATCGTGTCCAACGGCGCCTCGCAGAACGACTTCGCGAAATTCGCCAATGGCCACTACGAGTTCCGCGACGCCGGCGGCGCCACAGCGACGCTGAAGTCGGTCAATCCGCAGCTCTGGTTCGTCGGCAACGACGGCAAGGCCACGATGATCAAGGGCGACGAGTACCACACGGCTGCCTACGACAAGACCCTGCCGCTCAACAACGACGGCATCCTCCACACGGTCGGTACGGTCGACGCCAGCAAGGGCGTCGTCCATATCGGCTTCGAGGATCTCAAGGGCGGCGGCGACCGCGACTTCGACGATTCGGTATTCACCGTCAACATCGGCAAGGCCAATGTGCAGGTGCTGAATGCTCATGGCACGACGGGCTCGTCGGCAGGCGATTCGCTGCAGACCGCCGGCGGCGCGGCGAAACCGTACGTCGAGGGCACGGAAAACGACACGATCTCCGGCGGCGAAGGTGACGACACGCTGTATGGCCGTGCCGGCAACGACAAGCTGTACGGCGACAACGGCAACGACACGATCCACGGGGGCAGCGGCAATGACGCAGCCTACGGCGGGTCCGGCAACGACAAGGCCTTCGGCGAGGCCGGCAACGACCAGTTGTACGGCGATGCGGGCGACGACCTGCTCGACGGCGGCTCGGGCGACGACCTGCTGAACGGCGGCTCCGGCAACGACAAGCTGCTGGGCGGCGACGGCAAAGATAAGCTGATTGGCGATGCCGGAAACGACGACCTGGGCGGCGGCGCGGACAACGACTCGCTGGACGGCGGTGCCGGCAGCGACACTCTGGACGGCGGCTCCGGCGACGACGTACTGGCCGGCGGTGCGGGAGACGACAAGCTCGCGGCCGGCGACGGCAACGATACGCTGACCGGGGACGAGGGCGACGACGACGTGTCGGGCGGTTCGGGGGACGATTCGCTCGATGGCGGCACCGGCAACGACACCCTGGACGGCGGCTCGGGCAACGACAAGCTGGCAGGTGGCAACGGCAACGACACGCTGACGGCCGGCTCCGGCAACGACACGCTTGACGGCGGCGCCGGCAACGACGCGCTGGACGGCGGCACGGGCAACGACCGCCTGGTCGGCGGCTCGGGCACCGACACGCTCAAGGGCGGCAGCGGCGACGACATGCTGATCGGCGGCGAGGGCAAGGACACGCTCTCGGGCGGCGACGGCAACGATACGTTCGTCTTCCTGCCGGCCGACGGGAAAGCCGCCGGCGACGTGATCAACGACTTCGAAATCGGTCGCGATCACATCGACGTGTCGGCCTACGCGCTCAAGAACGGCGCGAAGGACATCTCGTTCTCCCTGGCCGACAACGGCCTGCACGTCCTGCTCGACACCCATAACGGTGCGCCGGTCGACATCGCGACCCTGAAGGGCTCGCAGGAGATGCTGGCCAAGATCGGCCAGGACACCTTCATCGTCTGATGCGTCATACACCCGGCGGCGGCCTCCGCCGCCGGGACTTTCATTCCCCGGAGATCGTCCATGTACACAGACGACCCCACCTGGCGGGTCCTCGACCGCTCGCTGGCATTCGACGCCGGCCCGCGCCTTTCGGTATGGCGTGAGCGCATCTCGCTGCCCGACGGCCGAGAGATCGACGACTATTTCCAGGTCGCCCTGCCCGACTTCGTGGTCATGGTGGCGCTGACCGCCGATGACCGTGCCGTCATGCTCAAGGGCTACAAGCACGGCGCCAAGCGTTCCTGCCTCACCTTCCCCGGCGGCCTTCTCGAGCCCGGCGAAGACCCCGAGGAGGCCGCGCGCCGCGAACTGCGCGAGGAAACCGGCTTCGATTGCGGCGAGATGGTGTCGCTCGGCTCCTTCATCGTCAACGGCAATCAGCACTGCGCCACGGCGCACATCTTCTACGGCACCGGCGCGCGGCTGGTCTCGACGCCCACCGAGACTGATCTCGAAGGCGCCAGCCGGCTGCTGCTGCCCTTCGACCAACTGGCCATGCATGTCGGCTTCGACGGTTTCAATCTCATGCCGCATGCAACCGCGCTCGGGCTCGCGGTCATGCACCGGGCACGACAGGTCGCGGCCAAGGACCGGCTGGCCGACCCGCCTGCAATCGACTAATTAGGGAGAGCAAGAACAGGGGAAGGGAGCCCCATGCCGAACTCGCGTGGCCGGGTCCTGATCGTGGAGGACGCCCCGGCCCTGGCAGAGACCTACGCCGAATACCTCAAGAGCGAGAATTGCAGCGTCGAGATCTTCGGCATCGGCAAGCAGGCTCTTGCCGCCATCGCCACGCTTCCCCCCGACGTCCTCGTGCTCGACGTCAATCTTCCGGACATGAACGGCATCGACCTGATGCGCGAGGTACGCAGCCGCGGCCTCCCCACCGAGGTCGTGATCGTGACCGGCCAGGCCTCGGTGCGGCTGGCCGTAGAGTCGATGAAGGAAGGTGCGCTCGACTTCCTGACCAAGCCGTTCAGCGCCGACCGCCTGCGCGTCACCGTTCGCAACGCGCTCGAACGGCGCAAGCTCGAATCGCAGGTCGCCGCCATCCAGGAAGAAACCGGGCGCGACCGCTTCTGCAGCTTCATCGGCCAGTCGATGGCCATGCAGTCGATCTACCGCATCCTGCAGAACGCAGCGGCCAGCAAGGCAACGGTGTTCGTCACCGGCGAGAGCGGCACGGGCAAGGAGCTCTGCGCCGATGCCCTGCACAAGCTCAGCCGCCGCCGGGAAAAACCCTTCGTCGCCCTCAATTGCGCCGCCATTCCACGCGATCTGCTGGAGAGCGAGGTGTTCGGCCACGCCAAGGGCGCCTTCACCGGCGCCACGGCCGACCGTGCCGGCGCCGCGCTGCAAGCCAATGGTGGCACTCTGTTCCTCGACGAAATCTGCGAGATGGATCTCGGCCTGCAGGCCAAGATGCTGCGCTTCCTGCAGACCGGCACGGTGCAGCGTGTCGGCGAGGACAAGCCCCGCACGGTCGATGTCCGCATCGTCTGCGCCACCAATCGCGACCCGCAGGGAGAAGTCACGGCCGGTCGGTTCCGCGAGGACCTGTTCTACCGGCTGAACGTGATTCCGGTCGACCTGCCGCCGCTGCGCGAGCGCGACCACGACGTACTGCTGATCGCCCGCCATTTCCTGCGCCAGTTCGCCGCCGAGGACGGCAAGAAGTTCACTGCGTTCTCGCCGACCGTCGAGGCCGCCTTGCTCGCCCATTCCTGGCCGGGCAACGTGCGCGAGCTGCAGAACACCGTACGCAACGTCGTCGTGCTGAACGAAGGCGCGACCGTCGAGATCGACATGCTCCCGCGACCCTTCCAAACGGCGGCCGCCAGCGGCGCGACGACCGCGGCGCTCGCCAGCCCGCCGCTGGCGCCCGTATCGGCGACGACACTGGAGCCCCTAGACACCGTCGTGCGGAGGACCATCGAACGGGCGATCGCGCAATGCGACGGCAACATCCCAAAGGCTGCGGCGGCCCTGCAGGTGAGTCCCTCCACGATCTATCGCCGCCTCCAAGCCTGGCAGGCCGAGCAGGGCTAAGCCCCCGGCGGCGATATTCGCAAGCTGCAATTCAGGTTGCGGGCCGACTCCGCCGCGATTTGCAAATCGCAACCTGCCGGTTTGGCACGCTTTCTTCAACTCATTGATCTAATTGATCTTTTAGACTTGGCCTCGCTTGGCACGTCTCTTGGGAAAGGGTTGGCATGCGCCACTTCCGGCCGACCTTCTGGAGATACGCCATGCTTTACGAAACCCGCACCTTCACGACCCCCAACCCCGTCATCTCGATGGCGGACGAAGCGCTCACCCTGCCGGCCATCTCGGTCGTGGGCCTAGGCTATGTCGGCGCCGTCTCGGTCGCCTGCTATGCGCAGCTCGGCCATCGCGTCGTGGGCATCGATCTCGACCTCGGCAAGGTCGAGCAGATCGCCGCGGGCACCTCGCCCATCGTCGAAGCCGGCCTGGGCGAGGCCCTGACCGACGGCGTCGCCAATGAGCTGATCGCCGCCGGTCCCAATGTGCTCGACGGCGTGCTCGAAACCGACGTCACCTTCGTCTGCGTCGGCACGCCGAGCCGCGCCGACGGCACCGTCGATCTGTCGGCCCTCAAGGCTGTCGCCGGCGAGATCGGCAGCGCGCTCGCGCTGAAGAGCGACTACCACCTGGTCGTGGTGCGCAGCACCGTGCCGGCCGGCACCACCCGCCAAGTCGTGCTGCCCGAGATCGAGCGCGTGTCCGGCAAGCGTTGCGGCCAAGACTTCGGCCTCTGCTTCCACCCCGAGTTCCTGCGCGAGGGCGTGGCCATCGCCGACTTCTACGCGCCCCCCAAGACGGTGATCGGCGAGTACGACGAGAAGAGCGGCGCCATGCTGGCCAACGTCTACCGCGCCATCGAGGCGCCGCTGCTGCGCACCTCGATCGAGGCAGCTGAGATGGTGAAGTACGTCGACAACACCTGGCACGCCGTGAAGGTCGCCTTCGCCAACGAAGTCGGCAAGATCTGCCAGTCGGCCGGCGTCGACAGCCACAAGGTCATGGACATCTTCGTCCAGGACCGCAAGCTGAACCTGTCGCCCTACTACCTGAAGCCCGGCTTCGCCTTCGGCGGGTCCTGCCTGCCCAAGGACGTTCGCGCCATCACCGGCCTCGCCCACGCCAACGGCGTCGAAGTGCCGCTGATCGATAGCCTGCTGCGTTCGAACGACTCGCACATCGACCACGCCTTCCGCCTGATCGCCGAAGCCGGCGCCAAGCGGGTCGGACTGCTCGGCGTCACCTTCAAGGACGGCACCGACGACCTGCGCGAGAGCCCGCAGATCGACCTGCTCGGCCGTCTGATCGACGCCGGCATGAAGGTCCTGGCTCACGACCGCAATGTGAACACGGCGGGCGTTCGCCTGGCCGGAGGCTACCTCAAGGCCGCGAGCCCCTCGACGCGCATCGCCCTGCAGGCTCTACCTGACCTGCTGACCGATACCGCCGACGAGTTGATCGGTGCTTGCGATGTCATCGTCGTCTCGCACGCCACGCCGGAATTCGTCGCCGCTCTCCAGGTGCGCAATCAGCAGAGCACGATCATCGACCTGGTCCGCCTGCCGGCCGCCGTGCAGACCCAACCAGGCTACCGCGGAGTCTGCTGGTAACCCGCGGCGAGCCAGAGGAACGGCGCCATGTCCAACCCGCCCCCCAAAGCCCGCAGCGTGGCCCGTCGCTTGACGATGGGCCTGCTGTGGGCCGCCGCCGGTGGCGCCGCGATCGTCTATGGCGGCGCCCTGGTCTACGCCAACGTCGTCCGCCTGGAGGTCGATGCCGCCGTCATTGCCGGCGCCGTCGAGCCGATTCGCGCGACGGCGGACGGCGTGATGCTCGGTGTCAACGTCAAGCCGGGCAGCACGGTCACAGGCGGCGGCCGTCTGGCCAAGATCCAGGATCCTGAAGTCGAGCGTCAGGTGTCGCTCGCCAGCGTCCAGCTCGACCGCGCCCGCCACGAGCTCCGGCTGCGCGAGGCCGAGCTGATTTCCGAGAAGGCGAAGCGCGACGACACGCTGGTCGTCACCCAGGCCGAGCTCAAGGCGGTGCAGGCCGAGATCGTCTCGCTCGAGGAGCAGGTCGCCACTGCCAAGATGCGCGTCGAGCGCTTCAGCGGCCTGTTCGCCCAAGGCTTCGCCGCCCGGCAGAAGCTCGAAGACCAGACCAACCAGCTCGCCGTGCTGAACGCTCAGCTATCGAGGGCGCGTATCGTCGAGGAGCAGCGCCGTGCGCTGATTGCCTCGGCCGAGGCCGGCCGCTTCTTCGATGGCAACCGGATCACCGGCAAGCTGGCCGAGCTGGAGGCCGCCGTGCAGCGTGCCCGAGCCGAGATCGGCGTGGCGACCGAAGAGCTGCGCGTGTGGCAGGAGCGCCGCGCCGCCGCGGTCGTGACCGCATCGGGCGATGGCCGCATCATGCGCATTCTCCATGGCGAGGGCAGCGCGGTGCGCGCCGGCGACACCGTCGCCGTCTACGAGCGCAACGGCGAGCGCACCATCAACGCCTTCCTGACCCAGAGTGAAGTCGTGCGCGTCGCCGTGGGTGATGCCGCCACCATCTATATCCCCGCGCTGCGCCTGCGCCTGACGGCGCACGTCGCCTCAATCGACCGCGCCGCGGGCTTCCTCGACGATGTCGAGAGCCGTTACACTTGGCGTCAGGCCCGCGACAGCGGCGTGCGCCACGGCGATCTCGACCGGACTGCGCGCGTCGTGCTCCGCCTCGATGGCGACCAGGGCGAGCAACTGCGCAAGGACCTGGTGCCCGGCACGCCGGCCGTCGTCTCCTTCCAGCGCCGCTCGATCGACACCGTGCTGGGCGACTTCCGCGCCGCTCACAAGTCCGACCAAGCGCCGGCGGAGCAGCGGCTGTGAGCGCCGTCGCCAAGGCCCCGCCGACGCCCGGCGTCATTCGGTACGCCGACATGGTGCCCGCGCCCGGCTTCTGGGCGAAATGGAATCCGCGGGTCCTCGCCGGCCTGCTGGCCTATGCCGCCACGTGCCTGGTGCTGTTGCTGACCGTGCCGAACACGCTGTGGGATCCGGCGGCGCGCCACGTCACCATCGTGATCGGCGGGCTCGGCCTGTGGCGCTTCGGCTGGTGGACCACCCACGTCGTGCGCGCCTGGATCTACGCCTTCGTTCACTACCCCGCCCTGCGACATCGCGCCGATGCCGCCTGGCAGGTCGGCCACCGGCCGCGGCACGTGCATTTCATGATGACGACCTTCCGCGAGAGGCCGGAGATCACACACGCCGTGGTCGACAGCATCGTCCGCGAGCTGCGGACAACCGGCCTGCCCGGCACGATCTGGCTGGGCTCGGGCGACGAAAGCGACGAGATCGTCATCGCCGATTTCCTGGCCGAGCACGCCGGCAACGTCGAGATTCGCCTCGAGGTCGCCCGCCAGAGCAAGCCCGGCAAGCGCTACGGCATCGGCGCCTCGCTGCGCGCAATGGCCAAGGGCCGCGAACGAGGCGAGGTCCGAGAGGACGACGTCGTGGTCTTCATGGACGGCGATTCGATCATCGGCGACGGCATGCTGGCCAAGTGCACGTCGCTGTTCGTCGCCGACCCCGTGCTCGAAGCGATGACGACCGACGAGGAGGTCATCTGCTTCGGTCCGCGCTGGATCCAGCTCTGGCTCACCATGCGCTTCGCGCAGCGCCGCATTGCCATGCAGAGCCACGCACTCGCCGGCAAGGTCTTGACCCTTACCGGCCGGCTTTCGCTGTTCCGCGTCAATCACGTCATCCGCCCGGAGTTCTACGAACTGGTCGAGGAGGATCATCTCGAGCACTGGCTGTGGGGACGCTTCCGCTTCCTGTCGGGCGACGACAAGACGACCTGGTACTACATGCTGCGCGCCGGCGCGAAGATGATGTATGTGCCCGACACGATCGCCTACACGGTCGAACACATCGAGGGCTCGGGCTACGAGCGCATGGTGCAGAACCTGCGCCGCTGGTCCGGCAACATGTTGCGCAACGGCGCGCGCGCCATCGCGCTGGGGCCGCGCCGCACCGGCTTCTTCATCTGGTGGTGCATCGTCGACCAGCGCATCGCCATGTGGACGATGCTGGTGAGCCCGATCCTCGGCCTGATGGGCGCGCTGCTGGTGTCGCCGGCCTTCCTCGCCACCTACTTCATCTGGATAGCCATCACCCGGCTATGGCAGGCGATGGTGCTGTCCGGATACTCGCGCGAGGTCCACCTCGTCTATCCGGTACTGCTCTACGTCAACCAGTTCGTCAACGCGGCGGTGAAGGTCTATTGCCTGTTCCGCCTGTCCAAGCAGCGCTGGACCAACCGCGGCGACCAGAAGGCGGGCTTCGGCGGCGGCCTGGCCGACCAGGTGCGCAACGCCGTCGCCTTCTACCTGACGGTCGTCGCCATGTCGGTGCTGGTGCTGTCGATCGTGAGCTACGCCGGCGTGCTGCGGCTGCCGAGCGTCTACACCCTGCACGAGTTCAAGTTGGCGGTGCTGCCGTGACCCGCCGCACCGCCCTCGTCCTGCTGACGGTGGCCGCCTGGCCGGCGCACGCCGAATCGCCGGCCCACGACGCCTGCCGGCCGCCGGCCGGCCTTGCCGCACCTGCGCCGATCATTGCGGTCCACGGGCCTGCCCACAAAGGCACTGATCGCCGTATCGAGCCGTTCGCGCTGATGCAGATGAAGGCCGCCGCCGCCTGGCGCGGCCGTCGCGACGAAGGGGCTGCCGATCGCGCGGTCGACGCCCTCCTGCAATGGGCGCGCCCGGGCGCACTCAGCGAGATCGTCGACGCCGGGCCTTCGCACAGCAACACCAACTCGATCTACTCGCTGCGCCGCGCCCTGATCGCGATCCTCGGCGCCTGGACGGACCTGCGTACGGCGCCAGCCGCCCAGGCTCATGCCGAAGAGATCGAGCGCTGGCTCGGCCATCTCATCGCCGCACAGGACGTCGAGACCGGCAGTGAAAAGCACCGCGCCAAGGGCGAGGCCATGAGCAACTACAACAACCACGCGCTGCTGCGCGCCACCATTGCGGCCCAGTGGGCGGCCCTGACCGGCCAGCGCGCCTTCGCCGACAATGCCGCGCGCGTCGCCCGCTCCGCCATCGCCGGGATGCGCGACGACGGCAGCCTGCCGCTGGAGACGGCGCGCGGTCCGCGTGCGCTGTGGTACCAGCGACATTCGCTCGCCTCGCTCGTCTATATCGCCGAGCTGCTGCGGCCGTTCGGTTACGACCTGTGGCAACCGCGTGCCGACGGCGCCGACCTCCATCGCGCTGTCGCGTTCCTGCTTGACGCCATCGACCGGCCCGCTCGGCTCACGGCCTACACCGGCCGTGACGACGCCGACCGGCAGGATCTGGGCTTCCTCGAGCTGCGCGGCAACGGCCGCCACTACATGGCCTGGGCCGAGCTCTATCGCGCCCGATTTCCCGGGCGCGGCGAAGCGAACCGCCTTCTCGCGCTGCTGCCGCGGCGCGGCGATCGCGGCTGGCCAATGCTGGACGACTATGCCGGCGGCAACGCCACCTGCCGCGTCCTGACGAACGATTCTCCGAAAAAAGGTGAATGATCATGACTGCCTCCTCCCTGTCCCTGCCGCGTGCGGCGCTCGTCTGGTCGCGCGACGCGCTGCCGGGTCTCGGCATCATGAGCGGCGTGGTGAACCTGCTGGCGCTGACCGGCTCGTTCTACATGCTGCAGGTCTACGATCGTGTGCTCGGCGCCCATTCGGGCTCGACGCTGCTGGCGCTCACGCTCCTCATGCTCGGCCTCTACGGCCTGTATGGCGTGCTCGATGTCTTTCGCAGCCGCGTCCTGGTGCGCCTGGGCACCCGTATCGATCGCCGGCTGCGTGACGACGTGCTTGCCGTGGTGCTGCGCGCGCCGCTGCTCGGCCGGCCCGGCGAGGGCCCACGCGCCGTGCGTGACCTCGACCAGGTGCGGGCCGTCGCCGCCGGCCCAGCCCTGGTCGCGTTGCTCGATGCGCCCTGGCTGCCGATCTACCTGCTGCTGATCTTCCTGCTGCATCCCTGGTTCGGCCTGCTGGCGGTCGCGGGAGCGGCAATCATGGTCGCCACTGCGCTTCTCGCCGAACGGCGCTCGCGCGCGCCCACCGAGGCACTCACCAACAGCGCCGGCCATCGGCTCGCTTTGGTCGACTTTGCCCGTCGCAACGCCGAGGTGGTGCGAGCGCTGGGGCTTGCGCCCGCGATCGGCCGGCGCTGGGCCGAGGCCAGTGAAAGCCACCTTGCGGACCTTATCCGCGCCGTCGAGGCGCCGGGCGCGCTGGCCACCTTCTCGCGGGTCTTCCGCATGGCCCTGCAGTCGCTGATGCTCGGCCTCGGCGCCTGGGTGGTGCTGCGCGGCGAGGCGACCGGCGGCATCATGATCGCGGCCTCCATCGTTACCGGCCGCGCGCTGGCGCCTGTCGAGACAGCAATCACGCAGTGGCGCAGCCTGGTTGCGGCCCGCCAAGCCTGGCGGCGGCTCACCGCCGTCATGGCGACGACGTCGGTCGCGCCGGAAACTGAGCTGCCCGCCCCGAGCGCGCGGCTTGACGTCGAGGCCCTGGTCGTCGTGCCGCCGGGCGCCGAGCGCGCGACGCTGCAGGGCATCTCCTTCGCCCTCGAGGCCGGCGACGGACTCGGCGTCATCGGTCCCTCCGCCTCAGGCAAGTCGACGCTGGCGCGTGCGCTGGTTGGCGTATTCGGCGCGCGCCACGGCGCAGTCCGCCTCGACGGTGCGACGCTCGACCAGTGGCGGCCGGAGAGCCTCGGCCCGCACATCGGCTACTTGCCGCAGGACGTCGAGATCTTCGACGGGACAGTGGCCGAGAACATCGCCCGTCTTGCCGACAAACCCGCCTCCGGTGCGGTGATTGCCGCCGCCCGGGCCGCAGGTTGTCACGACATGATCGTCGCGCTGCCGCAGGGCTATGACACCCGAGTCGGTCCTGCCGGAGCGATGCTGTCGGCCGGTCAGCGGCAACGCTTGGCGCTTGCCCGCGCGCTCTACGGCAACCCGTTCCTGGTCGTGCTCGACGAGCCCAACGCCAGCCTCGACGCGGCGGGCGAGGCAGCGCTTAGCGAGGCGATCGCCGGAGCCCGACAGCGCGGCGCCATCGTTGTGGTGATCGCCCACCGGCCCTCGGCGATCGCCAACCTCAACAAGCTTCTCGTGCTGAACGAAGGTCGCGTGCGCGCCTTCGGCCCGCGCGATCGCGTCCTCTCCCAGACCACCCAGACAAGTCCGGCCCCGGCGCTCGCCGTGGTCAGCCGCTAACCGCAAACGGATGACAACCATGCTTTCACGTCTTGTCCCCGCCGAACCCGACGGCATTGCCTCTCCCCTGCGCGCCGGCCTGCTGGCCTGCGCCGTGGCCGTGCTCGGCCTGGGTAGCGCCGCCACCATCGTCGAGATCGCCGGCGCCGTGCTGGCCCGCGGCAGCATCGTGGTCGAGGGCTCGGCCAAGAAGGTTCAGCATCCGACGGGCGGCATCGTCGGCCGCATCCACGTCAAGGAAGGCGCCACGGTCCGCGAAGGAGACATCGTGATCACCCTCGACGACACCATGACGCGCGCCAACCTGATGGTGCTGGTGCGCCAGATCGACGAGCTGGAAATCCGGCAGGCGCGGCTCAAGGCCGAGCGCGACGGCGAGCAAGGCTTCGGCCTGCCTCCGGCGCTCGCCCCACGCGGCGAAGAGCCGGAGATCAAGGACCTGCTGGCTTCCGAGCGCCGCCTGTTCGAATCCCGGCGCGACGCGCGGGCTGGCCAGAAGGCGCAGCTCGCGGAACGCATGGCGCAGCTCGAGCAGGAGATCGACGGTCTTGGCCAGCAGAAAGAGGCGAAGGTCCGCGAGCTCGGCTTCGTCGGCCGCGAGCTTGAAGGCTCCAAGGTGCTGTGGGAGAAGAACCTCTATCCCGTGACCAAGTACACGGCGATCCAGCGCGACGCGGCCCGCCTGGCCGGCGAGGAAGGCCAGCTCGTCGCCCAGGCGGCGCAGGCACGGGGCCGTATCGCCGAGATCCGTCTGCAGGTCGACCAGATCGACCAGGACCTGCGGGCCGAGACCATGCGCGACCTGCGCGAGTTGCAGGCCAAGCTGGCCGAGCTCACCGAGCGGCGCATCGCTGCCGACGACCAGCTTCGCCGAGTCGAGCTGCGCGCGCCGCAATCGGGCGTCGTGCACCAACTCACCGCCCATACGGTGGGTGGCGTCGTGGCGACGGGCGAGACCCTGATGGAGATCGTACCGCAGGACGACGAGCTGGTGATCGAGGCGCGGCTGGCGGCAAACGACGTCGATGCGGTGCACCCTGGGCAGACGGCGCTGGTGCGTTTTCCCGCCTTCAACCAGCGCACCACGCCCGAGGTCGAGGGCACAGTGCAGCGCGTCTCGGCGGACATTGTGCGCGACGCCCAGTCTCGCACGCAGGCGTCACCGGCGGGCCAGGACTACTACGTCGTGCGCATCACGCTGTCGGCCGAGAGCCGTGCCAAGCTCGGCAAACTTGCACTGTTGCCAGGCATGCCGGCTGAGGTCCACCTCGGGACCGGCGACCGGACGATCCTGTCCTATCTGGTCAAGCCGTTGCGCGACCAGCTCGCGACGACATTCAAGGAGCGGTGAAGGATGACCGTCGGGGTCGCGCGCCGTTCTTTCGCGGCTGAGCCTAGCCTTTACCCCCGAAATCCGGCGCGCGAGCGCTGTCACACCGCAGGGCTATCAGCGAAACCAAGACAAGGCGCACCGCCGGCGCCATTCAGACGAGGTTGCATCACGATTCATCAGCGGTGACTCGCTGGGAAGTCATCTCCCTCACGCTTGCATTGCAACCCAAACCTGTGGAACGTTACGCGCGGGCGCCGCAAAGAGCGCTACAGGGAGTCACCGAGCCAATCCATCTACGAGCAGCGTAAGCGTCGGCGAGTACGTCACTGTCATAGGTGCGTCAATGTCTGCAGGTTTTGCCAGCAGCCTCCTTCGGTATATGGCCGATGCGCTAATCGGGCTCGACCGGAGCGGCACCGTCGTGATCTGGGCGGGCAGCGCTGAAGCCATGTTCGGCTACTCCCAGGCTGAAGCCTTGGGATGCAACTTCGCGCTGCTGGTGCTGCCGCAAGGCGCCGAAGGCCACCACGACGTGTTGCGCTCAGTCATCGATTCCGGACGCACGGCGACGCATGAGCTGGTGCGGCGGCGCAAGGACGGGTCCTTGATCTATGTCGAGGCGACCCTGGCGCCCGCGCCCTGGCAGGAAACCGGCGAGACCATCGTGCTGTCGACGGAGCGCGACGTCACGCCGCGCAAGATCATGCGCAGCACCACCTTGCTGCGCGGCCGCTTCGGCAACCTGATTGAATCAATGCCCGATGCCATCATCATGGCCGACGCGACCGGCCGTATCGTGCTGGTCAACCGCCATGCCGAGACGCTGTTCGGCTATTCCGTTGACGGCCTGCTGGGTGCTTCGGTCGAGACTCTGCTGCCGCAGCATCTGCGAGATGCCCATGTCGCTCACCGCTCGGGCTATTTCGCGCAGCCGCGCGTACGTACCATGGGCGCCGGCCTCGAGTTGCGCGGCCGGCGTGCCGACGGCACGGAGTTCCCTGTCGAGATAAGCCTGAGCCCGCTCAGCACCGACGAGGGCATGCTGGTAATGACGGCGATTCGCGGCATCGCTGACCGTCGCAAGGCCGAGGACAAATTTCGTGCGCTGCTGGAATCGGCACCCGACGCCATGGTGATCGTCGACCGCAACGGCGACATCGTGCTGGTGAATTCCCAGACCGAGCAGGTCTTCGGCTACGAACGCGCCGAGCTGCTGGGCAAGCCGATCGAGGCGCTGATGCCCGAGCGCTTCCGCAGCCGCCATCCCGGCCATCGTAGCCGATTCTTTTCGGATCCTAGGGTGCGTCCCATGGGAGCCGGGATCGAGCTGTACGGCCGACGCCGCGACGGCACGGAGTTCCCTGTCGAGATCAGCCTCAGCCCGATCGAGACCGAGGACGGCATGCTGGCGCTGAGCGCGATTCGCGACATCACCGAGCGCAAGCGCTTCGAGACGGCGCTGCAGGACAAGAACGTCGAGCTTGCGGCTGCCATCCAGGCCAAAGACCGTTTCCTCGCCACCATGAGCCATGAGCTGCGCACGCCGCTCAATGCCGTCATCGGCTTCACCGGCACCCTGCTGATGAAGCTGCCCGGCCCGCTGACTGCCGAGCAGGAGCGCCAGCTCAGGATCGTCCGCACCAGCGCCGGCCATCTTCTGTCGTTGATCAACGACCTCCTCGACCTCGCCAAGATCGATGCCGGCAAGGTCGAACTGGCGCGCGAGCCAATCGACTGCGGCGAGATCATCGACGACGTGGCCACCACCTTGCGGCCTCAAGCCGAGGCCAAGGGGCTGGACTTCATCGTCAGGCGACGGCAGCCGCCTCTGATCGTCCAGGCCGACCGACGGGCGCTCAGCCAGATCATTCTCAACCTCACCGCCAACGCCATCAAATTCTCCGACCGCGGCACAGTGGAGCTCGCCGTGGCCAGGGCCAGGTTGGATGGCGCGACGGACGGCGCAACCCGCGTCGAGTTCTCCGTCTCCGACCAGGGCGTCGGCATCCAGGAGGCCGACGCGCCACGCCTATTTGAGGCTTTCTCGCGTGTCGGCGCCAACGGCGCGCCCAAGCGCGAAGGCACAGGCCTCGGCCTTCATCTTAGTCAGAAGCTGGCCGAGCTGATGGGCGGGCGCATCGCCTTCCACAGCGCTCCGGGCCAAGGCAGCATCTTCACACTCAGCCTGCCGGAGGGCTGAAGGCATGCCGGCGCGAATTCTGGTGATCGAGGATGATCCCAACACCATGGAGCTGATGACTTATCTCCTGAGCGCCTTCGGCCACACCGTCCTGCGTGCCGACAACGGCCTAGACGGCGTCGCACTGGCGGCCGCCGAGCGACCCGACCTGATCGCCTGCGACGTGCAGCTGCCGCGTCTCGACGGTTATGGCGTCGCCCGACGCCTGTCCGACAATCCCGAACTCGCCGCCATACCGCTGGTTGCCGTCACTGCTTTCTCCATGGTCGGCGACCGAGAAACGATCCTGGGGGCTGGCTTCGACGACTATATCAGCAAGCCCATCGTGCCCGAGACTTTCGTCGAGCAGCTCGACCGCTTCCTGCCCCCGGCCCTGCGCGTGGGCCGCGGCGCGGCCAGGGACTAGGCGCATGGCCACCATCCTCGCCGTCGACGATCGTCCGGCCAACCTCGACTTCCTGTCGACCTTGCTGGCCTATCGCGGTCATCGCGTTCTGCAGGCGGCCGATGGCGCTGAGGCGCTGACCCTGCTCGCCACCACCGCCGTCGACCTGGTCGTCAGCGACATCCTGATGCCGACCATGGACGGCTATGAACTGGTGCGCCGCATGCGCGAGGCGCCCCAGACCGCAGACGTTCCCGTCATCTACTTCACCGCGCACTACAACCAGCGCGAGGCCCGCCAGCTCGCGGAGGCCTGCGGCGTCGCGCGCGTGCTGACCAAGCCGACCGATCCCGAGGTGGTGCTCGAGGCGGTCGACCAGGTCCTGTCGGCCGCGCGCGCGCCTGCCGCGGCGCAGCCGCCGCAGCAGCAGTTCGATCGCCAGCATCTCCAGGTAGTCAACGCCAAGCTCGTAGCCATGACCGACGAGCTGCTGACCCAGGCCGCGCGCATGCAGGCCTTGCTCGAAATCAACGTGCAGCTCGCCTCGGAGCGCGACCCCGCCACTCTACTCGCAGGTTTCTGCCGGGCGGCGCGCGACCTCCTCGCCGCCCGCCATGCCGTTGTCGCCGTCGGTCTCGCCGGCAGCGGGACCATAAGCTATGTGACGACGAGCGGTATGACGGAAGCCGTTGCCGCCGGGGTAGCCGCCGCGCTGAAGCGCGACGGCGCCTTCGCCGATATGATCGCCGATCCGCGCACCCTGCGCCGCGCGGCCGGCGACGGCGAGGAAGCCATGTCCGGACTGCCGAGCGAGCATCCACCGGTCGATTCGCTGACCGTCGCGCCGATCCGCTCGCTGCAGAACGTCTATGGCTGGATCGCCGTCGGCGGCAAGCTCGGCCTCCCCGCCTTCACGCCCGAGGACGAGCAGATCCTGGGCATCTTCGCCGCCCAGGTCGGCCGCATCTACGAGAACGGCAGCCTCGCCGCCGAGCTGCGACGCCAGGCGGACGACCTGCGCCGCGAGGTGGCCGAGCGGCGGCTGGCCGAGCATCAGACGCAGCGCATCTTCGAGACCTCCCAGGACGTGATCCTGGTGACCGATGGCCAAGGCAAGTTCGTGCGCGCCAGTCCCAGCGTGACCAAGGTGCTGGGCTACCGGCCGGACGAGATGATCGGCCAGTCGGGCACGTTGGTCGTCTTTCCCGACGATCTCGACGCCACGCGCGAGGAATTGCGCGCCGCCCGCCGCGGCCACGCCATCCGCCACTTCCGTTGCCGATACGTTCACAGGCAGGGCCACGTGGTGCCGCTGGACTGGATGGCGGTGTGGTCGGAACCCGATCGGCTCTACTACTTCATGGGTCGCGACATGACGGAGTACGAGCGCACCGAGCAGCAGCTGCGCCAGGCTCAGAAGATGGAGGCGGTCGGTCAGCTCACCGGCGGCGTGGCGCACGACTTCAACAACATCCTCATGGTCATCCTGGCGAATGCAGAGAACCTGGAGGACGATGACCGTCTCGCCCCTGAGCTGCAGGCGCAGGTCGCAGCAATCGGCAATGCCACCCTGCGCGCTGCCGCGCTGACGCGCCAGTTGCTCGCCTTCTCGCGCAAGCAGGCGCTCGTGCCCCAGCCGACCGACATCAACGAGCTGGCCGGCGCGATGGCGCGACTGCTGCGTCGCACCCTCGGCGAACAGATCGAGCTCGAGCTCAGCCTGGCAGGGGACATCTGGGAAGTCGAGATCGACCGTGCGCAACTGGATTCTGCGATCGTCAATCTCGGCATCAACGCCCGGGATGCCATGCCCGGCGGCGGTCGCCTGACCATCCAGACACGCAATGCAACGCACGACGAAGATCGCGCCGCGCTGGGGGCCGATGGTATCGTCGGCGATTTCGTGATGCTCAGCCTGACCGACACCGGCACCGGCATGTCGCCGGCCGTGCTGGCCCATGTGTTCGAGCCGTTTTTCACCACTAAGCCGGTCGGGAAGGGTACCGGGCTCGGCCTCAGCATGGTCTACGGCTTCATCAAGCAGTCACGCGGCCATATTCGGATCGACAGCGAGGTTGGCCGCGGAACCTGCATCACGCTCTACCTGCCGCGCAGCGTGCCGCGTCAAAAGGAGGTGGCGCCGGCGCAACGGCCGCGCGTCGCCCAGGGTAACGAGAGGATTCTCGTCGTCGAGGACGATACGGGGGTGCGCAGATCCATCGTCGCCCAGCTCAAGCGTTTGGGGTATGCGACGGAGGAGGCGCCCGACGGCGCGGCCGGGCTAGCCGCCTTGGTAGCTGCCCCCTACGACCTCCTCCTCACCGACCTGGTCATGCCCGGCCCGATGAACGGTAAGCTTTTGGGCGAGGAGGCGAAACGTCGGTGGCCCACCATGCCGGTCATCGTCATGTCTGGCTACGCCGAGGAGGCCATCACCCCGCAGGGCCATGTCGATCCGGATGTGATCCTGTTGAGCAAGCCGTTTCGGATGGCTGATCTGGCGGCGACGGTGCGGCATGCGCTGGATGGCAGGCAACCATCGCCGGCTCGGTGAGCGGTGCTCCGCGTGCGAAAGCAGGATTCGCCGTCGTGGCCAGCGGACATCTTCGATCGCACCTGCTTTCCTTACGCCAGGAGAAGATCAGCAACCCGCTTGTTCTAGAATGGCGGACGGTGCCGGCGCTGGTGATGCGCGTCAAGGCGGCACGGTTCCGACGGCGGCACGATGGCATGTGGACGATGAGCCATTGATCTGGCCCGGCATCATCTCTCGGCTACGATCCCACTGCTTCGGTAGACAAGCGTCGTCAGGTGGTCGCCCGGGCGTACCGCGAGCGGCGTCGCCCAATCTGGAAATTCCTTACGCAGGCATTTACATCCATTCCACAACGGCGGATTGAAGCGATCCCGCACGACCGACAGTCACTGGGTCCGTCCAGGAAGAGAATGCGAAGAGGCCCGGAGGTTGGACGGAATCGAGCTCGGCGTCCCCGAGGTCGCGGGCAATGACGACGAGGAAGAGCGGCATGTCGGACCCGGGCGCACCGAACGGACGCGGCGCCGAGAACGACGTGCCGACGCTTTGCACCAGGATCGGCCGTTCGCTCTCAGCCACGCGGACCAGTCCCTTCAGCCGCAGCAATCGCTCGCCCAGCGCGCCGGCGAGATTGTCGAGCCAGGCAGCGAGAGCATCGTAGGCCAGCGCACCAGCCGGTCGCGCAAGGCGCACTGCGATGCGCGGATGGGAAGTCGCGGCAACGCGCAGCGGGATCGGCATCGCGGCCGGGCTGGTCAGCGGCGCGAAGGCCGCGACGATGGCCGCGTCACGGGACGTCGTCGCGACGATCTCGGCAAGCGGATTTATCGCCGCAATCTCGCTCTTCGCCCGTTCGAGCGCACCGTCGGGAAGGACATCGGTCTTGGTAGCAACAATGCGGTGAGCCGCCGCCCACTGCGCGGCCGCTTCCTCGAACGCCGCGGGCTGCACTCCTGTGGTGACGTCGAAGGTGGCGACCACGCTCACCCGCATGCGATGCACTGCGAGGCCGGCGAGTTGGCGCAGCACCGGTCCCGGTTTCGAGAGACCGCTGGTCTCCAGGATGATCCGCCGCAGCGCGCCGGTTGCACCCGGGCGCTCGACGGCGAGCAGTGCCTCGATCGTGTGGGAGAGGTCGCTGCCGGCCTGGCAGCAGATGCAGCCGTTCGAGAGCATGGCGATGGGCGTGCCGGCACTGCTTTCGCGCAGGATTGCCCCGTCGAGGCCGATCTCGCCCGCTTCGTTCACGATCACGGCGGTGTCGGCGCCCTCAGGACGCCCGAGCAAGTCGCGCAGCAGGGTTGTCTTGCCCGATCCGAGGAAGCCTGTCAGGACGACGAAATCCGGCCCTGGCGCTGCGTTCACTGGGCCGCCTCTTGCTGTCTGAAGCGGGCCGGCACGTCTTCCGCCCACGTCTCCTTGACGAGGTCGCGCACGTCGGCGAGCAATTCGGCGGTGTCGAAGATCACACCGTCCTTGATCGTGTATTTGAGGCCGCGATGCCACTCGACCCGGTTGGTCGCCTCGTTGAGTCGCATCGCGCCGGTGCCGTAGAGCAGCTTGAAGTCCGTCAGCGGATTGTAGTCATGCACGAGCAGGTCGGCCAGCTTGCCCGCCTCCACGGTGCCCAACTCGTCCTGCACGCCACATAGGGCCGCGCCTTGCGACGTGGCGGAGCGGATGACTTCGAGCGGATGGAAGCCCGCCTCCTGCAGGAGTTCCAGCTCGCGGACATAGCCGAAGCCGAAGAGCTGGTAGATGAAGCCCGAATCGCTGCCCGTGCAGACGCGGCCGCCGCGGTTCTTGTACTCGTTGATGAACGCCATCCACAGGCGATAGTTCTCCTTCCACTCGATCTCGTTCTGGGTCGACCAGCGATACCAATAGGAGCCGTGGCCGCCCCGCTGCGGCTGGAAGTACTCCCACTGCGACTTCCAGGCATAGTCCTTGTGCCAGTCGGCTTGGCGCGCGCGCATCAGGTCGCGATTGGCGTCGTAAATCGTGAAGGTCGGCACGAACGTGAAGCCGAGCTCGAGGAAGCGCTCCAGCGTCTCGTTCCACTTGGCCGAGCCGGGCAGGGCACCCTGCTTGAACATCTGCCCGGACACGGAGAAGCGGAAATATTCGTCGTTGTAGTCGTAGTCGAGCGGGAAGTTCTGGACCACGCGATCTTCGAACAGCGATTCGGGCAGTCCGTAGTAATGCTCCGCGCTGGTGAGCCCCCAGCGTGCCGTCGTGAGCGCGTTCATGCGGGTGACGGCCATCTGGGCATGATGGCAGCCCGAGCGCAGACCGAGTTTTCCGCATTCGTCGAGCGCGGCTTCCATGAGGGCGGGCGGCGCCCCGAAGAACTTGATGCCGTCGGCGCCGCGATCCTTGACCCGGCGCAGCCACGCCCGACCCTCGTCGGGGGTATGGAGCACCTTCAGCATGTCGTTGACCGCCGGGAAGTAGGCATAGGCGAAAAGGCGCGGTGCCGCGATGCTGTTCTCTGCGGACCGCTTCTTCTGGTCGAGCGTCCAGCCAAGGCCGCTCATCGAGCCCATCTCGCGCACGGTGGTTACGCCGTGCGCCAGCCAGAGCTTGTAGACGTAGTCGACCGGGGGCACCCAGCCATTGGCCGCATGGTAGGGGACGCCGGCATGGGCGTGGCAGTCGACGAAGCCCGGTGTCACCCACTTGCCGCGGCAATCGATCTCGTGATCACCGGGCGCCGGCCGGTTGGCCGCGGTCGCCAGATTGCCCGTGACCTTCTTCAGGAGCGTAATGCGGTTGTTCTCGACCACGATATCGGTGGGCCCGATCGGCGGCGCGCCAGTGCCGTCGATCACTGTCGCGTTGCGCAGCACCAGGCGCTTGAAAGGCCCGATGCCGCGGTCGCGCTGACGTGCCGCCACCACCGGCGGCTGGCCCGCCTTGGCGCGGTACACTGCCAGTTCGTCGCCGGCAGGAGTGTCGCTCGGGACCAGCCGATCGGTCATGGGAAGCTTCCTCGAAGGTTACGCGGTAGTTGCTGCGAGCGTACAAGGGTTTCCGCAGCGAGGCCATTGCGCATTGCAATTCCAATCTCCGCTGCGGAGAAAACCGTGGCGGATCGGATCCGGTCCCGCAGTTCACGCTCTGAACACTTCAAGACCGCGACTTACTCCAATCCGTCGAAGTAGTTCCCGTACCGGCTAAGCGTGTGCAACGCTGCATGGATCGCACCACAAGCGCGCACGATGGCTATTCCGTCAGCCTCGCCTTTCGAACTCTGGCGCAACGCGCGTTCCATTGCGGCGAGGTGCGACATCGCAGTTGCGCTCCTACCCTCTGCAACGGCAGCGAATGCCGTCTCGATCTCGGTTTCCATCTTGAACCGGCGCGCCAGCCTCCGAAGCCGGATGATGGTTGAGCCCATCGACAGCATTGCGACGAAGCGAGCGAGGCGCTCGGCGTCGACCACGGCGGGCATATCCGCCAGCAGACGATACAGGCGGCTCTCCCAATCGCGAAGGCAGCCGCACTGGCCGCCGGCCGCCAGACGCCGCAAATCCCGTAGCGTCACATCGAGGATGCGCGAAACCCGTCCCGCCGGCGATAGAGGCGGGAGCAGCAAGAAGCCTATTGCTGCGGATCCCATGCCGACGACCACCGCGAGTCCCTCATTGTAGTACTGGGCGGTGTCGAACGTCATCTGGTTCGCTGGCGCCAGAAGGATACAAAAGAATATCGCCAACGATTTGAACACAGACGTCTGCCACGGCTGAAGCGACAGAATGCCGAGGGGCACCAGGACACAGCCCATCACCAGTGAAAGGCCGACGAACGTTTCCATGCCGGGCAGGACGGCAAAGCGCACGATCGCCGCCAGTGCGACGGCAAGGCCGAGACCGAGGGTGAATGCCCGGGCTTCCGAATAGGCTTGCGCTTCCCGCGGCGAAAACAGGATGACACCGATCGCGGCAAAGCTGAGAGCCCAGGCGCCGTTCGGCCAGGCCGTGACGATCCAGACCAGCTCAAGGGCAACAATCGTCATAAGCACGCGAAGCGCGGCGATGAAGGCCGGCAGAAGATCGGGCCGGTACCAAGGCAGACGACGCCGATATGGAACTGCACGAGCCGGATCGACGAGCGCCGTCAGGGCGGATGCCGTCTGCGACAGACCGCGCAACGCCTGTGCGGTACCATCCGCCAGCAAGCGCAGGGAAGGCGTACGGACTGGAAGGGCGACCAACGCTCGAGCGGCACCACTGCAGATGCCGATCAGGCTGTCGGAATGTCCGGCCCAGAGCGAGTTGGCCAACGGCAATCGAAGAGGTGCCGGATACAGCCGGAAGATGGCCTCCGCCTCGCGCCGATCCTCCTGCGGCAGTTCCTCCAGGCAGTTGGCGGCCGCTCTCCAACCGGACAAGGCCGCAACCAGGCCCTCCGTTGCCGCGCGCAAGGTTGCGACACGATGACGAAGATCGGAGACCTCTCCGAGGGCTTCATCGACGAGCGGACTGAGGGCCACGATCCTTGTCGCCAAGGCGTGTCGTGTGGGTCGTGTGTCGCCCTCGCTTGCGCCGCCCTGCGTCAGCGATCTACCGAAGCGATGGCTGATATCACCCGCCAGGGCGGCAAGCTCGGACGCGAGCCGACGGCGGGCATTCCCCAGATCCGTGCTGGCGAGGACGACCGTCGCACTGGCAATGCCGATGCAAATCTCGCTGGCACGGGTGATCACCAGCATGAAGGCGTCACTGCCGGGGCCGCCAGTCGCGCCCAGTGCATCGCCAGCAACGATCACGGCAGTGAAACCGGCAAGAGCAGCCCCATAGGATGCGGAATCCCTGAGAAGGCTGGCCATGAAGGCGCAAGCACTGCCCCAAATCGCCATGCCGAGGAGGAAGGCCACGCGATCCTGCGCGAAGCATGCCGTAAGCGCGACGATCGCCGCGGCGCCGACCACCGTGCCGACCATGCGGGCCGCTCCCCTGCGCAGCGATGCACCGACGCTCGGCTGGCACACGATCGCCGCCGAGGTGGCGGCCCAATAGGCATTGTCGAGCTCGAGCCAGAAGGCGACGTAGAGCGCGAGAGAGACCGCGATCCAGAGGCGCAAGCCGAAGAGGATCTTGGGCGTCAGAGCCCGAACGGCCGGCAACCATAAGCTTGCGTCGGACCGCGCGACATCCATGTTCAGTAATGGTCGGCGGACCGGCGATTCTTGCCGCGAAAGACCGCATAATTGAACGCGAGGTAAACCAGCATCAGCGGAAAGACGAAAAGCCCCGCTCCCCAGAACATGAAAGACAGGCTCTCGTGCGGCGCCGCCGCCTGGCCGATGGTGATGGCAAAGGGGATCATGTAGGGCCAGAACGACACCGCGAGCGTCCCGAATGCCGACGCGAAGATGACAGCGACTGCAATGAAGGGACCTGCGTCCCAGCGTTGCTTGACGCTTGCTCCCAACAACAAGGCAGCGACGACGCTGGCCATCGGAAACAGGAACAGGATCGGTCGCGCCATCCAACGCTCCATGACCGCGAGGTTCTTGTTCAGCGCGAGGACAAAGACGACAACCAGGAAGAAGACCAGGCCGGCCGAGAGAAAGCGAATGAGACGGTAGGCGGTATTCTTGAGCTCGCCCTCGCACTTGTAGACGAGCCAGGCGGCGCCAAGCAGTGCGTAGCCGACACACAGGCCCATGCCGCAGAGCAGGGCGAATGGGCTGAGCCAGCCGAAATTGCCACCCACATACTGCCCATTCGACATCGGCAGGCCTTCGACAAGCGCACCGACCGCAGCACCTTGTACGAAAGCGGCGACCAGGGATCCGAGGGCGAAGCCGCCGTCCCAGACCCAACGCAATTTCTCGGTCTTGTCCCGGAACTCGAAAGCCACACCGCGCAGGATCAGCCCGCCAAGCATGGCAAGAAGCGGCAGGTAGAACGCCGACAACAGCGTCGCATAGACGATCGGGAAGGCGCCCCAAAGCACGACACCGGTGACGACAAGCCACGTCTCGTTGCCGTCCCACAGCGGCTCTATGGCCTGCAGGAGCGAAACCCGGCGGGCCTCGTTCGGCATGAACCCGAAGATGATGCCAACGCCGAGGTCGAAGCCGTCGAGCAGGACATAGATCAGGATGCTGACCGCCAGCACGGCCACCCAGAAGGTGATCATCGTCAGTCTCCCTTGGCTTCCTGCACTTGTCCGGTCGCAAGAGACGCTTTCACGACTGACGACGATTGCACGACCGACATGGGCCGGCTGGGCGTCGCGTCGTGGGCAGCAACGACAAGCGCTCCCGCAGGCCCCGCTCGCAGCAGGCGATAAATGTAGAAGACGCCGAACAGGAAGATGAAACTGTAGAGCACGACGTACAGCGCCAGCGAGATCGCCACGGCGCGGGTCGTCAGGAAAGGCGTGGCGGCATCCGCTGTCCGCAGGACGCCGTAGACAGTCCAAGGCTGCCGGCCGACCTCAGCCGTGAACCAGCCGGTTAGCGTGGCAATGAAGGGCAGCGGGAAGCTGAGGAAGATCAGCCACAAGATCCAACGACTCTGCTCGAGGCGACCTTTCCAGATCAGGTATGGCCCCAGCCAGGCCAGTGCCAGCATGGCCAGGCCGCAGCCGACCATTATCCGGAACGAGAAGAAGGGGATCACGACCGGCGGACGCTCCTCGACCGGGAAATCCTTCAGGCCAACCTCTTTCGAATCGAAACTCATGCTGGCGATGAGGCTGCCCAGAAACGGGATCTTGATCTCGAAGTCGTTGGCCTCTTTCTTCGAGTTCGGCCATGCGATCACGACCTCGCCGGCCGGCTGCTCGGTCTCCCATCGACCCTCGATCGCGGCGAACTTGGCCGGCTGGTACTTGTGGACGTAGTCGCCCGTCAGATGTCCAAACAGGAGCTGCGCGGGGACGAAGAGGGCTGCGAGGAAAAGCCCCATGCGAAGCATGACGCGGGCCTCCGCCTCGAACTCCTTGCGCAGGAAATACCAGGCGCCGGTCGCCGCCACGCAGAAGGCGCCGGTGATGAAGGAGGCCAGCAGCATGTGGGGAAAGCGGACCCACACGACGGGACTGAAGATGATCGCCGCCCAGTCCTTGGGAACGAACGCGCCATTCTCCAAGGCGTATCCGACCGGCACCTGCATCCAGCTGTTGTTGACCATGATCCAGAAGGCCGAGAACGTCGTTCCCAGCGCCACCATCGCGGTCGAGAAGAGATACAGCCAGGGCGGCACCCGGCCGCGACCGAAGACCAGGACGCCGAAGAAGCTCGCCTCGAGGGCGAAAGCCGTGAAGGTCTCGTAGACCAGCAACGGCCCCTGGATGGGGCCCGACATGCGCGACAGCACGCTCCAGTTCGTGCCGAACTGGAAGGCCAGCACGATGCCGGACACCACGCCCAAGCCGAAAGCGACGCCGAAGATTTTTAGCCAGAACTGGAAGACGCGGCGAAACACCGGTCGACCCGTCGCTTGGTACAGAGCCTCCAGAACCGTGAGCCAGACCGCGAGGCCGATCGTGAACGACGGGAAGATGATGTGGAACGAGACGGTGAAGGCGAATTGCAATCTCGAAAGCAGGAGCGCACTGAGTTCCATTCTGCACCTCCTTGTCGCCGGGAGCCCTCAGGCCGACTGGCGGCGAACCACGACCGGGATCGACTTCGCCGCCGGCGTGCCGCTCTTGAGGTCGTGATAGGCAAGCGGCAGGAGCGGATTGGTTTCGGGGTAGTAGGCGCCGATCGAGCCTCTGGCGATGCTGTGCGGCTTGACCCAGAAGCCCGCCACGATGCGGCGCCTGCCGTCGCCCGCCAGCGCCTCAATTGCGACCTGATCTCCTTCTGCGATCCCGCGCTCAAGCATGTCGGCCTCGTTCATGAACACCACCATGCGGCCGCCGAAGACGCCACGATACCGATCGTCGAGACTGTAGATCGTCGAGTTGTATTGATCGTGGCTGCGCAGCGTCGCCAACCGCAGCATCGCGGGATCGGACATCGGAGGATCTTCGTCGAGGCCGGGAAAGAGGATGAAGTTGGCGCGCCGCGTGCTGGTGTTCCAGATCCGTTGGCGCGGCGGAATATATAGATGGAAACCGCCCGGCTTCTCGATGCGCTGATTGAAGTCGGCGAACAGCTCCGGAAGCACTTCCTCGATCTTGTGCCGAATGCGGCTGTAGTCCGCGGCGAAGCCATCCCAGTCGATCCCACTCGCTGGAAGTGTGGCCTTCGCCATGCCGCAGACGATGGCCACCTCGGATCGAAGATCGGCGCTGGGCGGCTCGACCAGACCATAGGAAGCATGAACCATCGACATGCTGTCCTCGACGGTGACGGCCTGCTCGACGCTGCCCTGCATATCGATGTCACTGCGCGCGAGGCAGGGAAGGATCAGGGCGTCCTCGCCGTGGACGAGGTGGCCGCGATTGAGCTTGGTGCTGATCGCGACCGTGAGGCCGAGATTGCGCATGGCCGCTTCGGCAAGGGTCGAGTCGGGTACTGCTCTGATGAAATTGCCGCCGAGGCCTATGAACACCTTGGCCTTGCCCTCGATCATCGCGCGGACGGCCTTCACGACGTTATGGCCATGGGCGCGCGGCGGCTCGAAACCGAACGCGTTCTTGAGCCGGTCGAGGAACTCCGGCCGGGGTTTCTCGTCGATGCCCATGGTGCGATCGCCCTGGACATTCGAGTGACCACGGACCGGGCAGATGCCGGCTCCGGGCTTGCCGAGATTTCCGCGCAACAGCAGCAGGTTGACGATCTGGTGCACGTTTTCCGTGCCGAGCCTGTGCTGGGTGATGCCCATGCCGTAGACGACGATTGCCGAGCGCGCCTTCATGTAGACCCTGGCCACGCGTTCCAGCTGATCGAACGGCAGTCCGCTGACGCGCAGAATGTCGTCCCACCCTGTGGCTCGCAGATCGGCGGCGAACGCGTCGAAACCGTGGGTATGCTCGGCAATGAAGGCGATATCGAGGACCGGCTCGGCGCGACGACGCATGGCTTCGTCATGGGCTTCGAGGACCAGCTTCATGACGCCCTTCAGGGCGGCGATGTCGCCGCCGATGCGCACCTGGCAGTATTCGCTGGCGATCTTCGTCTCGCCGAACGTGGCCATCTCGAGCGGATCCTGAGGCGCGGCGAACCGCTCGAGGGCGCGCTCGCGCAACGGATTGAAGACGACGATCGGAACGTGCGCGCGCGACGCCCTGTGCAGCTCGGTCAGCATGCGCGGGCTGTTGGTGCCGGGGTTTTGTCCGATGATGAAGATTGCCTCGGTCTGAGCGAAGTCGTCGAGAATGACGGTGCCCTTGCCGATGCCGATGCTCTCCGGCAGGCCGACGCTGGTCGGCTCGTGGCACATGTTGGAACAATCCGGGAAATTGTTGGTCCCAAAGCGGCGCACGAACAGCTGGTACATGAAGGCAGCTTCGTTGGACGTCCGACCGGAGGTGTAGAACTCGGCTTCATCCGGGTCGTCGAGCGCGGTGAGGTGGCGGGCAATCAACCCGAAGGCGTCATCCCAGCTGACCGGTACATAGTGATCCGTTTGCGGATCGTAGCGCATGGGCTCGGTGAGCCGCCCCTGCTCCTCGAGCCAATAGTCACTCTGCTGGTTCAGTTCGCTGACAGTGTGCGCGGCAAAGAAGTCCCGTGTGACCCTGCGCTTCGTAAGCTCAAACGAAACGGCCTTCGCTCCGTTCTCGCAAAACTCGAAGGAACCGGCATGGCGGGCGTCCGGCCAGGCGCAACCCGGACAATCGAAGCCCTTTGGATGGTTCATGGCCAGCAGCGCCGATGCGCCCTTGGTTACGATACTCTGTTCGCGCAACGCCTTGGCGGTAGCATGCAAGGCGCCCCACCCGCCGGCAGGCGGATTGTAGGGCGCGAACTTCGGTACATCTTTCGACTCGTGGTCGATATTGTCGGTCGCACTCCAAGGGAAGGAAGATTGCTCGGGCATAATCTGCTCCTCGGCCGGGCCCGACCCGAGAGTGGATCGGTTCACTGCTGTTTCCGAGTTAATCGAGGTAAATCCTTCGAGGCCTCGGGCGGCAGCACTTCGACGGTCGCTGTCATCCCCTGGACCAACCGGATCCCGGCAGGAACGTGGTCGATCTCCACGCGTACGGGCACGCGCTGGGCAAGGCGCACCCAGGTGAATATGGGATTGACCGAGGCGAGCCCTCTTTGGCCGGCACGGGCATTGGCCACGTCGATGCCTCGCGCCACACCGCCGACGTGTCCTCGGATTTCCTCGGCGTAACCCATCAGCTTGACGCGCGCCGGCGCGCCGTCCGCGATCGCCTGGAGGCTGGTTTCCTCGAAATAGGCATCGATCCAGAACGAATCGACATCGACGATCGAAACCAAGTTGCGTCCGATGCTGGCATAGTCTCCGGTCCGCGCCAGAAGATTGGTGACGTAGCCATTGACGGGCGAATAGATGTGGGTGCGCTTCAGGTTCACCCGGGCCTGTTCGAGGTTGGCCGAGGCCTGACGATAGGCTGCCTGAGCGCCGATGGCCTTGCTGGCATAGGTCTGCTGCTCTTCCACTGAAGTCGCCAGCCGGCTGAGCCGTTGCCGCCGTTGCGCTTCGACTTCCAGATTGTCGGCGTTCGCGCGCTCCCGGTCTGCCGCAGCCTCGGCCAGCTTGACGGCAATCGCATAGTCCGTAGGGTCGATGACCATCAGCAGCTGGTCCTTGCGCACCAGCATATTGTCCGCGATGGGCAACTCGACGATTCGCCCGGCGACTTCCGGCGCCAGCGTCACCACATAGGTGCGCACGGCCCCGTCCCTTGTCCAGGGCATCGCCATATAGAGATCCCATGTCTTGCGGGCGGACGGCACAGCGGCCGCCACGGCGCCAAGCGTCACCACCACGGGAACGATCTTCAGAACAAGTCGCCTGACGTTCGCCGCACGGGTGCCTGTCGTCATCTCACCGGGCTTTCACAAGGGTTATGCAGGCAAGCACGATGATGTACACGCTGAACAGGAACAGCGCCGGGTGCCAGATGAAGCGCAACAGGCCGAAGTGCCCCAATGTGGAGCGCAGGGCCGCCGTGACCAGCCACGCCGCCAGCATCATCAGCGATATCGGCGCCACATAGACGCCAAACAGGTCGACCTCGGTGAACGCCATGCGGTCTCTCGCGCGACCTGCCCTGCAGGCTCAGCTGCTGGGGCCGTTGAGGATTAGGCTTTTACGTAGGGCATTGCATTGTGAGCTTCGAAATCGGCCTGACCGGCGAAGATCTCGTGGAAGATGAAATGCCCTCGCGCCTCGCGGTCTTCCTGGAGGAAAGAGACCTTTTTCTGCGCGCATCTCATCAGCCCTTGGTCGCCGACGTGGCGCGGTCGCGGGCTCCCAGCGCTTCCTGGAAGGTCTTCTTCACGGGCCCAAGGACCTGAACGAACTCGAGCTGCTCGCCCTCAGGTCCCTTGCAATAGATCAACGACCAGCCGTTCGATTTTCCCTCCGTGATCTTGATGGTGTTGGAATCGAGCGGAGCTGCCTGACGCTCCTGCTCCGATGTCACCGTGATGACCCGGTTGGCTTTCACCTGCACCATGCCTCGGCGCGCCGCTTCGGCCTCGAGGTCGTGGATGAACTTGTTGAAGTCGACATCGTCGCGAATGTAGAAGCAGATGTGCATCGAGCGCGGATAGGCGGGGCTCATATGGTCTCGCGGCTCCGCCCAGCTGTCTCCACTGCCCATCGGTTGCTGGGCGTCGCGATATTGCAGGAGCTCGATCACGACATTGTCGAACTGCACGAAACGGACATCGAGCCGTTGCTCGCCACCCTTCAGGTCAGGCACGCCGATGGTTCGCGGATTGACCTTCCGCTCGCGAGCGACGATCTCCTGGTCGGCCATCAGCGTATTGTGGATCGGCGCGCCCTGAAAATCGCCGTCGCGCATCACCTCGTTGCCGCCCAGCACCTCGGTGTAGAACTCGAAGGCGCGATCCATGTTCTGGACGGTGACACCGAAGTGCTGCACGCCCTGGAGCCGGGCGCCGAGTGCTGCCTTGTCGCGGTCTGCCATGACGACCTCCTCAGCTGGGCATGTTCTCGAACTGCGGGAGATCCAGCGGCCTGTTCCACTTGAGCCGGCGCTTGGTGAACATTTCGAGCTTCGGGGCGATCAGTTCTGGCCGATCGAGGCTTCCCAACTGGACAAAGACGAGGCCAGGGAACGTTTCGAGATTGTTGGTGAAAAGACGCGCGCCGCATGTCGGACAGAAATTCCTGTCGAGGCCTTTGCCCGAATCGGCAGTGTAGTGAAACGCCGTGGGGACGCCGGTGATCAGGCGGAAATCTTCCTCCGACACGCCGAAGAATGTCGCCACTTCACCGCCGGATGCTTTCTTGCAGTCGAGGCAATGACAATTCGCGATGAACTCCGGGTCTTTGTCGAACTCGAATGTCACCGCACCGCAGGCGCACCGGCCCGTGTATTTCCTTGCCATGAGACGTTTCCCTTCCGCACGCGCACAGGCTCCCGTCGATGAACGCAAAGCTAGCAGCGGCATAGCGAGGTTGCAGGTTAAGCGAGGTAAATATCCGGTGGGCATCCAGGTGCTGCGGCGCGAACGCAGGATTCACCTCGCTTAACTCCTCATGGAAACGTCGCTCGCTTATCGTTCGCGAACAAAGCCCGACGGTCACATGAGGAGTGAATCATGGCAGAGGATCTGCAACGCAAAGCGCTGATCTCAATCACCAGCTATAACGGCGTCATCTACCCCGACGGCACGAAAACAGGCCTCTTCTTCACCGAGGCGCTGCACCCTTTCGAAGTGCTGACGCAGGCGGGCTTCGACGTGGATCTTGCCACGGAGACGGGTACCTACGGCTTGGACGACCTCTCGCTCACGAGCCAATTCCTGGCCGGCGACGACAAAGCCGTGTTCGGGAACCCCAAACACCCGTTCAACGTGAAGCTGAACACGCAATTGAAGAAGGCCGCTGATCTGAAGACGGACGAGTACGGGTTGTTCTTCGCGTCCGCCGGCCATGCCGCTCTCTACGACTATCCGACGGCCCGCGGGCTTCAAAGCATTGCAGCCGACGTCTGGGATCGTGGCGGCATCGTCACGGCCGTGTGCCACGGGCCGGTGCTTCTCCCCGGCGTGATCGACGCCAAGACCGGCAAGTCGATCATCGCGGGCAAGTCCGTTACCGGATTCACCATTGAGGGCGAAATCGTCCTGAAGGTGTGGGACAAACTGAAGGCGGACAAAGTGCCTCCTGTCGTTGACGCGGTCACCAAGGCCGGAGCGGACTACAGCTCTCCCATGCATCCGTTCGACGACTATTCGATCACCGTGGGACGCCTGATCACTGGAGCCAATCCAGCCAGCGCGCGCAGCGCGGCGGAAAGAGCCCTGAAGGCATTCGATGGCCTTCGCGACAATAAAGGGCCGGATCTGGCCATCGCCGCCCAATGACGCCGATCGTTGAAGCGGGTCACGGCAATGCCTCGGTTTAGGGAGCCCCCGTCGAGGGCCGCGAGCACCACTCGACGGGCGGTGCTCGCAGCGATGAGCGTGGCCGGTTTGAGCGCAGTGTCGTCGACGCCGGCACCTGCCGGCGACGAAGCAGGTACAACAGACGGAGTCGGGACGATGGCGACCTTCAGGACGGGTGACGGGACGGAGATCTTTTACAAGGACTGGGGCCCCAGGACGGCACAGCCGATCGTGTTCCATCACGGCTGGCCTCTCTCGGCAGACGACTGGGACAACCAGATGATGTTCTTCCTCTCCCACGGCTATCGAGTGATCGCCCACGATCGTCGTGGCCACGGCCGATCCGCTCAAGCCGACGGCGGCGGCGACATGGATACCTACGCTGCCGACATGGTTGCGCTGGCCGACGCGCTCGACCTTCGGAACGCGGTGCATATTGGCCATTCGGCCGGAGGTGGCGAGGTCGCGCGTTACGTTGCTCGCGCGAAACCCGGTCGTGTCGCGAGGATGGTGTTGATCAGCGCCGTGACGCCGCTGATGATCCACAGCGCGAGCAATGCCGGCGGGTTGCCGAAAGAGGTGTTCGACGGATTCCGTGCTTCGCTGATGGGTAACCGCGCCGAGTTCTACCGGGATATCCCGGCCGGTCCTTTCTTCGGCTTCAACCGAACCGGCGCCAAGGCCTCCGAAGCGATCGTTCAGAACTGGTGGCGCCAAGCCATGATGGGCAGCATCAAGTCGCAATACGATTGCATCAAGGCCATGTCGGAGACCGACTTCACTCAAGACCTGAAGTCGATCGGCCAGCCAACACTCATTCTCCATGCCGGCGACGACCAGATCGTACCAGCCGCGAATTCCTCAATCGCCGTCAAGCTCGTACGCGACGCGAGCCTGAAGGTCTATCCTGGGCTGCCGCACGGCATGTGCACGACCCATCCAGATATCGTCAATCCGGACCTGCTGGCTTTCGTGAAAGGTTGACCGGCGCATCGTCAGGGTGCCGGTCCCGCTTTTCGATCGAGGAAATCGCGGATCAGCGGCGCCATCTCGTCGAGCTTGTCCTCCAGGGCGAAATGGCCGGTATCGAGCATGTGGAACTCGGCCTCCGGCAGGTCACGCCGATAGGCGTGCGCTCCTGCTTCTGAGAAGACCTTGTCGTTCTTGCCCCATACGATCAGCGTCGGCGGATTGCGGTCGCGGAAGAACTGCTGGAATTGCGGATAGAGAGGCACGTTGGTGCGATGGTCGTAGAGCAGATCGAGCTGGATGTCCTTGTTCCCCGGCCGATCGAGGAGCGCCTGATCAAGAGTCCAATTGTCCGGGTTGATGCGCGACACGTCGCGAGCGCCATCGGTGTACAGGAACTTGGTCGTCTCGAGCTTGACCAGGCCTGACAGCGCCTCGCGGTCCTTGTCCGATCCGCTGGACCAATATGCTTTGATCGGGTCCCAGGCCTCCTTCAGCCCCTCTTGATAGGCGTTGCCGTTCTGGACGATGAGGGCGCTGACCCGCTCGGGATGCTTGAGGGCCAGCCGATATCCGACCGGTGCGCCGTAGTCCATTACGTACATGGCGTAGCGCCTGGCGCCGATCTGGCCGAGGAGCGCATCCACCATGTCGGCGTAGTGGCCGAAGCTGTAAACGAACTGCTTGTGGTCGGGCGCATCGCTTTGGCCGAAACCCGGATAATCCGGCGCGATGGCGCGATACTTGTCGGCCAGCAGCGGCATCAGGTTCCGGAACATGTGCGACGATGTCGGGAATCCATGCAGGAGCAGCACGACGGGTCCGTCGACCGGTCCGGCTTCGCGGTAGAACATCCTGACGCCGTCGACCGTCGCCGAGCGATAGAACGTGGCGACCGACGCCTGGGGCCTTGCCGCCGCCGCCTTCTCCGTCGGCGCAGCGAAGACCTGAGGAACCTGCGGCACGCAGACGGCGGCAAGTGCCAAGGAAAGAAGGAGTCGATTCATCATGACCTCCATCGAGCTTGTTTCGACGGGATCAAGTCCTATGCTGTTCCTCTCCTCGACGGTCGTTACGTTCCGTTAAGCCCGGTAAATTCAATTCGGGCGGCGAGGCCGAGGCGTATCGATAGAAGCAGGTGAACTGCTGCTTTCGCAACGCGGCGACCATTCCTGCAATCTCTTCGTCTCGGCCAACGTTCTCTAGTGCGGTAAGAGGTGGACAGGGCTTCGCACCTTCCCGCTCGTCAATTCGTTCAGTGTTCCGCAACGCCTCGATCGCAACCGATGCCACGAACTGGTAGCCACGGCCGTAGACCGTGGCAACGTAGATCGGTTCCTTTTGCGCATCGCCAAGAGAGCGCCGGAGATTGGCCATGTTGACCTTGAGATTGCTCTCATGAACGAACAACCTCGGCCAGGCTATCGCCATCAGTTCCTCCTTGGTGACCAGTTCTCCCCGGCGTTCAACCAGCGCCGCGAGGATGGTCAGGGCACGTGATCCGAGGCGAATCGGTGCGCCATCGCGCAAGAGAAGCTGTCGCGCGAGGATCAGCCGGAACGGGCCGAACAAGAATGTCCGGTCGGGTTCGTTGAACCTCGACTCTCTCCTACGGATGTCAGAGGAAGCCCCTATGGGCGCCCACTCAGCAGCCACTTGGGCGTCCACAGCCGTAACAAGTGGAGGTTCTTCCGCATAGCGTATCCGTGAACCAGAACGAACACTCATGGCTCAACTCGCGCTTACTTGTTTGTGTGCGGATCATATGGGCTGCAGGGCGTGAGGTCCTTTCGCGTTTCTGGGATTTCCTGAATAGTCGGATCGCGTGCAGACCGGGCCGCCACGCACTCGCCGTAGCTACAGGTCCGTGACGTTCAAGTTGACCGCTGCGCAGGAAGTCTGAAAAAATCTTAGAATTCCTGAGTTTGGGGTCATTTTGTCCGAATCTGACGATCCGGAGCGTCGGTCGCGTAGGCTTGAGATTGATCTACGGCACCGTGAGTTGCGTGTGGATGGAGAAGCGGTGCCCATAGGGGGCCGGGCCTTCGACGTCCTGCAGGCTCTCGTGGAGGCGACAGGGATCGTCGTTACCAAATCGGATTTGATGGGGCGGATCTGGCCCAACAGCATCGTCGGCGACAACGCCCTTCAGGTACACGTATCGGCTATTCGCAAGGCACTCGGTCCGGATCGACGCTTGTTGAAGACGGTATCCGGCCGCGGCTACCGCCTGCTCGGCGACTGGGCGGTGCGGCGCTCCCCGGACGCCGCCGAACTGGATGAATCGTCACCAGCAGCCCTGGATCCGCCGCCATCGGCATCCCACACCTACCGGTCGGGCGACTGCGAAATAGACCTGGCGCAACGTGAATTGTGGATCCACGGCGCTTCGGTGCCGCTCGGCGGCCGCGCCTTCGAGCTCCTGGCGGCACTGGTGGAAGGAGCAAACGAGCTCGTCACCAGGGACCAACTGATCGAGCGTGTATGGCCTGGCGTGTCCGTCAAAGAAGGCGCCATCGAGTTTCACATATCCGCAATCCGCAAGGCGCTCGGCGCTCATCGCACGATCATCAAGACGATCTCGGGGCGCGGCTATCGTTTGCTCGGCACATGGTCCAGGCACCATAGCGCCCAGCCGAGATCGCCGCTCTCCTTGCCGGGTGCCGTCGGCTCGACGAACCTGCCGGCGACCAAAATCGATCTGGTCGGTCGCGACGCATCTCTCGAGTACCTGCAACAGGCATGCTCCGCCTATCGCCTCGTCACTCTCACCGGTACCGGCGGCATCGGCAAGACGGCACTCGGGATCGAGTTGGCGCGGAGTCTCCTCCCGGCGTTCGATGGCAACGTGTGGCTGGTCGAGCTGGCCTCGCTCGCCGACCCGAATCTGGTCCCGCTCGCTGTTGCCGAAGCCATCGGCCTGCCGACCGACAGGGGCGCGAAGTCGGCGGAGAGCGTGGCCCGCGACATCGGTGGCCGGCGCCTCCTGCTGGTGCTCGACAATTGCGAGCATCTCATCGATGCCGCGACGCAACTCGCGGAAAGCATCCTGCGTCTCTCATCCCGCGCCGTCATTGTGGCGACCAGCCGCGAGACGCTGAGAACCGGCGGTGAGCATGTCTACCGTGTGCCGCCGCTTGACGTACCGCCCCATGAGTCCGTTCAGGCCGATGAAATCCTCGGCAACAGTGCCGTGCAGTTGTTTCTCGACCGCGCGGAAGCGACGCACATGGCCGGCCTGCGTGACCGACCGAATTTGCGCTTGATCGCCAGGATCTGCCGCCACCTGGACGGAATGCCGCTGGCGATCGAGTTCGCCGCCGCCCGCGCCGCGTCGTTGGGGCTGGCGCAGGTGACCGATGGCCTGCAGGACCGTTTCGCCCTCCTGACGACGGGGCGCCGGACGGCGTTGCCGCGGCATCAGACGCTTCGGGCGGTTCTCGACTGGAGCTACGCGCTATTGCCGGATACCGAGCGTCTGCTACTCCATCGCCTGGCCATTTTCTCCGGCGGCTTTTCCTTCGACGCCGCATGCGCGGTGATGCTTGAGCATTCGCGGGCCGACGTCGCGGACGGAATCGCGAGCCTCGTCGACAAGTCGGTCGTCAATCTTGAACAGGCCAACTCCGGCGGACGGTGGCGTTTGCTGGAGACCGTGCGCTCCTACGCTTTGGACAAGCTTGCCAGCGCCGGCGATCACGCGGCGACAACGCGCCGTCACGCCGAATATTTCCGCGACTTCTTCGCCACCTTCGATCCCAATGCCAATAAGGACGATGCCAGCTCCGACCTCGCCTCCTTCACCCGCGAAGTCGACAATCTGCGTGCTGCCCTGACATGGGCCTTTTCCGCCTCCGGCGATCCCAGTCTCGGAGGCCGACTGGCGGCCGCTGCGGTGAACTTCTGGCTGGCCACGTCACTTCTGGACGAATGCAGAAATTGGACCGGTAAGGCCTTGGCGAATATGGGTGACACGGCTGACCGCGAGCACGAGATGGTTCTGCGCAACGCTCTTGGCCAGTCACTGATGTTTACCGAGGGCATGACTTCGGCCACCCTTGCCAATCTGACACGGGCGCTTTCCCTAGCCGAAGCGATCGGCAACATCGAGCATCAAAAGCGCGCGGTGCATGGCCTCTGGCAAATCAGCCTGCGTTCAGTGGACTTGCGCAAGGCGTTGCAGTTGAGCCGGCGTTATGCCGCATTTGCACGTAGTGACACTGACTTGGCGGCAACGCGTACGGCCAACCTGATGGTTGGCATGTCCTTGACTTATCTGGCTGAATACGTTGAGGCCTCCAGACTGCTTGAGCACGCCACTCACGATCATCCAGTCGCGCAGCGTCAAGGTGAGATGGCATCGCTTGGGTTGGACGGGCTTACTTCGGCTTTTGGACATCTGTCGACCTGTCTGCTCGCGCGCGGCTTGGTCGATGCTTCAATCCGGGCCGCTGAACGGTCGATCGAAGAAGCGCAGCAGATTGGGCAGCCCGTCACTCTGTGCCTGGCGATGACGCGCCCCGCGGGCCTGCTGTTCCCTGAGGTCGGTGCGTTCGTCACGGCGGAGCGCTATATCGCGGCGATTTTGGAGCTTGCTGATCGCCACGCGCTCCATACCTTCCGCGCCCTGGCGGCTTGCGCCAACGGACGCGTGCTATTCATGCGTGGCGACCCGGCTTCCGGCGCTGCGGCTCTGCGATCCGGCCTCGTACAAATGGAGGCAACCGGCTACCGGTCGCTTCAAACGATCTTTCGCGGCTACTTCGCTGAGGCGCTAACTGCTGCGGGCAACGCAGATGAGGGTCTCGCGGAAGCCGAGGCCGCGCTGCGCTTTGCGGAGCAAACGGAGTACATGCGGTTCGTGCCGGAATTGCTGTGTATCCATGGCCGCGTGATTGCTCAAAGCCAGCCGGATAACCCGAAGGCGGAGCAGATATTGCAGCGGGCGATCGTTATGTCGCAGCGGCAGGGGGCGTTGTATTGGGAATTGCGCGCAGCGCTTGCTCTGGCGGAACGTTGGCAGAAGCAAGAGCGCCGCGCGGAGGCCCACGCTCTGCTCGCGCCCATCTACCGGCAATTCAGCGACGGCTTTGCGACCCCGATCCTGGTGCGGGCCAACGCGCTATTGCAGGCAAACCGGGTCGGCCAATGACGGGCAATCGGGCTAGTAGCTCGTCACAGAGGTTGTGACAGGTCGAGCGGAGTGGCCCGAGGGGCGGAGGGACATCGCGATGTCGCTGAAGGCACTGCTGGCACTCGGGCTGACTGACGCGAGGAATGGCGTGATCATCCGTTCGACCCCGCCGGCCCTCGCTCTCTATACGGTGCGAAAAAACTCACGAAGCGGGATTGACCGTAGTGCTTGACGAATGCGCACTTAAGTTATATAGTTGGTTCGTTGCGCGGCTTAGCTGCGTTCCCGCTCTATGCATCGTTGATCCGAGACCCACAGCGCGCCGCAGACGCGGCGCTCCTTCCGTCCGGCTGCTTGCTTCCGGACGAGACGGGCTCCCGACCCCTCGATGGAGCGATTCCAATATCTAAACTTGCGTAACTATCGAAATTCGCCAAGCGACCCAACCGATGGGGGCTGTGATCGCGAAGAGGCACTACGAAGGGACTACCGGAAAGGGCGGAAAGGGCGCAAACCTCCCGCCTCACTGATAGCAGTGCATGCACCGTCCGTTAGCTTCTCAGCCAACGACTGCCAACTGGTCGAAATTGCCGTGCAGAAGAATTGGCTAAACTTGGAGAAATGGCGCGCCCGAAGAGATTCGAACTCCTAACCTTCTGATCCGTAGTCAGATGCTCTATCCAGTTGAGCTACGGGCGCGTAGCCGGACGGCCTCGTCGAGGGGTCCGGCGAAGAGGGGCGCACCCTAGTGAAAGCGGCCCGCGGATGCAAGCCGCGTGACGGACCTGCGACGCCGCCGCCGGGGCCCGGCAAAACGGCCCGCAAACCCTTCTCGCGGCACGGAAATTCGCCGGTCTTGGACCTGTTTCGGGCTTTCCAGTACCATGCCCGGCCTCTGATTTTTCGGGATGTCCGGCGATGTTCGCCACCAGGCCGGCGACGGCCTTTTCCCTCCTCGGCCACTTCGGGCTGATCCTCGGACTGGTCCTCGGTCTGATCCTCGGACTCGCCACGCCGGCGTTCGCCCAGGACCTGTCGGCGGCCGACCAGTCGGCGATCCGCGACGTCATCCAGTCCCAGGTCGACGCCTTCCGCCGCGACGACGGCGAGGGCGCCTTCGGCTACGCCTCGCCGTCCATCCGCGGCATGTTCGGCACGTCCGACGTGTTCATGGACATGGTCCGGCAGGGCTACCAGCCCGTCTATCGCCCGCGCGTGTTCGACTTCCGCGAGATCGTGACCCTGCACGGCCAGGTCACGCAGAAGGTCCATGTCGTCGGACCCGACGGCCGGCCGGTGACCGCTTTCTATCCGATGGTGCAGTTGCCCGACGGCACGTGGCGCATCAACGGCTGCTACCTGCAGGCGCCGGAAGAACACCAGGCCTGATCGCACATCGTGTACCGCGTTTCGCCCAAGGTGCTGGCGCTGCTGGCCCTGCTCACCCTCGTTTGGGGCACCAACTGGCCGCTGTTCAGGATCGCGCTCGACGAGCTGCCGGTGCTGACCTTCCGCGCCATCACCATGATCGTCGGCGTCGCCATGCTGACGGTGATCCTGCTGGCGCGCGGCGAAAGCTTCGCCGTGCCCAAGGGCAAGTGGCCCAACCTGATCGCGGCCTCGGCGACCAACATCCTGATCTGGAACATCACGACGGCGTTCGCCGTGCTCTACATCCCGTCGGGCCATGCCTCGGTGCTGGCCTACACCATGCCGTTGTGGGTGGCGCTGATCGGGTTCGCCGTCTTCAGGCAACGCCTGACCGGGCGCCTGCTCGCCGCCATCGCGATCGGCGCAATGGCCGTGCTGGCGCTGATGCTGCCCAACTTCGCGAGCTACGAGCGCGCGCCGGCCGGCCTGTTCTGGGGCCTGTTCGCGGGCTTCTGCTGGGCCATCGGCACCTTCATCGTCAAGCGCACGGCGTGGTCCGGCATGGGCCTGTCGCTCACCTTCTGGCAGGTCGTCATCAGCCTGCCGCCGATCCTGCTCGGCGCTCTGCTGATCGACGGCATTCCGACCCACTGGCCCTCGGCGAAAGCGCTCGCCGCCACGATCTACACCGGCGCCATCCCGATGGCGCTTGGCACCGCCACCTGGTTCGCCCTGGTGAAGCTCCTGCCGGCGCAGGTCGCCGCGCTGTCCTCCATCGCCATACCCATCGTGGCCATCGTGAGCGGCGTGCTGCTGCTGCACGAGCCGCTGTCGCCCTTGCAGATGGTGGCGATCGCCTCGACCGTCATTGCGTTGTGGCTCGCATTGATGCCGGGGCGAGGGTCAGCCTGACGACAGGGGCAGCGACAGCGGGGCGATCTGCTCGGCGGGGCGGCCGGCATAGTCGTGCTTCACCGAATCCCGCAGCATGCGAGCCTGCGCCTCGGCCAGGCGCTCCATCGCCGCGGCCGGATCGAGGTGAACGGGCGTGCCTTCCTCCAGCACGACCTCACCATTGACCAGGACCGTCTCCACGGCCCGGTCGGCGGCATGGAAAACGAAGGAGCGCAGCGGATCGCGCACCGGCTGCATCAGGGGATGAGCGAGATCGACCAGCACGATATCGGCCCGCGCCCCCGGCGCCAGCACGCCGATGTCGTCGCGCCCGAGCGCCTTGGCGCCGCCGATGGTCGCCGCCTCGAAGGCGCTGCCGGTGTCGAGGCTGGCGATGTCCTCGCTCATCAGCCGGCCGGCGACGATGGCCAGCCGCATCTCCTCGATCAGGTTGTGCGGTGCGCAGTCGGTGCCGAGCCCGACCGTGACGCCGCGCGCCCGGTAACGGCCGACATGGTCCATCGCCAGGCCGTAGCGGGCGAAGGGCTGCGGACAATGCGCCACGGCGGCGCCGGCATCGGCGATCAAGTCGAGATCCTTGCGTGTGTGCCAGGCGATCTGCGGATGCTCGTCGAGCAGGATGCAATGCGCCAGGATCGTGCCCGGTTTCATCAGGCCCCGCTGTGCCGCCCATTGCACCGGCGTGATGCCGTGGCGGCGGATCATCTCCCGCACCTCGACCACCGACTGGCCGATATGGGTCGAGAACAACCGGCCGGTCTCGTCGGCATGCCGGCGGCCCATGGCGAACAACTCGGGCGTCACGGTATCGATCTGGTTCGGAAACACCATGGCGCCGAGCCGGCCTGAATTGTGAGACTCGGCCTCCGCCATCACCGCCCTGGCCTTGTCGAACGCCTTGAGGCCGCCGGCCTCGTCCCACTGCCAGGTCACGGTCTGCGGCGCCGCCATGCCCCAGCGCGCCGAGGCGAAGGTCGGCGCCGCATAGAAGCGCATGCCGCTCCTCACCATGGTGTCCAGCCAGCCGTCGAACGGCACGGTGACGTCGCAGGCCGTGGTCGTGCCGGCGCGCAGCATCTCGCTGTAGGACAGCTCGGCCGCCGCCGCCCGGCCCTCCAATGGCAGGCGGAAAGCCTGCAGGCGCTCGATCAGCCCGGTCATCTGCTGCTCGGGCACGCCATGGTCCTCGCGCACGCCGCGATAGCCCGGCTCGGTCGTCGGATGGCTGTGGATGTTGACCAGGCCGGGCAGCGCCAGCATGCCCCGGCCGTCGATCGCCGGTTCGTTGGCCTCTGCCGGCCGCGCGCTGGCGGGCGTAATCTCGACGATGCGGCCGTCCCTCAGGAACAGGTCGACGTCGCGGCGATAGGCGTGCCGGGCGGTCGCGCCGTCGCGCACCACCGCCCAGGCCAGGTTACGGATCGATGCCGGCCGTGAAGTCATGCGTCACCTCCTGAGGCACGTCTGTTGCATAGCGTATGCCACGAACAACGGGGGTTTGGGACCAGACAGAACAGGAGGGGGCTTATGAGGATCGTGAAATGGGCGGCCCATGCCGCCGCGGCAGGGATGTTGGCGCTTCTGCCGGTCGCGGCGCCGGCGCAGACCCTCAAGGTCGTCATGCATGCCGACGTCAAGATCATCGACCCGTACTGGACGACCGCCTACATCGTGCGCAACTACGGCTACATGGTCTACGACACGCTGCTGGCGGTCGACGACAAGCTGCAGGTCAAGCCTCAGATGCTGGCAGGCTGGACGGTCAGCGACGACAAGCTCACCTACACCTTCACCCTGCGCGACGGCCTCCTGTTCCACGACGGCAAGCCGGTGACGGCCGCGGATTGCATCGCTTCGCTCAATCGCTGGGCACCCAAGGATGCGATGGGGCAGAAGCTGATGTCCTTCACCAAGGAACTGAAGGCGGTCGACGACAAGACCTTCACGCTCACGCTCCGGGAGCCCTACGGCCTGGTGCTCGAGACACTGGGCAAGCCCTCCTCGCTGGTGCCGTTCATCATGCCCCAGCGCGTCGCCGAGACGCCGGGCAACGTGCAGATCAGCGACACCACCGGCTCGGGCCCGTTCGTCTTCCGCAAGGACCTGTGGCGGCCGGGCGAAAAGACCGTCTACGACAAGTTCAAGGACTACAAGCCGCGGCCCGAACCGGCATCGGGGCTGTCCGGCGGCAAGGTCGTGAATGTCGACCGCGTCGAGTGGCTCAACATCACCGATCCGCAGACCATCATCAATGCGCTGGCCAGCGGCGAGATCGACATGATCGACCAGCCGGTGATCGAGCTCCTGTCGCTCCTCGAGGCCGACAAGAACGTCAAGGTCGTCGACCTCAATCCGCTCGGCGCCCAGATCGCCTTCCGCTTCAACACGCTGCACAAGCCGTTCGACAATCCCAGGATTCGCCAGGCCGTGTTCTATGCGGTGAACCAGAAGGACTTCCTGATCGCGGGCTACACCGACCCGAAATACTTCAAGGAGTGCAAGGCGCTGTTCATCTGCGGCACGCCGCTCGCCACCGACAAGGGTTTCGAGGACAAGCTCAATTCCAACTTCGCCAGGTCAAAGCAGATCCTCAAGGACGAGGGCTATGACGGCACGCCGGTCGTGCTGCTCTACGCCACCGACACCAACACCGGCCGCCTGACCCCGATCCTGAAGTCGCTGCTGGAACGCGGCGGCTTCACCGTCGACATGCAGGCGATGGACTGGAACACCGTGGTGGCGCGGCGCACGCGCAAGGAGCCGCCTTCAGCCGGCGGCTGGCACGGCTTCCTGACGACCTGGGTGTCGGCCGACCTGCTCGACCCCATCATGTCCGCCTTCCTCGGGGCCAATTGCGAGAAGGCGGCGATCGGCTGGCCGTGCGACGCCAGGCTCGAGGAGCTGCGCGACGCCTTCGCCCGGACCACCGACGACGCCAAGCGCAAGGAGCTCGCCACCGCGATCCAGGTCCGCATGTCGGAGTATCCGACGCATGTGCATCTCGGGCAGTTCAATGTGCCAGCGGCGCTCCGCGCCAACGTGACCGGTCACCTCGAAGCGCCGGCGCCGGTGTTCTGGAATGTGAAGAAGAACTAGCAGGAGGCTCAAAAGTCGCAACAAAAGAACTCGGCGTCCGCTGACTTCAGTTGTTGACTGAATTGTACTTCAGTTATATGATGCCGGCATGTTGCGCGGTATCCCGCGTTCCCGCTCTTTGCATCGTCGATCCGAAACCAAGAAGCCATGCCAGACACGCGCACGGTCCGTCCGGCCACTTGTCCGGGCGGACCGAACCCGAGGCTCCGGCCAAAACCCAACCGATGGGGTGCGATCTCGAAGCGCTACCGGGCTCTCTCGCGGAAACCTCGGGAACCTCGCAAACCTCGCGCGCTCATGATCATGAGCGCGCGAGGCGGGGTCGCCGGTTACCCGCCAGATGGAACCCTCACCAAGCGGCGAGCCCGTTCGGCTTTGTTGCCCATCGAATTCGGACAGGGCGGAACCATCCGCATTCACCACCCCCCGCCCCCGGTGCTTGGTTATTCCCGGCACGGATAAATAGCCGAAACTGCCGTCCGGCGCGCCGGACGTGCCTCGACGTATCGACATCCTGGTTCCTTCTCGCCGCCTGCCCTCCGCGACAGCGGCCAGAATCAACCCGTCAAAATCTCTGTGCAGAGCTACTTAGTCAGCCCAACTCGAAGCTGGTCACGCCGAACAGCCCGGCATAGTCGATCTCGGGATTGGCGCCGGTGTACATGCGCGCCGTCTCGAACGACGGTTTCAGCCCCAGGCCCTCGAGCAGCGCGACCGCCGGCTTGTTGATGTCGGGCGGGTCGATCGCGAGCGCCGTCGCGCCCATCTGTTTCGCCAGGGCCGAGACCAGGGCCGCAGCGATATCCGGTGTGTCCGCGAACAATGGCCCGACGCGCGACGTCGTCTGGCAGGCGCGCAGGACGGCGAAGCCCGCCAGCCGGCCGTCGCGGATTGCCACCATCGCGGCGCGTTCGGGCAGCGTGATCCAGGTCGCCAGGAACGAATCGCGCGGCTCGCGGAAGAATCGCTTGTCGTATGCGGCCAGCGCGTCGAACGGAACGCTGCGCGCATCGACCAGGCGGACGCCGGCCGGTGCCGGTGTCGTGAAAGCCGGCCCTTCGTAGCGGACGTTGTTCCAGGCATTGCGGAAGCCCGACTTGCGGTAGTTGGCCTGCTGCGCCACGACACCGTCGAGCCCGACATTGCGCCCTTTCAGCCTCGCCATGCCGGCATTCCAGGTCTGCATGCCGTAGCCTTTGCCGCGCACGACCGGCCGGGCGATGTAGAAGCCGAGGAAGCCGAAGGACGGCCCGTACTTCACCACCGAGATGCAGGTCACCGGCTCGCCGTCGAGGCGACCGACGTGGAAGGCGCCGGGATCTGCGGCGAAGAAGGCGTGAATGTCTGTGTTGCCCGGGTTCCAGGCCTCGTCCCCCGCCCATTGGGCCATCATCTGCACGTCGTCGAAACTGGCGACGGAAATCTCGAATGTCATCCATGCAACGTAGCGTCCTTGCCAACCGATCGCCATCGCCGCCAGACTGGCCGCAATCACAAGGAGATACGGAGGATACGATGAGACGGCTGCTGTCGCTGTTGACGCTTCTCTGCGCGCCCCTGTTGCCGACGGGTGCCGCGAACGCCGAATGGGCCGCGACCTGGACGGCGTCGGCGCATGGCCCCTACCCGGTCGGCAATCCGACGGCGCAACCCGAGCTCAAGTTCGCCTTCCCGACGCCCGAGCAGGGCGCCCGCGACCAGACCTTCCGACTGATCGTGAAGCCCGACGCCTGGGGACCGCAGACGCGCATCAGGCTGTCGAACGCTTTCGGCACCAAGCCGGTGACGTTCGACGGCGCCTATGTCGGCCTGCAGGAGAGCGGGGCCGCGCTCATCAAGGACACCAATCAGCCGGTCCTGTTCGGCGGCCAGAAGAGCGTGACGGTGGCGCCCGGCCAGAGCGTGGTGAGCGATGCCGTCGCCTTGCCGTTCGTCACCACACCGCCCAGCCCGATGCTGAAGGGGCTGAAGCTCGCCGTCAGTTTCCACGTCGTAGGCGACAGCGGCCCGATGACCTGGCACGCCAAGGCATTGCAGACCTCCTACCTGACGCCGCCCGGCTCGGGCGCGCACGGCGAGGAGGCGAGCGAAAGCGCGTTCCCTTATTCGACGACCTCCTGGTACTTCCTCGACGAGATCGACATGAACCTGCCGGCGAAGGCCCAGGTCATCGTCGCCTTCGGCGATTCAATCACCGACGGGACCGGGACCACCATCAACGGCGACGACCGCTGGCCCGACGTGCTGTCGCGTCGCCTGCATGCCGCCCACGGCGACGCCTTCGTCGTCGTCAACCAGGGCATCGGCGGCAACCGTGTCGTCGGACCGGACGACTATGCGACCAAGCCAATCGGCGGCGGCCCTGGCGCCTTGACGCGGCTCGACCGCGACATCGTGAGCCTGCCCGGCGTCACGACCGTGATCTGGCTCGAAGGCATCAACGACTTCGGCGCCGCCGATGCCACCGCCGAAACAGTCATCGACGGCTACACCAAGGGCGTCGCCGAGCTCAAACGCAAGCTGCCGGGGGTGAAGATCTTCGCGGCGACGCTGACGCCGGCACTGAACAGCACGCCGACCCACGGCCGCGCCGAGGTCGACGCCAAGCGCAAGGCGCTGAACGAGTTCCTGCGGACCGCCAAGATCTTCGACGGCGTCATCGACTTCGACAAGGCGACGCTCGATCCCGCAACCGGCGAGGTGAAGGTCGAGTTCCAGCCGAACTCCTCGACCGGCGGGCCGGGCGACAAGCTGCATCCCAACCGCGCCGGCTATGCCGCCATGGCCAACGCGATCGACCTCGGGATGATTACCGGGAGGGCGAAGTAAATCTTTTGCTGGGGGCGCGCCACTCCAGTGGCGCGATCATCTCTTGCCTCGACGAAGACGCGCCACTGGAGTGGCGCGCCCCCAGCGCGACTATTCCGCAGCCTTCGCCGCCGCCGAGAAGAACCGGTTCTCCGGCCGCGGCAGGCCGAGATTCTCGCGCAGGGTCTTGCCCTCGTACTCGGTGCGGAAGATGCCCCGGCGCTGCAGCTCGGGCACGACGAGATTGACGAAGTCATCGAGCCCACCCGGCAGGTAGGGGAACATCACATTGAAGCCGTCGGAGGCGCCGGTCGTCAGCCACTCCTCCATCTGGTCGGCGATCATCTGCGGCGTGCCCATCATGGCGAGCCCGCCATAGCCGCCCAGCCGGCCCGCGATCTGGCGCACCGTCAGGTTCTCGCGCTTGGCGAGCGCAATCACCCGCTCGCGGCCGCTCTTGCTCTGGTTGGTCTCGGGAATCTCGGGCAACGGCCCGTCGGGATCGAATTTGCGCGCATCCTGGCCGACGGCGATCGACAGCGCGGCGATGCCGCTCTCGTAGCTCACCAGGCTGTCGAGCCTGGCGCGCTTCTCCTTCGCCTCGTCGAGCGAGGAGCCGATGATGGTGAAGGCGCCCGGCAGGATCTTTATGTGATCGGGATTGCGGCCGGCCTTGGCTGCGCGGCCCTTCACGTCGGCATAGAAGGCGCGGCCGGCTTCGATCGGCCCGCCGGCGGCGAACACCATCTCGGCGGTCTCGGCAGCGAGCTGGCGGCCGTCATCGGAGGCGCCGGCCTGGACCATCACCGGCCAGCCCTGGACGGGCCGGGCGATGTTGAGCGGTCCGCGCACCTTCAGGTACTTGCCCTTGTGGTTCAACACATGGAGCTTGGCGGGATCGAAGTAGATGCCCGACTCGACGTCGCGCGTGAAAGCGTCGTCGGCCCATGAATCCCAGAGGCCGGTGACAACATCGAAGAACTCGCGGGCGCGGGCGTAGCGCTCGGCATGCTCCATCTGCTCGTCCATGCCGAAGTTCAGCGCGGCGTCGGGATTGGAGGTCGTGACCAGGTTCCAGCCGGCGCGGCCCTCGGAGATGTGGTCGAGCGAGGCGAAGCGGCGGGCGATGGTGTAGGCGGGCTCGAAGGTCGTCGAGGCCGTCGCGATCAGGCCGAGATGGCTCGTGTGCTGGGCGAGCGCCGGCAACAGCGTCAGCGGATCGAACGAGGTCACCGTGGCGCTGCGCTTCAACGCCTCCATGGGCATGTTCAGCACGGCCAGGTGATCGGCCATGAAGAAGGCGTCGAACTTGCCGCGCTCCAGGGTCTGCGCGTACTGGATCAGCGCCTTGAGATTGAAGTTGGCGTCCGGCGTGCCGCCGGGATAGCGCCAGGCGGCGGTGTGGATGCTGACCGGGCGCATGAAGGCGCCGAGCCGCAGTTGGCGTTTGGAGCTCATGGTTGGATATCTTGCCCCTGCCAGCGCCGACGGCAAGGTGCCCCGGACGACAAGAACTTATCGAGCGATTAGGTCTTACGGCAGGACCTCGGCCATGCGCCGGGCCATTCCCTTGAGCTTGGGCAACATGCGCTGCACGCGCTGGCGGGCCTGCGCCCGGACGGCGTTGGTGTTGGTGTTGAGCGAGGCCACGATGGTTCCGCTTCGGTTACCGAGGGGCACGGCGATGCCCACCAGGCCCTCCTCGAGTTCCTCCCAGCTCACGGCATGGCCGTCGCTGCGGGCCTGGCGCACCAGCTTCAGCAGCTCGCGCTCGCTGACGACCGTTGCCGGCGTGCGCTTGTCGCGGCGGGCGGCCCGCAGGCGGGCCGACACCTCGCCGTCAGCCAGGGCCGACATCAGGACGCGGCCCGAGGCCGAGGCATAGGCCGGCAGGCGCATGCCCATGGAGACGACGAAGGCCACCCGGTTGCCCGGCTGCTCGGAGCGGGCGACGAACACCACGTCGTTGCCGTCCAGCACCGATACCGACACGGCCTCGCCGATCTCGGCCGACAGCTCGGCGAGGTAGGGCTGCAGCGTGACGTCCAGCGCCGAGGCCGCAAGATAGGAGTAGCCCAGCCGCAATACCTTGCCGGTGAGCTCGAACTGCTTGCCGTCGATGCGAGCATAGCCCAGCCCGACCAGGGTCAACAGCAGGCGGCGCACGACCGCGCGGTCGAGGCCGGTGCGCTGCGCGGCATCGGCGACCGACAGGCTCTTGTGGTCCGCCCCGAAGGCTTCGATGACGCCGAGGCCGCGGGCGAAGCCCGTGACGAAGGTGCGGCTGTGCGGAATGGGTCGGCTTGACAAGGCCAGTGCTCCTGTGTGCGCTAGATGCTCATTTGAGCGCAGAGCGCACAAAAGGGAAAGCAACAATTGGCAAACCGACGGATACGCAGCGAGATCGTCGTCGTGGGGGGCGGCCTGGGTGGGGTGGCCGCCACCCTGGCCGCCGCGCGGCTCGGCAGGAACGTCGTCCTGGTCGAGGCGCTCGACTGGCTGGGCGGGCAGCTTACGGCGCAGGGCGTGCCGTTCGACGAGCATCCCTGGATCGAGGACGGCATCGGCTCGCGCAGTTACCTCGAGCTGCGCCAGCGCATCCGCGACTACTATTTCAGCCACTATCCCCTCACCGCCGAGGCGCGCCAGCGGCAACCGTTCAATCCCGGCATGGGCAATGTCGGCACGCTCTGTCACGAGCCGCGCGTGGCGGTGCGCGTCATCGACGACCTGCTGGCGCCGTTCGAAAGCGGCGGCCGGCTGCGCGTGCTGAAGCGCCATGCCCTGCTGCAGGCCCATGTCGACCGCAACCGCATCACGGGGCTCTCCTTCCGCGACCTCGAAACGGGCGACACGGTCGAGATTGAGGCGGCGCTGGTGATCGACGCCACCGAGACCGGCGACCTTTTGGAGGCTGCCAACGTCGAGCACGTGATCGGCGCAGAGTCGAAGGCCGAGACCGGCGAGCTTCATGCGCTGGACAAGGCCGATCCTCTCGACCAGCAGGCGATCACCTGGTGCTTCGCCATGGACCATTTGCCGGGCGAGGACCACACGATCGACCGGCCGGCGCGCTACGCCGAGTTCCGCGACCTCAAGCTCGACTTCTGGCCCAACCGCCAGCTCGACTGGACGGTGAGCAACCACGTCACCCACCACCCGCTGAAACGCGCTTTGTTCGCCGGCGACAGCGACGCCGAATACCTGTTCGACCTGTGGCATGCGCGGCGCATCGCCTGGCGGCGCAACTTCGCCGACGGCGCCTATCGCAGCGACATCACCTTGGCCAACTGGCCGCAGATGGATTGCTGGCTGAAACCCGTGCTCGGCGTTTCGCCCGAGCAGCGCGAGGCGGCGCTGGAAGATGCCCGCCAGCTCAGCCTGTCGTTCCTCTACTGGATGCAGACCGAGGCGCCGCGCCACGATGATGGCCAGGGCTATCCCGGCCTGCGCCTGCGCGGCGACGTGCTGGGCACAGCGGACGGCCTCGCCAAGCAGGCCTACTACCGCGAAGGTCGACGCATCCGCGCCGAATTCACCGTGCTCGAGCAGCATGTCGGCGTGACAGCACGGCCCGGCCGCGATAGTGCCGAGTCCTTCTTCGACAGCGTCGGCATCGGCGCCTATCGCATCGACCTTCATCCCAGCACGTCGCGGCTGCGCGACACGGTCGACATCGACAGCTTCCCGTTCGAGATCCCGCTAGGCGCACTGCTGCCGGTGCGCGTCGATAATCTCCTGCCCGCTTGCAAGAACCTCGGCACGACGCGCGTCACGTCGGGCGCCTATCGCGTCCATCCCGTCGAATGGAGCATCGGCGAGGCCGCCGGGACGCTGGCCGCCTTCGCCCACAAGCGCGCCGTGCCGCCGCGCGCGGTGCGCGCCGACAAGGCGCTGCTCGCCGACTTGCAGACGTTGCTCGGCGACTGCGGCGTGCCGATCCGCTGGCCGCGCTACGGCGCTTTGACCCCACTGACACGTCGCGGCTACCGGCCGCCGCCGTCGATCTGAAGACAAGACAAGGGAGGAAACAATGAGAAGGGTATCGCGCCGACTGGCGCTTGCGGGCGCTTTGGCATGCCTGACGACAGCAGCCCAAGCGCAGCGCTCGACCAGTCCGATCAGCCTTTATGTCGGCTTCGCCGCCGGCGGTCCGGCCGACACGCTGGCGCGCATCGTAGCGGAAAAGCTCGGCGCGCGGCTCGGCCGATCGGTGGTGGTGCAGAACAAGCCGGGCGCCGGCGGCACCGTCGCGGCGACCCAGGTCGCCAAGGCCGATGCCGACGGCATGTCGCTGCTGCTGGTGAGCAGCGGGCACGCCGGGGCCTCCGCGCTCTATCCCAACCTGCCGTTCGACAGCCAGAAGGACTTCGTGCCGGTGATCGCGCTGGCACAGACGCCCATCGTCATCCTGGTGAAGGCCGATTCGCCCTACCGCACCATCGCCAACCTTCTGGCCGCCGCCCGCGCCGCGCCGGGCAAGCTGAACTTCGGCACCGGCGGCGGTGGCGCGACGCTGACGGCGATGGCCGCCGTGCTGTTGCAACGCGAGCTCGATTTCAAGGCCGAGGCCATCAACTTCCGCGGCTCGGGGCCGGCCAACCTCGCGCTGATGGCGGGCCAGATCGACTTCCAGTTCGACACCGTGTCCGGCGCCATCGGCCTCTTGAACGGCGGCACCTTGCGCGCGCTCGCCGTCACCTCGCCGCAACGCTCGGCGGTGCTGCCCGACGTGCCGACCATCGCCGAGACGGTGAAGCCGGGTTTCGACGTCACCGGCTGGTTCGGCATCCTGGGGCCGGCCGGGTTGAGCGCCGCGAGCGCCGACGAACTCAACCAGACGTTCAACGCCATCCTGGCCGACAAGGCCACGCGCGAGCGCCTGGCCGGGCTCGGCCTCGACCCGATCGGCGGCACGCCCAGGCAGTTCGCCGACCTCCTGGCCTCGGAAACCGCCCGCTGGGGCGGCATCATCCGCGATCTCGGGCTGAAGCCCGACTGATCACACAATCGGCGGGTGCTTCTTGTCCGTGCCGGCTGAATGCTCCCAGGCGCGCGCCACCTGGAACAGGGTCGCCTCCTCGAAGTAGCGGCCGACGAACTGCACCGACAGCGGCAGGTCGTCGACCGACAGGCCAGCCAGCATGGCGAGCGCGGGATGGCCGGTGACGTTGAACGGCGTGCGCGCCTGGCGCGGATAGGTGCGGTCGACGTCGGCCGGCCGGTCGATGCGGCAGGGCGGATCCATCGAGCTGGCGCACAGCAGCACGTCGACCTGGCGGAAGGCCGCCTCGACCTCGGCGATCATCTCCAGCCTGCGGCGCTGCGCCTGCACGTAGTCGCCGGCGTTCATGAAGGCGCCCGCCATCAGGCGGCGGCGCGAGAGCTGGCCATAGTCGCCCGGCCGCTCCTTGAGCCACGAGCCGTGGATCGCCCAGGCCTCGCTTTGCAGGATGACGCGGTTGACCGCGCCGAACTCGGTCAGTGTCGGGAGATGGATGTCGCGCACTTCGGCGCCTTCCATCTGCAAGGCGCGGGCGACGTGGTTCAGCGCCGCCGTGACCTCAGCCTCGGCCGGCGTGTCGACCTCGTGGAAGTGGCGCACGAAGCCGATGCGCAGGTCGCGCACGCCGCGATCGAGGTTGGCCGTGTAGTGGCCGTTCGTCGAGGCGGCGCTGCCCGGGTCGAGCGGATCATGGCCGGCGATGGCCTGCAGCATCAGCGCATTGTCGGCGACGGTGCGCGTCATCGGCCCGATATGGTCGAGCGTGAAGGAGAGCGGGAAGACGCCGCGGCGCGACACCAGCCCGTAGGTCGGCTTCAGGCCGACGATGCCGCAGCAGCTCGCAGGGTTGCGCACGCTGCCGCCGGTGTCGGTGCCCAGCGCCATCGGGAACAGGCCCGCGGCGACGCCCGAGCCCGAGCCCGACGACGAGCCGCCGGGATGATGATCGGTGTTCCAGGGATTGCGCGCCGGAGGCCACGGCAGGTCGAAGCTCGGCCCGCCGATGGCGAACTCGTGCGTCGAGAGCTTGCCCATGACGATGGCGCCCGCGCCGCGCAGCTTCTGCACGCAGACCGCATCGGCCTTGGCGATGTTGTCGACGAGGATCTTGGAATGGCAGGTCGTGGGCAGGCCGGCGACATTGATGATGTCCTTGATGCCGACCGGCACGCCGTGCAGCGGACCGCGCAGGCGGCCGGCAACGGCTTCCGCTTCGGCAGCCTTCGCCGCCGCCATCGCCGCCTCGGCATCGAGCCGTATGAAGGCGTTGAGCCTGGGATCGAGCGCGGTGATGCGCTCGAGCAGCGCCTTCATCAGGTCGACCGGCGACAGCTCCTTGTCGGCGATGGCCTGAGCGGCTTCAGCGACGCTGAGCCAATGCAGCTCTCCGACCGGACCGTCTCTCATAGCCCGCTCCCCGCCTTCATCGGCGGCCACGGCTCGGCCGCCGGATCGGTCGGCTGCTTGATCTTGCTCATGACGTCGCCCGCCTGCTTGGCCGCCGCGGCGACATCGTCGGGGAATTCAGCCAGCGCCTTGGCCAGCCCGGCCCGCCGCGCCAGCAGTTCGATCGTTGCCTTGTCCATGTCGACTCCACTCCTCGATCGGCTGCAAGTTTCCATCGCGTCCGTGCGAGAGTCCACGCCCTAGTAACCGGGCGAAGCGGGTTGCTGCGCGAAGGTGGGCGGAAGCTTGTGCCATTCGCGGCCCGCCTTGGCCTGGTCGAAGCCATACTGGTAGAGCGCCTGCATGTAGGCCTGCTCGAACTCGCCCTTCTTCTCGAGCGTGAAATCGGCCCCTATGTAGGCAAGGTTGTAGTCGACGCCGTCGCGCTGGCTGACGAAATAGGTGCGCATGACGTCGTTGTGGCCGCTCGCCGCCAGCATGGTGTTGATGGCGCGGCCGGCGATGTTCACCGTCCGGCGCTCGGCCATGGCGTAGTCGGGGTCGAGGCGGGCATTGCGGATGATGTAGGCGACGCGCTTGCGCTTCAGCAGGCGGTTGGCCTCCAGCGACGGCGGATAGAGGAACAGCTGGGCGATGGTGCCGCCGTCGACATGCATCTCCTGGTACTTCTTGCCGTCGAGCTCGACGTCGATCATCACCGGCTGGAACAGGCCGGGGATCGCCGCCGAGGCGCGCAGGATCTGATGGAAGAGCTGCAGCGCACCGGGCTTGCCGCTGGCCGCCAGCGCGCCGATGTTCCAGATCACCGGCCGCTGGGCATCGAGGTCGGTGGTGCCGATCAGCAGCAGGCGGCCTTCGTTGTACTCGCGGGCGATGGCGGCGAACATCTGGGCGTCGGCGTACTTGGCGATGACGTCGGCCAGCGGCGAGGTGTCGGCCATGGCGTCGTTGAACAGCGCGGCGCTGAGCCCACGCGCGCGGAACACCCGGTCCGGCGTCATGGTCGTATAGACCTCGCGCAGGGCCGCGTCGTACGGCGGCCCGAGGAAGGCGAAGGGCGCGATCAACGCGCCGGTGCTGACGCCCGTCACCATCCTGAATTCCGGCCGCGTGCCGGTCTCGCTCCAGCCGTTCAGCAGGCCGGCGCCGAACGCGCCGTTGTCGCCGCCGCCGGAGACCGCGAGATAGTAGGCGGTCGGCAGGTTGGCCCGAGTCGGGTTCTTGCCCTCGGCCCGCAAGGCCGCCACCTCCTTGTTGAGCGAACGCATGCCCTCCTGGATCATGGGCGTGACGTCGGCATCGGCGAAGAACCGCGCGTTCGGAATGCCGAGCGGCAGGGCGCGAGCGGTGTCGGCGCGCGGCACGGACGGCAAGCGCTCCGGGTGCGAGCAGGCCGCCGCCGCCAGCGCGACGGCCAGCAGCAGGAATGTGACGAGCCTACGCATCCAATCGCTCCAGCTTGGTGATCTCCTGCGGCGGCAGCTCGGCGAGATAGAGGTTGCCCTCGGCGTCGCCCGAAAGGCCGTGCGCGCCGTTGATGGCGCCGCGGCAACGCCCGACCAGCTTGCCGTCGGACGTGAGCAGGCTGATGCGCGGGATCTGGTCGGTGACGAACACCAGATCGCGATCGTCCACCCAGATCTGCATGGGATGATAGAAATCGCCCCACTCGGCGAGGAATCTGCCGGCGCGGTCGAACACCTGCACACGGTTGTTCTCGCGATCGCCGACCAGGACCTTGCCGAAGCGGTCGACCCAGATGGCGTGCGGCGTGGTGAAGGCACCCGATGCCCTGCCCGGTCCGCCCCACGTCGCGATCAAGGTGCCGTCGGCCGCGAAGCGATGGACGCTGGAGTTGCCGTAGCCGTCGGCGACATAGATCTCGCCGTCGGCCGCTTGTGCGGCCGCGGTCGGATGATTGAACGGCGCGTCGAGCGACGGCCAGTGCCGCTTGCCCAGCGCCTGCAGAAGCTTGCCGTTGCCATCGAAACGCAGGACCTGGTGGGCGTCCCGGTCGGCCACCAGGATCGCGCCGTCGGGCGCGGCATTGATGTAGTGCGGCTCGGCCAGCGTGCCCTCGCCCCAGCTGCCGGCGAGACGGCCATCGCGATCAAAGACCAGGATCGGCCGGTCGGTGCCACGCTGGGCGACGTGCACACGGCCCTTGCCATCGACCATCAGGTCGGAGATGAAGCCGAAGCTCTCGCCCGGCGGCAGCTTCGCCCACTTGCGATGGATGGCGTAGCGCCGGTCGCCCAGGATCACGGTGTAGCGTTCGTCCGACATGGTTCTATTGCGGTATGCCCGTTCCCTTGCTGGCGTTGTACATGAAGCAGCGGATCTTCCAGCCTGCGGCGGTGCGCCGGAAGATGACGAGGCTGTTGAACGTCTCCGTCGTCTCGACGCCACTTGCCAAAGTCTTGATGCGGCCCTTGCTCGTGCTGCGCAGCCAGGCCATGTCGCCCGCCACTTCGGTCTCCTTGATCTCGAAGGTGAGGTCGACCTTCAGGGTGGCGAAGACCTGCCGGTAGGCGGCGCGCAAAGCCTCGGTGCCGCTGACGGCCGGCAGGTCGTCGCGACTGTAGACGCCGTCGGGTGTGTAGAGCGCCACCAGCGCATCGACCGTCCCCCAGCGCAGCCCGGCGGCATAGCGCTCCATCAGGGCGAGCAGCTGAGCGGGATCGTCCGATGGCTGGGCACGAGCGCCGCCCGCCATGGCGACCGCCGCACCAGCCAGCAGAGCGCGACGCGACATACGGCTAGGACTGGACACCAGATTCTCTCCTCCAGTGGCCCTGTCATTATAGCCGATCACGGAAGGTACTTCGCGATCCAATAGCCCGCGGGATCGGAGTCGCATTCCACCGGGCCGCAGAGCACGAAGCTGTTGAGGGCGTTGGCCAGGGTGACGGCGATCAGGAGCCACGCGGCGAAGCGGTGGATGCCGCGAAACCGCGTCGCCGCCTGATGATCGCTGCGGTCGTGGTCGGGCCGGCCGCCCATGATCATCAGTACCGCGACGCCGACGATCACGCCGCCGAACACGATCAGCGACCAGGTGTAGAGATGCAAGCCGAACAGCGGCGAACCATAAGCCCCGGTACCCGGCACGATGTGCAGCAGCACCTGGCGGCCGGCGGCCATCGCGCCGTACAGGGCGGCGAGGATCGTCAGGCCATAATGCAAGGGTTGTACGCCGAAGCGCAGGTTGAGCAGGAAACCGAAGCCGCACAGCACCAGGGCAATGCGCTGCAGGACGCACAGGGGACAGGGCAGTTCCCCCAGAACGAACTGCATGCCGAAGGCTGCGAGCAGTAAGGTCGCGATCCCGATGGCGCCGATCGCATTGCCAAGTCGAACGAGGGATGCCATGGGCCGGACCTAGAGCGACAGGTTGAGGACGTCGACGACGTGATAGTTCAACCACAAGGCCGCCAGCACGAAGCTCGCGCCGAACAGGCCGAGCGCGATGCCGCGTCGTCCGCGGACCGCCATGATCATGGCGACAGCCACCAGCAGGAAGATCAGCGCCGTCATCCGACACGCAGCAGGCGGAGCCGCGGATCCAGGAGATCGCGCAGGCCGTCGCCCAGCATGTTGAGGCCGAGCACGGCCAGCGCAATGGCGAGGCCCGGCCAGACCGCGAGCTCGGGCGCCTGGAAGATGTAGGTCTGGGCGTCGCGCAGCATGCGGCCCCACGACGGCACCGGCGGCTGCGCGCCCAGCCCGAGGTACGAGAGGCCGGCCTCGGCCAGGATGGCGACGGCGAACTGGATGGTCGCCTGCACGATCAGGACGCTGGCGATGTTCGGCAGGACGTGGCGCAGCGTGATGCCGACCGGCCCCTGCCCCATCGCCGTCGCCGCGCGCACAAAATCGCGGCTCCACATGGCGAGCGCGGCGCCGCGGGTGACGCGGGCGAATACCGGGATGTTGAAGATGGCAATGGCCAGGATCGCATTCTGTGCACTGGCGCCCAGCACCGAGGTGATCAGGATCGCGATCAGCACCGCCGGGAAGGCGAAGATCAGGTCGGAAGTGCGCGACAAGGCCTCGTCGACCCAGCCGCCGCGTCCCGCGGCCCACGCTCCCAGCGACACACCGATCGTGAGGCCGATGGCGACGGCGATCAGGCCGACCGCGATCGAGGTCTGCGCCCCCACCATGATGCGCGAAAGTACGTCGCGGCCGAGATGGTCGGTGCCCAAAAGGTAGGTCGGCGACGACGGCAGCAGCTTGGCGCGCATATCGAGCGCATCGATAGCATGAGGCGTCCAAACCAGCGAGACCAACGCGGTGCCGACGAACAGCAGCAGCAGGACGGCGCCGATCTGAAAGCCGACATGGCGCGAGGCGCGGGCGAGGAAGGTGTTCATGCCCTCACGCTCATGCGCGTATCCTGGGCCGGGGATCGAGCAGCGCGTAGGCGAGGTCCACGATGAGATTGACCGTCAGCACCAGGATCGTGAACAGGATGACCACGTTCTTGATCACGACCAGGTCGCGGTTGTTGATCGAATCGTAGACCAGCTGGCCGACGCCGGGCAGACGGAACACGCTTTCGATGATGACGGCGCCCGCCACCAGGAAGCCGGCGATCAGGCCGGCCACCGTCGTCACCGGGATCAGCGCATTGCGCAGCGCGTGGCTGAACAGGACCCGGCGCTCGGTCGCACCCTTGGCGCGCGCGGTGCGGACATAGTCCTCGCGCAAGGTGTCGAGCATGGCCGAGCGCGTCACGCGCGTCAGGATCGCGATCTCGCCCAGCGACAACGACAGGGCGGGCAGGATCAGCGCGTGCACCGACTTCAGCGGCTCCTGCCAGCCCGGGAAACCGCCGGCGGGAAACCATTGCCAGGTCACGGCGAAGGCCAGCACCAGCACGATGCCGAACCAGAAGTTGGGGATCGAGATGCCGATCTGGGTGAAGCCCATGACGCCCCAGTCGCCCGGCCGGCGATGCTTCCAGGCGGCGAACACGCCGAGCGGGATGGCGACCAGCGCCGCCCACGACAGGGCCATCGCGCCGAGCGGCAGGGTGACGACCAGGCGGTCGCCTATCAGCTTCGAAACAGAGGTACCGTAGGCGTGGCTGTTGCCGAGGTTGAAGGTCAGCAGCCCGCCGATCCATTGCAGGTAGCGCGTCAGCAGCGGCTGGTCGAAGCCGTACTTGGCGCGCAGCGCCGCCAGTGTATCGGGCCGCGCATCCGTGCCCAGCATGACCAGCGCCGGATCGCCGGGCAGGATCTCGACGACAGCGAACACCACGATGGTCGCGAGCAGCAGCGTCACCAGTGCGGCGGCGAGACGGCGAGAGAGGAATTCGATCATTCTCTTCCGGACGCGACCCAGCGCGCGGTCCGGAAGATCATTTCCAATAGACCCCGGTCAGATCGACCTGCGGCGTCGGCGAGTTCTCCCACAGGCCGACCAGGTCCTTCTTCCACACGCCGATCTTGGCGAGCTGGAACAGGAAGCCGTTGACGGCGTCACGCGAGACAATGCGCTGCGCCGCCTTCAGGAGCTCGTCGCGCTTGGTGAAGTCGGTGGCCGCCAGGACCTCGCGCCACTTGGCCTTGAATTCGGGCGAATCGTAGCCCCAGTAGTAGCCGTCGCGGGCATAGCGATCGAGGTCGTTGGCCTCGGTGTGGGCGACGATGGTGAGGTCGTAGTTGCGCTCCTTGAAGACCTCGGAGAGCCACTGCGGCCACTGCAGGTTGGAGATCGCGATCTTGATGCCGACCTTGCCCAACTGGTTGGCCATCACCTCGCCGGCGCGCTGGGCGTAGCCCACCGGCGGCAGCTTCAGCGTGGCCTCGAAGCCGTTGGGATAGCCCGCCTCGGCCAGCAGCGCCTTCGCCTTGGCGATGTCGAAGGGATAGGTCTTGGTCAGGTCGACATAGGCCTTGTTGTGCGGCGCGAAGTGGCTGCCGATCGGCACGCCGTAGCCCGATTCCGACGAGATCAGCTCCTCGCGGTTGATGGCGTGGGCGATCGCCTGGCGCACCTTGAGATTATCGAACGGCTTCTTGCCGTTGTTGGTCGCCAGGATCACCTCGCCCTCGGTGGTGCCGATCACCACGGCGAAGCGCGCATCCTTCTTCAGCCGCTCGACCAGCTCGGGCGCCTGGAAGCCGGGGAAGGCGTCGATGTCGCCGGCCAGTAATGCGTTCACCTGCGCCGAGGGATCCTTGACGATCTTGAAGATCACCGTGTTGAGCTTGATCGAGCCCGGGTCGCGATAAGTCGGCGACTTCGCGAGGGTGATCGAGTCGCCCTCCTTGCGCTCCTTGAACACGAACGGGCCAGTGCCGACCGGGTTCTTGTCGTTGGTCGGCGCGGTCTTGGGCGTCATGATCGCAGCGTCGCCCAGCGACAGGCTGTAGAGCAGGAAGGAGTTGGGCGACTTCAGCGTCACCTTCACCGTCGCCGGATCGACGATCTCGACCTTGTCGATGTCAGTGTAGAGCGACTTGGCGGGATTGGTCGAATCGGCCGCGAACAGCCGGTCGAGCGAGAACTTCACCATCGAGGCGTCGAACGGCTCGCCGTTGTGGAACGTCACGCCCTTGCGCAGCTTGAAGACGTACTCCTTGCCGTCCTCGGAGATGCTCCAGCTCTCGGCCAGGCCCGGGCCGATGGCGCCGGTGCGGTCGATGCGGCCGAGCGATTCGTAGATGCTGGGTGTCGTGACCTCGCGGATGGCGGCGGCGGCGTTCTTGGTCGGATCGAGCACAGGCGGCTCGAGCGAGATGCCGATCACCAGGCGGTCCTTGGCCGGACCTTGCGCCAAAGCATCAGCGCCAAGCGCCGACAAGGTCGCCAACGCGCCAGCAACGCCGAACAGATGACGGCGGGAAAGTGAGTCCACGGATGCCCCTCCTCTGAAGTCGATCGAGTTTATCAGCGGCCGAACACGTCCCGCCAGCCGCGCGCGGCGCCCAAGGTCTCGGCATGGTAGACGCCGCGCGCCACGGCGCGGGCCAGGCAATCCGCAGCCAGCGTGCCGAGTTCGGCCAGGGTCAGATGATCCACGAACAGGTCGTGGGTGCCCGTGGCCACGACGAAAACCGTATCGCCGTCCTGCGGCGTATGTACCGGGCGGATCGACCGCGCCAGCCCGTCCTGCGCCATCACCGCCAGGCGATTGGCCGAGGCCTTGTCCAGGCGGGCGTTGGTGGCGATCACCGCGATGGTCGTGTTGGCGCGCGGATCGCTGCGCGCGGCATCGGCGGGATCGCCGAGGACGTCATGCGTGAGATCGGCCCGATCGTGGCTTACCGCAAGCGACAGGCCGTGCGGTGGTGGTGGCAGGCCGCCGAACTCCTTGTTCTGCTCCAACGGCCAGGCCCAGAATTGAGCCATGTCGCCCATGGTCGTGTAGCCGCGCGCGTTGACGGCCACCAGCGCACCGACTTGGAGACCCGTCGTGGAGTCGACGGCCGAGGCGCTGCCCAGACCACCCTTGAGGTTGCCGGCCTTGGCGCCGAGGCCGGCGCCGGCATTGCCCAGCGCGAAGTCGCGGTTGGCCCTGCCCGTCGCGGCGTAGGCCATCTCGCGATAGGGCGGCCAGTCCCACTGCTTGTCACCGCCGTTCAGCAGGTCGAACAGGATAGCCGTAGGCACGATCGGCACGACAATGTCGGCGATGGGCACGCCGCGGCCATGCTCGCGCAGCCAGCGCATGACGCCGTCGGTCGACGACAGGCCGAACGCCGAGCCACCCGAGAGGCAGATCGCATCGATCGCATCGACGCGACAGCTCGGATCGAGCAGGTCGGTCTCTCGCGTACCCGGCGCGCCGCCACGCACATCGACCGAGGCCACCGACGGCCGCTCGCACAGCACGACGCTGACGCCGGAACCCAGGCGCTGGTCCTCGTGGTTGCCGACCAGGATGCCGTCGACGTCGGTGATGAGGTTGCGGGAGCCGGGGCGCAGCATGGTCAGTCGAGCTGCAGGGTCATCGCCTTGAGATACGCCGTCTCCGGCAGGCCGGGATGCACCGGATGATCGAGCGCCGCGCCGGAGCTGCGCAGGATGCGGCCACTACGGCTGGCATCGCGCAGGCCGCGGCGGACCTGCTCGGCGAACAACGGCGGATCGACCAGGTGCGAGCAGGAGGCGACGAAGAAGAAGCCGCCCTTGTTGACCAGCGGCGCGGCCAGCCGCACCAGCTTGCGATAGCCCTGCGCGCCGGTCTTGAGATCCTTGCGGCTTTTCACGAAGGCCGGCGGATCGCAGATCACGACGTCGAACTTCTTGCCGCCGAGCTTCTCCAACGCGTCGAAGACCTCGCTCTTCTCGAACGACACCAACTTGTCGACGCCGTTCAGCACGGCGGCAGCCTGGGCCGCATCGAGCGCCGGCTGCGAGCGGTCGATGCACATCACCGACTTCGCCCCACGCGCCGCCGCCAGCACGCCGAAGCCGCCGGAGTAGCTGTAGACGTCGAGCACGCTCGCGTCCTTCGCCAGGTCGGCCATGAAGCGGCGGTTGTCGCGCTGGTCGTAGAACCAGCCGGTCTTCTGGCCGCCCGACAGGTCGGCGACGAACCTGGCGTCGTTCTCGATCAATTCGATCGGCTGCTCGGCATCGCCCTTGGCCACTGTCGTGCTGCGCTTCAGCCCTTCGAGCTCGCGCACCGGCGAATCGTTCTTGAGCACGATCGTCCGGGGCGACAGCTCGGCGTCGAGCGCCTCGAGCAGCACCGGGGTCAGCAGCTCCATCCCGGCGGTGTTCACCTGGACGACCAGCGCATCGCCGAAGCGGTCGACGATCACGCCCGGCAGCCCATCGGCCTCGGCATGGATCAGCCGGTAGTACGGCACGCCGACCAGCCGGTCGCGCAACGCCGTCGCCTGGGCGAGCCGCCGGCCGAGGAACAGGGCGTCGACGGTGGCCTCGGGGTTGGTCGACAGCACCCGGGCCGCGATCAGCGAATGCGGGTTGAAGGTGACCAGCCCCAGCGCCTCGCCGCCCGGAGCGCGCAGGGTCGCGAGCGAGCCCGGCGGGATCGCCTTGGCGTCGGCATCCATCAGGATCTCGTTGGAGAACACCCATGGGTGTCCGGCGCGCACGCGGCGATCCTCGCCGGCCCGCAGGATGACGCTGGGCAATTTCTTTTGTGCCAAAAGACCTACTCTCCTATCGCGACGCCATCGCGGCGCGGATCCGCCCCGCCCTGCCAGCCGTCGCCGGCGCGGCGGATGCCGCTCAGGCCGCCGTCATGCCGGCGGACTTGTACTTCATCGCCCAGCGCGCGCAAGGCGTCGGCCTGGGCGGCAATGGGCGTGCCGGCCTCGAGCTCCGTAGGGCTGTTCATGTTGATGAGGCGCGGCTGGGCGATCGCCTCCTGCATGGACATGTCCCAGTCCAGCAGGCCGATCACCGCCTGCAGCGTATCGCCGATGATGCGCGCCCCGCCGGCCGAGCCCAGGGCGGCGAAAAGCTTGCGGTCGCGGTCGAGGATGAAGGTGGGCGACATCGACGAACGCGGCCGCTTGCCGGGCTCGACCCGGTTCGCCACAGGCCTGCCGTCCATCTCGGGCACGGCCGAGAAGTCGGTGAGCTCGTTGTTCAGCAGGAAGCCCCGCACCATGATGTGCGAGCCGAACGGCGCCTCGATGGTGGTGGTGAAGGAGACCGCATTGCCCCAGCGATCGACGATGGTCATGTGGCTGGTGCCGCGCTCGACATAGCCCGGCGGCACGCCCGGGCCGACGACGCCCATGCTGCGGTCGGGCGACATCAGCTTGCGGCGCTCGGCCAGATAGGCCGGCGACAGCAGCCCGGCCACCGGCACCTGCACAAAGGCCGGATCGCCGACGTAACGGTTGCGGTCGGCGAAGGCGAGCCGGCTCGCCTCGGCGATGAGATGGAGCGAGCGCAGGTCGTCGGGCTTGCCCTTCCACAGCTCGAACGGCTCCAGCAGGCCCAGCACCTGCAGGATGGCGATGCCGCCCGACGACGGCGGCGGCATGCCGCAGACGATCCAGACGCGATAAGGGCCGCACACCGGCTCGCGCTTCATCGGCTTGTAGTCGGCGAGGTCGACCAGCGACAGCGTGCCCGGCCGCACGTGCTTGTGGACCCGCTCGATCATCTCGCGCGCGATGTCGCCTTCGTAGAAGGCGCGCGGCCCCTGCTCGGCGATCAGCTGCAGGGTGTCGGCGAGCGCCGGATTGACGATCCGCTCGCCCTGCTTCTTGGGCGCGCCGTCGGCGTTGAAGTACACCGCGCGGATGTCGGGATCGGCGGTCGGCATGCGCTGCAGCCAGCCCGCCAACCGCGGCGGCGTCGCGAAACCCTCGCGCGCCTTGTCGATCGCCGGCTGGAACAGCGACGCCCAGGGCAGCTTGCCGTGCTCCTTGTGCGCCAGCTCGAGCATAGCGATCGCGCCGGGCACGCCAACCGAGATGCCGGAGACGACGGCGGCCATCATGCCGATCGGCTTGCCGTCCGCGCCCAGGAACATGGTGGGCGAGGCGCCGGCCGGCGCCGTCTCGCGGCCGTCATAGACCTCGATCGCGCCGGTGGCGCCGTCGTAATGCAGCAGGAAGCCGCCGCCGCCGATGCCCGAGGCCTGCGGCTCGACGACACCCAAGACCATCTGAACGGCGATCGCGGCGTCGATCGCCGTGCCGCCGCGGCGCAGCGCGTCCAGCCCCGCCTCGACCGCCATGGGATTGGCCGCGGCCACCATCGCCTGCGGCGCCGCGTGGCTCGTTGGGGCGAGCCCCAGCAGCGTCAGGAGCGTCAGTGCAACGACGAGCCAGGTGCTTCGCAATCGACGATGTCCGTTAAAGGAGGACAGCAACGACATGCGCGTTCCTCGGCGCGGCGATTTGAATTTGTGGTATTTCCGGTATTTCCGACAGAGGTCGTTGTGGTGTCCCGGACCTCCACCCACCAGCGATAGGGCTTGCCTGTTTAGAGTACCGACGATCGCTGACGAGCAATTTGTCGCTGTCACCCCGAGCGAAGCGAGGGGCCTTTGAAGCCGAAGTAAAGGTCCCTCGCTGCGCTCGGGATGACACCGAGTCTGCCTCAGGAAACCGTGATTCCCGGTACGAGCGCACGCATCGGTGCCGGCCCCGGTGCCGAGCTACCAGGCGCCCCGGAATCATGCGCGGCGCGCCACGATGAACAGGCGGCGGAACGGAAACAGCGTGATGCCGTCGGCGCGCGTCGGATAGGCCTCGGCCAGAAGCTTGGCGTAGGTCTCGTAGAACGCGGCGCCCTCTTCCTTGCTGAGCGCCTCCATGTACGGCCTGAGCCCGGTGCCCGCGGTGTACTGCGCCACCGGATCCTTGCCGGTCAGCACCTGCTGGTAGATCGTCTCCCAGACATCGAGCTCGGCGGAGAGCGGCTTCAGCACGTCGTAGTAGCGCGCCGGCTCCCACACCGAGCGGATGCCGCCGACCCTGGCGAGCTTGTCGCGCCACGGCCCCATCTCGGCCGCCTTCTTCATCAGCGCGTGCGACGGCGCCTCGTGGTTGCGCGGCATCTGGATGGCGAGCTGGCCACCCGACGGCAGCAGCTTCAGCAGGCCGGGGAAGTAATCGATGTGGTTCTCGACCCACTGGTAGGCGGCGTTGCTGTAGAGGATGCCGGGCGGCAGGTCGGGCTTGAACTGCGTGAGGTCGCCCTTGCTGAAGCTGACGCGCGGATCGGCCGTCTGGCTGCGCGCCTTGGCCAGCATCTCCTCGGACGAGTCGATGCCGATGACCGGGGCTCCCGGAAACTTCTCGGCCAGGATGCGCGAGATATTTCCGGCGCCGCAGCCGAGATCGTAGATCGCGTGGCCCGGCCGAGCGGCATTGGCGGGATCGAGGCGGCCCATCAGGTCGAGCGCCGGCCGCAGTCGCGCGTCGACGAACTTCAGATAGAGATTGGCATCCCATATTGGGGCCTTGAGGGTCGGGGCCTTCACGGTCGGCGCGTCCACGTCATTTCTCCTCGAAAGCGGCATCGACCGGCACACGATACGCCGTGGCGATCTTGTTGCCCTTCAGCGCGGCCAGCACGACAGCCATGAATTCCTCGTGCATCTCGTCGGTCATGCCCTTGGCCCGCGCCATGGTGCCGTGCGAGGCGATGCAATAGTCGCACTGATTGGCGATGCTGACCGCGAGATAAACTAATTCCTTGGTGAGCGGATCGAGCTTGCCGGGCGCGAAGGCGGCCTTCATTTCCTCTGCAAACTGCTCCATCACGGCGGGATGCTTGGCCAGCGCCTTCCAGACGTTGTTGATCTGCGCAGGATCGGCATTGCGGCGCTTGGCGATGTCCTCCACCACGGCTTTCGCGCGCGGGTTCATGTCCTTGTATTCGGTCAGCTTCGGCATCGGATGCTCCCTTCGAGAAGATAACTTAATTTATATCGAGTGACAACACCCGGGTAATTATTGCGTCCCATAAAGGCCATCTGAGCGCAATAAGTCCACAAGGGATTGTGGCTCCGTCCGCGACGATGCGGACGAGTGCAAGCACTGCCAGCATCGCGCCGTCCCGCTCCGTCAGTCGACGGCCATGTTGTCGAGCAGCCGCACCGAGCCCAGGCGGGCGACGGCGAGGACCCGCCGCGCCCGGCCTTCGACCGGCGCGTCGAGCGTCTCGGCGTCGCGCAGCGCGAGATAGTCGACGGCATCGAAGCCGGCCTGCAGCAACCGGGCGCTGCCTTCCTCGACGGGCATCGAGCCTCGGGCAATCTCGCCCAGCACCTCGTTCAGCCGGCGCGCGATCGCGAGCTGATCGGGCGTCAGATAGGCATTGCGCGACGACAGGGCGAGACCGTGATCGTCGCGCACCGTCGGCACCGGCAGGATGCGGCAGGGAATGTCGAGATCGCGGGCCATGCGCCGGATCACCAGCAGTTGCTGGTAATCCTTCTCGCCGAAGGCAGCGATGTCAGGCGCGACCTGGATCAGGAGCTTGGCCACCACGGTCGCTACGCCGGAAAAATGTCCGGGCCGGAAGGTCGCCTCGAGGTCCGCGACGATCGTGCCCGCCGGCACGACCATCGTCGTGAATCCGTCGGGATAGATTTCCCCCACCGTCGGCAGGTAGGCGAGGTCGGCGCCGACCTCGCCAAGCCTTGCGAGGTCGAGCGCTTCCTGGCGGGGGTACTTGCTGAGATCCTCGTTGGGGCCGAACTGGGTCGGGTTGACGAAGATGCTGACCACGACATGATCGGCTCCCGCCCGGCGGGTGGCCTCCACCAGGGAGAGGTGGCCCGCATGCAGGGCGCCCATGGTCGGCACCAGGCCGACGGTCTTGCCGGCGGCACGCCAGCCGGCAACGACCTTGCGCATATCCGCGACACCGCGCGAAGTCTGGAGGCTCATTACGCACGCTGATCCTTCTTAGACTTGCCTCGGTTCGGCTACGCGGCGCGCCGAGCGCGCCCCTCAATACATATGCTGACCGCCGTTGATCGACAGCGTCGAGCCGGTGATGAAGCCGGCATCGTCGGCGACCAGGAACATCACGCCGCGCGCGATCTCGTCGGCCTTGCCCAGCCGGCCGACCGGGATCTTGGCGACGATCTTCTCCAGCACGTTGGCCGGCACGGCCGCAACCATGTCGGTCTCGGTGTAGCCCGGCGCGATGGCGTTCACGGTAATGCCCTTGGCGGCGCCCTCCTGCGCCAGTGCCTTGGTGAAGCCGTGGATGCCCGACTTGGCCGCGGCGTAGTTCACCTGGCCGTACTGACCGCCCTGGCCGTTGATCGAGCCGATATTGACGACGCGGCCGAAGCCGCGGGCGTTCATGCCCTCCCACACCGCCTTCGACATGTTGAAACAGGAGCCAAGATTGGTGTCGATCACCTGGTCCCACATGTCGCGCGTCAGCCGGCGCATGGTCGAATCGCGGGTGATGCCGGCGTTGTTGACCAGGACCTCGACCGGCCCGAGATCCTTTTCGATCTGGGCGACGCCGGCCTGGCAGGCGGCGAAGTCGCAAGCATCGAACTTGTAGACGGCGATGCCGGTCTCGGCCTTGAACTTCTGTGCGGCGGCATCGTTGCCCGCGTAGGTGGCGGCCACCTTGTAGCCCTTGTCCTTCAGCATGCGCGAAACGGCGGCGCCGATGCCGCGGGTTCCGCCTGTCACGATCGCTACACGTTCGGCCATGGTGTCCTCCCTTTACGTTGCCGCAGGCCCACTCTAGCGCGTTCTGCGACGGAGGGAATTGCCGGGCGTTGCCGGATAACGACGCGGACTCCGGCGGTCATAGAACGGCAATCATGAAACCCTTCACCGCCCTGCTCGGCGCCGCCGCCGGGACTCATGCCGCCGACCAACTGGCGCTCGCCACCCTGCCGCTCACGGCCAGCCTCGTGCTGGGCGCCGGACCGGACATCCTCGGCCTGCTGGTTGCGGCCCAATCTGCGGCCTGGCTGCTGGTCACCCTGCCGGCCGGCGCCTGGGCCGACCGCATGCCGCGCCGCACATTGCTGATCGTTGGACTGGCGCTGGGGCTCGCCGCCTCGGTGGTCGCCGTGATCGCGGCGGCGGCCGGCATCACCGGCCTGCTGGGCATCTCCGCCTTCGTCGGCGCCTCGGGCACCGTGGTCTACATGCTGACCGCGATGTCGTTGCTGCCGAGCCTGGTGCCGGCGGCCGACCTGCCGCGCTCCAACGCCCGCCTGGAACTCGCCCGTGCCATCGTCAGCCTGGCGGCGCCGTTCGTCGCCGGCCTGCTGGCCCAGCACCTGTCGCCGACCTGGGGCTATGCGCTGGCGGCCCTCGGTGCGGCCGTGGCGCTCGCCTGCATCATCGCCCTGCCCAAGGCTGCGGCGCCGACCGCCGCCGACCAGCGGCCGTCGATGGCTGCTGCCATCCAGGCCGGCGCGCGCTTCGTCGTGCACCACGAGCTGCTGCGCGGCATCAGCCTGTGCGCCATCTTCTGGAATTTCGCCTTCTTCGCCCTGCTCGCGGTCTGGGCGCCGCTGGCGCTCACCCTGCTCAAGCTCGATCCGGCCGGCATGGGCCTCGCCCAGTCGGCCTATGGCGCGGGCCTGATCCTGGGCGCCCTGATCGCGCCGATCTCATCCAAGCGTTTGCCGCCGCTCGCCACCTTGATCTTTGGCCCGGCCGTGTCGGTGATCGCCGCCGCCCTGTTCCTGCTCGCCCCGTCGGGCAACGGCTTCGCCTTCGCGGCAGCGGGCCACTTCCTGGTGGGCTTCGGCCCGATGCTGTGGCTGATCTGCCAGACCACGGTGCGCCAGTTGGTGACGCCGGCGCCGATGCTGGGCCGGGTCAACGCCACGGTGCAGACCGCGATCTACGGCGTGCGGCCGCTGGGCGCGCTGGCTGGCGGCATCGTCGCCGCCCATGCCGGGCTGCAGGCGGCGTTGTTGCTGATCGCCGCCTCGTTCGTGCTGTCGACGGTGGTAATCGTGCTGTCGCCCCTGGCTCGGCTGCGCACGCTGCCGCAGCCGGTGACGGCGTAGTCAAACGGACGACCGCCTCCAACACGACAAGTGTGGTCGTCAATGAGCAAGGTTGTGCTGTCTTGCTGGTCACGGTCACAAGAGCACCCAGATACCGCGATGATCGAGCAAGCCGATTGGAGCCTGTTGACTGAGCATTTCATGCCTCAGGCCGTACAGCTATGGGCGTTGATTTGGAGGCGCTCACAGTGACAGTTTGGTCATCAGTGCTCTTGGCAATGATGGTCGTCGGCCTGGCGTGGACGTGGGCTGCTGCCAGGTTCAATGCTGAGCTGAAGAGATCCCATCCAGTTCAGTGGCACGACTTAGGTGAACCCGTATCGTTGACGCAGGGCTCGATACGCCGCGAGCTCCAATGGGCCGTGTTTCTATTGTCTCGCAAGTATCGCCACCTCAACAACAAGCGCCTTTCGGCGCTCGGAGATGCCATGTTTTTCTGCACGGTCGTCAACTTTGCTTTGTTCGCATTTTTTTTCGTTGCGTCGCGTGGCCAAGTTGGAACCATCTTTTGATTTCAATCGCCGCAGCGGGATAGGCAAACCACGTGACCGATACTTCTGATCAAAACAATCGTGATCGGGCTACCCGCAGGATCAAGTTAGCTTGCACGGCCTGGTGAAGCCGAACCTCGCGACATGAGAGGTGCGCGATGAATCAGCACGACGTGACTCCCCTTGATCTGAGTTCGCTTCACGATGCCGAACTCGAATCGCTGGTCATCGATAGAAGCAATGCAAGAGTAGAAATCGTCTACACCAAGGTCGATGGATCCACAGTCCGCTTGAAGTTTGAAGGTGTTCTGACGCTGAGGACATCCGGCTTTCGGTTCCAAAACGTCGTGCACGGGGTTGTGTTGTCGTCGATTGTCAGGATCGGAGATAGCAACATCGACCGCATTGCCCGGTGGGTATGTAGCGTTGACGATGGCAAGCTTCTGATTGAGCCCGCCAAGCTGAACGAGTTCATCAGACGGATTTCGGATAACAAACTCATCTTGTTCCATGCGGATCCGTCCTGGGGCGCTGAGATCGGGATTCTCTGCGAGAAGATCACGCTTGGCTGAAACCACACCTTTCGGGCCAGTTTGGAGAAGGCCATCCCCAGTCGGTGACAGGAGCTAGGCACGCGCTACCGGCCAGCGGCGGCGGGCATCAGCTGCCCCTTGGGTTCGGCGCCGCCCCATTATGCTCAGGGTCATATGCCAACCCGTAGCTGCACAGGCCGCTTGACCCCCGACCTCCGCCAGTCGACTTTAGCGGCGGAGGTCGATGAATGAGGAAGCTACTGGTCGCCGTTGCCCTGCTGATGCTGGCCGGCTGCAGCGAAAATTCGGTCTGGTGGAGGGCCAACGATGCCTGGGGCACCGGGACCTTCCCTGTCTCGAACCCCGGCCAAGCGGCCCTCTACATCGTGCGCGAGCCCGCTCAGCCCGACACGCCGCCGATCAGCATCACCATGGGCCGCCAGCCGGTCGGCAGCCTCGTCCCGCCGAACTACATGCGGCTCGACCTGGCGCCCAAGCTCTACGACCTGCGCGCCTATGGGCCGCAGGCCAACAGCGAGCTGATCATCACAGTAGCGCCCGGCCAGACGCGTTTCTTCCTGGCCCAGCTCACGCCCAACGGCGGCGCCCAGCTTCTCGAGCTCTCCCAGGAACAGGGCCGCAAGCTCGCGCGCAAGGGCGAGCGGCTGTATACGCCCGAGATCGACGGCGACTACTGACGCTCAAAGCAGGCCGCGCAACTCGTCGCGGCTCATGTCGCAATCACGCAGTATCTTGGCCAGCAACCCTGGGCCGATTTCCTCGCGGCCATGCACCGGCACGACGGTCATTCGTCCATCGGCGTGTCGCAGGACGTGGTGGCTGCCCCTTACCCGGATGACTTGAAATCCCTTGCGACCGAGAGCCGCCACCAACTCCCGCCCTGTCACCGGCGGGAGGCGCGTCATGCAGCGACTGACACGCGCTGCACACCGACGAATTCCAAGGGTGACGGCACTTCGCCGACGTCGAGGTACGCCTCTATGGCCTCGCGAATCCGCGACATCAGTTCGTCGAGGGACTGCGCCTGCGTATGGCATCCGGGCAGCGCCGGTACGCTCGCCACGTACCAGCCGGCTTCATCGCGCTCCACCACGACGTTGAACTCGCGGGTGGTCTTTGGATCGTCGGCCATGTCGCGAATATAGGCTCCTGAAAGCCCGCCTGCCAGCCGCCGCCGGTCAGATCTAGACGTGGTTTGAGGTTGTCCTCTCCCGCCGAACGACAATGAACCGGTAGTCGTTCGGCTCGGAGATCACCCCGGACTGCCACTGTTCGCGCAGCAGCCCATCAGTCGCGCTGGACGCACATGGCGATGCCCATGCCGCCGCCGATGCACAGCGTGGCGAGGCCCTTCTTGGCGTCGCGCTTCTGCATCTCGTAGAGCAGCGTCGTCAGCACGCGGGCGCCCGAGGCGCCGATCGGATGGCCGAGCGCGATCGCGCCGCCATTGACGTTGAGCTTCTCCGGATCGAGGCCGAGCTGCTTGCCGACCGCGACGGCCTGAGCGGCGAAGGCTTCGTTGGCCTCGACGAGGTCGAGATCCTTCACCGTCCAGCCGGCCTTCTTCAGCGCCGCCTGCGAGGCCGTCACCGGGCCGATGCCCATGATCGAGGGATCGACGCCCGTGGTCGCCCACGACACGATCTTGGCGAGCGGCGCGATGCCGCGCTTCTTGGCCTCGTCGGCCGTCATCAGCACAAGAGCGGCGGCGCCGTCATTGATGCCCGAGGCATTGCCGGCCGTGACCGAGCCGCCTTCCTTGGTGAAGGCGGGGCGCAGCTTGGCCAACGTCTCGACGGTCGTGCCGTGGCGCGGGAACTCGTCGGTGTCGACCACGACCTCGCCCTTGCGGGTCTTGACCGTGACCGGGACGATCTCGTCCTTGAAGCGGCCGGACTTCTGCGCCGCCTCGGCCTTGTTCTGCGACGACGCCGCGAAGGCGTCCTGCTCGGCGCGGGTGATCTGGAACTTCTGCGCCACGTTCTCGGCGGTGTTGCCCATGTGATAGCCATGGAAGGCGTCCCACAGGCCGTCCTTCAGCATGGTGTCGATCATCTTGAACTCGCCCATCTTGGTGCCGTCGCGCATGTAGCCGGCGTGCGGCGCCTGGCTCATGCTCTCCTGGCCGCCGACCACCATAATCGAGGCGTCGCCGTTCCTGATCGCCTGCCAGCCGAAGGCGACGGCGCGCAGGCCCGAGCCGCAGAGCTGGTTGATACCGAGCGCGGTCTTCTCGACCGGGATGCCGGAATTGACGGCGGCCTGGCGGGCCGGGTTCTGGCCCTGGGCGGCGCTCAGGATCTGGCCCATGATGACTTCGTCGACTTCCTCGGGCTTGACCTTGGCGCGCTCCAGCGCACCCTTGATCGCGACCTTGCCGAGGTCGTGCGCCGGCACGGCGCCGAAGGCGCCATTGAACGAGCCGATCGGCGTGCGCGCAGCGCTTGCGATGACGATTTCGGTTGCCATGTAATCCTCCTTGGCTGCCGCCCTGTTCCGGACTTTATAGGCCGGCGACCGGCACCCGCAAGGACCCCTCTTGGACCGTTACCACCGCATTACCGACCGTCTCGATCTCAGGCCGATCACCCTGGCCGATGCCGATCGACTGGCGGTATTGCACGCCGATGCGCGCGTGATGAATCTTCTGCAGCACGGCGTGCTGAACCGCGCCGAAAGCGACGCCATGGTCGCCAATTACGAGGCCGAATGGCCGGCCTTCGGCTTCGGCAACTGGACGGCAACCGAGCGCGCGACCGGGCAGCTCGTCGGGCTGGGCGGGCTGCGCGTGCATACCGGCGACTACGGCGTGGCGATCCGACTCGCCTTCACACCCGAGGCGCAGGGCAAGGGCTATGGGCCCGAGCTCGCCCGTGCCTCGCTGGCCTTTGCCTTCGAGGTCGCGAAGCTCAATCGAGTCGTCGCCCTCACCCGGTCGGACAACGGCCCCAGCCAGCGCTCGCTGGAGAAGGCCGGCATGGTGCGCGAACGCGAGATCAGGATGGCGAGCGGCCGCGTGATCTTGCTGTATGCCGCCGCCAAGCCGAACTAGATCGGCAGTTGGGGCCGGCGGAAGCCCATCGCCATCCAGGTCGCGACCAGCTTCAGCATGAACCTGGCGGAGTGACCGCGATGGTTCGGCGCGTCCTCGGGCGCTCCGGTCGGAAGGCGATTACGATAGATCGACACCCAGTATCCCTTGGTGAAGTCGAGAAACATTGCCGAGTTGCAGCACGTCGCAACGACCCGTCGGGTGGGCGAATTGGGCTTCAGCCGATGCTCCTCGAGATGCCGGCGCCCGCTCACGCACTGCACCCGATCCTTGCGGTAAAGGACCACGCTCGTTCCGCCGTCGGGCTCGAGCAGCCGCCCGAGCCGATGTCCGGCGTCCTGGCAACTCGCGCAGTAGCAGGAGGCGGTCAGGATCGGCCGGCCGACCGCCTCCAGCCTTACTTTTTCGCATCGACACGTCGCGACTCTATCCATTCCGGTGCACCTCTCGATCCAAGACGATCGGGGAGGTTGAAAAGATTCAGATCGCGCATACTGTCATCCCGAGCGCAGCGAGGGACCTTTCCTGTTGCCTTAAAGGCCCCTCGCTACGCTCGGGGTGACAGGCGTGCCCCGCTGACCAGGCCTTCGACCGCGGCGGCCTCGCGGATCACCTCGAGCGCGGGCACGATCACGTCGGGCGCGGCGTCGACGGGATAGACGACGTAGGCGGACAGCACGAACTCCGGCCCGCCGGCAATCAGCGCCAGCTTGCCGCTTTGCAGATGCGGCCGCAGGAGGCGGATCGGGAAATAGCCCGAGCCGCCGTTTTCGAGCACGTGCTGCAGCCCCAGCCAGCCGGTGTTGGTCGTGAGCGCCGAGCCGAAGAAGTTGGGAAAGCTGGCGCTGTGCTTGGCGAAGAACTCCGGGCCCCAATCGACATAGACGTAGCCCGCCCCCGGCTCCGGCTTGCCGTGCGGATCGGTCGAGGCGAGGACGAGACGCTCGTCGAACAACAGCTCGACCTTCAGGCCGGGACGGCTTTCGGGCGTGTACATCACACCGATGTCGAGGCGGCCCTCGACCAGCCCCTGCATCAGCTCGGCTTCGAGGCCGATTTCCGCGCGCACGGAGATGTCGGGCGCCCTCTGCAACAGCACGGCGAGCCACCGGTTCAGGAACTGCTCCCAGAAGCCGAACCGCCCGCCGATCGTCAGCGCGCCGCGAAAGCCCTTGGCGATGCCGACCTCCTGGCGCGCCTGCTCGACGGTGCGCACCAGCATGGAGGCGTACTTCTGGAACTGGCGGCCTTCGGCGGTGAGGGTCGTGCCGCCCTTGTTGCGCACGAACAGGCGGCAGCCCAGCGCGCCCTCCAGCGCGTGGATGCGGGCGCTGATCGTCGACTGGGTGACGTGCAGGCGCTCGGCGGCGCTGACGAAGTTGCCGGCCATCACGACGGTGAGAAAGGTCCGCGCCAGTTCGGTATCCATGGCCCTGTAAATGATATCGATTCTGTCGATATCAACCGCCGATTTTCTTCGTTTTTCAGGTTTTTGGCCGACGAGTACGCTGATTCACCATGAATGACACCAAGCATGACCTCGTCGCGACCCTGAACGAGCTCCTCGAAGCGGAGCGCGCCGGGGCCCGCGTGACGCTGGAGACGGCGCGCCAGGCGCGGCATCCGTCGATCGTGGAATTGATGCAGTACATCCAGCACGACGAAGCGCGCTGGTGCGCGATGCTGCTGCGCCGGATCAGGCAGCTCGGCGGCACGGCCTCACCGCGGATGGGCGCCTTCTACGAAAAGGCGATGGCGATCGACGACATCGCCGAGCGCATCACCTTCCTCAATCGCGGCCAGGGCTGGGTCGTGCGCAAGCTGCGCGAGCTGATCCCGAAGGTCGAGGACGCCTCGCTCAGCGCCGAACTTCACCAGATGCTGTCGTCGCATGTCGCCAACATCACCCTGGCCAACTCCAGCGATGCGCGTGCCCTGTCCGGCACCGCGTCATGAAGCCCGCGAACGACGACGAATACGCCTCTCCTCCTTGCCTCATGCACACGTTCGATCCATTGACCGGCGATCGCGTCATCGACGGCGACGTCGTGCGCTGGCGCAAGGCGGAGCGGGAACGGCTGATCGCGGTCCGGCTCGCGATTCCAGCCGTCGAGCGGCGGCGCCTGTCACAGCGGATCGTGACAGGGCTCGACCGGGCGCTGGGCGATGTCTCGGGGCGGATCGTCAGCGTCTACTGGCCCTTCCGCGGCGAGCCGGATCTGCGGTCCTGGATCAAGGGCCTGGAGGCACGCGGCGCCGTCGGCGCGCTGCCCGTGGTGGTGCACCGCCACGCGCCGCTGGTCTTCCGCAGCTGGCGCCGCGACGAGCCGCTCGAGCCGGGCGTCTGGAAGATCCCCGTGCCCTCGCACGGCATCGCCGTGACACCCGACATCGTCATCGCGCCCGTCGTCGGCTTCGACCCTCATTGTTTCCGCCTGGGCTATGGCAGCGGCTTCTACGATCGCACGCTGGCTGCCCTGCCCCGACGCACCAGGATCGTCGGGGTGGGCTACGAGCAGCAGGCGATCCGGACGATCTATCCGCAGGACCACGACGTCGCGATGGGGATGATCGTCACCGAGAACGGCATCGTCACTCCCATCGTCACCCCGCCTGACGCTTCATGACGATCGGACGACGGTCGGCCAGCTTCAGCCCGAACAGCGGCCGCAGGAACCAGATCGGACGCACCAGCCCGAAGTAGATCGCCGACGTGGCGATGAAGGTCGCCAGCACGGCCAGGATGAAGCCGGCGACCGGCGGCGCGCCGATCCGGAGCAGCCAGTAGACGGCGATCACCGTCACGGTCTGGTGCAGGATGTAGAACGGATAGACGGCTTCGGTCGCCTCGTCGAGGAAGGCCGGGCGCCGGATCAGATGGCGATTGGCGAAGCCCACGATGGCGAACAGCCAGGCGATGGTGTTCACCGCCGACAGCAGGGCGAAGGCCGCGCGGTCTGCATCGGCGATCGTGGGACGCACGGTTCCGTGGAAGAACAAGTCGTAGAGCGCGCCGTAGGCCGCGGCGCCAACGGCGAAGGACAGCCAGCGCTGGCGGTTCAGCGCCAGCAGCATGTCGGACGAGCCGAACAGGAAGGCGCCGTAGAGCAGCAGCGCGCCGTAGTAGACGAGACCGTGCCAGTCGCCGATCAGGCCGTTGGTGTTGTAGGAGATCGGCGCCAGCCACAGGATCGATGCCGCGAGCGGCAGCACCATCAGCCACTGCAGTCCGAAGCGCGCCGCCAGGCGGCCGGCCATGTCGAGCGCACGGCGTCCCTGTGGGCTGCGCGCCCACAGGAAGCAAGGCAGCAGCACGAAGGTCAGCACCAGGACGTAGGCCAGGAACCAGAGATGGTGCCAGCTCACGTTGCCGTTGGGGTACGGGCCGCCGGTGAAGGCCTGGGGAAGCCAGTCGAGGAACGAGCCGGTGAACTGGCCGCGATACAGGCGCTCGAGATAGATCTGCGGAGGCACGATCACGACCATGCCGAAGGCCAGCGGCAGCAGCAGCCGCTTCACCCGGTCGCGGGCGAAGGCGCCCGGCGTGCGCGATCCCAGCGCCAGCATGATGGCGGCGCCCGACACCAGGAAGATCAGCGGCATGCGCCAGCGGTTCACGAACCGCATGCCCTCGCGCAGCCAGTCGATGTCGTCGCTGCTGGTGACGTGCCAGCTCCAGCCCGACCAGGCCATGCCGGCGTGGTAGGCGATCAACAGGCCGAAGGCCAGGACGCGGAGCCAGTCGAGATCGGCGCGGCGGGAGACGGACATGGGGCACCTCGTGAGAGGTCACCTCCCTATCCTTCAACTCTTTGATCCGGCTCCGAATTGTGACGACCGGCGCGGATTCTGGGACGACCGGCAGCCGCCGCGGGACGTCCGGAAGACTATGACCTCACCGGCACCAGAGCCTCGAAGCGCTGGCGGTAGCGGCGGCTCAGGTTCACCTCAGCGCCGTCCTGCAGGCGGATGCGCCAGTCGCCGCTGATCCAGGGCGTGACCTCGGCGATGCGCGCCACGTTCACCACATAGGATTTGTGGACTCTGACGAAGCGCTTGGGATCGAGCTCGGCCTCGAGCTTGGTGAGCGACGAGCGGATCTCCAGGGTCTCGCCGCCGACATGCAGCACGGCGTAGTTGCCGGCCGCCTCGACCCAGTCGATGTCGGCCACCTCGACCATGATCTCCTTGCCGCGCTTGCGCACTGCGAAGCGCTCGGGGAGCGCTGTGGGCATGGTGCTGGGTGGCGCAGCCGGGGGCGTCGGGGCTTCGACGGCAGCGGGAGGTCGCGGGCGGCTGAACAGCAGGCGCAGCAGCTCCGTGGCGCCGCTCAGCATCGCGTAGTTCACGACATCCTTGGCGAACTCGAAGGTCAGCCGGTCGACGGTCAGCGGAAAGCTGTGGGCCTCGCCCAGGATGCCGGAGAACCACAGCAAGCGAAGGGCTGCCATGCCGGCCGTGTGGATGATGCTGAACGGCACCAGTCCGGCAACGTGGATCGCGACGTTGCGCGCCCCGCCGCGAACCGGCCAGCGACGATGCATCCAGTAGAGCACCGGCAGCAGGGCGGCGACGACGAGATGGCTCGTCACCTCGATGGCGAAGACGCGGCCATAGGTGACCGACACGCCGCGCCGCACCTCGTTGGCCAGCTCGACGTGGGTGTGGGCGAACACCGAGATCGCGAGCAGCACCGCCCAGGCGGCGACATGATTCCAGACGGTCGAACGTTCCGGCTCTGTCATCACGAGTGTTTGGAAGGGGGATGTTTGGAAGGGGGGCGTTTGGGCGGAATGTTCGAAAGCCACTCGATCAGCGGCGTCCAGCAGAGGTCGCGCGCGCGGCCGCTCACCACCATGCCGATATGACCCAGCGGCAGGTCGAGCCGCGTGGCGTTCTTGAGGCCGCGACCCGGCTCCGCCAGCGCCGCGGCCGACAAGGGCGGCACGATGCGATCGCCGGACGGGATCATGACCAGCGACGGCGTGGCGATCTTCGAGGGCACGATGCGCTTGCCGCCGACCGTCCATTGGCCGGCGCCGGGCGTGTTGTCGCCGTACCAGCTGATCAGGCATTCGCGCGCCGTCGGGCCGGCGAGCGGTGCGCCGTCGTTCAGCCAATCCTCGAGCAGCACGAACTCGCGCGCCGAGCTGCTTTGCTGGTCCATGCCGAGGAAGCGGCCGAACTTCTTCACCGCAAGCCACGGGTCGAGCGACCAGAACAGCGTCTGCAGGATGTCGACCGGCAACTCGCCGACCTGGTCGGCGACGCGCGCCAGCATCGGGCCGGCCGACAACAGGAAGGCATGGCCGGTACGGTCGGCATGGAAGTCCCACGGTGCTGCCAGCAGGGCGAGGCCGGCGACGCGGCGCGGCTGGCGCGCGGCCAGCGCCACGGTGAGCGTACCGCCCATGCAGTAGCCCATCACCGCCGGCGCCCGCCGCGCGCGCTTGGTGAGGAAGGCGACGGCGCGCTCGAGGCGGGCGACGTAAGCCGTGCTGTCGAAGCGGCGTTCGTCGGCATTGGGCGTGCCCCAGTCGACGAGATAGGGCCTGAGCCCCGCAGCCGCCATGGCGCGCAGCAGGCTCTTCTCCGCGGTGAGATCCAGGACCTCCCAGCGATTGATCAGCGAGGGCACGACCAGCACGGCCCGAGCCCCGCGCGCGCGGGCTGCGCGATGGGTGGCGCCGTAGTCGAGCAGGCGCGTGTTGCCCTCGCTCCACACGGCCGGCGGATTTTCGAGGTCGCGATGGACGGGATGCCGGCGATAGGCGAGCACGCCCTCGGCCAGCCGGTCCATGCGCCGGGCGATCTCGCGATGAAGTGCAGTCTCGAACTTGCCGGCGCCCACCTTGGCTTCGAGGGCGGCGATCTCCGGCAGGAGAGCTGCGATCGCTTCAGGTACCGCGCTTTGATTCGAGCTCGGCGAGCCGGGCTTCCAGAGTTTCCAGGCGCTTTCGGAGCTCGCCCACGTCATCAGCGCCGTTCCCAGGTGAAGGGGCAGCGGCCGCGGACCCAGTCTGGCTTGCATGAGTTGCTCCTTGGGCTGCTTGCAGGGCGCTGGCGACCTGGGCGTTCGCGGCAGCGAAAAGCCGCGCGATCTGCTCGGTCAGCGCCTGGTCGGAGGCGAGGCCGGCGAGCTGGCTCTGCCAGAGATCGAGATAGCGCCGGGCAAGCTTGTCGAAATCGCCTGCATCGTCGTTTTCAGGGGCCATGGTCGGACTATAGCCCGCAACGATGACGATCGTCCGCGGAACACTTCTTTCGCACGCGCAAACCGCTCCTTGTCGCACTGCGGTATCGGCGCTAAGGTGACCGCGTCCGATGTAAACGGACGTTCACTCGCGTGCTCCAGGGAGCGAAGCGTAATGGCCGATCAGGCAGGATCCGAAGGCGGACCCAAACCCGCTCCGGTAGTGATCAAGAAGTACGCGAACCGGCGACTCTACAATACGGCGACATCGGCGTACGTGACGCTCGATCACCTGGCGACGATGGTGAAGGAGAAGACCGACTTCGTGGTCTACGACGCCAAGACCGGCGACGACATCACGCGCTCGGTGCTGACCCAGATCATCTTCGAGGAGGAGAGCAAGGGCGGCCAGACGCTGTTGCCGATCCCTTTCCTGCGCCAGCTGATCTCGTTCTACGGCGACAGCCTGCAGGGGGTGGTGCCGCAGTATCTCGAGATGTCGATGGCGCAGTTCGCACGCAACCAGGAGCAGATGCGCAAGTACCTGCAGAATGCCTTCGGCTTCAACCCGTTCCAGCAGTTCGAGGCGATGGGCAAGCAGAACATGGCGATGTTCGAAAACGCCATGCGCATGTTCAATCCGTTCCAGCGCCCCGGGGGGCCGGGGATGCCGCCCGCGGCGGCCAATGGCCAGGAGCCGCCGGCCAAGACCGACGCACCGGTTACGCCAGCGCCGGCCAACGACACGGCGATCGACGATCTCAAGCGCAAGCTCGACGAGTTGCAGAGCCAGCTCGCGGAACTCAGCAAGAAGTCCTGAGTAATGGGTGATGGGCCGCCGCCTCTCAGGCGAGTCATGTCGCCGTGCATCGGCATCTGCACGCTCGACCGCAAAAGCGGCTTCTGCCTCGGCTGCAAACGCACCGTCGAGGAGATCGGCCGCTGGATGATGCTGGAGGATCCCGAGCGGCAGAAGATCATCGACCAGCTGCCAATAAGGAAGATTGCTTAAGGCACGGTGTCATCCCGAGCGCAGCGAGGGACCTTTAAGGCAACAGTAAAGGTCCCTTGCTACGCTCGGGATGACAGCAGTGTCGTATCGACGCCTCGCGAAACTACCGCCCCTTGAACGTCGGCTTGCGCTTCTCGCGGAAGGCTGACGTCCCCTCCTTGTAATCCTCCGTCAGGCCCGTCAACACGTTCTGCTCGGCGTCCATGTGCGAGCCGAGGTCGTGCAACGCAAAAGCGACGCGGTTGACCGTCGTCTTGGTCATGCGCACGGGGATCGGCGGCTGCCGCGCGATGCGCTCGGCGAATTCCATGGCCGCCGCCAGCGCCTGGCCGTCATCGACCACCTTCTCGACCAGGCCCCATTCCAGGGCCGTGGCGGCGGGAATGCGGTCGGACGCCAGGATCACCGCCTGCTTGGTGCGCGCCGGCCCCATCAACGCGACCATGCGTGGGATCGATCCCCAGCTCATGTTCATGCCGAGCTCGACCTCGGGAATGCGGAAATGCGCGCCCTTGCCGCAAAAGCGGAAGTCGAGCGACACGACCAGGGCCGCGCCGCCGCCGATGCAATGGCCCTCGATGGCGGCGATGGTCACCTGGTCCATCTCCTGCCAGGCACGCGACATCTTGGGGCCGAGCCGCTGGCGCTGGATCTTCTCGGCGATGGTGGCGGTATCGCGCAAGCGGCCTTCGGGATCCTTCAGATCGAAGCCTGCCGAGAAGGCTTTCGCCGAGCCTGTCAGGATCACCACCGACGTATCGAGATCGTCCTCGAACTCGCGCGTGACGTCGCGCAGCTCGCGCATCGCCTGGTAGGAGAAGGCGTTGACGTTGTCGCCACGGTCGAAGCGCACGACCGCGATGCGGCCCTGCGGGCCGAGCCCCTTCTCGACTTTGACGAATCGCCGCTCCATCCGCTGCGTCATCGCACGTTCCTCCTGTGTTCGCCGCAAGGTAGCGGCTCGGCTTTACAAGCGCGAGGCCGTTGGCTTGGATGGCCCTCATGTCGAAATCGATCGCCTTCCTTTCGCTCGAACGCCGCATCGATGCGCTGTTCGCCCGCTACACCAAGCCCGGCTCGCCGGGCGCCGTCGTCGCCGTGATGCAGGGCGGCGAGGTCGAGATCTGCAAGGGTTATGGGCTCGCCAGCATCGAGCACAACGTGCCGATCGGGCCGCAGACGCGCTTCCGCATCGCCTCGGTCAGCAAGCAGTTCACCGTCACCACGGCGCTGCTGCTGGCGGCCGAGGGCAAGCTGAAACTCTCCGATCCGCCTCACCAGTACCTCAAGGAGCTGAAGCCGCTGCCGGTCACCATCGACCAGATGATGCGCAACTCCAGCGGCCTGCCGGATTTCCTCGAACTGCTGCGGCTGGGCGGCCATGCGCTCGAGAAGCCGGTGCGCACCCAGGACCTCCTCGCCGCCTGTGCCCGCAACAACCATCTCAACTTCGCGCCGGGCAGCCGCTTCCTCTACAGCAACTCCAACTTCCTGCTGCTGGGTTTCATCATCGAGCGTCTTGCGAAGAAGAAATTAGGCGACGTGATGGAGGAGCGCATCTTCAAGCCGCTCGGCATGACCAGCACCATGCTGGCCGATGCCATCGATACGGTGATCCCCAACCTCGCCACCGGCTATCTCGGGGACGACAAGGCGGGCTTCCGCCGCGCCGGCCACGCCTATCCGCAAGGTGGCGAGGGCGGGCTCACCTCGTCGGTCGAGGACCTGCTGATCTGGAGCCGGCATTACGACAACCCCGCGCTGGGCAAGTCGCTGCCGGCGCAGCTCGCCGCAGTCGCGCCGCTGACGGGCGGGCACGCCAATCACTATCGCCGCGGTGTCGGCGTGGGCGAGATACGCGGCATGGAGACGGTGGGCCATGGCGGCCTGTGGCCGGGCTATCGCACGGAGTTTTTGCGCGTGCCGGCGGCCGATCTGACGGTGATCGTCATCGCCAACCTCGCCACCATCGATCCATGGCGGCTGGCGCATGCCATCGCGGCCGACGCGCTGGAAGGCGACAAGCGGCTGAAGGCCAAGCTCGATCCCATCGCCGAGGCCGAGATCAAGCCGATCGCCGGCACCTGGTTCAACGCCGAGGAGCCCGCGCTGTTCGACCTGGCGTGGAAGAACGGCGAGGCCGTGGTGACCCAGAACGGCATGCCGTTCGTGCTGGGCCGCCGGCCCGGCGGCTGGTTCGGCGCCGAGCGCGGCTCGTTCGAGTTCATGCTGAAGCCGGGCAAAGGAACGCTGCGAGTCGATGTCGGCGCGGGGCGTGTGCTGAGCTTCAAGAAGCTCGGCAAGCGCAAGGCCGTTCCGGCGGCGTTGGCCGGCACCTATGTCTCGGCCGATTCCGGTGCCGTCTGGGACATCAAGGGCAAGGGCGACAAGTGGGAAGGTGCGGTGAGCGGCCCGCTGGTCGCCGGCGGCCCGGCCTGGCCGGTGCGCGGCCTCGACGGCGACACGATCGAGATCGACACACCGGGCAACTGGATCTCGGTCAGCCAGCTCGCCCACCTGGTGCGCGACCGCGCCGGCAAGATCGAGGCGATCGAGGTCTCGACCGGCCGAGTGAAGAAGATGCGGTTCGAGCGGGCGTCTTAGTCTTCCGGACCGCGCGCGTCCTCGCGCGCATCATGATCTTCTCGGAGCGCGGACCTCCAGGTCCGCATCAGAATCATGAGCGGACCTGGAGGTCCGCGCTCCGGCAAGACGCGCCACTGGAGTGGCGCGCCCCCAGCGGATCAGCGGAACGGGATCGCGTACAGCAGGCCGCCGTTGGTCCACAGCGCGTTCTGGCCGCGCTCGAGCTTGAGCGGTGTGCTCGTGCCGACGTTGCGCTCGTAGCTCTCGCCGTAGTTCCCGACCTGCTTGATGACGTTGTACATCCACTTCTCGTCGACGCCGACCGCCTTGCCGAAGCTCGGCGTGACGCCGAGGAAGCGCTTGATCGAGGGATCGTCGCTTTTCAGCATTTCGTCGACGTTCTTCGACGTGATGCCCATCTCCTCGGCCTCGATCATGCCCATCAACACCCACTTCACGAGGTCGAACCACTGGTCGTCGCCGTGGCGCACGATCGGGCCGAGCGGCTCCTTGGAGATGCGCTCGGGCAGGATCACGTGCTCGCCCTTGCCGGCGAGCTGAGCGACGCGCACCGCGGCCAGGCCCGAGGCGTCGGTGGTGTAGGCATCGCAGCGGCCGGCGGCATAGGCCTGCAGCAGCTCGTCGAGCTTCTCAATCAGCACCGGCTTGAAGGTCATCTTCTGCTTGCGGAAGTAGTCGGCGAGGTTGAGCTCGGTGGTGGTGCCGGGCTGGACGCAGACCGTGGCGCCGTTCAGCTCCTTGGCGCTCTTGATGTTGCTCTTGGCCGGCACCAGGAAGCCCTGGCCGTCATAGAAATTGACGCCGGCGATGTTGAAGCCGAGCGAGGTGTCGCGCAGCAGGGTCTGCGTGGCGTTGCGCGTGATGACGTCGACCTCGCCCGACTGCAGGGCGACGAAGCGCTGCTGCGCCGTCGTCGGCGTGAACTTCGACTTCTCGGCGTCGCCGAACATGGCGGCCGCGACCGCCTTGCAGAGATCGATGTCGAGCCCCGTCCACTTGCCCTGGCTGTCGGCCATGGAGAAGCCCGCCAGCCCGGTATTGACCGCGCACTGCACGAAGCCCTTGGCCTTGACGGCATCGAACGTCTGGCCGGCCGAGGCCGGCAACGACGCAAAAGCGGCCGCGCCGCCGAGCGCGGTGGCCGCGATGAATTTGTGAAGCATCCCTGATCCCTTCGTTATTGTCGGCGTCAGCATAGCAAAAGCCGCGCCTTCTGCAGCCAGCCGACCCGTCGGTAGGGCTATCGCGTTGGCCAACTTTCCGTCATCCCCGACGAAGCGCCCTGAAGACGGCCGCGGCCGAGGGACCTGTTCTTGTCGTCGCAGCAACAGAACAGATCCCTCCGCTTCAAGAGTTCGGGTGGCAGCGGTCCATCGAAGTCATCCGCCATATAGGTAATTTGAAGGGCATTTGGCGGCTGGCGTCGTTGCTTCTGGCGACGACAGCTGGGTTTCCGCTTCTTGAAGATCGACGATCTGGGCCATGAGAATTCAGCCAATCTAGCCGAATTCTACTGCCGCACCGCCTAGACGATCAAATCGTCCGCTCGACCATCATCTTCTTGATCTCGGCGATCGCCTTCGCCGGGTTCAAGTGCTTGGGGCACGTCTTGGTGCAGTTCATGATGGTGTGGCAGCGATACAGCCGGAACGGATCTTCCAGCTGGTCGAGCCGCTCGCCCTTGGCCTCGTCGCGGCTGTCGGCCAGCCAGCGATAGGCCTGCAGCAGGATCGCCGGGCCGAGATAGCGCTCGCCGTTCCACCAGTAGGACGGGCACGAGGTCGAGCAGCAGAAGCACAGGATGCACTCCCACAGGCCGTCGAGCTTGGCGCGCTCCTCGGGCGACTGCAGGCGCTCGCGCGTCGGCGGCTGGGTCGAGGTCTTGAGCCACGGCTCGATCGAGGTGAGCTGGGCATAGGGCACGTTGAGGTCGGGCACCAGGTCGCGCACCACCGGCATGTGCGGCAGCGGGTAGATCTTGATGTCGCCCTTCACGTCGGAAATGTACTTGGTGCAGGCCAGTGTGTTCGTGCCGTCGATGTTCATCGCGCACGATCCGCACACGCCCTCGCGGCACGAGCGCCGGAAGGTGAGCGAGCTGTCCATCTCGTTCTTGATCTTGATCAGTGCGTCGAGAACCATCGGACCGCAGGTGTCCATGTCGACTTCGTAAGTGTCGATCGACGGGTTCTTGCCGTCGTCCGGCGTCCAGCGATAGACCTTGAACGTCTTGATGTTCTTCGCGCCGCCGGGCGCCTTGTAGGTCTCGCCCGTGCCGATCTTGGAATTGGCGGGCAGGGTGAACTCAGCCATCGCTTCCTCTCGAACTCAGTACACGCGCGCTTTTGGCGGGAACGACTGCACGTCGTTGCTCATCGGCTGCAGGTTAACCGGACGGTAGTCGATGCGGGTCTTCCCCGTGTGCTCGTCGACCCACACAACCGTGTGCTTCAGCCAGTTCTTGTCGTCGCGCTCGGGGAAATCCTCGTGCGCGTGCGCGCCGCGGCTCTCGTGGCGGTTGGCGGCGGAGTACATCGTGCCCATCGCCTGCAGGATCAGGTTCTCGAACTCCAGGGTCTCCATCAGGTCGGAGTTCCAGATCATCGAGCGGTCCTTGACCCGGATGTCGTCCTTGCCGGCGAACACCTTGTCCATGTTGGCGCAGCCGTCCTTCAGGCTCTGCGTGGTGCGGAACACCGCGCAGTCGTTCTGCATGGTCTTCTGCATCAGCGCACGCAGCTGGGCCGTCGGCGTGCCGCCATTGGCATGGCGCGCCCTGTCGAGGCGGGCGATCGCCTCCTCGCCGGCGTTCTTGATCTGCTTGTGCGTCTCGCCGGGCTTCAGCTGCTCGGCGACGCGGTTGGCGGCGGAGCGGCCGAACACGACCAGCTCGAGCAGCGAGTTGGAGCCCAGGCGGTTGGCGCCGTGCACGCCGATCGACGCGGCTTCGCCCAGCGCCATCAGGCCGGGCACGGCATAGAACGGATCGCCGTCCTTCACCGTCATCGCGTCGCAGTGATAGTTCGCCGGGATGCCGCCCATGTTGTAGTGACAGGTCGGCAGGATGGGGATCGGCTGGCGGGTGACGTCGACGCCGGCGAAGATGCGCGCGGTCTCGGCGATGCCCGGCAGGCGCTCGTGGATGACCTTCGGGTCGAGATGCTCGACGTGCAGCTCGATGTAGTCCTTGTTGGGACCGCAGCCGCGGCCCTCGCGAATCTCGATGGTCATCGAGCGGCTGACGACGTCGCGGCTGGCGAGATCCTTGGCCGACGGCGCATAGCGCTCCATGAAGCGCTCGCCGTTGCCGTTGGTGACGTAGCCGCCCTCGCCGCGCACGCCCTCGGTGATCAGGCAGCCGGCGCCGTAGATGCCGGTCGGATGGAACTGCACGAACTCGAGGTCCTGCAGCGGCAGGCCGGCGCGCAGCACCATGGCCCCGCCGTCGCCGGTGCAGGTGTGGGCCGAGGTCGCCGTCTGGTAGACGCGGCCGTAGCCGCCGGTCGCCAGCACCGTCTTGTGGGCGCGGAAGCGATGGATGGTGCCGTCGTCCAGGTTCCAGGCCATGACGCCGCGGCACACGCCCTCGTCCATGATCAGGTCGAGCGCGAAGTACTCGATGAAGAACTCGGCGTGGTTACGCAGCGACTGCTGGTAGAGCGTGTGCAGGATGGCATGGCCGGTGCGGTCGGCCGCGGCGCAGGTGCGATGGGCAATGCCCTTGCCGTATTCAGTGGTCATGCCGCCGAACGGGCGCTGATAGATCTTGCCCTCGGGCGTGCGGCTGAACGGCACGCCGAAATGTTCGAGCTCGATGATGGCCGGGATGCCGTCGCGGCACATGTACTCGATCGAGTCCTGGTCGCCCAGCCAGTCCGACCCCTTGACGGTGTCGTACATGTGCCAGCGCCAGTCGTCGGGCCCCATGTTGCCCAGCGCCGCCGAGATGCCGCCCTGGGCCGCCACGGTGTGGCTGCGGGTCGGGAACACCTTGGTGATGCAGGCCGTCTTGAAGCCCTTGTTGGCCATGCCGAAGGTCGCGCGCAGGCCCGAGCCGCCGGCGCCCACCACCACGACGTCGTACTCGTGGTCGATGACGGTGTAGGCCGTGCCGCCGATGGTGATGCTGCCCGCGTTGCTGCCTTCGTTCTTGCCTGCCTCGGCCATGCTCAGCCTCCGAAACCGATACGCAGGATGGCCACGATGGCGGCCAGCCCGAAAAACACTGCGATGAAGCGCATCAGGACGATCAGCGCGAGCTTCATGCCCTCGTTGTGGACGTAGTCTTCGACCACGACCTGCATGCCGAGCTGGCCGTGGTGCAGGCCGATGACGATGGTCAGCACCAGCAGCACCATGACGACCGGCGAGCCGATCCAGGCGCGCACGACGCCGTAGTCGGCGCCGCTCATCATGATCAGCGAGATGGCGAACCACACGACCAGCGGGATCAGCGCCACCGCGGTGACGCGCTGGGCCCAGAAGTGATGCACGCCTTCCTTGGCCGAGCCGAGGCCGCGGGCGCGCGAGAGGTGAGTGCGACGATCGCTGTCCATCAGCCCCTCCTCACGCCAGCCTGAGGCCGACGATCCACGACACGATCGTGGCGGCCAGCGACACGCCAACGACGATCCAGCCGCTGCGATAGGCGTCCTTGAGCTCGAAGCCGTAGCCCATGTCCCAGAACAGGTGCCGGATGCCGTTGCACAGATGGAAGAAGGCGCAGAACAGCCAACCACCGAGAACGATGCGACCGAGGATCGAGACGTTGAAGCTCTGGAACATGGCGTACGTCCGAGGGCTCGCCGAGGCGAACACCACCCAGACGACGAGATAGAGAGCCCCGACCGAAAGTGCCATGCCCGTAGCGCGATGCAGGATCGACAGCATCGAGGTGAGTTGCGGCTTGTAGACCTGCAAATGCGGAGAAAGCGGCCGATGTACCGGCCGATTGGCGACGCTCATCGCGCGAGAACCCCTATTGCCGACATCGGCTGAGCTTTTTTAGCGCCCGGCCGCTTCAAGTCAACGAAAGTCACTGGAACGTGCGCGTTAAGCCCCGGATTTCTAAGCGGAATTACGCGCGAGATCAGACTCGCCTGGGCATCAGCAGCCAGTAGTCGAGATCGAGCGTGACGGCGGGGTGATACTTGCCGTCGGCCTGCTTGCCCGGGAAGGAATCGCAGGGGCAGTCTTTGGCCGCAATGAGACGCATTCGCAATGCGCCAAGGTCGGTGCGACCGGGCAGCGGCGCCTTCTCCAGCACCTCCGACCAGGCATAGGTCGTATCGCCGCCGAAGGTCGGGCCGACATGGCTGCCGGCGTTGATCGCGGCCAGGCGGAAGCCGTTGGCGAGACCGTTGAAGGAGAGCGCGCGCGCCAGCGAGATGACGTGGCCGCCATAGGCCAGCCGGCGGCCGAAGCGCGTGCTCTTGCCGGCAAAGGCGTCGAAATGGACGCGCGCGGTGTTCTGGTAGAGCCGCGTCGAGAACATGTGGTCGGAGTCCTCGAGCGTGATGCCGCTCACATGGTCGATGCGCTCGCCCGGCTCGTAGTCTTCCCAGCGATGCGACGAGCCCGCCGCAACGTCGTCGTAGCCGCCGAGCTTCAATCCTTCAGGCACGATCAGGTCGGCCGGCGCCACCGACGGCGCGGTCTTCGGCACGACCGGCGAGCCAACGTTGGCCTGCGGATCGCGCTTGTGCACCATCACCCAGCGCACGTAGTCCAGCACCATCTCGCCCTTCTGGTTGGTCCCGGTCGAACGCACCCAGACGACGCCGCTTGCCTTGTTGGAATTTTCGCGCAACCCCAGGACCGTGGAACGCGCCTGCACCGTGTCGCCGGGATAGACCGGCACGCCCCAGCGGAACTCGGCATAGCCGAGATTGGCCACGGCATTGAGGGAGATGTCGTTCACGGTCTTGCCGATCACGACATGGAACACCAGCAGGTCGTCGAGCGGCGCCCGAGGCAGGCCGATCGAGCGCGCGAACTCGTCCGACGAATTCACGGCAAAGCGCGAGCCGTAGAGACCGACGTTCAACGCGGCGTCGGCTTCCGTCAGCGTGCGCGGCGTGGCGTGACGGAATTCCTGGCCGACGCGGAAGTCCTCGAAGAAGTTTCCCGAACTGGTCTTGCTCATGCCGCGGCCTGCAGTTCCTTGATGGCCGACGCGAGCGCCAGCGCGCGCTCGGCCTGCTCGACGTGCAGGTTCTCGATCATGCGGCCATCGACCGTGACGACGCCCTTCCCTTCGGCCTGCGCCGTCTTGAAGGCGGCGACGATCTTGCCCGCCATCTCGAGCTCGGCGGCCGACGGCGCGAAGATCTCGTTGCACGGCTCGACCTGGCTGGGATGGATCAAGGTCTTGCCGTCGAAGCCCATCTCCAGCCCCTGCTGGCAGACGGCGCGGAAACCCTCGGCGTCCTGAATGTCGTTGTAGACGCCGTCGAGGATGGCGAGCCCGTAGGCGCGCGCGGCCAGCATGCCGATGCCGAGCGCGGTGATCATGGGCAGGCGCATGGGCGTGTGTCGCGCCCGCATGTCCTTCACCAGGTCGTTGGTGCCCATGACGAACAGGCCGAGCCGCGGATGGGCGCCGGCGATCTCCTCGGCGCGCAGCATGCCCTTGGGCGTCTCCATCATCGCCCACACCGCCATGGTGCTGGGCGCGCCCGCCGTGTCGAGCAGCGACACGACGTGAGTCACTTGCGCTGCACTCTCGACCTTGGGCACCAGGATCGCGTCGGCGCCGGACTGGGCGATGGCGGCGATGTCGGCCTCGCCCCACGGCGTGCCGAGGCCGTTGCAGCGGATGACGATCTCGCGCTTGCCGTAGGCCTTGCTTTCGGCCGCCAGCACGACGTTGGTGCGCGCAGCCTCCTTGGCTTCCGGCGCCACCGCGTCCTCGAGGTCGAAGATCAGCGCATCGGCCGGCAGGCTCCTGGCCTTCTCCAGCGCGCGCGTGTTGGCGCCCGGCATATAGAGCACGCTGCGGCGCGGGCGGACGGTCTTCGACATGGAGCCTCCCTGCAAAACGCGGCGGACTATAATGGCGGGCCTCCTTGTGGCAAGGTGGCCCGCGGCATGCGCTTCCTTTCGCTTCAGAGCCATGTTGCCTACGGCTACGTGGGCAATCGGGCTGCGACCTTTCCCTTGCAACGATTGGGCCACGAGGTCTGGGCGGTAAACACGGTCGAATTCTCGAACCATACCGGCTATGGCGCCTGGCGTGGCCGCACGGCGCCTGCGGGCCAGGTCGCCGACATCGTGGCCGGCATCGAAGCCCTGGGCATGTTGTCGCGCTGCGACGCGCTGCTCACGGGCTACGTCGGCGATGCCGCGCTGGGCGATGTGGTGCTCGACACCGCGCGCAAGGTGCGGGCCGCCAACGCCAAGGCGGTGTGGTGCTGCGATCCGGTGCTGGGCGACGTCGACACCGGCATCTACGTGAAGCCCGGCATCGACGCCTTCTTCCGCGAGCGCGCCCTTCCCTTGGCCGACCTGATAACGCCCAATCACTTCGAGCTGGAGCATCTGACCGGAGCCAAGGTCTCGACCATGCGCGACGCGCTCGCCGCCACGCGCAGGCTGCTCAAAGGTCCCAAGCTCGCCCTGATCACCAGCCTGCGCCGCGCCGACGCGCCGGCCGACCAGGTCGAGATGGTCGCGGTCGGCCACGACGCGGCATGGCGCATCGCAACGCCCCTCATCGGCTTCGAGGTCGCGCCCAACGGAACAGGCGACGCCGTCGCCGCGTTGTTCTCGGCGCACTGGATCGAAAGCGGCGACGTGCCTGGAGCCCTGGGCAAGGCCGCCTCGTCGATCTACGCCGTGCTCGAGGCCACCCAGGCCATGGGCGAACGCGAACTCCAACTCGTCGCGGCACAGGACCGGATGATTGCGCCGTCCCGCCGCTTCACCGCGGAAAAGCTGTAGCCGGTCGATGAACGTTCCGGGCTTTCACTTCAACCCGATCGCGCTTGCCATCGAGGGCGCGGCCATCGGCTTCCTGATCGCCGTGCCGGTCGGGCCGGCGGCCGTGCTGTGCATCCGCCGCTCTATCACCGTCGGCGCGGTGGCGGGCTACATGACCGGCATCGGCGCGGCGCTGGGCGATGCGGTGTTCGGCGCGGTCGCGGCGTTCGGCCTGTCGATCGTCGAGCAGTTCGTCATCGAACGCGAGAAGTGGCTTCTGGGCATCGGCGGCATCGGCCTGATCATCATGGGCTGGATCACCATGCGTCACCGGCCGCGCACCATGGGCGACCCGGTGGCCGACGACCGCGAGCACCAGGTGTCGACGCACTTCCACTATGCCAGCTCGAGCTTCTTCATCACCGTGTTCAATCCATTGACCGTGATGGCCTTCGGCGCGGCCTTCGCCGGCCGCAACCTTGCAGGCGTCGGCGCCAATCTTGCGGACGCAGCGCTGCTGGTAGCGGCGGTATTCTCCGGCGCGCTCGCCTGGTGGGCCATCATCTGCACGGCAGCCGTCTCGCTGCGCCATCGCTTCACCGGGCTCGGCATGTTGTGGCTGAACCGCGCCTCGGGCGCAGTCATCCTGGGATTCGGCGTGGTGGCGTTGATCTCGCTGCTGCCGCTGCCTTGGAAGCAGATCGGTCACGCACTCGGGCTCTAGTCCGCTATACTGAGCCGATGCTGCCCGTTCTGCTCGATCCCACGAAATTCCAGGACGCGCTTCTGACCGCCAAGGGCGAGGAGCGCGCCCTTGTGACGCTGCGGTCGCTGGAAACCCTGTGGTTCAACACCGGTACGCTCTGCAATCTCACCTGCCAGAACTGCTATATCGAATCCTCGCCGCGCAACGACCGGCTGGCCTACCTGTCGGCCGCCGAGGTCCGGGCCTATCTCGACGAGATCGAGCGCGACGGCCACCGCACCAAGCTGATCGGCTTCACCGGCGGCGAGCCGTTCATGAACCGCGAGCTGCCGGCGATGCTCGAGGACGTGCTGTCGCGCGGGCTGAAGGCGATGGTGCTGACCAACGCCATGAAGCCGATGCACAAGATGAAGCCTGCCTTGCTTGGCCTGCTGGCGCGCTACGGCCATAACCTCACCGTCCGCGTCTCGGTCGACCACTACGACAAGGCGCTGCACGAGAAGGAGCGCGGCGCGCGCAGCTTCAAGCCCACCATCGACGGCCTGGTCTGGTTGGCGCAATCGGGCTTCGACGTCCATGTCGCGGGACGCCACTTCTCCGACGAGACCGAGGAAGAGGTGCGCGCGGGCTATGCCCGGCTGTTCGCCGGACTCGGCGTGGCGATCGATGCGGCGAGCCTCGTGTCGCTGGTGTTGTTTCCCGAGATGGATGCCCGGATCGACGTTCCCGAGATCACCACGGCCTGCTGGGGCATCCTGAAAAAATCGCCCGACAGCGTGATGTGCGCCTCGGCGCGCATGGTGGTTAAGCGCAAGGGCGCTGAAAACCCCGCCGTCGTCGCCTGCACGCTGCTGCCCTACGATCCGCAGTTCGAGCTCGGCAACACCCTGGCCGAAAGCGTCGGCGCCGTGCGCCTCAACCATCCGCACTGCGCGAAATTCTGCGTTCTGGGCGGCGCGGCCTGCAGCGCGTGACGGCCGACATCGACGTCGTCATTCCGGCGTTGAACGCCGCCCGATCCCTCGCCCGCACCCTCGACTCCCTGACCAGCGGCCACGACCTCAAGCTCGCGATCAGCGTGTGCGACGGCGGCTCGCACGACGCCACGGCGACGATCGCGCGGCAGGCGGGCGCCATCGTGGTGGAAACCGAGGCCGGTCGCGGGCGACAGCTTGCAGCGGGCACGACGGTGGGCAGCGCGCCGTGGCTCCTGTTCGTGCACGCCGATACGAGGCTGTCGGCCGGGTGGGCCGCGGCTTCGCGCCAGCTCATGGCGCGGCCGGGCCGGAAAGCCGGCTACTTCCGCCTGCGCTTCGACTCCGCCGATCCGCGCGCCCGGCGCATCGAGAGGCTGGCGGCCTGGCGTTGCCGCACCTTCGGCTTGCCCTATGGCGACCAGGGACTGCTGATCGAACGCGCCTTCTACCAGCGACTCGGTGGCTTTCGCGCCCTGCCGCTGATGGAGGATGTCGACCTCGTGCGCCGCATCGGCCGACGCAATCTTTCAGCTCTCGACGCTGAGGCCATCACATCGGTCGAGCGCTACGAACGCGACGGCTGGATCGCTCGCCCGATGCGCAATCTCAGCTGCCTCACGCTCTACTTCGCCGGGCTGTCGCCCACTGTCATCCGGCGCTTGTACGGATGAAACGTCATCTCGTGATCTTCGCCCGCACCCCGCAGTTCGGACGCGTGAAGCGGCGGCTGGCGGAGGCGATCGGCCCGTTGGCCGCGATGCGCTTCTATCGTCAGACGCTCGATCGCCAGCTCCGCACCTTGTCGCGCGATCGTCGTTGGACGGTCTGGTTGTTCGTCACGCCCGACCCGGCGCGGCGCCGGGCGACCGTGCGCGGCCAGGGACGAGGCGATCTCGGCCAACGCATGAAGCGGCCGTTTCGGCTGCTGCCGCCAGGACCTCTCGTGCTGGTCGGCAGCGACATCCCGGCGATGCGGCCGCACCACATCGCGCGGGCCTTCGCCTTGTTGGGACGTCACGACCTGGTGTTCGGCCCGGCAAGCGACGGCGGCTTCTGGCTGATCGGGGCGCGCCGCAGCCGGCCCTTGCCGCGTTGCCTGTTCATCGGGGTGCAATGGTCGACGGCCAAGACGCTGGCCGATACGCTGGCCACGATTCCGGCGGGCTATTCGGTGGGCATCGCCGACACCCTCGACGACGTCGACGATATCGATGATCTGCAGCGCGCTTTGCCATCCCGAAGGGAGTGAACTCGTGGAACCTGCCATCGGCCTGTTCGAGGCGATCTACACCGCCCGCTCGTTGCGGCACTTCAAGCCCGACCCGGTGCCGCAGGCGCTGATCGAGCGCGTGCTCGATGCCGCCATCCGCGCCTCGAGCGGCGGCAACACGCAGCACTGGACCTTCCTCGTCGTGCGCGATGCCGAGAAGCGCCGCCAGCTCGGCGCGCTCTATCGCCAGGCATCGGACTATCAGAGCGCCGTCTATGCCGCGCGGCCCAAGCCCGAGCACCTGACCGACGCGCAGTACGCACAGTTCCTCGCCAACAGCGGCTTTCTCTGGGACCACATGGCCGACGCGCCGGTCATCCTGGTGCCCTGCCTGACGAAGCGCGAGCCGCCCGAGCGTTCGGGCCTGCCGGACGTCGTGCAGGCGCGCTACGCCGACCATCTCGCCAACGTCCAGCGGATCAGCGGATCGAGCATCTATCCGGCGATCCAGAACATCATTCTCGCCTGCCGGGCGCTCGGGCTCGGCACGGTGATCACGACCAACCACATCCTGCTCGAGAACGAGGTGAAGGCCGTGCTCGGCATCCCCGAGCACATCGCCACGTTTGCGCTGATGCCGATCGGCTATCCGACACGGAAGTACGGGCCGCTCACGCGCAAGCCGGTGGCCGAGGTCACGTTTGCAGACACCTGGGGGAATCCGTGGCCTGACGCGGCCGCAAGCTAGGAACGGCGCTTCAACTGCTCGAGTTCGCGGCGCACATCGACAAACACGGAGTCCCAGTCGCCCGGCCGCGGCTGGCGGAACAGGCGCGCGCTCGGATACCACGGCGCGCGCGTGCCGCCGAGCTGCCAGCGCCAGTCGACCGTGGACGGAGACAGCACCCAGGTGGGAAGGCCCATGGCCGCCGCCAGATGGGCGATCGGCGCATCGATCGAGATCAGGAGGTCGAGCTGCGACAGCGCCGTCGCCGCCTCGGCGAAGTCGAAGATGCCGCGGCCGACATCGTGCACCAGCCCGCCGGCGCCGAAGGTCTGGATGTCCTTCTGGTGCACGCCGCCTTGCAGGCTGAACAGCAGCAGCTCGGGGTCGCCGGAGAATTCCATGAAACGCGCGAACGGCACCGAGCGCTGGCGGTCCTGCGGCCGGCCCGGCATGCCCGCCCAGTAGATGCCGACGCTGAGCTTGGCCTTCGCGATGCGGCCGAGCTTGATGCGGCTGTCGACCGGCGCCTTGAGATAAGGCGCCTGCAGCGCGGGCCCGTCGAAGTCGGCCCGGCAGAGATGCGGCAGCGACACCATCGAGGCATGCAGGTCGAAGTCGGGCAGCGGCTCGCCCTCGGCGACGACGTGGTCGATGAAGTCGACGGTGCCCAGAAGATCCTTCAGCAGGGCCTGGCAGAGCACAATCACCGTGGCGCCGCGGCGCTTCAGCTCGCGGGCGAAGCGCACGAACAGCAGCACGTCGCCCAGCCCCTGCTCGGGATAGAGCAGGATGCGCTTGCCGCCGATCGGCGCGCCATCCCACGCCGGTTGCCGGAAGTCCGGCGCCGGCGTCTCGGGGAGGCGCTTGCGCGCCTCGTAGGCGGCGAAGCCGTCGCTGAGCTCGCCGCGCATCAAGAGCGCGATGGCGAGCTCGACGCGGGCGCGGCGATTGTCGGGATTGAGCGCCAGCGCGCGGCCGAGGCAACCGACCGCTTCGTCGATGCGGCCGAGATCGCGCAGGCAGAGCGCCAGATTGAAGAAGCCCTCGGCGTAGTCGCGGTTGAGGGTGATGGAATGGAAGTGATGCTTCACCGCCTCGTCGAGACGGTTGGCGGCGCGCAGCGCGTTGCCGAGATTGGAATGCAGCGCGGGATTGTCGGGATCCGCCGCCAGCGACAGGCGATGATGCGACACCGAAGCTTCGAGCTTGCCGGCGAGCCGAAGCGCCACGCCGAGATTGTTGTGCAGCTCGGCGTGATAGGGCCGCACGGCGAGCAACTTGAAATACGAGGTGATCGCCTCTTCGAGACGGCCGGCGCGATGCGCCTGCGCGGCCAGGCGAAGCTGCTGGACGAATGTGTCATCGCCACCAAACAAAGGCGTTGGCACAGCAGTGGCCTGCGATTCCGGACGGAGAGGGTAAAGCGACGGGATGTCGTTCACCCTCTTATCTTACATGAAAGATCGTTCTTAACCACCTGTAGTTAAAAGATTTTCATTTAGCTTCAGAGCCATAGAAGGAATGCCGAGACCAAGCGCCCGCAGCAAATCCTTCTACTAGATATAGCCGCGGACTAGCTCCTCGGCGATCTGCACGGCGTTCAGCGCCGCGCCCTTGCGCAGGTTGTCGCTGACGATCCAGAGGGCGAGACCGTTGTCGATCGTCGGATCCACACGCACGCGGCTCACGAACACGCCATCCTGCCCGGTGACTTCCTGCGGCGTCACGTAGCCGCCGTTCTCGCGGCGATCGACCACGAGCACGCCGGGCTGGGCGGCGAGCACGCGACGCGCCTCGTGCTCGTCGAGCGGCCGCTCGAGCTCGAGGTTCACCGACTCGGCATGGCCGATGAAGGTCGGCACGCGCACACAGGTCGCATGCACCTTGATCTTGGGATCGAGGATCTTCTTGGTCTCGACCACCATCTTCCACTCTTCCTTGGTCGAGCCGTCGTCCATGAAGGCGTCGATGTGCGGGATGACGTTGAACGAGATGTTCTTGGTGAACTTCTTGGCGTCGAGCGTCTGGTTCACGAAGAAGCTTTTGGTCTGGTTCAAAAGCTCGTCCATGCCTTCCTTGCCGGCACCCGACGTCGACTGATAGGTCGATACGACGACGCGCTTGATGGTGGCCGCGTCATGGATCGGCTTCAGCGCCACCACCATCTGAATGGTCGAGCAGTTGGGGTTGGCGATGATGCCACGCGCCTTGTAGCCCGCGATCGCCTCGGCGTTCACCTCGGGCACGACCAGCGGCACGTCGGGGTCCATGCGCCAGTAGGAGGTGTTGTCGATCACCACGGCGCCGGCCTTGGCGGCGCGCGGGCTGTGCTCGGCCGAGACCTTGGCGCCGGGCGAGCTCAGCACGATGTCGATGCCCTTGAAGTCGAACTTGGCCAGGTCCTGGACCTTCAGCACCCCGTTCTCGCCGAACGAGGTCTGCTTGCCCGCCGAGCGCGCCGAGGCCAGCGCCACGACGTCATCGGCCGGGAAGCTCCGCTCGGCCAGGATCTGCAACATTTCGCGCCCGACATTGCCGGTCGCGCCAACGACGGCGACTCTGTAGCCCATGGCTCACCTGTATGAAGGACGCAGGGAGATACGCGCGGAGGGCGGCTTTTGCAAGGAAGGCCGTCTGACGGCCATTTCACCCCTTTCTCAAGTCCCCCTTTGCTTCCCTGCCACCTCAGCGCCTCTCCCCCCTGCCTCTCATGTTCCTCTGCCCCGTGGGGGAGAGGAACATGAGAGGAAGAACATGAGAGGAAGAGCATGAAAGGACATGAAGTAAGGTAGCATCGGACGACGCCTACTGATCCGCCGAGGCCCCCGAGGCCTTGATGATCGGCAGCCATAGCACGAGGTCATCGCGCACCAGTTTCTGGGCCTGGGCCGGCGATTCCGGCGGCAGCATCTCGATGCCCTGGGCCAGCATCTTTTCGCGCACCGCCGGCAGCTGGCCGATGCGGTTCAGCTCGGCATTGAGCTTGCCGACCACCGGCTCGGGGGTGCCGGCCGGGACGGCGTAGCCCATCCAGGTGTTCACGACATAGTCCTGCACGCCCGATTCGATCATGGTCGGCACCTCGGACAGCAGGTCCGAACGCTTCTCGCTGGTCACCGCCAGCGCCTTGAGCTTGCCGCCCTTGATCAGGCCGATGACGGTCGGCGTGTTGAACAGGCCCATCGTCACCTCGCCGTTGGCCACCGCCTGGATGCCGGCCGGCGTCGCGCGGTAAGGCACGTGCTGCAGCTTCACGCCGGTGCGCAACTCGAGCAGCACGCCCGACATGTGATGGCTGGTGCCGACGCCGCCCGACGAGAAGGTGAGCTCGCCCGGCTTGGCGCGTGCCTGGGCCAGCAGGTCGGCCACCGTCTTCGCCGGATTGTCGGGATGGACGATCAGCACGTTGGACACGCCGCCGCTCGCCGTCACCGGCGTCAGGTCCTTCAGCGGATCGTAGCCCGGCGCCTTGTAGAGGCCGATGTTGAACACCATCGTGCCCTGGCTCACCAGGGCGATGGTGTAGCCGTCGCCCGGCGCGCGGGCCGCCTCGGCGGTGGCGATGGTGCCGCCGGCACCGGTCTTGTTGTCGACGACGAAGGTCTGGCCCAGCGCCTTGCCCAGCTCCTCCGCATAGAGGCGCGCCAGGATGTCGGCCGTGGACCCCGGTGCCAGCGGCACGATCATGCGCACCGGCTTGGCGGGCCAAGCCTGCGCTTGTGCCTGCCCACCGCCGGTGGTCACGACGGCCAGTGTGGCGCCAAGGAAGGCTCGTTTCGTCAGCATCGTGATGTCTCCTAAAGTCCCACTGATTGGGCAACGAGCCCGGCCAGCTGCCGGCGCAATCGTGCGACCGTCGCGCGTTCGCCGCGCTTGTTGATCAGATTGTGCATTTCATAGGGGTCGCTCTTGAGGTCGTAGAGTTCGTCGCAGGCCACGCCGTCGAGCGACTTCTGCGTCCAGTGGATGTACTTGTGACGCCTGGTCCGGATCGCCTTGTAGCTCATGCCGACAAGCCACGGCATGGCGTTCTCGCTGAAGTACTCGCACATGAACGACGAGCGGATGGCCTTTCCATTCTTGGCAATGGGCCGCAGCGACAGCCCTTGCATGTGCGCGAAGTCCGCGGCCTTGCCGCCGGCAAGATCGACGATGGTCGGCGCAATGTCGAGCGCCAGCACCAGCTCGTCCTTGACTGTGCCCGGCTTGAACCAGGCGGGATAGCGGATCAGGAACGGCGACTTGATGCCTTCCTCGTAGGCGAAGCGTCGCTCCGGCCCCAACCCGTGCTCGCCGAAGAAGTAGCCGTTGTCGCCCAGGAACAGGATGAAGGTGTCGTCGAGCTGCCCGGTCTCCTCCAGCGCCTTGAACACCTCGCCCATGCCCTCGTCGACCGAGGCCATCATGGCGGCGCGCAGGCGGATCTCCTCGTCGCTGCCCGCCTTGATGCCGTCCAGCACCTTGCGCGAAGCTTCGTTGCCCTTGAGCTGGAAGGCCTCGGTCCACGCGGGCTTGTCCTTCGCCACCTCGGCCAGCGGCAACGCATTGGGCCGGCGCGGGAAGTGCGCGCCCTTGTAGAGATCGGCATGGCGCTCGGGCACGCGATAGCCGCCCTTGCTGAGATCGACCGTGCCGTCGGCCGCCTGGAAGGCGTCGGGATGCACCGCCTTGTGAGCGAAGAACAGCGCGAAGGGCTTCGTCCGCGGCTTGCGCAAGAATTGGACGGCGTGATCGTTCAGGAGATCGGTGATGTAGCCTTTGTACTGGCGCTCATCGCCGTCGATGTTCAGCACCGGATCGACGATCGAGCCGTGGCCCGGGAAGCTCACCCAGCGGTCGTAGCCCGGCCGCGGGCCGCCCGAATTGCCCATGTGCCACTTGCCGACATGGGCGGTCTCGTAGCCCAGCCGCTGCAGGATGCCGTGGTAGTTGGGCAGGCGATGGCTGTGGGCGTCGCGCGCCACATTGTCGATGATGCCGTGCCGGCTGGCGTACTGCCCGGTGATGATCGATGCGCGGTTGGGCGAGCAGAGCGGCGTGGTGTGGAAGGCCGACGTGAACATCGCGCCTTCATGGCCGATGCGGTCGATGTGCGGCGTCTTCATGAAAGGATGACCGCAGATCCCGAGTTCATCGAACCTGAGATCGTCGATCAGCACGACGATGAAATTTGGCTTCTTCCTTGCCACGATGAGATTCCCCCAAGCACGCCGCGTGCCGAAACACGCTAACGGCCGGCCTTGACGGAAGCCAGAGGGTCGCGCCCTTAATCGGCCAACGACCTCATTAAGGAATGCTCATGACCGAGCCTGGCCTGCCGCTGGCAGGATTGCGCGTGCTGGATATCAGTTCGTTCATCGCCGCCCCCGCTGCGGCGGTGGTTTTAGGCGACTGGGGCGCCGACGTGATCAAGGTCGAGGGGCCCGACGGCGATCCCAACCGCCGCATCATGCACGATTCGTCGAACTACCCGAAAAGCGCGGTCAACTATCCCTGGCACATGGACTCGCGCAACAAGCGCTCGATCGTGCTCGATCTCAAGAAGCCCGATGCCCGCGCCGCGCTGGACCGGCTGATCGCGATCTCGGACGTGCTGATCTGCAACTTCCCGCCGCTCGTGCGCGATCGCCTCGGGCTGGGCTACGAGGCGGTGAAGAAGGTCAATCCCCGGCTGATCTACGCCTCGCTCACCGGCTACGGCGAAAGCGGACCGGACCGCGACCGGCCGGGCTTCGACGCCACGGCCTACTTCGCGCGCTCCGGCCTTCTGGACGCCCAGCGCTATGAAGGAGGGCCACCCGGCGTGCCGGTGCCGGCGCAGGGCGACCGGGCGACGGCCATGGGCCTGGTTTCGGCGATCCTGATGGGTCTGATGCAACGCATGAAGACCGGCGAAGGCTCATGGGTCGGCACCTCGCTGCTCGGCAACGGCCTGTGGTCGTGCGGCGTCGTTGCCCAGGCCGCCCTGGTCGGCGCCTACCTGCCGCACCGTCCGCCGCCCGAGCGGCCGCGCTCGGCGCTGGGCAACATCTACCGCACTGCCGACGACCGCTGGCTGCAGCTCACCATCGTGCGCGAGGACAAGATGTGGCCCGGCGTCTGCGCCACCATCGGCCGGCCTGAACTCGAGAACGATGCGCGCTTCGCCACCGTCGCCGACCGCCGCCAGCGCTCGGGCGAGCTCGCCACCATCCTCCATGATGCCTTCGCGCAGAAGGACTACGAACATTGGCGCGAGACCATGGCGAGCCACGGCATCACCTTCGGCGTCATCAGCCGGCCGCAGGATGTGCCCGATGACCAGCAGGCGGTGGCCTGTGGCGCCGTGGTCGAGACCGAGATCGCTGAGATGCCGCGCACGCTGGCCAACCCCATCCGCCTCAGCTTTGCCGAGCAGCAGGTCGCCCGGCCAGCGCCGGCGCTGGGCCAGCACAGCGACGCGATCCTGGCGGAAGCGGGCCTCTCGCCCGACGAGATCGCGGCCCTGCACAAGAGCGGTGCCGTGTCATGAGCGACCCTCCACTCCCTGGGCCCCTCAGTGGGCTCGTCGTTCTCGATGTCAGCTCGTTCATCGCGGCGCCGGCCGCGGCGGTGGCGCTTGCCGACTTCGGTGCCGACGTCATCAAGATCGAGCCGCCGGGCGACGGCGATCCCCATCGCAACAGCTATCGCAACGCCAGCTACCCGCAGAGCGACAAGAACTTCGCCTGGCAGCTCGACGGCCGCCTGAAACGGTCGCTGGCGCTCGATCTCAAGAACGACACGGCGCGGCCCGTGCTCGAGCGGCTGATCCAGCGCGCCGACATCATGATCGTGAACTTCCCGCCGCCGGCGCGCGAGCGGCTGAAGCTGCGCTGGGAAGACATCGAGCCGATCAATCCGCGTTTGATCTATTGCTCGCTCACCGGCTACGGCGAGACCGGGCCCGACCGCGACCGGCCAGGCTTCGACGTCACCGCCTATTTCGGCCGGTCGGGAATCCTCGACCTGGCGCGCTACGAGGACGGCCCGCCCGGTCTCTCGCTGCCGGCGCAGGGCGACCGCGCCACGGCGATGACTCTCGTCGCCGCGATCCTGCTCGGCCTGCGCCAGCGCGACCGTACCGGCAAGGGTTGCTGGGTCGGCACCTCGCTCTATGCCAACGGCGTGTGGTCGAACGGCACCTCCGCCGCCGGCGCGCTGGTCGGCGCGCACCTGCCGCCGCGACAGGCGCCCGACAAGCCGCGCAACGCGCTGACCAACCTCTACCGCACCAAGGACGATCGCTGGCTGCAGCTCCTGCTGGTGCGCGACGACCGGCTGTGGCCGGTCCTGTGCAAGGCCATCGACCGGCCCGACCTTTTGGAAGACCCGCGCTTCACCGAGCGCGCCGAGCGCCGCACGCGATCGCTCGAGCTGGTGAAGGAGCTGATGCCGGTGTTCGCCCAAAAGACCTATGCCGAGTGGGAAGCGACTTTCGCCGGCACGGGCATCCCGTTCGGCGTCATCGGCCGCCTGGCCGACGTGGTCGACGACGAGCAGGCGGACCACGCCGGTATCTTCGCCGATACGGCCAACCCCGAGATCCCGCGTACGGTGAACAACCCCATCCGCCTGGGTTTCGCCGAGCCACGAAAGGCGGGACCTCCGCCTGCGGTCGGCCAGCACAATGAGGAGATCCTGCGCGAAGCGGGTTTCGCCGCCAACGAGATCGACGCACTCAAGAAGTCGGGAGCCTTGGGCTGAGACATGGCGCACCTCGGTCTCGCCGCTCTCGTCGTGAAGGAGTACGACCCGGCCATCGACTTCTTCGTCCGCGTTCTCCGCTTCGAGCTGGTCGAAGACGTCCCCTCGCTGACCAACGATGGGCGGCCGAAGCGGTGGGTTGTCGTGCGCCCGCCCGGCGCCGAGACGGGCATTCTGCTCGCCAGGGCGGACGGAGAAGAGCAGGAGCGCATCGTCGGCAACCAGTTTGCCGGCCGCGTCGGTTTCTTCCTGCAGGTCGACGACTTCGATGCGAGCTACGAGCGCATGGTTGCGGCCGGCGTCACCTTCGTGAAGCCGCCGCGTACCGAGCCCTATGGCCGGGTGGCCGTCTTCCTCGATATCGCCGGTAACAAATGGGACCTTCTCGGACCGGCGCCGGCGGCTTGACCGCGAGTCATCGCATGTGGCCTCAAAGCCCCGTCATCCCGACCGGAGCCGAGCGTAGCGAGGCGGAGCGGAGGGACCTGTTTTGTCGATGCACCGACAAAAAAGGTCCCTCGACTGTGCCGCCCTTCGGGCGGCTCCGCTCGGGATGACGGGGTTTTGGAGCCATATGCGATTCCCGTAACGCGGGGGAGGTGAAACGGTCCGCATCGTCGTATGATGGCGGCATGGCCATCCAGAGCACCTACGCCGAGTTCTGGCCGTTCTATCTGCGGGAGCACCGCAAGCCGCAGACGCGGGCGCTGCACTACGTCGGGTCGATCGCCTCGGTCGTGCTGCTGATCTGGGCCGTCGCCACCCAGAGCTGGTGGTGGCTGCTGGCGGTGCCGGTGGCGGGCTATGCCTTCGCCTGGTTCGCCCACTTTTTCGTCGAGAAGAACAAGCCGGCGACCTTCAAGGCGCCCTGGTGGTCGCTGATCAGCGACTACCGCATGTGCGGCCTGTGGCTGACCGGCCGCCTCGGTAAAGAATTGATGAAGTACCAAATCCGCGCCTGACGGCGGTCCGTACAGGGGGCATGCGCCGCCTCCTCCTCGCCCTTTTCCTGGTCGTCTTCGTGGCTCCGGCACAGGCCGAGACGCCCTCGCTGCCCTGGGCCAAGTGGGGGCCGTCGCTGTTCGACCGCGCGGCGCGCGAGGACAAGTATATCCTGCTGCACATGGCGGCGGTGTGGTGCCACTGGTGCCACGTCATGGAGCACACGACCTATCGCGATCCAGCGATCCAGCAGCGCATCGCCGAGAAGTTCATCGCCGTGCGCGTCGACCAGGATTCCGATCCCGCATTGTCCTACCGCTACGAGAACTGGGGGTGGCCCGCCACCATCATGCTCGACAGGGACGGCAACGAGATCTTCAAGCGCCGCGGTTACATCCCGCCCGAACTGTTCGCCAAGCTTCTGGCCGCCGTCATCGAAGATCCCTCGGCCTTGCCGACCTATGCGGCCGGTGCCGCGGTCGATCCCAACGCCGTCGCGTTATCGGCCGAGCGCCGCGCGCGCACCGAGGAGCTGCTGCTCAAGAGCTATGACAAGACGAACGGCGGCTTCGGCGACACCCACCGCTTCATCCATGGCGACACGCTCGAATGGGTGCTGGAGCGCGGCCGCGACCTGCAGCGCAATGCCGAGCCGGCGGCCTGGCGCGAGATGTCGACGCGCACGCTCGCCGGCGCGCGCCGCCTGATCGATCCGGTGTGGGGCGGCATGTTCCAGTACTCCGACAAGCTCGACTGGTCGGGCCCGCACTACGAGAAGCTTCTGAACATCCAGCGCGACGCCCTGCGCGCCTACGTGCTGGCGTACCAGATCGGCAGCGATCCGGCCGATCTTGCCGCTGCGCGCGACATCGCCCGCTGGCTGATGGATTTCATGCGCGCGCCCAGCGGCGCCTTCTACACCAGCCAGGATGCCGATGCCGGCCCGACGCTGCACGGCGACGTCTTCTACGCCCGGACCGACAGCGAGCGCCGCGCCGGGCCGCAGCCGCCGATCGACCGCAACACCTATGCGCGGGAGAACGGCTGGGCGATCGCGAACCTGGCCACGCTCCACGACGTCACCGGCGAGCCGGCGCTGATCGACGCGGCGACGCGCGCCTTCGACTGGATCGTCGCCAACCGCCGCGCGCCCAACGGCGGCTTCGGCCATGCGCGGGCGGCCGACGACGACACCCATCTCGGCGACACGCTGTCGATGGCCGAGGCGGCTCTCGCGCTCTATCGCAGCACTGCCGAGCGGCGCTACCTCACCCTGGCCATCGAGCTCGGCGAGGTGATCGTGCGCGATCATCGCGACTCGTCGGGCGGCTTCATGGTGCGCGCGCCCGAACCCGGCGCGAAAGGCGTACTGGCCAAGCCGGTGAAACAGGTCGACGAGAACGTCGCCGCGGTCCGGCTGCTCAACCTGCTGGCCCGCGCCGCACGGCCCGCCTTCAAGGAAGCGGCCGAGCATGGCATGCGATACCTGATCGCGCTCGCCGAGGAAGACCTGATCGTGCCGGGCGCCCTGTTGGCCGACCGTGAGCTTTCACGCGAGCCCGCCCACATCACCATCGTCGGCGCCAAGGACGATCCCGCCGCGCGTGCCCTCTACGAGGTCGCTCGCACCTACCCGACGCGTTATTTCCGCATCGAATGGCTTGATCGCCGCGAGGGCCCGCTGCCGGCGGCCGACGTCGAGTATCCCGAGCTCCCCGAAGCGGCCGCCTTCGCCTGCGCCAACGGCGCCTGCTCGATCCCGGCCTTCACCCCGGATGAGGTCCACAGCATCGCCACCAAGGTCGACGATCGCTGATCGTAGGTTCGCTCATTGTCCTCTCTCATGTTCCTCTCCCCCTTGGGGGCAGGGCTATCGCATGTGACCAATCCTTCCCGTCATCCCGAGCGAAGCCGCCCGAAGGGCGGCGCAGCCGAGGGACCTGTTTTGTCGATGCATCAACAAAACAGATCCCTCCACTACGCCTCGCTGCGCGAGGCTCCGGTCGGGATGACGGAGTTTTGCAGTCACCTGCGATAACCCTGCCCTTGGGGGGAGAGGCTAGGTGAGGGGTAAGCGAAGACTTGCTCATGCATCACCCCCTCACCCAACTTCTCCCCCAGGAGAGGAGCATGACTCCAGTTGATTCAGGCCGATTCCAACCGAATCCCGCCCCCTTGCGCCCTCGGGGAGCGGAGGCCACATTGCGGGGCAACGCAAATTCCCCCCGTTCGAGGATCCATGGAACCGATGCTGAAGGGCGCCGCGCCGCAGGCTGCCCCCGCCGATCTCATCAAGGACAGCGACCAGACCAAGTTCGCCAAGGATGTGCTGGAAGCCTCGCGCACCGTACCGGTGATCGTCGACTTCTGGGCGCCGTGGTGCGGGCCGTGCAAGCAGTTGCAGCCGGCGATCGAAAAGGTCGTCAAGGCGGCCAACGGCGCGGTCAAGCTGGTCAAGATCAACATCGACCAGAACCAGATGCTGGCCCAGCAGCTCAGGATCCAGTCGATCCCGGCGGTCTACGCCTTCTTCGGCGGCCGCCCGGTCGACGGCTTCATGGGCGCGGTGCCCGAGAGCCAGGTCAAGCAGTTCGTCGACCGCCTGGTGCAGGCGACCGGCGGCCCCGCGGGCGAAGGTGGCGGCGACGAGATCGCCGAGCTGCTGGAGCATGCGAAAGCCGCCGTCGCGCAGAACGACCAGGATCTGGCCGCGCGCATCTACAGCGAAATCCTCGGCGCCGACCCCAAGCACGTCACCGCGCTGGCCGGCCTGGCGCGCTACAACCTGCAGACCGGCGACGTCGAGCAGGCCAAGGAGCTGCTGGCCCAGGTCGAGGCCAAGGACAAGACCAACGCCGACGTCGTGGCCGTGCAGGCCTCGATCGACCTTGCCGAGAAGGCCAAGGAGGCGGGGCCGGTCGACGACCTCAAGGCCAAGGCTGCCGCCGATCCCAAGGACATGCAGGCGCGCCTCGATCTCGCCATGGCCTACTGGGCCGGCAACGAGCGCCAGGAAGCGATCAACGAGCTGCTCGCCATGATCAAGGCCGACCGCAAGTGGAACGAGGAGGCCGCTCGCCAGCAGCTCCTGAAGTTCTTCGAGGCGCTGGGCTTTGCCGATCCACTCGCCGTCGACGGCCGCAAGCGGCTGTCGACCATCCTGTTCTCCTGATCGACGCGTCGGCATGACCGAGCGGGTGCCCGGGCGCAATCCGTTCGAGCCGAGCTTCGAGCAGCTGCCCGAGACGCTGCCGATCTTTCCGCTGTCGGGCGTCCTGCTGCTGCCCGGCGGCAAGCTGCCGCTCAACATCTTCGAGCCGCGCTATCTCTCGATGATCTTCGATGCGCTGGCCGGCCATCGCATGATCGGCATGGTGCAGCCGATGCAGCCCGGCGGCTTTGCCGGTGATGGACTGCCGACCGAGGATGGCCGGCCCAAGGTGCACAAGGTGGGCTGCGCCGGCCGCATCGTCAGTTTCAACGAGACCGAGGACGGCCGGCTGCTGCTGGCGCTGTCCGGCGTTTGCCGCTTCGAGATCGTGCGCGAGCTCGATCTCGCCCATGGCGGCTATCGCCGCGTCTCCTCGGTGTTCTCGCCGTATCGCGCCGATCTCGACCATGCCGACGAGCCGGTCGAGCTCGACCGCGAGCGGCTGATGGCGGCACTGGCCGCCTTCTTCCGCGGCCGCAACCTGTCGACCGACTGGGACGCCGTGAAGCAGGCGGCCGATGCCAATCTGGTGACCTCACTGTCCATGGTCCTGCCCTTCGGCCCGGCCGAGAAGCAGGCCCTGCTGGAAGCCGCCGATTCGACGGCCCGCGCCAAGCTCCTGGTCGCCTTCCTGGAAATGAACGCCTTCGGCCAGTCCGGCGAAACCCCACCCAAGCGGGCGAATTGAGTCTTTCGGACCGCGCGCGTCGCGGGGACGCGCGCGGTCCGGAAGACCATGATATAAAAGGCACCATGACCCCGCCATCGGACGAACCCGCATCGCGCCGCTCAGGTGTCGATCCCAAGCTGCTGGAGATCCTGGTGTGCCCGGCCTCGCACGGGCCGTTGGAGTACGACGCCGCGGCCGGCGAGCTGATCAGCCGCAAGGCCGGGCTCGCCTATCCCATCCGTGACGGCATCCCCATCATGCTGGTGAGCGAGGCGCGCGTGATCAGGGACGTGCCGTGAGCGCAGCCGATCAATTCCCCAAGTCCGCACCGGACGAAGGCAGTTACGAGACGACCGCACCGTGGCCGACCGAACTGCGCGTCTTCAAGGAAGACGCGCGGCTCGAGATCGAGTTCTCCGACGGGATCACCCATTCGCTGCCGGCCGAGTACCTGCGGGTCGAAAGCCCGTCGGCCGAGGTCCAGGGCCACGGCCCCAGCCAGAAGAAGATCGTGTCCGGGCGCCGTCACGTGAAGATCGCCGCCGTCGAGCCGGTCGGCCACTACGCCATCCGCATCGTATTCGACGACCGCCACGACAGCGGCATCTACAGCTGGTCCTACCTGCGCGAGCTGGGCGACAGCTACGCGGAGAAATGGGCCGCCTACCAGGCCGCCCTGCTCTATCGCGGCCTGAGCCGCGACGCCTGAGCCCGCCATGAAGATTGTCATCGCCGGCGCCGGCATCGGCGGCTTGACCGCCGCGATGTGCCTCCATCGCGCCGGCTTCGATGTCGAGGTGTTCGAGGCCGTGAGCGAGTTGAAGCCGCTCGGCGTCGGCATCAACATTCAGGCGGGCGCCGTGCGCATCCTCTCGAGCCTGGGGCTGCAGCCGGCGCTGGCCGCGACCGCCATCGAGACGCGCGAGCTGCGCTATGCCAACCGCCACGGCCAGACCATCTGGGCCGATCCGCGCGGCCGCCACGCCGGCCTGCCCTGGCCGCAATTCTCCATCCATCGCGGCGAGCTGCAGATGATCCTGTTCCGCGCCGCCGAGCAGATGCTGGGCGCGGGGCGCATCAAGTTCGGCCGGCGAATTGCGGGCTTCGAGCAGAAGGGCAACACGGTCACGGCGCGCTTCGCCGACCGTGACGGCGCGATCGTCGAGACGACGGCGGCGGACATCCTGATCGGCGCCGATGGCATCCACTCCGCCGTGCGCGCCCATTTCCATCCTGACGAGGGCCCGCCCAAGTGGCAGGGCATCCTGATGTGGCGCGGCGTCACCGTGGGTAAGCCCTACCTCGGCGGCAACACCATGGTTCAGGCGGGCCATCACAATCAGAAATTCGTCTGCTATCCGATCAGTCGCGCCCATGCCGAGCGCGGCGAGGCGTTGATCAACTGGATCTGCGACCTGCACATGGGCGACGGCGCCATGCTGCCGCGCGAGGACTGGAACCGGCCGGGCAAGCTTGCCGACTTCCTGCCGCGCTTCGAGAACTGGAACTTCGGCTGGCTCAACGTGCCGGGCGTCATCCGCGCGGCCCACACCATTCTCGAGTTCCCCATGGTCGACCGCGATCCGCTGCCGGGCTGGAGCCACGGCCGCATCACCCTTTTGGGCGATGCCGCGCATCCGATGTATCCGATCGGCTCCAACGGCGCCTCGCAGGCGATCCTCGACGGCGAGGCGATCACCCAGGAACTTCTGGCCGGCGGCGATCCGGAGGCGGCACTGAAGCGCTACGAGCGGCGGCGCCTGCCGCCGACCGCGGCCATCGTCCAAAGCAATCGTCGCAAGGGCATCGACGTCATGCTCGACCTCGTCGAGCAGCGCGCGCCGCAGGGCTTCACCGATCTGGAAAGCGTGCTGCCGGCCGATGAGCTGGAAAGGATCGTCGGCGACTACAAGAAGCTCGCGACCCAGGACCGCGAGACATTGCTGAAGCTGGCGGCCGCCCAATAAAAAACCGGCCCCGTTAAGGACCGGCCGTGGTAGCGGTTTATACCGGTCATCACATCACCGGCCGCCACCGAGAGAGAATATGGCATCTGACGATGACAGGATTATGGCGGTCGACCTGAAAAGCGAAGTGACTGTTTCTACACGATTCTTCGCTCGCAACACCCCGCACCTCACCCTGAGGAGCCGCGCGCAGCGCGGCGTCTCGAAGGGTAGGCACCAGTCTCGTTGTAGCTCATCCTTCGAGACGCCGCGCTGCGCGCGGCTCCTCAGGATGAGGTCATCATTGGGCCTACTAGCATGAGCCTCGGCCGCGCCGTCGCCACTGTCGGCGGCTTCACGCTGCTGAGCCGGCTCGTGGGCTTTGTCCGCGATGTCGTGCTGTCGGCGATGCTGGGCTTGGGCCCGATGGCCGACGCCTTCTTCGTCGCCTTCAAGCTGCCTAACCTGTTCCGCCGCCTGTTCGCCGAGGGCGCCTTCTCGGCGGCCTTCGTGCCGCTTTTCTCGCGCGAGCTGCAGGACAACGGCCGCGCCGAAGCGCTGGCCTTCGCCCGCCAGGCCCACGCCGCCCTGTTGCTGGTGCTGGTGCCGTTCTCGATCGTGCTGATGATTGCCATGCCCTGGGTCGTGGCGGTGCTGGCGCCCGGCATGCGCGACGAGGCGTCAACCTTCGCCATGGCCGTCGAGTTCGGCCGCATCACCTTCCCCTACCTGCTGTTCATCTCGCTGGCCTCGCTGTACGGCGGCGTGCTGAACAGCATCGACCGCTTCGCCCATGTTGCGGCGACGCCCATCCTCCTCAACCTGGCGATGATCGGCACCGTGCTCGGCCTGACGCCGCTCCTGCCCAACAGCGGCTATGCCGCCTCGATCGGGGTGGCGATCGGGGGCCTGCTGCAATGGCTGTGGCTGCTGATCGCCTGTGCCCGCGACGATGTCATCATGACGCTGGTACGCCCGCGCTGGACGGCGCGGGTGGCGCGGCTGGTCAAGCTGGCGACGCCGGTGGCGATCGGCGGCGGCGCGCAGCAGATCAGCACCATGCTCGACGTGGTGTGGGCCTCGCTGCTGCCGGTCGGCACGATCTCGGCCCTCTTCTACGCCGACCGCATCGCCCAATTGCCGCTCGGCGTGGTCGGCATTGCCATCGGCACGGCCCTGCTGCCGCTGCTGGCCCGTCAGCTCCGCGCCGGCCAGATGGAATCGGCGATGGCCAACCAGAATCGCGCCATCGAGTTCGGCCTGCTGCTCAGCCTCCCCGCAGCGGTGGCGCTGTGGCTGCTGAGCGAGCCCATCATCCGCGTGCTGTTCGAGCGCGGCCGCTTCGGGCACGACGATACCTTGCGCACGGCAAGCGCGCTGGCCGCCTACGTCGTCGGCCTGCCGGCCTACGTGCTGATCAAGGCGCTGACCCCGGGCTTCTTCGCCCGCGAGGACACGCGCACGCCGCTCTACATCGCGATCGTCGCCATCGTCGTGAACGTGATTCTCAACGTCTTCTTCCTCTACGGCACCAGCCTCGCCCAGATCGGCGTCGCGCTCGCCACGTCGCTGTCGGGCTGGCTGAACGCGGCGATGCTGGCCCTCGTGCTCCACCGGCGCGGTCACCTGGTCGCCGATCGGCGGCTGGTCTCGCGGTCGTGGCGCATGATGGCGGCGACCATCGGCATGGGCGTCGCCCTCTGGGGGGCGCTCGTGGTGCTGGATCCGGCCCTGGCCCACGCCAACGTCAAGGGCGTGGTGGCCCTGTTCGGCGTCTGTGCGCTGGGGATGGTGGTCTACGCCGCGCTGGGCGCGCTGCTCGGCGTCGTGCGTCTCGCCGAGCTGCGCTTCGTCATGCGCCGCCAGCCCGGCCTCAGATCAGCCGACCCAGACGAACAACCGTGACGCCGGCGCGCAACGGCCGGTTCACCGCCGGCATCACCAGCACGCAGTCGTCGTAGGGCGTCGTCACCGGCTCGCCGTCATCGTGGCCCAGCACGGTGCCGGCCTTGGCGACCACCTCCTGGCCCTCGAAGCGACGCGCCGGCGTGAAGTTGCCGCGCTTGGTGGCGATGGCATGCGTGACCTGCACGACGCGCTGGCTGGGCGGCGCGGGCTGCTTCCAGTCGGCGGGCAGGTCGGAGGCCTCGACGATCCCGCTCTCGGTGAGGAAACGATGCGCCACGTCCTTGGCCACCACGACCGACGACTGGCGCCAGTGCTGCCCGGTCTCGATCAGCAGCGCGGTCTTGTCGCCCTGTGGGTCGCCGAAGCCGCCATAGTCGCGCATGCGCATGCCGGCGGCATGGCCGCGGTCGCGCACGATGTCGGCCGGCGCGCCCAGCCGCTTGGCGAGCTCGGCGCCGCGGTCGAGCGGCCCGCACAGCATCAGCGGCACGCAGTCGTCGTGCATGGAATGGAGGTCGAGCAGCAGATCGGCGCGCTCGACATAGGGCCGCACGGCCTGGGCGCGCCTCGTCTCGCGCGTCGTCGCCGGCTGGTCGAGCCGCCCCCACGTGCGATTGAAGTCCTCGTCGATCATGCGCGACTTGAACGGGTTGTTGGGGTCGAAGCGCTGATAGGCCTCGAAATTGTTGAAAGAGAAGATCAGCGTACCCTGGCGCGGCTTCAGCCCGCGGCCGAGCAGCTCGTCGACCACGATCGCCCCCGACACCTCGTTGCCGTGCGTCAGCGACGCCACCATGACCGTCGGGCCGGGCTTGCCGCTTTCGCGGACGTGGATGTAAGGCGCATCGCCCTTCTCCCACCGCCTTATGTCGGGAAAGTCGTATTCGATCGGGGGGTTGTCAGACATCCGTCGGGGTCCGCCAGGCTGGAAAGGCTCTTCGAGCCTCAGGGGTAACCCGCACCGGGCATTTCGACAACCACGCTTTCGATCGCCTGTGGTAGGTCGTCCATGTGGTCGGCCACCAGGATTGCGCCGGCCGATCGCAGTTCGGCAGCAAGCAACGGTGTCGCATGGCTGCCGCCGGTGAATCCGATGGTGCTCAAGACGTGCGGTGCACGGGAGTTGATTTTCCTTTCTTTTCACGCACAACCTCATCCTGAGGAGCCGCGCCCCTCGAGTTCCTCGGGGTAAACTCCACGCAGCGTCTCGAAGGATGGCAACAGTCTTGGTGTGGCCCACCCTTCGAGACGCGCGCTAAGTTTACCCCGAGGAACTCGAGGGGCGCGCTCCTCAGGGTGAGGTTAGTCAGGCTTCTCGAAACCAGTTCGGCAGGTCCCAGGTGTTGTTGTCCCAGCCGCTGATCTCGCAGACGAGCTTGCTGTGGGCGGCGGCGACGCCGAGCCGGGCCGACACCGGGATCACCACGACATTGTTGATCACGAGCTCGTTGCACTTGATCAGCATGGCGGCGCGCTTGATCGGGTCGAGCTCGACCTGCGCCGCCTTGTGGACCTCGTCGTACTCCTTGTTCTGCCAGCGCGTGATGTTGCGGCCCTGCCACTTGTTGTCCTTGGTCGCGGCCTCCCACGAGCAGAACTGGCGCAGGAAGATCTCCGGGTCGGGCTGGGAGCCGTTGTTGTACATCTGCAGGTCGCAGTAGAACTTGCTGTAGGTGTCCGGATTGGCGACGTCGGACGAGAAGAACACCGACGCCGTCACCGACTTCAGCTCGACGTCGATGCCGGCTTTCTGGCAGGCCTGCTTGACGATCGCCTGGTTCTTCTGCCGCGGCTGGTTGATCGAGGTCTGGTAGGCGAGCTTCAGGCGCTTGCCGTCCTTCTCGCGGATGCCGTCGGCCCCCTTCTTCCAGCCGGCCTTCTCCAGGATGTCGATCGCCTTGTCGATGTTGAACTCGTACTTCGTCGTCTTCGAGCGAAACCGTTCCGGATTGTTGATGTAGTTCGCCGTGGCCACGCCGCCACGGCCGTAGATGTGCTTCTCGACCGAGTCCTTGTCGACCAGCAGCGACAGCGCCCGGCGGACCTCGAAATCGCTCAGGATCGGATGCTTGGTCTTGAGGCTCGAGCGCTCGCCGTCGACCTCGGTCCAGGGATCGGTGTTGTTGAGCTGGATGTGCTCGATGCCGCCGCCCTTGGAGTAGATCAGGCGACCCTTGCCGCCCTTCTCGAGCTTGGTGAGGATCTCGTCTTCGACCTGCAGGTTCCAGGCGAAGTCGAACTCGCCCGACTGCAGCACGGCGCGCGCCGCCGAGACCGCATCGCCGCCGCCCTTCATCTCGATGGCGTCGAAGTGCGGCCGGTTCTCGACGTGGTAGTTGGTGTTGATTACGCCGGCCACCATGTCGCCCGGCTTGAACTCCTTGAACTTGTAGGGCCCGGTGCCTACCGGCTTGAGGTTGGTCGGCGCCTCGCGCGACTTGGAGCCGATGTAGTCGGCGAACAGGTGCTTGGGAATGATCATGCCGAACCAGCCGACGAAGGCGTCGGCCCAGAACGGCGTCGGCTGCGCGAACTTCACGGTGACGGTGTGCTGGTCGACCTTCTCGACCGTGACGTCCTTGTAGGAGCCGCTGCTGACCGCGCCGGTCGCGGGATCGCGGGCATACTGCCAAGTGAAGACCACGTCGTCGGCGGTGAAGGGCTGGCCGTCGTGCCAGCTGACGCCCTTCTTCAGCTTCCAGGTCACCGACTTGCCGTCGGCGGCGAGCGTGCCGTCCTCGCGACCCGGGATCGTCTCGGCCAGGATCGGCCGCAGGTTGCCCTCGGCGTCCCAACCGGCGAGCGGCTCGTAGAACAGCCGCGAGCCGTCCTGGTCCTTGGTGCCGACGGCGAAGTGCGGATTGAGGAGCGTCGGGCCCTGCCACCACAGCACCTTCAAGAGGCCACCGCCGCCGCGCTTGGTCGGCTTGTAGACGGGCGCCTTGGACTGAGCCATGGCCACGCCCGACAAAGCAAGAAGTTGATTGGCGAAGGGCGCTGCCAACCCCACCGCCGCCATGCGCCGCACGAAAGCGCGACGCGATAGTGCGCCCGCCTTCACCCGGCCCAGAAGACCACGCAAGTCACGTTCGTCCATGGACGCCTCCCATGCTCGTATCGAAGCACCTGATCCCTGACGCTCCTGCTATCCTGCAAGATACGTGCAAGGCGGATGGGAACAGGCCGACGCGCCGTCGTCAACGGCCCTCAGCTCTCGCGATACCAGTTCGCCAGGTCGCCCGTGTTGTTGTCCCAGCCGCTCAGCTCGACCACCAGCCGGTTGGCCACGGCGGCGACGCCCAGGCGCGCGACCAGCGGGATGACGACGTGGTTGTTCACCAGAAGCTCGTTCAGCTTGATCATCATGGCCGCGCGCTTGATCGGATCGAGCTCGACCTGCCCGGCCTGGTGAATGTCGTCGAATTCCTTGCTGCGCCAGCGGGTGGTGTTGCGGCCCTGCCATTTGTTGTCCTTGGTCGACGCCTCCCACGACAGGAAGCGGCGCAGGAAGACCTCCGGATCGGGCTGGGCCATGCCGGTGTTGTACATCTGCAGGTCGCAATAGAACTTGCTGTAAGTGTCCGGATTGGCGACGTCGGACGAGAAGAACACCGACGCCGTCACCGACTTCAGCTCGATGTCGATGCCGGCTTTCTGGCAGGCCTGCTTGACGATCGCCTGGGTCTTCTGGCGCGGCTGGTTGATCGAGGTTTGGAAGACGAATTTCAGCTTCTTGCCGTCCTTGGCGCGAATGCCGTCGCTGCCCCTGGCCCAGCCGGCCTTGTCGAGGAGAGCATTCGCCTTGTCGATGTTGAATTCGGACCTGGTCGTCTTGGAGGCGAAGCGCTCCGGGTTATAGACGAAGTTCGCGGTCGCCGCGCCGGTGCGGCCGTAGATGTGCTTTTCGATCGAGTCCTTGTCGATCAGCAGCGCCACCGCCTGGCGCACCGCCGGATCCGACAAGGTCGGATGCGTGGTCTTGAGGCTGGAGCGCTCGCCGTCGACCTCGGTCCAGGGATCGGTGAAGTTGAGCTGCATGTGCTCGATGCCGCCGCCCTGGCTGATGACGATGCGGCCCTTGCCGCCCTTCTCCAGGCGCGTGAGGATCTCGTCCTCGACCTGCATGTTCCAGCCGAAGTCGAACTCACCGGTCTGCAGCACAGCACGCGCGGCCGACACCGCATCGCCGCCGCCCTTCATCTCGATGGCGTCGAAGTGAGGCCGGTTCTCCTGGTGGTAGTCGGTGTTGATGACGCCGCTCACCAGGTCGCCCGGCTTGAAGTCCTTGAACTTGTAGGGCCCGGTGCCGACCGGCTTGAGGTTGGTTGGCGCCTCGCGCGACTTCGCACCGACATAGTCGGCGAACAGGTGCCTGGGCAGGATGCAACCGGCCGCGGCGACGAAGGCGTCGGCCCAGAACGGCGTCGGCTCCGGGAATTTCACGACGACGGTGTGCTGATCGATCTTCTCGACCGTGATGTCCTTGTAGGAGCCGCTGGTGAGCGTGGCCGTCGCCGGGTCGCGGGCATACTCCCAGGTGAAGACGGCGTCGTCGGCGGTGAGAGGCTGGCCGTCGTGCCAGCGCACGCCCTTCTTCAGCTTCCAGATCACCGACTTGCCGTCGGCACCCAGCGTTCCGTCCTCGCGGCCCGGGATCGATTCGACGAGCACGGGCCGGAGATTGCCGTCGCGATCCCAGCGCGCCAGCGGCTCATAGAACAGGCGCGAGCCGTCCTGGTCCTTGGTGCCAACGGCGAAATGCGGGTTCAGCAGGGTCGGCCCCTGCCACCACAGCACCTTCAGGAGCCCACCGCCGCCACGCTTCGTCGGTTTGTAGCCCGACTTGGGCTGCGCCATGGCCACACCCGACAGCGCCAGAAGCTGGGTCGCCATCGGCGCCGCGAGCCCTACGGCCGTCAATCGCTGCACGAAGGCGCGCCGGGACATCCCGCCCGCCTTCACCTGGTCCAGAAGACCCGCCAAGTTGCGTTCGTCCATCGGCTGCCTCCCTCTTTTCCTCGCCCGTCATACGGGCGAGGAAGGTTGGATCAGGCCTCCCGAAACCAGCTCGCGAGGTCCCAGGTGTTGTTGTCCCAGCCGCTCAGCTCGGCCGTGAGCTTGTTGCTGACGGCGGTGACGACCGGACGGGCGACCACGGGGATGACGATATAGTTGTTCACCGCGAGGTCGTTCAGCTTGATCATCATGGCCGCGCGCTTCATCGGATCGAGCTCGCCCTGCGAGGCCTTGTAGATCTCGTCGTACTCCGGGCTCTGCCAGCGCGTGATGTTGCGGCCCTGCCACTTGTTGGCCTTGGTCGCCGCCTCCCACGACAGGAACTGCTTCAGGAACACCGCCGGGTCGGGCTGCTGCGGGCCGTTGTTGTACATCTGAATGTCCGCATAGAAATGCGGATAGGTGTCGGGATTGGAGACGTCGGACGAGAAGAACACCGACGCCGTCACCGACTTCAGCTCGAGATCGATGCCGGCCTTCTGGCAGGCCTGCTTGACGATCGCCTGGGTCTTCTGGCGCGGCTGGTTGATCGAGGTCTGGTAGACATATTTCAGCTTCTTGCCGTCCTTCTCGCGGATGCCGTCGGCGCCTTTCTTCCAGCCCGCCTTTTCCAGAAGGTCGTTCGCCTTGTCGACGTTGAACTCGTACTTGGTGTTCTTGGAGCGGAAGCGTTCAGGGTTGTAGATGAAGTTCGGCGTCGCCCGGCCAGTGCGGCCGTAGATGTGCTTCTCCACGGAATCCTTGTCGATCAGCAGCGACAGCGCCTGACGCACCACCGGATCGCTGAGCGAGGGATGCTTGGTCTTGAGGCTCGCCCGCTCGCCGTCGACCTCGGTCCAGGGATCGGTCTGGTTGAGCTGGATGTGCTCGATGAACCCCGCATCCTTGATGTCGACGCGGCCTTTGCCGCCCTTCTCCAGGCGGGTCAGGATCTCATCCTCGACCTGCATGTTCCAGCCGAAGTCGAACTCGCCAGTCTGCAGCACGGCGCGCGCCGCCGATACGGCGTCACCGCCGCCCTTCATCTCGATGGCGTCGAAGTGGGGCTTGTTGTCCTGGTGGTAGTTCGGATTGATCACGCCCGCGACCATGTCGCCCGGCTTGAAGTCCTTGAACATGTAGGGGCCGGTGCCGACCGGCTTCAGGTTGGTCGGGGCCTCGCGCGACTTGCCGCCGATGTAATCGGCGAACAGGTGCTTGGGGATCACCATGCCCACCGAGCCGACGAAGGCCTCGGCCCAGAACGGCGTCGGCTCCTTGAAGCTCACCTTGACGGTATGGGTATCGACCTTCTCGACCGTGATGTCGGCGTAGACTCCGTTGGTGACCGCCGCCGTCGCCGGATCCTTGGCGTATTCCCAGTTGAAGACGACATCGTCGGCGGTGAAGGGCTGGCCGTCATGCCACTTCACGTTCTTCTTCAGCTTCCAGGTCACCGACTTGCCATCGGCAGCCAAGGTGCCGTCCTCGCGGCCCGGGATCGATTCGGCGAGCAGCGGCCGCAGGTTGCCGTCCTGGTCCCAGCCGGCCAGCGGCTCGTAGAACAGGCGCGAGCCGTCCTGGTCCTTGGTGCCGGTCGCAAAGTGCGGATTGAGCAAGGTCGGCGCCTGCCACCACAGCACCTTGAGCACACCGCCGCCGCCGCGCTTGGTCGGCTTGTAGACGGGCGCCTTGGATTGCGCCATGGCGACGCCCCCCAGCGAGAGAAGCTGGGTTGCCATCGGTGCCGTCAGGCCCGCCGCCGCCATTCGGCGCAGGAATGCCCGACGGGACACCTTGCCTGACTTCACCTGGCCAATCAGATGGCGCAAACGACCTTCGTTCATCACAACTCCTCCCAACCCCAATGCCCCTGCTATCCTGCAAGATGCGTGCAAAGCCGATGGGAACAGGCTGGGTCCCTGCCGTCAACGCCGCGACAGGCCGCATGGCCGTCTTGATTCGGCCCACGAGCTGAGCCATACCGCTCCGCCCTCGCCTTCCAACGGCGGGGTGCGCGGAGGTCCAAACCCCGCGCCCTTCCACAGTGAGCGGAGTCCACATCCCATGCCCGACGTCACGACGACGGCGCCCAACACGCATCTGGCGCCCTACACCGCCCGGGGCCTGAAAGGCCGCATCCTTTCAGGCGTGCAGCCGACCGGCAATCTCCATCTCGGCAACTATCTCGGCGCGATCCGCAACTTTGCGCGCCTGCAGAACGACTTCGAGTGCCTGTACTGCGTGGTCGACATGCATGCGATCACCCAGCCGCAGGATCCGGCGCTGATGGCCGGCCAGACGCGCGAGATCGCCGCGGCGTTCCTGGCGGCCGGGGTCGACGGCAAGAAGCAGATCATCTTCAACCAGTCGATGGTGCCCGAGCACGCCCAGCTCGCCTGGGTATTCAACTGCGTGGCCCGGGTCGGCTGGATGAACCGCATGACGCAGTTCAAGGAGAAGGCGGGCAAGGACCGCGAGAACGCCTCGCTCGGCCTTTACGCCTATCCGGCGCTGATGGCGGCCGACATCCTGATCTACAAGGCCACCCACGTGCCGGTCGGCGAGGACCAGAAGCAGCACCTCGAACTGACGCGCGACATCGCCCAGAAGTTCAACAACGACTTCAACGCGCCCGACTTCTTCCCGCTGACCGAGCCATTGATCTTCGGCGAGGCGACGCGCGTCATGAGCCTGCGCGACGGCACCAAGAAGATGAGCAAGTCCGACCCGTCGGACCAGTCGCGCATCAACCTGACCGACGATGCCGACGCCATCGCGCTGAAGATTCGCCGCGCCAAGACCGATCCGCTGCCGATGCCGGAGAACGCCGCCGATGCCGAGAAGCGGCCCGACGCCGATAATCTCCTGGGCATCTTCGCCGCGCTGGCCGACCGCGAGAAGCCGGACGTGATCGGCGAGTTCGCCGGCAAGCAGTTCTCCGAGTTCAAGGCTGCCCTGACCGAGCTTGCCGTGGCCAAGCTCGGCCCGGTCGGCGCAGAGATGCAGCGGCTGATGAAGGACCCGGGTCACGTCGACGCCGTCCTGCGCGATGGTGCAGCGCGCGCCCGCGCGTTGGCCGAACCGATCCTGGCGGATGTCTACCGCACGGTAGGCTTCCTCAAGCCTTAAGGGAGCGCGGGCCTCTGGCCCGCCTCATGAGCGGGCCAGAGGCCCGCGCTCCCGTCAGCCTTCCATCCGGGTCAGCGCCCATTTCACGGTGCAGCCCTCCATCGGCACCTGGCCGACCAGCACGATCTGCTCGGTGCGGCGGACGCGGCCCTCTTCGCCGAGATAGATGCTTTCGGCGAGGCCAATGCCTGCACCTGAGGCGCGCAGGCGCCAGCCGCGGCCGCTCGGCAGGCGCATCAGCACCGCCTGGCCGCTCTGCGCCAGGGTCGCCTTGACCGCAGGATGCAGGTGGAAGCGCACGATGAAGCGCTTGTCCGGCACCGTCACCATGCGGCCTTCGGGACCCACGAAGGTATCCTCGCCGCGCAGGTCGCCGCCGTCGGCCGACAGCCACAGGCGGCGGCGATGGATGATGCCGTAGAGCGAGCGGTAGCCGTCATGCATCATGTCGAGCCACTGCGCGCCGTCATTGTCGGCGCGGTCGACCAAGACGTTGCCGGCGCGATATTCCAGCGAGCCATGGTCGGTGATCTCGCTGGAGTTGGTGTCGTCGACCACCGCCGTCGAATGGGCCGCCGTGTAGCGCATGAAGTGCTGCCAGTCGCGCGGCGCGCCGGGGAAGGTGCCGCAATTGACGATCAGGCGCTCGTGCGCAGCGCTCATCTCGAAGGACAGCGTGCCGGCGTGGGCGATGCCGTCCATGCCGCGGCTGGGCGGGCTGCCGGCGTCGGAGATCACCAGCGAGGTGCCGGCCGCCAGCCGCTGGAAGCCGCTGGCCAGCGCCATGCTGGGCGCGCTCTCGCTCGAGCCCGAGCGCGCCAGCACCAGGTCGATCAGGGTGCGATCGGCCTCCCAGGCGCCGTTGAACAAGGCGAGCCCGCCGTCGCCATGGCGGAAGAAGCGCAGCAGCGGCGCCATGCGATCGATGGCGGCGAGGATCTCCGGCGGCGCGCGACGCTCGGCCGACCCGAGCGCCGAGCGCACGTCGATCAGATGGCGCAGCACGGCGAGTTGCAGGTGCGGCGCGCGCTCGGCCACGATGCCATCATGCAGCACGTAGCGCTTCACGAACTTGGCGAGCCGCGACAGGGTCTGGTCGAGACTCTTCTCGAAGGACTTGCCGTCGCGCACAAAGGCCAGGTCGACGAAGATCAGCGCCTTCAGCGCGGCGACGGCTTCGTGTCCGACCAGGCCGGCGCGCAAGGCACGCCTGAGATGGGTGCGTTGGCGGGCGAGCGAGAAGACGAAGCGGGCAGGGAACTCCGGATCGGCCGCGGTGGCCAGCCAGTCGTAGTGGCGGATCCACGAGACGACGCGCTCGGCCAGCACCTCGCGCTTCCAGGTCACGGGCGACCAGCGGCCTTCGCGATTCGACCAGTCGTCGACCAGCCGCACGGCCAGGGCCGCGGCGGCCGGGTCACCACAATCACGCAGGTCGCGCAGCCAGCCGAAGCCGTTCAGGGCATCGACCCACAGGCCGGACGCCCCGGGACGTCGCCACGGCGGATCGTCCGACTCGGGTGAAACGGCGCCGGAACTGCCGCGGGCCAGAAGCTCGCCCATGAGCAGGCGCTGGCCGATCGCCGGATCGCCGGGCCAGCTGTCGGGGGCCACGGCGAAGAACGAGCGTGGCGAGTTGTAGCCCAGGGTGAGCGAATAAAGGCCGGATTCGAGCAGCCAGCGGCCAAATCCGCGGTTTTTGGCGCCACTGGCCTTGGTCGGGCGGGGAGGAGCGGAGCGGGTCGGACGGGCACCGGCCACCAACGGCTCACCCGGCCGGCGCACGTCTGATGCAACCAGCGTCATTTGCTTCTGTTCTTTGGCCCGCCGGCATTTTCCACCGGGCAGTTGAGGGGTATGGCTATTTTAGCCCACCCGGACCGCGCTGGCGATGGCCGCGGCAAGCACCCTTGAACCGCGTTCCCGGCACCCCAGATTCACCGCAAGGGAATGCCTTAATGGATTCCTGGACGCTCGCTCCTCGGAGGAGGGTTCTTATGAGCCGTGTGTCGATGTTCAACTCGCCCCTGCTGCTGGGATTCGACCAGCTCGAGCGTACGCTCGACCGGTTGGCCAAGAGCGCAGAGGGCTATCCGCCCTACAATATCGAGCGGATCGGCGAGAACGGCTTGCGCATCACCCTTGCCGTTGCGGGCTTCACGTCCGACGACCTCGTCATCGAGCTGGTGGAAAGCCAGCTCACGGTGCGAGGCAAGCAGACCGACGACGGCGATCGCGTCTTCCTTCATCGCGGCATCGCGGCACGCCAGTTCCAGCGCGCCTTCATGCTCGCCGAGGGTATCGAGGTCACCGGTGCGCGGCTGGACAACGGGCTGCTGTCGATCGACCTCGTGCGGCCGCTCCAGGAGCCACGCATTCGCAGGATCCGCATCGAGGCCGGCGATGCCGGCAACGGTACCGGCAACACAATCGACATCACCGCGCGCCGTGCGCGCTGACGCTGCCAAGGAGGTAGCCATGGAAAACGAGCAGACTTCGAACTTCACGCCCCTCGCCGACGAAGCGTTCCTGAGCCTCGGCGCCCAGCAGATCGCCTATGTGAAGGCCATCAACCTTCCCGACGGCGCACATGCGATCGGTATCTTCTCCGCCGACGGCAAGCCGATGGCCGCCGCGCCCTCGGTCGAGCTCGCTCAGGCGTTGATCCGCCAGCACGAACTCGAGCCGGCGCTGGTTCACTAAACGGGAGCGCGGGCCTCTGGCCCGCCTCATGAGCGGGCCGGAGGCCCGCGCTCCCAGAAAAAACTAAGCGGCGCTCTGCGTCTGGACTGATTCGACGAGCAGGGCGTAGAGCGCGTCGGCACTCTCGGTGGCGCGCAGCTTCTCGACAAGACTGCGGTCGCGCAGCAAGCGCGACACGCGCGCCAGCGCCTTGAGATGGTCGGCGCCCGCACCCTCGGGCGCCACCAGCAGGAACACGATGTCGACCGGCCGCTCGTCGATCGAATCGAAATCGATCGGATGGGCGAGCCGGGCAAACAGGCCGCGCGGCTCGGTGAGCGTCGCCATGCGGCCGTGCGGGATGGCAATGCCGCCGCCGATGCCGGTCGAGCCCAGGCGCTCGCGCTCCAGCAGGCGGTCGAACAGACGACGCTCGTCGAGCTTCAGCATGGCCGCGCAACGGGCCGCCAATTCGGCCAACAACGCTTTCTTGCCGGACGCCTTCACGCTGGCCAGAACGGCATCCGGACCGGTCAGCAAATCGGCAATTTCCACAATGTCACCAACAGGTTAGCGGACTGGGACCAAAACACGCCCGGCGCGCGAAGGCGCCCCTATAGGCGCCTCGTCCGGTCGGGTCAAGCCGCTCCTTCAGGCGACCAGGACGGTCTCAGTCGGCCGGACCCGCGAGAGCTTGCGAGGCGATGGCGGCCCCGGGAAGCGTCGTCGGCAGGCTGCGGCCCAGGCCGAGGCGACCGAGCCGGCGACGCTCAGCCGACGACGGGATACGCATGGCCTCGCGATACTTGGCGACCGTGCGGCGCGCGATCTCGATGCCCTCGCCCTTCAGCAGGTCGACGATACGATCGTCCGACAGCGGCGCACTGGCGCTCTCGCCGCCGACCAGATGACGGATGCGCGAGCGCACCGATTCCGACGATACGACGACACCCGGAGTCCGCGCCGGCAATGCCGAGGTGAAGAAGTACTTCAGCTCGAAGATGCCGCGCGGCGTGGCGATGTACTTGTTCGAGGTGACGCGGCTCACCGTGCTCTCGTGCAGCTCGGTGGCGATGGCGATGTCGCGCAACACCAGCGGCTTCAGCGCGCTGACGCCGTGGCGGAAGAAGCCGTCCTGCTGGCGCACGATCTCGCGCGCGACCTTCAGGATGGTGGTGGCGCGCTGCTCGAGAGTCTTGACCAGCCAGTTGGCCGACTGGAAGCGCTCGGCGACGAAGTCGCGATCGGTCTTGGCGCGCGCGCCCTTCATCAAGGTGGCGTGGTAGTTGCGGTCGACCAGCACCTTGGGCAGCGCGTCGGTGTTGAGCTCGATGTGCCAGCCCTCTTGGCCGGTGTCGGCATCCTTGGCCGGGCGCAGGAAGAGATCGGGCTGAACCGGCTGGATCGGCTCGAAGTCGAAGGCCTGGCCGGGACGCGGATCGAGCGTGCGAAGCTCGCTGAGCATCTCGCGCAGATCCTCGTCATCGACGCCGCAGCGCCGGCGCAGCTGCCCCAGCTCGCCCGCGGCCACCAGCTCGAGATTATCCAAAAGCGCCTTCATCGCCGGATCGAGGCGATTGCGCTCGGCGAGCTGCGCGCCCAGGCACTCGGCGACGGTGCGGGCAAAAAGACCGGCGGGCTCGATCTGGCGCAGCCGCGTCCACACCGCTTCGATCACGTCGACGCCGACGCCGCAGGCTTCGGCGACAGAAGACGCATCGAGACGGCAGTAGCCCGCCTCGTCGAGGCCCTCGGCGAGCTTCAGCGCGATGCGCCGCTCGGCCGGCTCGGCGAACATCAGCTCGATCTGCTCCAGCACATGCACCGCGAGCGAGCGCGGCCGCTCGGAGACGAAATCGAGCGCGCCGGGTGCATCGTCGCGCTGTCCGACACGGGTCGCGGCGCCGTCGCCGCCGCGGTCGGCATGCTCGCGCGTCCAGCGCTCGTCGGCATCGGCCAGCGCCGGCGCAGCGGCCGCCAAAGCTTCGGCGGTGTCAGTTGGCGTGTCGAGGATCGGCGCTTCCTGCTCGGCTGTCGGGCCGTCGTCGCCGGCGCCCTCGGCGAGCAAGGGGTTCTTTTCGAGTTCCTGCTGGATGAAGGCGGCCAGCTCGAGATGCGAGAACTGCAGCAGCTTGATGGCCTGCTGAAGCTGTGGCGTCATTGCCAGGGTCTGGCGCGAAGCCAGGATGAGACTCGGACCGATACGCATGTACCCCCACCCTGAAGGTCTTGAGACCTCCCCGTTACAGGGTTTAAGCAAATATCATGCCAAGTCCAAGATCAAGCCCCTCAGTGTTCAAAAATATCGACATCCGGCCATCCGGCCAGGTCCAGGCGGGCACGGGTCGGCAGGAACTTGAAGGCGGCCTGGGCGAGCTCGGTCCGGCCTTCGCGCTCCAGCAGGGCATCGAGCCTGGCCCGCAGCGCATGCAAATGAAGCACATCGGAGGCCGCATAGGCCATTTGTTCCTCGCTGAGCGTATCGGCACCCCAGTCCGAGGTCTGCTGCTGCTTGGACAAGTCAATGCCCAGAAGCTCCTTGCAGAGGTCTTTCAGGCCCCAGCGGTCGGTGAAGGTGCGGACCAGGCGGGCTGCGATCTTGGTGCAATAGACCGGCTCGCAGCGGATGCCGAGCGCATGCTCGAGCGTGGCGATGTCGAAACGCCCGAAATGAAAGAGTTTCAGGACCTTGGGGTCAGCCAGCAGGGCGGCCAGCCTTGGCGCCTTTGCGGGCCCGCGCGGAATCTGCACCAGATGGGCGTTGCCGTCGCCAGCCGAGAGCTGGACCAGGCAAAGGCGATCACGATGGGGATTCAGTCCCATCGTCTCGGTGTCGACGGCCACGACCGAGCCGAACGCCAAGTCGGCCGGCAAGTCGCTGCGATGGAGCGTGATGGTCATTACTCAGTGCCTCGCATGGTGCCCAGGAGAAGACTCGAACTTCCACGCCTTTCAGCGCTAGTACCTGAAACTAGTGCGTCTACCAATTCCGCCACCTGGGCACGGCATGCGGGCAGTGAGGGCGGTGAGTTAAGGGCCGGGCGGCCCGATGTCAACCTTGCGCGTAGCCGGTAATGAGCTATAGGCACCGTCCATGAACATCAAGCAGGTCACGGTTTTCGGCGGTTCGGGCTTCGTCGGCCGTTCCATCGTGCGCGCTCTTGCCCAGGAGGGCTACCTGGTGCGGGTCGCCTGCCGGCGCCTCGAGCTCGCCGAGCGCTGCAAGACGGCAGGCGATGTCGGCCAGGTTACGCTGATGCGCGCCAACCTCCGCATGCCGCAATCGGTGGCGGCGGCGGTCGCCGGCAGCCAGGCCGTGATCAATGCTGCGGGCATTCCCTTCCAGCGTGGCCGCCAGCGCTACCAAGCCGTCCATGTCGACGGCGCGCGCACGATCGCCGAGGCCGCGCGCGCCGCGGGCGTTCTGCGCCTGGTCCACGTCTCGGGCATCGGCGCCGACGGCCGCGGCTCGAAGAACCCCTACATCCGCTCCAAGGTCGATGCCGAGGACGCCATCATCGCGGGCTTCGAAAGCGCAACGATCCTGCGGCCGAGTGTGGTGTTCGGACCCGACGACGTGATGTTCAACCGCATGGCAAAGATCGCCGCCCAGGCGCCGTTCGTGCCGGTCGTCGGCAACGGCCACGCCAAGGTGCAGCCGGTGTTCGCGGGCGACGTCGGCGCGGCCGCCGTCGCCGTGCTGGCGCGGCCCGACACCGCCAAGAGCGTGTTCGAGCTGGGCGGACCCAAGGTTTACACCTACCGCGAGATCGCCGCGCTCGTCCTGCGCGAGATCGCCCGAGACAAGCCCATCATCGGCGTGCCGGCCGGCCTGATGAAGATCGCCGGCTGGTTCGCGGAGTTTCTGCCCGTGCCGCCGCTGACCCATGACCAGGTCGACCTCCTGACCAGCGACAACGTCGTGCGCGGTGGCGCCAAGACCCTGGCCGACCTCGGCATCGTGCCGACCGCCGCCGAGGTCATCCTGCCGACCTACCTCGATCGCTTCCGCGTCGGCGGCCGCTACAACCAGCACGCACCGGCCTGAGCCGCCTCAAAAGGGCGATCCATCAGCAACTTTTTGTGCTCAAAGTAATTAGTACCGAATTGCAATCAATTTTAGCCGGAGAGACCGAACGGCTGAAACAGGAATGGTCTCAGAAATCGATCTTCGAAAAAATCTTCCTGAGGGTGCTCAATTGGCCTCGGCAACGCAGCATTAGCGCGGTCGGCGCGCTTCTTGCGTAATAAAATTACACAGTCGCTTGGATGGATATCGTCATGTCCGAAAGGATGCTGAAGTTCGTCGCCACGCCGCAAGCCATGCCGGACAAGCGCCCGGCGGCCGAGCGTCGGCGCGACTTCGACGAGATCTACGCGAGCTACGCGCGGGAGAAGGCGGCCGAGCAGGCGGCGCGCTGCTCGCAATGCGGCGTGCCGTTCTGTCAGATCCATTGTCCGCTGCACAACAACATCCCCGACTGGCTGAAGCTCACCGCCGAGGGCCGCCTGGAAGAGGCCTACGAGCTCTCTTCGGCGACCAACAACTTCCCGGAGATTTGCGGCCGCATCTGCCCGCAGGACCGCCTGTGCGAAGGCAATTGCGTCATCGAGAAGGGCTTTGAATCGGTCACCATCGGCTCGGTCGAGAAGTTCATCACCGACACCGCCTGGAACCAGGGCTGGGTGCGGCCGATCAAGCCGCGCCGCGAGCGGCCCGAAAGCGTCGGCATCGTCGGCGCCGGGCCTGCCGGCCTCGCTGCCGCCGAGCAGCTGCGGCGCAAGGGCTATCAGGTCACGATCTACGATCGCTACGACCGGGTCGGGGGACTGCTGATCTATGGCATCCCCAACTTCAAGCTCGAGAAGGAGATCGTGCAGCGGCGCGAGACGCTCTTGCGCGACTCCAAGGTCGCCTTCGAGCTGAACTGCGACGTCGGCCGCGACGTCACGATGGAGCAGCTGCGCGCCCGCCACGCCGCCGTGCTGATCGCGACCGGCGTCTACAAGGCGCGCGACATTGCAGCACCCGGCGTCGGCGTGAAGGGCATCGTGGCCGCGCTCGACTACCTCACGGCCTCCAACCGCAACGGGCTCGGCGACAAGGTCGCCGACTTCGACTCCGGTACGCTGAACGCCAAGGGCAAGAACGTCGTGGTGATCGGCGGCGGCGACACGGCGATGGATTGCGTGCGCACCGCGGTGCGCCAGGGCGCCAAGTCGGTGAAGTGCCTCTATCGCCGCGACCGCGCCAACATGCCGGGCTCGCAGCGCGAGGTGAAGCACGCCGAGGAAGAAGGCGTCGAGTTCGTATGGCTGTCTTCGCCGCAGGGCTTCCTGGGCAAGGACCATGTCAGCCACGTGCGCGCGGTGCGCATTCATCTCGGCATGCCCGACGCCACCGGCCGCCAGACGCCGCAGGAGATTCCCAACAGCCACGTCAACATCCATGCCGACCTGGTGCTGAAGGCGCTGGGCTTCGATCCCGAAGACCTGCCCGCGATGCTGCAGGCGCCCGATCTCGGCGTCACCGGCTGGGGCACGCTCAAGATCGACTGGAAGAGCATGATGACCAACCTCGACGGCGTGTTCGCCGCGGGCGACATCGTGCGCGGCGCTTCGCTGGTCGTCTGGGCGGTGCGCGACGGCCGCGACGCGGCCGAGCGTATCCACACGTATCTTTCTACGAAGGCCGCTGCCGCGGTCGCGGTTGCCGCGGAGTGACGCCGATGATGACGCTCTATGACTTCATGGGATCGGGCAACGGCTACAAGGTGCGCCTGGTGCTGGATCATCTCGGCCTGCCCTACACGCTGGTCGAGCGCGACATCCTGAAGGGCGAGACGCGCACACCGGAGTTCCTGGCGAAGAACCCCAACGGCCGCATTCCCACGTTGCAGCTGGAGGACGGCAGCTTCCTCTTCGAATCGAACGCCATCATCTGGTACCTGGCCGAGGGCACGAAGCTCGCGCCGGCCGACCGCCGGGCGCGGGCCGAGACGCTGCAATGGATGTTCTTCGAGCAGTACAGCCACGAGCCCTACATCGCGACGGTACGTTTCTGGAAGCACTTCCTGCCCAAGCTGACGCCGCTGCAGGAGATGGAACTGCCCGGCCGTATGGAAAAGGGCTACGCCGCGCTCGGCGTCATGGAGCAGCATCTCGCGCGTCACCAATTCTTCGTCGGCGGCCAGTACGGTCTCGCGGACATCACGCTCTACGCCTACACCCACGTCGCGGGCGAAGGCGGCTTCAACCTCGACAACTTCCCGCAGGTGAATGCCTGGATGGCGCGCGTCGCCGAGCACACGGGCAACGTCCTTATCGACCGCAAGAACTGACAAAGGGAGAAACAACCATGCCGATGATCAACGTCCAGATGTTCGAGGGCCGCACAACGGAGCAGCGCCGAAAACTCGCGAAGGAGCTCACCGAGGGCACCTGCCGGGCGCTCGGCTGCACGCCGGACGCCGTCCAGATCATCATCACCGACATCAAGAAAGAGAACTGGGCCGAGGCCGGGAAGCTCTTTTCAGACTGAGGACCGCCATGACGTTCGATGCCCAACAGTTCATCCGCGACTACAAGAGCGGCACCGCCACGCTGACCGACGCCTACGGCTACAACCCCGCCAAGGAGATGGATTCCTGTGGCGTCGGTCTGGTCGTGGCACTGGACGGCAAGCGACGCCGTGACGTCGTGGCGGCGGGCATCGATGCGCTCAAGGCCGTGTGGCATCGCGGCGCCGTCGACGCCGACGGCAAGACCGGCGATGGCGCGGGCATCCACGTCGAGATCCCGCAGGATTTCTTCAAGGACCACGTCCGCGATTCGAGCGGCGAAGCGCCCGAGATGGGCCGCATCGCCGTCGGCATGGTGTTCCTGCCGCGCACCGACTTGGGCGCCCAAGAACGTTGCCGCATCATCGTCGAGACCGAGGTCCTGCGCGCCGGCCACACCATCCTGGGCTGGCGCCAGGTCCCGGTCGACATCTCGGTGATCGGCGAAAAGGCCAACGCCACCCGGCCCGAGATCGAGCAGATCCTGATCGGCCGCGGCAACCCCGCGCTCGACAACCGCGAGTTCGAGAAGCAGCTCTACATCCTGCGGCGGCGCATGGAGAAGGCGGCGCTCGCCGAGAACATCGGCGAGTTCTACGTCTGCTCGCTGTCGTGCCGCTCGATCGTCTACAAGGGCATGTTCCTGGCCGAGCATCTGTCGGCCTTCTACCCGGACCTGCTGGACGAGCGCTTCGTCTCGCGCTTCGCCATCTTCCACCAGCGCTACTCGACCAACACCTTCCCGCAATGGAAGCTCGCCCAGCCGTTCCGCGTGCTGGCGCACAACGGCGAGATCAACACCATCCTGGGCAACATCAACTGGATGAAGAGCCACGAGGCGCGGCTCGAGCATGACGGCTTCGGCCGCGCGATCGAGGACCTGAAGCCGATCATCCAGCCCGAAGCGTCAGATTCCTCGGCGCTGGACAACGTGTTCGAGCTGCTGGTGCGCGGCCATCGCAACCTGCCGATGGTCAAGCTGATGATGATCCCCGAGGCGTCGTCGGCGAACCCCAACGTGCCGGCCAAGCACCGGGCGATGTACAACTACGTCAACGGCGTCATGGAGCCGTGGGACGGCCCCGCCGCCATCGCCGCCGTCGCCGGCAAGTGGGCGCTGGTCGGCCTCGACCGCAACGGCCTGCGCCCGATGCGCTACGTTCGCACGTCCGACGAGCTGCTGATCGCCGGCTCCGAGGCCGGCATGGTGCCGCAGGACGAAGGCAAGATCGTCGAGAAGGGCCGGCTCGGCCCGGGCGAGATGCTGGCCGTCGACATGGACCAGCCCGAGCTCTTCAAGGACCGCGAGCTGAAGGACATGCTCGCCGACACCCACGACTACGCCAAGTGGACCGAGCGCACCGTCGAGCTCGATTCGCTGATCAAGCAGGACGAGCCGGCGGCCGAGCATTTCCCGGCCGACGAGCTGCGCCGCCGACAGTTCGCGGTCGGCTGGTCGATCGAGGATCTGGAGATGATCCTCCATCCCATGGTCGAGGACGGCAAGGAAGCCGTCGGCTCGATGGGTGACGACGCGCCGCTCGCGGTGCTGTCGGACACCTATCGCGGCATGCACCACTATTTCCGCCAGAACTTCAGCCAGGTCACCAACCCGCCGATCGACAGCCTGCGCGAACGCAACGTCATGACGATCCGCACGCGGCTCGGCAATCTCGGCAACATCCTCGACGAGAGCCCCGAGCAGAGCGAGATGCTCTCGCTGCAGTCGCCGATCGTGCTCAACGCCGAGTTCGAGGCGATGCGCAAGTACATGGGCGAGACCGCCTGCCGCATCGACTGCACCTTCGACGCCAGCGGCGGCCTCGACGCCATGCGCCAGGCCTTCGACCGCATCTGCAAGGAAGCCGAGGACGGCGTTCGCTCGGGCTGCCTGCACGTCGTGCTGACCGACGCCAATGTGAATGCCGAGCGCGCCGCGCTGCCGATGATCCTGGCGGCGGGCGGCGTGCACTCCTACCTGGTGCGCCAGTCGCTGCGCACCTTCATCTCGCTCAACGTGCGCTCGGCCGAGGCCCTGGACGTGCACTATGCCGCCGTCATCATCGGCGTCGGCGCCACCACGGTGAACCCCTACCTCGCCGAGGAGACGATCGCGGCCCGCCACAAGCGCGGCCTGTTCGGCAAGCTCACGCTCGCCCAGTGCCTGGCCAACTACAAGAAGGCGCTGGACGACGGCCTGCTGAAGGTCATGTCCAAGATGGGCATCTCGGTGCTGTCGTCGTACCGCGGCGGCTGCAACTTCGAGGCTGTCGGCCTGTCGCGCTCGCTGGTCCAGGAGTTCTTCCCCGGCATGCCCTCGCGCATCTCGGGCATCGGGCTGCGCGGCGTGCAGGAGAAGATCGCCGAGCAGCATGCCCGCGCCTTCGACGAGGACGTGATCGCGCTGCCGATCGGCGGCTTCTACAAGACGCGGCGCGGCGGCGACCGGCACAATTTCGAGGGCAACCTCATCCACATGCTGCAGGACGCGGTGAACACCGAGTCCTACGAGAAGTACCGCCGCTACAGCGAGCAGGTCCGCCGCCTGCCGCCGATCAACCTGCGTGACCTTCTGGACTTCCGGACCGACCGCGCGCCGATTGCGCTGGACGAGGTCGAGTCCATCACCGAGCTGCGCAAGCGCCTGGTCGCGCCCGGCATCTCCCTGGGCGCGCTGGGACCCGAGGCGCACGAGACCCTGTCGATCGCCATGAACCGCATCGGCGCCAAGTCCGATTCGGGCGAAGGCGGCGAGGATCCGGCGCGCTACAAGCCGCGTTCGAACGGCGACAACGCCTCCTCAGCCATCAAGCAGGTGGCGTCGGGCCGCTTCGGGGTCACGGCGGAATACCTCAACAACTGCCGCGAGCTCGAGATCAAGGTCGCCCAGGGCGCCAAGCCCGGCGAGGGCGGCCAGCTGCCCGGCCTCAAGGTCAGCGAGATGATCGCCAAGCTGCGTCACTCGACGCCGGGCGTGACCTTGATCAGCCCGCCGCCGCACCATGACATCTACTCGATCGAGGATCTGGCGCAGCTGATCTACGACCTGAAGCAGATCAATCCCGAAGCACGCGTCACCGTGAAGCTGGTGGCGCGGTCGGGCATCGGCACCATCGCAGCCGGCGTCGCCAAGGCCAAGGCCGACGTGATCCTGGTCTCCGGCCACTCGGGTGGCACGGGCGCCTCGCCGCAGACCAGCATCAAGTACGCCGGCATCCCCTGGGAGATGGGCCTGTCCGAAACGCACCAGGTGCTGACGCTCAATCGGCTGCGCGACAAGGTGCTGCTGCGCACCGACGGCGGCATCAAGACCGGCCGCGACGTGGTCGTCGCCGCCATGCTGGGCGCCGAGGAGTACGGCATCGGCACGGCCTCGCTGATCGCCATGGGCTGCATCATGGTCCGGCAGTGCCATTCCAACACCTGCCCGGTCGGCGTGTGCACGCAGGATCCCAAGCTGCGCGCCAAGTTCGAGGGCTCGCCGGAGAAGGTCGTCAATCTCTTCAGTTTCATCGCCGAGGAGGTGCGCACCATCCTGGCGCAACTCGGCTACCGCTCGTTGCTGGAGATCGTGGGGCGGTCCGACCTGCTGAAGCAGGTGAGCCGCGGCGCGCGCTATCTCGACGATCTCGACCTCAATCCATTGCTGACGCGGGCCGATGGCGGCCGCGAGACGGTGCATTGCACGGTCGAGGGCCGCAACGAGGTGCCCGACACGCTGGACGCCCAGATGATCCGCGACGCCCAGCCGCTGTTCAGCCACCGCGAGAAGATGCAGCTGCAGTACAGCGTGCGGAACACCCATCGCGCCGTGGGCACGCGGCTCGCCGCCATGATCACGCGCAAGTACGGCATGGCCGAGCTGCAGCCCGACACCGTGACGGTACGGCTGCGCGGCACGGCCGGCCAGTCGCTCGGCGCCTTCGCGGTCAAGGGCATGAAGCTCGAAGTGTTCGGCGACGCCAACGACTATGTCGGCAAGGGGCTGAGCGGCGGCACCATCGTGGTGCGGCCCACGGTCTCGAGCCCATTGGTGCCGCAGGACAACGCCATCATCGGCAACACCGTCCTCTACGGTGCCACGGCGGGAAAGCTGTTCGCCTGCGGCCGCGCCGGCGAGCGCTTCGCCGTGCGCAACTCCGGCGCCGACACGGTGGTGGAAGGCGTGGGCTCCAACGGCTGCGAATACATGACCGGCGGCACCGCGGTGATCCTGGGCGGGCTCGGCGTCAACTTCGCGGCCGGCATGACCGGCGGCATGGCGTTCGTCTACGACCCCGACGACGTCTTCAAGCTCAAGGTCAATCCCGAGACGGTGAGCTGGCAGCGCATCGACCATCCGCACTGGGAGGGCCTGCTGAAGACGCTGGTCGAGGAGCACGTCGCCGAGACCAAGTCGCCGCTCGGCGCGCGTCTCCTGAACGACTGGAACCGCGAGGTCGAGCGCTTCTGGCAAGTGGTGCCCAAGGAGATGCTGTCGCGTCTCCCGGCAATGAGGGTCGCCTACATCCAGCTCGGGCTCGCCGTCGTCCTGTTCGGCCTGACCTGGCCGGTCATCAA
>JAIEOV010000002.1 GCA_019750135.1 Reyranella sp. | reverse complement strand
TTCAGCCTGCCTGACGGCACCACGGTCAGCGGCATCGAGCGATTGTACCTGGCGAGCGGCTCCGGCGATGACCAGGTGAGCTTCACCAACACCACCATTGCCGATTCGACGATCTATGATCGGCAGTACTGGGATGGTGGCGCCGGGACCGACATGGCGATCGTCGACTTCTCGGCCTTCAGCGAGAATGTGGGCACCGGCTACGTCAACGGGGAATACCTGACGGGTGTCGGATGGTTCGCCAACTGGCCGTACTCTGGCTACGACTACGAAGTTGCGCTCTCCGGCGTTGAGAAGCTGACGCTCTACGGTGGGTCCGGCAACGACAATCTCAACGGTCTGAGCGGCGACAACACGCTGTACGGCAATGCCGGGAACGACTCGCTACAGGTGAACGGTGGCACGAACATCCTGTCGGGTGGTTCGGGCAACGATTCGCTTCAGGCCGCTGGCGGCGACGGCGCCCTGCTGGGCGGCGACGGCGATGACGTCATCGGTATGTCGGGTGGAAGCTATGCGATCGACGGCGGTACGGGCATTGACCGGTTATCGTTGGACCGCAGCGGCGTGACGGCTTCGGTCACAGTGGGGCTGGTCGCCGGAACTGGTGCGTCGACCTACAGCGGCACGCTGCCGGACGGCACCAGCATCAGCAATATAGAGCTGCTGGCGAGCCTGCAGACCGGCTCTGGCGACGACCAGGTCACGTTCAACACCACAGTCGAGGGCCACCAGGAGTGGAATGCCGGCGACGGCCGCGACAGCGCCATCTTCGACTTCTCTTGGTTCAGCAGCTCCGTCAACAGTGGCCCAGCGCAGTGGGGCAGCTTCCGGATCCAGTCGGGCGTGTACGAGACCTTCCTCTACGGGGTCGAGCAACTCACGGTGCAAGGCGGGGCCGGGAACGACAGCCTGTCCGGCATCGCCAGCGCCTCGAATATCCTGTCGGGGGGCTCAGGCAACGATGCGCTCACAGGCGACACCGGCAACGATAGATTGAACGGCGGCAACGGCGATGACGTGCTTCAGGGCGGCGCCGGCAGCGATATCTTCGTGATGGAGCTCGGCGCCGGCAACGACACGGTGGCGGATTTCGAGAACGGCTTCGACAAAATCGACGCCCGAGCGCTGGCGACGTCGGTGGCGGGCGTGACGGTGACGGCAAGCGGCGGCGACGTGGTGCTGGGCTTCGGGCCGGGCGGCCCGATGCTGCGCCTGCAGAACACGTCGACAGTGTCGATCGACTCGTCGGACTTCATCTTCGGGACGGCGGCGCAGGTCTCAGGCGATATCGCGGGGGCCGTGACGGAGCGGAGCGGCGTATCGAACGGAACGCCGGGCAGCGCGATGGCGACCGGCAACCTCGACGCAACGGATCCCGACGGCGCCATAGGCTTCGTGGTTCAGGCCGCGGTGGCCAAGACCTACGGCACGTTCTCGCTCGATGCGACGGGCGCATGGAGCTACGTGCTGAACGACGGCAACGCCGCGGTGCAGGCGCTGAACATGGACGACACGCTCCATGAACTCGTGACGGTATCGACGGTGGACGGCACACAACAGGAAGTCGACATCACGATCAACGGGGCCAATGACGCGGCAATGATCACCGGCAGCGTTGCCGGATCGGTCGTGGAGAAAGGCGGTATCTCCAACGGCACCGTCGGTGTTGCGAACGCAACTGGCATCCTGTCGGTGGTCGACGTGGACAGCGCGCGAACGTTCCTGGCGCAGGTGAATGCCGCCAAAACCTACGGCACCTTCTCGATAGATGCTGTGGGCGCCTGGAGCTACACACTCAACGACGCCGCCGCCGTTGTTCAGGCGCTCGGCGTCGGTAGCTTGGTGCACGAGATCGTTACGGTCGCCGCGGCAGATGGGACCTTGCTCGACCTGGATATCTCGATCCAAGGCAGCAACGATGCAGCGGTGATCACCGGCACTGGGGCAGGCCACGTCACCGAGAGGGGGGACCCGTCGGCCGGCGCGACCGGAAATGCCACTGCCACCGGCACATTGTCCGTGACCGATGCAGACAGCGACGCGCGATTTGTGGTGCAGGGCGCTACGGCCACGACCTACGGATCCTTCTCGATCGATGCCGCCGGCGCCTGGATCTACACCCTCGACAATTCGAACACGACGGTCCAGGCCCTGGGTAACGGGGAGACCTTGCACGAGCTGATGACAGTTGCCACGGCCGACGGCTCGACAAGCCGGATCGACATTGTGATCGATGGGGCCGATGATCCTGTCGAGGATCAGGGCCTGACGATCCTGGCTCAGGTCGACGACCAGTTCTTCTTTCGCGACGAAAGCGGCAGTGGTCCATCCTTCAAGGTCGGCGGGACGGCGTTCACCAGCACCCTGGTCGCGGGCTGGACACCCGTCGGCGTCGAAAGCGTGGCGACGGGCTATCAGGTCGTCCTCAGACACGGGGATTCCGACCGCTACCTCGTTTGGAACACGGACCAGGACGGCAGCTATATCGGCAATGTCATTGGACCTGTGACCGGTACCGACGTGTCGCTGCAGACGCTGGAGACCTCATTCCATCAGGACCTCAACCGAAACGGCGAGATCGGGCTCACGATCACCACGCTCGAAGCCTTCGGAGCAACCAGCCTCGTCGAGATCGGCGATCTATTCCAACTGCGCAACCTCGACCAAGGCGGCCCGTGGCTGAAGCTGAACGCCGTGCCCGTGGCCGACAATCAATTTGGACTATGGGAGCCGATTGCCGCCGAGAAAACAGGGACCGGCTACAGCGTTGCGTGGCAGAACGCCTCGACAGGGGAATACCTCGTTTGGAACACCAACGACAACGGCGACTACATCGGCAACGGTTCCAATCTGATGCGTTCTGACGACCCGGCGCTCCAGGCGATGGAGATCCTGTTTCAACAGGACCTGGTCTAAGCCGCTTCCTTCCACGCCCCGTCCACGACGGCGACGATGTCGCGCATGATCTGGGTGAGGTCGAAGTCCTTCGGCGTGTAGACGCGAGCGACGCCGGCCTTGATCAGGGTCTCGGCGTCGGCCGGCGGGATGATGCCGCCGACCACCACCGGCACGTCGGCGATGCCGGCGGCGCGCAGGCCGGCCAAAACCTCGCCGACCAGGGAGACGTGGCCGCCCGACAGGATCGAGAGGCCGACGACGTGCACGCTCTCCTCGAGAGCGGCGTTGACGATGCGCTCGGGCGTCAACCGGATACCCTCGTAGACCACCTCCATGCCGCAGTCGCGGGCGCGCACGGCGATCTGCTCGGCGCCGTTGGAATGGCCGTCGAGCCCGGGCTTGCCGACCAGGATCTTTATGCGGCGGCCGAGGCGACGCGACACGGTGTCGACCTCGCGGCGTGCGGCCTCCAGGCGACCGTCGCTGACGCCGACGGCGCGGGCGACGCCGGTCGGCGCGCGGTACTCGCCGAACACCGAACGCAGCGTCTCGGTCCACTCGCCGGTGGTGACGCCGGCCTGCGCGCAGGCGATCGAGGCCGGCATGACGTTGCGGTCCTCCTTGGCGGCGGCCGTCAGCTCGTCCAGCGCCTTCTTCACGGCGGCGTTGTCGCGCGAGGTCCGCCACGCCTGCAGGCGCTCGACCTGCTCGCGCTCGACCGAGGCGTCGACGGTCAGGATGGCGCCTTCGCCGGTCGAGAGCGGCGAGGGCTCGGCATCGGTGTAGGCATTGACGCCGACCACGGTCTGCTCGCCGGCCTCGATGGCGGCCAGCCGCTTGAGGTTGGACTCGACCAGCCGCTGCTTCATGTAGGCCGCTTCGATCGCGGCCACCGCGCCGCCCATGTCGGCGATGCGCGCCACCTCGGCGGTGGCTTCCTGCTTCAGCGCCTCGACCTTGCGTGCGATCTCGGCGCTGCCGTCGAAGATGTCGCCGTATTCCAGAAGGTCGGTCTCGAAGGCCACGATCTGCTGCAGCCGCAGCGACCACTGCTGGTCCCACGGTCGCGGCAGGCCCAGCGCCTCGTTCCACGCGGGGAGCTGCACGGAACGGGCGCGGGCGTTCTTGCTCATCACCACGGCCAGCATTTCGAGCAGGATGCGATAGACGTTGTTCTCGGGCTGCTGCTCGGTGAGGCCGAGCGAGTTCACCTGCACGCCGTAGCGGAACAGCCGCTGCTTGGCATCGGCGACGCCGTAGCGCGTGCGCGTGAGCTCGTCCCACAGCTCGGCGAACGCCCGCATCTTGCACATCTCGGTGACGAAGCGGATGCCGGCATTGACGAAGAAGGAGATGCGGCCGACGACTTGCGGGAAGTCGGCCTCGGGGACCTGGCCGCGGTCGCGCACGGCGTCGAGCACGGCGATGGCGTTGGCGAGCGAGAAGGCGAGCTCCTGCACCGGAGTCGCGCCCGCTTCCTGCAGGTGATAGCTGCAGACGTTCATCGGGTTCCACTTGGGAACCTCGCGGTAGGTGAAGCCGATCGTGTCGGCGGTCAGCCGGAGCGACGGCTCGGGCGGGAAGATGTAGGTCCCGCGCGAGAGGTACTCCTTGATGATGTCGTTCTGGGTCGTACCCTGCAGCTTGGCGCGCTCGACGCCCTGGGCTTCGGCCGCGGCGATATAGAGAGACAGGAGCCACGCCGCCGGCGCGTTGATGGTCATCGACGTGTTCATGCGGTCGAGCGGGATGCCGTCGAACAGGGTCCGCATGTCGCCGAGATGGCTGATGGGCACGCCGACCTTGCCGACCTCGCCCTTGGCCAGGGGATGGTCGGAGTCGTAGCCGGTCTGGGTCGGCAGATCGAAGGCGACCGACAGGCCGGTCTGACCGCGCGCCAGGTTGGTGCGGTAGAGCTCGTTCGATTTGGCCGCGGTCGAATGGCCGGCGTAGGTCCGGATCAACCAGGGTCGGTCGCGATTGGTCATGGTGGCGGCTGCTGAAAGGTTTCCGGTAGACTGGGGCGTCTCAAAAGATGCTGCATTGCAGCATGAAAGATTTCGCAGCGCAACCGAGGTCAGAGGCCGCGTCGTGACCAACACCTCTCCTTGGGGGCAGGCCGCCACGCCCGTCACGCCGGCGGCGGCCATGGCGGCCGCCACAACCGAGCCCGACCTGACGCCGAGCCGGCCGCGCTACGACGGCCGGCTGGGCGAGCTCTATGCCATCTATCTGCGTCACCTGATGCTGATGCTGGTGACCTTGGGCTGGTCGCGCTTCTGGGGCCGTACGCGCATCCGCCGCTACCTGTGGAATCATTTCGCCATCTTGGGCGACCGCTTCGAGTATCGCGGCCGCGGCATCGAATTGATGGTGGGCTTCGTGCTGGCGCTGCTGATGCTCGCGGGCTGGGGCGGCCTGATGTACCTGGTGTGGATCTACGTGTTCCACGAACGGCCGTTCGCGAGCTTCGGCCTGTTCGACATCTTCTCCCTGTCGGTCGCGCTGATCGGTTTCCCCTTGGCCTTCGTCGGCCATTACGCGGGCTTGCGCTATCGGCTGTCGCGCACGCGCTGGCGCGGCATACGCTGCGGGCTGGCGGGATCGGCCTGGCGCTACGGCGCGTCGGCCACCTTCCTCACCTTTGCCAACGCCATCTGCTTCCAGCTGCTGACGCCGGTCGTGTCGGTGAACCTGGCGCGGCCGCGCATCGCCAACACGCGCTTCGGCAGCCTGCCTTTCGTGTTCGGCGGCACCGCCGGCGACATCTATGGCCGCTACGTCGGCTACTACTTCCTCAACATCATCGCCTGGCTGGCGGCGGCCGGCATCTCCTTCGCCGCGGTCGGCGGCGCCGTCGGCGGCCTCGGCCTCGACTTCACGGAGGAGGAGCTCGGGCAGCTGTTCACGCGGCCGAGCCTGCGCACCATCCTGGTGGTCGCAGCGATCGCGATCGGCGTCTATATCGTCTTCAGCCTGCTGATCCTGCCCTTGCGCTGCTGGTGGCAGGCTTACCTGTTCCGCTATCTCGTCTCGCACAGCCGTGCCGGCAACGTGCTGTTCGCCACCGCGATCTCGACGCGCCAGATGTGGGGCTTCCTGGTGCTGAACTACCTGATCGTCATGCTGACCCTGGGCCTGGGCTGGCCCTGGGTCATGCACCGCACGCTGCGGCTGATTGCGGCCGAGCTGTGGCTCTACGGTGCGCCCGATGGCGCGTCGATCCGCCAGCCGACCGATCTCGGGCCGCGCTACGGCGAGGGTCTGTTGGACATGTTTGACGTGAGCGGCGTCTGACATGGCGTCGATGGCCCGCTTCTACGACGGTGAGACCGCGCTGGTGCACGAGGTCAGCGTGCGCACGACCGCCAACGAGCTGGTGATCTTTCGCCTCGCCGATGCCGGCATCCTGGCGCGCTGGCCGATCGGCGAGGTCGCCGTGCTGGGCGACGTCCAGCACGAGGTGACGCCGCCGGTCGTGCGCAAGGGCTCGGAGGCCCGCCTGGTGATCGACGACCCCGAGCTCGGCCGGCAGCTCGCCGCGCTGGTGCCGCAGCTCGCGCCGCTCGCTGCGACACGGCCAGCCCCGAGCACCCGCATCGCCGCCTTCGGCGCGACCTTCGTGGCCCTGGTCGGGCTGTTCTGGCTCGCCGTCGACTACGGCACCGAATACGTGGCTCCGCTCTTGCCCTACAGCCTGCAGGCCAGGCTGGGCGAGAGCGTGTTCGACGAGCTGACGGCCGACAAGGACGAGTGCCAGGGCAGGGCCGGCCTCAAGGCGTTGAACGACCTCGCCAACCGATTGGCCAGGGCGGCCGACTACCCGCACGAGATCGTGGTCCATGTCATGGAAGGCGGCCCGGTCAACGCCTTCACCCTGCCGGGCGGCATCCTGGTCTTCTATTCCGACCTCATCGACCAGGCCAAGGACGGCGCGCAGGTCGCGGGCGTCATGGCGCACGAGATCGGCCACGTCGTGCACTATCATCCGGTCAAGGGACTGGTGCGCCAGTCCGGCATCGAGCTTCTGGTCAAGCTGGTGAGCGGCGGCTACTCGGATATGCTCGGCACGCTGGCCTCGGGCGGCAATGTCCTGCTGGCGCTGCGCAACGGCCGCGGCTTCGAGCGCGATGCCGACGCCACCGGAGTCGCCCTGCTGGAGAAGCTCGAGATGCGCGCCGACGGCGTCGCGAGCTTCTTCGAACAGATGCAGGCCAAGGAGCCCAAGGACGCGGCCGCCGCTGCCGGCATCTGGTCGAGCCATCCGCCGACCGCCGAACGCATCGAGGCGACGCGACGCCCGCCGTCCGGCAAGCCGCCCTTCACCGACGCCGAGTGGAGGGCCGTGCGCAATGTCTGTAAGTGACGGGTAGACCATGCCGATAAATTGGACAATCTCGCACGACGAGCGGTTGGTGCTGGCGACGGCCGAGGGGCTGGTGACCTTGCCCGAAATCGAAGAGTACTTCGATTCCGTGATCGTCGCCGGCGCACAGCCCTACGCCAAGCTGTTCGACGGGACGAACATGGAGTTGCACCTCACGGACAACGACGTGATGGCAGTGGGTGCGCGCGTAAGCGCCTATGTCAACGACAAGAAGTGGACCGGCGGGCCGGCGGCGTTCGTGGTGACGACGCGCGTCAACCGCGAGTTCGTCAGGCGCTACATCAATCTCAGCGCCTCGCCGCGCCAGGTCCAGATGTTCGAGACGGTCGAGAAGGCCCGAGCCTGGCTCGGCGAGCAGCAGGGCTAGCTTGCCCGGCGCGATCATCCTCGCGACCGCGGCTGACCAGCCCGACATCACCGCCTCCGACGAGCTCTACGCCGCGGCGCTGCGGCGGCGCGGCTTCGAGGTCTCGGGCGCGGCGTGGAACGGCCCGCGCGCGGCGTTCGACGGTGCGGCGGCGGTCGTGTTGCGCTCGACCTGGGGCTACTATCGCGCGCTCGAGGCGTTCCGCGCGTGGACGGAAGCGATGGCGGCGTCGACGCGGCTGTTCAATCCGATCGCGCTGATACGCTGGAACCTGCGCAAAGACTACCTCGACAAGCTCGCGGCGGCCGGCATACGCACGCCCGGCACGCGCATCGTCGGGCGCGAAGCGGCGTCGATCGAGCGGGTCTTCGTCGAGACCGGCTGGTGGCACGCTGTCGTGAAGCCGGCATCCGGCGGAGGCGGACATTCGGTCGAGCTGCTCAGCCGGGACATGGTGGCCGGCGCCGTGCCCAGGCTCGCCGCCGGCGACGTGCTGGTGCAGGAGTTCCTGCCCGAGATCGCCGACGGCGAGCTGTCGATGGTGTATTTCGACGGCGTGTTCAGCCACGCCATCCGCAAGCGGCCACCTAAGGGCGAGTTCCGCAGCAACTCGCGCTACGGTCCGACTCGCGCCGCCGAGACTCCGGCCGACGAAGTGGCGGAGCAGGGCGCCGCCGCGTTGCGCGTGCTGCCCGAGATGCCGCTCTATGCCCGGGTCGACGGCGTGGTGCGCGACGGCGCGCTGATCGTGATCGAGGTCGAGGTGCTGGAGCCGTCGCTCTTCATGGAGTTCGATCCGCCATCGGCCGAGCGCTTCGCCGAGGCGACCGTCAGGCGCCTGCGGTAGGCTAACGCCGCTGCTTGGCCTTGTAGGCCAGCCAATCGACGATGGCGTCGAGGTCGCTGTCGCTCAGCGCCGACGGGTCGACAGGCTGCATCTTCTGGTCGGGCCACTGGCGCACCGATTGGGGATTGCGGATCAGCTTCTTCAGCGCCGGGATCTGGAAATAATCGGTGACGTTCATCGGCCGCCCGAGATCGGGCCCCTGGTTGCCTTCGCCCTCGCCGTTGAAGCGATGACAGGACATGCACAGGGCGATGAAGCGGTCGAGGCCGGTGCGGATGCGGTCGCCCGCCGGGACGTCGGCGCCGACGGCGAGGCCGGGCCAGCGCTTCAGCGGACTGTCGGTGACGGTGAGGGCGGCGAGGTGGTAGGCCCAGTATTCCTGGCTGATCGTCACCGACGGCGCGCGTCGCCAGATGATGTAGAACGGGCCGGCGCTCGACTTGTCCGGCTTGTCCGGTAAGGCGGGCCACGGCGCCGCCGGATCCTCGATGGCGAGAAAGGCCTCGATCTGGGCGATGTCGGTGGAAGCTGCCAAACGGCCGGGAAGGCTGACCGAGAAGTTGTCGAAGGCGCGCGCCTGCAGGTGGTCGTCGGCGTCGATCCGGATGCCCTTCAGCAGTACGGCCAGCGGGATGGCGCGGTAGGTCATCGTGCGGCGATAGACGGGATCGGCGACGGTGACGCTGCGCACCTCGGGATGGGCGAGCAGCGCCTTCTGCGCAAAAGTCCTGGTCGAGTCCCTGCCAGTGACGGTGAGGGTCGGTGATTGTGCGGCGACGGACAGCGTCACGAGCCAGGCCACAGCGCCCAGCAGCGCGGCCGCGAGAAGCCGCGCTGCGGCCGTCATGTCATCCTCTGACCGCCGATCCGGCAATCCTTCAGGATCTCGGGCCGGAAGGCGAGGCCATGGCCCGGCCGCTCGGGCGGCGCCATGGTGCCGGCCTTCGACGGCAGCACCGGCTCGATCCAGAGATCGTCGTTCCAGTCCATGTATTCGAGGTAGTTGGCGTTGGGGATCGAGGCCAGCAGGTGGACCATGGTCTCGTGGAAGAGGTGCGGGGCGATGCGGATGCCCCACGGCTCGGCGGCGGCCGCGATCTTGCGCAGCTCGGTGTAGCCGCCGCGCATCGGATCGGGCTGCAGGATCGGCACGCACGGCGTCTCGAAGAAGGGGCGCAGGTCGTTGCGCGTGAAATGGCTCTCGCCGCCCACGATCCGGGTCTTCAGCGCGGCGGCGATGCGCCGGTAGCCGGCGAAGTCCTCGGCGATCACCGGCTCCTCCAGCCAATAGGGATCGAACTCGTCGATGCGATGGCCGGCCTGGATGGCGGTGTCGGCGTCCCAGCCCATGTTGACGTCGATCATGATCTCGATGCCGCCGCCCATGGCGTCGCGCATCGCCTTCACGTTGAGCACGTCCTCGCGCCACGGCCGGATATGGGCGACCTGCATCTTGATCGCCTTCAGGCCCTGGGCCGTGAACTCCTTCGCACGCGCGATCATGCCGTCGCGGCCGAGGCCGCGGAAACAGCCCGAGCCGTAGGCCGGCACCTCGGTGCGTGCGGCGCCCCACAGGCGGAAGAGGGGCAGGCCGGCGCGCTTGCCCAGGATGTCCCACAGCGCCATGTCGACGGCGCTCTGCGCGAATACCGTGACGCCCATGCGGCCCAGCCAGAAGTTGCTCTTGTAGAGCACCTGCCAGATCGCCTCGATCTCGGTGGCGTCGCGGCCGATGACGTGCGGGGCGATCAGCTCCTTCATGCAGGCGTCTATGGTGTGCAGCCCGCCGCGCAGGGGCATGACGTAGCTCATGCCGATGAGCCCGCCCTGGGTCTCGATCTCCAGGACGTAGATGTCGCGCTTGGGCGCCGAAAGGATGCCGGCGGCCGGGGGCGGCCCGCGCCAGGGTACCTGCAGAAGGGTTGAACGCAGCTCGGTGATGGTCGTCGGGGTGGTCATCAGGCATATCTCCCGCGCATTTGCCTCACTATGATGCCGGCCTCATGACTTCGTCCAACCGCCTCTATCTCTTCGACACTACCCTGCGAGATGGCGCCCAGACCCAGGGCGTCGACTTCACCGTGGCCGACAAGGCCGCCATTGCGCGCGAGCTCGATCTGCTGGGCGTCGACTACATCGAAGGCGGCTGGCCGGGCGCCAATCCGACGGACGATCGCTTCTTCGCCGATCCGCCCGAGTTCCAGACCGCCAAGTTCGTGGCCTTCGGCATGACGCGCCGCGCCGGCCGCAGCGCCGCCAACGATCCGGGCTTGGCTGCCATCCTGCAGACCAAGGCGCGCAACGTCTGCATGGTCGGCAAGACCTGGGATTTCCATGTCGACGTGGCGCTCGAGGTCGACCGGCAGGAATACCTCGAGATGATCGCGGACTCGCTCGCCTATGCGAAGGGCCGCATGGAAGAGGTGATGTTCGACGCCGAGCACTTCTTCGACGGCTACAAGGCCAATCCCGACTACGCGATGGCCTGCCTGGCCGCTGCCGAGAAGGCGGGCGCGCGCTGGCTGGTGCTGTGCGACACCAACGGCGGCACCCTGCCGCACGAGATCGAGCGCATCGTCGGCGAAGTGGTGAAGAAGGTCCCGGGCGAGCGGCTCGGCATTCACACCCACAACGACACCGAGAACGCCGTCGCCAACACGCTGGCCGCCGTGCGCGCCGGCGTGCGCCAGGTGCAGGGCACCATCAACGGCCTGGGCGAGCGCTGCGGCAATGCCAACATGATCGCGCTCATTCCCAACCTCGTGCTGAAGATGGGCTTCGAGACCGGCCTGAAGGACGGCGCGATGCAGCGGCTGACCCATCTGTCGCGCCTGCTCGACGACCGGCTGAACGTCGTGCCCAACCGCAGCGCGGCCTATGTCGGCACCAGAGCCTTCGCGCACAAAGGCGGTCTCCACGTGTCGGCGGTCGAGAAGGATCCCAAGACCTACGAGCACGTCGATCCCGAGACGGTCGGCAACCAGCGCATCATCGTGGTCAGCGACCAGGCCGGACGCTCCAACATCATGGCGCGCTTCCGCCAGATCGGGTTGGAGGTCGATCCCAAGGACCCCGGCGTCGCGCGGCTGCTGGAGATCGTCAAGGAGCGCGAGGCCGAGGGCTACGCCTACGATGGCGCCGATGCCTCGTTCGAGCTTCTGGCGCGCCACGAGCTGCATACCGTGCCCGACTACTTCGCCCTGCACAGTTTTCGCGTGCTGGCTGAACGTCGGGTCAATGCGCGCGGCCAGCTCATCGCGCTCTCCGAGGCGACGGTGAAGCTCGATGTCGGCGGCCGCCGCGCCATGGAAGTGGGGGAAGGCAACGGCCCGGTGAATGCGCTGGATGCTGCCCTGCGGAAGGCGCTGTTGCCGGTCTATCCCGAGCTGCAGGACATGCGGCTGGTCGACTTCAAGGTTCGCATCCTCGATGCAGCCGGCGGAACGGCGGCGACGACGCGCGTGATGATCGAAAGCGCCGACGCCACGCGGCGCTGGTCGACCATCGGCGTGTCGCCGAACATCGTCGATGCCTCCTACAACGCCCTCTACGACGCCATCACCTACAAGCTGTTCCGGGACGGGGCGACGCCGGCTCAGCGGGATTAGGACGGCGCAGTTGCCTAGCTGCCATGTCACTGCAGCCAGTTGACCTAACTGTAGTCACGGCAGACCATATATAGGTGCGAGACGGAGAGCATCTGGACGGCCGTTCCCCGGTGGGGACGGTAACGCCCCCGGTTGCGGCCATTCAGAGACGGCCGCGGATGGAACGGCGTATCGTCGCTCGAGCGGTCATGTGGTCGCTGCCGGCGATCGTGCTGGCCGTCAGCGTCTTCGTCTGGCTCTCGTCGGGCCGCTACGTCTCCACCGACAATGCCTATGTGAAAGGCGACCGCGCGCAGATCGCGCCCGAGCTCAGCGGCATCATCGTCGAGGTGCCGGTTCAGGAGAACCAGCGCGTGTCGCGCGGCCAGCTCCTGTTCAAGCTGGACGATCAGGCCTATCGCCTGGCGCTGAGCAAGATCGACGCCGAGATCGAGACGACGCGCGCCGACATCCGCGGGCTTCGCGCGCAATGGCGCACCAAGCGCGAGGAGATCAAGGCGGCACAGAGCCAGCTCAACTTCGCCCAGCAGGAATTCGAACGCCAGTCCGACCTCGCCGACAAGAAGATCGCCTCGCAGCAGAAGCTGCAGGAGACGCGCATGGGGCTCGACGTCGCGCGCCAGCGCATCTCGGCGGCGCAGGAGGACCTGCAGCGCATCGAGGCGCAGCTCGCCGGCGACCCCAAGATTCGCACCGACGATCATCCGCGCGTGAAGCAGATGGTGGCGGCGCGCGACGAGGCCCTGCTGCAGCTTCGCCGCACGACCATCGAATCGCCGCTCGACGGCATCGTTTCCAAGCGGCCGGTACCCGGCAGCTACGCCACGGCCGGCGTGCCGGTGATGGTCGTGGTGGCCGACAGCGATCTCTGGATCGAGGCCAACTTCAAGGAGACCGAGCTCACCCTGGTGCGGCCGGGCCAGATGGCGATCGTCAAGGTCGACACCTATCCCGACGCCGAATGCACCGGCAAGGTCGCGAGCATCGCCCAGGCGACGGGCGCGGAGTTCGCCGTGCTGCCGCCGCAGAATGCCTCGGGCAACTGGGTGAAGGTGGTGCAGCGCATCCCGGTGCGCGTCGCCGTGACCTGCCGTGAGGGCGATCCGCCCCTGCGCGTCGGCATGAGCACGACCGTCGAGATCGATACCGGCCACAGCCGCTCGCTCGGTGGCCTGCTGAGCAGCCTCGCCAAGAGCGTCGGCCTGTCGAGCGCATCGGCTTCGGCCAAGCCATGACGCCGGTCGATCCGGCGGTGAGGCGCCGGCGCGGCCTGATCACCATCACGGTGATGATGGCCACCATCATGCACGCGCTCGACGGCACCATCGCCAACGTGGCGCTGCCTTCGATCCAGGGTTCGCTGTCGGCGACGCAGGAGCAGGTCTCCTGGGTGGTGACCTCCTACATCGTGGCCTCGGCCATCATGACGCCCTTCGCCGGCTTCTGTGCGACGCGCTTCGGCCTGCGGCGCACCCTGTCGACCTGCGTCGTCGGATTCACCATCGTCTCCATGCTGTGCGGCGCCGCCCAGACGCTCGACCAGCTCGTGCTGTTCCGCGCCTTGCAGGGCGGGTTCGGCGCGGCGCTGGTCCCGGTCTCGCAGGCCATCATGATGGACACCTACACGCGCGAGGAGCAGGGCAAGGCGATGGCGCTGTGGGGCGTCGGCACCATGATCGGCCCCATCGTCGGCCCGTCGCTGGGCGGCTGGCTGACCGACGAGTTCACCTGGCGCTGGGTGTTCTACGTCAACCTGCCGGTCGGCCTGCTGTGCACCTTCGGCATCCTCGTGCTGGTGCGCGATCCCCTGGTGGACCGCAAGCGACCCTTCGACATGCTGGGCTTCCTGTTCCTGGCCATCGCCATCGGCAGCTTCCAGCTCATGCTCGATCGCGGCCAGCAGCTCGACTGGTTCGACTCGATCGAGATCATCGTCGAGACCCTGGTGGCGGGTGTCGCCTTCGCGATGTTCCTGATCCACATGATGACCGACCATCATCCGTTCCTGTCGCGCGACCTGTTCCGCGACCGCAACCTCACGGTCGGCCTGTTCCTGACCGCCATCACGGGCCTGGTGCTGATCGTGACGGCGACGCTGATGCCGCCCTTCCTGCAGCAGCTCAAGGGCTATCCGGTGTTCACCACCGGCATCGTGCTGGCGCCGCGCGGCGCCGGCATGATGATCTCGATGATGCTGGTGTCGCGCCTGATCGGTCGCTTCGACGCCCGCATCATGATCGCGCTGGGCTTCGGCCTGTGCGCGCTCTCGCTGTGGGAGATGACGACCTTCACGCTCGAGGTCAGCGAGAGCCAGATCATCTGGAACGGCGTGTTGCTGGGCTTTGCGCTCGGCCTTGTCTTCCCGCCGCTCACCACGCTCACCTTCGCCACCCTGCCGCCGCGGCTGCGCACCGAGGGGGCGGCGATCAACGCCCTGATGCGCAATCTCGGCGCCTCGGTCGGCATCGCCCTGCTGGTGTCGCTGCTGGCGCGCAACACCCAGGAGAACCGCGCCGAGCTGGTCGGCCAGCTCACGCCCTACAGCGCCGGCTGGCCGTTCGGCCGCGTCATGCCGGGACCGGATTCGCAGATGCTCGCGGTGTGGGATGCCGAGATCAACCGCCAGGCCGCGATGATCGGCTACCTCAACGACTTCCGTGCCATGACGATCTGCAGCCTGCTGGTGATCCCGCTGCTGCTGCTCATGCGCAAGCAAATGCTGGCACGTTAGACTTTCCGCTAACTTGACCTCGGTCTGTTGACGGTGCTGAGGTACGCACATCATAATTTGATGTAGCCGCATCACAAACCGCGCGGCCAAGTATCAAGAGGAGGAAACATGGCACGCACGTCCTTTGCGGCGCTGATTGGCGCCGTCGCACTGGCCGGCATTGCAGCAAGCGGCCCCGCGAAAGCGCAGGTGATCGGCGTGAGCTGGTCGAACTTCCAGGAAGAGCGCTGGAAGACCGACGAGGCGGCGATCAAGGCGGCGATCGCCGCGGGAGGCGGCACCTACGTCTCGGCCGACGCGCAGAGCAACGCGGCCAAGCAGGTAACCGACATCGAGGCGTTGATCGCGCGCGGCGCCAAGGCGCTGATCGTGCTGGCGCAGGACGCCAATGCTATCCGGCCGGCGATCGAGAAGGCGATGAACGAGGGCATCCCGGTGATCGGCTACGACCGCCTGATCGAGATGAAGGACGTGCTCTACATCACCTTCGACAACAAGGAGGTCGGCCGCATCCAGGCGCGCGAGGTGTTCAAGGTGAAGCCGGATGGCAACTACGTCTTCATCAAGGGCTCGTCGGCCGACCCCAACGCCGACTTCCTGTTCTCCGGCCAGATGGAAGTGCTGGGCGATGCGCTGAAGGGCGGCAAGATCAAGAATGTCGGCGAGGCCTACACCGACGCCTGGCTGCCGGCCAACGCGCAACGCAACATGGAGCAGTTCCTGACCGCCAACCGCAACAAGGTCGACGCGGTCGTGGCGTCGAACGACGGCACGGCGGGCGGCGCCGTCGCGGCGCTGGCCGCGCAGGGCATGGCGGGCTCCGTGCCGGTCTCCGGTCAGGACGGCGATCACGCTGCGCTGAACCGCGTCGCGCTCGGCACGCAGACGGTGAGCGTGTGGAAGGATGCGCGCCTGCTCGGCCGCACCGCTGGCGAGCAGGCGATGACCCTCGCCAAGGGCACCAAGCTCGGCGCGCTGGCGAACACCAGGAGCTGGGCCGACGGCCCGCGCAAGGTCGCGATGACCTCGATCCTGCTGACGCCGGTGCCGATCACCAAGGACAACCTGGATGTCGTCATCCAGGCCGGCTGGGTGCCGAAGGACGTGGTCTGCCGCGGCGTGAAGGCGGGGACGGTCAAGGCCTGTAACTGAGCAGTCGTCGAGGCGTCTTCCTCCTCATGTTCCTCTCCCCCGCGAGGGGGGAAAGTTTAGGTGAGGGGGCGACGACGGGTGTGGGGACTGACGTGGACTCATCGCTCTCCGGAGCATCGAAACGTGTGAGCGCGCCCCGGCGTCGCGCCTTCGCCGATCTCTTCCGCGCGACCGAGATCGATGCGCGGCTGGTCGGCATGCTGGGGGCGCTGGCGCTGATCTGGATCGGCGTCGACACCCTCTCGGGCGGCGCCTTCCTGACGCCGCGTAATCTGTGGAATCTTTCCGTGCAGACCGCGTCGGTCGCTGTCATGGCGGCCGGCATGGTGCTGGTGATCGTGGCGCGCCACATCGATCTTTCGGTCGGCTCGATCCTGGGCTTCGTCGGCATGATCATGGGGGTGACGCAGGCCGAGTTCCTGCCGAAATATCTCGGCTTCGATCATCCGCTCATCTGGGTCATCGCGCTCGCCGTCGGCATCGCCGTCGGTGCGGCGATCGGTCTGCTGCACGGCGCCATCGTCGCCTATCTCGGCGTGCCGGCGTTCATCGTGACCCTGGGTGGCCTGCTGGTGTGGCGCGGCTGCGCCTGGTGGGTCACCTCGGGCCGCACCGTGGCGCCGATGGACGATGCCTTCCGGCGCATGGGCGGCGGTATCGAGGGCGCGATCGGCGCCAGCTGGACCTGGGTCGTGGCGCTGCTCGGGCTGGCGGCCATTGTCTGGAGCTCGCTGTACGCCCGTCGGCGACGCCGGCAGGTGGGCTTTGCCCTCAGGCCGATCTGGGCGGAAGTCGCGGTCGCCGGCCTGGCCGGCCTCGCCGTGCTGGCCGTCGCGCTGGTCGCCAACAGCTACGACCTGCCGCCGCGCGTCGCCGAACGCATCGCCGCCGAGCGCGGCCTGGTCGTGCCGTCGCAGGGTCTGTCGATCGCACACGGTCTCGCCCTGCCGGTGCTGATCGCCGTCGGCGTCGGCATCGTCGTCACCTTCCTGGCCAAGCGCACGCGCTTTGGCCGCTACGTGTTCGCGCTCGGCGGCAATCCCGAGGCGACCGAGCTGTCGGGCGTCGACACCAAGCGCGTCACGGTGCTGGTCTTCGTGCTGATGGGCATGCTGTGCGCCATCGCCGCCGCCATCTCGACCGCTCGCCTCAACGCGGCGACCAATGCGCAGGGCATGCTCGACGAGCTCTATGTCATCGCCGCGGCCGTGATCGGCGGCACGTCGCTGGGCGGCGGGTTCGGCACTGTCGCCGGCGCCATGCTGGGCGCGCTGGTCATGCAGAGCCTGCAGTCGGGCATGGTGCTGATGGGCCTCGACACGCCCTTGCAGAACATCGTGGTCGGCTTCGTCCTGGTCGTGGCGGTGTGGCTCGACCGGCTCTATCGTTCGCGCACCCTGAAGGGGAGCGCCGGATGAGCGATGCCCGCGCCCCCCTGGTTGAGCTGCGCGGCATGAGTATCAGCTTCGGCGGCGTACGCGCCGTCGACGACGTGTCGCTCGATCTTTCGGGTGGCGAGGTCGTGGGCCTGCTCGGCCACAACGGCGCCGGCAAGTCGACGCTGATCAAGATGCTGTCGGGCGCCTACCGGCCCGATGCCGGCGAGATCCGCATCGACGGCAGGCCGGCCACCATCAACAGCCCGCGCGATGCCAGGCGCTACGGTATCGAGACGATCTACCAGACCCTGGCGCTGGCCGAGAACCTCGACGCATCCGCCAACCTGTTCCTGGGGCGCGAGCTCAGGAGCGGCTGGGGCACGCTCGACGACGTCGCCATGGAGGCCGAGACGCGCAAGGTGATGGCGCGCCTCAATCCGCACTTCGCCAAGTTCAAAGAGCCGGTGCGCGCGCTCTCGGGCGGCCAGCGCCAGGCCGTCGCCATCGCGCGGGCGATCCACTTCAACGCCCGGGTGCTGATCATGGACGAGCCGACGGCCGCGCTGGGGCCACAGGAGACCCAGCAGGTCGCCGATCTCATCGTCCAGCTCAAGAAGGAAGGGATCGGCATCTTCCTGATCAGCCACGACATTCACGACGTGTTCGACCTCGCTGACCGCGTCGCGGTGATGAAGAACGGCAGGCTCGTCGGCACGGCGCGCACACGCGCCGTGACCAAGGACGAGGTGCTGGGCATGATCATCCTCGGCAGCTGTCCGGCCGCGGCCATTCCCGGGCCGGGCGCGCTCGCCGCCGGCAGCGCGTGAGTGGCCATGACGCGGCGCACCCTCGAAGATGTCGCCCGCGCCGCCGGGGTCAGCCTCGCCACCGCCGACCGCGCCCTCAATGGCCGGACGGGCGTGCGCGAACAGACGCGGCGCAAGATCGAGCACGCCGCACAGCGCCTCAGCTACCGGCCGGACCGCGCCGCTGCGGCGCTGGCGCGTGGCCAGCGCTGGCGCTTCTGCTTCGTGCTGCCGGCCGGCGACAACGTGTTCATGACCCAGCTCGCCGAGGCGGTGCGCGAGACGGCGCCGTGGATCGCCGAGGAGCGCGCCGATATCGAGCTCGTGCATGTCGACGTGTTCGATGGTCCGGTGCTGGCGCACGAGCTGGCGCGGCTCCGTCCGCGTTACGACGGCTTCGCGGTCGTGGCGCTCGACCATCCCGCGGTGCGCGAGGCCATCGATGCGTTGGTCGCGGACGGGCGCTACGTCGTCACCCTGGTATCCGACGTGCCGACGTCGCGACGCCACCACTATGTCGGCCTCGCCAATTTCGCCGCCGGTCGCACGGCCGGCACGCTGCTTGGCCGCTTCGTCGGCGCGCGCCTCGGCACGGTCGGGGTGATCGCAGGCTCGCTGGCGCTGCGCGATCATGCCGAGCGCCTGGCGGGCTTCGTCCAGGCGCTGAGCGAGGTGGCCCCCCATCTCGACGTCGCCGCGACGCGCGAGGGCCGCGACGACCGCGAGCGCACGCGCGAGGCGACGGAGGATCTTTTGGACGCCCATCCCGGGCTGGTCGGGCTCTATGTGATCGGCGCCGGCAAGCGCGGGGCGGTGGCCGCGCTCGAAATCGCCAGGCGCGCCGGCGATATCGTCTTCGTCGGCCACGAGCTCACGCCCGACACGCGACGCTTCCTCCTGTCGGGCACGATGGCCGCCGTCGTCAACCAGGATGCCGGCCACGAAGCGCGCTCGGCGGCGCGGGTGCTGCTCGCCTACTGCGAGGACCGGGCGATCAACGCCGCCCAGGAGCGCATCCGCATCGATGTCTTCGTGAAGGACAACCTGCCTTAGCTTCCGCTAAAAGGGCCGCGCATGGGACGTCCCGCCAAAGGTCGCGCCACCACCAACGCCGCGCCGACGATCATCCTGGTGCGCCCGCAGCTGGGCGAGAATATCGGCATGGCGGCGCGCGCCATGCTGAATTGCGGCCTGTCGAGCCTGCGCCTGGTGGCGCCGCGCGACGGCTGGCCCAACCCAAAGGCTGAGCGCGCAGCGTCCGGCGCCGACGTGGTGCTCGACAAGGCCAAGGTGTTCGACACGGTCGAGGCGGCGGTCGCCGACATGGGCCGCGTGATCGCGACGACGGCGCGCAACCGAGAGCTCAGCCAGCGCATCGTGACGCCGCGCCGGGCCGCCGCCGAGATCCGCTCGTGGACGACCGAGGGCGACAAGGTCGCCGTCCTGTTCGGGCCGGAGCGCACCGGCCTCACCAACGACGACATGGTCCAGGCCGACACTGCGCTGTCGATCCCGCTCAATCCGCAATTCTCGTCCCTCAACATCGCCCAGGCGGTCCTGCTGGTGGCCTACGAGTGGGCGATGGCGGGGGAGGAGGCGCCAGCCGAGCGCATGTCCGACCATTCGACGCGGCCCGCCACCAAGGACGAGCTGCAGAACCTGTTCGACCATCTCGAGCGGGCGCTCGACCAGTCGGGCTTCCTGCGTCACAAGGCGATGCGGCCGGCGATGGTGAACAACCTGCGTGCACTGCTGCAGCGCACGGCGATGACCGAGCAGGAGGTGCGCTCCTTCCACGGCGTCATCAAGTTCCTGTCCAAGGGCAAGCACGACGAGGAGTGAGCTCTTGCCGGACCGCGGGCCTCCAGGCCCGCCTCATGATTTATGAGCGGGCCTGGAGGCCCGCGGTCCGGCAAGACGCTAACCGCGCTGCCGGCGCAGCGTCTCCGACGGCCGTTCGCCGTAGCGCTTGCGGTACTCGACCGAGAAGCGGCCGAGGTGGCAGAAGCCCCACTGCACGGCGATCGTCGTCACGCTGTCCTGCGGGCAGGCCTGCAGCAGCGCCTCGCGCACCTCGGCGAAGCGGCAATCGCGGGCGTAGCGCATCGGCGAGGTGCCGCGCGTGTCGTGGAAGTGCTTGTAGAGCGTGCGATGGGTGACGCCCGCGGCGGCGGCCACGTCGCCGACGGTCATCGCATCGTCGAGATGGGCGCCGATAAATTGCTGGGCACGCTCCACGTCGGGCATCAGATCTTCGGGGTCGGGGAGCAGTGAGGTCGGGCTGATCATCCGTGTCGTCTCGGCAACAGTTTTCTGCGATTTGCGGGGACTGGGGACTTTTTGCGGTTTCCGGATAGTGGCTGACCCGGTTGTATTTCATTTTCTTTCTATCGCGGCCAGACCGCGACGGATGGAGACTTCAATGCAGACCAATTATTCCTATGCATCGGCCCTGGCTGCCTCGCAGCGCATCAACTGGCGCGTCGAGGACATTATCGGTGGTGAAAAGCGGCTAGATTTTGACAAGCCGTTCATGCCCGAGGCGCTCGCCCGCATCACGCCGCTCGACAGCCTGTCGGCGCGCGAAAAGCTCCTGCTGAACCAGATTCGCGGCCACGGCTACCTCTACCAGTTCGGCCTGGTCGAGGAGTTCATCCTGCCCTTCCTGCTCGACCATACGCGGCCGCGCCTCGCGGGCGACGATGCGCGCTGTCGCGCCTTCCTGCAGTTCGCCGGCGAGGAGGCCAAGCACATCGACCTCTTCAAGCGTTTCCGCGCCGAGTTCAAAAAGGGCTTCAGCACGGAGTGCGAGGTGATCGGCCCACCCGAGGCGATCGCCGAAGCCGTGCTGAAGCACAAGCCATTGTCGGTGGCGCTCCTGATCCTGCATCTCGAATGGATGACGCAGCGCCACTACATTGAATGCATCCGCGACGACGGCGGCCTCGATGAGCAGTTCGCCAGCATGCTCCGGCATCACTGGATGGAGGAGGCCCAGCACGCCATGCTCGACACGCTGATGGTGGCCGAGCTCGCCAAGGGCATGCCGGAGGCCGAGATCGTGAGCTGCGTCGATGGCTACCTCGAGATCGGCGGCATGATCGACGATGGGCTGAAGCAGCAGGCGCTGTTCGACCTCGCCGCCATGATGAAGGCGAGCGGCCGCCGGCTGGGCGAGGCCGAGCATGCCCGGCTCGCCGAGCAGCAGCACCAGGCCCAGCGCTGGACCTTCATCGGCTCGGGCATGAGCCATCCCAACTTCCTCGGCACGGTGCAGCAGCTCTCGCCGGCCAGCGGCAAGCGATTGGCGGAAATCGCACCGGTCTTCTGTTAGGCGCTTGATGCTTGGCGCTCCGTGAAGGATGTAGTGTCCAACCGACACGCATTCTTCACGGAGCCGAGATGTCCACGACTGCCAAGATCTCCTGGGTCGACGGCGCCCTGTTCGTCGCCGAGGCCGGCAGCGGTCACACCATCACCATGGACGGCGCGCCCGACGTCGGCGGCCGCAACCTCGCCCTGCGGCCGATGGAGGTGATGCTGATCGGAATGGGCGGCTGCACGGCGATCGACGTGGTCTCGATGCTGAAGAAGCAGCGTCAGGACATCGAGGGCGTCGAGGTCTCGCTGGAGGGAGAGCGGGCCGACGACCATCCCAAGGTCTATACCTCGGTGAAGCTGGTCTACACGGTGCGCGGCCGAAAATTGAACAAGGCGCTGGTCGAGCGGGCGGTCAGCCTGTCGGACGAGAAGTACTGCTCGGCCACGGCCATGTTCAAGAAAACCGCCCAAGTGATCCATGAAATCGTGTTGGTCGAGGTCTAAGTCGTTGATTTTCAACGGCGAACGGGTGCTTGACTGGCCGACTTTCGCCAGTATGTTCCGCGCTTCTTCCGGAGAACGTGACTGAAGGCCTTTTAGGCCCTCATTCCGCCCCAGCCGGCCCGCTGTAAACAGCGGGTAGCTGGATCCAGGCCTATCCGGACAACAGCGTCATATGGCGCACAACGATGGAGCGATCGCGTGAGCAAGCGCGAGAATTCGAAGTACAAGATCGACCGCCGCCTCAGGGTCAACCTGTGGGGCCGTCCCAAGAGCCCGATCAACAAGCGCGAATACGGTCCCGGCCAGCACGGCCAGGGTCGCCAGAAGCCGACCGACTACCGCCTGCAGCTCATGGCCAAGCAGCGGCTGAAGGGCTACTACGGCTCGGTCTCGGAGCGCCAGCTGCGCCGCTATTACCTCGAGGCGGTGCGCCGCAAGGGCGATACCGGCGAGAACCTAGTGGAGATCCTGGAGCGCCGGCTGGACGCCGTCGTCTACCGCATGAAGTTCGCCATCACCGTGTTCGCCAGCCGCCAGCTGGTCAGCCACGGCCACGTCAAAGTGAACGGCAAGCGGGTCAACATTGCGTCCTATCTGGTCCGGGACAACGACGTGATCGAGCTGACGGCCAAGGCCAAGGACATGGCGCGGGTGCTGGAAGCCACCCAGACCGCCGAGCGCGACGTGCCGGAGTACGTATCGGTCGACCATAAGGACATGAAGGGCACCTACGTGCGCGGCCCCAAGCTCGCTGACGTGCCCTATCCGGTCCAGATGGAGCCGTCGCTCGTGGTCGAGTACTACAGCCGCTAAGCAAAGGCTGTGACCTGTGAAAAGACGAAGAACCCGCCCAATTGTGGCGGGTTTTTTGCTTTGAGAATTCGGGGGTAACCGCCGGTTCTGGCTGTCCGGCAGGGCAGGCAACCCCTATAATCCCGTTCAAGGGGCTGGGGATCTGGAGAGTCTGGGATGCGGATGGTCCGGGTGGCGGTTTTCGCTGTGATCGCGGTCGCGGTCGGCGGGGCCGGGTATTTCTATCGTGATGAGGTCGCCCAAAGGCTGGGTCTTGGGGCGTTTGCAAGTGCGGCCGATAAAGGAAATGCGGCCAGTCCAGCAGCCTCGGCACAGCCGCAAGGCCGGCGTGGCCGGCTGAACCCCGGCGGGCCGGTCCCTGTCGTCGTCACGAAGGTCGCGAAGAAGCCGTTGCCGATCGTCATAGAAGCGGTCGGCACCGTGCAGGCCATTGCGTCGATCCAGATCAAGGCGCGTATCGACAGCCAGATCATGAAGGTCGGCGTCGAGGAAGGCGCCTTGGTCAAGGAGGGCGACCTCCTGTTCGAGCTCGATTCGCGCACGCTGCGCGCCCAGCTCGGCCAGATCGAGGCGCAGATCCGCAAGGACCAGGCGCAGGTCGCCCAGGCCAAGCGCGACGTATCGCGCTACGAAGAGCTTCTGTCGAAGAACGCCGGCACGGTGGTCAACCGCGACACCGCCCAGACCGCGCTCAAGGCGGCCGAAGCCCAGCTCGAGGCCGACGAGGCCAACAAGGCGAGCATCCTGACCCAGATCAGCTACACCGAGATCAAGGCGCCCGTGTCGGGCCGCATCGGCTCGATCTCGAGCAAGGCCGGCACCGTCGTCCGCGTCGGCGACAACACCGCGACCAGCGCACTCGCCACCATCAATCAGGTCGATCCGATCTACGTGGCCTTCGCCGTGCCGCAGGTCTTCCTGCCGGACATCCGTGCCGCCATGGCCAAGGGCGAAGTCAAGGTCGAGGCGCTGGTCGACGACAAGCGCAAGCAGTCGGGCGCCATCGCCTTCATCGAGAACACCGTCGATCCGCTGACCGGCACGGTGACGGCCAAGGCCCGCATCGGCAACGCCAACGAGGGCCTGTGGCCCGGCCAGTTCGTCAAGGTTGAGGTCATCCTCGGCATCGAGCCCGAGGCGATCGCCGTTCCCGCACCGGCGATCCAGCTTGGTCCGCAGGGACCGTATCTCTTCGTCGTCAAGGATAGCGTCGCCGAACTGCGCAACGTCGTGATCAAGCGCACGCAGAATGGCGAATCTGTAATCGGCAAGGGACTCGAAGCGGGCGAGCAGGTCGTGGTCGATGGCCAGCTTCGCCTGGTCAACGGAGCGAATGTCGGGATAAGGCCGGCCGCTCCCGAGCCGTCCTCGACGGCGGCAGCGCCGCCTCGCGGCTAGAAACGGCGGAGACGGGACATGCTTTCAGCCCTCTGTATCCGCCGCCCGGTCATGACAATCCTGGTGATGGCGAGCTTCGTCATCGCGGGAATATTCGGCTACAAGCAGCTGCCCGTGGCAGCGGTGCCGCGCGTCGACTTCCCGACCATCCAGGTCTCCGCGCAGCTCCCCGGCGCCAGCCCCGAGACGATGGCGGCGTCGGTCGCGACCATCCTGGAGCGCCAGTTCTCGACCATCGCCGGCGTGACGACGATGACCTCGACGTCGTCGCTCGGGAATACCTCGATCGTCCTGCAGTTCGACCTCAACCGCTCGATCGACGGCGCCGCCCTCGACGTGCAGTCGGCGATCTCCTCGGCGATGCGCCGCCTGCCGGCCGAGCTGCCGACGCCGCCGTCCTTCCGCAAGGTCAATCCGGCCGACTTCCCGGTCATGTTCCTGGCGCTGCGCTCGAGCCAGGTCCGCCTCTCCGATGTCGACGCCTTCTCCAACCGGTCGATCCTGCCGCGCATCTCGACCTTGCCCGGCGTCGCCCAGGTGCTGATCTTCGGCACGCAGAAATACGCCGTGCGCGTTCGCGCCAACCTCGACCAGCTCGCCGTTCGCGGCCTCACGCTGCAGGAGCTGCAGAACGCCATTGTCAACGCCAACTCGAGCAAGCCGGTCGGTGCCATCGCCGATTCGCGGCAAAGCTCGATCCTCGACGCCACCGGGCCGATCAACAAGGCGGCCGACTACATGCCGGTGATCGTGACCTGGCAGAACGGCGCGCCGGTCCGCATCTCCGACGTCGCGACCGCCATCGACAGTGTCGAGAACGACAAGGTCGCGAGCTGGCTCGACGGCACGCGCGCCATCGTGCTGGCGGTCTACCGGCAGCCCGACGCCAACACCGTCGAGGTGGTCGACCGCGTGAAGGCCATGCTGCCGGCCATCCAGGCCGAGCTGCCGACGGGCGTCGACATCAGCGTTCTGAACGACCGCTCGATCCCGATCCGCCATGCCATCGAGGACGTCGAGTTCACCCTGGGCCTGGCAGGCCTGCTGGTCGTCATCGCCATCTACTTCTTCCTGCGCAGCTTCCGCGCGACATTGATCCCGGCCATCGCGCTGCCCATCTCGGTCGTCGGCACCTTCGCGGGCATGTATGTGTGCGGCCATTCGCTCGACAACATCTCGCTGCTGGCCCTGACTCTCGCTGTGGGCTTCGTCGTCGACGACGCCATCGTCATGCTGGAGAACATCGTTCGCCACATCGAGGCGGGCGAGAAGCCGATGGAGGCCGCCTTCAAAGGCTCCAAGGAGGTCGGCTTCACCATCATCTCCATGACCCTGTCGCTGGTCGCGGTTTTCATCCCGGTGCTGTTCATGGGCGGCGTGGTCGGCCGAATGTTCAACGAGTTCGGCCTGGTCATCAGCTTCGCCATCCTGATCTCCGGCATCGTGTCGCTGACCCTGACGCCGATGCTGTGCTCGCGGCTCCTGAAGCCGATCGATCATCACGAGAAGCACAATTTCCTGCTGCGCTCCTTCGAGTGGAGCTTCAACAAGGTCACGGAAGGCTACACCTGGGCGCTGCGGCGCACCGTGAGGCTGCCGCGCCTGGTGCTGGCCATCACGCTCGGCACTTTCGTGCTGACCGCCATGATGTTCCAGGCGATTCCCAAGGGCTTCTTCCCGACCGAGGATATCGGCCAGATTTCAGCCTCGACGGTGGGGCCGGACGACGCGTCGTTCGACGCCATGGTGGCGCGACAGGCCGCACTCGCCGAGATCATCAAGCGCGATCCCGATGTCCTGCAGGTGATCTCGACGGTCGGCGGCGGCAACGCCGCCAACACCGTCAATTCGGGCCGCATCTTCATCACCCTGCGCGAGAAGCCCGAGCGGACGGACAGCGTTCTTCAGGTGATCGGCCGGCTGCGCCGCACAACCGCGACGGTCCCGGGCATCAACGTGTTCTACCAGCCGGTCCAGTCGATCAACATCACGACCACCCAGTCGCGCGCTCAGTACCAGTTCGGCATGCGCACGAGCAGTCTCGCCGAGTTGCGCGAATGGGCGCCGCGCATGGAAGAGCGCATGAAGCGCATTCCGACCATCACCGACGTGAACTCCGACCTGCAGGTGCGGGCGCGTTCGACGGTCATCGACATCGATCGCGACACGGCGTCCCGGCTGGGCCTGTCGGTCGACCAGATCCGGCTGTTGCTCTATTCGGCCTTCGGCACCCGGCAGGTCTCGACGATCTATGCCTCGGACGACACCTACCAGGTCATCCTCGAGGCCGACCCGAAATATGCGGACACCAACGAGGTGCTGCGCCGCATGATGATCCGCACGCCGAGCGGCGCACTGGTGCCGCTCGACACCGTGGCCAAGCGCAGCGACAAGCCCACGTCGCTGACGGTGAACCACATCGCACAGCTTCCCTCGGTGATCATTTCGTTCAACCTGATGCCCGGTATCGCCCTCGGCGAGGCGGTGCGCGACATCCAGACCGCGGCCGCGGAGATCGGCATGCCGGCCTCCATCTCGACCAGCTTCGAGGGCAGCGCGCAGGTGTTCCAGCAGGCCGTCGCCAACCAAGGCATGCTGCTGTTTGCCGCCGTGCTGGTGATCTACATCATCCTCGGCATCCTCTACGAAAGCTTCATCCATCCGCTGACCATCCTGTCTGGTCTGCCGTCAGCGGGCATCGGCGCGCTCGCCATCCTGATGTTGTTCAACATGGACTTGAGCGTCATCGCCATGATCGGCGTCGTCATGCTGATCGGCATCGTCAAGAAGAACGCCATCATGATGGTCGACTTCGCGATCGAGCGGCGCTCGCAAGGCGCGACGGCCGAGCAGGCCATCGTCGAAGCCGCCCAGCTCCGCTTCCGGCCGATCATGATGACCACGACCTGCGCCCTTCTGGGTGCGATGCCGATTGCGGTCGGCGCGGGCGCTGGCGCCGAGTTGCGCCAGCCGCTCGGCATCACCGTGGTGGGCGGCCTGATGGTCTCGCAGCTGCTTACACTGTTCATCACGCCGGTGGTCTACATGTGGTTCGACAGGCTGAGCGGCATGAAGTTCGGCCCGCGCTGGCGCTGGCGGACCCGCGGCTCGAGCGCGACACCGGCTGAATAAGCTTCTACGATCGTCAGCATGACTGACGATATTGGGGCCTTCGTACCGGGCCCGCGTGTGCGCATCGACGGCCGTGCTGGCGGCCCGTTGCAGGGTCTCACCTTCGCTGCCAAGGACCTGTTCGACGTGGCCGGCGTGCCGACCGGCGGCGGCAACCACGACTGGCCGACCGGCCGGCCGGTGCCCACGCGGCATTCCTGGGCGGTGCAGACCTTGCTCGATGCCGGCGCCACGCTGATCGGCAAGACCATCACCGACGAGGTTTCGCTCGGCATCCTGGGCGAGAACGCCTTCGACGGCACCCCGGTCAACACGCGCGCGCCCGGTCGCGTTCCGGGCGGCTCGTCCTCGGGCTCGGCCGCCGCCGTGGCGGCGGGGCTCTGCGACACCGCGCTCGGCACCGACACCGGCGGCTCGGTGCGCGTGCCGGCGAGCTTCTGCGGGCTCTACGGCATCCGCCCGACGCACGGCCGCATCGACGTCACCGGCATGCTGCCGCAGGCGCCGACCTCCGACACTACGGGCTGGTTCGCCCGCGACGCCGCGACGTTCGCCCGGGTGTCGTCGGTGATGCTGGGCGAGACGATCCCCACCGTCCTGCCGACCCGGCTGGTCGTGGCCGTCGACGCCTTCGGCTTCGCCGACGCCGACGTCGCCGCCGCGCTGCAGCCCATGGTGAAGCGTCTGGCGACGCTGATCGGCTCGAGCCGCGAGGAGGTCATGGCGCCGCCCGGCCTGTCGGTGTGGGCGCGCGCCCAGCGTTCGCTGCAGCCGGTCGAGGCCTACAACACCTTCAAGTCCTGGCTGGACGAGCGCAATCCGCGCTTCGCCTTCTCGGTCGCCAAGGCGCTGGCGATGGGCTCGTTGGTGCCGCCGGCCGAGCAGGCCTGGGCGCAGCTGATGCGCCAGGAAGTGCGGGCGCGCATGGCGTATCTGCTGCCCGCCGGCACGATCCTCTGCCTGCCGACGACGCCGTTCCCCGCGCCACCGGTCGGGCAATCGCTGTCCGTCCTTGACCCGCTACGCGATCGCATCACCTGCCTCTGCGCCCAGGGCGGGCATGCCGGCCATCCGCAGGTCAGCCTCCCGGGCACGACCGTTGACGGCCTGCCGGTCGGTCTGTCGATCATCGGCCCGCGCGGCAGCGATGCGACCCTTGTGGCGGTCGCCCGTGCGCTCGAGGCGCAGGCCGGCTGATCGTCTGCGAGGAGGCTTTGTGGCGAGCGAGAAGCAGAAGATGCTGGCGGGCGAGCTCTATGTCGCGACCGGCGAGGAACTGGCGGCCGACGCCCGGCGCGTCGCCGACTGGATGGATCGCTACAATGCGTCCATCGCCAGGACGCAGCAGGACTACGCCACCCTGTTGCGCGAGATGTTGGCCGAGGTGGGCGACGGTGCCTACATCCGCCCGCCGTTCCATTGCGACTACGGCTACAACATCAGCCTGGGCAAAGGCGTGTTCCTCAATTTCAACTGCGTCATCCTGGACGTGGTCAGGGTGACGATCGGAGACGGCACGCAGATCGGCCCCGGCGTGCAGATCCTGACCGCCGACCACCCGCGCGATCCCGCCAAGCGGCGCGCCGGCCTGGAGTTCGGCCGGCCGGTGAGCATCGGCGCCAACGTCTGGATCGGCGGCGCAGCGATCATCCTGCCCGGCGTGACGGTGGGCGATGACGCCATCGTCGGCGCCGGCGCTGTCGTGACGCGCGACGTGCCTCGGGGCGCGACGGTATTGGGCAATCCGGCCAGGGAGAGAAGGCGTGAGTGACATGACCCCCAACATCCCCGAAGTCGTCGAGGAGGTCCGGTACTTGTTCGAGCGCTACGAGCAGGCCCTGATCGACAAGAACGTCGATGTGCTCGACGCCACCTTCTGGAACAGCCCGCACACCATCCGCCTGGCCAACTACGAGCACGGCTACGGCTTCGACCGGATTCATGCCCATCGCGTCGCCCGGCCGCCCGGTCCCGGCACCAAGGAGCAGCGGCATCGCCTCGACATCGTGACGGTGGGCCGGGACATTGCCACGGTGACCCTGGTCTACAAGGTGCGCGACAGGGACATGGTCGGCCGCCAGACCCAGACCTGGGTGCGTTTTCCCGATGCCGGCTGGAAGGTGGTCATGGCCCACGTTTCGATGATCGACAAGGAACCGACCTTGTGAGGGCGCGCGAAGGCGGCCTAGATTTTGCAGGTTGCCGTTCGGGAGGAGCCTTTCATGCGTCGTCTTGTTCTTTCAGCCGTCGCGGCGGTCGCCGCCGTTTCCATGGCGCCGTTGGCTTCGGCACAGACCCTCAAGGTCGTCATGCATTCGGACGTGAAGGCGCTCGATCCGATCTGGAGCGGCGCCTACATCACGCGCAACCACGGCTACATGATCTACGACACGCTGTTTGCGGTCGACGAGAAGCTGCAGGTCAAGCCGCAGATGGTCGAGAGATGGACGACCAGCCCGGATGGGCTCACCTGGACCTTCACTTTGCGCGATGGGCTAGAATGGCACGATGGCACGCCGGTCACGACCGAGGACTGCGTGGCCTCGCTGAAGCGCTGGTCGGCGCGCGATTCGATGGGGCAGAAGCTCGCGCTCTCCATCCAAGATTACAAGATCGTCGATCCCAAGACTTTCCAGATCGTGCTCAAGCAGAAATTCGGTCCGCTCCTGGAGGCGATCGGCAAGCCCTCGGTGGTCGTGCCCTTCATGATGCCCAAGAAGATGGCCGAGGTGGATGCCTTCAAGCAGATCGACGACTACATCGGCTCTGGCCCCTTCATCTTCAAGAAGGATGAGTGGAAACCCGGCGAGAAGCTGGTCTACGTGAAGAATCCCAAGTACAAGCCGCGATCCGATCCGTCTTCAGGCTTGGCCGGCGGCAAGGTGGTCAAGCTCGACCGCGTCGAATGGATCTGGATTCCCGACGCCGAGACGCAGCTCAACGCCCTGATGAGCGGCGAGATCGACATGATCGAGAGCGTCGCCTACGACCACCTGCCGATCCTCGAGAAGAACAAGGATGTCCGGCTGATCTCGAGCAAGACGTCCAACCAGTATGTCTTTCGTGCCAACTGGCTTCAGCCGCCGTTCAACAACGTAAAGGTCCGCCAGGCCGCGGCATATGCGCTGAACCAGGAAGAGTTCCTGCAGGCCAACATCGGCGACAAGCGGTATTACCGGGTCTGCAAGGCGATGTTCACCTGCGATTCGCCGCTCGCCACGACGGCCGGCACCGAGGGCATGATGGAGGGGAACGTCGCCAAGGCGCGCGAGCTCCTGAAAGAGGCGGGTTACGACGGTACGGTCGTGGTGATGCCGCAGCCGACTGACCTCGGCGTCATCAAGCAGCTGGCGCCGGTCGCCAAGTCACAGCTCGAGAAGGCGGGCTTCAAGGTCGAGGTCCAGCCCATGGACTGGCAGAGCATGGTGACGCGCCTCACGACCAAACGCGGACCGCCCTCGGACGGCGGCTGGAACGCCTTCGGCACGAGCTGGGTGCAGCTCGACATTCTCGATCCGCTGATGACGCCTTATCTCCTCGCGACTTGCGACAAGGCGCGATCCGGCTGGCCGTGCGACGAGGCCATGGAAAAGTTGCGCGACAAGTTCGCCGCCGCGACCTCGGAGGCCGAGAAGAAAGCGGCCGCCGAGGAAGTGCAGCGCTACGCGTTGCAGATCGTGACCCATGTGCCGCTCGGCGAGTGGTTCGCCGTCTCGGCGGTGCGCAGCAATATCGGCACCCGCGAGGTGCCGGCGCCGATCACGATCTTCTGGGACATGACCAAGAAGTAGGCTCACGGCCATGTGAAAGGGCCGCCGTCGTCCATTGCCGCCGCCGTGCCGTAACAGGCGGGCCAGACAATGGAGGGCAGGGCATGTCAGACAATGTGAGACTGATCCGGGATTGCTTCGACGCGTTCGGTCGCGGCGATGCGGGCTTCATCGTGGCCAAGGTCAGCAGCGACGTCGATTGGCGTCACGCCGGCGGGCCGGAAATCCCCTATGGCGGCGCCTACAAGGGCCGCGACGGGGTAGGCGATTTCTTCACCAGGATCGGCGCGGCGGTCGACGTCCTGACCTGGGAGCCAAAGCACGTGCTGCCGGCGGGCGACGAGGTTGTGGCGACCGGGCACTGGACCGGCAAGGCGAAGCCGACGGGCCGCACCTTCGCCGCCGACTGGGCCATGGTGTTCGGCGTACGCAATGGCGAGATCACCTCGTTCCGCGTCGTCGAGGATACGGCCCGGGTTGCGGCGGCGTTCCGCGGCTAGATCGTCGCTACCAGGACGTTGCGCTTCGCCGTCCGGCTCACCGCCTCGATGATCGAGGCGGTGAGAAATATTCAGAAACAACAGAGTTGGCGCGGCTCCTCATGAGTCAGCCGGGTCATCGTCGCTCGCAATGTGTTGTGGCAAGCAACCTGGCTGACGTGCTCGCCAGCAGAGCCTGCGTCGCGATTGTCCCTGAAAACGGCCGGGGTCACTCTCCGATATTTGTATCCGGACATTTTCCCGCTGCTGCACAGAAACAAAAGACAACGGGTGAATGATCGCCCGTTCGACAAATAGACGAGCTGTGCAAGGCTGTGCTCGATCGTCCGGGCCAGATGGCGAATCGCGAGCGCCTCTTCAGCGAGCTTGCCCTGCACACGACGTCACTGTCGGATCATGCATCGCTATTGCAGGTCGTACCCTTGCTGGGACTGGTCGGCCGGATCGTGGCCCAGACCGACGTCGTCGAGAGGAGAATCGCGCACAGCTGGGCGAGGGCTCCTGACGATCCAAATGCAGTGTCAGCGATCGACTGTGCCGCACGTGACCTTCTAAGCGACCTGTCGGTCCTGCGTGACATGCTCACTCGCGGCGTTGGCCGCTACAACAGCGCACCCTGATCGCGCAGCTTCTCTCGCAAGGTCGCCGGATCGAGTTGCGCCGCCGGCTGGTTGGAGGCGGCCAGCAGGGCCGCCGCGGTGCCGACGGCCTGGGCGACGGCCATCGCCGTCGGCATGACGCGGATGGCGCCGTGCGCCTCGTGCGTGGCCGACAGGCCGCGGCCGGCGACCAGCGCATTGTCGAAGCCCTGCGGCACGGCGATGCGGTAGGGCAGGGCATAGACGTGGTCCGGCCCCAGCTCCTCGAAGGTGATGTTGGCGTCGCCGGTGTGATGCACGTCGATCGGATAGGCGCCAAGCGCCATGGTGTCGATGAACTCCGCACCGTTGCGCAGGTCGTCCGCCGTCAGCGTGGCGAGGCCGGCGATGCGGCGCGTCTCGCGGATGCCGAGCTGCGGGGCGAAGGAAACCAGCCGCGCCTTGGCGCAGCCCGGCACGTTGGCGGCGATGAAGCGGGCGGCGGCGAGTGCCTGGCGGCGGCCTTCACGCTCGCCGTCCGACAGGGCGAAGGGATCGCTGGCGTCGATGGCAAGGCGGGTGACGTTGAACCAGCCGTCGTCGCCGCCCGGCACGCGGCTGCAATGCAGCGCCGCGCGCGGCAAGGCACCCTCGGCGACGCCGCGGTTGGCGATCGCGGCCTTGGTCTCCGCGCTCATGCCGTCGAAGGCGGCGAAGTCGATCGGCCCCAGCCGGAACATCATGGTCGCGGGCTGCAGGCTCTCGCCCTCGTCGAGGCCGAGGAACGGTGCGCCGGCGCGCGCCATCAGGTCGAGGTCGCCCGAGCTGTCGATGAAGAGCCGCGCCCGCACCTCGAGCAGGCCACCCTTGGTCAGCACCGTCGCCGAGCCGATGGTGCGGCCGCGGCGGCTGACCTGGGCAAGCTGGCTGTGCAGCAGCACGCGCACGCCCGCCTCGTGCACCATGTCGTCGAGCACGACCTTCAGGATCTCGGTGTCGTACTCGACGCGGTCCATGCGATGGCCGGTCGACATCACGAAATGGCCGTGGCCGTTGCTGCCGCCCATCCCCTCCAGGCGCTGCACGATCTCCTCGGCAAGTCCGGCGATCACGCGGCGGCCGGCCCGTGTCTCCCAGCCGACGAACTGGCCGACGGCGCCGGCGGTGGCCGCGCCGCCTAAGAAGCCATGGCGCTCGAACAGCACGGTGCGCGCACCTTGGCGGGCGGCGGCGATGGCGGCCACGGTTCCCGCCATTCCGCCGCCGCTGGCCAGAACGTCGCAATCGATGGGATTCATTTCGGAAACCGACCATACTCCGCGCCAAGGAAGAACGGGAGGCTTCAGGGTGTTCTCCAATCGCATGACGCGCCGGGGCGCGCTCGCCGGCATGGCTGCGCTGTCGCTGGCGCCGGCCGCAAGGGCGCAGGATCTGACGAAGGCGTCGATCGCCTTGCTCAAGCTCTCGTCGTCCGGGCCAATCTTCATCGCCCAGGAGAAAGGCTGGTTCAAGGAAGCAGGCCTCGAGCTCACGATGAAGGACTTCCAGGCGGCAGCCCAGGTCCCGCTGGCGGTGGTCTCGGGCGATGCCGATCTCGGCGTGACCGCCTTTACCGCGGGCTTCTTCAATCTCGCCGCCAAGGGCGGCCTCAAGGTCGTGGCGGCGCAGAGCGCCGAACGGCCGGGCTATCAGCTCAACGTCATCGCCGTCACCAACGCGGCGTGGGATGCCGGCCTGCGCGACGTGAAGGACCTGTCGGGCAAGCGGGTCGCCGTGACCACGGTCGGCTCGTCGGTCCACTATTCGCTGGAGGTCGTGGCGCGCAAGCACGGCGTCGACATGAAGACCGTGACGATCGTGCCGTTGCAGACCATTCCCAACATGGTGGCGGCCTTCAAGGGCGGGCAGGTCGATGCCGCGGTGTTCCCCATTACGACCTTCCGCCAGGTCGAATCGGAGGGCAGCGGCAAGCCGATCGCCTATGTCGGCGACGAGGTGCCGTGGCAGCTCGGCGCGGTCTTCACCTCGCCCAAGACCATCGCCGAGCGCCGGCCGCTGGTCGAGAAGTTCCTGGTCGGCTATCGCCGCGGCGCCGCGGCCTATCACGAGGCGTTCGGCAAGCGCGACAACGGCAAGCTGGTGCCCGGCCCGAACTACGACGAGATGATCGGCATCCTGTCGAATGTGCTGAAGCAGCCGCCGGCGCTGGTCGCGGCCGGGCTGCCGTTCATCGATCCCGAGGGCAGGCTCGACGTCGGCGACATTTATAAGCAGGTCGCCTTCTGGCAATCGACGGGTCAGGTGTCGCGCGACGCCGATCCCAAGTCGTTCATCGACCTCAGCTTCATCCAGGGGCACTTCAACGTGCCGAAATAACGGAGCGCGGACCTCCAGGTCCGCGCGCCGATGATTATTCCGCCGCCTTAAGCTCGGCTGCGCGAGCGGCACGCAATGCGGCGTCCTCGGCTTCCCAGCGCATACCGATCTCGGCAAGCTTGCCTAAAACGTCGTCGAGCTCGTGGCCACGCTGGGTCAGCGAATAGGTCACCTTGGGCGGGATCGTCGCTTCATAGTCGCGCCGCACGAGCGAAGCGCCTTCCAATGTCCGCAGCCGCTCGGTCAGCATCTTGGCCGAGATACCAGCCACGCGACGCTTCAGCTCGCCGAAGCGCTGCGGACCATGGGTCTTGAGGTTGTAGAGGATGTACGTCGTCCACGGCCCCATCAGCATGCGCAGGATGAAGTCCATGGGGCAGGAGGCGCTCTCCTTGCCGTGCAGATGTTTGGCGTCCATGGGAATTTCCATGAGTTACGAATTGGTACCTACTGGCGAATATATAGGTCGCCCCCTAAATCTTTCCAGTCACTAACTGTAACCTAATCAACTGGAGAAATTTTAAGGCATTTTCTCTAGTTGAATCAAAGGATTGGAAGAGCCATGAGTATCATCGCCATCGTCTATCACTCGGGATTTGGCCATACCCAGGCCCTGGCCGAGGCCGTCGCGAAGGGCGCCGAAGCAGTTCCCGACACCAAGGTCAGCCTGGTGCCCGTCGCCGAGGCAGAGGCGCGGCAGGCGGAGCTCGACGGCGCCGATGCCATCGTCTTCGGCAGCCCGACCTACATGGGCGGCGTGTCGGCCGAGTTCGCCAGGTTCAAGGACTGGACGTCCAAGCGTTGGATGGAAGGGGCGTGGCGCAACAAGCTCGCCGCCGGTTTTACCGCCTCGGCGTCATGGAACGGCGACAAGCACAACACGCTCTACCAGCTCCTGACGCTCGCCCTTCAGCACGGCATGGTGTGGGTCGGCCTCGGCCTGCCGCCGGGCTTCAATCACTCGAAGGGTTCGGCCGAGGATCTCAATCGGCTGGGCGCGTCGGTCGGAGCGATGGCGCAGGCCAATGCCGATCAGGGCGTCGAGGGCATCGCCGCCTCCGACTTCCGCACCATGGAGGCGCTGGGCAGGCGCGTCGCCGAATCGGCAAGCCGCTGGCGCGAGGAGCCGCTGGCCAAGGCGGCGTGAGGCATCGACTTGTTGGGGAAGATGCCATCCGGCAGGCGCGGCGGCCTGCCGGATGGCGGCAACCTACTTCTTGCTGATGTTCCACAAGACCGGCACCGGGCCCGCCAGCCAGCCGGACAGGCGGTCGCTGCGGTAGGCGCCGAAGGCCTTGTACTGGCCGACTGGGGCGTAGAAGCCCTGGTCGATCAGGCGATCGGAGATGGCGTAGCCCAGCTCCTTCTGCTTGGCCGGGTCGCTCTCGCGGATGAACGCCGCGCGCAGCACCTCGATCTCCGGATCGCACGGCCAGCCGAACCAGGCCTTCTCGCAGGTCCCGGCGGCGTAGGCGTTGGTGCCGGGATTGTCGAGATCGAGGGTGATGTTGGTGGTGAAGAAGATGTTCCAGCCGCCCTGCGCCGGCGCTTCGCGGCGGGCGCGGCGCGACACCACCGTCTGCCAGTCCATGGGCAGGAGGTCGATCTTGAAGCCGGCCTTCTCGAGCTGCTGCTTGGCGACGGCCTGGACCTGGTTAGAGGACTGCAGGTCGGTCTGCTGCAGCATGGCGACGGGCGTGCCGTCGTAGCCGCTCTCCTTCAGGAGGGCGCGCGCCTTCTCGAGGTTGGGCTTGATGAGAAGGTCGCCGTATTCCTTGCCGTACTTGGTGCCGCAGACGAACGGCGCGTTGCAGACCTTGTAGATCTCGGGATCTCCGACCTGGGCGCGCATCAGGTCTTCCTGCGCCAGCGCCCACATCGCCGCCTGCCGCGCCTTCACGTTGTTGAAGGGCGGATGGAGCGTGTTGAAACGCATGATGATCTGGCTGCCGAGCGAGTTCCAGCCGAACAGGGCGATGTTCTTGTCGGCCTTCAGCATCGGGAAGAGATCGGGCACGGGCGATTCGATCAGGTCGATCTCGCCCGCCATCAGCGCGTTCACCGCGGTGGCCGGGTCGGGGATGGCGAGCCATTCGACGCGATCGACCTTGGCGACCTTGCCGCCGGCCAGCATCGAGGGCGGCTCGTTGCGCGGCTTGTACTTGGGGTTCTTCACATAGACGATCTTCTCGCCGGGCTTCCACTCGTCCTTCTTCAGCATGAACGGGCCGGAGCCGGTGTAGTCCTCGATCTGCTTGTTGGGGTCGGTCTCGGCGACGCGCTTGGGCATCATGAAGGGCACGTTCGACGACGGCTTGCCCAGCGCATCGAGCACCAGGCCGAACGGCTCCTTCAGCACGATGGCGAAGGTCTTGGCGTCGATCGCCTTGATCTCGCTGGTGGCCTTGAGCAGGATCTGGCCGAAGCCGTCGCGTGCTGCCCAGCGCTTGATCGAGGCGATGCAGTCCTCGGATGTCACCGGCGTGCCGTCGCTCCACTCCAGCCCGTCGCGCAGGGTGATCGTCCAGGTGAGCTTGTCGTCGGAGACGGCGTACTTCTCCGCCATCTGCGGCTGGACCCTGAGAGGTCGGCATCCTTGGCGAACAGGACGTCGTAGACCATGTAGCCGTGGTTGCGCGTGATCAGCGCCGTCGTCCAGATAGGGTCGAGGATCTTGATGTCGGCGTGGGACACCATTCGCAGGGTCTGTGCGCTCGCCGGTCCGGCCACCACACAGGCCGCGGCCGCCGCCAATCCGATCGAGGCGGCGGCGCGAGCCACCCATTGACGCATACGCAACATACTTTGAGACCCTTCCGATGCTGGAAAACGACGGCAGCACGATGCGATGTCCGTGCCAACGTCGCGGGCCTCCGGAAGGTCGATGCGCTACTTCTTGGTGATGTTCCACATAACGGGTACCGGGCCCGCGAGCCAGCCCGAGACACGGTCCTTGCGGTAAGCGCCGAACGCCTTGTACTGGCCGAGCACGATGTAGCTCGCCTGGTCCATGATGCGGTCCTGCACCGCCATGGCGATGTCCTTCTGCTTGCCCGGGTCGGTCTCGCGGGCGTAAGAGGCGCGCAGCTTCTCCATCTCCGGATCGCACGGCCAGCCGAACCAGGCCTTGTCGCAGCCGCCGCTGGAGAACGAGTTGCTGGCCGGGTTGTCGGCGTCGACCGTGACGGTGGTGGTGAAGAAGATGTTCCAGCCGCCCTTGTCCGGCGCGTCCTTCTTGGCGCGACGCGACACCACGGTCTGCCAGTCCATCGCCTGCAGATCGACCTTGAAGCCCACGCGCTCCAGCGCCTGCTTGGCGACCGGCGGGAGCTGGTTGGACGACTGCAGGTCGGTCGCCTGCATCATGACGATCGGCGTGCCGTCATAGCCGCTCTCCTTCAGGAGCTGGCGGGCCTTGTCGAAGTTGGGCTTCACCAGCAGATCGCCGTAGTTCTTCTCGTAGGGCGAGCCGCAGACCAGCGGCGAGTTGCAGACTCGGTAGATCTCGGGATCGCCGACCTGCGCCTTGAGGAAGTCCTCCTGGGCGATCGCGTACATCGCCGCCTGCCGCGCCTTGATGTTGTTGAACGGCGGATGGAGGTGGTTGAAGCGCATGATGATCTGGCTGCCCTGGGCGTTCCAGCCGAACAGCGAGATGTTCTTGTCGGCCTTGAGCACCGGGAAGAGATCGGGCACCGGAATTTCGATGAGGTCGATCTCGCCCTGGGTCAGCGCGTTGACCGCGGTCAGCGGATCGGTGATGGCGATCCATTCCAGGCGATCGACCTTCACCACCTTGCCGCCGGCGAGCATCGAGGGTGGCTCGGCGCGCGGCTTGTACTTGGTGTTCTTGACGTAGACGATCTTCTCGCCGGGCTTCCACTCGTCCTTCTTGAAGATGAACGGGCCGGAGCCGGTGTAGTCGTCGATCTGCTTGAACGGATCGGTCTCGGCGACGCGCTTGGGCATCATGAAGGGGACGTTGGAGGAGGGCTTGCCCAACGCGTCCAGCACCAGGCCGAAGGGCTGCTTCAGCGTCATGGTGAAGGTCTTGGCATCGTCGGCCTTCAGTTCGCCGACCGACGCCATGAGCTGCTGGCCGAGCGCATCTCGCGCAGCCCAGCGCTTGATCGAGGCGACGCAATCCTCGGCGGTCACCGGCTGGCCGTCGTGCCATTCCAACCCGTCGCGCAGGGTGAACTTCCAGGTGAGCTTGTCGGCCGAGACATCATACTTGTCGACCATTTGCGGCTGGACGCGCAGATCGGCGTCGCGCGCGAACAGCACGTCGTAGATCATGTAGCCGTGGTTGCGGGTGATGAAGGCCGTGGTCCAGATCGGATCGAGCACCTTGAGGTCGGAATGGGCGACCATCTTCAAGGTCTGGGCGCCGGCCGGGACTGCCCACAAAAGGGCGAGGCAGGCTGCAAAACGCGTCAAAATCCGTAAAACGTTCATTATATCCCTGTTCCCTGATACGAGACCCCAATTGCACACAGGCTGCCATGGGGCGACCGAGGAATAAAGCGATGTCGATGCCAACGGTCTTTGTTTCGCACGGCTCTCCCATGCTGATCCTGGAGGATCGGCCGGCGCGGGCCTTTTTGGCATCGCTCGGCCAGCTCCTGCCGCGGCCCAAGGCCATCGTCGCCGTCTCGGCCCATTGGGATACCGACGTGCCGGCCGTGTCGACGGCCCACAAGCCGGCCACCATCCACGACTTCTACGGGTTCCCGGAGGCCCTCTACCAGCTGCGCTACGATCCGCCGGGTGCGCCCGAGCTCGCCGAGCGCGTCGCCAAGCTCACCGGCGCCGCGCACGATCCGCATCGCGGGCTCGACCATGGCGCCTGGGTGCCGGCCAAGCTCGCCTGGCCCGAGGCCGACATCCCGATCTTCCAGCTTTCGGTGCAGCCCAACGAAAGCCCGGCGCATCACATCGCGCTCGGCCGCAAACTTGTGTCGCTGCGCGAGGAGGACGTGCTGGTGATGGGTTCAGGCAGCGCCACGCACAATCTGCGGGCCTTGGTGCGAGGGGCCGGCAACGACGCCGAGCCCGAGCCGTGGGCCAAGGCGTTCGACGATTGGCTGGCGGATACGCTGGAGAAGGGGGACGAGGCGGCGCTGGCGGATTACCGCACCAAGGCGCCCTATGCCCGCGAGGCCCATCCGACAGACGAGCATTTCCTGCCGATCCACGTCGCCTTCGGCGCAGCCAGCAAGGGCGCGCGGGGACGCGCGCTCCATCGGTCGTTTACGTTGGGAAACCTGTCGATGGCGTCGTACGCGTTTGCGTAGCAAACGCCTGGCGGGCGGCAGGCGTTGTAGTCAACGCCGAGAGCCCGCTGTGTGGAGGCTTACAGGTGGTGTCGTCTTGCCATTTCTGAAGCGTGCGGACCCTGCGGTTCGGCCTTCGGCCAACCGGCGAGACGGGCGCGCCTACCGCTACGGGCCGCCAGCGCGTATGAACGCGCTTAAGCCGCGTTCGCGAGCGCGACGCCCTTTTCCTTGAAGAACTGCTCGAGCTCGCCGGTCTCGGCCATCTCGCGGATGATGTCGCAGCCGCCCACGAACTCGCCCTTGACGTAGAGCTGCGGGATGGTCGGCCACTGGCTGAATTCCTTGATGCCCTGGCGCAGTTCCGGGTCGACCAGGATGTTGACGCCATGGAACTTCACGCCGAGCTCGCTCAGCACTTCCACGACGGCGGCCGAGAAGCCGCACTGCGGGAACACCGGCGTGCCCTTCATGAAGAGCAGCACGTCGTTCTTGGCGATCTCGTCGCGGATACGGTCGAAAACCTGAGGCTCGCTCATATCGATCTCCTGAAGCACCCCAGCCGGGCGCGGGTCTGATCCTGAATATAAGGCCCCTAGGGCCGTTGCGCCATGGTAGTCAATTTGAGCGCATGCAGCACGCCGCCCATGCGGCCCCCCAGCGCGCCATAGACCATCTGGTGCTGCTGGATCTTGGACTTGCCGGCGAAGGCCGCTGAAACGACAGTGGCGGCGTAGTGGTCGCCGTCGCCCGCGAGGTCCTGAATCTCGACCTCGGCGTCGGGGATGCCTTCCTTGATCAGGCGGATGATGTCTTCGGCGGCCATCGGCATGGCTTGATTTTCCTGTGTTATTCCGTGGCCGACATATAGCCCGGCAGCCAGGCCTCGTGGGCCGCCTTGATGTCGCTGAGGGGCAGCGACAGCAGGTCCTTGACGACCAGCGACGCGCCGCCCGAGTAGCCCAGCAGCACGGCCGGAACGCCCGCCGCATGCGCTGCTTCGATCACGTCGTCGGCCGAGCCGCTGGCGATGACATAGCGGCCTTGATCCTCGCCATAGAAAAACGCGTGCGACGGGACGGCGTTTCCGGCCGGCTGGGCTATTTCCATGCCCGTGCCGCCGGCGATGGCCATCTCGGCCAGGGCCACGATCAGGCCGCCGTCCGAGACGTCGTGGCAGGCTTCCACGCGGTCCATGGCGATCTGCGAGCGCACGAAGTCGCCGTTGCGCCGCTCGACCGCGAGGTCGACCGGCGGCGGGGCGCCTTCCTCGCGGCCGCAGGCCTCGCGCAGGTAGAGCGACTGGCCGAGCCAGCCCTGGGTCTCGCCGATCAGCACGATGCCCAGGCCTGCCTGGGTCAGCCGCGAGCCGACCGCCTTGGCGATATCCTCGATCACGCCGACCGCGCCGATGGTCGGAGTTGGCAGGATGGGGCGGCCCTCGGTCTCGTTGTAGAGCGAGACGTTGCCCGACACGACCGGGAAGTCGAGCACCTTGCAGGCCTCGGCCATGCCCATGATGGCGCCGGCGAATTGGCCCATGATCTCGGGCTTCTGCGGGTTGCCGAAGTTCATGTTGTCGGTGACGGCGAGCGGCCGCGCGCCGACCGCCGTGATGTTGCGCCACGCCTCGGCCACGGCCTGGCGGCCGCCGGTCTCGGGATGGGCCTGCACGTAGCGCGGCGTACAGTCCGACGTCATGGCCAGCCCCTTGTGGCCGCCATTGACCCGCACCAGGGCGGCGTCGCCGTCCTGCGGACGGATGGCGGTGTTGCCCATGATGAGATGGTCGTACTGGTGCCAGATCCACGCCTTGCTGGCGAGATCGGGGCTGCTCATCAGCGCCAGCAGCGAGGCCCGCCAGTCCTTCGGCGCCGGCACCTTGGCGGCGTCGAGCACCGCCGGCAGCGGCGTCAGCGTCCACGGCCGCTCGTAGACCGGCGCCTCGGTGACCAGCGGCGGGATCGGGATGTTGCCGACGATGTCGCCATGCCAGCTCAGCACCATGCGCTCGGTGTCGGTGAGATGGCCGATGACGGCGAAATCGAGCTCCCACTTCTCGAAGATCTTGCGGGCCTGCTCCTCGGTGCCGGGCTTCAGCACGATCAGCATGCGCTCCTGGCTCTCGGAGAGCATGAGCTCGTAGGGGTTCATGCCGGTCTCGCGCATCGGCACCTTGTCGAGCTCGACGATCACGCCCAGTCCGCCCTTGGCCGCCATCTCGAACGACGACGAGGTGAGGCCGGCGGCGCCCATGTCCTGGATGGCGACGATGACGTCGGTCGCCATCAGCTCCAGGCAGGCTTCGAGCAGCAGCTTCTCGACGAACGGATCGCCAACCTGCACCGTAGGCCGCTTGCTCTCGCTGTCCTCGTTGAACTCGGTCGAGGACATGGTGGCGCCGTGGATGCCGTCGCGCCCGGTCTTGGAGCCGACATAGACCAGCGGGTTACCGACACCCGCCGCGGCCGCGTAGAAGATGCGGTCGGTCGGCGCGATGCCCACGGTCATGGCGTTGACCAGGATGTTGCCGTTGTAGGCGGCATGGAAGTTGGTCTCGCCGCCGACCGTCGGGATGCCCATGCAGTTGCCGTAGCCGCCGATGCCGGCAACGACGCCCGACACCAGGTGCCGCGTCTTGGGATGGCTGGGATCGCCGAAGCGCAGCGCGTTCAGGTTGGCGATCGGCCGCGCGCCCATGGTGAAGACGTCGCGCAGGATGCCGCCCACGCCCGTCGCCGCGCCCTGGTAGGGCTCGATATAGGAGGGGTGGTTGTGGCTCTCCATCTTGAAGATGGCGGCCTGGCCGTCGCCGATGTCGATGACGCCGGCATTCTCGCCCGGGCCCTGGATCACCCACGGCGCCCTGGTCGGCAGCTTCTTCAGCCACACCTTGGAGGACTTGTAGGAGCAGTGCTCGCTCCACATGGCCGAAAAGATGCCGAGCTCGACCATGGTCGGCGTGCGGCCCATGATGGCGAGCACGCGCTGGTATTCCTCGGGCGACAGGCCGTGCTCGGCCACGATCTGCGGCGTGATCGTAGGCTCGTTGGGCAGCTTTACCGGGGGATTCTTCTCCAAGCTCACGACGTTATCGCTCATGTGAGGGCCTCGACCAGGCCTTCGAACAGTGCCTTGCCGTCCGAGCCGCCGAACATCGGCTCAACGGCGTTTTCGGGATGGGGCATCAGGCCCATCACCGTCTTGGTCTCGTTGAACACGCCGGCGATGTTGCGGATCGAGCCGTTGGGATTGCCAGCTTTACCCAGAGGGCCGTCGACCGTGCCGTCGGGGGCGCAGTAGCGGAAGGCGATCTGGCCGCGATCCTCCAGGCGCTTCAGCGTATCGTCGTCGGCAAAGTAGTTGCCCTCGGCATGAGCGACCGGCACGCGAATCACCTGGCCCGCCTGGTAGCGGTTGGTGAACAGGCTCTGGCTGGTCTCGACCTTCAGGTGCACGTCGGAGCAGACGAACTTCAGGTGCGCGTTGCGCATCAGGGTGCCGGGCAGCAGGCCCGCCTCGGTGACGATCTGGAAGCCGTTGCAGATCGCCAGCACCGGCACGCCCTGCGCCGCGCGCTTCTTGACCTCGGCCATCACCGGGGACAGAGCGGCCATGGCGCCGCAGCGCAGGTAGTCGCCGTAGGAGAAGCCGCCGGGGACGACGATCAGGTCGGTCTTCTCGAAGTCGCCGTCGCCGTGCCAGACCATCTGCGGCTTGCGGCCGGTGACGAGCCCGATCGCCTGGGCGACGTCGCCCTCGCGGTTGGAGCCGGGAAAGACGAGGACTGCGGCCTTCATCAGCCGACCAGCTCGATCGAGTAGTTCTCGATCACGGTGTTGGCCAGAAGCTTGCGGCACATCTCGTCGAGCCGTGCCTTGGCCTTGGTCTTGTCGGTCTCGTCGAGTTCGAGCTCGATGAACTTGCCCTGGCGGACATCGCCCACTTCGGGGAAGCCCAGCCGGTTGAGGGAGTGCCCGATGGCCTTGCCCTGGGGGTCGAGCACGCCGTTCTTGAGGGTCACGTGGACTCTGGCTTTCATTTCGCCTCTTCTATGCAGCGTCGCTATTGCAGCGTGGTAGGACCGCGGACGTCGCCCGGCCCCTGGTCGATCAGGATTCCCAGGCGCCGCGCCACTTCCTGGTAGGCCTCCTCGACCTTGCCGAGGTCGCGGCGGAAACGGTCCTTGTCCAGCTTCTCGTTGGTCCGGAGATCCCACAGCCGGCAGGAATCCGGGCTGATCTCGTCGGCCAGCACGATGCGGACCATGTCGTCCTCATATAGGCGGCCGAACTCGACTTTGAAGTCGATCAGCTTGATGCCGCAGCCGAGGAACAGGCCGAACAGGAAGTCGTTCACGCGAAGCGTCAATGCCACGATGTCGTCGAGGTCCTGCGGGGTGGCCCAGCCGAAGGCCGTGATGTGCTCCTCTGTGACCATGGGGTCGCCGAGTTGGTCATTCTTGTAGAAGAACTCCATGATCGAGCGCGGCAGCTGGGTTCCTTCCTCGACGCCGAAGCGCTTGGCGAAGGAGCCTGCTGCGACGTTGCGGACCACGATCTCGAGCGGGATGATCTCGACCTGCCGGATGAGCTGCTCGCGCATGTTCAGCCGGCGGATGAAATGGGTCGGCACGCCGATCTCCCCGAGCTTGGTCATCAGGAACTCGGAGATGCGGTTATTGATCACACCCTTGCCGGTGATCGTGCCCTTCTTCTGGTTGTTGAACGCGGTGGCGTCGTCCTTGAAGTACTGGACGATCGTCCCGGGCTCGGGCCCCTCGAACAAGGTCTTGGCCTTGCCCTCGTAGATGCGGCGGCGGCGGGACATATCTTACTCCTGGGCGGACGGCGCGATCCGCCCACCATTCGGCCGGAATATGGCGGAAGTCCCATGCGCCGGGACTGGGGAAAAATCCATTGAAAAAGGTGACGTGGCCGTCATATTTACCTCACATCGGAGGCCCCAAATGGCCCAGCAAATCACCTACGACAAGGCCTACGACACCATAATGCCGGAAGACTTCGCAGCGATGCTGGAAGTACCGCGTTACGGCCGACGTAGCGATGCCTTTGACGCCATCATTTCGGCCACCCACGACCATTTCTGGGACCCGCTGGACAGGAACTACATCGATTTCGACCAGCCGTTCGACATGGCGGCCATGTCGGTGGTGCCGTTCGACATGATCGTGGAGCTGCGCAGCGCCGTCGCCGACCGGCTGGACGAGGGCCAGAAGATCCAGCTCGCGAACGACGTCATGCACTGGTCGATCTCCAACCTGCTGCATGGCGAGCAGGGCGCCTTATCGCTGTCGGCCAGCCTCTGCCACATCCTGCTCGACCCGGGCGCCCAGGAGTACGCCGCCAACCAGGCGCGCGAGGAGGCGCGTCACGTCGCGGGCTTCACCCGCTACATCGCCAAGCGCTGGGGCGAGCCGCTGCCGGTCGGCAAGACCATCTCGACGGTGCTGGCCGACCTGGTGAGCACGAACGAGGTCTACAAGAAGATCGTCGGCATGCAGATGCTGATCGAGGGCCTGGCGATGGGCTCGTTCGCGACGCTGAACGCGCGTACCAACGATCCGGTGCTGCGCCGGCTGGTCCAACTGGTGATGAGCGACGAGGCGTTCCATCACCGCTTCGGCCGCATCTGGGCGGCCAAGACCATTCGCCATCTCAACCAGGAGGAGCACCGCAAGGTCGAGGACTGGGCGGCCCAGATCTTCCAGACCCTGTTGTTCAACCTGATCAACGCCGAGCAGAAGCAGGTCATCTACGCCAAATACGGGCTCGACTGGCAGTGGGTGCGCGACGCGGTGAAGGAGAGCTTCAGCGACGACGACCGCCGCAACTCGCTGAAGGAAAGCACCAACATGTTCCGGGTGCTGATCAAGACGTTGCTGCATGCCGGCATCATCACCAGCCGCACCGCGCCGCTCTATGCGGTGTGGGTCGACATGAAGGAGCTCGAGGCCGAAGGCGACGGCATTCCGGGCGACGTCGTCGCCGAGGAGATGCTGGTCGTGCTGCGCGACATCAACGCCAAGCGCCGGCGGATATCGTCGAAGGACGTGGCGCTCGGTTAGCAAGAATCTACTGTCCGCGAAACCTCGGCTTGCGGCGCTCGCGCCACGCCTCGTGAGCCTCGGCCTTGTCCTCGCTCATCTCGAGCACCATGAAGCGGTAGGTATCGACCAGTGAGGCGTCGGCGATGCTGGGAATGTCCTGGCCGCGGTTCATCGATTCCTTGACCATGCGCACGGCAAGCGGCGGCAGGCCGGCGATATGGTCGGCGACGGCCAGCGCCTGCGCCATGACCTCTTCATGCGGCACCAGCCACTGAGCCAGCCCGATGCGATGCGCTTCTTCCGCCTTGAGCGGGAAGCCCATCGCGACCCGCATCGCCAGGCCCTTGCCGACGATGCGCGCGAGACGCGTCGCGCCGCCGTAGTTGGGCAGGATGCCGAGCGCCACCTGCGGCAGGCGCCATTCCGCCCGATCGGAGGCCACCACCAGGTCGCAGCAGAACGTGATGATGCAGCCGATGCCGATGGCATAGCCGTTGACCGCGGCGATGACGGGCTTGGGGAAGTCGGCCAGCAGGTTGGACGGGAAGTTGCGCGCCCGACCCACGCGCTTCACGAACGCGGCGGCCGAGCGCGTGTTGTGGGTGTTGGGATCGCGCAGGTTGGCGCCGGCGGAGAAGGCGCCGCCTGCCTCGTCGCCCGTCAGGATGACGGAACGGACCTCGTCGTCGTCGGTCGCCGCGTCGAGATGGCGGAGCAGGCCGTCATTGTAGTCCTGGCCCCAGCAGTTGCGCGCCTCGGGGCGGCTCAGCGTCAGGATGCCGGTGTGACCCTGCTTGCGATAGAGAACGGGCATGGGGTTTCCTCCTTGGGAGGAATTCTTCGCCGTCTAGGGCTTGCGCGCCAGCACGAAGGCCGACAATCCGGCCAGGCGGTTGACCGGAACGAGCGGCAGTTCCGCTGCGCACACGGTGGCCAGGAGGCCGTTGGTGAGCGCGCCGTGCTTCTTCAGGCTGCTCCGAGGCTCCGTCGTGCCGCGCGCGGCGAGCCGCACGGCAGCCGCCAGTGGAAAGACGAAGCCAAAGTAGTAGGCGCCGCGCACGACCTGCAGGCCGGCATCGCGCATCGTCGTCTCGATCTCGCCGAGCCGATAGCGCCGCTTGTGCTCGAGGAAGACGTCGTGGCCGCTCCACAGGAAGCGAAAGGCCGGCACCGTCACCAGGAAATGCGCGCCGGACGGCACCTTGGCGGCGTAGTGGCGGACCAGGCCGCGATCGTCGTCGACGTGCTCCAGCACGTCCATCATCAGCACCAGGTCGCAGTCGGTCGGGCCGGTGTCGCGGCGGTAGAGGACGGGCTTGCCGCCTTCGCTGTCGTCGCGGTCGCTGGGATAGCCGATGTCGACGCACAGCGCCGATTGCGCGCCGGCCTCGGCCAGAAGATGGCGGGAGAAGAAGCCCGAGCCCGCGCCGACGTCGAGGATGCGTCGAGCGCCGAGGCCCCCGACCATGCGCCGGAGCGCCGCCGCTTTCGACCGGTAGTACCAGTGCCGGCCGATCTCGGCGCCTAAAATGTCTTCTTCCTTGAGGTCCATCTGGTCAGGACTGCGGAGGCAGAACGTCTCCGTTCTCGTAGACGCCTTCGATCACGTAAATCGGCCGGCCTTTCACCTCGAGGAAGAGACGGCCGAGATACTCGCCGATGATGCCGAGCGACAGCAGCTGGATGGCGCCCATCAGCAGCACCGCGATCAGCAATGAGGCGTAGCCCGGCGTGTCGATGCCGAAAAGCAGCACGCGGGTGATGATGAAGATCGCATAGAGCACGGCGACGGCGGCGATCACGACGCCGACATAGAACCAGGCACGCAGCGGTGCCGTCGAGAAGCTCACGACGCCGTCCAGCGCGAAGTTCCACAGGCGCCACAGGTTGAACTTGCTCGAGCCCGCGGCGCGCTGCGGCCGCTCGTAGGGCACGCCGACGGCGTTGAAGCCGACCCAGGCGAACAGGCCCTTCATGAAGCGGTTGCGCTCGGGCAGCTGGCGCAGCACCTGGATGGCGCGGCGATCGACCAGGCGGAAGTCGCCGACATTCTCCGGAATGCGCACCGGCGACATGGAATTGAACACGCGATAGAACCAGTTGGCCGACAGCCGCTTGGCCGCGGTGTCCCAGGCGCGCTGGGTGCGCACGCCGTAGACGATGTCGTAGCCCTCGCGCCAGCGTGCCATGAAGGGCTCGATCAGCTCCGGCGGGTCCTGCAGGTCGATGTCCATGGGCACGATGACGTCGCCGCGCGCATGGTCGATGCCGGCGGTCAGCGCCGCCTCCTTGCCGAAGTTGCGCGACAGGTTGACGATCCTGAGGCGCCGGTCGAGTGCCCCGCGATCGAGCAGATGCGCCAGCGTGTTGTCGCGCGAGCCGTCGTTGACGAACACGATCTCGAAACGAAAACCGTCGCGCTCCATCAACGGCACGACGGTGTCCAGGAAGAGGTCGATCGACTCTTCCTCGTTGAACACCGGCACCACCAGCGCCAAGAGCGGATTCGCCGGACGGCGGGCGCCCTGGCTCGCCAGTTGGCGTTCCAGGGCGCTGCCACTCAGTCGCGGATGCGGGATGATCGATTCAGGCACGAACGAGGGTCATGGTCAGGCCCCCGCATTCTATCAGGTCACGGTCTGGACGGCACCGTTCAAGCCCATGATTCCGAGAACGGCGTCGAGACCGTGGCGCTTCTTGACCTCGGCACGGAAGGTGCGTAGCGCCGCGCTGAGCTTGGCGGTCTCGAAGTCCGGATCCGTCTTGATCCTGTCGCCATAGGCCAGGACGGCGGCGCCGCAGTCGCGATGGCAGAGGCCGACGACGCGCTTGACCTGGTGCAGTTGGATCGAGATCGCGAGATTGTCCCACCAGGCCTGGTGCCACAGCGTGAAGGGCTTGCTCTCGGCAACGGCTGCGACCGGGCCGCCGGCGATGGTGAACTGGCTGTAGAGGTTCGCCCAGCCCTGGCTACCCATGAACGCCCACGTCCAGGTGGAGAAGCGGGGGTCGATGCAATTCATCAGCATCGCCTCGTACTCGAGGCTGGGCGTCGGCTTCTGCGCGAAGGCGAGGCGCGGCGCTGTCAGCGCCACGGCGCCCGCCGCGACGCCCATGCGGAACAGTGAACGGCGGGACAGGGCAGCCATGCAGCCGCAACCGGCGTGATGGATGTGCTTCGTCATTGGAACGTTACTCTCCCCTGCTGCGCCAAACCGCCATTGCGGTCGGCAATCCATGTGGCGACGCCCCCATCGCCCTCGCGCCGCGCCTGGACCGTGAAGGCGGCACCGGCATAGACCGGCGCCAGCGCGCGAAACTCGAAGCTCTTCGCAACTTTATCGGGGTTGGCGCGCCGGGCCAACTCGATTTGCACCATGCCCATCAATGGACCGTGGACGATCAGGCCGGGATAACCTTCGGTGCCTGTGACATAAGGTTGGTCGTAGTGGATGCGATGTCCATTGAAGGTGAGCGCGGAAAATCGGAACAGCAGGACCGGATCGCCCATGATCTTCCTCGACCACGTGGCATCGGTCGGCGCCGGCTTGGGTTCGCGCTGCTTCTCTCCCGGCTTGGCCGCCTCGCGATAGACGATGTCGTGGTCCTCGACAAAGGAGACGCCGTCCGGTCCGGACACGGTGTGCTCGACGGTGACGAACACCATGTCTCCGGTCGTGCCGGTCTTGGGCTCGACAGACTTGATGCGCGAGGCGCGGTGGATCGTCTGCCCGACCTTGATTGGCGGGCCGGTGAAGGCGAAGCGGCTGCCTGCCCACATGCGGCGCGGCAGGGGCACCGGCGGCAGGAAGTCGCCGCGCTCGGCGTGGCCGTCCGGCCCGACCTTGGACAGGGGCGCCGCCTCGAGGAAATAGAGCCAGTGCCAGAGCGGCGGCAGGGGATCGCCAGGCCGCGGATCGGGGTCGCTCTCGTCGAACGTGGCGATCAGCGCGCGGACCGGGAAGGGCGCGGCAAAGTCCTCTACGGTGCGGGTGCGGCCGACCCAATCGCGCAGCTTTTCCAACGACATCGGACGCTTTCCTCCAAGCGGCCTGCGACTTTGCCACCGTCAGCGAGTGGTGGAAAGACGCCGCCCGCGTCGCTATAAACCGCGCAAGAGCCAAACCGGAGCGGCCATGACCACGTTCGACCAGCGCGAAAAAGCCTTCGAGAAGAAGTTCGAGCACGACCAGGAACTGCAGTTCAAGGCGAACGCGCGCCGGAACAAGATGCTGGGCCTGTGGGCCGCGGGCCTGATGGGCAAGACCGGCGCCGATGCCGAGGCTTACGCCAAGGAAGTGGTCGTGGCCGATATGGAGAAGCCCGGCCATCACGATGTCGTGGAAAAGCTGGTGAAGGACCTCGCCGCTGCCGGCAAGCCGACGGAAGACCACACGATCCGCAAGCAGAGCGAGCGCCTGATGGTCGAGGCCAAGGAGCAGATCATGAAGGAGACGCACTAGCGTCAGTGCCGGCGCGCGGCCAAGGAGGTCCGCGGTCCGGCAAGATCGCTTGGCGAGCGGGCGGGCTTTCGCTTCCTGGGGCCAAGAGGCCATTCTTCTTCCGTAAAAGATCGGGAGGAAATGAATGGCCGGCCTTCTTCAAGGACACATCGCTGCCGTCACGGGCGGCGGATCCGGCATCGGGCAGGGCATCTGCCAGGCCTATGGCCGTGAAGGCGCGCGCGTGATCGTGCTCGATGCCAATCTCGACGGCGCCAACGAGACCGTCGGCCTGGTCACGAGCGCAGGCGGCAAGGCGTCGGCGGTGAAGCTCGACGTGACCGACCGGCAGGCCTGCAAGGCGGCCGCCGCGGAGATTGCCAAGAGCGGCAACGTCTCGATCCTGGTCAACAACGCCGGCATCAACCGGCGCAACCCGATCACCGGCGACGCCGCCGCCGTGACCAAGGACTGGGACGACATCCTGTCGATCAATCTCGACGGCGTGTTCAACGTCACGCACGCCTTCCTCGACCAGTTGCGGGCGACCAAGGGCCGGATCGTCAATATCGGCTCGATCCAGTCGTTCGTGCATGTGAGCTGGCCGAACTCGGCCGCCTACACCACCTCCAAGCACGGCGTGCTGGGCTTCACGCGGGCGCTGGCCGCCGAGCTCGGCAAGGACGGCGTGCGCGTCAATGCCATCGGACCCGGCCTGATCGAGACCAGGATCAACGCCGAGGCGCGCGCCAAGAACCCGGACATGGTCGCCATGGTCATGCAGCACACGCCGCTGAACCGCGCCGGCAAGCCTGAGGATATCGCGGGACCCGCGGTCTTCCTGGCGTCGGACATGTCGGCCTACGTGACCGGCAGCATCATCATGGCCGACGGCGGCTTCCGGACGGTCTAAACTCCTCTCCTTAACTCCGGGGCAACGCACATGCAGGACCGCTATCTCCGAACCGGCATCTTCCTCGCGCCGTTCCATGCGCTCGGCGAGAACCCGACGCTTGCCATCGAGCGCGACATGGAGCTGGTCGAGCATCTCGACCGCCTGAACTACCACGAGGCCTGGATCGGCGAGCATCACTCGGGCGGCTTCGAGATCATCGCCTGCCCGGAGATGTTCTTGGCCGCCGCCGCCCAGCGCACGCGCAACATCCGGCTGGGCACCGGCGTGGTGTCGCTGCCCTACCATCATCCCTTCACCCTGGCGTCGCGGATGATGCAGCTCGACCACATGGCGCGCGGCCGCGCCATGTTCGGCGTTGGCCCGGGCGCGCTGATCTACGATGCCGACAAGATCGGCCTGAAGGCGGCGGACCAGCGCCGGCGCATGAACGAATCGCTCGATTGCATCATGGAGCTGATGCAGGGCGGCACCATCACCCGCCAGACCGACTGGTTCACCCTCAACAAAGCCCGCCTGCAGTTGATGCCGTTCTCGCAGCCCGGCATGGAGATGGCGGTCGCCTGCTCGCGTTCGCCGGTCGGCGCCGTGGCGTCGGGCAAGCACGGTATCGGCATGCTGTCGATCGGCGGCACGTCCGACGATGCGCTGAAGGCGCACGCCAACAACTGGGCGATCCACGAGGAATCGGCGGCCAAGGCCGGCAAAAAGTCCGACCGCTCGAAGTGGCGCATCGTCACCTTCGCCCATGTCGCCGAGACGCGCGAGAAGGCGCGGGCCGACATGGCCTACGGCCTGAAGGACTTCGCCCGCTACTTCACCGATGTTGCGACCTTCCCGATCATTCCGCCCGACGTCGGCGATCCTGTCGAGTTCCTGACAAGCAGCGGGCTTGCCTGCATCGGCACGCCCGACGACTGCATCCGGCATTTCGAACGGCTGTGGCAGGGCTCGAACGGCGGCTTTGGCGCGGTCCTGATGCTTGCCCACAACTGGGCCGACTGGGAAGCGACCAAGCGCAGCTACGAGCTGATGGCGCGCTACGTCCATCCGCACTTCCAGCGCCAGTCGAATGCGCTCAGGGTCGCGAGCTACGACGACGCCAAGGCCAAGCACGAGACGGCCGGCGCGGAGTCCGCGCAGGCCGTGATGACCGAGATCGACAAGTACAACCAGGCAAAGGGCCAGGCGACCGGCGGGGCCAAGTCCTGGTGATGTTCGGAGCGCGGACCTCCAGGTCCGCTCGTAGCTGGGGGCGCGCGACTCCAGTCGCGCGTCTTCGTCGAGGCAGAATATGATCGCGCCACTGGAGTGGCGCCCCCCCAGCAAAGAAGCATGAGCGGACCTGGAGGGTCCGCGCTCCGGTCAGCCGAACACGCGCTTGAAGATCGTGTCGATGTGCTTGGTGTGGTAGCCCATGTCGAACAGCGCCACCAACTCGTCGTCGGCAAGGAACTGACGGATGTCCTTGTCGGCGCGGCACAGCGCCAGGAACGAGGCGTTGCCGCGCCAGGCCTCCATGGCGTTGCGCTGGACGGCCGCATAGGAGTCCTCGCGGCTCATGCCCTTCTGGGTCAGCGCCAACATCACGCGCTGGGAGAAGACGAGGCCTCCCAGTGAATCGAGGTTGCCCTTCATGCGCTCGCCATAGACCACGAGCTGGTCGACCACCGACGTCAGCCGGTTGAGCGCAAAGTCCAGCGTAACCGTGGCGTCGGGTGCAATGTAGCGCTCGGCCGAAGAGTGCGAGATGTCGCGCTCGTGCCACAGCGTGACGTTCTCCAGCGCCGGGACGACCGCGCTGCGCACCACGCGGGCCAGCCCGGTCAGGTTCTCGGTCAGTACCGGGTTGCGCTTGTGCGGCATCGACGAGCTGCCCTTCTGTCCCTCGGAGAAGAACTCCTCGGCTTCGCGCACCTCCGTCCGCTGCAGGTGGCGGATCTCCGTGGCGAGGTTCTCGACCGATGCCCCGATGACGGCCAGTGCCGCGAAGAACGCGGCATGGCGATCACGCGGGATAACCTGGGTGGAGACCGGCTCGATCGCGAGATTGAGCTTGCGCGCGACATGCTCCTCGATGCGCGGATCGACGTTCGCGAAGGTGCCGACGGGGCCAGAGATGGCGCAGGTCGCGATCTCGGCGCGGGCCGCGAGCAGCCGGGCGCGGTTGCGTGTGAAGGCCGCGTAGTGGCCGGCGAGCTTGACGCCGAACGTGGTCGGCTCGGCGTGGATGCCGTGGCTGCGGCCGATGGTGAGCGTGTCCTTGTGCTCCAGCGCGCGCTTCTTCAGCGCGGCCAGCAGGCGGTCGAGGTCGCCGATCAGGATGTCGGCCGCTTCGGTGAGCTGGACGGAAAAGCTGGTATCGAGCACGTCCGACGACGTCATGCCTTGATGGACGAACCGCGAGGACGGTCCGATGAACTCGCCCAGCCAGGTCAGGAAGGCGATCACGTCGTGCTTGGTCACCCGCTCGATGGCATCGATCTTCTCGACGTTGCCCTTGGGGTCGGCCTTGAGGGCCGCCATCGCCTTCTTGCCGCCTTCCCAGATCGCCCTGGCGTCGTCCTTGGGGATGATCCCGAGCTCGGCCATGGCGTCGCAGGCATGCGCCTCGATCTCGAACCAGATGCGGAAGCGGTTCTCGGGCGCCCAGATGGCCGCCATCTGCGGCCGGGTGTAGCGGGGAAGCATGGCCGGGCTTTTAGCCCCGTAGGGCGAGTGGCGCCATGTTAAGAAGTGTCGCCCATGACCAGAAATACCGATAGGACAATGACCCCTCTGGCGGCGTGCCCGCGTGAAACCCTGGCCGCCATCGAGGGCGTGCTGACCGACATCGACGAGACTGTCTCGACCCACTCCCAGCTCACCGCCGAGGCCTATGGCGCCATGGAGGCGCTGAAAAAGGCCGGATTCCGCGTGATCCCGGTGACCGGCCGGCCGGCCGGCTGGTGCGATCTCATTGCCCGTTTCTGGCCGGTCGATGCCGTGGTGGGCGAGAATGGCGCTTTCTGGATGTGGCACGACGACAAGGCCCGCAAGCTCCGGACACGCTTCGTGCAGAGCGAGGCCGAGCGCGCCGATGGCCGTCATCGGCTGGAGAAGGTGCGTGCCGAGGTGCTGCGCGAGGTGCCGGGAGCGGGTATCGCGTCGGACCAGCCCTATCGTGCCGCCGATCTCGCCATCGACTTCTGCGAGGACGTGCCGCCGCTGCCGCACGACGACATCCTGCGTATCGTGCGGATCTTCGAGAAGCACGGCGCGCATGCCAAGGTGAGCTCGATCCACGTCAACGGCTGGTTCGGCGACTACGACAAGCTCACCACCAGCCGGCAGATGATGGCCGAGCTGTTCGGCGTCGATGTCGACAGCCAGCGCGACCGCTACGTCTTCTCCGGCGATTCGCCCAACGATGCGCCGATGTTCGGCTTCTTCCCCAATGCCGTGGGCGTGGCCAACGTGCGCGACGTCGCTGCCGACATGGACCACCTGCCGCGCTGGATCACCACGGGCCGCTCGGGAGCGGGCTTCGTCGAGCTGGCGCAAGCGCTGCTGGCGGCCCGCCGATGACGCTTCCCAGACAGCCTGCTGCCGTCATCTTCGACATGGACGGCCTGCTGTTCGACAGCGAGCGGCTCTACGCCGAGTCGATCCAGACAGCCGCGCGCGAGGTCGGATGCGCGATGAGTCACGACGTCTTCCTGCAGCTGGTCGGCAGGTCGCATGAGGTGAACCATCGTTTCCTCCTGGACCACTATGGCACCGACTATCCGCTGCAGGCGCTGATCGCCACCTGGGGCCGGCACTTCCGCACGCTGGCCGGGGCCGGCCTGCCGCTGAAGCCCGGTGCGGCTGAGCTGTTGGATCTGCTGGATGAGCTTGGCTTGCCGCGGGCGATCGCGACGTCATCGACGCATGCCAACGTGCAGCAAAACCTTGCCGCGCTTGGCCTCGCCGATCGCTTCCACGATGTGGTCGCGCGCGGTGACTACGCCAGCGGTAAGCCGGCGCCCGATCCCTTCCTGAAGGCGGCCGAGCGGCTGCGCGTCGCACCGGCACTCTGCCTGGCGCTGGAGGATTCGCACAACGGCGTGCGATCGGCCTCGTCGGCGGGCATGATGACGATCATGGTTCCCGACCTGATCGCGCCGACCGAGGAAATCCACGGCCTGTGCACCCTCGTGGTGGACGACCTGCACGCCGTCTGCCGCCTGGTGGAGCAGCGGCGATGAGGCTTCCACGGCCACCGGTTGCCGTCGTGTTCGACATGGACGGCCTGCTGTTCGACACCGAACGGCTCTACGAGGAGGCCGCCCTGGCGGCAGCGGCCGAGCTCGGCCATGAGATGGACTCCTCGTTCTTTCGCAGCACCGTCGGCTTTCCCTGGCTGGTGACACGCGCCCGGTTGATCGAGCTCTACGGCCCGACCTTCGCGGTCGACGAGCTGCGCAGCGTCGCGCGGCGGATCTTCCAGGAAATGGTCGACAGGGACCTGCCGCTGAAGCCCGGCGTTGCCGAACTGCTCGGCCTGCTCGACGAGCTCGGTCTGCCGAGGGCCATCGCCACGACGTCAGCGCGCGCGACCGTCGAGCATCATCTCGGGGCACACGGCCTCGCCGACCGGTTCCACCACATCGTCGCCCATGACGACTGCGAGCGTCACAAGCCGGACCCCGATCCCTTCCTGAGGGCTGCCCGCCTGTTGGGGGTGCAGCCCCAGCATTGCCTGGCTCTCGAGGATTCGCACAACGGCGTCCGCGCGGCTTCGGCGGCGGGCATGATGACGGTGATGGTGCCCGATCTCCTGCCGGTGACACAGGAGATGCAGACGCTCTGCCTGCACATCGTGGGAGACCTGCACGATGTCCGTCGCCTGTTCAGGCCGGAAGTCAGCCGCTAGATCAGCGAACCGGCGAGACCAGCAGCGAACCGTATCGGGTCACGCTGTCGGCCTGGCTCCAGACGCCCATGGCGCCGGGCTGTGGCAGGCTGCGGTCGGTGACGTCGAACAGGGGCTTGCCGTCGAGCGCCACCTCAAAGCGCTCGTTTGCGGAAATCACTCGCAGCGAATGCCATTTCCCGGCCTCGAGCGGGGTCTCCTTGGAGGCGAGCTGGCTGCGCTTGCCCTTCTCGACGCGATAGAGGCGCACCGAATTGTCCAGGGAGTTGGCCCGCACGACATAGTAGTCGTTGGCGCTCTGGGCGCGGAACATGAACCCGCCGACCTGGGCGCGGGTGCCGCTGATCGGCTTGAAGCGCAGGGTGGCGTCGAAGTCCCGGGTCACCGCCTGCTGGGCAATGCAGAGCGGGAAGCGGAGGTCGGCAGGATCCTTCGCGGTTTCCGTCAGCGCCCAGCCGTCGGGCGCGTCGGGGTCGGGGACCGGCTGCCAGTCCGGCGGGCGGCCGACACCGGTCATGCCCTGGGCGCAGGCAACGCGGCCGTCGGGTGTGGTGAGAGGGACGACGAGTTGGGCGGAGGCGGGGAAGGAGAGCAGGAGTGCCGCCAGGGTGAGCAGAAATCGCATGGTGTGAACCTGGATAAAACGCGCCGCGCTTGACCGTAGATGCGGGACGGAGGAGTTTACGCCGCGACCGAGTACGCGGAATTTTCAGGGGGGAATCAATGCGACTTTGCACCATCATGAACGGCGGCAAGGCCGTGGTCGGCGTCAAGACGGACGATGGCAAGATCATCGACCTCAGCAAGCAGATGCCGCGCGGCCCGAAGTCGGTCGTCGAGATCCTTGCCGGCGGCAAGAAGGTCCAGGCCGAGGTCGCCAAGGCCTGCGCCAAGCCCAAGGCGGGTGCCACGGTGTCGGCGAAGTCGGCCAAGTACCTCTGCCCGATTCCGAAGCCGGGCAAGATCCTGTGCATCGGCCTCAACTACCGCAAGCACGCCGAGGAGACCGGAAATCCCATCCCGCCCTATCCCATCGTGTTCGCCCGCTTCGACAACACGCTGGTGCCGCACAATGGCAAGATGCCGATGCCGAGCCACAGCACCCAGCTCGACTGGGAGGCCGAGCTCACCATCGTGATCGGCAGGAAGTGCCGCAACGTGGCGAAGGAGAAGGCGCTGGGCGTGATCGCGGGCTACGCCTGCTTCAACGACGGTTCGGTGCGCGACTGGCAGTTCAAGGGCAGTCAGTGGACGCTGGGCAAGAATTTCGACGGCACGGGCGGCTTCGGCCCCGACATCGTGACCTCCGACGAATTGCCGCCGGGCGGGGCGCCGCTGCGCATCATGACCCGCGTCAACGGCGAGGTCATGCAGGACAGCAATACCGACGACCTGATCTTCGACGTGCCGACCCTGGTGCACGAAATCTCGAAGGTCATGACGCTCGATCCGGGCGACATCATCATCACCGGCACGCCCTCGGGTGTCGCTTCCGGACGCACGCCGCCGAACTGGCTGAAGCCGGGCGATGTCTGCGAAATCGAGATCGAGAAGATCGGCGTGCTGCGCAATCCGATCGTGCAGGGGGCCTAGCCCCCTTGGCGGCCGCTGGAGCCTTGGCTCCAGCGGCTTCAGCGGCATCCCGATGCAAGACGGTGCGATGATCCTGGTGTCGTTCCGGCTCGACGTCGAGCAGGAAGCGCAGTTCAGCGAATTCTATCACCATCGCTACCTCCCCGACCTGATGCGCGCGGCACCGGCGATCCGCTCGGCGCGGCGCTACCAGGAGCATCACGTCACGGGTTCGCTCAAATACTACCGCAAGCAGTTCCTGACCTTGCTGGAATGCGATTCGGTAGAAGGCGCGCGCGGCCTGCTGCCGGCGATGGACGGCGATGCCGAATGGGCGAAGTGGCGAGGCTCGGCGATCCACGATCTCGATCCGCCGTGCGTCTACCGCCAGAGATGGGCTCATCCGCGCGCCGCGTGGGATGGCAATTTCGGAAGTCGGCCCTTCTTCATGGTGAGCGTCGAGCTGCGCGACGAGCAGGCCGGGCCGTTCCATGAATGGTACGAGCAGGACTATCTGCCGAAGAATGTCGCTGATGTTCCGTCGTGGGTCGCGTGCCGGCGCTACAGCAGCGAGGGGCGGGCATCGGCGCGGCATCTCACGATCTACGAAGCCTTTGACCTGGCTGGGCTCGATGCCAGCCTCGACATGATGCGCGCCCCGTTCCGCATGTCCGAGAACATGGCGTGGAAACGCTGGGACACCGGCGACCGGCCGGCCATCGCCTGGGAAGATGCCGCGACCTACAAGCCGATCTTCCGCCGGCCGTAGTCTCGTTGGCTTCGCGGGGACAAGCTAGCGCAGCGGCACCTTGTCCAGGCCGCCCATCATCAGGCGCGTGGCGAATTCGGCGGCACCGGCGGGATCGACCGGGTCACGCGCCACCATGACGATCGAGATCTCGAAGGCGATGCCCGCCATCGCGGCGGCGAGGTAGCTGACGTCGACGTTCGGCAGCACGCCGGAAGCAATGGCGGCGCGGATGTCGTCGTTCAGCGCCAGCGCCAGGGCACGCACGTCGGGCTTGTCGAGCAGGGTGCGGATGGCGGTGAAGTTCTTGCGCGCCAGCGCCAGCAGCTCGGCATCCTCGACGATGAACTCGAAATACACCGCGTAATGGGCGCGGAAGAACGCCTCGGCTGTGGTGGCCTTGGCGCGGCCGTTGTGATGGCGCTTCAGGATCTCGCCGGTCAGCTCGCCGACCACCGCCTCGAAGATCTCGTCCTTGTCCTTGAAGTAGTTGTAGAAGGTGCCGGAGGCGAGGTCGGTGCGGCGCACGATGTCGCGCACGCTCGCCGCGCCATAGCCCATCTCGGCGAACACCGCGCGCGCCGCCTTGAGCAGCGCGGTGCGGTTCTCCGCCTTGTTCTGCTCGCGCCGACCGGAGCGCTCGCGCTGTTCCGCCGTGATTTGGCCGTCGTCGCCCATGGTCATCTTCCCAGTTGCGCCAGTTCGTGCCGCAGGCCCGCCACCATGTCATCCATCGCCCGCGCCGCCGCCGACACCGTACCGCGCAGGCCGACGAACCCATGGACCAGCGAATCGAATTCGTGGTGGATGGTCTTTACGCCGGCCGCCGCCAGGCGATCGGCATAGGCTTGGCCCTCGTCGCGCACCGGGTCGAAGCCCGCCGTGTAGACCAGCGCCGGCGGCAGGCCTGAAAGGTCGTCGGCCTTGAGCGGCGAGGCGCGCGGGTCGCCGATGTCGGCCTGGCCGTTGAGATAGTGGCCGCGGAACCATTCCATGGCCGCCCGGGTCACCAGGAAGCCGTCGCCGCAGCTCGTGAAGGACGGGGTGTCGAAGCTGAGGTCGGTGACCGGGAAGATCAGCCATTGCAGGCAGGGCGGACGCTCCTCGCCGCGCAGCAGCTGCGCGGCCACGGCCGCGACATTGCCGCCGGCCGAATCGCCCGCGACGACGATGCGCGCCGGATCGATGCCGAGGCCCGTCGCCTGGGCCTGCAGCCAGCGGTAGGCGGCGACGCCATCGTCGATGGCGGCGGGGAACTTGTGCTCGGGCGCGAGCCGGTAGTCGACGGCGACCAGCGCGCAGCCGGCGCGGGCGCAGAAATAGCGGAACACCAGGTCGTAGCCTTCGAGGCTGCCCATCACCCAGCCGCCGCCATGGAAATAGAGGATCGCCGGCAGCAGGCGCGCCACCGTCCCGGCGGGCCGGTAGATGCGGATGCGCAGCCGGCCCGCGGGCCCGGCAATGGTGCGATCGACCATCTCGCCGATCGGCGCGGGGCGGCCGCCCATCTCGAGCATGAAGGCGTCGTAGTCGGCGCGCGCCTCGAGGACTGTGGACTGCTCGACCGGCGGCTGGCCGCTGCGCGCCAGCAGCTGCAGCAGCCATTGGGTGCGGCCGTCGAGGGTGCGGCCGTCGACCGCCACGGACGGGCCGGCCAGGATATTCACCCAGGCAATCGGCATGCGCACGGCGAGGTTGGCGGCCTTGCCCTGCAGTTCGCGCACGATCTCCTTGAACGGCATGACCCGTTCCTAGCATCCCGCCCCGCCGTTGTGGAGCCTGCGGCCGCCGGTTAGGTTGGCCCCTCCGATGGCGGACGAGACCCCAGACGGCTATGCCAGCGAGCTGCGCCGCGAGATCCTGCGCAGCGAGATTCAGCGGGTGCGGGTCCTCGCGGTCGTCCTGGTGGCGTTGCTCGTAGTGACTCTGGGCGCCGTGAACTTTCTTCCGGGCCTGATACGCAGCATGTTCCGCCAGGGCATCGCCTGGTGGCTGCCGCTGGCCGGCATCGGTCCGTTCGCCCTCTACGAAATCGTCGTGCTCTATGCGCTGCGCTGGCGGGTCTCGCACGACCGGGATTTCCCGCGCTACGCCCGCTTCTTCAACGCCTTTTTCGAGACCAGCATGCCGAGCGTTCTCATTTTCGCGCTCGCGCATCACATGGACCCCCAGGCAGTGTTCGGCTTCTGGCCGCCGCTGCTCTATTTCGTGTTCATCCTGCTGTCGACCTTGCGGCTCGATTTCTGGCTGTCGCTGTGGACCGGTCTCGTGGCGGCCGTGCAGCAGTTTCTGCTGGTCCTGATGTTCGTGCCGCTCGAGCTCTTCTCCGAGGTTCCGGAGCACTCGCTGCTCTACAACCTCAGCCGCAGCATCGTCCTGGTGGGCTGCGGCGTGATCGCCGGTATCGTGGCGGGCAGCCTGCGCCGGCAGTTCGAGAAGTCGGTGGCGGCTGCGGCCGCACGCGACAGGGTTACCAACATGTTCGGTCAGCACGTGTCGCCCGCTGTCGTCGACCGGCTGCTCGCTTCCCACAGCGACCCGCCGAGCGAGTTGCGCGAGGTCTGCGTGCTGTTCCTCGACATCAGGGGCTTCACCGCGATGACACGCAAGCGGGCAGCCGACGAGACCGTGGCGCTGCTGAACGACTTCTTCGCCGAGATGATCGAAATCGTCGACCGCAACAACGGCATCATCAACAAGTTCCTGGGTGACGGCTTCCTGGCGATCTTCGGCGCGCCGCTCGACGACCCCAAGGCGGCGACCAATGCGCTGGCCGCGGCGCACGGGATGCTGGCGGCGGTGGACCGCTGGAACAAGACGCGGCCCGACAAGACACTGCGCGTGGGCATTGGCATCCATCTGGGCAAGGCCGTGACCGGCACGGTCGGCTCGCCCCAGCGCAAGGAGTACACGGTCATTGGCGACACCGTGAACCTGGCGGCGCGCCTGGAGCAGCTCACCAAGGAGACAGGCTCGCAGCTCCTGGTGTCGAGCGCGGTCCATCAAGCGACGACCGGCGCCGACGGCGCGACCGATCTCGGGCCGCTGCCGATCCGCGGCTACGACGAGGGAGTGCGGGTATGGAAGGTCGTCTGAGCTGGTACTTCGCCTACGGCTCCAACATGAACGCCGTCAGGCTGTTCGAGGACCGACTGAAGCCGGAAGGCGTGGGCGCGGGCGAGCGGATCGCCGGCCGCCTCGACGGCTGGCGGCTCGCCTTCAACAAGCAGGGGCGCGTGGCGGGGACTGGGGCGGGCAACATCGTGCCGGCGACGGAGGACATGGTGCACGGCACGTTGAACCTGCTGCCGGAAAAGGGATTCGAGGTGCTCGACCGCTATGAAGGCGTGGCCGGCGGGCACTATGAGCGGCGTACCGTGCCGGTGTGGCGTGTCGATACGGGCATTACGGTCGAGGCGATCACTTATGTGGCGCTGCTGACAGGGGAGGGCCTGCGTCCGACTCGCGAGTACCTCGCCCATCTCCTGGCCGGCCGCGACCTGCTGCCGGAGACGTACTGCGCCTGGCTCGGCGCGATGGCGACGATCGACTAGCTAAGCGTGGCGACTGACGCCGACGGCGAAGGCCAGGCCGAGCGTTTCGATGAAGGACACGCCGAGGAACACGAACTTGAGCGTCGTGGCCACGCTGGCGAGCCGGATCCAGTTTGCTGACAGCTTTCGGGTTGTCTCAAATTGGCCGAGCTGGGTCAGCAACAGCAGATTTTCGGCCCAATCGGCGGCGACGACGATCAGCACTGGCGCCAGCAACGCCAGCAACCATCCCGCACGGAGGCCGAGTGTGGAGCCCCCGAACAGGACCGCCATGGCAAAGGCGCCGCCGTAGAGCAGCGGGAAGGACATATCCACGACCAGCAGCATGCGCTCGCTGGTCCACGCACCCTCCAGGCGTCCCCAGTAGCCCTCGACGTCGCCGACGTCGTAGCCTTGGTACCTCCCCTGGAGGGAGTCGCCGGCCTTCGCTTGCGCAACGCGGTCATGGGCCGGCATGGCGCGCAGGATAAGGAACCCGATCGCCAGCGCCACCAGCGGAGCGATGACGATCAGGGCCGCCTTGGACAACGGCGTGGCCTGCTCCTACTTCGCGCCGACCAGCTTCTTGGCCGGAGCCTTCTTGCGCGTGCGCTCGCCGGGCAGAGCTTCGGTCTTCTCGACCTCCGGCACGTCATCCTCGTTCCAGAAGTTGAGCTCGATCATCACGCCGTCGGGATCGTGGATGAAGACCTGCTGCAAGGGGCGAGCCGGCACCTTGCGCACCTCGAACGGCATCTTGTCCTTCTTGAGCTGGTCGATGGTGCCGCGGATGCCCGCGCAGTTGATCGCGACGTGGTCGATGGCACCGCTGCCGTGGCCCTTGCTGCCGGTCTCCGACACCAGGTGCAGGATCGGCTTCTCGCCGGCATAGAGCCAGGCGCCGGGGAAATTGAAGGGCGGGCGATCGCCGTCGGTGAGGCCAACGTAGCGCTCGTAGAAGCGCACGGTGGCTTTGAGGTCCTTGCAGTAGATATTCCAATGATCCAACGAAAGTGCGGGCATACATCCCTCCTGCGTTCCGTTGCCGGCAGTCTACCCAGTCCGGCTCAGCCGTGGCAGCAGGAATTTCCGGCCTTTTCCTCATATTTGTCGTGGTGGCGGACCCAGTCGGAGAGGTTCCCGCCGGGCGGCTCGTTGCGCCCCTTGGGCGTGATATCGAGGAAGCCGTAGACCGTGCCGACATCTTCGGTGCCGCGGGCAAATACCGAATAGGTATGGAAAATCCGGCCGGTCTCATCCTTTGTGAAGACGCTGAAGCCGGGCAGCTCGTCGCTCATCCAGTCCCGTTCCTCGAAATTGTAGAAGACCTTACCCTTGGCCTTCTGCTCCTCGGTGAAGGACACGTTGTAGTCGAAGTTGAAGTCGCAGCCGGCCGACGACACCCATTTGAAGGGCCAGCCCATGCGCTTGTGGAACGCGGCGATCTTGGGATACGGCGCGCGCGAGACGGCGACCACCATGACGTCGTGGTTGATGAGATGGACCAGCGAGCCCTCCATCTGGTCGGCGCCGAACGAGCAGCCGACACAGCCTTCCTGCCAGTCCGGCCCGAACATGAAGTGCTTGACGATCAGCTGGCTGCGGCCGGCGAACAGGTCGGCGAGCGACTCGCGCCCGTCGGGGCCGTCGAACACATAGCTCTTGTCGACTTCGACCCAGGGCAGCTCGCGGCGCTGGCGCGCGAGTTCGTCGTGCGCGCGCAGATGCGCCTTCTCCTTGGCGAGCAGCGCGCGCCGTGCTTCCAGCCATTCGTCGCGGGAGACGGTCTTGTGCGTCTGCATGATGGCCTCCTTCAGTGGACGGGATCGGGACGGTTGAGGACGGCGTTGAACACGGTGCTCGGGACGGCGACGCGCTCGTCCTTGTAGGCGGCGCGCAGGTCGCCGAAATGGCGGTCGGGTGCGTGCGAGAATTTGGCCAGGCGGTCGATGAAGGGCAGGTCGAGCTCGGAATCGGTCCGGGCCATCGCGCCCCACACGTCCCATGGCAGCATCTCGTGATTGTTGAGCGCGGCGACGTCGCGCACGACGTTACCGGCGATGAACCACAGTCCATGCATGTCGAGGATGCCGAAGGCGCCGGGATCGGCCTCGCCGCTGCGGCAGAGCTGCCAGGCGTCGCCCGCCACCACGAACTGGTCGCGCGGCACGTCGAGCGGGTCGAAGGCGATGCCGAACAGCTCGCGCTGGCGCTGGTCGAGCTGGGCATCGACCAGCACCCAACATTGCGCACTCTCGTTCCAGTATTCCGTCACCCAATGGTCGACGAACTTGCCCTTCTCGAAATAGGCGCCGAATCCACAGCGCGCCCGCGCCGCGACGCCCTGCCGGCGCAGCATGGCGACGTGCAGCAGCGTGAAGTGCCGGCAGACGCCGACCACGCGCTCGGCCGGTGGACGCGCCTGCGGCAATGGCCGGCTGTCCTGGCGGGCGATGCAGTCGAGCATCTTCTCGACGCCGCGCATATGGGCCTGCTTGTGCTGCTCGTCCGACAACATGACGCCGTAGGCCGGCGCGATGTGCTCGTGGATCAGCACGCCCTGCACGACCTCGGCCAACCCGGCGACGTCGGCCGGCAGCCCGTCCAGCAAGGCAGCCCGGGCTCCGGCGTCGCTCATCGAGATCGGCGCACGAAAGGCGTCGGTGTTCATGGAAAGACCTGCTCCAGATTGTCGAGGGCCAGCGTCCAGCCGCGGCGATGATCGTCGCGCGCCTTCTCATCGAAGAACTGCTCATGCGTCAGGGTCAGGATGGTGGTCTCGCCGTCGGGCTTGAGATCGACCGTGACCTGCGATTCGCGTTCTGGCGTGCTCTGCCAGGCCCAGGAGAAGACCAGCTTCCGCTCCGGCACGATCTCGCGATAGACGCCGCTCACGCTGTGCTGCTCGCCGTCGGGCGTGTGGAACTGCACGCGAAAGCGGCCGCCTACCTTCACGTCGGCCTCGGCGATGGGCGTCTTGGGATGGCCGGTGACGCCCCACCAGCGGATCATTTTTTGCGGCTGCGTCCAGGCCTCGAAGAGCTGCGCCGGCGACGCTTTGAAGCGCCGCTTGAGGGCGAGGCTGGGCTTGCTTGCCATGAATCTTCCTCCAGGAATGCCGCGAGACGGTCGAGCTGCTCGGTCCAGTAGCGCTCGTAGCGGGCCAGCCAGTTCATCGCTTGCTCCATGGGCGCGGCCTTGAGCTGGCAGGTCACCGTGCGGCCCGTCTTGGTGCGCTCGATCAGGCCAGCGTCCGACAGCACGTCGAGGTGCTTCATGATGGCCGGCAGGGAGACCGGGAAGGGCCGCGCCAACTCGCTGACGGTGAGCCCTTCCTCCTCGTCGAGCCGCGCCAGCAGGGCGCGCCGGGTCGGATCGGCCAGGGCGGCGAAGGTACGGTCGAGCACGGCGGTTTGATAGTTAACCATAGAGTTAACTGTAAGGATGTCGGCCGCCCCGAGTCAAGATGGCCATCGGTCTATCTGGTGAAAAGAGCCCCTCCCGTGGGAGGCTGCCCGCCTTCCAGGAGCTGCCCGTGACCCAGCGTCTCGACTACCAGAAGCTTTCGACCCCGGGCGTGCGCGCCATCGCCGGCGTCTACACATACGTCGTGAATTCAGGCCTGCCGAAGCCCCTGCTCGACCTGGTCTTCCTGCGGGCCTCGCAGATCAACGGCTGCGCCTACTGCATCGATTCGCACGCGCGCGACCTGCAGAAGGAGGGTGTGCCCGTGGAGAAGATCATGCTGCTCCAGGCGTGGCGCGAGGCCGGCGATCTTTTCTCGGCCAAGGAGAAGGCCGCCCTGCGATGGACCGAGGAAGTGACGCGGGTCTCCGAGACCCATGCTTCCGACGAGGCCTTCGCCGCCGTGTCGGCCGAGTTCCAACCGAAGGAAGTGTCCGACCTGACGATCGCGATCGGCCTGATCAACCTGTTCAACCGCCTGGCGATCAGCCTGCGGCGACCGCCGGGCAGCTAGCAGCCGCCCCTTTTTTGGCGGTCTATGGTCCGCCAAAAACCGTAGTTTACTCTCTAGAGCACTTGGGTTATATTGAACTCGTGTCGCCTCCCGGCGGCTCCGCTCTATGCATCGTTCATCCGATACCATCGCGGCCGGCGGCGGCCGCGCCCGGTCCCTTCTGGCCGAGGGAAAAACCCGTTGCGATATTTGCGTAAATGTCCGAATTCGCCGGCAGGCCCCATGGGTAGTGGGTCGACGTCCGACACATCGCTACGACCTCTGTCGGAAATACCGATAATGCCGGAAAGTCATCTCGCCGCCCCCGAGCAACGATCAGACCTTCTCCATCAGCGCCTGCGCGGCCGCCGGATTGCGCACCTTGGCGCCCGAGATGAAGTAGACGAAGGCGTCGCCCTTCTTGGCCCACGCCTTGGCGCGCTTGGCCCATTTGTCGAGGTCGGCGGGCTTGTAGCCGGTCTTGACCTTCTCCTCGCTGCCCATAAGCCGGGCATAGGTGAAGTCGGCCGTGGGCTCGTCGATCTCGGGGAAGTCCTCGTCATGGGCGAAGACGATGGCGGCATTGTACTTGCGGGCGAGGTCGTAGAAGCGCTTGTCCTTGAAGCTGTCGTGGCGGACTTCCAGCGCATGGCGCACGGGCAGCTTGCCGACCTCCTTGGGCAAGAGCTTCAGGAAGGCCTCGAAGTCCTCCGGGTCGAACTTCTTGGTGCCCATGAACTGCCAGTTCACCGGGCCGAGCCGGTCCTTGAGTTCGACGATGCCCTGGGCGAAGAAGCGCTGCACCGACTCGCCGGCCTCGGCGAGCACGCGGCGGTTGGTGCAGAAGCGCGAGGCCTTGACCGCGAAGACGAAGCCGTCCGGCGTCTCGTCGTGCCACTTCGCCCAGCTCGCCGGCTTGAAGCTGGAATAGTAGGTGCCGTTGATCTCGATCGAGCTCAGCTTGCGGCTGGCGTATTCCAACTCGCGCTTCTGGCTGAGGTCGTCGGGATAGAAGACGCCGCGCCACGGCTCGAAGGTCCAGCCGCCGATACCGACATAGATCTTGCCTGCCATTGGATGCTCCGCGATGGGCTTTGGCGGTACAATGGCAGGCCGCCGACCATCGGGTCTAGCGCGCTCGTCTCACCAGGGCCAAGGCCGCCTTGGCGATGCGCCGTTCGAAGAGCAGCAGGCCACCACCCAGCAGCGCTGCGCCGATCGCGACCTCCAGCCACCAGAATTGGTGAGCCGGGGCGGGCAGGAAGGCGATGCCGAGGGCGACCGCAAGCGAGCACAGCAGCGGCGGGATCAGCAACGGCAGCAGCGCAAAACGTCCGAGCTCCAGGCGCTGGCGGGCGATGGCGAGCATCGTGACGCTCATCGTCTCGGCCAACAGCAGGGCCGCGATCGCGCCCCAGCTGCCGTAGCGCGGGATCAACACGACGTTCAGCATCAGGCTGGCGACGGCCGACGTGGCGATGATCTTCAGATGGAGTTTCTGATGGCCCCAGGCCAGCAGCGGCGTGCCCAGCCCGATGCTGGTGAAGGTGAGCGCCACGACCAGGCACAGCCCTTCGAAATAGGGACCCGCGGCAGCGAACTGGGCGCCGAACAGCAGGTCGTTCACGTGCCGGCCGCAGGCCCAGCCGAGGGCGGCGATGGGCAGGCCCATCCAGACCATCAGCGTGGCGAAGTCGTGCGACACCCGCTTGGCCTGCTGAGCGTCGCCCGCGACCTGCGACAGCACCGGGAAGTAGGCGTTCATCATGGCGCCGCTCACCACGGTCGAGATGAACATCAGCTTGTAGGCCGTAGTGTAGAGGCCGACCTCGGTGTCGCTGTGGCTGAAGCCCAGCAGGATGGCGCCGCCATTGTAGACCACCAGCACCGCCAGCAACGACAGCGCCAGCGGCCAGGCCTCGGACAGGAGCTTGCCGCCTTCCGCGAGGCGCGGGCGCACGTCGGCCAGGCGCAGGAGGCCATGGTGCTGCAGGTACCAGAAGTAATAGCCGACCAGGGCGAGCGAGAAGGGCAGGGTGTAGGCGGCGAACAGATAGATGTCGCCCGGCTCGCGGATCAGCAGGAGCAGCGCGGGGATCTGCAGCAGGTTGATGACCAGCGAGGCGATGGCGGGTCCGGCCATGCGCTGATGCGCCTGCAAGACCCAGATGGTGCTGCCGGCATTGATCAGGATGATGACGCCCTGGATCAGCAGCAGGGTGCTGGCCTGCCCGCCGCGCGGATCGAGCAGGGCGATCGCCGCGACGACGGCATAGGCCAAAAGGCCGAACAGCATCTGGAGGCCGAGCACCAGCGAGGTGATCGACGCGGTCTGCGCAGGCTTGGCGGCGATGTCGCGCTGTCCCACCAGCGCCAGGCCTGGGCTCGCGAGCAGGGTGAGGAAGGCGAGCAGGGCCGCGTTCCAGTTCACTTGGCCGATGGCGGCCGGCCCGAGCACGCGGCGGCTGTAGGCGGTGGCGAAGATGCCGACCAGTAGGACGATGCCGCTGACGGCAGTCATGGCGATGAAGTTCGTTGCGATCGTGTGTCGACGGTATGCGGGGGCCGCCGCCGGGGCATCGATCGGAGAACTGATTTGCATGCATCGATGTCTCATCCCGAACCCGGGCAGGACAACGGCCGTGGCGGCCGGACACAGCTTTGACACTCGGGAACAGGGCCGCAGCGCGGGCGTTGCCACGCAATGACCATGGCAACACCTGCGGCCGTCGAGGCCGAAATCCACGCCATCATGAACGACCGCATCGACGCCGTGCAGGCCAAGGACGCGGCGCGCTTGGTGTCCCATCATGCGGCGGACGTCGTGGCCTACGATCTGCTCGAGCCTCTGCAATACAGGGGAGCGGCCCACCTTCGGCGTCGCGCCCAGCAATGGTTCGACGGCTATGACGGGCCGATGACGTATGAAATCCGCGAGCTCGTCGTCGTCCCGGGCCACGGCGTGGCGTTCTGCCACGGCCTGCACCATGTCGCGGGGCGGCTCAAGACGGGTCAGCAGGTCGACATGTGGTGGCGTGCCACGCAGGGCCTGCGGCTGGTCGGCGACACGTGGCGCATCGTTCACGAGCACAGCTCGCTGCCGTTCGACATGGCGACCGGCAAGGTCTCGTTCGCGCTAAAGCCCTGAAGATCGACAGCCGGCGCGGATGTCGCTGACCGCCGGTCGCGTCTCGGGCATCAGGAACCACACGGTGCCCAAAGCGGCCAGCGCGACGGCCGCCAGGCCCATGAAGGCGGCAGGGCTGCCGTACGTATCGCTCATGTAGCCGGCGAAGGTCGGGCTGATCGAAGCGCCGATGCCCATCATGGTGCCGACCACGCCCTGGGTGAGATTGAACCGACCCGAGCCGCGCGTCAGGTCGGCGATGGTGAGGGGCACCATCACGCTCATCACCGCGGCGGTCAGGCCATCGAGAAGCTGGACGGCCACCAGCAGGTGGGGATCGCTTACCGTGGCCAGCAGCACGCCGCGGATCGGCAAGACGGCGAAGCCCGCTATCAGGAGCGGCTTGCGCCCGATGCGCTGGGCCTGCCGGCCGACCCAGGGCGAGAACAAGGCGACGATGATCTGCGGGCCGACCATGCAGGCGCCGATCAACACGGTGGCCCACTGGCTCGATCGCGTGGTGAGCACGCTGCCCATCAGCGGCAGCATGGCGGCATTGGCGAGATGGAACAGCAGGATGCAGCAGCCGAACACCAGCAGGGCGCGCTTGCTGAGCAGGCTGCGCAGATCGATCGGCGGCTTGCCGGTGCGCATCTCCGGCATATTGCCGTGCGCGCGCTCCGGATCGATTTCCGCTGCCGCGACGCCGCGCAGCACCATCAAGGTCGGCACGAGCAGAGCCGCGGTCACGAAGAACACCGCCTGGGGCGTGAAGAAGTAGCCGAAGCCGCCCATCACTGCCGCCGACAGCGCCGCGCCGATCGAGGCGAAGCGCGCGTTGCGGCCGAAGCGCTCGCCGATCGCGGCGTGGCCGACAAGGCCGAGGCTGATCGCGGCGATCGCCGGCCCCAGGACGCAGCTTGCGGCGGCGTGCAGGGTCGCTGCGACCAGCACCGCCGGAAAGATCGGGAAGGTCGCGTAAACCATCGCGCTCGTGGCGATCAGGGTCACCGCAACGGCGGCGACGACTCGCTCGGAGCGCACGGCGTCGACCAGCGCGCCGCCCGGGATCTGGCCCAGCAGCGACACCAGGCCGGCCACCGTCAGCACCAGGCCGATCTCAATCTGCGTCCATTTCTGCGATGTCAGGTAGACGGCGACGAACGGGCCGAAGCCGGTCTGCACGTCGGCGACAAGGAACACGAACCAGTCGAGCCGTTTCAGGCTGCGACGGGACGGGTGTGGCGACGAAGGAGGGGGAAGCTCCGTCACCGGCATGGCGCTACGGCAGGGGCTCGAGTTTGCCCGAGGCCACGATCACGACGATCGGGCGGCCCTCCTTGTACTCCGGCGCCGGTTTCACCTGGTCGCGCGTCAGCTCGAGGACGATGCCGTAGCGCTTTTCTGCCGCCGGCACGAAGTGCAACGCCTGCCAGGCAACGGCGATCTTGCGACTGCCGACGCCCAGGAAGCCGCCGAAGTCGATGATGGCGGCGCGCGTGGCGCCCTGTCCGTCGACAAGGACGTCGACGATGCGGCCCATGTTCTCGTCGGCCAGGCTGCGCACTTCGCGACCGAGGATGCTCTGAACTTCCTGTGTGCTGAGCACGGTGACCGACGGCTGTCCGGGCGCCTGTGGTGGAGACTGCGCCGGCGCCTGTTCCGATGGCTGTGCCGGCGAGCCGCCTTCGGTCTGGCCCGATGCGGCGGACGCGGCCAGCACCGTGACCAGCAGGACAGCTGCGAACGTCTTGATCATGGCATGCCCCCGGGCGAATTTCAGCTCAAGGATCAACTCCACACGCGGCTCCAGGTTGCCGCGGAAGAGGCGAACGTGGCCAAGGCGACGACAGAGAACACAGCGGCGGCGACAGGCCAGTGCCTGTGCGGCGCCGTCCAGTTCGAGATCGACATTCCTGCACGGTGGGCGTGGCACGATCATTCCGGCGCGACGCGGCGGGCGCACGGCGCCGCCTACGCGACCTATGTCGGCAGCTGGCGGAGCCGCTTTCGCGTGACCAAGGGCAAGGCGAAGATCACGCGCTTCGAGGACAAGACGACCCGGACGACCAGGGGCTTCTGCGCCCGCTGCGGCACGCCCGTCTTCTACGAACGGGCGCACTCACCCCAGATGGTCAACATCCCGCGTGCGCTGATCGCCGGCCGGACCGGCCGCGAGCCGCGCTATCACATCGCCATCGCCGAGCTGCAGGACTGGACGTATCTCGGCGAGCCGCTCGTGCCGCTGAAGGGCTATCCCGGCGTGGTGTGGGAACGGCCCGCCAAGAAGAAGCAGCGTCAGGTCATCCGCGGGCAAAGGTCAGGATTTCCTGCGCCAGACGATCACGATGAGTGATGACGAGCCCGTGCGGCGCGCCCTCGTATATCTTGAGCGTCGCGCCCGGTATGAGCTCGGCGACTTTCCTGGCGGTCATGTCCAGCGGGTTGACCACGTCCTTGTCGCCATGGGCGATCAACGTCGGCACGGTGACGGCCTGCATGTCCGCGCGCAAGTCGCCGCCCGCGATGGCGCGCATGCAGTCGATGGTGGCCTTCGGCGAGGCCCGCATGAACTGGGCGACGATCCATTCGGTCATGGCGGGTGAAACGGCTGGATGGCCGCCGGTGAAGGCGCTGATGCCCTGGGCCATGAAGGCCGGACGGTCTTGCTTCAAGCCGGAGATCAGCGGGCTGAAGCCGCTGGTCGACCGAGGCGGCACCGTGCTCAGCATCACCAGGCGGGCGACGCGCGCGCTGCCGTGCCGGCGCAGATACCGAACCGCTTCGCCGTTGCCCATCGAGTGGGCGACCAGCGTGACGTCCCTGAGGTCCAGTTGGTCGATGACTGCGGCCAGGTCGTCGGCCAGGCGGTCGTAGTCGTAGCCGCGCCCGGGATCGCTGGAGCGGCCGTGACCGCGCCGGTCATAGGCGACGCAACGCAGGCCCTGGTCGGCCAGCTCGACGAGCTGGTACTCCCAGATGTCGGCGTTGAGGCTCCAGGCGTGGGTGAACACCACGGGTTTGCCGGTGCCCCAATCGAGATGGAACAGGCGCGCGCCATCGTCGGTCTCGACGAAGGAAGGTCGCGTTGCGGCGGCCGCCGGCCGGTTGCCGGCGGCGACGAGGGTCGCGACGGCGGCGGCGGCGATCGAGGTTGTCGCAGTTCTCCGGTCCATCGCGACCCCCTCTTGATCAGCCGCGCGCGGGCGCTGCGTCGACGAAGCCGACCACCGACTTGATTCGGCCGTCGCCGGCCACGACCACGAATCGGTACCCTTGATGTAGAGCGGCGCGTCCGCCGTGCCGCCGGCGACCCAGCTGAACCGCAGGTAGTCGTGATGCCCTTTGCCGACGCGCGCGGCATCGACATACGTGCCGTCGTCGATCCAGGCCTTGGCCACCAGCTCGCGGCGCCGCTTGGGCTCGGGCTCGTTCCAGGCTGCCAGGTAACGCACCACGACTTCGTTGGCGTTGCTCATCGCCTTGCTCCTTTGAGATGGGGACTGGACCCGCGCGGGCCCTGGCAGCGTCGGTGGCGCCGTGACGCCGACCGCGACGATTGCTCGGACTAGGTCTCGTCTTTCCATGCGCCGAACCTTTGGCGGCGACATGAGACGGTCGATTACCTGAGAAGTAGCTTGGCTTGTCGTACGCTGTTCCTGCGACGACAGTCTTCCTCAACGAATGTACGGCACTTGCGGCATGGCTACCGACGAGGCAGGTTTGCCAAGGCACACGTTGGTGCTGCAGAGATAACCGACTAGGCGCTACTTTGGACTAGCGTGGGACATGGGCTTCGGCGTCTTCATCCATCGTTCGGATTCAATCTACGACGACAGCCCTGCTGAGCGATATCAGTTTCCGTCTCAGTACCTTGGGCGCGTCGAAGGATGCGTTGGCGATTGGATCGTCTATTACGAGCCCCGCAAGGTGGACGAGACACGAGGCTACTTTGCCATGGCAAGGGTCGAACGAGTCGTTCCAGACCCGAAGGCGCCTGGCATGTACCTCGCCCTCATCGAGCCGGGCAGCTACCTTGACTTCGCCAATCCCGTTCCATTCAGCGGCGATGAGGGTGTCGTGGAGCGCGGTGTCCTCAATAGTGAAGGTCGAATCTCTGGACGTGCGCAATCAGCGGTTCGCCCCCTTTCGGCGAGCGACTTCAACCGGATCGTTGGGCTGGGCCTGAGAGAGGATACTCCCATCCTTCCGCGGATCGGTGACGCTGCTCCTATGCCTGGTTTGCGTGAAGAGCAGGTAGCTTTCGCGTTCGAGCAAGTTCGGGAACGCATCAGCTATCTGTCCTCTCGTGTCGTTCGGGATCGCATCTTCCGCCGGACGGTACTGCAGGCCTATGGGGAGCGGTGCGCGATAACGGGACTTCGGCTGATAAACGGTAGCGGTCGTGCCGAAGTTGACGCAGCGCATATCCGACCGGTCGAGAAGAACGGACCCGACATTGTTAGCAACGGTCTCGCACTATCCGGCACGGCGCACTGGATGTTCGACAGGGGATTGATCGGCCTATCCGATGATCTGGAGGTGTTGATCTCGCGGCGGGTCAACGATCAGGAGAGTGTGCGTGCGTTGATCAACAAGACCGGTCATGCCTATCCACCGCGCAGGGCTCTCGAGCGACCTCATCCCCATTTCCTTCAGTGGCACAGAGAACACTGCTTTAAACAATAGCGGTGTGCTTTAGCCATTTTCAGTCATCTCAGGGACGGACGTCGATGCAATTCCATCTGAACGGATTCGAGGCGGGCGATCCAGAAATCGCCGATCAGTTGGAGCGCGTGCGAGCTTCCGGGGCGTCCGGACCCGTCCCGACGGAAGTCGACGTCCTGATCATCGGTTGCGGACCGGCGGGCCTTAATCTCGCCGCCCAGCTGTCGGCGTTTCCCGACATCAAGACCTGCATCGTCGAGCAGAAGCCCGGCCGGCTGCTGCTCGGACAGGCCGACGGCATCGCCTGCCGCACGATGGAGATGTTCCATGCCTACGGCTTCGCCGAACGCGTGATGAAGGAGGCCTGCTGGATCAACGAGACCACGTTCTGGAAACCCGATCCGCAGAAGCCCCAGGCGATCATGCGCAGCGGCCGGGTCCAGGATGTCGAGGACGGGCTGTCGGAGTTTCCCCATGTCGTCCTCAATCAGGCGCGCGTGCACGACTTCTTCCTCGATGTCATGCGGCGATCGGCGACCAGGCTCGAGCCGTACTATGCGCGGCGCGTGCTCGATCTGCAGGTCGATGACCACGCGGTGAGCGTCCGCCTCGAGCGGCTCGATCCGTCGCACGAGGGGCAGATCGAAACCGTCAAGGCGCGCTACGTGGTCGGCTGCGATGGCGCGCGCAGCACCGTGCGCAAGGCGATCGGCCAGGAGCTGCACGGCGATTCGGCCAACCACGCCTGGGGCGTCATGGACGTGCTGGCCGTCACCGACTTCCCCGACATTCGCTTCAAGTCGCTGATCCAGTCCGCCGCCGACGGCAGCGGCCTCATCATCCCGCGCGAGGGCGGCTATCTGGTCCGCATCTATGTCGAGCTCACCGCGCTCGAGGCCGGCGAGCGGGTCGCAAGCCGCAAGATCACGGCGGACGATGTGGTCGCCAAGGCCCGGCGCATCCTCGCGCCCTATACGCTCGACGTGAAGGAGATCGCCTGGTGGTCGGTCTACGAGATCGGCCAGCGGCTCGCCGACAAGTTCGACGACGCGCCGAATGCGGGCGCCGAGACGCGCCTGCCGCGCGTGTTCATCGCCGGCGATGCGTGCCACACGCACAGCCCGAAGGCGGGCCAGGGCATGAACGTCTCCATGCAGGACACCTTCAATCTCGGCTGGAAGCTCGCCGCCGTGCTGCGCAAGCGCGCGGCGCCGCATCTGCTGCAGACCTATTCGGCGGAACGTCACGCGGTGGCGAAGGAGCTGATCGAATTCGACCGCGAATGGGCGGCCATCCTCGCGTCGGCCAACCGGCACGGCGATGCCGCCGATGCGGCCAAAACGCAGGATTATTTCGTTCGGCACGGGCGCTACACCGCGGGCACCGCCACGCACTATCCGCCGTCGATCCTGACGGCCGAGCCGACCCATCAGCATCTCGCCGAAGGATTCGTGATCGGCAAGCGCTTCCCGTCGGCGCCGGTGATCCGCCTGGGAGATGCCAAGCCCGTTCACCTTGGCCACGTCGTCAAGGCGGATGGCCGCTTCCGGCTCTTCGCCTTCGCCGGCGCCGAGGATACCGCGGCCGCCGGCTCGCGCCTCCGCGCCCTGTGTGACTTTCTCGCCGGGGCGGCTGACTCTCCGATCCGGAAGTACACGCCGAAGGACGCCGATATCGATTCGGTGATCGACCTCCGGGCCGTGTTCCAGCAAGGACATCGCGATCTGGCCATCGAGGCCATGCCGGCGCTGCTGATGCCGCGGAAAGGGCGATACGGATTACGCGACTACGAGAAGATGTTCTGCCCCGATCTCAAGTCCGGCCACGACATCTTCACGATGCGCGGCATCGACCGCACGCAGGGCTGCCTGGTCATCGTGCGGCCGGATCAGTTCGTCGCGCAGGTCCTGCCGCTCGACGCCCATCGGCAGCTTGCAGCGTTCTTCGATCGCTTCCTGATGCCGGCGAGCTGAAGTCTACTTCTTCGGCGACCAGCCGTACGCCTTGGCGCAGGCGCCGCCCATCAGCATGGCGCGCTCGGAGGCGCTCAGACGATCGGTCTTCAGGAAGGGCTCGACGGCCTGCTGGTAGTTGACGACGGCGAAGGCGCGCGTCCAGTCGGTGCCCCACAGGCAGCGATCGAAGCCCCAGGCATCGAACACGCGCGCCAGCGGGTCCCAGATGTCGGGGAAGGGGTAGGGCTCGCGCGACAGTGTGCAGGCACCGCTGACCTTGATGACGGCGTTCGGGCGCTTGGCGAGCTCCAGCACCTTGGGCAGGTCGGCCCACGGCTGTGGCGGCGCCGGCGGAACACGCGGCTGCAGGATGCCGAGGTGATCGATGATGAAGCGCGTCTGCGGATGGCGGTCGATCAAGGCGGTGCCGGCATCGAGATTGCCCCAGCACAGCATGTTGACCGGGAAATCGTGCTGCACGGCGGCGCGCAGGATGCGGTCGAAGCCGGGATCGGTCGGCGAGCGCTTCTCCTCTTCGCGCAGCATGATGCGGATGCCGACGGTGCCCGGCGTCTTCTTCCACTCGGCGATGACGTCGGCCACGGCAGGATCGTCCGGGTCGACCGGCTTGACGATCGCCATGCGGTCGGGATGGGCCCGCGCCACCTCGACCGCGTAGCTCGCGTCGTAGCGATACATGGAAAAGGACGAAATGAAGATCGCTCCGTCGACGCCGACCTCGTCCATGGCTGCCACCATCTCGTCGCCGGTGACGTGCGGCGGCCAGTTCGGCACCGTGGCCCACGGCCGCTCGGGAGTGTTGGCCTCGTAGGCATGGACCTGGGAATCGATGATCGGCATCGCGCGCACTCCTGTCGGGCGGGCGAGTTTGGGTATTGCCGCCGGCCGCTGTCCAGAGGCGATGCTATTTCTGTTCCGCAGGCGTCGAGGTGGCGGGCCCTTCGCCGGTGATCAGCAGCACGGTCTCCTCGTCCTTGGCGCCGTCGTAGTGCACCTGCTTGCCGAAATGCGTGACGAAGGTGCCGGCCGGCATCGGGACGGTGCTGTCGGGATCGAACCTGGGGCCCGTGCCCACCCACCACGTCCCTTTGAGCACCGTGATGAAGCGATCATTGGGATGGAAATGCGGACGGCTCATCCCGCCCGGCAGCCATTTGACCATGACGACGTAGAGGCCGGGCTTCGACGGATCGCCTGCCAGAACCGCCTGCTGGTTGCGACCGGATCCTTGCTTCCACTCGATCTTGTCCGGGAGCGTATAGGCGACGGCTGCGGGATTGAGGTCGGCGGCCATCGCGCTCGAGAAAATCGTGGCCGAAGCCGCCATGCCGAGGAACAAGTGGGTCAACGAGTGCATTCTTTCCTCCGACGACCGTTGGTTGTTTCACGTCAGCTCGACCAGGTGATGTCATTTGAAGTGACAGCCCCGGCCCGGTAGCATCGTTCCAAAGAGCGCGCCTGGGCCGCTCAGAGCAGAACAAGGCTCATGCGCGTCGATCCGTCGTCCTACGAGACCAAGCTGGATCCAAGTCAAAGAAGCGGGTTTTTCTTTCCCGCTGGCTTCGACCGGACCATTTGCCAGGCGCTGATCGATCATTGCTCGACCGAGATGTCGCATTTGGCCGGTTTTCTTCCACGTCTGTACGCGAGCATCACGGGCGTCGGTCCCACGGGACCGTGTCGGCGTTTCGGATCGTAATTGCCCTTGCCGCCCTCATCTATGGCAGTCACGCCCTGTACGACGCCTTTGCCGTGATCGGCTGGGACAATGCCGGGCTGGATGCGTCCGTCATCAGCATGTTGTGGGCAGAGGCAGTCGCGGCGGAAGTGGTCGTCTTCTTCGTGATCGGTCCATGGCTGATACGCCGGATCGGTGTTCGCGGTGCTGCCGCCCTGGCGGCCATTGCCGGCATCGTTCGCTGGTCTGTCATGGGCTTCACCGGCTCGGTGTTGTTCCTGGCTCTTGTGCAGCCGCTGCATGGACTGACCTTTGCGCTGCTTCACCTTGCCTGCATGAGAGTCCTCGGGGCGGTGGTGCCTGCGGGTCTGGGGGCGACGGCCCAGGCACTTTACGCCTTCGCGCCGGCGCTCGTGACGGCCATCCTGATATTCCTTTCAGGCACCTTGTATGCAGACTTTGGAAGCGCCGCCTTCCTGTCGATGGCAGCCCTCTGCGTCATTGCGCTGCCGTTGGCCTGGTATGGACTGACCGATGAAGCCGTTTCGCCTAAAGAGGCTTGGGCGCCACGTTCCACCGCAGCGTCGCGACGTCGCCCGCTCCCAGCTCCAGCGTTGCGGATGCGCCCTGGTGCTGAATGCAGAAGCGCTGTTCACGATCGGAGTCGTTCAGGACCACCGCCACCATCCGCGAATCGGGCGTCAGGCAGGCCACGTTGGGAAGCGTATCCACTTCGCTCGAATAGACGCGCACCGATCCCGGCCGGATGAACTTCGCCGAGTGCGCCATCAGATAATATCCGGGGTTGCGCTTGATCGTGGCGCTGACGGCAACGCCGGAGGCTCCCGTGCCGCCGAGGCGGCGGTTGACCGTGGTCCCGATGGTCACGCCGCCCAACGCTCCCACGGCGCCGCGGCGGGTATGCAAGGCGTACTCGGGGTCGGACGCGAGATTCCACTCCAGCGCGGTCCGGCTCCAGTTCCTCAGGGTGCCGATGACGATGTTCTTCGTATGCCAGCGCAGGGCGCCCATGAAATCGTCGCGTGCGGACACCCATTGCTCGGTGAAGTACACTTTCTTGTCTGGATAGTGTGACCACACCTTCGACATCACCTCCGGCACTCCATTGTACAGGTGCCAGGCAACGCCGGCGATAAAGGCGCGCGCCTCGGCGTCGGCCAGCACTGCGAGCGGATATTCTGGTTCGTCGCAGTTGTGGTCCCAGCAGAGTATTTCCGTATTGGGCGCGCCTTTGCGCAGCGCCGGGCCAAGGTACCCCTTGATGAATTCCGCCTGTTCCGTGGCGGTCATCACCATGCTCGGCTCGTTCTTCGGATTATGCGGCTCGTTCTGCGGCGTCACCGCGCTGACATGGATGCCATGCCCGCGCATCGCTTCCACGTATTTCAAGAAGTATTGGGCATATGCCGAATAGTATTCCGGCTTCAAGTGTCCTGCGATGGAGCTGCCGTTGGTCTTCATCCACGCCGGCGCCGACCACGGCGACGCGATGATCTTCACGGTCGGATTTATCGCCAATATCTGCTGCAGGACGGGAATGACCTCCTGGTCGCCGGCGCCGAGATTGAAGCCTGAGAGATGCGATCTTCCGCGGCGCATGTTCCAGTAGCTGAAGTCCCGGCGGCCGAGATCGGAGGCGCCGATACTGAGGCGCAGACAGCTCAGCCCGACCGACTTCTCGGTCAAGCCGAACAGTTCCTGCAGCAGGGCCGTGCGGTCCGTCACCGTGAGCCCCGCCAGCACATACGCACTGCCGCCCGTCAGCGCAAAGCCGAAGCCTTCGATCGGCTGAAAGGTGCGGCTGCCGTCGACTTCGATCGTGGGGAGTGCATCCGGCGGCAGGGACGTGGAAAAGGCCACCGGTTGCATGGGTTGCAGCAGCGCATCGGCGCTCCGCGTGACCCAGCCTTCGATCATTTCTGCTGCGCCCGGATCAACTGCGCGAACCAGTCGAAGGACGCCTTGGGCACACGCTTCTGCGTCGCGTAGTCGACGTAAACGATTCCAAAGCGGCTGGCATAGCCGGCGCCCCACTCGAGATTGTCCAGGAGCGACCAGAGATAATAGCCCCGCACGTCGACGCCGGAGGCAACTGCCCTCTCCACTGCCTTTGTATAGTCGGCGAGATAGGCGATGCGCCCCGGATCGTTCACGCCGCCCGTTTCATCCAGCGTCTCGTGGGCTCCGTAGCCGTTCTCCGTGACGTAGATCGGCAGCTTGTAGCGCTTGTACGCGGTGACCAATTCATTCCGGAACGCTTCCGGGTCGATGCGCCAGCCCACGCCGGTCAAGGGAACGTCATGCGGTGCATCGGCCCAGGCAAATCCGAGCTCGCCCCGGTCGGCGCGCGCATAGATCGGACAATAATGGTTGAGGCCGAACCAATCGATCGGCTGGGCGATGCGCGCCATGTCGCCCGCCTGGACGAACTCCTGCAGGCCTTCGATCAGCTCTGGCGGATATTGGGCGAGGATCTGCGGGTCGGCATAGAGCCGGTTCCAGCAGGCGTCCAGGAGGCCGGTCGCCACCGCGTCCTCGGGTGCGGCGCTGATCGGCACGCAAAGCTGGCGGTTGTAGATGGCGCCCAGCAGAGACCCCGGCGCCAGCCCCCGGAGCGTGCGGACGGCCTCGCCATGCGCGAGATTCACATGGTGCGCCGCCTGCAGGAAACTCCGCCGGTTGGCAATGCCGGGCGCATTCCAGCCCATGCCGTAGCCGAACAGCGTGCACACGTTCGGTTCGTTGAACGTGGCGAAGTGCCGGACCCGGTCGCCATAGCGGCGCGCGATCAAAGCGGCATAGTCGGCGAACCAGAGGGCGATATCGCGATTCTGCCAGCCGCCGAGATCGTCCAGCGCTTGCGGCAGATCCCAATGATAGAGGCACAGCCAGGGTTCTATGCCGGCGCCGAGCAGCTCGTCGATCAAACGATCGTAGAAGTCGAGACCGAGGCTGTTGGCTTGGCCGCGCCCTTGCGGCAACACGCGCGGCCAGGCCACCGAAAACCGGTAGACCTGCAGGCCGAGGCGCTTCATCAGCGCCACGTCTTCCTTGTAGCGATGGTAATGGTCGCACGCGACGTCGCCGGTGTCGCCATTGGCGATACGGCCCGCCTGTTTGCCGAACAGGTCCCAGATGCTGGGTCCGCGGCCGTCTTCCGCGACGGCGCCCTCGATCTGATAGGCCGCGGTGGACACGCCCCATTTGAACGAGGCAGGCAGTGCCAGGGCGGAAGGCGCCGGGGCCTGTGGCGCCGCTTTACCGTCAGTTCCAGTCGATGCCATAGGCCACTCCCTCAACCAGGTGTCGCAACGCGCGTCTTGTCGGAGGCCACGTCGCCCGGCGCGGCCTCTGCCTCGACGCGCAGAGCGCGTTGGAAAAATCCGTCGAACAATCCGACTCGACCAACGGCCACGATCGTCGCCGACGGAAATTCCTTGACCAGCAGCTCGGCCATTTCACGCTGGGCTGGCGCCTCGAGGGCATTCGTCGCCTCCGACAGCAGGATCCAGTCGGGCCGATGAAGCAGCATGCGGGCAAAGCTGAGCCTTTGCTGCTGCGCCACGGAGAACACCGTCTCCCAATTCTCCACCGCGTCGAGATGCCCGGCCCAATCGCCCAGGCCTACGCGATGCAGCGCCGAATTGATGTCCTCCGGCACGCACGCTTTCATTGTCATCGGGTAGCAAACGGCTTCGCCCAGGGCGCCCACGGGCAGATAGGGCCGGTCGGTAGCAATGAAGATGTTCGAGTTCGCCGGCAGCGTCACTTTTCCGGCGCCCCACGGCCAAAGCCCCGCAACGGCGAGAATGAGCTTGTGGCAGACCGGCGTGATGCCTTCCATCGCCACACGTTCGCCGGGGCCGATCTCGGCCGTTATCTCCTTCATCACCGGCGTCCCATCGTGATCCATCACGCGCACGCCGGCGAGCTGCAGGCAATTGCCCTCGTGCGCCACCTCGATGCGGTTCTCGCCGAGTTTCGCCTGGAGCCCGTCCAGGGCATCCTGCAGCGCCATCACGCGTTCGACGGAGGCCCGCCACAAGGAGAGGCCGGAAAGATTGTCGACGGGAAACGCCAGGGCAGCGGTGACCTGCGAAAAAGCCTGCGCCATCTGCATCAGCGTGCCGAGCGAGATAAGCCCCATGATATAGCGCGGCGCCGCGACCAGAAGCGGAAACGGGTTGGCCAGCACGCCGTACGCCGTGGTGAACACGATGATGCGCACCAGGCCGTAGGTCTGGCGCTCCCAACCGCGTCGCACGCCACGCAGCAACTCCTGAAGATGCGTCCGCTCGTCGCTATCGCCGCCGATCAGGGCGATGCTTTCCGAATATTCGCGGGCGCGCGCCAGGCCGAAGCGGAAATTGGCTTCCACCGTCTGCCGTAGATTGGAGGCGGCGACGAGCGGGAACCCCGCCCACAGGGCCAGGCTGGTGCCGGTCGCCGAATAGACGAGGGCGACGAAGACCATGAAGCCGGGGATGGGAATGACCGTCCCGCCGATGTCCACGTGGATGACACCGGAGAGGTTCCACAGCACGGTGACGAATGTGCAAAAGAGCAGGAGGCAGTAGAACGCGGCCTGGCCCAGCTCGACGGCCTGCTCGGTCGTCACGCGGATGTCTTCGGCGATTCGTCCGTCCGGATTGTCGCCGTGCTCGCCCGCGACCAGGCCGAGCTGATAGTGCCTTCCTTGCGCCATCCAGACCGCCAACGTGTTCTTGGTGATCCAGACCCGCCAGGCGAATTCCAGGCGTCGCTTGGCATAAAGCGTTATGGAGAACACGAGGATGCTGGCCAGGAGCAGGAGCACGAAGTCGGTGATCAGGCCCAGGAAAGCTTCGAGGTGTTTGCCTTCGATCGCGTTGTAGAGCTTCGCCGACCAGGAATTCAGCCCGACCTGGACCGCGACCTGCGCCACCGTCAGGCTCGCGATCAGGGCCAGCCAGCCCCGGTTCCTCCATTTATGCCCCGACGAAAAGAAGGGCAGGGCAAAAAGGACGAAACGCCATAGAAAGCTGGCGTGATGGATCATCCCTGTCTTGGGCGGGGTACTGTCGGCGGCCGTACCCTGCTTCATGGGCTCTGAAAGGCGAACACACGCGCCATCAAAACGGATGTCGGAATCAGGTAGTCCCCCCGCGCGCCGCCGACGTGGATTGCTCCGCGCGGCGCCAGATCATCGTCAGAGACATGTTGTATCAGAAATACCGGTAAGTCTGCCTCTGAGATGTGAGTGGATTTGGTGCGGCGCAGCAACGATGCCCAACTCGATGCCCGTCCGCCCAGTTGCCAACCCTGACCCGACTGTGTTCCTGTCGCGACATCCCGTTGGTTGGCCAAGGGAGTTCACGATGTTCATTCGTAACGCGTGGTACATCGCGGCCTGGGCGGATGAGCTCGGCCAGAAGCCGCTGGCTCGACGGATTTGCGACGAGCCGGTCGTTCTCTTCCGCGATCAGGCGGGGCGAGCCTCGGCGTTGGTGGATCGCTGCTGCCACCGCGCGGCGCCGCTCTCCAAGGGCGAGCTGGTGCCGGCCGGCATCCAATGCGGCTATCACGGCTTGGTCTTCGACGGCAGCGGCCGCTGCGTCGCGGTGCCGGGGCAGACCAACATCTCCGACAGCATGCGCGTGCGGAGCTACCCGTTGGTCGAAAAGAACCAGTTCGTGTGGATCTGGATGGGCGATGCGGCCGCGGCCGACGCGAGCAGGATCGTCGATTTCCCCTATCACGACGACAAGGCCCGGTGGCCCAACAAGCACGACTGCTATCCGATCAGGGCCAACTACATGCTGATGGTCGACAATCTGACGGACCTGACGCATCTCGGGTACCTGCACGCCAAGACGGTGGGCGGCAATCCGGCGGCGCACGTCAATGCCGAGATGCAGACGATTCGCACCGCGACCGGCATCAAGTTCACGCGCTGGATGCGCGATTCGGTGCCGCCGCCGAGCTACGTCAAGGCCGCCGGCTTCAAGGGCCGCGTCGATCGCTGGCAGGAGTTCGAATGGGTGGCGCCGAGCTCGGTCCTGCAATGGACCGGCGCGGCCGACGTCGGCACCGGCGCATATGAAGGCAAGCGCGAAGGGGGCTTCCAGTTCCGCCTCTTCCACGGGCTCACGCCGGAGACCGAGACCTCGTGCTTCTATTTCTGGTCCTGCGCCAACGGCTATCGCCAGAACGAGCCCGAGGCGACCGAGCAGCTCTATCGCGAGATCGCGCCGACCTTTGTCGAGGACAAGGACATGGTCGAGGCGCAGCAGGCGAGGCTCGACGAGCTCGGCGAGCAGGGCCTGGTCAATATCGTGTCCGACACCAACCGCGTGGTCATGCGCCGCTTCATCGAGCGCTTGCTGGCCGAGGAAAAGGGCGCGCTGGCGGCAGAGTAGGGGCCTCAGGCCTGCTCACGCTTTTCAGAGGTGCCGATGCAGACCATCGTCGAAGACTGCCGCTTGCCGGCCGACATCGATGCCCAGCCGGTGGTCCGGGCGGCCGCCGCGCTCAAGCCGACGTTGCGGCGCTACCATGACGAGATCGAGCGCGAGCAACGGCTGTCGCCTGAGCTGGTCGCGCAGATGCACGCGGCGGGCTTCTACCGCCTTTTGCTGCCGCGGTCGCTCGGCGGACTTCAGGCCGATCCGCTGACCTATATCCGCGTCGTCGAGCTTTTAGCCGAAGGCGCGGGCTCGGTCGGCTGGAACGTCGCCAACAACGGCGTCGGCTCGCTGGTCACGCTCGGCCTCCCCGAGGAGGGTGTGCAGGAGATCTATCCCAAGGGCCATCGTACCGTGATCGCCGGCACCGCGGTGCAGGGCGGCGGCCAGGCGGTGCCGGTCGAGGGCGGCTATCGCGTCAGCGGACGCTGGACCTTCGGTAGCGGCTGCCATGAAGCCGCCTGGATGCTGGGCAGCTTCCAGATCCTCGATGGCGGCGAGCCGCGCCGCCGCAACGACGGCGGCATGTTCTGGCGCGGCCTGTTCCCGCGCGCCGAGGTCGAGGTCCTTCCCGGCACCTGGGAGGTGAGCGGGCTGCGCGGCACCGGCAGCTTCGATTGGACGGTGAAGGATTTCTTCCTGCCCGAGCGACGCACGATGCTCCATGCCGGCGTGCCGCTCGACAATCAGTGGGGGCATTGGCCGGGCATCACCTACGCCCTGCCGGCGCCGGCCTGGGTCGGGCCGCACCAGTGCGCGGTGATCACCGGGCTGGCGCGCGCCGGCATCAACGCGCTGGTCGAGCTTGCCGCCGACAAGACGCCGCGCGGCCGCACCGGCAGGCTGTGCGACAATCCGCAGGTGCAGGACGCGATCGGGCGCGCCGATGCGATCCTCAATGCCGGACGGATCTATCGCAACACGATGATCGCCGAGCTATGGAACACGCTGGCCGACGGCCGCGAGACCACGCTCGAGCAGCGCGCCCGCTGCCGGCTCGCCGCGGTGCATGCCGGCGACTGTGCCCGCCAGGCGATGGACCTGATGTTCCGGCACGGCGGCAGCACCTCCTTCAAGACCGAGAGCCGCCTGGCCGAAGTGTGGCGCGACCTGCAGGTGGTCGGCCAGGCGGCGACGCTCGCTCCCGAATGGTATCCGATCGGCGGCCGGGCTTTCCTCGGGCTCGACCCCGGCCCGCGGCTGCGTTAGTCGGCCGGCTCGGGACGACTTCGCTATCTGCGGAACGGCGCGGCCGCCTTGTCGACCCGCTGCTTGACGGTCGCCATGCACTGGCTCGCACTTGCGTATTCGCCGGACAGCAGCTTGCCGAGCTCCACCGGAATGACGTCGTTTGATATTTCGATCCAGGCAGGCAGCTTGGGCTCGGATCCCATGGCGTTGTTGATGGTCCATTCGGTGGCGGGGAAGTGCCGAGTGGTGCCCGGCCCGACCTTTGCGGCGGCCAGGACCCGAGGATCCCGGTAGGTCGAGTTGCGCACGGCAGCGCCGCCGCTGCCGAGAACGGCAGATCGAGCCGCAACATCCTTGGAACAGATCCACTGCATGAAGATCCAGGCAGCGTCCGGGTTCTTGGAATACTTGGAGAGGCAGATGGAGGACCCGCCTTGATGGCCGATATGGGGAACCTCGAGGAAGCCTGCCTCATCGGGAGAGCGCAGCCGTTCTTCGCTCGGCGGCCGTGCCGCTTCCATCAGCCCAACCACCTTTGAATCCGTAGCGTCGAAGCCGGGAAAGAACTCGCCCCAGGAAATGACCATCGCTGCATTGCCCTGGCGGATCGATTGCGCCTCACCGTCCCACGTCCACGTGGTGGCGGCCGGCGGCATATGCTTGGCGAGCTCCAGCATGTAAGCGAGGCCGCGCATGCCGTTCTCGTCTCCGCCGGAGAAGAAGCCGTCCTTGCCGAACACCGAGCCGCCGTGCGCCCACAGCCAGGCGGTCCAGTCGCAGTTCAGGGAATAGTGGCCGGCTTTCAACTGGCCGGTCGTGCCATGGATCCCGTTGCCGCGTTCAGCCTCGTCGAGCACCTTCACGACAGTCATGTACTCGGCCATGGTCGTCGGCACTCTCAGGCGGTGCTTGTCGAACAGGTCCTTGCGGTACATCAGGATGAAGATCGGGATATCGAAAGGTATGCCGACCAGCTTGTCGTGGTAGCTTGCAATTCCCCGCAGCAGAGGCTTGGAGAAGTCGTCCCAGTCGAAGCCGGGCAGCGCCAGATCCCTTTTGCGGTCGTAGTAGTCGCGTGGGTCGATGGTGTCGCCGACGAAGAGCGGCGTCCAGGATTGGTCCAGATAGTAGAGATCATAGGCGCCGGCCTGGGTCTTCACGTCGACGGCCGCCTTCTGCAGCACTTCCTCCAGCGGGACGACGTCGATCTCCACGTCGATGCCGGTGTGGGCGGTGAATTCTTCCTTCGCCAGCTCCTTGGCGACCATCGTGGGCGGTGTGGGTTCGGAGACGAAGCGGACCTTCGTTCCCTTGTGGCGCGCCCCGACATCCTGAAGCCATTTCGTCATGTCCGCAGAAGCAGGGGTGTTTGCGAGCGCCGATGCCGGACTGAGGCGCGGAAAAGGCCGGTGTTCCCCGAGCATCGCGGTTGCGAAGCTGGAAAGCCCGATACCGGCGAGGCCCAGGCGATGAAGCAGCTGGCGTCGGCCGATTCGGCGCTCGGCAAAGGCTCGGGCGCTGTCGGCAACATGACCTTTGCGGTCGCCATTCTTCATGCTGCCGTCGTCCATCGTCGCTCCCCGTCGCAGGCCGGCTCTCGGTCGCCAGCCTCTCCGTCGGCGACAATAGGAGGACGGGGCGAGCATAACCATGTTCAAAGTGGCGACGCTGAGCGGCCGGATGTCTCAATGATCGACGCGGTAGAGGCGCCATCGCTTCGGGACGCCTTTTAGCTGGTGAACGCCGTGATCCTTGAAGCGGATTTCAGACGGCGACATCAGATCCTTGACCGCGCTCGACACCAGAACTTCGCCGGCGCGCGCTTTCGCGGCGACGCGCGCACCGATGTGAAACGCGAGACCGACCACGTCGGCCCCGTTCACGTTGTATTCGCCGGCGTGCAGCCCGACCCTGATTTCCAGCCCCAATGTGCGCACGGCCTCGCGGATTGCGGTCGCGCAACGGACCCCCGCCGCCGGCGCGTTGAATGTCGCGAGCAACCCGTCTCCCGTCGTCACGACTTCTTTTCCGCGCAAGGTCTTCAGCTCTCTACGGACGGCGGCGTAGTAGTGGTTCATCACCTGTGTCCAGCGCGAATCGCCCAGCCGTGCCGCCTTCTCGGTGGATCGGACGATATCGACGAACAGGATCGTGGCGAGCGTTTGTTCGAGCTCGCCGCCACGATTGGCAGGTCGGCGCCGGATCGCAATATTCCCGGTCAGCGGCTCATAGCGATGGCTGCGTCGTCGCGCGATTGCGTTTTTCACGTAGTCCTTGGCAGGCTGCACCGTGCGGCAACGGATGACTTTCTCGCGCGGTGGAACCGTCCAGTAGATCTTTCGTCCATCTCCCACACCCTGGACCTCGACGGCGCCCCACTTCAGGAAAACCGACGAGCCAACCCGGCGAATCCACCATGCCTTCGACGTGTATCCGGAAACGTTCGACTGATGGATTCCGATACGGAGGAACTTGGGCATGGGCACATGCTACGACAGGAGCCCCAGGCTCCGGAAGCTCGCGTGGCCCTTGCGGCCGATCACCAGATGGTCGTGGATGGCGATGCCCAGCGCCTCGGCCGCGGCCTTGACCTCGCGCGTCATCTCGATGTCGTCGCGCGACGGCTTGGGATCGCCGGACGGATGGTTGTGCACCAGGATCAGGGCGGCGGCGTTGAGGGTGAGGGCCCGCTTCACGACCTCGCGCGGATAGACCGGTGTATGGTCGATCGTACCGCGCTGCTGCACCTCGTCGGCAATCAGCACGTTCTTGCGGTCGAGGAACAGGATGCGGAACTGCTCGGTCTTCTCGTGCGCCAGCGCGGTATGGCAGTAGTCGATGAGCTGCTGCCAGTTGGTCAGCACCGGCATGTCCTTGACCTTGCGCTCGGCCAGCCGCCGTCCGGCCTCGCGCGAGGCCTTGAACAGCACCAGCGTGCGCTGGTCGATGTCGAACTCGCGCAGCTGTACGGATTCGGCGGCGAAGACGTCGCCTAGCGTGCCGAAGCGATCGAGCAGTCGCTTGGCGAGCGGCTTGGTGTCGATGCGCTCGATCGAATAGAAGAGCAGCAGCTCCAGCAGCTCGTAGTCTTCCAGCACTTCTGCGCCCGCTCTCATGACACGCTTCCGTACGCGGTCGCGATGCCCGTGATAGTGGGGCTGCGGTTCGGCTGCGGAGCCGGCGTTGTGCCCGATGTCGGCCGGTTGGGCCTCGAGCGCCAAGGCGAGTCGGTCGGTCGGATCGTCGCCGGAGAATTCCCAGCACTGGTCGAGCCGGTTCCAGATGCCGCCCGCCTCGCGCAGCAGCAAGCGGTATGAAAGAGTATTGCCGATGACACGCCAGCGATCCTCCCCGGCCTGGACGCGCAATCCCGCCGACAGGAGCGTGCACAGCGCGTCGTCGCTTGCCGCGACGGCCCTTACAGTGCGCTTGCCCTTGGCTTCAGATCGTCGGTCCACATCCTGAGGACGAGACGACCGGACAAGGCGTTACAGGAAACTTCGTTCCTTCCGACGGGATTGCCAGCACTGCTGGCACCGAGGGTCGATTTTCTGCGATTTTAGCGCCCTATGGTACGCAAAAATAGAACCGCAGTGGCTTTTGTGGAGCACCTTAGTTATATTGGTCGCGTGCCACCTTTCGGCGGCTCCGCTCTTTGCATCGTTCATCCGATACCATCGCGCCCGGCCGCCGCTGGGCCGCTCTCCCGCTCGACCAAAAGCCAATAGCGCGGCAAGCCCCATCGCTGGTGGGTGCGCTTCCAAGGAAGCGCTAGGCAGGTACCGGCGGGAAGGGCGGAAAGGGCGCTAACCCCTCGCGCTAGGCCGAGACGGCCTTGCGCGGCTCTTCGCCCGCGGCGGCCACGGCCGCCAGATCGTACGGCGGCTTGGCCAGGCCTTTCGGCGACAGGGTGAAGAACTCCACGCCCGTCTCGGTGATGCCCACCGAATGCTCGAACTGGGCCGACAGCTGCTTGTCGCGCGTCACCGCCGTCCAGCCGTCGCTCAGGATCTTCACCTGCCAGGTGCCGGCATTCACCATCGGCTCGACGGTGAAGAACATGCCGGGCTTCAGCACCGGCCCGGTGCCGGCCTTGCCGTAGTGCAGGATATTGGGCGCGTCGTGGAAGATGCGGCCGAGCCCATGGCCCGAGAAGTCGCGCACGACCGAGAAGCGCTGCGCCTCGACGAAGGTCTGGATGGCATGCCCGATGTCGCCGACGCGGCCGCCCGGCTTGGCGGCGGCGATGCCGCGCATCATCGCCTCGTAGGTGATGTCGCAGATGCGCCGCGCCTTCACGCCGACATCGCCGGCGAAGAACATGCGGCTGGTGTCGCCGTACCAGCCGTCGAGGATCACCGTGACGTCGATGTTGACGATGTCGCCCGACTGCAGGCGCTTGTCCGACGGGATGCCGTGGCAGACGACGTGGTTGATCGACGTGCAGATCGACTTCGGGTAGCCGCGATAGCCGAGCGGGGCAGGGATCGCCTTGTGGTCGAGGATGTAGTCGTGACAGAGCTTGTCGAGCTCGGCCGTGCTGATGCCCGGCTGGACGTGCGGCGTGATGAAGTCGAGCGTCTCGGCCGCCAAGCGACCGGCGTGGCGCATGCCCTCGAAGCCCTCGGGGCCGTGGACCTTGATCGTGCGCTCGTCGCGCCGCCAATAGTCGTCGCTGTCGTCGATGAAATCGCGGGGACTGCTCATGGTCCATATTTGGCATGCGATACCGGCAGTAACAAGGCCGTGCGGCGCTTGGCCCCCCGGCACGTGTCCGCTAGTGTCCTGAAAGACAAGGAAAATGAGCGCATGTCCGAGCCGGTAAAAGCCGTCACCGCCTGCATCGTTGTGATAGGCAACGAAATCCTGAGCGGCCGGACGCGCGATTCCAACATCCAGTACCTCGCCACCGAGCTGGGCGCGCTCGGCGTGCAGGTGCGCGAATGCCGCGTCATCCCCGACATCGAGGCCACGATCGTCGCCACCATCAACGAGGTGCGCCGGAAGTTCGACTATGTCTTCACCACCGGCGGCATCGGCCCGACGCACGACGACATCACCGCCGATTCGATCGCCAAGGCCTTCGGCGTCGACATCTCCGAGCATCCCGAGGCGGTGGCGCGCATGACCCGGCACTACGGCGATCCGGCCCTGTTCACGCCGGCCCGGCGGCGCATGGCGCGCGTGCCGCATGGCGGGCTGCTGGTCGACAACCCGGTGTCGGTGGCGCCGGGCTTCCAGATGGAGAACGTCTTCACCTTCGCCGGCATTCCCAAGGTCGCCGAAGCGATGTTCCAGTCGATGAAGCACAAGCTCGTCGGCGGCACGCCGGTTCTGTCGCGCACCGTGCGCACCAACCTGCCCGAGGGCATCATCGCCGAGCCGCTGGGCGCCCTGCAGAAGCGCTTCGAGGATCTCGACATCGGCAGCTACCCCGCCTTCCGCAACGGCAAGCCCAGCGTCTCGCTGGTGCTGCGCGGCACGGATGATGCACGGCTCGCCGCCGCGGCGGTCGAGCTTCTGGCCACGATCCGCGGCATGAACGGCGAGGCGGAGGAGTTTGCCCAGTAGTCTTTCAAGCAAGTTGGCAGCGGCCCTTCAGTGGGGCGTGCTGATCGCCCTGTCGGCGGGCATCGCAGCCTTCCTGCTGTGGATCCACGCGCCGGCGGCGCTGATGCTGGGGCCGCTGATCGCCGGGATCATCGTCGCCTCGTCGGGCGGCAAGGTGCGCTTCCCATTGCCGCCGTTCGTGCTTGCCCAGGGCATCGTCGGCTGCCTGATCGCCAGCATGGTGCCGCTGTCGATCGTCGACGACGTGCTGCGCCACTGGGTGCTGTTCGCCGCGGGCGTGCTGTTGGTGGTGGCGGCATCGAGCGTGCTCGGCTTGCTGATGACACGCTGGCAATTGATGCCCGGCACGACGGCGCTGTGGGGCACCAGCGCCGGGGCGGCCTCGGTCATGACCATCATGGCCGAGCATTACGGCGCCGACCCGCGATTGGTCGCCTTCATGCAGTATCTGCGGGTCGTGCTGGTGGCCGTCGTTGCCGCCATCGTGGCGCGCCTGTTCGGCGTGGCGCCCGCCCATGCGCACGAGATCGTGTGGTTTCCGACCGTCGCCTGGCTGTCGCTGGCAGAGACGCTCGCGCTCGCGATTATCGGCCCCGTCATCGCCCAGCGGCTGCGGATCCCGGCCGGCGCCTTCCTGGTGCCGCTGGTGTTGGGCATCGTGCTCACCCATTTCGGACTGATTCGCATCGAGCTGCCGACCTGGCTGCTGGCGGCGAGCTACGCCTTCGTCGGCTGGAATGTCGGCCTGCGCTTCTCGCGGCCGCTGCTGATCCACGCGCTGAAGGCGCTGCCTGTCATCTTCGGCGCCACCCTGATCCTGATCGCCCTGTGCGGCGGCGTTGCCGTGCTGATGGTCTGGGGCGCGGGAGTCGATCCTCTGACAGCTTACCTGGCCACCAGCCCGGGCGGCTCCGATTCCATCGCCATCATCGCCGCCTCGACCAACGTCGACGTGTCGTTCGTCATGGCCATGCAGACGGTGCGCATGATCGCGGTGCTGTTCCTCGCGCCGGTCTTGACCAAATTCATCGCTGAAAGGCTCGACATCACGCGACGAGGATGAGGAAATGTCAGTGTGTCGAACCCGACGGGCGCCAATCGAGACGAGGCCGTCGACGAGCTGCTACGCAGTCGCGCAAGTAGAGGTTGATCAAGCTCTGGTAGGGGATGCCGACTTGAGAGGAAACCGCTTTGAAATAGGCAATCGCCTCCTGGTCGAGCCGGATCGTGACCTGTTTCTTCAGTCGCCCGGCGTACGGATTCTTGCGGCCGGAGGAGAAGTCATACTCTTTGCGCATTTGTCATCTGTTCCTTCGATAGAGTTGAGATTCACGCGGCGTCGCCTTGCGCGCGGAAATGAGGCGAATCGCATCCGAGCGAAATGCGCGGCAAACCACGAGAAGGCGTAGAGCGTAGCTCAGGCCCAATTGCCGCATTGTCTTGTGTCGTACTCAGGCGCGCGGACAAGACACATTGGAGGAGCAGGGCCTCTTGTGTAGGTTGGCAGCATGACCACCCTCCATGACATGACCGCCGGCGAGCTGCTCGCCAACTTCAAGACCAAGAAACTATCGCCCGTCGAAGCCGTCGACGCCGTCATCGCCCATATCGAGAAGTGGGAGCCCAAGCTCAAGGCTCTTTACGCGCCCGACTTCGAAGGCGCGCGCAAGGCGGCCAAGGCGTCGGAGCAGCGCTGGCAGGCGGGCAGGCCGCAAGGCGCATTGGACGGCGTGCCCATCACCATCAAGGAGAACATCGCCACCAAGGGCGTGCCCGTGCCGCTCGGCACCGCGGCGACCGACCTGGTGCCGGCGGCCGACGACGCGCCGGCCTCTGCACGGGTGCGCGAGGCAGGGGCGGTGATCCTGGCCAAGACCACCATGCCCGACTACGGCATGCTGTCGTCGGGCAGAAGCTCGTTCCATCCGCTCACACGCAATCCCTGGAACCTCGCCTGGAACCCCGGCGGCTCGAGCGCCGGCGCGGGCGCGGCCGCGGCGGCGGGCTACGGTCCGTTGCATCTCGGCACTGACATCGGCGGGTCGGTGCGCCTGCCGGCATGCTGGAACGGCATCTTCACGCTGAAGCCCAGTTTGGGCCGCGTGCCGGTCGATCCGCCGTACTTCGGCCGCGCCATCGGGCCGATGACGCGCACGGTCGCCGATTCGGCGCTGCTCATGGCCGAAATCTCCAAGCCCGACTCGCGCGACTATTCGAGCCTGCCGCCGGCCACGATCGACTGGAGCGCGGGACCCTTGGAGCCCAAGGGCCTCAAGATCGGCCTGCACCTGGATGCCGGCTCCGGCCTGCCGGTCGACGCCGAAGTGAAGGCCGCCGTCGAAGCCGCCGCCAAGGCCTTCGCCGACGCCGGCGCCAAGGTCGAGCCGGTGGCGCCGTTCCTGTCGCCCGACATGCTGCATCTGCAGGACCTGTTCTGGCGCGTGCGCAGCTGGGTCGACTTCTCGGCGCTGAGCCATGCCAAGCAGGCGAGCGTGCTGCCCTTCATCGCCGACTGGTGCCGCGGCGGCGCCGACGTCTCGGGCACAACGGTCATCAAGGGCGTCGCCAACTACATGGCGATCCGCGCCGCGGCGACGCGCGCCACGCAGCCGTTCGATTATGTGCTGTCGCCGGTGTCGCCGGTGCCGACCTATCGCGCCGAATGGGAGACGCCGACCAACGACGTCCAGCGGCCGCTCGAGCACATCTCCTTCACCATGCCCTACAACATGAGCGAGCAGCCGGCCGCCTCGATCAACTGCGGCTACACGAAGGAGGGCAAGCCGATCGGCCTGCAGATCGCCGGCCATCGCTTCGACGACCTCGGCGTCATGCGGATCTCGCGCTGGTTCGAGCAGGCGCGGGGAGGGCAGAAGCCGTGGCCGCCGCCGCAATGAAGGGACCTCTCGGCATCCTGATGCTCGACACGCGCTTCCCGCGCATCGTGGGCGACATCGGCAATGCTCAGTCCTTCGACTTCCCGGTGATCTTCCGGCGCATGGAAGGCATCGGCTCGGCCGACGCCGTGACGGCCCATCCGGACCGGCCGCGCGTGCTGGCGGCCCTCGAGGCCAATGCCCGGGCGCTCGCCAGCGAAGGCGCGATCGGCCTGTCGACGAGCTGCGGCTTCCTCGCGCTCTATCAGGACGATCTTTCGGCGCGTTCGCCCGTGCCGGTGGCGACGTCGGCGCTGCTGCACATCAAGCGGCTTGGCAACAAGCGGGTCGGCGTGCTGACTGCCTCGGCGCGCAATCTCACGCCGGCGCACTTCGCCGCCGTCGGTGCGCCGACCGACACGCCCGTCGTCGGCCTGCCGGAGGACAGCTCGTTTGCCAACACCTTCATCGGCAACGGCACGACGCTCGATCGCGAGCAGGTCGAACGCGAAGTGGTGGCCGCGGCGCGCGATCTGGTGGCGCGCCATCCCGGCATAGACACGATCGTCTTCGAATGCACCAACCTGCCGCCGTACAAGAAGGCGGTGCAGGACGCCGTGGGCCTGCCCGTGTTCGACGTGCTCGACCTGTTGAAGGGCTTTTATGACGGGCTTACGGGCGCAGCAGTCGGCGGTAGACAGGCTGCAGCAGGGTAGGGACCAGGTAGATCGGGAACTGCACGGCGGCGATGAACAGGAAGACATCGGCGTCGATCGAGGCCGGCAGCACGGCCATCAGCAGCGCATTGTGGCGGCCGCCCGAGCAGTAGCCCGCCGTCAGCGCCACGCGCCGGTCGAGTAACGGCAACGTGACCACGGCGACCACGAGATTGCACAGGAGCATGCCGGCGAAGGCGCCGACGACGAAGCCCGCGAGCTTCAGGGGCTGCGCCATCGCCTGGGCGACCACGCCGTCCATCAGCGGGATGGCGAAGATCATCAGCACGATGACCGACAACCCATCGAGCGTGGGCGCTTCCTCCGCGATCCGTGCGCCGAGCCAACGACGGATGGCGAACGCACCGGCCGACGCCACCACCACGATCAGCGCCAGGCGCAGGCTGAGATCGAGGACGCTGATGTGCAGGTCGAGATCGAGCAGCCACAGCGCCAGCGGCGGCAAGGTGAAAGGCACTAGGAAGTTGGTGAACAGCGTCAGCAGCAGGGCGAGCGAGGCGTCGAGCCGCAGGAAGGCGGCAGTGGTGGCGGCCGAGATGATGCCGGGCGCCATGGCGCTGAGGCAAAGCGCGGCGACCAGGCCGGGCCATAAACCGAGCGCTTGCCAGATCGGCCAGACGACCAGCGGAACGACGATCAGGTTCACCAGCGCCAGCAGAACGGCAGGCCCAGGTCGGCGCAGGAGGGCGCGTACGCGAATCCAGTCCATGCGCGCCAGGGCCAGCATCAGCAGCAGGACGGCCAGTGGCCAGAGCAGGACACGGGCGGCCGAGGCGATATCCTGGAAGGCGAGTCCGACCGCCAGCGACAGGGGCAGAAGGGTGGTGGCGCGACTGCCCATGCGCCGCAAAACGTGAACGACCGGATTCATCGGAGCCGAGCCTACACGTGCTAGCTTGCGGCATGTTCCGGCGGGCTTTCATTGCTGCATTGCTGGCAGCGACTCCCTCCTTGGCCCAGCCGTCGGCTCAGCCGGTCGCCGCTCCGGACTGCACCGTCGACGGCCGGCTGTCCGACAGCGACGGGCTGAAGCTCGACATCACCTATCGTTGCCGCGCGACCCAGGCATTGTCCTTCCGGTCGGTCGAGGATCGCGCCCCGTCCTACGTCCACGATCTCAAGGTCGAGCAACGCGACGGCGTCACCGAGGCGCGTTACCGGTTCGACCTGTCGGGCTTCGCGCGGACCGTCGATTCGACGTCGCTCGCCGTGCAGCGCGGCAACGGCGTGCTCGCCATCCTGGGAAGCTGGCTGCTCGAGCCGCAGGGCTACGACCGCGCGCCCACCATCGACATCCGCATGGTGACAGGGCCCGGCCTGGTGTTCGCGGCCGGCCTGCCCAAGGTGGGCGATGCCTGGCGGCTCAGCGGAGCGCCGGTGATGACCGCGGGCTACACAGCGCTGGGACGGCTGGCCTATCGCGAGCTCGCCGTGCCCGCGCCCGGATCGCTGCGACCGGGCCAGCCGAGGGCGGATGCCGTGCTGCGTGTGGCCATCCTCGACGGCGTCAGCGAAAGCGCGCGTGCCGACCTGTTCGACTGGGTCGAGCGCACGGCGCAGGCGCAGTCCAACTACTGGCAGGGTTTTACGGCCAAGCAGGCGCTGCTCGGCCTGGTCCCGGTCACGCATCGTCGCGGCGTCGGCTACGGTCGCAGCGTGCCCGGCGGCGGCGTCACGGTGATGGTCGAGGTCGGCACCGATGTCGACCGCCGTCGCCTGTTCGACGACTGGGTGCTGACGCATGAGCTGATCCATACCGGCATGCCGTTCATCCGCCACGGCGGCACCTGGTTCATGGAAGGGGCGGCCACCTACGTCGAGCCGATCATCCGCGCCCGCGCCGGCTGGAAGACCGAGGAGGAAGTCTGGCGCGAGTGGGTCGACAACATGCCCAAGGGCGTGCAGGCCTTCTCGAGCAGCATGGCCAACGCCCGAGGACAGGAGAACTACTGGGGCGGCGCCATCTTCATGCTGCTGGCCGATGTCGGCCTGCGCCGCGCCACCGATGGCGCAAAGGGGCTGGAAGATTGCCTGGCCGGCGTGCTGTGGAGCGGCCTCGACGGCGCGCGGCGCGCCACCATCCAGGAGTACGCCGCCGCCTGCGATCGCGTCACCGCCACGACCGTCATGAGTGGCCTGGTCGAGCGCCACTTCACCAACGCCGAACGCGTCGACCTTGGCGCACTGTGGAAGGACCTCGGCATCTCGCTGGTGGCAGGGCGCATCGCACTCGACGACAGTGCACCGTCGGCGAAGTGGCGCAAGCTGATCGTCCCCGGCACGCAACCGCTCAGGCGCGTCAAGCTGCCCTGGGAGAGCTGATCAGAACATCCCGTTGTTGTTCGCCGGCTTCTCCGGGATCGGCTGCACGACGTCCCAGTGCTCGACGATCTTGCCGTTCTCCAGCCGGAAGATGTCGATGATCGCCACACCGCGCTCGCCCGGCTCGCGCACGCCGTGGACGTGCAGGATCACGTAGTCTCCTTCGGCGAAGACGCGCTTGATCTCGCTCTTGGCGTTCGGGAATTTCTCCTTGCGCATGGCGATGAAGGCCTTGAAGCCCTCGATGCCGTCCGGGGCGCCGGGATTGTGCTGGATGTAGCGCGGACCGAAATACTTTGCCGCGGCATCGAAATCCTTCTGGTTCAGCCCTTTCTCATAGAAGTCGACCACGACCTTCTTGTTGGCCTCGAGATCGGCCGCGTGAGCCGGCAGCGCCGCCGCGAGCAGCAGCGCGAAGACGAGAGCAATCTGTTGCATGAGTTTCTCCCCGTTCGCCGTTCCCATGCTAGCGTGGCGCCATGACATCCGACACCGGCGTTTGGCTGGAAGACCTCACCTGGCCCGAGGCCAAGGCGCGTTTCGAGGCGGGGGCATTGGTCGTCGTTCCCGTGGGCGCGGCGGCCAAGGCGCACGGCCCGCACTTGCCGCTCAAGACCGACGCGCTGACGGCGCGCGCCCTGGCCCAGCGCCTGATCGAGCACCTGCCCGCGGTCGTCGCGCCTGTCGTCGGCTTCGGCTTCTATCCGGCCTTCACGTCGTTCGCAGGCAGCCAGCATCTGTCGGCCGAGACCTTCAAGGCCCTGCTGGCCGAGCTGCTGGGCAACCTGCGGGGCCACGGCGTCCGGCGGCTGGTCATCCTGAACACAGGCGTGTCGACGGAGAAGCCGATCGACCAGGTCGCCGGCGGCGCCGCCGATCTCCTGGTGCTTCACATGCGCGGCCTGGGCGCCGCGGCCGAGAAGCTGCTCGCCGTCCCCGACGGCGGTCACGCCGACGAGCGCGAGACGTCGGTGATGCTGGCGCTGGATCCGCGCAGCGTGCGCATGGACAGGCTGGTACTCGACGGGCCGTTCGAGCGCACCGGCGCCACCGGCGACCCGACCCGGGCCACCGCCTTCAAGGGCGAGCGCATCCTGACGGCGCGCGTGGACGACATCGTCTCGGCGATCGGCCGGCGATGGCCACACTCAAGCTCGGCGCGCTGAACGCGACCAGAGCAAGGGTTGGTAGGCACGCAACTGGTTGATGGCGGTCGCTCTCAGAACGGAGAGCGGCGCCGCAGGCCGAGCCGGCGGCCGCGCCGGTCACGCGGCGGCGCCGCGTGTTGCTGCAGGTCCGGCGCCGCCTGCGGCGTTTCGGTCGGGGTGGCGGCCAGGGCGCGCCCGCGTTCGGTCAGCCGGATGCCGTCGGCGCGATCCTCGATGAGGCCCAGCATCTCGAAGCGCAGGCGCTGGGTCGACGACAGCGGAACCGCCAGCGCCGCCGTCGCGGCGGTTCGCGCGATGGCGCGAAGGATCTCGTGCTCCTGGGTTCCGAGGGGATTGTTCTTGCTGCTCATGATCGACCTACAGGTCAACGTGCCCTGTCATCGGAGGTTGCAGCTCGTGCGTGCCCTCCCTACTGTGCGGCGTGCCCATCACTTGGACGATCGATCGCGACCAGCGCATGCTCACGGCTATATGCCAGGGCGATGTCACGCTGCAGGAACTCGAGGACTATCTCGACGCCGTGGTCGAGGCCGGAACCATGCTCTACCGCAAGCTGTTCGATGGCACGCTCGGCGATTCGAGATTGACCGATGAGGAGATGATGCTGTTGGGCGCGCGCATCCGCGCCTATCACACGGAAGGACCGATGGGGCCGCTGGCCATCGTCGTTGTCTCCGAACACACGCATGGGCTTGCCCGCCTGTTTGGCGCGCTCGCTGCCGCCGATCGCCCGATCAAGATCTTCCGCGACGTCCGTGCCGCCAGGCGTTGGCTCGACGCCCAGCCGGCATAGATGGCGCTCTACTGGACGATCGATTCGCGCAAGCGCGCCGTCGAGCTGGTCGCCGACGGCGAGATATCGATGGCCGACGCCATGGCCTTCTTCGATGCGGTCGAAGGGGCGGAGGCGCTGACCTACAGCAAGCTGCTCGACGGCACGCACGCCCGGGCGGCCATGACGCCCGATGACATGCTGTCGATCGTCGTGCGCATCCGCGCGCTGCACGCCCTCGGCACGATGGGCCCGCTGGCCGTCGTCGCCACCGCCGAGCAGGCCGAGCGCATTGCGCGCCTGTTGGGAGCGGCCGCCGTGGCCGATCGTCCGATGAGGGTGTTCGACGACGTTAGGCAGGCGCGTCGTTGGCTCGAGGCCCAGCCACTGCGGTCGCTCTGACCAGGCGAGCCAGCGTCGCGATCACTTCGGCCGCCTCATAGGGCTTGTCGAACAGCGGCCGTTCGCGGTGCGTGTAGGGCATGAGAGCGCTCGACAGGCCGCTCACGAACACGAACGGGATGCCCAGCACCGCCAGCACGTCGGCGAGCGGGAACGACGTCTCGTTGCGCAGGCGGATATCGAGAAGGGCGCCGTCGAGCCGATTGTCCGCCATGGCGGCATGGGCGCCGGCCACTGAAGCCACCGGTCCGATCACGATCCCGCCAGCCTGCTGGACTGCCGACGCGAGGTTGAGCGCGATGGGAGCTTCGTCCTCGACGATCAGGATCTTCCGGCCGTTGAGCGGCATTTCGGAGGGCGGAGGCTCGGTCGACATTAGAGACTCTAACGCTGGGGGCGGGCCTCTGGTTCCCCGCAACCGTGATCAGGGGCGACCGTTGGTCCCGGATTACAGAATGAGGAGCCTGCCCATGAAACGTCTTGCCCTCGTCGCCTTCGCGGCGGCTCTTGTCGCCGCCCTCGGCGCATGCAGCGTCAAGGAAGAGAAGACCGTACAGCAACCGAGTGCTTCGGCCCCCGCTTCGACCGCCCCGCCCGGCACGACCACGTCGAAGACCTACTCGCTCTTCTGAGCGCCCAATGCATGGCGCGGGAACGAACTTTTGCCAGCGCCGTTTCACCGGTGACGCAGCACGAAAGGAAGAACCATGCCCGATTATGATCCCAAGACCGACATTCATGTGACTGCCGGTCCCGCGACCGGTGGTGGCGGTCTGTACTTCATCGTTGGTGCGTTGGTGGTGGCCGTTCTGGTCGGCGCCTATTTCATGTTCGGCGCCCCGGGGTTGCACAACAATGTGGCCCGCGCGCCGGATCGTAACGTCAACGTCACTGTCGAGCAGCCGCGGACTCCGGCTCAGCCGGCCCCGGCAAATCCTGCTCCTGCGCCGCAGCGCCAGCAGTAGCATCCGAATTGGATCGCCCGGCGACAGCGCGGCGCGCTATGCTGCGCTGTCGCCAGACAGCAGGAGCGGTCCAAGTCGATGAAGTGTTCTGTCATTGCCGCAGCCATTGCGGCCACGTTGATCACCGGCCCGACCTTCGGCCAGACAGCCATCCAAGCGGGTCTGTGGGAGACCACTGACAAGACGACCCTGGAAGGGGTGCAGCCGATGCCGGCCACCTCCAAGCGCGTCTGCATCAAGGGCGGCGAGGCCACTCTGGAGCGCCTGCTCTATCCGACGCCCGACGATTTCGCCAAGCACGGCTGCACCTTCAGCCCCGGCGCCAAGCAGCCCGGCATCTTCAAGGCGACCACGGTCTGCCCGGCGACCGCCGAGACGCCGGGCGTCACGGCCGAGGCTGAGATCAGCTTCAAGCCGGACAGCTACGAAGGTCTGGGCCAGCTCACGGTCAAGGACAAGGCCGGCACGACGGTCAAGGGCAACAGCGTGCTGAGCGGCAAGCGCGTGGGGGACTGCTAGGACGGGCAGACGCCACGAAGTTGCCGCGATTGCATCAGGGATAGCGCCGGTCAGCGGCCCGTATACCCGCCGTAGGAGCGGGGTCTTCGGTGCGTCTGACGCGTCTTGTAACAGTATTGATGGCTTCCGGCCTGGCGCTGCTGGCCCTCGCTGTCGCGCTGTCGCTGATGACCGTGGCGGCGGCGACCGGCGAGGGGCGGTACGACGTCTCCGCCTACCGTTACACCGACAAGCCCTCGGCCGCCGCGGCCGGCGCACGCACGCTCATCGTCATTGTCGACCATCACGTCGATGGCGCCGAGCGCTAGCGCATCGGGCTCGCGCTGAAGCAATGGAACCATGTGCTGAACGGCTTCGTGCGCCTGCGTCCTGTACCGCTGCCGGCCGATGTCTCCGACGCGGCCGTGGCTCGGCTCCGCCGTCCAGGCGCCTGGATCATCGCCAAGGTCGACAGCCGCCATCCCTCCGGCCGTGACCGCAGCGCTCTTGCCATGACCGTGGGCAAGGCGGTGATGCTGCACGAGTTCGGCCATGTGCTGGGCGCCGGACACGATCCGCAGGGCCACCTGATGGCCCCGGTCTATGACCGCAACAACGGTCACTGCATCGATCGCGCTGCCGTAAGGATGGTCGCGTCAGAGCAGCGCCTGCCGCTCGGCCAACTCAACTGGTGCGTCGGTCCGGGCCTCGGCGCCTAGTCCCGGAACGCCGGCATCACCTGTTCGCCGAAGCGGCGCATCGAGGCCATGTTCTGCGCGTGGTCCATCGCCCCGAAGCCGGTCTGGCAGAGCAGGTGTTGGACGCCGACGTCGCGCAGCTCGGCCACCTGCTCGCGCACGCGCTTGACCGAGCCGTAGAGCGAGCCGGTCTGCAGGGCAAAGGGAATGGCGGTCGAATCCGGCACCTTGGGGTCCGTCCAGGCATTGAGGGTGGCGGGCTCGGGCTCGAAGTCGGCCGGATTGTAGGCCTCGCGCACATGCATCATGTGGGCACGCGTCTCGGTCAGCAGGGCGGCGAGCTCGTCCTCGGCCTGCGCGTCCGATTCGGCCACATAGACGTTGCGCCACAACGCACTCTGCGACAGCAGCCGCGCCCGCGTGCGCTCGTCATGGCCGCCTTCGGCAATGCCGGCCTCGTAGGTCGCCCATCGCTCCTTGATGCGTTCGACGGGCAGGCGCGCCGTCAGGATCGGCACGCCGAGCCTGCCGCAGTCCTTGAACGAGCCGGGCGAGATCACCGAACGCCACAGCGGCGGTCCGGGCTGCTGCACCGGCTTGGGCCGGATCGCCGGGATGTGCACCTTGTGGAACCGGCCGTCGTAGGTGAGGGGAGCTTCGCGCCAGGCGCGCTCGATGATGTCGACAGCCTCTTCCATGCGCTCGCGGCTGTCGGTGCTGCGAAGCCCGTGACCCACGAACTCGTACTCGTTGTAGACCGTGCCCTTGCCGATGCCGACATCGATACGGCCCTTGCTGAGGTTGTCGAGCAAGGCGAGCTGCACGGCGAGCCGCACCGGATGATGGAACGGCATCTGCACCACGGCGAAGCCGATGCGGACACGCTCGGTCTTCACCGCGAGCGCGGCGGCGAACATCAGCGAATCCGAATAGACGCTCTCGCCGGTGAAATAGTGTTCCGTCAACCAGACGTCGGAGAAGCCCAGGCGCTCGGCGCCACAGGCCTGGTCGATCAGGTTGTCGATGCGTTGCGCGTCCTCGTCGGGCGAGGGCGACATTTGAAGGGTAAGCCAGCCGAACTGCATGCCCTCAATTCACCCGCTTTGGGCGGGCGAGGCAAGGCGGCTGTTTCTCGGCGCGCAGTCAGATCGTGGGCAGGCTGCGCCACCGCGTGCTGAGGCCGGTCGTGAAGGCCGCAGGGTCGTAGCTCTGCTGATAGCCCGCCAGCCAGGAACGCGCCGCGCCGACGCTGGTGAAGATGCGAAACGGACGATCGCCTACCCGCTGCTTCAGCAATACCGCCATGTCGAGATTGAGAGCGGAGCCCACGACCATGGCGACCGGACCGGGTTGCTCACCGATGCCGTAGTGCATAAGGCGATCGGCCACCGCTTCTATGTCGTCGGCATCGAGCGCCAGCGTGCAGCCGGTGACGTCGACGAGCTTGGCGTAGCCCTTGGCACCCGAGGCGATCGTGCGGGCGAGATAATCATCGATGTCGGATCGCGTCACCGTGCTCTCGCCGCTGACGATGCACAGCCGAGAAGCGGGAAACGTCGAACAACTAAGCGGCATCACTCGGACTCCTCGCGGACTGATGGTGAGTGCAAAAAGTCACTACAAAACAGGGAGTTAATTCGTCCGCCCAAACGCCGCGCAGAAGGTAAAAGTTGCTGCAAATACATCAGGGGTGATGCGGTGCGATGGCCTCCCTTTTTGCATCCAACGGGGCCGACGAATCGTGTAGACCGAGTTGTGGGAAGGGTTTGGCTCAACGCTCTGCTGGTCGTAGTCTCGGTTGCACTGTGCACGGCCGCGGCCGAGTTCGTCGTGCGCCAGCTCGACGCGAATGCCGACAACTCACCCATCGGTCGTCATCTCGACGAGATCGCCCTTGCCCCTGGCGTCGATCGCGCATGGTTCTTCGCCGATCCGCCTCCTTTGCCAAACCGCAGAGCGATACCGAAGGAATGGCTCGACCTGGTGAGCAAGGTCGAGCAGAGCGGCGTCACCGAGGGCACGCGCCGCGCCGACATGTTCAAGGCCTGGAACGCCACCTTCGTCGGCGATCCCTGTCGTCATGCCTATCTCTGCGGCGCGCCGGGACACCTCTATCTGTACGATCCGCCGTCGGGGGAAGCGCGGCCGCCTTACCGATTCCTGCCCAACGCGACGACGCCGATCGGCCTGGTCACCAACGCCTACGGATTTCGCGGGCCACCGGTACCGTTCGAGCGCCAGCCGCGGACGGTGCGCATCGCCTTCATCGGTGCCTCGACCACCGTCGGCAATCACTACTTTCCCTATTCGTATCCCGAGTTCGTCGGCAGCTGGCTGAACATGTGGGCTGCCGCTCGCAAGCTCGGTGTGACGTTCGAGATCCTCAACGCGGGGCGTGAAAGCATCACCTCGAGCGACAACGTCGTGATCGTGCGCGACGAGGTGTTGCCGCTGCGTCCGGACCTGCTCGTCTATTACGAAGGCGCGAACCAGTTCGATCTGCGCACCATGACGCCCGCGACGCCCGACGCGGCCAGCACCGCCGGCGAGCATTGCCCGGCGCAGCCGGCCAGTGGCGGCAGCGCAGCCGGCGGCTCGTGGCTGAACGACCTTCAATACGAATCGGCGCTGGTTCGCCGGCTGCAGGCCCTGTTCAGCGCGCGCAGCCTGCCCGAAGGCGGCGCCGAATGGCCGAAGAAGGACTATGCGCTGTTGTGGCCCAAGGGTCTCGATGAACGCGATCCCGACATCACCCGCAGCGATCTGCCGGTGCATCTGCCGACGATTCTGCGCGATCTCGATACCATCCGAGCCGCCGGCGACGCCGTCGGCACGGAACTGGTCATCGCGTCATTCTTCTGGCTGGTGAAGGACGGGATGCTGCTGGATCCTGTCCGCCACCGCTCGATCCTCGACCATATCAACCAGAACTACGGACCGTTCCACTATCGCGACATGGAACGGCTGGCCGCCTTCCAGAATCGTGTCTTTGCCAAGTATGCCCGCGCGCACGACCTCGCCTTCATCGACGTGGCGCGGCTCATGCCGTTCGATCCGGATCTCTTCGTCGACGCCATCCACAACAGCTATGCCGGCGAGCGCCTGCGCGCCTGGGTGTTCCTGCAGGGGCTGGTGCCGATCGTGGAGCGCCATCTGAAGACCGGCGCCTGGCCGCGCAAGTTCGAGGGGGAGAAGATGCCCGCGCCTGTCTTCAAGCCGCGGCCCATCACCTTCACCTGTACCGGCAAATCTTGACGTCGGATTTTCTGAGAGGAAAGGAGATGCCGGCGGCCCCACCCCGAACACGCCGGCACCCCACAGGCCTTGTCGATGATCGAAGGGCCGAATTCCCCAAGCACCCCGGTGTCCCGCAACCAATCGACGTCGGTTTTATGAATTAATTGCACCCACGGAGCAATCAATTTGTTGAGTTTAATTTGCATTGAATTGGCAAATAGTCTCGACCCTACTGCAACGAAACGGTGAGATTGTACGGGCTCGGCGTCGGCGCTGCGGCCGGACGCATCGTGACAAGGACCAGGTAATTGCCGTCCTGGGGAATGGCGCCGATCCAGGCCGTCGCGTTGTCGCTTGGTCCGGCGTCCGGCAGCGTGCCGCCGGTCACGACGGGGAGGCCGTCGGCGCCTTTGGCCACGCCCGCGTTGGCCTTGAAGACCTGGAAGCTGATACCGGTCGCGACGGGCATCACCGACACCATCAGAGTCTGCCCTGCCTTGGCCTGGACGTAGTAGACGCTGCGGCCGCCCGGCGCCAACTGGCCGGCGATCGTCGTCGCGTTGGAGCCGGGCGGGAAGGTGACGGTCGTCATCCCCGGCAGGGTGTTGACCGATTGAGCGAAGGCGCGAGCCGAAACAAGCGAGAGTGCGGGAACCGCGAAGAGGACACGACGAGAGATCATGTCGTCACAATCGCATCCTGAAGCGCAATCCGTCCAGCTACGGAGGAATTCGTGGCAGTTCAGATGGCGCGATTGGCTTTGACGGCGCTGGCGACGGCCTCGGCCAGCGCCTCCTGCCGGAACGGCTTGGAGAGCCGCGGCAGACCGATCTGCGCGGCTGGCGGCAGCTCGGCATATCCGGTCGCCAGGATGATCGGCACGCCGGGGCGGCTGGCCACGATCTTCTTGGCCAGCTCAGTGCCGGTCATCTTGGGCATGGCGTGATCGGTGATCACGAGATCAATGGCGGGAGTCCGTTCGAACTTCTCGAGCGCCTGCTCGCCCGAGAAGGCGGCGACGACGGTATGCCCGAGATCCTCGAGCATGGCGCGCGTGTTGGCGAGCACCAGCGCATCGTCATCGACCGCCAGTATGGTGAGCACAGGACTTTGCTCGACGGCCGCCCGCCTCTCGGTCGCCGAACCGCCGGTCGCCGCGGGACGTTCTGCCGCCGGCAGCCAGAGCTCGGCGGTCGTGCCTTCGCCCGGCTTGCTGTGCAGGATCAATTGGCCGCCGAGTTGCTCCACCATGCCGTGGACCATGGAAAGGCCGAGGCCGGTGCCCTTGCCGATGCCCTTGGTGGTGAAGAACGGCTCGGTCGCACGCGCCAGCGTATCGGCATCCATGCCTTCGCCGCTGTCGCGCAACGTCAGCCTGACGTATCGCCCAGGGCGCAGGCTGGCATCACCCACCGTTGCCTCGTTGCGGGCGGTGATAGTCAGGATGCCGCCGGCCGGCATGGCGTCGCGTGCGTTGACCGCGAGATTGAGGAGTGCCGTCTCGAGCTGGTGCGGATCGGCGATCACGTTGTCGAGGGCGAGGGGAAAGCGCGTCTCGATGGCGATCTGGGGACCGAGCGAGCGCTGCAGCAGATCGCGCATGCCGCGCGTCAGCTCCACCAGATCGACCGGCTGCAGGTCGAGTTCCTGCCGGCGCGCGAAGGCCAGCATGCGCTGCGTCAGGCTGGCGCCGCGTTGCGCCCCTTGCAAGGCGTTGTCGAGCAGGCGGGTGATGCGCGGATCGTCGTGGGGCAGGTAACGGCGCAGCAGGTCGAGGCTGCCCAGCACGACGGTGAGAAGATTGTTGAAGTCGTGCGCCACGCCGCCCGTCAGCTTGCCGATCGCCTCGATCTTCTGCGAGTGCGCCAGCGCCTCGCGCGTGCGCTCCAGCGCAAGTTGGGCCTCCCGGCGCTCGGTGATATCGCGCGTGATCTTGGCAAACCCGATCAGGCGTCCCGACGGCTCGCGAATGGCGTCGATGACGACGTTGGCCCAGAAGCGGCTGCCGTCCTTGCGCTGTCGCCAGGCCTCGGCCTCGAAACGGCCTTCGCGCTCGGCGATGGCGAGGCTGCGCGCCGGCTCGCCGCTGCTGCGGTCCTCGTCGGTGTAGAAGATCGAGAAATGCTGGCCGACGATTTCGTCCGGCCCGTAGCCCTTGATGCGCTGGGCGCCGGCATTCCAGTTGCTGACGATGCCGGCGGGGTCGAGCATGTAGATCGCGTAGTCGGTGACGCCCTCGACCAGCCGCCGGAACAGCTCTTCGCTGCGTCGCAGCTCCTCCTCGGCTTCCCGCCGCTCCGTGAGGTCGCGTGTGATCTTGGCGAAGCCGATGAGCTCGCCGTTGTCATAGATCGCATCGATGATGACGAAGGCCCAGAAGCGGCTGCCGTCCTTGCGCACGCGCCAGCCTTCGGCCTGGAACTTGCCATCGCGCTCGGCGATCGACAGCACGCGCTCAGGGATGCCGGCTCTGCGGTCGGCCTCTTCGTAGAAGGTCGCGAAGCTGCGGCCGATGATCTCTTTCGCCTTGTAGCCCTTGATGCGCTCGGCGCCGGCGTTCCAACTCGCCACGATCCCTCTCGGGTCGAGCATGAAAATGGCGTAGTCGGTCACCGCCTCGACCAGCAAGCGAAACCGTTCGCTCTCGGTGGAACCTCGCAACAGCGCTTCTTTCGTCATTCCCGTAGCGTTCATACACTCCCCGTCGACCGTCAACGCCTTGAGCGCTTCCCGGTTGCAGGCAAAGTAATTTCACCCGGGAATGCCGCGGAACGGCCGGAGGGACCCGGCGTTTGCTGGCTTATGTCACAGCGCTCGACGGTCGCCCGGCTTGCCGAGGAAAAAGGTCTGGTGATCGTCGGCCCCGAGGCGCTGACGCTGCGGCGCCGACGTCACGGCAAGGGTTTCGCCTTCTTGACTCCCTCCGGCTCCTTCGTGCGCGGTGCCGGCGAAATCCGCCGGCTGAAGGCGCTGGCTGTGCCGCCGGCCTACGTCAACGTCCGCTACGCGGCCAATCCCGCCGCCCATCTGCAGGCCGTCGGCGAAGATGCGGCCGGCCGACTGCAATACCGCTATCACCCGAAATGGGCCGAGGTCCGCGAGTCTCTCAAGGCACGCCGGCTCGCCGGCCTCGCTAGGTCGTTGCCGGCGATCCGCCGCGCCATCGGCCGCTGCTTGTCCCTCGAAGAGATCGATAGGCGCTTCGTCGCCGCGTCGGTCGTCGAGCTCGTGAGCCGTACGGCGATTCGCGCCGGCAGCGAGGAATACGCCCGCGAGCGCGGTACCCGCGGCGCCACGACCCTGCTGAAGTCGAACGTGAAGATTGCCGGCAAGCGCCTGGTGACGCTGTCGTTCAAGGCCAAGGGCGGCAAGATCGTCACCAAGCAGGTGCGAAGCGCCCGCTTCCATGCGGCCGTGACGCGCTTGCTGGCGCTGCCTGGACGGCGGCTGTTCCAGTGCCGCGACGCCGACACCGTGCGGCCGGTCCGGGCCGCCGAGGTCAATGCGTTCCTGCAGGAGATCGCCGGCAGGCGCATCTCGCTCAAGGACTTCCGCACGCTGGTCGCCTCTGCGGCTGCGTTGAAGGCGTTGGCAGCGACCGATCCTGCCGACAGCGAACGCCAGCGTCGGCGCCAGGTGCGCGAGGCGGTGATCGAGGTGGCCGAGGAACTGGCCAACACGCCCACGGTCTGCCGCACCTCGTATGTGCACGACGCGGTTATCGCCGCCTTCGAAGCCGGCGCGCTGAAGCGTCCGCGAACCAGGAAGGCGAAGTCGCCGGAAACCTCGGCTGAGTTGCTAGCGCGTATCGTCACAAGACACGTCAGCTGAAGGTACCGAATTGCGGGCTCATCTGGACTTGCTGCAGTTGAGCGGCACGAGCCGTGGCGGCACGACGAAGGCGGGGTGAGTCGACGGCATCGTCGGCACCGGTTTCGGCCAGGCGCCGCTGGCCAACCGCTGCTCGATCAGCGGCACGAGCAGCAGGAAAGTGACCCAGCCCTGCATGCGTTCGCCGGGATAGGACTTGTGCACGGCGTCGAAGAACAGGTTCGGATCGAACGGCATCGTGCCAGCGACGTCGAGGAAGGGCAGGCCGTGCGCTCGGGCATAGGCGGCGAACACGCGGTTCTGGAAGGCGGCGAGGCGCGCGAGATCGCGATAGCTGAACGGAAAGTAGCCGACATTGAGCTGCTCGAGGATATAGCGATGTCGCATCGGGTCGAGCACGAGGCCGTCGCGCACCATCCATATGAACGAGGAGATCGCGAGCTCGGCATCGACATTGGCCAGGTCGGCCCTGATCCGGTCGAGGTCGCCGAGGATGACGGGGAGATTGACCGGCAGATCGGCCCGCGTGATGTCGGGTGCGCTCTCGTCGAGGCCGGCCGGCCACCTGAGGGTATAGGCAGGCTTGGGCCATTCCCCGCCGCCGTTGCCCGGCTGATCGAGTAGCCCGGCGCTCGCCTCCAGTCGCCTCGCCAACGCCGACCAGCGCGCCGCGTCCTTCAGCAGCTGGCCAAGCGGCCCCGGCGGTGGCCGATCGGCGGTCGACGGCCGTTGCGGCACGCTACCGGCAAGAGAATCGAGCGAGAACTGGTTGCCGCCTTCGTAGTAGATGACGAGATCGGGTCGGGTGGGCACCACTTCCTGGCGTACGATGGCGGCAATGCCGGTCGAGCCGATGCTCTCGCGCGCTGCATTCAGCACTTCGAAGCGCACGTCGATCCCTCTCGCCTTGGCCCACCGATTGAGGAAGTGGCCGACGAACTCGGGGAAGGAATGCGGCATGTGATGGCTGCTCACCACAGTCGAGGAGCCGACGAAGACGATGCGCACGGTGCGCGCGCTGCGCGCGAAGGTGACCGGTCCGCCGCGCCAGCCGAAGTCGTTGGTCACCATCGTTTCGGGATTGGTGGCGCTCGGCAGGAAGCGGAACGGCGGCTGCGGGTTGCCGTCCGGCGGGTCGAAGACGAACATCGCGCCGGGCGCGTCGCGCAGCATGACGTGGTCACAGGGGTTGGGCGCGAGCGCCGTGTTCCAGACCTTGAACATGTCGCCGCCGCGGAACAGCGATCCGGTCGCGGCGTGCTTGCGCTCCAGGTCGTCGTACCAGCGCTGCCACTGCTCGGGCACCGGTTGTCGCGGCGGCGGCGGCACCTTGTCGTAGAACCAGTCGCGGTTGACGCCCGCGACAGTCGGCAGCGATGCGAGATGGGAGGCCGCCGTATCCTGGCCGACCGGCAAGGGCAGGGGGAAATCGAACAACGGCACGTCGTCCTGCCAGCGCGTGAACGCCTCGGCCGCAGCCAGGCAGAGCCCGAACGATGCCAGCAGGAGCAGCGCATTGCCCAGAATTTGCTTTGGCAGCAATGCTTTAGCCGCGTTTTGCTGCTTCTTCCCTTTGTCACTCACAGGGCCTAAAATGCCTCGCTTTCCCGGCTTTTGGCATCTGGAAAGCACATGGCTCACATCAGACTGAATACCCACCCCTCGCAGGGCGGCCAGGCGGCTCCCCCGGTGATCTGGGGCGCGCACGATCCCCATATTCGCGGACCCGTCGTCGGTACCGTGGGCGATCCCGGCAAGCGCAACGCCATCGGTGTGCATTCCGGGTCCTACGGCATCTACCGGGCGCTCGCGATCGCGGCCCAGGAACTGAAGCCCGGCCATCGCCCCGACTTCACCAACACCTCGCCGGCCGAGCCGATCGGGCCGTTCGAGAGCTGGTTCGATCCCAAGAAGATCGTGTCGCTCGATCCCTGGGGCCACATGGTGGCCGAGGTGTTCGCCGACAAGCTGGCCGCCGGCTGGGACATCCGCCCGACCATCGCCGTCACCAAGGCGCATGTGAACATGCCTGAGATCATGGACGCCATCGCCGCCGGCCGGCTGAAGCCCGACAACGACATCCTGAGCGGATCGGGCGACGTGAAGGTGACCAAGGCGGCCATCGAGCCGGTGTGGTGGCTGCCCGGTATCGCCGAGCGCTTTGGCGTCAAGGAGAGCGAGCTGCGCCGCACGCTCTTCGAGCAGACCGGCGGCATGTATACCGAGCTGGTGACGCGACCCGACCTGGAACTGTTCCTGCCGCCGATCGGCGGTTCGACGATCTATTTCTTCGGCGACGTGTCGAAGCTCGGCAAGCCCGAGACGAAGATTGCCTGCCGTCTCCACGACGAGTGCAACGGCTCGGACGTGTTCGGATCCGACATCTGCACCTGTCGGCCTTACCTGGCGCACGGTATCGAGATCTGCATCGAGATGGCGCAGAAGGGCGGTGTCGGCGTCGTCATCTACAATCGCAAGGAAGGCCGCGCGCTGGGCGAGGTCACGAAGTTCCTGGTCTACAACGCGCGCAAGCGCCAGCCTGGCGGCGATTCAGCGGCGCAGTACTTCAATCGCACGGAGTGCGTGGCGGGCGTGCAGGACATGCGCCTCCAGGAGCTGATGCCCGACGTGTTCCATTGGCTCGGCATCGCCCGCATCGACCGCTTCGCGTCGATGAGCAACATGAAGTCCGATGCGCTCCGGGAGCAGGGTATCGAGATCGTCGAGCAGGTGCCGATCCCCGACGAGCTGATCCCCGCCGACGCCCAGGTCGAGATGGATGCCAAGAAGGCGGCCGGCTACTTCAGCGCCACCAAGCCGGGCTCCAACGAGCTCGCGCGCGCCAAGGGGCGGGGTCTCGACGAGTGAACCCAGTCGACCTTGCGTACCTGCGCACGCCCGCGGCGATCCGCGAGCGGGCGGAGGCGATGCTGAAATATGCCGAGGACGGGCGATCCGCCTGGTTCTCGGTCGACCCCAACGGGCTCGAGGCTGCGGTCCAGGCGACGCTCGCGGTGACGCGGCAACGCTTCGCCAATCCGGCGGCGATCCCGTTCCATTCGCGCTGGCGGCATTTCGAGGCCGGCAGCCGCGATCGCTGGCCGGCGCTGGCGGAGCGGCTGTCCGCGCTGCCCAAGGAGGAGATCGCGCGCCGGCGCATTGATCTTGCCATAGTTTCGGTGCTGCTCGATGCCGGTGCGGGGCCAGCCTGGTCGTATCGCGAGCCCGGAACGGGCGAGACCTACGCGCGCTCCGAAGGGCTGGGCGTGGCGAGCTTCCACATGTTCGCCAACGGCGCCTTCAGCCGCGACGCCAAGGGCGATCCATTGCGCGTCGATGCCGAGCGCCTGGCGGCGTTGACGCCGATGGACATCGCCATGGGCTTCCAGGTCAAGGCGCACAATCCGCTGACCGGTCTGGAAGGCCGCGCCGAACTCTTGCGCAAGCTGGGCGGGGTCGGCCTGTCACGGCCGGGAGACCTGTTCGACATCGTGGCGCGGCCCGAGGTGAAGGCGGCGAGCATCCTGGCCGCCGTGCTCGACAAGCTGTCGCCGATCTGGCCGTTGCCCATGGGCGATGTCTGGCAGCATCAGGCCATGGGCTGGGTCCCGTTCCACAAGCTGTCGCAGTGGCTGTCCTATTCCCTGGTCGAGCCGCTGGAAGGCGCGGGCCTCGAGGTCGTGGCTCTCGATGAGCTGACCGGCCTGCCCGAATATCGCAACGGCGGCCTATTGGTCGATGCCGGGGCCCTGCGCCCCAAGCAGAAGGCGCTGCTGGAGAAGGCCTACGCCGTCGGCGACGAGCCGATCGTCGAATGGCGGGCGCTGACGGTGGCGCTGCTCGATCGCATCGCTTGCCACGTGCACGGCCATCTCGGCCTCGACGCGGAGCGTCTGCCGCTGGTGAAGGTCCTGGAGGCCGGCACCTGGTTTGCCGGCCGCGTGCTTGCCGCGGAACGCCGTCCCGGCGGCGGCCCGCCGATCGCCATCGTGAGCGACGGCACCGTTTTCTAAATTCCTTGGGGAGATATTGATGTCCTTGCCGCACTCGATCCACGTCGTCACGCATCCGCTGGTGCAGCACAAGCTCTCCAAGATGCGCGACAAGGAAACGTCGAGCACCAACTTCCGCCGCCTGTTGCGCGAGATCGGCCTGCTGCTGGGCTATGACGCCACGCGCGACCTGCCGTTGGTCGAGCGCGACATCACCACGCCCATTGAGGCGATGAAGGCGCCGCTGCTGGAGGGCAAGAAGCTGGTGATCGTGCCCATCCTGCGCGCGGGTCTTGGGCTCGCCGAGGGCATCATCGATCTCGTGCCGCTGGCGCGCGTCGGCCATGTCGGGCTCTACCGCGATCCCAAGACGCTGCAGGCGGTCGAGTACTACTTCAAGATCCCGCAGGACATCTCCGACCGCGACGTCATCGTCTGCGATCCCATGCTGGCGACCGCGCACTCGGCCATCGCCGCTGTCGATCGCCTGAAGGAGTCGGGCGCCAAGCGCATCAAGTTCATCTGCGTGCTGGGCTCCGAGCAGGGCGCGCGGGCCTTCGCCGAAGTGCATCCCGACGTGCCGGTATTCGCGGCGGCGATCGATGCCAAGCTCAACGATCACGGGTATATTGTCCCCGGCCTGGGCGACGCGGGCGACCGCCTGTTCGGGACCAAATAAATGGGGAGAAACGAATGTCACCCGACCTCAAGTACCTTCTGTTCTCGACCATCCTGTGCTTCGTGCAGGTGCTGATCGCCGCGACCGGCGCCAATCAGCAGGTCGGCCTGCCGACCCTGGCCGGCAACCGCGAGAACCTGCCCGAGTACCCTGGATGGGCGGGCCGCGCGCGGCGTGCCCATCTCAACATGATCGAGAACCTGGTGCTGTTCGCGGCCCTGGTGCTGATCGCCGCGGCGGCAGGCAAGGCCAACGCCACGACGGCGATGGGCGCCATGATCTTCTTCTGGGCGCGTCTCGCCTATGCCGTGATCTATGTGGCGGGCATCCCCTGGCTGCGCACGCTCGCCTGGTTCGTGTCGGTGATCGGCATGGCCATGATCGCCTGGGTGCTTCTGCAGGCGCTCTGACCGTCTCACGCAGCGCTTTGCTACAGGCTACCGCTCACGCGACGTGTGGCGACAGTCGAGCAAAGCCTATCGCGCGGGGAATATATCTGCCTCGCCCTCTTGGGCGAAGGCCGTGCCCAGGATCAGCTTTCCGCTGTCGATCTTGTATGGGAAGAGGACGATTACCGAGTAACTCTCTCGATGGTTTAGCGACACAGCGATGGCGTCACACTTTTCTTCGGTTGAGGGTAATTTGACCCTCACATCATAGACGATCGCTGTGGCCTTATATTCGCCATTTCGAGCGGCAGCGACGAACGCACCCTTCATCAGGGTCATTACATCGATCGGCCGCGCATGCTCGTTTCCATCGTAGCCAGCAATGGAAACGAGCTCCCCATCTGGTCGCATCGCGCCGCCGAACGGAATGAACGCGCCATGAGTTGTCAGCATCTCCTCGGCGAATGGGAGCACCGAGTTCATCAGAGCTTCGCAGTCCGTTTTGGGGTCGCTCATTTCTTGTCCTCTCCGGTTCCTAAGTGGTCTCCCTCCATGACGTTCTTTAGCCGGAGATCGTTACACGGAGCTCAACGCATGTGCTGGCCGGGCACGCCGGCGCCCGGTCGCCTTCACGACCGCCTCGACATCGATGCTTGCCGGTGCAGCTGTCAATCGACGGCGAGATGGAATAGACAGTCGCCGCGTTCGACCCGGCCGGGGACGCGGGCGCAGACCACGGTGCCGGCGCGGGCGAACTCTGCCTCCTGCGGTGCGCGCCACGGCGTCTCGACGGGATGGATCAGCGCCGCGGTCTGGCCGGCCTTGACCTCGTCCTCGAGCCCGACCAGCGGCTCGAACACGCCTTCGTCCTGGGCATAGACGTAGAACGGAAAGCCGCCGACCTGCATGCGGCGCGACGGCAGCGTCTCGGCGTCCGCCGCATCGAGGCGCATGACGCCGAGATGCGCCAGGGCGCGGCGCAGGCCACGCTCGGCGATGCGCAAGGCGCGCGGGGTCACGGTCCCGCCGCCGCAGAGCTCGGTGCCCAGCGCGACGATGCCGCAGCGCTCGGCCGCCGCGTTCAGCGCCCGCGTCTCGCGCGCGCCTTCGAACACCCAGCTGTAGGGCGCGTTGAACGCCTCCATCACCGCACTGGCGCGGGCGAAGCGGTCGGGATCGGGCGAGCGGCGGATGTGCGTGCTCGGCACGTAGTGCAGCGACTGGCCGCCGGAATGGACGTCGATCACGGCGTCGCACTGCGGCAGCAGCACGCTCTCGATGTAGTGGGCGATCATCGCCGTCGGGCTGCCGTTGGCGTCGCCCGGAAAGCTGCGATTGAGATTGAGCCCGTCGACCGGCGAGTTGCGCCTGCCCGCGCGTGCCGCCGGCGCATTGGCCATGGGCAGGATGATGACCCGGCCGACGATCTGCTCGGGCCGCAGGCTGTGCGCGAGCTTGGTCAGCGCGACCTGGCCCTCGAACTCGTCGCCATGGTTGCCGGCCATCAACAGCACGCGCGGGCCGGGGCCGTTGCGCAGGCAGACGATGGGAATGGGGATCCAGCCATAGGCCGAACGGTCGACCGAATGCGGCAGGCGCAAGAAGTCCGTCTGCCTTCCGTCGCGCTCGAAGTCGACCTCCGTGGCGATGCGCGTCGCGGCCGTCAATGGCCGGCACTCGCACCCATGGCCTGGACCGTGAACGGCACGTCGATGCTGCCGGCCTTCTCGAACACCAGGGTCACCGGGACCTTGGCGTCCTTCGCGAACGGCGCCTTCAGCTCCATGAACATGATGTGGTAGCCGCCGGGCTTCAGCGTCACCGTGGCGCCGGGCGCGATCTCCACGCCCTTGTCGAGCTCGCGCATGCGCATGACGTTGCCGTCCATCTTCATCTCGTGGATCTCGACCTTGTCCGAGACGGCACTACGCGCCGCGACCAGCCGGTCGGGCGTCGTGCCCTTGTTGGTGATGGTGACGAAGCCGCCGCCGGCCTTGGCCGTGGGCGGGGTGGCGCGGGTCCACGGCTGGTCGATCTCGATCGAGCCGACTTTGTAGTCGGCCGCCCACGCCGGCGCGGCAAGTACGGACGCCGCCGCGGTGAGTGAAAGCAATCGGATGAACATGACAGGCTCCTCAATGAGACTTGGATTGGGCGTCGAGCCACTGGCGGACCTGCGCGAGGTCGGCGACGCCGGGCAGCACCGTCGCCTTGCCCTCGCGATCGATCATCACGGTGCGCGGCAGCTCGCCCGCCCAGGCCGGATCGATCTCGTAGCGCAGGCGTTCGTAGAAACGGTCGGTGAACGACCAGCTCTCGGTCTTGTCGAGACCGAAACGCGCCAGGGCTGAGTCGAGGCGCTCGGGATCCTGCGGCACCGGATCGGCGGCGACCAGCACCAGGCGCATATCGGGGCGGGCCTTCTTGAGCGCCGCCCATTGCGGCATCTCGACCAGGCAGGGCGCGCAGGTCAGTCCCCAGAAGTGGATCACCGTCGGCTGCCCGGCATGGACCGCGCTGAGCTTGGCCCAGCTTCCGCGTTCGAAAGGCAGCGGATCGGCATTGGCCGGTGCGATGGCGGCGAAGCCGAACAACAAGACGAAGAAGATCGGCAGTCTCATGGCTGGTCCCCCAGCGGGATCAGGCGGTAGCCCTCGTTCTTGGTTAACCACGACAGGTAGGCGCGCTGCTTGTCGGCGACGAGCAGGGGATGGTCGGAGGCATCCGCCGTCTCTGCCACGGTGCGGGGCGCGCTCCATTGGCGACCGCTGTCGTGGCTCACCTGCCAGCGCACCGCCACCTTGTCGCCGTCGAACTCCTTCCACACGAGGTGCAGCGCCGGACCGTCGGCCAGAAGATACGGCCGTGACGGCTGGCGGTTCGCCGCCGACAACGGCCGTGGCTGGGAGTAGACCGCATCGCCGGAGTCGGCGCGGGCATAGAACAGGCCCTTGCGCGCGCTGCCGTCGGTGAACCAGGCGACGTGGTACGAGCCGTCGGGCGCGATCGCCAGGCTCGGGCCGTGGTGCGGACACGCCTCGATCTTCCAGTCGTCGACGCTGACGCGGCGCACCGGTCCGGGCGTCGAAGGATCGCGGAAGGTGATCACGCCGTGATCGCGCACCGACCCCGGGAAGATGTTGCGGAACACCACGGCCGGCCGTCCGGCGCCGGCGAAGGCGAGGCCGAGCCGGCAGCATTCGCAGGTATTGTCGAGGGCGATGGTGGTGTTGCCGAAATCCGCGTCGCCATTCTCCCAGGCATAGGCCAGGGCCGCGCCGGGATAGGCCTTGCCGGCGGCGCGGGCCTTGGCGACGTTGCGTTTGTCGAGCCAGGCTGCGAAAACGCGGCCGTCGGGATCGACGCCCGCCACCTCGAAGCGCTGGCTGGTCGTGTCCGACGTGATGGGAGCGGGCCTGGTGAACGAGGCGCCGCCGTCGCTCGAGCGGGCGAAGTAGGCGCGGCCGTTGAAGTTCTTGTCCTGGAAAGTGCCGAAGGTCACGACCAGCTGACCTTTGGGATCGACGACGATGCGCGATCGCGCATCGGGTCCCCAATCGAGGTTCATGGGATCGGGCGTCACCGTGACGGGCGCGGCGAACGTCTTGCCGAGGTCGGCCGAGCGCTGCACGACGATGCGATCGACGCTGGGCCGTACGACCCAGAGCGTCCCGTCCGGTCCGAAGGCCGGCGTGGCGGTGAACGCCTCCGGCGTGCTGCCGTGCTGATGCTGGTGCTGGGCCGCCGCGGTGGACCCGAACAGGACAAGCGCGGCAAGGGCAAGTAATGGGCGCATCAGAACCTCACTCTCAAGCCGGCGATCGCGGTCAGCGGCATCCCGAGCTGCGGGATGGCCGAGGCATTGACGGTCGACCCTTCGAACGACGTCAGCGAATAGCCTGACGCCAGATACTGCACGTTGGTCAGGTTCTGGATACTGCCATAGACGTCGACGTCCTTCGCCGGTGACCAGCGTATGCCGAGGTCGATCAGGGTGGCACCGTCATTCAATTGCGTGTGACCGGTGTCGTTCCAGTACTGCGGAAAGGACTTCATCGAGGCCGTGAGGACCAGGTTATCGATCGGCCGCCATTCGACGCCGGCCGTGAACATGTAGCTCGGCACCTGGCCGAGCTGCACGCCGGTGCGCACCAGCGCCGGATTGGTCGAGCTGGTGAGATAGGCCACGGTGTTGGTGAAGCTTCCCATCAACCGCAGCTGCTCGAAGGGCTGCCAGGTGGCGATCAGCTCGAAGCCCTGGAAGGTGGCGTTTCCGACGTTCTGGTATTGGCGGATCGTCGTGAAGGCGGGGCTGAGGCCCGCCGTCGCGACGAAGGGCGCGGCGCAGACCGGGTTGGTGTTGCACACCGTCACGAAGTCGATGAAGTTGTTGAGGTTGTTGTTGAAATAGGTGCCCGACAGGGTGAAGCCCTTCCATTCGAAGTCCAAGCCGACCTCCTGGCCGAAGTTGGTCATTGGCTGCAGGTTGGGATTCGTCGCCGTGAGGGACGTGCCGCTGGCGAAGCTCCGGTACATCTGGTTCATGCCCGGCGCGGAGAAGTTGCGGTAGATCGCGCCGCGCAGCGTCACTTCGTCGGTGGCATAGAACTTGAAGCCCGCTCGCGGATCGAAGCTCGAGGCGCTGGCGTTGGGCACCACGTTCAGCGTGCTGGAGTTCTGGGTGAGCACGCTGGCGTTCATTGCCTGCCAGAAGTCGCCGCGCAAACCGACGGTGATGTCGACCGGCACGCCGGTGAAGCGGTACGTGCCCTGCCCGAACACGCCCTGGAACCGGTGCTCGCCGTTGGTGACGAACGTCGTGGGATTCGCGACCGCGCTGGCATAGAGGCTGTTGTAGTCGGTGATCAGCGTGCGGCGGCCGTCGACGCCGATCTTGACGTCGCGCAAGGGGCCGAAGGTCGCCTCGTAGAAGATCGAGCCGCCCTGATCGGCGCTGGGCGACGCTTCGATCTGGCTGACGAACTGGTTGGTCGCGTTGATGTTGTTCAGCGTATAGGAGCCGCTCGCCACATTGATGGTGCCGAACGAGCCGCTGGCCACCCAGGCACTGGCGTTGATCGAGGACTGCTCGTCGATCTGGTAGGCGGCCCCCATCAGCAGGCGATAGGTCGACCAGTTGTTGTGGGCGAAGGTCCACACCAGGCCGTCTTCATAGGTCTGGTTCCAGTAGGCCTTGGCGAAGAGCTTCAGCTTGTCGGTCGGCGTCATGAAGACGCTGGTGGCAAGGTTGTCGGCCTTCGACGCGGTCGGCACCAGATTGTAGTTCTGGTACTGCGCCGGCGTGAGGTTATAGCCCGAGCTCTGGGCGTGGTTGTAGCTCGCCCCGACCTTGACCTTGTCGTTGACGACGTAGCCGCCGGCCGCTTCGGCGGTCGAGGTGTTGTAGCTGCCGTAGCTGGCGTCGGCCGAGGCGCCGGTCTTGGTCGGCTCGCGGGTGATGATGTTGATCACGCCGCCCATCGCCATGTTGCCCCACAGGCTGGTCGCGCCGCCGCCGCGGATCACCTCGATGCGCTCGACCGAGTTCTTGGGGATGGTGCTCCAGTTGATGGTGCGGAAATAGGGATCGTTGATCGGCACGCCGTCGACCATCACCAGGGTGTTGATGGTGGTGCTGGTGCCGAAGCCGCGGATGTTGACCGGCTGGGCCGTCGGATGGAGTTGGCCGGTCGGGATGTTGGGCAGCCACACCCCCGGGATGCGGTTGACGATCTGGTCGACGCCGGTCTCGGGCGTCGCCTGGATCTGCTCGCGGGTCATCAGCGTGGTGCTGACGTCGAGCTTGTCGAGCGCCGAGCCGCGGCCGGCGCTGACGGTGATCGGTGGCAGGCTGACGGGTGCCGGCTGCCCGGATTGGGCGGGCGGCGGCGTGTCCTGCGCCTTGGCCAAGGTTGGGATCAACACGAGGCCCGCGAATGCGGCGAACGTCGCCGCGCGGACGGAAAACATGAACAAAACTCCCCAAAAGACGAACGAACGCGACGCACGGCAAAGCGCGTCGCGGCTTCAGGCGTCAGACGGGGAGGGGTGGCGCTCGCGGTTGGCTGGGTCCGTCGCGGATGCCGACGGGGGTGAGGGCCTCGGCCGTTTCGAGCGGACGGACAGTCGTTGCCGGACGGTCGATGGCAACGAAGAAGATCGATGGCTCGCCGAGCGCCGGGGCATGGGCGAGGCCGAGGCAGCATTCGTGCGCCGTGCCGGCGGTCGCCGGGCGCTGGTCGTCGCCCTGCTGGGCGCCGCCTTGCAGGGCACTCGGCAGACACATCGCCGCCCAGTTGCCTGGCGCCCCACTGCGCATGAGGGCGGCATGGGCCAGGGGCTGCAGGAAATTCAGCGTGATCGCAAACAGCGCCGCGGCCAATGCCGCCGCGCGCCAGCCCTCGTCGGAGCGTCTGCGATTCATGACCCCAAAGTAGACACGAACGGGCGGCCGGCGAAAGGGGCGTGTTGTCCTAGGGCAGTTCTTTGCTGAAAGCGTCCCTTGTCGCGGCAAGGATTTCCCGCGCCAGCGCCGGATCGTCCACGGCGCGCGCGAGGGTGAGGGCGCCGACCATGCCGGCGTAGGTCGCGATGGCGCGACGCCGGCGGGCGGCCGGCGTGCCGCGCTTCAGCAGAGAGACGATGCGGTCGAGCTGCCAGCGTATTCCTGTGGTGATCGCCTTGCGCAGCCCCGGGCTCTGCCGGGCGGCATCGGCGCCCAGCGCCGCCACGACGCAGCCATTGGCGCGGTCGGCGCGATGGCGCTCCGACAGGTAGCTGGCCACGAGTTCGGAAACGCTCTCGAGGCGCTCCTGCCACGCCGTGCTGCGCTCGACGGCATGGGCCATCGCCTCGGCCATCAGCGCGTCCTTGGAGGCGAAGTGGCCGTAGAAGCCGCCGTGGGTGAGCTCGGCCTCCTTCATGATGGTGTCGACGCCGACGCCGTCGAAGCCCCCGTCGCGGAACAGGCGCGCTGCCGCGTCGACGATGCGCTGGCGATTCTCCGCCGCCTTCTCCCGGCTGACCCGCATGAAATTCCCTCACCGATGCCCGCCGAAATTATACATGACGACCGCCATCAAAAGCAATATATGACGATCGTCATCAAAAACGGAGTTCGCAATGACCAACCGCACCGCTCTCGTCACCGGCGCCTCTTCGGGCATCGGCGCTGTCTATGCCGACCGGCTCGCGCGCCGTGGCCACGATCTCGTCCTGGTGGCGCGCGACAAGGCCAAGCTCGAGGCGCTGGCGCAGCGCCTGAGGAGCGAGACCGGCGTCGCGGTCGAGGTGCTGGCCGCCGACCTCACCGAGCAGGCCGATCGCGGCAAGGTCGAGGCCCGCTTGAAGCAGGACGGGCGGATCGGGCTGCTGATCAACAATGCCGGCACGACGGTGCCCGGCGGCTTCAGCGATCCCGACCTCGAGTCGCTGGACAGGCTCATCCGTCTCAACGTCACCGCGGTCACACGGCTTGCCGCTGCCGTGGCGCCGCGATTCGCGGCCGAAGGCGACGGCGCCATCGTCAACGTGGCCTCGGTGCTGGCGCTGGCGCCGGAAATGTTCCCCGGCATCTATCCCGCCACGAAAGCCTTCGTGCTGACCCTGTCGCAGTCGCTGCAGGGCGAGCTTGGCCCGCGTGGCGTCTATGTCCAGGCCGTGCTGCCCGGCGCCACGCGCACCGAGATCTGGACCCATGCCGGCCGCGACGTCGACAGCATCCCCGGCGTGATGGAGGTCGACGAGCTGGTCGATGCGGCGCTGGTCGGCTTCGATCGGCGCGAGCCTGTGACCATCCCGCCGTTGCCCGACGCCGCGCAGTGGGATGCCTTCTCCGGCGCCCGGATGGCGATGGTGCCCAACTTCCGCCAGTCCCACGCCGCGGCGCGCTATCGCGCCTAGTCTTTAGTCTAAAGACCAAGCGCCAGCAGCCGCGGATCGCGCGACTGCTTGGCGAAGACCCGGAGCTGCCACAAGGCGGCGAGGTGCAGGCCGGGAATCTCCAACCGGCCGTCGGCGAGGTCGGCCAGGAAGCCGTCCCACGGCACAAGGTGGGTGGTGATCACCTCGCCGGCATCGAGCTCGGGTTCGGCGACCTTGCGGGCGTCGAGCGCCAGGAAGGCGTGCACGCGATTGTTCTGTCGCGCGGTGTTGGCGGTCGACGATCCCAGCGCATGCCATTCCTCGGAAGCGTAGCCTGTCTCCTCGCGCAGCTCGCGCTTGGTCGCCTCCAGCACGCTTTCGCCTTCGTGGTCGGGCGTGCCGCACGGCAGCTCGAAGGAGTTGCGCTCGATGCCGTGGCGGTACTCCTCGATCAGCACGATCTCACGCTCGGGCGTCAGTGCGATCGCGCAGATCCATTCGGGGAACTCGATGGTGTGGTAGGGCGACAGGATCGTGCCGTTGGGCACGCGCACCGTGTCGCTGCGCACCGCCAGCCATCGATCGCGATAGGAGTACTTCGAGTCCAGGACCTGCCACGGCATGATCGTCGTGGCAGGTTTCTTCGGATCGGTCATCAAACCGCCGTCCAGCCGCCGTCGACCACGATCTCCGCCCCGGTGATGTAGGACGATTCGTCCGACGCCAGGAACAGGATGGCGTAGGCAACCTCGTCGACCTCGCCGGCGCGGCCCATTGGCACACCCTTCAGCGTCTTGGCGCGCGTTTCCGGATCGGCGGTGCGGCCCGACGTGCGCATCGGCGGCATCAGGCCGGGATGGACGGAGTTGACGCGGATGCGGTCGCGGCCATGCTGCGCTGCCGCCGCCTTGGTGATCAGGCGCACGGCGCCCTTCGAAGCGTTGTAGCCGACATGGATGTAACCCTGGCCGACGATGCCGGAGATCGACGACAGGTTGATCACCGATCCGCCGTTGCCGGCCTTCTTCATGGCGGCGATGCCGTACTTCATGCCGAGGAACACGCCGGTGGCGTTGATGCCCATCAGCCGGTTCCAGGCCGCCGTGTCGTAGAGGTCCTGCTCGGCGGAGCCCGAGATGCCGGCGTTGTTCACCAGCACGTTGAGCCCGCCATGAGCCGCCACGGTCTTATCGACCACCGATTTCCACTGGCCTTCGTCGGTGACGTCGAGATGCATATAGGTCGCCGTGCCGCCCGCCTTCTTGATGTCGGCGACGACCGCTTCGCCCTCCTTGTCCAGGACGTCGGCGACGACGACCGCCTTGGCGCCTTCGCGGGCGAACAGCCGGGCGGTCGCAGCGCCCATGCCACCGGCCGCGCCGGACACCAGGGCCACCTTGTCTTTCATGCGCATGGTTTGTTCTCCTTCTTCACGCAAGCTTGAGGCCGACGATGCCAGCGACGATCAGCCCGATCGAGACGATGCGCATGGTCGACGCCGAATCACCGAAGGCCAGGATGCCCACCACGAATGCGCCGACCGCGCCGATTCCCGTCCACACAGCGTACGCCGTTCCCATCGGAATGACGCGCTGCGCCGATAAAAGCAACGCGCCGCTGGCTGTCATGGCGACGACGGCAAGGACGATCCACCACGGCCGGGCCCCTTGGTCCGTCCAGCCGAGCTTCAGTCCGACCGGCCAGCCGATCTCGCAAATTCCTGCCAATACAAGATAGAGCCAAGCCATCTCTTCTCCTTAACGACAACGGGCGTCATTGACGGGACCGTTGCGTCCTGTTCTGATTGAGACTTGCACGCATCTTGCAGGATAGCGAGAGCGTCGCAGGGAATGACGAGAAGGGGTAAGGGAGCGAGTCATGAACGAACAAGAATTGCGCCGCCTGATCGGCGCCGTGAAGCATGGGAAGCTTTCACGACGAGGCTTTGCACAACGGATGCTGGCGGTCGGCCTGACCGCACCGATGGCGACCCAATTGCTGGCGATTGGCGGCGTGGCGCACGCCCAGGCGAAAGCGCAATACAAACCGACCAAGCGCGGCGGCGGCGGCCTTCTGAAGGTCCTGTGGTGGCAGGGGCCGACGCTTCTCAATCCGCACTTCGCGGTCGGCACCAAGGATCAGGACGCATCGCGCTTCTTCTATGAACCGCTGGCAGGATGGGACGCCGACGGCAACCTCCAGCCCGTGCTGGCCGCCTCGATTCCCGGCCGCGAGGACGGCACTTTGGCGGCCGACGGCAAGTCGGTGATTTGGAAGCTGAAGCAGGGCGTGAGATGGCACGACGGCAAGCCGTTCACCGCCGACGACGTCGTCTTCAATTGGGAGTACGCGAAGGACCCCGCCACCGCCGCCACCACCAGCGCCGTCTACACGGACGTCATGGTGGAGAAGGTCGACCAGTACACGGTCAAGGTGCTGTTCCCGAAGCCGACCCCCTTCTGGGCTCTCGCCTTTGTAGGTGCCCAGGGCATGATCATCCCCAAGCACCTGTTCGCCGACTATAGCGGCGGCAAGTCGCGCGATGCGCCGACCAATCTCAAACCGGTCGGTACGGGGGCCTACAAGTTCAAGGACTTCAAGCCGGGCGACATGGTCTCGGGTGAGATCAATCCCAACTACCACATGGAGAATCGCCCCTACTTCGACGCCTTCGAAATGAAGGGCGGCGGCGACGCCGTCTCGGCGGCGCGCGCGGTGCTGCAGAGCGGCGAGTTCGACTTCGCCTGGAACATGCAGGTCGAGGACGAGATCCTTCAGCGCATGGAGAAGGGCGGCAAGGGCCGCGTCTCGATCTCCGCCGGCGGCAATATCGAGCACATTCAGCTCAACACCACCGATCCGTGGACCGAGGTCGACGGCGAGCGCTCCAGCATCAAGACCAAGCACCCGATGCTTTCCGATCCTGCGGTGCGCCAGGCGCTCTCGGTGCTGGTCGACAAGGATTCGATCGAGAAGCACATCTACGGCCGCACCGGCATCGCCACGGCGAACTTCGTCAACAATCCGGAGCGTTTCCGTTCGAAGAACACCAAGTTCGAGTTCAACGTCGACAAGGCCAACGACATCCTCGAGAAGGCCGGATGGAAGAAGGGTTCCGACGGCATCCGCGAGAAGGATGGCAAGAAGCTGAAGTTCGTCTACCAGACCTCGATCAACCAGCCGCGCCAGAAGACCCAGGCCATCGTCAAGCAGGCTTGCCAGAAGGCCGGCATCGATATCGAGATCAAGTCGGTGACGGCGTCGGTTTTCTTCTCGTCGGACGTCGCCAACCCCGACACGTATACGAAGTTCTACTGCGACCTGCAGATGTATACGACGACCATGACGCAGCCCGACCCGGAGCTGTTCATGAAGCAGTTTCTGACCGAAGAGGTGGCCACCAAGGAGAACAAGTGGCAGGGCCGCAACATCACGCGCTGGCGGAACAAGGAATACGACGACGTCCACAAGGCGGCGCAGGTCGAGGTCGATCCGGTCAAGCGCGCCGCCATGTTCATCAAGTGCAACGACATGGTGATCAACGATCAGGTCGTGATCCCGGTCGTCGCCCGTCCGGCCGTCCAGGCGATGGGCAATAAGCTGGTCGCCGCCATGAGCGGCTGGGACAACAACACTTGGGATATCCAGAACTGGTACAAAGACGCGTGATCAACTGAACGTTGTAGTTCCGGGGCTTCGGCCCCGGAATTGCATATAGTCTCGAGAGACATCTCGTGAACCGCCAGTACATCATCCGCCGCATCCTCATCGCCATCCCGAGCCTGCTCGGGATCAGCATCATCCTGTTCGGCGTGCTCGCGATGGCGCCGGGCGACCCGTTCGAGGAGCTCGCCACCAACCCCGCCATCCCGCCCGAGATCCGCATGGCGTTGCGCGCCAAGTTCGGGCTCGACGACCCGGTGTGGCAGCGCTACCTGCATTGGCTCGCCGCCATGATGCAGGGCGACTGGGGCTTCTCCTTCCAGAGCCGCATCGATGTCGACAAGCTGATCCTGCAGCGCCTGCCGGTGACGCTGATCGTGATCGGCGCCTCGCAGCTCCTGGCCATCTCGGTCGCCATCCCGGTCGGCGTGCTGGCGGCGATCCGGCCCTATTCGGTCTTCGACCAGATCGCCAGCACCTTCGCCATGATCGGCTTCTCGTTGCCGACCTTCTTCACCGGCCTGGTGCTGATCCTGGTGTTCTCGATCCAGCTCGACTGGTTGCCCTTCGTCTATCGCGCCGATATCGACGCCAAGGGCTGGCTCTTCTACTGGGAGCACATAAAACAGTCGATCATGCCGGTCGTCGTGCTCGGTCTCGCCCAGGCCGGAACGCTGGTGCGCTTCATGCGCTCCTCCGTGCTCGACGTGATCCGCCTCGACTACGTCACGACCGCGCGCTCCAAGGGTATCGGCGAGCGCAAGGTCATCGTCAGGCACGTGGTCCGCAACGCCCTGATCCCGGTGGTCACGCTGATCGCGCTACAGCTGCCGGCGGTGTTCGGCGGCGCCATCGTCACCGAGCAGATCTTCCGCGTCCCCGGCATCGGCTCGCTGCTGATCGCTGCGATCCTCGCCAACGACACGCCCGTCGTGATGGGCATCACCTTCGTGATCTCCTGTCTCGTCGTCCTCTTCAACCTCATCGCAGACATCCTCTATGGCTGGCTCGACCCCCGCATCTCTTTCCGCTGAGGCACCGCCGGCCGCGCAGGTCGCCGCCGTCCAGCCGCGCAGGGCGCGCTCGATCTCGCCGGCGCTGGAAACCTGGCGCCGTTTCCGCCGCCATGTGCTGGCGGTCAGCGGCGCCATCGTGCTGCTGATCCTGGTGCTGGGCGTGCTGGTCGGTCCTTATGTCTGGCCAGTGGCGATCAACGACATCGACTTCGCCGCCAAGCTTCAGGGCCCCTCCCTTGCCCATCCGCTGGGCACCGACGATCTGGGGCAGGACCTGCTGGCGCGCATGATGTACGGCGGACGCATCTCGCTGGCGGTGGGCTTCGCCGCCATGCTGGTCGCGCTGACCGTGGGCGTCCTGGTCGGCTCGGTCGCCGGCATGGCGAGCGGTTGGGTCGACGCCGCCCTGATGTGGCTCACCGACCTTTTCCTGGCGCTGCCGACGCTGCCGCTGCTGCTGCTGGTCATGTATCTCTTCCGCGACACCGCGAAGAAGGTCCTGGGGGTGGAAGGTGGCGCCTTCGTGCTGATCGTCGTGGTGATCGGCGGCCTGCGCTGGATGCCGGTGGCGCGCCTGGTGCGCGCCCAGTTCCTGTCGCTGCGAGAGAAGGAATTCGTCGAGGCGGCCCGTGCGCTGGGCGCCTCCAAGGTCCGCCAGGTGGTGCAGCACATCCTGCCCAATGCGCTCGGCCCGGTGATCGTGGTCGGCACCATCGACGTCGCCGCCGCCATCATCTTCGAATCGACCCTGTCGTTCCTCGGCCTCGGCTTCCCGTCCGACGTCCCGACCTGGGGCTCGATGTTGCGCGACGCCAAGGACTACCTCGACATCGCCGCCCACTGGGCGCTGTTCCCGGGCGGCGCGATCTTCCTCACCGTGCTCGCCATCAACTTCATCGGCGACGGGCTGCGCGACGCCTTCGATCCGCGCCGCGTCCTCTAGGAGCAAGCGCCAGCGTGCCAGATACCTTGTTGGACATCCGTGGTCTGAAAACCTGGTTCAAGACCGAGGATGGGATGGTGCGCGCCGTCGACGGTGTCGACCTGCGCATCGATCGCGGCGAGACCATGGGCGTGGTGGGCGAATCGGGTTGCGGCAAGACCGTGACGGCGCGCTCCGTGCTGAAGCTCATCGACATGCCGCCGGGTCGCTTCGAGGCCGGGCAGATCCTGTGGCAGGGCAAGGACCTGATCCCACTCGACCAGGACGAGATGAACAAGATCCGCGCCCGCGAGATCGCCATCATCTTCCAGGAGCCGATGACCTCGCTGAACCCGGTCTACACGGTGGGCGACCAGATCGCCGAGGTGATCGCGCTGCACCAGAAGCTGTCGCCCAAGCAGGCGATGGCCGGCGCCGCCGAGATGCTGCGCCTGGTCAACATCCCCAATCCGCAGAAGCGCGTGCACGACTACCCGCACCAGTTCTCCGGCGGCATGCGCCAGCGCGTCATGATCGCCATGGCGCTCTCCTGTCAGCCCAAGCTCCTGATCGCCGACGAGCCGACCACCGCGCTCGACGTCACCATCCAGGCGCAGATCCTGGAGCTGATGCAGGAGATGAAGGAGAAGTTCGGCATGGCGATCATGCTGATCACCCATGCCATGGGCGTGGTCGCCGAGACCTGCCAGCGGGTGACGGTGATGTATGCCGGCAAGGTCGTCGAGGAGGCGCCGGTCGAGGCCCTGTTCGGCGATCCGCGGCATCCCTATACCCAGGGCCTGATCCGCTCCATCCCGCGCATCGATCGCGCGGTGAGCCGCCAGGCGCGCTTGGAATCGATCCAAGGCACCGTGCCGAGCTTGTTGAACCCGCCGCAGGGCTGCCGCTTCGCCGCGCGCTGCAAGCACGCGATGGATATCTGCACCCAGGGCATGCCGCCGCTCAAGGAAGTGGCGCCCGGCCATCGCGTGGCGTGCGTGCTATGAACGCTCCCCCCGTCACCCCTGGCGCCCCCGCGCAAGAGCTCCTCAAGGTTCGCGACCTGCGCAAGCGCTTCGCGATCAAGGGCGGCATCCTCTCGCGCACCGTCGACCAGGTTCATGCCGTCGACGGCGTCAGCTTCGACATCGGCAAGGGCGAGACCCTGGGCCTGGTGGGCGAATCGGGTTGCGGCAAGTCGACGACCGGCCGCTGCATCCTGCGCCTGATCGAGCCCAGCTCGGGCGAGGTCTGGTTCCAGGGCAACGACGTCACCAAGATGGATCACGGCGCGCTTCAGGCGTTGCGCCGCGACATGCAGATCATCTTCCAGGATCCCTATGCGTCGCTGAACCCGCGGCTGAAGGTGGGGGCGATCATCGGAGAGGCGCTCACCATCCATAAGCTCGCGCCGAGCGCCAAGGCGATGGAAGACCGCGTGGTGCAGCTCCTCGAGACGGTGGGATTGCAGCCCGACCACATGCACCGCTTTCCGCACGAATTCTCGGGCGGTCAGCGCCAGCGCATCGGCATTGCCCGTGCGCTCGCCGTCGAGCCCAAGCTGATCGTCTGCGACGAGCCGGTGTCGGCGCTCGACGTGTCGATCCAGGCGCAGGTGATCAACCTGCTGGAGGACCTGCAGGAGGAGTTCGGCCTCACCTACCTGTTCATCGCCCATGACCTCAGTGTGGTCGAGCACATCTCGACGCGCGTGGCGGTGATGTATCTCGGCCGCGTCGTCGAGATCGCGCCCTCGCGCGAGCTCTATGACAATCCGCTGCATCCCTACACCGAGGCGCTGCTGTCGGCCGTGCCGATCCCCGATCCCACGGTGAAGCGCAAGCGCATCATGCTGCAGGGCGACGTGCCCAACCCGATCCGCCCGCCGTCCGGCTGCCACTTCCACACCCGTTGCCCCATCGCGAAGCCCGACTGCGCGCAGCGCGTGCCCGAGCTGCGCGAGACGAAGCCGGGGCATTGGGTATCCTGCCACTATCGGGGGTAGCGAAGCGCGGACGATCGAATCAGCTCTTCGGCGTGAACACGCCGATGTCCTCGATGCCGATCACCTGCTCGACCTCGGCCACCTGCTTGGCGACCTTTTCGAAGCCGTCGGCGCCCACGGCCTGGCGCTCGCGCTTCATCATCTCGTCGGCGATCTCGGCGTACTCCTCGGCGGTCACCAGATGGCGCAGCGTCGGGAAGACGTCGGTGGCCTCGCGAGCCATGTGCGGGCGGTACATGGCGATCAGCGTCTGTACATCCTTGCTCATGGCTTCGCGCGGCTCCTTGCTCTTGGCCTGCGGGGCAGCGGCGAGGATCTTGTCGGTGAGCCTGGCGCCTGCGGTATGCTGGCTGGCGAGCACGCCCACGAGCTCAACCATGCGGCCGGCCTTCTTGAACTGCGCGAACACCAACTCCTCCTCGACCTTCTCCTGGTGACCGTGGATGAAGCGCTTGGTGATCTCGCCTGCCCGCGTGAACACGGCAGGGTCGATGTCCTCGCCTTGGCCGGCGCGGCGCAAACCGCCTTCATAAATCAGCAACACCCGCGCGAGGATGGCGTGGCCGCGCATCAGCTGCTCGGGCGGCGACGCGGCTTCGTCGGCGCCCGGCTTCTTGGTGTCCCGGGCAAACGCAGATGTGGCGAGAACAAGTCCTCCCGCCATTCCGACACCCAGCAGACCGCGCCGGCGTAAAATACTCGTCATGTCGCCGCTCCTTTCCCGATATAGGGAAACGAGCGGCGAGCGGTGGCGGTTGCGTGACCGCTTTAGTTGGCGCCGAGCTTCCAGCCGACTTCCTTGGCCAAGGTCTGGAAGAAATCGGCGTCGTAGGCTTTTTCCGGGGCCTGGCGCACCATCTGGTCGATCTTTTCGGCGTCCTTGCCGACCAGAATGCGCCAGCGCTCGGCCTTGACGCCGTCAAGGATGATCGTGGCGGCCTCGGCGGCGGTGGTCGGCGCTTCATCAAGGAACTTGCGGGCCCGCTCGTGCGCCATCTTGCCGATGTCATGGTCAGTGAGCTTGGAGACATCCACGCCCATTGACGCCACGCGGGCGCGCATCTGGGCCAGCTCCTTGGGCGTGAAATCGGGCGACTCGTGGCCGGCCTGGATCTTGCGCGAGTTGGTGACGATCGAGGTGCCGATATGGCCCGGCATCACCACGGAGCACTTGATGTGCGGCGCGTTCATGTTGAGGTCAGTCTGCAGGGCCTCGCTGAAGCCCTTCACCGCGAACTTGGCGGCGCTGTAGGCGGTGTGCGGCACCATCGGGCCGATCGATGCCCAGAAGCCGTTGACGCTCGAGGTGTTGACGATATGGCCGCGGTCGGCCTTCAGCATCATCGGCAGGAAGGCGCGGGTGCAGTAGTAGACGCCGAACCAGCAGATGTTGAAGGTGCGCTCCCATTCCGAGCGCTCGTGCACGATCATGCTGCCGCCGCCGCCGATGCCGGCATTGTTGAACAGCAGATGGATCTTGTCGGTGTCATGGTCGCGCGCCACCTCGGCGGCGAAGCGTTTGACGTCGTCCTCGTTGGAGACGTCGGCCAGGTGCGTGGTGATGCGCAGCCCCTGCGGCAGGCGCTCGGCCTCGCACAGGCGCTTGGTCTCGGCCATTGCCGCCGCCGACACGTCGCACATCGCGATGCTGCAGCCTTCGGCCACGAGCTGGCGGGCGAGCTCACGGCCCATGCCCGTGCCGCCGCCAGTGATGACGGCGAGCCGCCCTGCGAGATCTTTCATGGTATTTCCTTCCGTTGTCATCCCGAGCGCAAGCGAGGGATCTTTTGCGATGCCGGCCAAAGGTCCCTCGCTGCGCTCGGGATGACAAGGGCTTCTGCTCTCACTAGCCTGCCCTACAATGCTGCTCGAAACTCTTCTGCCGCTCGGCAAGGTCGATCCCGGTCTGCGCGCGCCTGAAATACCGCTCGACCTCGCGAGCGTCGGCCGCAACGCGAAGCTGCTCGAGGAGATCGGCTACGACGGCATGGTGGTCGAGGAGACCAAGGACGATCCCTTCGTCATCATGGCGCTCGCCGCCCAGGCGACAACCAGGCTCAAGCTTGCGACCTCCGTGGCCATCGCCTTTCCGCGCAGCCCGACGGTCACCGCCATGAGCGCCTGGACCCTGCAGAAACTGTCGGGCGGGCGCTTCACCCTGGGGCTCGGCACGCAGGTCAAGGCGCATATCGAGCGCCGCTTCGGCATGCCGGCGTCGCCCGCCGGCCCGTGGATCCGCGAGTATGTCGGCGCCGTGCGCGCCGTTTGGGACTGCTGGCAGAACGGCGCCAAGCTCGACGTGAAGGGGCCGCACTACAACATCAACCTCATGGTGCCGCTGTTCAATCCCGGCCCAATCGAGCATCCCGACATCCCGATCCAGCTCGCCGCGGTCAATCCCGTGATGAGCCAGATCGTGGGCGAGGTGGCCGACGGCCTGCGCCCGCATCCGGTGTGCACGCCGTCCTACATCGCCGAGGTCATGCTGCCGGCAGTGCGCGCGGGCGCGGCGAAGGCTGGTCGTTCGCTCGACGGGTTCCGGGTCTGCATGAAACCGCTGGTCGCGACCGCGGCGACCGAGGAAGAGCTCGCGAAGAAGATCGTCGACGTGCGCGCCCGCATCTCGTTCTATGCTTCGACGCCGCAGTATCGCGCGGCCTTCGCCCATCATGGCCTTGGCGACCTCGCCGATGAGCTGAAGCTCCTGTCGCGCGCCCAGCGCTGGGAGGAGATGCCGCAATATATCAGCGACGACATCCTCCACACCTTCGTGACCGTCGGCACCTACGACCAGATCGCCCGCAGGATTCTCGACCGCTACTCGGATGTGGTCACGCACTGCGAGTTCTCGGTTCCGGTCAACAATGCAGCCGACAGGGAGCGCCTGAGCGATCTTGCTCGCGCGATCCAGGGCGCGAGCCTCGACCAGGCCCGCCGCGCGATCGCCGGCACATCGAATTGATTTCGAGCCGACCGGTCATGTCCCGAACGCCGAGACTGTTCGAACGCCTGCCGCCCCTGACCTTGCCCAGTCCCGGCAACGCCGAGTTTCGTCTCGAAACGTGCGCGGGACGCAACCTGGTCCTTGTCTTCCCGGGTTCGCCGGCCTCGCCGGCGCTCGAGTCGTTCATGGCTGAGTTGAGGAGTGCGGAGATATGGGCTGGTCGCCGGAACGAACGATACGGTATCGCCCCGGATCCTGGTGCTGGACCGCAACTACCGCCTGCTGCAGATGCTCGACTTCGTCGAACGCAAGCCCTACCTCGCTCCGATTGCCGCCGGCCTGCGGAACCTTGCGAGCTACCAGGCCACCCAGGGCAGCATCAACTATGCCCCCGTCCTGATCATGGAACGGATATTCGAGCCCGCACTCTGCAGGCGGCTGATCGACTACTACCTGCAGCGCGGCGGGCATGACTCCGGCTTCATGACGCAGCGGGATGGCTTCACCGTGGGTTCGATCGACCATGGCTTCAAGCGCCGACAGGACTGCCTGATCGACGATCCGACCCTGCGTGATACGGCGATGCATCGCGTGCACGACCGCCTATCGCCTGAGATCAAACGCGCCTTCCAGTTCGAGGCGACCCGCATCGAGCGTCACATCGTGGCCTGCTACGATGCCGGCATCGGCGGCTACTTCCGACCGCATCGCGACAACACCACCGCGGGCACCGCCCATCGTCGGTTTGCGGTGACCATCAATCTGAATGAGGACTATGAGGGAGGCGATCTCCGTTTCCCGGAATTCGGCGGCCGCCTCTACCGCGCACCGGCCGGCGGGGCGGTCGTGTTCTCGTGCATCTTGTTGCATGAGGCGACCGCGGTGACGAAGGGCGTCCGCTACGCCTATCTGCCGTTCCTCTACGGCGCGGCCGATGCGGAACTGCGTGAACGCAACAGGGATTTCCTTGAAGCGCGCAGCGGTGGCCGCGCGCCTCGTCTTAGTCGACGAGGCACTGCGAAAGGCGTTGCCGCAGTTCCTCGGCGTCGAGCTGCCGTCCGATCAGGACGAGGCGATTGGCGCCGATTGCCGAGGCGTCTTCATCGAGCGAGAAACGTTCGCCGACGAGGTGGAAGACGTGGCGCTTGCCGGTCTCGGCCAGCCACAGGAAGCCCTTCCCGCGGAACAGGCCGGGTGGCCGGTTGTCCAGAAATCCCTGGAAGCGGCCGACCGAGAACGGACGATCGCTTTCGAAGGACAGCGAGACGAAGCCGTCTTCGTCGAGATGAGCGTGATGGTGGCCGTGGCCATGAGGCGCCGGCCGGTGCAGATCGACGTCGAGGATCAACGGCAATGGCGCCGCGCTGCGCGTCGTGCGCAGCAGCCGTGCCCCGGGGTTCACCGCGCGGATCTTCTCCTCGACGCTATCGAGACGTTCCTCGCCGACCCGGTCGCACTTGTTGACCAGGACGGCGTCGGCGTGGCGGAGTTGGTTGCGCACGGCGGCGCTGTCGAACAGGTCGAGGCTGAACTGCTCGGCGTCGGCGACCGCGACGATGGCGTCGAGCCGCAAGGTGTCACGGAACTCCGGCCGTTGAAAGGTCTGCGCCACGGGCAAGGGATCCGCCACGCCCGTGGTCTCGACCAGGATATGGTCGACCGGGTCGGGTCGGCTCAGCACGCGCACGATGCTGTCCAGAAGGTCGCTGTTGGTCGAGCAGCAGATGCAGCCGTTGCTGAGCTCGATCATGCCGCCTTCGGCGGCGACGATCAGGTCGTTGTCGATGCCGATGTCGCCCAGCTCGTTCACCAGCACGGCGGCCTTCACGCCGGCGCGGTTCGACAGGATGTGGTTGACCAGCGTGGTCTTGCCGCTGCCCAGAAAGCCCGTGACCAGGGTCACCGGCAGCTTCTCGGCGCGGCGTGGCACGGTGAACGTCGCAGGCGATATCATGCGCCGGCGGGGGGCGCTGCGGCGTCGAATGTGTAGCTGGTGCCGACGGCCGACTGGCTGACTCGCTCGCCATAGGCATCGGCCAGCGCATGCAGCGCCCGCCAGCCGGTGCAGTGCCCGGCGATGACATAGCGGATGTCGAACGGCTTCAGCCCCTCGACCGTCTGCGGGATCAGGTGCTCCATGACGCCGCCCAGATGCAGGCCGCCCATCACGGCGTGGATCGGGATGCCGGGAAAGAGCCGCCGCGTCTCGGTGCAGACGTTGACGATGCCGGCGTGGCTGCAGGCGCTGAACACGACCAGGCCCAGGTTGCGCACGTTGGCGATCAGCATGCGCTCGTCCATCAGGTAGGGATCCGGCCGCCAGTCCTCGGAATTGTCCTTGCGGCAGAGATGGTCCTCGCGACCGGTCTCGAAGGAGCTGACGCGCGGGATCTCGCCGCTGTAGTAGAAGTGGCCGTCGAGCAGCAGGCGCGCCTTGCCGTCGTTGACGACCTTGGCGCCGCGATCCTCCATCTGGGCCGGTGTCGGTACGCGGGCGGCGGGGAAGATGGTGCCGCTCTTCAGCAGCACGCCGCGTTCGTTGAACATGCCGGGATTGACGTGCACCGTGACCGCACCGCGGCCGCGCCGCTTGACGATGGCGTCGATCGCCGCCGGCAGGGCGCCCATGTGGTCCCAGTGGCCGTGGGTGATGGCGATCTCCTCGACCGTGCCGAGGTCGAGTCCGAGGTTGCGGCAGTTGCGGATGAACACCGCGCCCTCGGTGCCGGTGTCGAACAGCATCGTGTGCTCGCGGCCGCCGCGCTTCGAGCGCAGCCGCAGGCCGTAGCCCAGGTTGGCGGCGAGCAGCGTCTCGCCCGAGATCTCGGTAGCGCCGGCCAGCACGACGTTGGCGAACTCGGACACCGCGAAGGTGGTCTTGCTGACGTAGGTGTCGCTGACATTGTCGGTGAGGACGTCGACGCCAAGGGAATCGATGACGGCGAGGGCAGGCGGTTGGTTCGTCTCGTCGGTCATGGGTAAGCCACCACTCTACAAGGTTGAAACCGCGGCGGATTATTGCCTGCGATCGAGCCTGGAGAGAACAGCAAAGACGAGTTCCTTCAGAGGCACGGCGGAATCCAACCGCAGCACGGGAACCGTCAGGGTCGCCAGCCAGGTCTCATGGACGAACAGACTGCGCTGTTCCGGTCCCGCGACATCGTAGGCCTCGGCCCATCTCATGAAGTCGACATTGGCGACTGCCATGTCGCCTCCCGCTTCGATGCGCTTGCCGTACTGGGCCGCCTGGCGTCGCCGCAGGCGTTCCATGCGGATCGCTGGGGCTAGTCGCAGGAAGACCACGAGATCGTAGAACGGTTCGAGCGCCGTGGCCCATTCCGGCGCCGATCCCGAGAACACCCACTGACCGGACACAGGAAGCAGCCGATGCAGCATCGCCTGCCGGTCATCCGTCGGCCGCTTGGTCGTAAACGGCGGGTCGGTCGGCAGCCAGAAGAGGCTGTCGGCATCGACATGGAGCTGGCCGAGGCGGGCGGCGAGGGCCGCTCCCAGCGTCGTCGTGCCCGAGCCGGAGGCGCCGAGAATGTGGACCCGCGCCATGTCCGGAGGATGCTACTCCGCGGCCTGCGCCTTGGCCGGTGCCATCGCCTTCATGGTGCCGCCGTAGCGGTCGGTGAAGGCCGAGGTGTCGATCTCCTCGAGCTGGATCTCGCGGTTCAGCACCTTCTCCTTCCACTTCAGCAGCTCGGGATGGGCGCCCTGGAACTCGGGCATCACTTCCTTGGCGAACAGTTCAAGCGATTCGCAGATGTGCTCGTGGGTGTTCTTGCCGGCCTGGTTCAGCAGCACCACCTGGTCGATGTTGGACGACTGGAACTTGCGCAGCTTCCGGCGGATCGTGTCGGGCGAGCCGATCAGGCCGCCGCGCAGCGCCGCCTCGTGCGCTTCTGGATTGGCCTTCTTCCACTTCTGGTACTCTTCCCACATGTTGACCGTGCCGGCAGGCGGACGGCGGCGGTCAGTCGACTGGCCGTAAAAGCGCAGCGAGAACTGGAAGAAGGTGTCGCCGTCGGCGCGGGCGCGCGCCTCCTCGTCGGTCTTGGCGCACATGAAGAACGAGACCAGGGCGATGTTGGGGTTGGTCTTGTAGTCGGCCAGAAGCTTCTGCCGCTTCACGAAGGCGTTGTAGTAGGCGTGCACCCAGGCGTGCGCGGCGTCGGCCGAGACGAACTGGAAGCCGAGCGCGCCCATGCCCCATTCGCCGCACTTGGCCAGGGTCTCGAGCTGCGAGCAGGCGACCCAGAGCGGCGGATGCGGCTTCTGCATCGGCTTGGGCACGACCATGCGCAGAGGGAAGTTGAAATACTTGCCCTTGTGCTCGCTGGGACCGTCCTTGAACATCGGGACGATGGCGCGCACGGCCTCCTCGAAGACCTCGCGCTTGTTCTCCATGGTGATGTCGAATGGTTCCAGCTCGGTGATCGAGGCGCTCTCGCCCATGCCGAACTCGGCCCGCCCGCTCGACAGCAGGTCGAGGCAGGCGACACGCTCGGCGATATGGGCGGGATGGTTGGTGGTGAGCTGCAGGATGCCGTGGCCCAGCCTGATCTGCTTGGTGCGCTGGCTGGCCGCGGCCAGGAACGAGGCGGGCGACGGCGAGTGGGAATATTCCTCGAGGAAGTGGTGCTCGACCTCCCACGCATAGTCGTAGCCCAGCTTGTCGGCCAGCTCGAGCTGGGAGAGCGCATTCTGGTAGAGCCGGTGCTCGTCGCCCTCTTTCCAGGGCCGCGGCAGCTGCAACTCATAGAAGATGCCGAACTTCATGCGCTGGTCCTTCCCGGGGGTTATGCTTCCGAGAATGCGCAAAAATGGCGGCGATGCAAAGGGGCAGGCCCTGCCGCCGTTTCACTGGTCAAGACGGGGTTTCAGTGCTTCCAGGTAAAGGGGAAGAGCTGCTGCCGGACGTAGCTTCCCGGCATGTAGTCGCCCAGCACGCCGTACTGCCCCGGGAAACGCCGGTCTGATTTCACGGCCGTGCCGAACAGATAGTCGATGAAGGCGAAATGGGCGGCGTAGTTGCGGTCGATGGCTTCCCGCTCCGAGCTGTGATGCCAATGATGGAAGTCGGGCGTCACGATCAGCCACTTCAGCGGCGCCCGGGCAAAGACAGTCGGCAGGGCGACGTTGGCGTGGTTGAACACCGCCTGGAAGCCGACGATGACGATGTAGACGTTCATGACCGCTTCGGTGAAGCCCAGCACGTAGAGGACGCCCAGGATCGAGACGCGCGTGGTCAGGAGCTCGAACATATGCAGTCGGGAACCGGCCATCCAGTCCATGTGCTTGGCGCTGTGATGCACCGCGTGGAAGCGCCACAGGAACGGAATCTCGTGATACGCCCGGTGGGTCCAGTACTGGACCAAGTCGGCGATCAGCAGCGCCCCGAACACGGCGGCGAAGAACGGCAGCCCGCCGACCCACTTCTGAAGCGGCGCCCAGACCAGCCAGCCGAACAGGCGGTGGATGGCGAAGTTGACGATCACCAGCGCCAGCCCGACGAGAAGATGGTTGATCACGAAATGCGTGAAGTCGACCTGCCAGTCCGGTCGGAAGACAGGCTGCCCGCGATGCAGCGGAAACAGCTTCTCGATCAGGATGAAGACCAGGCTGGAGCCCAGCAGGTCGAGCACGAACCAATCGAGGCCGATGTAGGGCGTGTTGTCCGGAAAGTCGTCGACCGGGACGCGATGGCCACCCGCGGCAACGGCAATGCCGATCAGGAGCAGGGCGGTGCCGTTCAGCCAGCGATTACGCAATCGAATGAGGTTGGCGAGGGCGAGACCGCCGGCGATCACCATCCCGATGAGAAGGATCTCACGAAGAACGTTGACGTCGTACTTCTTGCGCAAATCCGGCGTGGTCAAGTACTCGGGAAAGTGGAAGGCGAGCACCGATAGAACGGCGAGGCCACCCAGTGCCAGGGCGATGATTCCGGTGATCTTGCCCTGACCGACTTCGAGCGGACCGGCCTGGCGAAAGACGGCGGTGGGCTTCTTCAGGATCGATGGCGGCCTCATGGCACCCCTGTTTGTCGGCACTCTCCGGCAGGTATCCGTTTAATCGTGTTGCGTATCGCGGCCATGTTGCAAAGGCTGTCGATTGTGTCGTCTGTATTGCCGACGTTACGGTGACGCACGCTCGATGCCTTCATCATCGTAGATGCACAGCAAGCGCCGTGAGGCGAAGGCCTCTTCGGCAGGGTAGCCGAACGCATTGTTAATGTAGGTGATCCCGTCGATCGTTGTCCGATTGTTGACGTGGCTATGGCCGTAGAGATGGATTGATGCACCTATCCGCCGAATCTGCCGATCAAGAAGCGACGAGCCCAATATTGGGTAGAGAAAGCGGTTCCGTTCGGAAATCCGGTCAGGCATCACGTCAATGCGCGGCAAAAAGTGCGAGAACGTGATGACCGTTCCGCTGCCGACCGTCGGCACCGAGTCGTTCATTTGAATGAAATGAGATGTGATCTCGCGAACGCCATAAGCGGGGGGCCATTTGCAGGCCAGATAGTCCGCCCATCGCTCCTTGAGCTCCGGGCCAGGTTCGCCGAACGAGTAGTCGTACCACCCGAACAACGGAACGATGGAGATTTCTGGCGAAAGCTGCGGCCTCGTGGAGGCTCCACATTCTTCGGCTACCGCGCGCACCTTTTGGAATTTTTCCAGAGACGACAGCGTCTCGAGGTCACGAATTACCCAGAGTTCGTGGTTCCCCGGGACGTAGAATACTTTTGCGAAGCATCTCGCCAATGCGGTCAGGGGTCGGTCAAGGTCCTCAAGAGAGTGCGAGACGTCGCCCGCTAGGATCAGAACGTCGTCCTGATACTCCTCTCTGGAGAGGTTCGAGAACCACGCCGCGTTCTCCGGAAAGTCTATGTGAATGTCGGAAACCGCGAATACTCTCATTTCGCTTTTCAGGAACGCCAGGTCACGAGAAGACGACTTGCCGTCGGGACGTCCCGCTCGTCAGGGTTGCAGAACGCTCCATTCGAGGCCGAAGGCCCGCGCCTGGTGCCGAGGGGGAGCGAGCCTCTGAAGCGGCCATGACGGCCGAAAATGCATTGCTTGTTCCGCAGCATATGCCTAGCATTCCGTCAAGACTCTTTCATGAGAGTCAATAATGATTGGGAGGATTGCATGGTAGTCAAGAAGGTAGGGCGTCGTCGCTTTGTCTCGGGCACTGCCGCGGCGTCGACGGCGCTATTCGCTGCCCCATTCGTTCGCGGCGCCTATGCCGCCGGGCAGGTGTCGGTGTTCTTCTGGGATCACTGGGTCCCTGCGGGCAACGACGAGATCAAGAAGCAGGTCACTGCTTGGTCCGACAAGAACAAGGTCGAGGTGAAGGCGGACTTCATCACCTCGCAGGGTCGGCAGAACCTGCTGACCATCAACGCCGAGGCGCAGGCCCGCAGCGGCCACGACATCATCACGATCGGAAACTGGAACGTCCGTGAACACGCCGACAAGCTCGAGGTTGTCGACGACGTCGTCGGTCGGCTCGTCGCCAGCGGCGGTGAGGCCAACGAAGTTGCCCACTATCTCGGCAAGAACAAGGGCAAGTGGGTGGCGGTGCCGTCGAGCTGGGGCACCCAGAACAAGGGGCCGGCGGCACGCATCAGCATGATGAAGGAGTTCGCCGGAATCGATGTCGTGAAGATGTACCCAGCCGCGGCCGGCGTGGAGACTGCCGAAGCCAAGGCATGGGACAACGAGGCGATGCTCAAGGCGGCCGAGGCCTGCGCCAAGGCAGGCAAGCCGTTCGGCATCGGCCTCGGCACGACGGCGGACAACGTCGACACCGCGGGCTCGCTTTTCGCGTCCTTCGGCGCCGAGCTGGTGGACGCCAAGGGGAACATCCAGATCAAGTCGGCAGCGGTGCGGCAGGCGCTGGAATATTGCCAGAAGCTGGTGAAGTTCCTGCCGGCGGATGCGCAGAGCTGGGATGATGCCTCGAACAACCGTGCGCTGATCGCCGGTAACTCGTCGCTCATCTACAACCCGCCCTCGGCCTGGGCCGTGGCGGTGCGCGACGCTCCAGCCGTCGCCGCGGACACCTGGCATTTCCCCACGCCGACAGGTCCCAAAGGCAGGTTCGTGCCGCACAGCATGAACTTCTGGGGGATCTGGCAATTCGCCAAGAACAAGAGCGCGGCGAAGGACCTGATCGAGTTCCTCATGCAGCCCGACAACGTCGATGCCCGCAGCACGTCGGTCATGGGATATGACCTGCCGCCGTTCGCGAAGATGGCGGAGTCGAAAGTGTGGGACAAGATCGGACCGCCTGAAGGCAGCCTCTTCAACTATCCTGTCCGCAAGCAGCACAATGCGGTGCCGCATCTTGCGCACATGCCGGCGCCTCCGGAGATCGCCGTGCAGATCTACAACCGGGGCACGCTTCCCACCATGTTCGCCAAGATGAAGGCGGGCGAGTCGATCGACCAAGTCATTGCCTGGGGCAATCGCGAGCTCGAAGGGTTCCTCTAACGACCGTTGAGGCCCAGCCGGCACGTCGTTGCCGGCTGGACTCACACTGGCAGGGCCGTCTTTCGGGACGGCCGACTTGCACCACCTGATCGAGGAGGCTCGTTTGGCCAACGGTCGCACCATCGCAATGGGCTTGGGCACGGAAGCGTCGGCGGCGTCGCGCAGAGCGGGCAGCCTGAAGAAGCTGGCACGGCGGCGCTCTACTACCGCGCTTCTGCTGTGCGCTCCGCTGATCCTCCTGATCGTCGGCCTGAAGGTGTATCCAACCTTCTACGCGATCTTCCTCAGCATGCTCGACCGCAAGATGGAGAACTTCGTCGGGCTCAACAACTTCGCCTTCCTGCTGACGCGCCACTCCTTCCAGCTGGTGATCTTCCAATCCTGTCTGTTCGCCATCACCGCGGTGGTGATGAAGGCGCTGATAGGCTTCATTGTGGCGCATCTGATGCACAACATCCGCGGCAGGAACCAGCGTATCTGGCGCGGCCTGCTGCTGGTGCCGTGGGTGATCCCTCTGGCGCTTTCCACGCTGACCTGGTGGTGGCTGTTCGACTCGTCCTATTCGGCGCTCAACTGGACGCTCAATTGGCTGGGCTTCGACTCGATCCCGTTCCTTGGAACGACGTGGAACGCGCGCATCGCCGTGATCGCCGTCAACGTCTGGTTCGGCGCGCCTTTCTTCATGATCATGTATCTGGCGGCGCTGAAGTCGGTGCCCGAGCAGCTCTACGAGGCGGCCGCCATCGACGGCGCCACGGCGTGGCAGAAGCTCAGGTTCATCACCATCCCCATGATGCGCAACATCATCCTGATCACGATGCTCTATAGCCTGATCGTCACGTTCGCCGACTTCGACATCGTGCGCATCCTGACCAATGGCGGCCCGCAGGACAGCACCCACCTGTTCGCCACCTACGCGTTCAATGTCGGCATCGAGTCGGGCAACATTCCGCGCGGTGCTTCGGTCAGCCTGTTCATGTTCCCCGTCCTGGCAACGCTCGCCTTCTTCGTCCTGCGCGACGTGCTCAAGCGGAGCAGGGAGGTTTCGACATGACCACCGCGATGGCGAGTTCCGATACGATCCCGCGCAAAGCCAAGGTCGGCAGCCTGGAGCGGCAGCGCCGCTGGGCGCTGGGCGGCAGCTACGCGGCGCTCTGCGTCTTCGTGGTCGTCTTCCTCGTTCCGCCGTTCTACATGATCATGACGAGCCTGAAGTCGTCGGCCGAGATCTCGGCCCAGCAAGGCAATCCATGGCTCGTGCAGAATCCGACTCTCGACAACTTCATCTACCTGGCGACGAACGCACAGTTCCAACGCTATTTCCTGAACTCGGTCTGGGTCACGGGGCTCGTCGTGATCCTGAGCATGACCATCGCCATCCTCGCCGCCTTCAGCCTGTCGAGGATGGGCTTCAAGGGAAGCCAGGTGATCTCTACCGGCGTGTTCCTGACCTACCTGGTTCCGCCGTCGCTGCTCTTCATCCCCTTGTTTCAGATCGTCGGAACCCTGGGGCTGATCAACAATACCTGGGTGCTGGTTCTGCTGTTTCCGACCCTGGCGGTGCCCTTCTGCACCTGGCTCATGATCGGCTATTTCAGCTCCATTCCACGGGAGCTCGACGAAGCGGCGCTGATCGACGGCGCGAACTATCTGCAGATTCTGTTGAAGGTCTTCATTCCCGTGGCGATGCCAGGAATCATAGCCGCGACCATCTTCTCTTTCACAGTTGGCTGGGGGGCATTTCTTTATCCCCTGGCCTATCTCTATAGTGCGGACCAGGCGGTGCTGACCGTAGGCATCGTGCGTGAACTGATTCGGGGTGACGTATTCGCTTGGGGGACGATCATGGCGGCATGCGTCATGGCGGCGGCCCCGCCGATCCTCATCTACACGTTCCTGATGGACTACTATGTCGCCGGCCTGACGGCCGGCGCGACAAAGGGCTGAGAGGGTACCGACAAATGGCACAAGTTACGCTGCGTAAGGTCGTCAAGAAGTACGACGAGGTCCTGGCTGTCCGTGGCATCGACCTCGACATCGTCGACAAGGAGTTCATCGTTCTGGTCGGGCCCTCGGGCTGCGGCAAGAGCACGACCTTGCGCATGATCGCGGGGCTCGAGGAGATCTCGGACGGCGACATCGCGATCGGCGGGGACGTGGTCAACGACGTGCCGCCCAAGGACCGGGACATCGCGATGGTGTTCCAGAACTACGCGCTCTACCCGCACATGAACGTCTACGAGAACATGTCGTTCGGGCTGAAGCTGAAGCGCACGCCCAGGGACGAGATCGAGCGGCGGGTCAAGCAGGCGGCACAGATCCTGGACATCACCGAGCTCCTGGACCGCAAGCCCAAGCAGCTCTCGGGCGGCCAGCGCCAGCGCGTCGCCATGGGCCGCGCCATCGTGCGCGATCCCAAGGTCTTCCTGTTCGACGAGCCGCTCTCCAACCTCGACGCCAAGCTGCGCGTGCAGATGCGCACCGAGATCAAGAAGGTGCATCAGAAGGTGCGCACCACCACCGTCTACGTGACCCATGACCAGGTCGAGGCGATGACGCTGGCCGACCGCGTGGTCGTGATGAATGCCGGCCTGATCGAGCAGGTCGGCTCGCCCAACGACCTCTACCACTCGCCGGCCACCAAGTTCGTCGCGGGCTTCATCGGCTCGCCGGCCATGAACTTCATGCGTTGCAACGTCGAACAGGCGGCGGGTGCGTTGCGCGTGCGGCTGAACGACAAGCTTTCCTTCCCGGTGCCGGCCGACCGGACGGCGCGCTATACGCCGTATGTCGGCAAGGCCAACCTGCAGCTGGGACTGCGTCCGGAGCACATCACCGAGACCCGGCCGCACATCGAGCCCAACCAGCACGACTTCGAGATCCTGATCGACGTGGTCGAGCCGATGGGCATGGAGACGCTGGTCTATTTCACCATCGATGGCGTCGAGGTCTGCGGTCGCGTCAATCCCAACGCCGGCGCGACGGCGGAAAAGCCCATGAAGCTCAGGGCGGACCTCAGCAACATGCACCTGATCGACGACAGCACAGGGAAGGTGCTTTAGGGGCAGGCGCTTCCGGTCCACGCCGGAGTCACTCGATCCTCAGGTCGGCCCTCCTGACCAGATCGCCCCACTTCTTGTCTTCGGCGCGCATGAAGACACCGAACGTCTCGGGCGTGGTCGGCGAAACTTCGGCTCCCAGCTTGGCGATGCGCTCGATCACGTCGGGCGCATCCATCGCCCGCCTGATGTGCTCGTTCAGCAGCTTGATCCGGTCCGGCGGCGTGCCGGCCTTGGCGACGATGCCGTTCCAGCCGGTCACGTCGAACTCGGCCAGGCTCGCGACGCCTGACTCCGACACGGCCGGCAGGTTCGGCATCAAGGGCGAGCGTTGCTTGCTGCTGATGGCAATGGCGCGCACCGCGTTACTGTTGACCTGCGCGGCCGAAGCGAGGATGTCCGCGAACGTGGCGTCGGTCTCGCCTGACGCCACGCTCATCATGGCCTTTGCGGTGGCGGTGTAGGGCACATGCTGCGCCTTGATGTCGGCGTCGGCCTTCAACAGCTCGAAGCCCATGTGGAGGGATCCGCCGACGCCGGCCGATGAGAAGGTGAGCGGCGTCGTACGGCTCCTGGCATATTCGATCAGCTCCTTCGTGGATCGGACCGGCAGGTTGTTGTTGACGATCAGCAGGTTGGCATAGGTCGTCGTGCGCGCAACGGGCACGAACTCGTTCAGCGGCTTGAACGTCATGTCCTTGTACAGATGCGAATTGATCGTCATCAGGCCGATATGGCCCAGCATCAGCGTGTATCCGTCGGCAGGCTGAGACAGCACGTAGGCGGCGCCCACGTTGCCGTTGGCGCCGGCCCGGTTCTCGACGACCACGGGCTGATGGAGCGACGCTTGAAGCTTGTCGGCGACGATGCGTGCGACGATATCCGAGGCGCCACCTGGACCCGTCGGCACGACCAACCGGATCGGACGGTCCGGATAGGTTTGGGCGTCCGCGTGTTGGGCCAGGAACGCCACTACAGTAGCGATCGCAAAAGCGAACTTGAACCTCATCGAACGTTTCCCCTCCGGATCGCCTTGTTGTTTGGTGCCCGCTGCCGGACTCGAACCGGCACGGCCCTCACGAGCCTCGAGATTTTAAGTCTCGTATGTCTACCATTCCATCAAGCGGGCAGCGCGGCGCGACCTTATTGAGAGGGCTCCCGGAAGTGAAGCGGTTCATCGGCTGAAAGCAGTGCTGGCATTCGATCCTGGCAGCACTAGGAGTGGCTACGCCGCTCGGCCGACCCGCCATACGTGGCCCTCTATGGAGCCTCAAAAGTCGCGAAAACGAAATTGGCTATGGCTAACGTCAGTTATTGACGTATGCTTACCTAAGTTATACCATCGGCTGGTGGCGTGGGTTTCCCGCGCTCCCGCTCTATGCATCGTTGATCTGAGACCAAAGGCCTGCGGCTGAACCGTGCGCGGCAGCTTGTATGCGGACGGGCCGGGCGCGGTTCTCTCGCCTGGTCGGCGAAGCTAGTACTGAAAACCCGAGATCATGCCGCCCTCGACCATGGCCCGTAACAGGCCGGCGGCGCGGGCCGGTGCCTGCTCCTCGCCGATGAACGGTGCGACGACTTCGCACAAGTCGGGGAAAGAGCGGCCTCCGACCAGCGCGTCGAGCATTGCTGTCTCGTCGGCGTCCAGGGAGCGGAAGTTGGACACCAGGTCAGGGCGCCAGATCGCCCAGGTGAGCGGCCCGGGTGCGCGCTCGACCAGAAGATCGCCCGGCTCGACCTCTTCCCGGCGCTGCCAGGCCTGAGGCGCCTCGAAGGCCAGGACCAGCCGGCGCAGCGAGGGCAAGGTGGTGAAGGCGAGCGTTTCCCACGCCTCCTGGGGCAAGGCCATCAGGGCGTCGGCGGTGATTGGGGTCGCGTCAGGCGAATCGAAGGCCTCGCCCAACGCCCATTCGAAGCGCGCCATCTCGGCGGCCGCCGGCGTGCGGCTATAGGGCTCCGTGGAGCCGAGGAAGTCGGCGAGGTCGCGGCCGTACCAGCGCACCGAGGGATGGCGCGACGGATGGCTGGCGATGTAGGCGCGCGCCATGTGGTCGAAGTCGGCAGGTCCAGCCATGGCCATCACGCCGGGATAGTCCGTCGTCAGCGCCTCGATCAGGCGCAGCGCATAGCCGTCGCGATAGACGTCGAGCAAGGTGAGGCGATCGGCTTTGCTGGTGTCGCGCACGGCGCCCTGGAAGCCGTCGCTGGCGGCCAGCAGGTAGTCCTGGAAGGCGCGCTGCAGATCGGCGAGAGAGCCGGCGTTGCTTCTCATGCGGCCTGCCGCGTGATGTCGCCTGCAATGCGCCGCGCCTCGTCCAATTCGGCCAGCAATTCGGCATAGGGCGGGATGTTTGCGTCGCGCTCGATCATGGTCGGTACGCCCGGGAACAGCTTCACCGCCTCGGCGTAGAGCGACCACACGTCGGGCACGATCGGCTCGTCGTGGGTATCGATGATGTGGCTGCCCTTGTGCGTATGGCCGGCGAGATGGAACTGGCGCACGCGCTCACGCGGCATGGCGCGCAGGAAAGCCATGGCGTCGAACTCGTGGTTGAAGGCGCTGACATGGACGTTGTTGACGTCGAGCAGGATCTCGCAATCGGCGCGCCGGGCGAGCTCGGCGATGAACGCCCATTCGGTGAGCTCGGAGGCGGCGTAAGTCACGTAGCTCGACACGTTCTCCAGCACCAGGCGGCGACCGAGATGATCCTGCACCTGCATCACGCGCTCGGCGACGTGGTTCAGCGCCTCCTCGGTGTAGGGCAGCGGCAGCAGGTCGTGCATGTTCTGCCCACGCAGGCCGGTGAAGCAGAGATGATCCGACACCCACATCGGCTCGACGCGCTCGACCAGTGCCCTCAGTTCGTCGAGATAACGCCGGTCGAGCGGATCGACCGACCCGATCGACAGGGAGACGCCGTGCAGCGCCATCGGATAGTCGCGGCGGATTCGGTCGAGCCAGCGCAACGGGCTGCCGCCCCCCACCATGTAGTTCTCCGACAGAGCCTCGAACCAACTCACCCGGCCGGGGGTGGCGGCGATCTCCTCGTAGTGCTCGGGACGCAACCCGAGGCCGAAATCGACGGCGGTGCTCATGCGGTGACTCTACACCTCCTGAAAAGCGCGGGCGTCCGCGATTTCTCGGGACGCCCACCTGTCCTCGGCAAAGGACCGTTCGACAGTTACTTCGTCTTGAGCACGGTGCACTCGAAGGTGCTGCCCGCATTGACGAAGCCTTTGCCCTTGCAGGCGTTCTGGCCCTTGCAGGCGTTGTTGGCGCTCTTGCAGGCGCTCTGACCCTTGCAGGCATTGACGCCGGTGCACGGGACCTGGGCGGATGCGGCTGTCGCGAAGGTGGCGACCGCGAATGCGGTTGCGGCAGTGGCAACGATCGTCTTGGCGTTCATCTACTTCTCCCTGTGTTGAGCCCGTCCGGCTGTTGCCGGGAAGGGGCGGCAGAAGTATGGGCCGCGTAGCGGAATCGCACAATCAATGAGTGGAATGGACGGGCGCCCCTTGGGACGCCCGCCCGCGCGCCGGCGCGATCTACTTGGACTTGATCACCGTGCACTCGAAGGCCGTGCCGGTCATCACGAAGCCCTGCCCCTTGCAGGCGTTCTGGCCTTTGCAGGCGGATGACGCACTCTTGCAGGCGCTCTGGCCCTTGCAGGCATTGCCGCCCGAACAGGTCACCTGGGCTTGGGCGGCGGTGGCGAAAACGCTCGCGGCGAAGACGGTGGCCGCGGTGGCGGCCAGGCTGCGCTTGGTCATGACGATGTCTCCCTTAAATGGCGACGCAACGCGCTGATGCCGTTGCTGCCCGTTTACGCACGCCGCAGGGCACCGATCAGCGATCGCGGTCACGCTTTGGTGAAACGAAACGGGCGCCGCGATCGCCCGCGACGCCCGTCGTCCGGCAAGCCGGTCCGTTACATCACCTTGCCGCCCTTGGCGGTGCATTCGCCGGCGTTGGCCGCTTCCGTCCAACCCTGGCCCTTGCAGGCGTTCTGGCCCTTGCACGCCGAGTTGGCGGTCTTGCAGGCGCTGGTGCCCTTGCAGGCATTGGCGCCGCTGCACTTGGTGGTCTGGGCCTGGACGGCGGTCGCGAGCGTGCCGGCGGCGAACAGGGCGGCGGCAGTCGCCACGAGAGTACGCTTGGTCATGATGGGAGACTCCCTGAAAGACGCGAACGGCGATGTGCCGTTGCGGCAGGCTGGCCTGCATGCCGATCTACGACCGGCCAGCCAGGGACGATCACCCGATGGGTTTCACGCTTTGGTGAGAGCTATTCCACGACCTTGCCGCCACGGGTGGTGCAGCTCACCACGTCGGTGGTCGAGGTCCAGCCCTGGCCCTTGCAGGCGTTCTGGCCCTTGCAGGCGGAGTTCGCGGTTTTGCAGGCGCTCGTGCCCTTGCACGAATTGATGCCCGTGCACTTCACCGAACCGGCGGTCTGCGCGTGCGCGGCCGTGACAAGGGTGCCGGCGGCGAAGATCGCTGTCGCCGTGGCGGCGAGAGTCTTCCTGGTCATGTGTCTCTCCCTAGAACTGGACTGCAGTCCGACCATGACTCCAGCGCTTCCCCACGTGAAGTCAGGCCTGAGCGACGATGCGTGATTTTTCGATCACTGTCATGTGAGGCGCATGAACCGCGCCGGCGAAAGTGCAGCCTCGCTGACTCCCAGCTCGGCGATGTCGGCCGGCATGCCGTTGCCCAGCGCGAGGCTGGCGGCGAGGCGTCCGGCCGCCTCGCCGGTCTGGATGCCGTAGCCGCCTTGTCCGGCCAGCCAAAAGAAGCCTTCGACCTTGGGGTCGTAGCCCACGACCAGGTTCTTGTCGGAGACGAAGCTGCGCAGTCCTGCCCATTTGTTCTTGATGCGCCGGATGGACAGCGTCGTCGCCGTCTCGATGCGCTCGACGGCGGTGGCGACGTCGATCTCCTCGGGCTGCGCGTCGCAGGGCGGCGAGGGCGTCTCGTCGGCGAGCGATCCCAGGAACTGTCCGACCTCGGGCTTGATGTACCAGCTCTCGTCGAAGTCGATCACCATCGGCATGTGCGTGAGGTCGAGCCCGGCCGGCGAATCGAAGGTGAAGGCGGTGCGTCGCTTGGGTACGAGGCCGACCGGTTCGGCGCCCGCCATCGCCGCGACCACGTCCGCCCAGGCGCCCGAGGCATTGACGATGTTGGCGGCGCGAAGCTTGTCGCCGCCGCGCAGGCCGATGGTCCACAGTCCGTCGCCAGCCGCGAGATCGATGACCTCGGCGTCGAGGCGCAGCACGGCGCCCGCCGCGCGCGCACCCTTGAGGAAGCCGCCATGGATCGCGGCAACGTCCATGTCGTCGGCCTCCGGCTCGAAGATCGCGCCGCCCGCCGCGGCTTCCGGCTTGAGCAGGGGGTGGCGGCGCAGCACCTCGCCCGGCTCCAGCCAGCGCACGCTCGGCACCAGGCTGGCGAAGTCGGCGGCGTTCTTCTGCATCTCCGCCTGCTGCTCGGCGCGGCCGGCGATGATCGCGCCGCGCGGCGTCAGCAGCGGATGATCGGCGAAACCGGCAGGCGGCTTGCGGTAGAAGCGGCCGGAGGCCACGGTGATGGCGCGGATCTCCGGGCTGCCATAGGTCTCCGAGTGCAGGGCCGCCGAACGCCCAGTCGTGTGATAGGCGGGGACATGCTCGCCCTCGAGAATCACCACGCTTCCCTTGGGCGCAAGGTGGTAGGCGACGGACACTCCGGCGATGCCGGCGCCGATGACGGCGAAATCGAAATCCTGCATGGCCGGCACATTGCAAGCCCGTCACCGGGCCTGCAATAGTCGGACGAACAGGACACCATGAATATTGCTCATCTCCTGCTGGGATCGTCCCGCGAGTTCCGCGACCTGCCGGCGCTGGCGCGCGGCACGTCGGTCCATCTCAGCTACCGCGATCTGTGGCGCAAGGTCTCAGTGATGAGCATGCACCTGACCGGGCGCTTCCGTCTCGAGCGCGGCGATCGGGTGGCCATCGCGATGACCAATTGCGTCGAGGCAATCGAGGTCATGTACGCCGTCTGGCATGCCGGCCTCTGCGCCGTGCCGATGAACGCCAAGCTGCACGCCAAGGAGTTCGCCTTCATCCTGGAGAATTCCGGCGCGAAGCTCTGCTTCGTCACGCCCGACCTCGCCGATACCATCGCCGAGGCTGCCAAAGAGGCGCCCGGCCTCAAGGAGATCGTCGATGTCACGACGCGCTCCTACAGCTTCATGGAGGTCGGCGATCCCATCGCCATGGCCGAGGCCGAGGCGACCGATCCGGCGTGGCTGTTCTACACCTCCGGCACCACCGGCCGGCCCAAGGGCGCCACGCTCACCCATCGCAATCTGCTGGCGATGACGCTCAATTACTTCGCCGACGTCGACCGCCCGCCGGTCGGCGGCTCGATCGTGCATGCGGCGCCGATCAGCCACGGCTCGGGCCTGTGGAACTTTGCCATGCTGGCGCGCGGCTCGGTGCAGGTCTGTCCCGAGAGCGGCAAGTACGAGGTGCCCGAGACCGTCGAGCTGATGAACCGCTGGCCCCAGTGCAGCATCTTCCTGGCGCCGACCATGGTGAAGCGGCTGATCGAGCACGGCAGCGTGGCTGACCTCAAGCCCGACGCGCTGCGCCTGGTCTCCTACGGCGGCGCGCCGATGTACGTCTCCGACCTCAAACGCGCGCTCGATCTTCTGGGCGACAAGCTCGCCCAGCTCTACGGCCAGGGCGAGAGCCCGATGACCATCACCCATCTCAGCCGCGAGATGCATGCCGATCGTCGCCATCTCCGCTGGGAGCAGCGCCTGGCCTCAGCCGGCCGCCCGGACTCCTGCGTGGCGGTGAAGGTGGTCGACGAGGACGGCCGGCAGCTTCCGGTGGGCGAGGTCGGCGAGATCATCGTCAAGGGCGACACGGTGATGGCGGGCTACTGGAACAATCCCGAGGCGACGGCGCGGTCGTTGCGCGACGGCTGGCTGTGGACCGGCGACGTCGGCGCCTTCGACGAGGAGGGCCTGCTGACGCTGAAGGACCGCTCCAAGGACATGATCATCTCGGGCGGCTCCAACATCTATCCGCGCGAGATCGAGGACGTGCTGAACCTGCATCCCGCCGTCGCCGAATGCTCGGTGGTCGGCCGCCCGCATCCGGAATGGGGCGAGGAGGTGGTGGCCTTCATCGTGGCGCGCGAGGGCAAGGCAGCGGCGCCCGCCGAGCTCGACAAGCTCTGCCTCGACAACATCGCCCGCTTCAAGCGTCCCAAGGACTACAAGTTCATCGAGGCCCTGCCCAAGAACAACTACGGCAAGATTCTCAAGACGGAGCTGCGCAAGCTGCTCTAGAGTCTTCGCCTGAAGAGGAGGAAACGACATGGGCAGCATGATCGACTTCAAGCGTCCCGACGGCTCGACCTGCAAGGGCTATATAGCCGAGGCCGGCAGCGGCAAGCCGGGCATCATCGTGCTCCAGGAATGGTGGGGCCTGAACGACCAGATCAAGGGCGTGGCCGACCGTTTCGCTGCCGCGGGCTACAACGCCTTGGCGCCCGACCTCTACAAGGGCCGCGTCACGCAGAAGCCGGACGAGGCCAATCACATGATGAGCGGCCTCGACTTCGTCGGCGCCTCCGACCAGGACATCGCCGGTGCGGTCACGCACCTGGCCGCCATGAGCCGCAAGGTCGGCGTCATGGGCTTCTGCATGGGCGGCGCGCTCACCATCGCGGCGGCGGCGCGCGTCTCCGGTGTTGCCTGCGGCGTGCCGTTCTACGGCGTCCCGCCCGAACAGCTCGCCGACCCCGCCAAGATCAAGATCCCGATGCAGGGCCACTTCGCCAACAAGGACGACTGGTGCACGCCCGAGGTTGTGAACGCCTTCGAGAAGAAGATGGCGTCGGGCGGCACCAAGCCCGAGATCTTCCGCTACGACGCCCAGCACGCCTTCGCCAACGAGAAGAGCCCGGCCTACGACGCGCCTTCGGCCAAGGCATCGTGGGAGCGCATGATGGCGTTCCTGGGCAAGCACCTCTGAAGCACCCAATCTTCGGCCTCGCGATCGTCGGGCTGGGCGCCTCGCTTGCCCCGCTCGACATTGCCGTCAACGTGGCGCTGCCGGCGATCACCGGCCACTTCGGGTTGGCGTTGGGCGACGTGCAGTGGCTCGTGATCTGCTACGTGCTGGTCTACGGCTCGCTGATGCTGGTCTGCGGCAAGCTCGGCGACCTGTTCGGCCACCGCCTGATCTTCCGCATCGGTCTCGTGATCTCGGCCATCGCCTGCGCCGCCTGCGCCGCGGCACCCGACTGGCCGCTGTTCCTGTGGGCGCGGGCGAGCCAGGGCGTCGGTACGGCCCTGGCGCTCTCCTGCACGCCGGCGCTCGCCACCTCGCTGTTCCCCGAAAGCGCGCGCACGCGCGCGCTCGCAGGCTTCGGCATGGCGATGTCGATCTCCGCCACCCTCGGCCCCTTCCTGGGCGGTATTCTGGTCGAGCTGTGGGGCTGGCCTGCCGTGTACTGGGTGCGCGTCCCGATCGCCCTGGTCGCCCTCGCGCTATCGGGTTTGCTGCCATCGCCCAAGCCCAGCCCGCGGCCCTTCGATGCGGTAGGTGCGGTGCTCATCGCCGCCTGCATGAGCACACTCCTGCTGTCGATCGTGCTGTCGCAGCGACGCGAGGCGCCGACGCTCTGGGTGCTCGCGCTGTTCGTTGCCTCTCTCGCCATCCTGTTCGCCTATGTGCGACGCGCTCGCCATGTCGCCGAGCCGATCATCCGGCCCGGGTTGTTCGCGGATCCGGCCTTCGCCGTTCCCAACGTCATGAACGTGCTGGCCAACCTGGCGGGCTTCTCCATTCTCCTGCTCACGCCGTATTACCTGGTGAATATCCTGAAGCTGTCGGCGCTGATGAGCGGCCTCGTGCTGGCGGTGTCCTTCGTTGGCAGCCTGACCGGAGCGCCGTTGTCCGCCTGGCTGGTCGCGCGCATCGGCCAGCGGCGGACGGCGTTTGCCGGTATCGTCGTCGTGGGACTGGGCCTCTTGCCGCTCGCCTTCACCAATGCCGGCACGCCGGTGACGCTGGTGGCACTGCTGTTATTCGCCCAGGGTATAGGCCACGGCGTGCTCGCCGTGGCCTACACCGACATCGTGACGGCCACGCTCGAGGTGCGCGACCGTGGCGTAGGCGGCAGCCTCGCCCAGCTCACGCGTACCCTCGGCACGGTGAGCGGTGCGGCGCTGCTGACGGCATTGCAGGCGGGCGGCGCGGCCGGTCTGTCGGGGGCCGAGGGCTTTCTCGCGGGCTACCGCCACGCCTTCCTCACGGTCGGCGGCGGCCTGTTGCTGGCACTCCTGCTGTCGCTTGCCGTGCCGCGGGCGTGGTCGAGAAGAGGCTGACTACGTCAGCTTGATGTTGCCCTTCTGGATGATGTTGCCGAACATCTTGGACTCGTCGCCGATGCGGCTGCGGAAGTCGGCGGCGTTCAGGTAGGTGACGTAGCAGCCGCCGAGATGCAGCTTCTCGATGATGTCGGGCGCGCGCACGGCATCGCCGATCGCCTTCTCGAGCTTGGCGATGACGGCCGGCGAGGTGCCGGTCGGTGCCAGGATCCCGAACCAGGAATCGCCTTCCTCCTTGCGATAGCCCGCCTCACGCAGGGTCGGCACGTCGGGGAAGTCGGGATGGCGGACATTCGACAGCATCGCGAGGCCGATCAGCTTGCCCGCCTTCACATGCGGCAGGCAGGTCTGGTCGAACTGCGCCTGCACCTCGCCCGCGACCAGGGCGTTGGTGGCCGGCGCGCTGCCGCGATAGGGGACGTGGGTCATCTTGATGCCGGCCTCGAGCTGCAGCATCTCGCCGAACAGATGGGTGATGGTGGCGAGCCCGGACGAGCCGAAGTTGATCTTGCCCGGGTTGGCCTTGGCGTAGGCCACGAACTCCGCGACGGTGCGTGCAGGCACCGACGGATGGATGGCGAAGATGCCCCACGAGGTGCACATGCGGGAGACCGTGACGAAGTCCTTGTCGGGATCGAACGGAATCGGCTGCAGATGGCGCGTGATGCAGACCATCGCCGTCGTCGTGGTCAGGAAGGTGTGGTTGTCGACCGGCTGGTTCTTGACGAACTCGCCGCCGATCATGCCCGAGGCGCCAGCCTTGTTGTCGAACACGATGGGCTGGCCCAGGCTCTGGGCGGCGCGGTCCATGACGATGCGCGTCGACACGTCCGACGGTCCGCCTGGCGGGTAGGGGATGACCATGCGCAGGGGCTTGGTCGGCCATTCCTGGGCGATCGCGGGTGCAGCAGGCGCTGCGACGGCGGCGAGGGCCGCGGCGGTGAAAGCACGACGACGCATGTGTCCTCCCGGGACATTATTGCGCGTCTTGTAGCATGGGTCGCCCGCCGCGCCAGCCGGCAGGCGACCAGCCGGCCGGTCAGTCAGTCCTTGACCAGGGCCATGCGCCGGCAAACTGCGGCGGCCGCAGCCATCGTGTGATCCACCGCGGCCACTTCCAGCGACGACCTGTTGTGGGTCGTTCCCTTGGCGGCCGCCCGCGTGATGTCGCGGTAGGCCCACAGGACCCAGGACCACGCGTTGGGCGGATCGGCGATCAGGCTGTCCTCGCGGCCGATCGCCAGCGCATCGAGCGGCGTGGTCGCGACGCCTTCGCGTCGTGCGATTTCCTCGAGGACCCAGTTGGCCACCATGGCGTTGCCAAGGGTCGTCAGGTGAACGCCATCGAGGCCCTGCAGGCCGCCGCCCTTGAAGCCCGCCCCGCCCGGGAACAGCGGATGTGCCTCGAAGCACTCGTTGGTGCAGGTCTTCGAGCCGACGATGAACGTGTTCGCCGCGGTGCGGCCGTTGTTCTTCGAATCGATGGCCTTCATGCGGCTGAAGACGTCGATGAAGTGAATGCGATCGTGGGTGTCCGCAGCCTTGAACTGGTCCTTCAGCCAGTCGTTGATCTGCTGGACTTCCTTGTCGATCTCATAGAGGCGCTGGCCCGTATAGGTGCCGTAGTGATAGTTCACGCGCGTTTCGTATGTCGCGTAGTACTTGCCGAGGTCGGTGGGTATCTGCTCCGTCGATGTCGGCATCAGGCTCGAGACGGCGCTGGGCGCCGGCAGCAGATTGACGTAGATGGCTTTGACCGACGCGGGAAGCGCGCAGAGCTGACGGATCAGCTCGGGATAGTGCTCGGCGTATTGCGCCGCCAGGTTCGCGGCGCCCGACGGTGCCGCGCGCAGGACGATATCGATCAGGCCGTTGTTGTGACCGATGCAGACGATCAGCCGCTCGGGCTGCCTCATCTCGACGATTTCGAGGGAGGTCTTGCGCCGGAAAGGATTGGCGTCCGACGTTTCTGGATCCGGCGCCAGGGTGAACCGCGCATTGGCCAGGACGACCAGGTCGCCGATGTTCTCGAGCAGGCCTTTGATCCCGTCCGCGCCAAGCGCGCTTTCTGCCAGGGTTCGCGCGCGGGCATCCGCCTTTTCAGCCGTGAGCTCGTACATGTCCTGGATGGTCGAGCCGGCGAAGGCGATGTTGTCGAACACCCTGGCGCCGCTGGGCGACGCGACATTGGCGGGACCGGTCGCCCAGAACCGTATGGAGTCGCGAATCTTCTGGCGGATCTGTGGCACCGCCAGGGGAACCTGGAGGATCGAAGCGCAACTTTCGAGCCATTTTTCGAGGTTGATGATGACCGGTTCCGGAAGATCGGGCACCCGGAACGAAGCGATGCCGAGCCCCCTTGCGATCAGGGCCGGCGGGCTCATCCTGGTCTTCGTTGCATCGATCGTTCCCGATCGCATCCCGTTGTAGAGCGAATCCCCGATCGCCATCAGCGGCGGATGCATCAGGCTTGGCGGCAATGGTGCCATTGAATATCCTTCCCCAAACAGACCACACCTATAAGGTGTACTGATTTTTGTGAGACACGCAATGGTATTTGATGTCGGCCCGCAGATTTGTCACGTTGGAGCGTCGAGGGGGCGGTCTTCAATGAGACAAGGCCGGAGTTTGTCAGCGGTCGTTGCAATCGCGGTTTCGTTCCTGGAAGGACTATCGGCGTGCGGATACCCGTCCGTGGCGCCCTACAAGGCGCTGGAGCTGAAAGGCCCGTCGCCTGCATCGGGCGAGCTGAGGGCGCAATTCCTCGGCGTGACGACCATTCTCTTTGATGACGGCAAGACATCGATCATGACCGATGGCTTCTTTTCCCGCCCGCCCGCGCTGCAGATGGCGCTCGGGAAGATCGGTCCTGACCATGCCCTGATCGATGACGCTCTGGACAGATCGGGTGTGACCAAGCCGGGCGCGAGCAAACTCGATGCGCTGCTGGTCGCCCATTCGCATTTTGACCATGCTCTCGACTCGGGAAGGGTCGCCAAGCTGACCGGTGCGCGTCTCGTCGGCACGGCCTCTACCGGCGAAATCGGTCTCGCCGAGTCCGTGCCCGACGATCGCATCGAGCTGGTCTGCGACGGCAAGACCTTTGACTTCGGCGCGTTCGCGATCACGGCGATCCAGTCCCCGCACTCGCCCAACGCCAAGTTTCCCGGCGTGATCGAGAAGCCATTCCATCCTCCCACCCATGTCAGCAACTACAAGGAAGGGGGCAAGGAAGAGGAAGGAGGGGGCAACTACTCGTTCCTGATACGGCACGGCGGCATCAGCATGCTCTTCCACCCGAGCGCCAATGTCGTGCCCGAGCGCTTCCAAGGCGTGCAGGCGGATGTCGTGTTCCTGGGAATCGGGACGCTGGGGTTGCAAAGCACCGCGTTCGCCGAACGCTACTGGAATGCCGTCGTGCGTGACACCGGTGCCAGGCTCGTCATCCCGATCCACTGGGATGCCTTCAACCTGCCGCTTCACGAACCGCTGCAGCCCATGCCCAAGCCGTTCGACGATTTCGATAACGCGATGACGATGATCCTGGTCCCGGCGAACCGGGATGGCGTCGCGGTGCGATTCATGCCCACGTTCGAGATCATAGGGATCGAGGGTGCCTTGCGTCAGCTGCCGGCCAGGAGGGTCGATACCAGGCCGCGGACGGTCGAAACGCGAACCAAGCGGGCGTCCTGCGACGACGGGCCGAAGCGTTGACCGTCCTGAGCGCACAGCGTGTCCGATGACACCCGCTTCGCCTATGCATTAAGGTCGACGAATGAGGCGTTTCTCCAGCAGCGACGTTCAATCGGTCTTCAAGGCCTATCCGCCGGCTCTGCGCACGAAGCTGATGGCGCTGCGCGAACTGGTGTTCGACACGGCCGCCGCGACCGACGGCGTGGGGCTGCTCACCGAGACCCTGAAATGGGGCCAGCCCAGCTACCTGACCGAGGAAACGGGCAGCGGCACGACGGTGCGCATCGACAGCCTGAAGGCCGCCGACGGCTATGCCGTCTACTTCCATTGCCAGAGCGGCCTTCTGGGCCAGTTCCGCGAGGTCTATCCCGAGACGTTCCGCTACGAGGGCAAGCGCGCCATCGTCTTTGCCGCCGGCGATCGCGTACCGGCGCGGGCATTGCGTCATTGCCTGGCGCTCGCCTTCACCCATCACTCCAGGAAGAAGAAACCGAAATCGTGACGACCGTCGTCTATTCCGCCCGCCGCATCCTCACCATGAACCCCAATCGTCCGTCGGTCACGCACGTGGCGGTGCGCGACGGCCGCATCCTGGGCGCCGGCTCGCTCGAGGAGCTCAAGGGCTGGGGCAAGGTCGAGCTCGACGATCGCTTCGCCGACAAGGTGATCCTGCCGGGCTTCGTCGAGGGCCACAGCCACGCCTACGAAGGCGGCGTGTGGAAGTTCCCGTATGTCGGCTATTTCGACCGCATCGCGCCCGACGGCACGCGCTTCAAGGGCCTGAAGAACATCGACGAGGTCGTGGCGCGTCTGCAGGCGCACGAGAAGACTCTGGCGCCCGGCGCTTCGATGCTCGCCTGGGGCTTCGATCCGATCTATTTCGGCGGCCCGCGCATGGTGCTCGCGGATGTCGACAAGGTCTCGACCGAGCGGCCGGTGGTCATCATCCATTCGAATTTCCACGTCGCCAACGCCAACACGCCGGTCCTGGCCAAGGCCGGCATCACCCGCAACACCAATGTGCACGGCATCATCAAGGATGCCGCCGGCGAGCCGACGGGCGAGCTGGTGGAGATGGCGGCCAAGTACATGGCCTACCGCGCGGCCGGCGTGGAGATCGCGGCGGTGCTATCCGACGAACAGGCGGTATGGCGCTTCGCCAAGGTGGCGCAGCTCGCCGGGGTCACCACGGCGACCGACCTGCACAACGAACTGCCCGACAGCACCGTCGAGGGTTACCTGCGCGCCAGCGCCTCGGACGACTTTCCCATCCGCCTTCTGCCGGCCTTCGCCGCCGCATCGGTGCCGCCCGACCAGGGCATCCCGCGACTGCAGGCGCTGATGAAGAAGAACAACGATCGCCTGCGCTTCCAGCTGGTGAAGATCGTGACCGACGGCTCGATCCAGGGCCTGTCGGCGCGCATGCGCTGGCCGGGCTACTACGACGGCACGCCCAACGGCGTGTGGAACGTCGGGCCTGACGACATCGACCGCATGCTGCTCGCCTGGCATCGCGGCGGCTTCCAGGTGCACATCCACACCAACGGCGACGAGGCCTCGGAGGTCGCGATCGAAGCGGTCGAGCGCGCGCTGATGGCCACCCCGCGCTGGGATCATCGCCACACGCTGCAGCACGCCCAGATGGCCGACTCCGGCCAGTTCCGCCGCATGAAGGCTCTGGGCATGTGCGCCAACCTGTTCGCCAACCATCTCTTCTATTGGGGTGATATCCACTACGCTAAGACGTTGGGGCCGGAGCGCGCCGAGCGCATGGACGCCTGCGGCACCGCGCTGGCGACCGGCGTGCCCTTCGCCATCCACTGCGATGCGCCCGTGACGCCGATCGGCCCGCTGTTCACGGCCTGGTGCGCCGTCAATCGCCTCACGGCGTCCGGCCGCACCTTGGGCGAGGCCGAGAAGATCTCGGTCGCCGACGCGCTGCGCGCCATCACCTTGGGCGCCGCCTACACACTGAAGCTCGACGAGGAGCTGGGCAGCATCGACGTCGGCAAGCGCGCCGACTTCGCCATCCTCGATGACGATCCGCTGTCGGTGCCAACCGAGAAGCTGAAGGACATCGGCGTCTGGGGCACGGTGCTGGGCGGCAAGGTGTTCGAGGCGCCGAAGTCATGATTCTTTGCTGGGGGCGCGCCACTCCAGTGGCGCGTCATGGTTTCGTGCAGCAGCTTAGACGCGCCACTGGAGTGGCGCGCGCCCAGCCATGACCCCCTTCACCGTCATCGGCGGCTTCCTCGGCGCCGGCAAGACGACGCTGCTGAACCGCCTGCTGCGGGCCGACACCGCCCGGCGCTTCGCCGTACTGGTCAACGACTTCGGTGCCCTCGACATCGACAGCCGCCTGGTGGTCGAGCACGGCGGCGATACGATCGCGCTGGCCAATGGCTGCCTGTGCTGCACCATCGGCGATTCGTTGGTGACGACGCTGCTGGCCCTGCTGGAGAAGCCCGGCCGCTTCGACCATATCGTTGTCGAGGCTTCGGGCGTCGCGGATCCGGCGCGCATCGCCGATCTCGGCGTGCTCGACAGTCGGCTGATGCGCGACGGCGTCATCGTGGTGGTCGATGCCGAGACCGTGCGCGGGCGGGGCGCCGACCGCAGAGTGGGTGACACGATCAGCCGGCAACTCGCCGCCGCGGACCTGCTCGTGCTGAACAAGATCGACCTCACCGCCGACCTGCCGGCACTGCGCGACTGGCTCGGCTCACAGTCGCGGGCGCCCGTGCTCGAAGCCCGACACGCCGACGTGCCGCTCGGCCTGCTGTTTGGCCGGGAGCGCATTGGAGCACCGGCTGCTGCGGGGCCGGCGGATGTCTTTGCGAGCTGGGCCTACGAATGGCCCGACGCCGTCGACCGTGAGCTCGTGCTTGGCCTGCTGCGCACGACGGGTGTGCTGCGTGCCAAGGGCATTGTGCGCTTTGCCGATGCCCCCTCACGCCGTTCGGTCGTCCATCAGGTCGGCAGCCGGACCGACATCACCGATGGCGAGCCGTGGCGCGAAAGCGAGACGTCGCGACTGGTGCTGCTCGGCTTCAAGCCCATGCTAGGCTCGCTGCAAAGGGAGTGACGGAATGGCCGGCAGGTTGACGGACAAGGTGGCGATCGTGGTGGGGGCGGGCTCGAGCGGCCCTGGCTGGGGCAACGGCAAGTGCACCGCCGTCACCTTCGCCCGCGAAGGCGCCAAGGTGATGTGCGTCGACCTCAAGCGCGCCGCGGCCGAGGAGACGGCCGACCTGATCGCCAAGGTAGGCGGCGAGGCCTTCGCCTTCGAGGCCAACTCGGCCAAGAACGCCGACGTGAAAGCCATGGTCGACGCCTGCCTGGCGAAGTGGGGCCGTATCGACGTGCTGGACAACAATGTCGGCATCGGCTCGACCGGCGGACCGGTCGAGCTCACCGAGGACGAATGGCATCTCGTGTTCGACGTCAACGTCAAAAGCTTCTTCCTCACCGCCAAGCACGTGCTGCCGGTGATGGAGAAGCAGGGCAAGGGCGCCATCGTCAACGTCAGCTCGATCGCCTCGATCCGCAGCCCCAAGGGCGTGAGCTACATCGCCTACAATGCCAGCAAGGGCGCGGTGAACTCGCTCACGCTCGCCATCGCCTCGCAGTACGCCGAGAAAGGCATCCGCTGCAACGCCATCCTGCCCGGCCTGATGCATACGCCGATGATCGACTTTCTCGCCGAGCAGTACGCCAAGAACGAGAAGGACCACAATCAGGCCTACGACAAGATGATCGCCATCCGCAACCGCGCTTCGCCGACCGGCAAGATGGGCACCGGCTGGGACACCGCCAATGCTGCGCTGTTCCTTGCTTCCGACGAGGCCGCTTACGTCAACGGCCACCTGCTGGTGGTCGATGGCGGCATCACCGTGCGCGCGTGATCGCTCAGTGCGGCACCAGCTGGGGCGCAACACACAGGCGCCAGCGGATCGTTCCTTGAGCTGGCGAGTGGTCCGGATGGTTGTTCCGGGGAAACGGCTTGAGAGGCTCGGCGAGGATGTCGCAGCCACATCCGCAGCATCGATAGATGCCGGAATGACTAGGGATCTCTCCCGGCTTGTATTCCCTGTCGAACTGCGGACGGACTTCCATGTCGTTGCTCCTTGGCGGGACTCATCGCACTGACTCCCTGAAAAGGATTCAAGACAGCGTATTGCGACCGGCTGGCGGCGTGGGTCTTGAGAAATGATGGACGGCAGGTCCAGATTTGCTCCAGATCGCCGCGGTAGGCGGCCTTACCGGCCGCGCGTGAGCACGAATCGCGAGACGAATGGACTCGTCAGGATGATCAGGAACAGTCGGAACAGATGGTGGGTCGCCACCATCGCCACCTCGACGCCGAGCGCCAGGCCGATCAGGCTCATCTCGGCGAAGCCGCCGGGGGCGTAGGACAGCACCGTCGCATCGATGCTGAGGCCGGTCATGGCGTGGGTGATCTCGGCGAAGGCCACGGCGCAGCCGATCAGCAGCACGGCCGCGCCGACCGAGGCGCCGATCTCCTTGTGCAAGTGGCTGAGGGCGGTGCCGACGAAGCGGCAGCCGATGCCGCAGCCGACGACGATCTGGGCAGCCGCCACCAACTCGCCGGGCGGCTTTGAATCGGTAAAGCCGAAGAGGTGGGCGATGGCGCTCATCAGCATCGGCCCCATCATGAAGGCGGCCGGCAGGCGCAGGACCTTGCCGACCACAGCGCCGATCAGGCCGCAGGCGATCAGGATCGCCCAGTCGCGCCAGTCGTTGTGGGTCGGATGCGGCATGGCGAGCACGCTGGTCTGCGCGCCGCTCACCAGCCGGTACCAGACCGGAATCGTCAGCACGACGGTAAGGATGCGCAGCGCATGGGCCAGCGCGATGGCGCGCTCCTGGCCGCCCATGGCGCCGCCCATGATGGTCATGTCGTTCAAGCCGCCCGGCATGGCGGCGAAGTAGCAGGTGACCTTGTCCCACATGGTGAAGCGGCGGAACCAGAAGTAGCTCAAGGTCGCGCCGGTCATGGTCATGCCGGTCAGCACGCCCAGGCTCACGGCCCACTTTGCCAGCTGATGGACGAGGTCGGGCGAGAAGCCCGAGCCCAGCAGCACGCCCATGATGATGACCATGCCCTGGCGCAGGCGCGCGTTCATGCCGATGCGCAGGCCCGAAAAGGCGGCGATCGTGGAGAAGACGCAGGCGCCCAGCATCCAGGCGAGCGGCATTTTGAGCCAGTCGAACACGAAGCCGCCCACCGTGCCGATGACGATCGCGAGCACGAGCGGCCGGTAGCCCTCATGGCCGATGATGTGCTTCTTCTCGGGCTTGCCCGTGTCGGCTTTGGCAGGGAGCGCCTTGCTCAATGGTCGAACTGCTCCTTGAGGATCCGTTCCTCGAGATCATGCTCGGGATCGAACAGCAGGGTGAGGTCGATATCGGTCGCCTCGGTCACGGTGACCTTGGCGACGTTGGCGATCTCGACGGAATCGGCGGCGGCGGCGACGGGCCGCTTGCGCGGATCGAGCACGGTGAGCTCGACCTTGGAATGGCGCGGCAGCAGCGCGCCGTGCCAGCGCCGCGGCCGGAAGGCGTTGATGGGGGTGAGCGCCAGCAGGCCGGCGCCCAGCGGCAGGATCGGGCCGTGCGCCGAAAGATTGTAGGCCGTCGAGCCCGCGGGCGTGGCGACCAGCACGCCGTCGCAATAGAGCTCGGGCAGGCGCTTGCGGCCGTCGACCGAGACGGCGATGCGCGCGGTCTGCCGGCTGGAGCGCAGCAGCGACACCTCGTTGATGGCGATCACCTCGTGTGCATGGCCACGGGTATTGATGGCCAGCATGCGCAAGGGCGTCAGGCTGACCTGGCGCGCCCGGCGCAAGCGTGGCAGCAGCCCTGCTTCCTTGAAGGTGTTCATCAGGAAGCCGATGGTGCCGAGGTTCATGCCGTAGATCGGCGTGCCGCGATGGATATGGCGGTGCAGCGTCTGCAGCATCAGCCCGTCGCCGCCCAGCGCCACGACGATGTCGGCCTGCGCCGGCGGCACCGCGCCATAGCGCTTCTCGAGCTTGGCACGGGCGTCTCGGGCGACGGGGGTCGCAGCGGCGACGAAGGCGAGGCGGGGAGCGGAATGGGAGGGGGAAGCCATCAGGGTGTCTGCAAGGTCGTCGATGCAAGTTTCGTACTATATTGCCGCTCCGGTTTCACTCAGGCCTTTTCGCGATCCGCGTTGCGTCTGATGTGACGCTGAGGCAGCATCCGCCGCCATGCCTCACCCCCGTTCCGTTCCCGCCATCGACGCCCTGTCGCATCAGGACGCCTACGACGCCATCTACCGCGCTCTGCACAACGGCATAGCCTACGCCATATCGGCCGCCGTCGACGGTCACGTTGCCGAATTCGGCACTTCGTCGGGGCGTACCGCCATGACGCTCGCCAAGGCGATGGCGGATTTCGGCAACCACTTCGCCCGCGATGAAAAGCTGGCCGGGCTGATGACCCGCAAGCTCCTGCTGTTCGACGGCTTCGAGGGTTTTCCCGAGGCGATGCATCCGATCGACCAGGAAGCGCCGCACATCGTTTCCGGCGTCTGGGGCAAGGGCGTTACCAAGGATGCGACGCCCGAAGTGCTGATGAACATGTGCTCCAACGTCTTCGACAAGGACCGCATCGAGATCCATGAGGGCTGGTTCAGCGAGACGATGCCCAAGGTCGCCCCCGGCCTGAAGCTCGCCTTCGTCCACATCGATTGCGATTTCTACGAAAGCACGATGCTGGTGCTCGACCGGCTGTTCACCATCGACGCCTTCTCCGACGGCTGCGCCATCTACTTCGACGACTGGTACTGCAACCGCGGGAACCCCAAGTGGGGCGAGCAGAGGGCGTGGGCCGACTGCATCGCCAAGCACAAGCCGCAGTTCACCGACTGGGGCCCTTACGCCACGCTCGGCCATCGCTTCATCATCCATCGCTGACCGGCAGGCCGGCGGGTCCCTGGGGCCGCCCAGCCGCCAGTCGAACGGGGCGCCCTGTAGCCGGCCGCGGCCGACCTGCGTTAAAATTGCCGCCATAAGAACGGCGAAGGAGGACGCGATGGAGCTGGTTCCGCTGGGGCCTGGATTCGGTGTCGAGGTCAAGGGCGTCACCATGCTCGATGTCGCCAGCGACGCCGACGCCTACAACGCCGTGCGTGCCGCGTTCGAGGAGCATTCGCTGCTGGTGTTCCGCGACCAGGCGATCGCCGACGACATCCAGGTCGCCTTCAGCCGCGCCTTCGGGCCGCTGGAGCTCACCAAGGTGGCCTCGCTGGGCGCCGGCGGCTTCTACTCGAAGCTGACCAACCTCGGCGAGAAGGGAGAGATCGTGGCCCCCGACCATCGCCAGGTGCTGGTCGCCAAGGCCAACGCGCTCTGGCACACCGATTCCTCCTTCAAGAAGACGCCGGCATTGGCCTCGGTGCTGACGGCGCGCGTGCTGCCGGGCGAAGGCGGCGAGACCGAGTACACCTCGACCAGGCTGGCCTGGGAGCGCCTGCCGACCGACCTGCAGGCGCGCCTGAAGGACGCCGTCGCCACCCATTCCTACGCCAACAGCCGCGACCAGATTCATCCCGACCTCGCCAATGCCGAGGAGCGCAAGGCGCTGCCGCCGGTGCGCTGGCGGCTGAACTGGCGCAACCCGGCCAACGACCGGCGCGCCCTCTATGTCGCGAGCCATGCCTATGCGATCGACGGCATGGACGCCCGCGATGCCCGCCAGCTCCTGGCCGAGTTGCTCGACGAGGCGACGCGGCGCGAGTTCGTCTATAGCCACAAGTGGCGCCAGGGCGACGCGGTCATGTGGGACAACCGCGCCATGCTCCATCGCGGCCGGCCGTGGGACTATCGCCAGGAACGCTCGATGATCCGCACGACCATCTCGGCGACCGATGCCGACGGGCTGGCCGAGGTTCGCCCGCCGGTTGTGCACTAAAGCCTGCCATTTGCACGTTGCCGGCAAGGAAACGACACAAAGAAGCTACGATCCGATGCAATTAGGTCGCCTCTGCAGCCCTACACAACTTTAGCGAAGTATCTTAACTTGTGCGCTATCGCCCCGGGATGGGGGCGAACGGGGAAGGCAGCCGTTGGCGACGATCGAGACGGCCGGGTCGACTCGGCTGGATCTGGACGGTAGCAACCGCTACGTCATCGCAAATACCTACTTCCTGACCTATGGCGGCGCCATAGTGACAGCGGGCATGTTCGGCGCCTGGGTCCCGATCGGGGCGGAAGCGGTGAACGGCCGCTACGAGATCGTCTGGACCAACGCCACGACCAATCAGTTCATCGTCTGGACGACCGACGGCAGCGGCAACTTCCAGTCGATGAGCGCTGCCGTTGTCGCCTCGAACGCGATCATTCAATCGCTCGAACCGGGCTTCAACCAGGATTTCAGCGGCGGCGGCATTGCGCCCAGGACCGTGGTCGATGCCGCGGGATCGACCACGACGGCAACGATTGCCGGCGCCTACGTGCTGTCGCCCACCGGCAGCTCGCTCGGGCCACAGCTCCAGTATGGCGGCTCGCTGGTCATGCAGAACCAGTTCGCCGGTTGGACGGTGCTCGGCTCCGAGCAAGTCGGCGGCGGCTACTGGGTGGCCTGGCAGAACGCCGCGAACTTCGTCATCTGGACGGTCGACATCGACGGCAGCTTCCAGTCACAGACCGGCTTGATGACCGCTGCCCAGATGCAGGCCTTCGAGCCGGGCTTCAACCAGGACTTCAACGGCGGTGGCATTGCGTCGAGATCCGTCATCGAGTCCTCGGGCGGAACGACGCTGGCGACGGTTGCGGGCACGTCCTACGTACTGTCGCCGACCGGCAGCGCGCTCGGCCCGCAGCTCAAGAGGGGCGGCGCGCCCGTGACCGTCGGCCAGTTCGGCGGCTGGACGCCGCTTGCCGCCGAGCTGTCGGGCGGCATGTACCGCATGGCGTGGAGGAACGGCGCGGCCGACCAGTATCTCGCCTGGAACGTCGACACCGACGGCAACTTCGTCTCGGAGGGCGCCGTCGTCGGCGCCAGCTCGTACTTCCTTCAGACCTTCGAGACGACGGTCGGGCGCGACCTCAACGGCGACGGCACGACCGGTGTCGTCACGTCGGCAATCGAATCGACCGGCAACACGACGCTGACCAGGGTCGCCGATTCCTATTTCTTCAATTACGGCTCGTCCAACATCCAGCTGTTCTACGGCGGCAACTACGTCGCGGTCGGCCAGTTCGGTGCCTGGACGCCGCTCGCCGCCGAGCTGTCGGGCGGCATGTACCGTGTGGCCTGGAAGAACGGCGGGGCTGACCTCTACGTCGCCTGGAACGTCGACATCAACGGCAACTTCGTCTCGCAAGGCACCGGCGTCACCGGCAGCACGTGGTACGTGCAGTCCTACGAGACCGTCGTCGGCCGCGACCTCAACGGCGATGGCACGCTTGGCGCCATCGCGACGTCGATAGAAGGCGGCGGCAACACGACGCTGTCGCGCGTCGCCGATTCGTATTTCTTCAACTATGGCTCGGGGAACATCCAGCTGCGCTATGGCAGCTTCTATGCCGCGGTCGGCCAGTTCGGCGCCTGGGCCCCGCTCGCCGTCGAATTCTCGGGCGGCATGTATCACATGGCGTGGCGGAACGGTCTGGCCGACCAGTTCATCGGCTGGGACGTCGACGCCGGCGGCAACTTCGTCTCGCAGACCATCGTCGTCAGCGGCAGCACCTGGTATCTGCAGACATACGAGCCGACGGTGGGACGCGATCTCAACGGCGATGGAATTGTCGGCCCGACCGTAACGACAATCGAAACGTCGGGAATGAGCAGCCTGACCCGGGTTGCCGATTCCTACTTCGTCAACTACGGCTCGGCTCCCGCTCAGGTCCAGTATGGCGGCGGCTATGCCGGGTCCAACCAGTTCGCCAACTGGTCGGCGGTCGGCGCAGAACAGACCATCGGCGCCTACATGGTCGCCTGGAGGAACTCGGCAAGCGGCAACTACACCGTCTGGAACCTCGACAGCGGTGGCGGCTACATCTGGAACAGCGGCGAGATTGGCGCCGGCAGCTCGGCGTTGCTGGCGATCGAAACGGCGCTCCAGCAGGACCTGAATGGCGGCGGCATTGGCGGCGGCCGTGCGATGGTCGAAGGAGCCGGGGCGACAGCCCTCTACAACGCGTCGGGTTACCTGCAGATGGTCAGGGGCCCGTACACCGGGCCGCTACTGGCGGCCGGCGCCGGCTATGTCACTGCCGGCCAGTACGGCACGGCCCTGGGAGCGGAGTGGATCGGCAACGGCTATCAGGTCGCCTGGAAGACCGGCAGCGATACGTACAATTTCTGGACCACCGACACGACGGGCCGGCTCAGCTCGCAGACCGGCAACCTCTCCGGGTCGAGCGCGGAGATGCAGGCGTTCGAGCCGACCTTCGCGCAGGATCTCAACGGCGACGGCGTCATCGGCATCAACAACTCGCCGTTCGACATCCAGTTCATTTTCAGCGGCAACACGTCGTACAGCGGATACTTCGAGCAGGCGGCCCAGAAATGGGAGAGGGTCATCGGCAGCGACCTGCCGAACGTCACCACGTCGCAGTACGGCGTGATCGATGACCTGCTGATCACCGCCAACGTCTCCCAGCTCAGCAGCAACATCCTGGGACAGGCGACCTGGGACGTTCGTCGAACGGGATCCGGCGGCCTGCCCTACATCGGGCACATGACGTTCAACTCGATGTACATGGACCTCATGGTGCGGGACGGCATCCTGACGTCCGTCATCGCCCATGAGATGGGCCACGTGCTCGGCATCGGGACCCTCTGGAGCGCCTTCGGCCTGACCAGCGGCTTGTCGTATATCGGCACCAATGCCCTCAACGCCTACCGGCAGCTGGGAGGAATCGGTCCCCTCTTGCTCGAGGACACCGGCGGCACGGGGTCGGTCGGCTCGCACTGGCGTGAATCGATATTCGACCGGGAACTGATGACCTCGGTGGCCGAGTCGCGCGATCCCATGCCGCTCAGCATCATAACCATCGGCAGCCTCGCCGACTTGGGCTACGCCGTGAACTACGCCGCGGCCGACGCCTACTCGATCCCGGGGCGGCTCGAAGCCGGTGTGTTGTCGGCCAGTTCCACCGCCAGCGAGGCAGCCGTCGCTCCTTCCTACCCGAGCGGAAGCTGGTGCGGATGCGGCTGCATGGGCCCCAGCCCCAACGGGCTCGGCAGCTATGTCCTCTCGGCAGACGGCGGTACCGTCAACCCTGACCTGGTCGCCGCCGGCGCCATGGCGCTCACCTCGGGAGAGGGCATCGCGAATCCGCAAGCCTACGCCGCAGGCACCATGGCCCCTGACCAGATTGCAGGCGATGTGTCGCTGCTGACGGCCTATCTCGCCAACTCATTCGTGACGCCGCCGGGCGACGGCGCGAACGCCGATTCGACGGCGACGTCTGCCACGCAGGACATGCTGAGCAAGCCAATTGCCTGACCCGGTCTCGCCAATGGGCTGGGGGCCGGGGGCGAAGTGTCGTACTCTTGGGCGGCGGCGCGACGCCGTGAGCGGGACATGACAGGGCAGAGCGGCGAGGGAGAATCGGATCACCAGGGGCTTGCCGCCCTGGTGATGCTGCTGCGCCTCAACGGCCAGAGCGTCGACGGGGCGCAGATCCGCCACCAGTTCGGCACCGATGCGATCGGCGTGCCCGAGATGCTGCGCTGCGCCCAGCAGTTCGGCCTGAAGGCACGCGAAACACGGACGCGCTGGGAGCGCCTGGCGCGCACGCCATTGCCGGGCATCGCCGTGCTGCGCGACGGCGGGTTCCTGCTCCTGGGCAAGGTCGGCGAGGACAGCATCCTCGTCCAGGCGACCGATTCGCCGCGGCCCAAGATGATGACACGGGCCGAGCTCGAAGCCGTGTGGGACGGCCGTCTGGTCCTGATGGCGCGGCGCGCCCGCCTGAGCGACCTGTCGCGGCGCTTCGACATCACCTGGTTCATGGGCGCGATCCACAAGTATCGCGGCCTCCTGAGCGAGGTGCTGGTCGCCTCGTTCTTCCTGCAGGTCTTCGCGCTGATCTCGCCGCTCTTCTTCCAGGTCGTCATCGACAAGGTGCTGGTGCACCGGAGCATGAGCACGCTCGACGTGCTGGTGATCGGCCTCGTGGCGATCGCCGTGTTCGAGACCGTGCTCGGCATCCTGCGCACCTATCTCTTCTCGCACACGACCAACCGCATCGATGTCGAATTGGGCGCGCGGCTGTTCCGTCATCTGCTCGCCCTGCCGCTCGCCTATTTCCAGGCCCGCCGCGTCGGCGATTCGGTGGCGCGCGTGCGCGAGCTCGAGAACATACGCAACTTCATCACCGGGTCGGGCCTGACCCTGGTGATCGACCTCTTCTTCACCTTCGTCTTCATCGCGGTGATGTTCTTCTATTCGCCGCTGTTGAGCTGGATCGTCGTCGGCTCGCTGCCGGCCTACGTCGTGATCTCGGCCCTGGCCGCACCATTGTTCCGCCGCCGGCTCGACGAGAAGTTCCGGCGCGGGGCGGAGAACCAGGCGTTCCTGGTCGAGACCATCGCCGGCGCCGAGACGCTGAAGTCGATGGCCGTCGAGCCGCAGATGCAGCGCCGCTGGGAGGAGCAACTCGCGGGCTACGTCGCCGCCTCCTTCCGCGCCGCCAATCTCGGCAACACCACCAGCCAGACCGTCCAGCTGGTCAGCAAGCTGGTGACGGCGGCGATCCTGTATTTCGGCGCCAAGCTGGTGATCGAGGGCGATCTCACGGTGGGCGAGCTGGTCGCCTTCAATCTGCTGGCCGGCCGCGTCAGCTCGCCGGTGCTGCGGCTGGCCCAGATCTGGCAGGACTTCCACCAGGCCCGCCTGTCCGTCGAGCGCCTGGGCGACATCCTCAACACGCCGGCCGAGCCGATCTACAACGCCAACCGCACCGCGCTACCCGCGATCAAGGGCGACGTCGCCTTCGAGCATGTCACCTTCCGCTATCGCGTCGACGGGCCGGAGATCCTGCACGACGTCAGCCTCAGGGTGCCGGGCGGCCAGGTGGTCGGGATCGTCGGTCCCTCGGGCTCGGGCAAGAGCACGCTCTCCAAGCTGGTGCAGCGCCTCTACGTCCCCGAAAGCGGCCGCGTGCTGATCGACGGCGTCGACGTGGCCCAGGTCGATCCGGCTTGGCTGCGCCGCCAGATCGGCGTCGTGCTGCAGGAAAGCGTGCTGTTCAACCGGTCGATCCGGGACAACATCGCGCTCGCCGATCCCGCCATGCCGATCGACCAGGTCGTCGCCGCGGCGAAGCTCGCCGGCGCCCACGACTTCATCCTCGAGCTGCCGGAGGGCTACGACACCGTCGTCAGCGAGCGCGGCGGCACGCTGTCGGGCGGCCAGCGCCAGCGCATCGCCATCGCCCGCGCGCTCACCGCCGACCCGCGCATCCTGGTCTTCGACGAGGCGACCAGCGCGCTCGACTACGAAAGCGAGCGCGTCATCCAGCAGAACATGGCGCAGATCGTGCGCGGCCGAACGGTGTTCGTGATCGCCCACCGGCTCTCGGCGCTGCGCATCGCCGACCGCATCGTCACCATCGAGCGCGGGCGCATCGTCGAGGAGGGCACGCACGAGGAGCTGATCAAGACCGGCGGCCGCTACGCCACGCTGTATCGCCTGCAGGCCGGCTTGCATGAAATCCGCTAGAAACATCCTGGCCTTTCCGCCGCGCCGGGCCGACCGCAAGCAGGACCGCCGGCGCGAGGAGCTCGCTTTCCTGCCGGCGGCGCTGGAGATCGTCGAGACGCCGCCATCGCCGATCGGCCGCACGGTTGTCTGGACGATCGTCGTGATCTTCGTCGCCGCGCTCGCCTGGGCCAGCATCGGCACGGTCGACATCGTCGCCGTGGCGCTGGGCAAGATCATCCCGAGCGGCCGCACCAAGACCATCCAGCCGTTCGAGACCGGCGTGGTCCGAGCGATCACCGTGCGCGACGGCCAGAGCGTCAAGGCGGGCGACGTGCTGATCGAGCTCGACCCCACCATCACCGGCGCCGAGCTCGGCCGCCTCAAGAGCGACCTGCTGGCGGCCCAGCTCGATCTTGCCCGGCTCGGCGCGGCGCTCAGCAAGGGCGACGCCGAGGCCGACTTCAAGCCGCCGGCGGAGGCGCCGGCGCCGGTCGCCGCCATGCATCACCGCCTGCTGGTCAGCCAGATCGCCGAGCAGAAGGCCAAGCTCTCGGCGGTCGACGGGCAGGTCGCCCAGAAGGAGGCGGAGCTCGCCACCATCAGGGCCTCGATCGCCAAGCTGCAGGCCATGATCCAGCCGCTCGAGGAGCGGGTCGAGATCCGCAAGCACCTGAGCAGCAAGGAGCTCGGCTCGCGGCTGGCCTACCTGCAGGAGCTGCAGGAGCTCACGGCGCAGCGCCAGGAAGTGCTGGTCCAGCAGAGCCGGCTGGTCGAGGCCGAGGCCGCGATCGCGAGCCTCGCCCAGACGCGCAGCCGGACGGTCGCCGAGTACGAGCGCGGCCTGCTCGACGATCTCGCCAAGGCGCAGCAGAAGGCGGCCGGTTTCGTCCAGGACATCGTCAAGGCCGAGCAGCGCACCAGCCTGCAGAAGCTCACGGCCCCGGTCGACGGCGTGGTGCAGCAACTGGCCGTCAACACGATCGGCGGCGTCGTCACGCCGGCCCAGATCCTCATGATCATCGTTCCCGCCGACAGCCAGCTCGAGATCGAGGCGATGATCTCCAACCGCGACATCGGCTTCGTCGAGGCCGGCCAGGAAGTCGCGATCAAGGTCGATGCCTTCAACTTCACCCGCTACGGCTTGCTCCAGGGCAGGGTGCTCAGCGTGTCGCACGACGCGATCAGCCGCGACAAGCCGCAGGAAAAGAGCGGGGCGGACAAGCAGCAGGGCGCCGATGCCGCCACCAGCGAGCCCAAGGGCCAGGAGCTGGTCTATGCCGTCCGCGTGTCGCTCGACCGCACCCGCATCCAGGTCGAGAACAAGACGGTGAGCCTGTCGCCCGGCATGGCCGTCACGGTGGAGATCAAGACCGGATCGCGCAGCATCATGAGCTACCTGCTGTCGCCCCTGGTGCGCTACCGGCACGACAGCCTGCGCGAGCGCTGAGGTTGCATTGACCGTCACAATTCTGGCCTGAAAACGCGCCGCAAAAGTCGCATGTGCCGGGCAACAACCGACTTCGATCTATCGCGCGGTTGCGCGATGTTTTATTATCGCGCGTATATGGGGAGCGAGCGGACGCGAGGCGCGCTCGATAGTTGAGAGTTCATGGCGCAGATCGATGATGTCGGAACTGCCAAGCTTGAGACGTTCGCAGACTCGATCTACCTCATAACGCCGGGAAACATATCGCTGCGCTACGGCGCCTGGTCGGTCACCGTCGGCCAGTTTGGCGCCTGGACTCCGCTGGGCGTGGAGAAGTTCGGCGCCGGCTATCAGGTCGTCTGGAAGAACGGCACAGCGGATGAGTTCAAGGTCTGGAACGTCGACAGCGGCGGCACCTATGTTTCGGAAGGCCCGGTCCTGTCCGGCGCCAGCGTCGAACTGCAGGCGCTCGAGACGACATTCCAGCAGAACTTCAATGGCGATGCCACGATCGGACCGATAGCGGCAGCGATCGACGCGGTCGGCTCGACCGTGCTCATGCCGGTCGCCAACACCTACTATCTCTACGCCAGCGGCTCGACGCGCGGCCCGCAGCTCAGGATGAACGACAGCGCGGTGGTCGCGGGTCAGTTCGGCGCATGGAAGCCGATCGGCGCCGAGCAGGTCGGCTACAGCTACTACCAGGTCGTCTGGCAGAACGGCACGGCCGATCAGTACCTCGTGTGGACCGTCGACTACATCTTCGGCAAATGGCTCTCACAAGGCCCCGTGATATCGGGGTCGAGCTATGCCCTGCAGTCGCTTGAGGCGACTTTCGGCCAGGACTTCAACAAGGACCTGACCGTTGGCCTCGCCACGACGACCATCGAGGCGTCGAGCGCGACGACATTGAGCCAAGTCGCGGGCACCTATTCTCTTTACGCCACCGGGACCGCCACGGGGCCGCAGCTGAAGATGTCCGGCGCGGCGGTCACCGTCGGCCAGTTCGGGGCATGGACGGCGCTCGGCGCGGAGCACGCCGGCAGCGGCTACCAGGTCGTCTGGAAGAACGGCGCCGCCGATCAGTACATCACGTGGAACGTCGACGGCGGCGGCAACTGGCTTTCCTACGGCAATGTGCTGTCGGGTTCGAGCGCGGAGCTGCAAGCGCTCGAGGCTGCCTTCCAGCAGGACTTCAACGGGAGCGGCGGGTTCACCTCGCCGACCGTCATTGAGAACGTAGGCACGGCTGCCCTGGATCTCATGCTCGGCGCCTACATGGTAATCCCGAGCGGCGGCACGGTCGGTCCCGTTCTGAAGATGTCGGGATCGGCGGTTACGCCCGGCCAGTTCGGCGGCTGGGCGCCGCTCGGCGCCGAGCAGTTCGGCAGCGGGTATAGGCTCGTCTGGAAGAACGGCGTCGTCGATCAGTACATCGTGTGGGACGTCGACAGCGCCGGCAACTTCCTGAAGCAGGGCAACGTGCTTGCGGGCGCGAGTGCCGAGGTGCAGGGTCTCGAGGTCGCCTTCAACCAGGACTTCAACGGCGGCGGGATCTCCAGCCCGACGAACATCGAGACCGACGGCGCCACCGATCTTGCCGCGGTCGGCGACACTTACATGGTGATCCCCGAGGGAAGCAGTGCCGGCTCCCTGCTGAAGTACGGCGGCGCTCCTGTCACGGCCGGCCAGTTCGGTGGCTGGACGCCGATCGGCGCCGAGCAGAGCGGCGGCGGCTATGCCGTGGTCTGGCAGAACGGCGGCGCCGACCAATACCTCACCTGGTACATCGACGGCTCCGGCAACTTCCTGTCGCAGACGCCCGTCGTTTCCGGCGGCACTTGGTACGTTCAGTCCTTCGAGCTGAACCTCCAGCAGGACCTCAACCACGACACGTTGGTTGGTCCCCAGACGAGCCCGGTCGAATCGTCGGGCGGGGCGAGCCTTAGCCACGTCGCGGACACCTATTTCGTGAACCACGGGTCGGGCGGCCCCTGGATCGCCTATGGCGGAAGCTACGTCACCAACGGCCAGTTCGGCGGATGGACGCCGATCGCCGCCGAACAGTCGATGGGCGGCTACGAAGTCGCCTGGAAGAACGGCAGTGCCGACCAATACCTGGTCTGGCACATCGACGGCGGCGGCAACTGGACGTCGCAGGGCGGCGTGGTGTCGTCGAACAGTGGCGCCTTCCAGGCGTTCGAGGCGGTTTTCCATCAGGACCTCAACCTCGACGGATCGCAGCCGTCGCCATGGCCGTTCGAATCGTCCGGTTCGACCTCCCTGACCCAGGTCGGTAGTTACTACCTCTTTGATGGCCCTGGCGCCTTGTCGGGGCCGCTGCTGAGCTACGGCGGCAGCTACGTGACGGCCGGCCAGTTCGGCGGCTGGCGGCCAATCGGCGCCGAGTGGGCGGGCAACGGCTATCAGGTGGCGTGGAAGATGGACGCCACCGACCAGTACATCGTCTGGTCCACCGATGCTGCCGGTAACTTCACCAGCATGACGAGCCCGATGTTCGGGCAGAGCTCGGCACTCGAGGCCTATGAACCCGGCCTGCAACAGGATCTCAATTTCGACGGCGTCATCGGTGTCCCGACGCCCGCCTTCAACATCGTGCTGAACTACAGCGGCAACGTCGGCAACTACGCGTCCTATCTGTCGCAGGCGGAAGCGCGCTGGGAACAGATCATCGTCGGCGATCTGCCGGACGTCTCCAGCCCGCTGTACGGGCTGATCGACGATCTGATGATCCAGATCAGCATCGTCTCCCTCGACGGTAAAGGCGGTACGCTCGCGCAGGGCGGACCGGACGCCACCCGGTTCCTCGGCCAGCCCAGTCACGGCACCATCCAGATCGATTCGGCCGACATCGACAGCATGGTGAGCAACGGCACGCTGACCGCCGTATTGACCCATGAAATCGGCCACGTGCTTGGCCTCGGGACCTTGTGGGACAGTCGTGGCCTGACCACCGGCGGCGGCTACAATGGCGCCCATGGCCTGTTCGCCTATCAGCTGCTGAGCGGCAACCCGTCGGCCACCGTCGTGCCGCTGGAGACCGAAGGCGGGTCGGGGACAGCTGGCGTCCATTGGGCGGAAAGCATCTTCGGCAACGAGCTGATGACCAGCATCATGTCGGGCGTGCCCGCGCCGCTCAGCATCCTGACCGTCGCCGCGCTCCAGGACCTGGGCTATCAGGTGAACTACAGCGCGGCCGACGCCTACAACATGCCGGGCCACGTGATGGCCGGCGTGCAGGCCAACGTGACCTACGCACAGGCGGCGGGTGCGACCCTGACCACGTTCAGTAGTGGCACTCTCACGTTGTCTGGCACTAACACGTTTGGCGGTACCACGACGATAACCAGTGGCACGCTGCTGCCTGCCGGCGCGGCCATCCAGCAGGACGAGCATCACGATCAGGGCTGGATGCTGAGCTAGTAGCTCTGCACAGTGGTCATGACGGGCCGGCGCAGGGCGATGAGATTGCCTGCACTGCTGGCACGGCACCCGACCCCGGAGATATTGCGTCGAACGACCGCTTATGGCACGCAATAACCAATACCGTAGTTTACAAATCAGTGCACTTGAGTTATCTTAAGCGCATGCTCGCCGACGACCATCGCCCGCGCCAGATACCGTGCGAGCCCATCCGGCTGGTTCAGTCGGATGGGCGCACCCGGACCCGGCGACGAGGGCGGCAGCGTCGCCTTCAAGACCGGTTGCGGAAATTGCGCGAAGTCGACGGGGGCACAACGGATGGGGGACGGCTTCTCAAGACCAACAAGAGGGTCGGGCGGAAAAGGCGGGAATGCCGCAAAATCCTTAGCCCCGTTGCCGGCAGTGCAGGCACAGATAGACCCGTCATAACCACGGTGCAGAGCGACTGGTTCAGTCGTCGCCGTGCTCGTTCGAGCACGACAGCTGCATGAATCAGGCACAATCAGCGCGCGAGACAACGTGCACGCTTCGGGTTGTAGAAGAATTTTCTTGTCCGCTACCCCTCGGTTGTGATCGGACTGTGGTAAAAGCCACAGCGAGTGAAGTGGACTGCCAGCTGTAGCGGGGGCGTTGCTTTGTTCAAGTTCATGTATCGATCCGGCCCGGTTGACCGGCCGGCTCAGGCGGTGGACTGCGCCGGAAAGCGCGGTCGCTGATGGCCCAGATCGAAGGCTTCGGAAACACAGCCCTCAGCTTCGACGGCAGCAAGTACACGCTGTCGAGCGTCGGCGCGACGTTGAGCTACGGCGGCTCGGCGGTAACGCTCGGCCAGTTCGGCGCATGGTCGCCGTGGAGCGCCGAGCTCCGCACGAGCACGCTCGACGTCGTCTTCAAGAACGTGACGGCCAACCAGTTCATCGTCTGGACCGTCGACCTCAGCGGCAACTATCTCGGCCAGGCCGCGCCTCTGTCGGCAACGAGCTACGCGCTGCAGTCGCTCGAGGTCAGCTTCTTCCACGACTTGAACGGCGACAACTACATCGGCCCCAAGCCGGGCGCCGTCATCGATAACGTCGGCACCTACAAGCTGGTCGAGAGGGCCGATGGGTACGCCATCGCGCCGACCACCGTCGCGACCGGCGTGATGCTGAAGTATGCCGGTGCGATCGTGACGTCAGGCCAGTTCGCCGGCTGGACGCCTGTCGGCGTGGCCCAGACGGCATTGGGCTTCCAGGTGGCCTGGAAGAACGCCGGCACCGGCCAGTTCCAGGTCTGGCAGACGGACAGCAACGGCCACTATATGTGGAACGACGTCGGACCGACCTCGGGTGCCGCTGCGGATTTCCAGGTCAAGGAAACCGTGTTCGGCCAGGACCTCAATGGCGACGGAACGATCGGCCTCAACACGACGACGATCGAGTCGATCGGTGCGACGACCCTGGCCCAGGTCGGCAACACCTTTTTCCTCTATGACCACGGAACGACGACCGGTCCGCAACTCACCCGGGGCGGCGACACCGTAACAGCGAACCAGTATGCCGGGTGGACGGCGATCGGCGCCGAGAAGACGACGTACGGCTACGAAGTCGCGTGGGCGAACTACGGCACCGGCCAGTTCATCGTGTGGGCGACCGATGCCGATGGCAACTACGTGTCCGACATGATCGGGCCGGTCAGCGGCAGCAGCGACGTGCTGCGGGCATTCGAGGCGAGCTTCGGGCAGAACCTCAATGGCGATGCCTCATTGAGCTTGGGCACGCCGATCGATTCGCTGGGCACGACCAAGCTGACCGGGAACTTCGGCTACTACTTCCTCAGCCAGGCTGGCGGCCTGGCTGGACCGGCGCTGCGCTTCGGTGGCGCCTTCGTGACGGCGGGCCAGTTCGGCGGCTGGAAACCCATCGGCGCCGAGAAGACCGCCAACGGTTACGACGTTGTCTGGCAGAACGGAACCGCCGACCAGTACACGGTCTGGAGCGTCGACAACGCCGGCAACTGGCTCTCGCAAGGGCCGACGATCTCCGGCGTCGCCTTGCAGGCGCGCGAGACGACCTTCAGCCAGGATCTCAACGGCGACACCACCATCGGCGAGGTTTCCGCCTTCGGTGAGACCGACGGTGCGACAGACCTCATACAGATCGGCAGCGGTTACTTCCTTTACGCGGCGGGTACATCAACCGGACCACAGCTCAAGTATGGCGCCGCCGCCTACGCCTTCGGCCAGTTCGGCGGCTGGGCGCCGATCGGCGCCGAGAAGACGACAGGCGGCTACCAGGTCGCCTGGAAGATGGCCGGCGCGGACCAGTATCTGGTGTGGGCGACCGACGCCAACGGCAACTTCCTGTCGCAGACCGCCGTCATGTCGGGCGCCAGCTCCGCGTTGAAGGCGTTCGAGCCGGGCTTTGCCCAGGATCTCAACGGCGATGCGGCGCCGGCAGCATTGCCCGCAACGATCGAAGCGCAAGGCACGACGATCCTTGTCCAGGTGCTCGACCGCTATTTCCTCAACACGGTCGGCGGAACGTGGGGTCCCGAGCTCAGCCGCGGCGGCGCGCCGGTGACGGCGGGCCAGTACGGCAGCTGGGCGCCGATCGGCGCCGAGAAGACCACCAGCGGCTACATGGTCGCCTGGAAGGATTCCGCGTCCGGCCAGTACATCGTCTGGGCGACCGACAACGGCGGCAACTACCTGTCGGACGTCACTGGTCCTGTTGCCGGCTCCAGCACCGATTTGCGCGTTCTCGAGCCCGCCTTCGCCCAGAATCTCAACGGTGACGGTGGGACGGAGACGGTGGCGTTGCCTGCGATCGAGTCGGACGGCAATACGAGTCTCGTCCAGATGATCGACCGCTACTTCCTCAACTCGACCGGTGGCACCTGGGGGCCGGAGCTACGGATGGGCGGCGCGCCGGTGACGGCGGGCCAGTTCGCCGGCTGGACCCCGATCCAGGCCGAGAAGAACAGCGCCGGCTACCTGGTTGGCTGGCAGAACGGCAGCCAGTTCATCTTCTGGACGACCGACAGTTCCGGCAATTACCAGTCGGACAGTGGCGTGGTGGCTGGTGAATACGCTCTGCGGACGTATGAGGTAATCTTCAACAAGGATCTCGATGCCGATGGCATGGTTGCGTTCGACTACACCGAAGAATCAGCCGGCACGACAAGCCTTCAACTCGCTGGCCCGAACTACGTCCTCAAGTCGGCGGATAATGCCGGCGTCGTGCTGAAGTACGGCGGGTCGGCTTTGCGGCCCGATCAGTTCGTCAATTGGGGACCTATTGCGGCCGAGCAGACGGCAACTGGTTACCACCTCGTCTTCAAGAACAACGTCGCGCAGCTGTGCGTCGAGTGGACGACCGACAGCAATGGCAACTTCGTGTCTCAGAGCGCCGCGATGTCCTGGGGCAGCACGGCTCTTCAGACGCTCGAGGTGGTCTACGGCCAGGATCTCAACGGCGATGCCCAGATCGGGCTCGCGACGACCACGATCGAAACCGCTGGAGCGACCAGCCTGGCAAAGATTGGCGACGGCTACTTCCTCGGTGGATCGTCGGGCCCGCTCCTCAAGTTCGGCGGCACGGCCGTCGCCCCGGGGCAATTTGGCACGTGGGCGCCGATCGCGGCCGAGCAGACGGGGAACGGTTACGAAGTCGCCTGGAACAACCTCGGCGGCGATCAGTACATCGTCTGGCTGACCGACAGCAGCGGCAACTACCTGTCCCAGTTGGGCCCCGAGTCAGGGGCGACCTATGACCTGCAGGCGGTCGAATGGAGCTTCAGTCAGGACCTCAACCGCGACGGCACCGTTGGCGTCGTGTCGACGCCGATCGAGACAAACGGCTGGTCGAGCCTGGTCAAGGAAGCGAACACCTATTTCCTCTACGAGACGGGCTCGACCAACGGCCCGTTTCTCAAGTTCGGCGGCGTGCCGGTCACCGAGGGTCAATTCCCCGGCTGGACGCCGGCTGCCGTCGAGAAAACGGCGACCGGATATGATGTCGCCTGGAGGACATTCGGCGGCCCCGGCGACAACTACATCGTCTGGACGACCGACAACGACGGCAATTACCTGTCGTCGCTGGTGGGTCCGATAGCCTCCGGCGCCATGACGCCGTTCGAACCGATCTTCCACCAGGATTTCGGCGATGCCGGTACCGCGATCTCCAGCGCGACGACGATCGAGGCCGTCGGATCGGTCAGCCTGCTCCAGCTCAATGGCTCGTATTACATCGGTCAGAGCGGCGGTTCGATGATGATGCCATTGCTGTACGGCAGTGGCTTCGCGGGGTTCTCCGGCTGGTCGGCCTTCGCCGCTACGGCGACGGCGACCGGCTACCAAGTCGCCTGGCAACACACGGACGGTGTCCAGAAGGTGGTGTGGAACGTCGACAGCACCGGGCATCTCGTGTCGCCGTCGGCAAGCATGTTCGGCCAGAGCTCGGCGTTCGAGAGCTACGAACCCGGCTTCCAGCAGGACCTCAACGGAGACGGCGTCATCGGCGTGCCGGCCGGTAACTTCAATATCACGCTGGATTTCGGCAGTGACGGTCCCAGCACCGAAGACATGCAATACATGTCCTACTTCGATGCTGCCGTCGCGCGCTGGCAGCAGATCATCGTCGGTGACCTTCCGAGCGTGACCCACTTCCAGGAAGGACTGGTCGACGACATCAAGATCGACGTCTGGATCGGCCCGATCGACGGCGAGTTCGGGGCATTGGGCCAGGGCGGGCCGGACGCGATGCGTACGAGCGCGCCAAAGCTCCCCTGGCTTGGCCACCTGGATGTCGATGCCATGGATATCGCGCGCATTGCCGCGGACGGCCGTCTGACCTACACGATCGAGCACGAGATCGCACACGCTCTCGGCTTCAACACCACGGTATGGGACTCGATGGGGTTGCGCGACGGCAGCGGCAACTACATCGGCCAGCACGGTCTCTACGCCTATCGCATGCTGAGCGGGGACCAATCGGCGACCTACGTGCCGACGAACGGCGGCCACTTGCTGGAATCCGTCTTCGGCAGGGAGCTGATGACGTCGACCATGACGACGTCCGGCGATCCGATCAGCATCGTGACGATCGGCATCCTCGAGGACATGGGATACAAGGTGAACTATTCCGCCGCCGATCCCTACAGCCTGCCGCCTCCTGGCGTGTCGGCCAGCGTACAAAGCAGCTCGACGCAGGGCAGTTCCAACGCGGTGCAGGGCGGGGAGCCCGTCCTGACCATCCCGGAGGACTGGCTGGTCCACTGAGCCGGAAGCGACGGGTCTCTACCCCGTGGTTGACGGATGGCCTACAATCGCAGCTGTCCGTTGGTTGGGGCCGGGACAATGCTTGAAACAATCAGAGACTGAGTTCCGGGCGGATCACGGCGATGATCGCCTGGACACATGACATCTAGCGGCAACACGACGTCGCTCGACGCGGCGAGCGACCCGCCGATGGCTGCTCACGATCCGGCGGCAGGGCAGGTCGTCGCCGATTTCGATGCCGGTCTCACGGCGCTGCCCGACACCTCCCTGATCCGCCTCGACCAGTTCCGCGCCGATCCCCGGTTCAGCGGCATCGACGGCCACGGCGTCTCGGTGGTGGTGATCGATACCGGCATCGACCTCAATCACCCTTTCTTCGGCGCCGACGCCGACCACAACGGCGTAGCCGATCGCATCGTCTATTCCTACGACTTCTCGGGCAGCAACGATTCCAACGCCTCCGACACGCACGGCCACGGCTCCAACGTCGCCAGCATCGTCGGTTCGCAGGACGGCCTCTACCGCGGCATGGCGCCGGGCGTGAACATCATCGCCCTGAAAGTCTTTCCCGACGGAAGCACGACTGCGACCAATACGGACATCCAGGAAGCGCTCGACTGGGTGGTCGCGAACGCGGCAGCCTACAACGTCGTCGCCGTCAACATGTCGCTCGGCCAGGGCGACAACAGCAGCACCAACACGTCGTCGGTCTTCGCCAGCCAGATGGCAACGTTGGTCGCCAACGACGTTGCCGTCGTAGTGTCGTCCGGCAACAACTATTTCAGCTACCAGACCGAGGGTGTGTCCCTTCCGTCGGCCGATCCCGGCGCATGGTCGGTCGGCGCGGTCTGGGACCGCGATGCCGGCGTCAACTTCCGCTGGTCGACCGGGGCGATCGACTACACCACCAGCGCCGACCAGATCATCTCGTTCTCGCAACGCAGCACGTCGTTGACGACGATCTTCGCACCCGGCGGCCGCATCACCGGTGCGAGCTGGGATGGCGGGCAGGTCACCTATTCCGGAACCAGTCAGGCGGCGCCGCATATTTCCGGGCTGGTCGCCGACATGCAGCAGCTGGCGCTGCAGGTGAGCGGCCATTTCCTGTCCGTCGACGATCTCAAGCAACAGATGATCGCGAGCTCGGTGTCGATCTTCGACGGCGACAACGAGAACGACAACGTCACCAACACGCTCGCCACCTACCACCGCGTCGACGCCCTGGCCTGGGGCAACCTGATCCTCGACGAGCTGTTCGCGGGCACGACGGGCAACGACACGCTGGACGGCACGATCGCCGGCGACACCCTCTACGGCAACGCCGGTAGCGACGTGCTCAAGGGCAATGCCGGCAACGACCGGATCGATGGCGGCGCCGGCAGCGATACTCTCACGGGCGGGACCGGCCGCGACGTTTTCGTCTATGCCCTCGGCGGCGGCGCGGACACGATCACCGATTTCTCGCATGCCGACGGCGACACGCTCGACTTTAGCGCCATCATCGGCTTTTCGGGTCTTGCCGACGTGCTGTCGCACGCTACCCAGGTCGGCAGCGACACCGTCATCGATTTCGGCGCCGGCGACTCCCTGACGCTGAAGGACGTCGCCCGGTCCGCCCTGGTCGCAGACGATCTCTATTCCCTGTTCACGATCGAGGCGATCGGAACGACGAGGCTGGTCCAGATCGGCGACACCTATGCGATGTACGCGTCGGGCCAGTCGACGGGCCCCGAGCTGCGCTATGCCGGCGCGGCTGTCACGGCCGGAAAATTCGGCGCCTGGACGCCGGTCGCCGCAGAAGGATCGGGCAGCGGCTATCGCGTCGTCTGGAAGGCCACGAGCGGCGACCAATTCATGCTGTGGACGACCGACGGCGCCGGCAACTACCAGACCGAGACCGTGATGCCGGCCCGGAGCTACGCGCTGGAGACGCTGGAGACCAGCTTCGCCCAGGACTTCAACGGCGACGGCACGATCGGCGTGGTGACGACGGTGATCGAGATGGCGGGCATCTACGGCCTCGTCCTGGTCGCCGACACCTATTGGATGGGATCATACGGCTGGGCCGAGCTGCGCTATGGCGGCATTCCCGGGACGCCGGTCACGGTGGGCCGGTTCGGCGAATGGGCGCCGATCGCGCTCGAGCCCATGGCATGGAACCTCAGCTACAAGGTGGTGTGGAAAGAGGGCGCCACCGACAACTACCTCGTATGGACCACCGACGCCGGCCTGAACTACCTCTCGCAGACGGACGTGATCTCCGGCCACACGTTCGCCTTCCAATCGCTGGAAACCACCTTCAGCCAGGATCTCAATGGCGACGGCACGATCGGGCCGGCGACGTCGGCGATCGAATCGGCCGGCGCGACTCAGCTGGTGCGGGTCGCCGACACCTATGCGCTGCATGCGTCCGGCGGTTCATCCGGCCCTGCGCTGTCTTATGGCGGCACGGTCGTCGCGATCGGGACGTTCGGCACATGGGTGCCGATCGGTGCCGAAGCCGTGGCCGGCGGCTATCAGGTCGCCTGGAAGCAGGGCAGTGACGATCAGTATGCCCTGTGGCTCGTCGACGGCGGCGGCAATCTGCTGTCGAGTCCCACTGGGATCGTGTCGGGCAGCAGCCTCGCCCTGCAGGGGCTCGAGAGCGCCTTTGGCCAGGATCTCAACGGTGACGGCACGACCGGTTATCCGCCGATCGTGCTGGACGCCGTCGGAGGGACGACGCTGGTCCAGATCGGCGCCAACTACCACGTCTATCCAGCCGGCGGCTCAGCGGGCCCGCTGCTGTCCCTTGGCGGCGCGCCGATCGCGGTCGGCCAGTTCGGCGACTGGACGCCGGTCGGTGCGGCAGTGACGATCGTCGGCGGCTACCAGGTGGCATGGAAGATGGGAAGCGCCGACCAGTATGCCGTCTGGCTGACCGACGTTGGCGGCAATCTGCTGTCGAGCCCCACCGGCATCGTGACCGGCGGCAGCAAGACGCTGCAGGCCTCGGAAACGAGCTTCGGTCAGGATCTCAACGGCGACGGCACGACCGGCCTCGTCACGACCGTGATCGAGTCGCTCGGATCGACCACGTTGGTCCAGGTCGCCGATACCTATGACCTGTATCCATCGGGTGGCTCGTCGGGTCCTGAACTGCGCTTTGGCGGCAGCGTGGTCACGGCCGGCCAGTTCGGCGCCTGGACCCCGATCGCCGCCGAAACGACACCGGGTGGCTGTCAGGTCGTGTGGAAGATGACGGGGGCCGAGCAGTACGCCGTCTGGCTGGCCGACGCCAACGGCAACCTGCTGTCGAGTCCCACGGGCATCATCTCCGGAAGCAGTGCGGCGCTTCAATCGCTGGAGGCGGGGTTCCACCAGGATCTCAACGGCGACGGGACGAATGGGGTAGCGGCCGTGCTGGCGTCGGCATCGACGCACGACGGCTGGCACCTGTGACGGCGGAGGTTACTCCGCCGCTTCGAGCCGCTGCTGGTTCTGCTTGGCCGCGATCTTGGCGCGCGCCAGGTCCTCGCCGCGCCGCTTGCTGAGCGCCGCGCCGCCGCCCGCCGTCTCGCTGAACAGGGCGAGCTTGTCCATGTCTTCCTCGACGACCGGCGACAGTGCGAGATCCATGTACTCGTGGCGCTTGGGATCGTGCAGGACCTTCTGGCCGATGCGCCAGCCCTGCCAGGCGAGCTTGGCGTAGATCTTGAGCTTCTTGAAGGTCTCGATCGCCAGCTTGTAGTGGAACACGCCGATCGGCTCGATCGGCATGCCGTAGCGGCGGTCGCGCCGGTACTTCATGCGCACGATGCCGCCTTCCAGCGGGTGGATGTTCTCGGCCTCGAACATGATCTTGAACATGGTCATGAACTGGGCCGGCTCGGCCGGGTTGCGCCCGGGAATGGCGCCGTGGCGGCGCGCCACCGTCTCGATGTGCTCGGGCGTGTAGTAGGTCCGCCAGGCGTCGCGATAGGTCTGCTCGTACTCGGCGTCGCTCATCTTGGGATGATGGACGACGCGGTGATTGAGGTCGTACTTGTTGAGGTCCGGATCCATCCAGACACCCTGCTTCCAGAGCTTCTGGTGGTCTTCCGAGCCCGGCAGCGGCGTCAGCATGAAGAACTCGAGGATGTCGAGCGGCAGTTCCTTCTTGATGATCTCGAGGTCACGCATGATCGATTCGCGCGTGTCGCCGGGGAAGCCCAGGATGTAGCCGGCCCAGGTCGAGGCACCGCTGGCGTGCCAAGCCTGCAGCATCTTGCGATATTCGGTGATCTTGTTCTGGCGCTTCTTGGCGGCCAGCAGGTTGTCCGGGTTGACGTTCTCCAGGCCGATGAAGACGCGGTAGACGCCGGCCCAGCGCGCCTTCTGGATGAAGTTCGGGATGCGATGGCACTGCGTGTCGACCTGGATGATCAGGGACACTTCGATGCCTTCGTTCTCCTTGAGCTCGATCAGCCGGTCGAAGAAGTCCTCCCAGTGCTTGTTGCGGGCCATGTTGTCGTCGGTGATGAAGAACGACGTGATGCCCTGCTTGTAGTTCTCGCGCACGATCGCTTCGAGATCGTCGGGATTGCGGAAGCGGCTCTTGCGGCCCTGCACGTTGATGATGGTGCAGAACGAGCACTGGAACGGGCAGCCGCGGCCGAGATCGAAGCTCGACTTCTTGCCCTCGTTGCGCGCCAGCGCGGCCGGCGGCAGGTGCGGAGTCGGCGCACCCTCGATGCCCGGCAGGTCGTCCATGTAGTTGTAGAGCGGCTTCAGCGTGCCGTTCCAGGCATCCTTCAGGACGATGTCCAGGCGGCCTTCCTCGGCCTCGCCGGCGAAGATCGAGATGCCCATGTCCATCGCCGCCTGGATCTCGGGCGGCACGACCGGCAGCATCGACAGGCAGCCGGCAGCATGGAAGCCACCCATGGCCACCGGCAGCCCGGCCTTGAGGAAGTGGCGGGCGAGGTCGACGGCGTGCGGGAACTGGTTGGACTGTACGCCGACCAGGCAGATCAGCGCCTTGCCGCCGGTGCGGCGGATATCGGCGACGATCCGATCGGGCCGCACCCGGGTATTGGTCTCGTCGAACGGCTTGATGTCGATGTCGACGTCAGGGCCCAGAACCTGGCGCTGCCGACAATCCTCGCCCAGGCCGTAGAGGGCGGCCAGCGTGTTGGAGGGGATATGCGATCGCAGCCAAGTGATCGGATAGCCGTCGTCGTCGTAATGCGTCGGCTTGATCAGAATTAGGTGAAATATCGTACGCTGCACGGCACCGCCCTTCGCGGAATTTTGACCAAGGCACATCCGCGTGCGGCTCTATCGAGCGTCTGCCACCGCTTAACGGCATCCCCAGTCCACAATGCTCTGCGCTCGCCTGCAACGCAACTGCAGGCTTCGGATAATCCCACCAAAAAGGGGGGAATAGAACTACAATATCTGGGGCTTTTCGCGGCTGAGCCCCGCGAATGGCGAGAATGCCCCATGAAAATGCGTTAATTGCAGTCCGCGGGCCAAAAGCGCACGGTGGGCTCGCCCTGAGAGGCGCCAAGCAAGACGCCGGCCGGGGGAGGGATCGAACAGGACGTGAGTCTCACTGCGCGTGTACCGGCGCTGGCGCCGTTCCAGATCCGGAGCTTCCGCTATCAATGGCCGGCCGACCTGCTGACCTCCTGGGCCTTCGAAATGGAAGGCGTGATCCTGGGCTGGTTCGTGCTGGTCTCGACCGGTTCGGTCCTGGCGCTGGCCGTCTTCGGCTCCCTGCAGTTCCTGGGCACCCTGATCTCGCCGCTGTTCGGCATGGCCGGCGACCGTGTCGGCAACCGCAAGGTCCTGTGCGTGATGCGGGCCATCTATCTCGCCGTGGCGAGCGCGCTGGCGGCGCTGTTCCTGAGCGGCCAGGCGGCGCCTTGGTCGGTCTTCGTGCTGGCGACCATCATGGGCCTGGTCAGGCCGTCCGACATCACGCTGCGTAACTTGCTGGTCGGCGAGACCATGCCGTCGGACTACCTGATGCGGGCCATGGGCGTGTCGCGCACGACCGCGGATTCTGCTCGCATTGTGGGCGCGCTGACGGGGGCGGGCCTGGTGGCCTTGGTCGGATCGGGCATGGCCTATCTCGGCGTCTGCGTCTTCTATGCGGCGAGCCTCGCCCTGACCTTCAATGTCGGCATCAGGCGCCTGCGCGTGGTGGGCGAGGAGCCCGCCCATGCCTCGCCGTTGCGCGCCCTGCGCGAAGGCTTCGCCTACGTGTGGTCGACGCCCGACATGCGGGCAGTGATGCTGCTCGCCTTCCTGGTGAACCTCGCCGCCTATCCGCTGATCAGCTCGCTGTTGGCCTACGTCGCCAAGGACATCTACGGCCTCGGCCAGACCGGGCTCGGTTGGCTGATCGCCTGCTTCGCCGGCGGCGCGCTCACCGGCTCGATCGCGATCTCGACGTTCGGCGCCGCCGTCCGCCCCGCCCGCACCACGCTTGTTTGCGCCGTCCTGTGGTTCTCCCTCAACCTCGCCTTCTCCTGGATCGAGATCCCGCTGCTGGGGCAGATCGTCCTGTTCGTGTCAGGTTTCGTACAAAGCTTCTGCATGATCCCCATGGCGGTGCTGCTGCTGCGCGTCGCCAATCCGGCCTTCCGGGGCCGCGTCATGGGCGTGCGCATGCTGGCGGTCTACGGCATGGCCATCGGCCTGCTGGCGGCCGGCCCGCTGGTCGAGCACACCGGTTTCGCCGTGACCGGCACGATCTTCAGCACGATCGGCATCGTCTTCACGGTCGTGATCGGCGTGCGCTGGCGTGATCATCTCTGGAGCGTCAAAGCCGACGCCAACGCGCGCTAGCGGGAACCCTCCGGCCCCCGACACGTTGGCAGGCGATGCAGGGCAGCATCGCCAAGGCCGCCGTCCTGGCGACAGTGCTCACAGCGGGCGTCGTCGCCGATGGCCGGGCTGACGATCCGCCTCCGCCGCCCTCGGCGACGGAAAGCGAAAGCCGCAGCATCTTCATCTTCCAGGTCGAGAACGACGTCTTCAACCGGTTCAGCCCGACCGACCGCGACTACACCAACGGCGTGCGCATCGGCTGGCTTTCGCCCTCGATAACCGCCATGCCGCCCGGGATCGTCGCCATGACCACGGTGCCGACCTTTTTCGGCGAGCCGCAGTCCGACTCGGTGGTGCGCCGCGTCGGCGTGTCGTTCGGCCAGAACATCTACACGCCCGACAATACGTTCACGTCGCAGCCCATCTACAACGACCGGCCCTATGCCGCTTGGCTCTATGCCAGCTTCGCCCTGCAATACACCTACAAGCGGCGCGACGAGAAGACGGGCGTGCAGGAGCCGGTGCGGCTCGACACGCTGCAGCTCGACCTTGGCGTGATCGGGCCGGCGGCTGGCGGCGAGTTCGTGCAGAACAACTTCCACAACATCATCGGCGTCGCCCAAGCCAACGGCTGGGCCAATCAGCTGCACAACGAGCCGACGATCGGCATCGGCTTCGAGCGGCGCTGGCGCACCGCCCGCACGGTCGTGTTCGACGATCCCAAGCTCGAGGTCGATTTCATCCCGCGCATCGGCGCGGCGCTGGGCAACGTTGCCATCTATGGCGATGTCGGCGGGACGGCCCGCATCGGCAAGAACCTGCGCGACGATTTCGGGCCGCCACGGCCGCGGCCCGCGCTGCCCGGCTCGGAAGCTTTCATCGGCGACGGCAGCTTCGGCTGGTATCTTTTCGCCGGCGTCGACGGCCAGGCGGTCGGCCGCAACATCTTCCTCGACGGCAATACCGACGGCTACAGCCTGCGGGTGTCGCACCGGCCGTTCGTCGGCGAGGCGCAGGCGGGCCTTGCCGTCACGTATCACGGCGTGCGCCTCACCTACACGCAGGTGCTGCGCACGCCGGATTTCTACGAGCAGAACCGCTGGACGCAGTTCGGCTCGATCAACGTGACGTTCAGGTACTGATGAGTTGCCGACGGGGCGTCAGAGTCGTCCCATCAGCAGCAATATGATCAGGATGATCACGATCAGGCCGACGCCGCCGCTGGGGTAGTAGCCCCAGCCGCTGCTGTACGGCCATGTCGGCAGGGCACCAATCAGGATGAGGATCAGGATGATCAGCAGGATGGTGCCCAGCATGACGACTCCTCTCTTCTAGCCGAGATTTTGCTCGGCGAACGACCAGTTGATGAGCTTCTCCATCCAGGCCTGGACGTGATCCGGGCGACGGTTCTGGAAGTCGAGGTAGTAGGCGTGCTCCCACACATCCACGACGATCAGCGGCTTGCCGCCGTGCGCCAGCGGCGTGTCGGCGTTCGAGGTCGTCTCGATCGCGAGCTTGCCGTCCTTGGCGACGAGCCAGGCCCAGCCGCTGCCGAACTGACCGACCGCCGCGGCCTTGAAGGCCGCCTGGAACTTGTCAAGGCCGCCGAAGCTTTCCTCGATCAGCGGCTTGATCTTGCCTGCCGGCGTGCCGCCCTTGGGCGTCATGCTGTGCCAGTAGAAGTCATGGTTCCAGACCTGGGCGGCGTTGTTGAAAATGCCCTTGGCCTTCTCGTCCTTGACCGACTTCTTGATGATCTCGACCAGCGACATGTCGGCGTACGGCGTGCCCTCGATCAGCTTGTTGAGATTGTCCACATAAGCCTTGTGGTGCTTGGCGTGGTGGAAGGAGATGGTGTTCGCGGAAATGACGGGCGCCAGCGCGTCATCGGCATAAGGAAGCTTGGGGAGGGTGAAGGGGGACTTTCCTTGGTCCAGGGGCATAACGCGTACTCCGGCTGACCCGACAACACGGTCGGGCGGGCTGTGGATGGTTGGTTAAACGTCCGACTGGCGCCGACGTTGCGGCGCGCCGGACGGCGGCAGGGTGCCACAGCAACCTTGGCAGAAACGTGACGTTAGGGCCTGCGGCGAGTTCGCGCGCAAGGAGTCCCCCGGCAAGGAGCCCCATGAACGGCATCATCTACCTGGTCGGCCTGATCGTCATCGTGATGGCGATCCTGTCCTTCATCGGCATCCGCTGAACCTGACCTTCGTGGCCCGGAAGAGCCTGAACGTGAGCAACTGAGAACCAGTCGCGCAGCTCAGTCGTTGCGCGCGGTTTTTTGAGCGAACGGTTCTCAGTCGCGCACTCTTCGGTTGCATCGAGAGATTCGCGGAGTATCTCTCAAGGCGAACGCGTACCGAGGAGACCGCCATGCAGGGCAATCCGCAAATTATTGCCGAGCTCAACAAGTTGCTGAAGAACGAGCTCACCGCGATCAACCAGTACTTCCTGCATGCCCGCATGATGGGGCATTGGGGCTTCGAGCGGATGGCCAAGAAGATCTACGACGAATCGATCGGCGAGATGAAGCACGCCGACAAGCTGATGAAGCGCATCCTGATACTCGATGGTCTTCCCAACCTGCAGGACCTCGGCCGGCTCGCCGTCGGCGAGACCGTCGTTGAATGCCTGAAGGCAGACCTTCGGCTGGAGACAGAGGCGCGCACGGCGCTGGTCGCGGCGGTGACGCTCTGCGAGTCGAGCAAGGACTATGTCAGCCGCGAGATCGTCGTCGACATCCTCGAGGATGCCGAGGAGCACATCGACTTCCTGGAGACCGAGCTGTCGCTGGTGGACAAGGTCGGCGAACAGAACTACCTGCAGACGCAGATCGGCGAAGGCAAGGAATCAAGCTGAAGGGAGCGCGGGCCTCCGGCCCGCATCATGATCATGAGCGGGCCGGAGGCCCGCGCTCCCAAAGACTAATCAGCAGCGAGAAGATTGGGTGCCGCGGCCTGCTCGTGGGCGACCGTCTTGGCGATGCGCTCGCGCATGTCGCAGGCGCAGCTGCCGCATTGGGGAGCCTTGCCGCAGGCGCGGAAGACGTCGGCTGGACGGCGGGCGCCCGCACGAACGGCGGCATCGATTTCGCGTTCCCGAATGGCTTGGCAGATGCAGATGAACATGCCCGTGCGCCGCGTTTCCCATGCAGATGCGACTTACTCGCACGCGCAAAGATAGAGGTCCATCTCGGGCCGGTCAAGCAGGCGCTAAAACCCTGGCAGCAAATGCTTTTCCAGCTTCTCCCGCAGCGTTTCGTCGATCGGATGGGGCGTCTTTCCCCGGAGCCGGACCACGGTCATCTCGGCCGCCGCGATGCAGGCGCCGTCCTTGAAGGCGGCGGAGCCGACGGTGATGGAGCTGGTGCCGATCTTCAGCACGCCGGTGCCCAGCTCGATCTGTCCCGGCCAGTGCGATTCGGCCAGGAAGCTCACCGTCATGCCGGCCGAGATGCCGCGCGTGCCGTCGGCATTGGCCGTCAGCCCCATGTCGCGCATGAAGGTGAGGCGCGCGGTTTCGAGATAGGCGCAGATCGCCACGTTGTTGACGTGGCCGGCGGCGTCCTGGTCGGAGAAGCGCACCGTGTCGGTGCACCAGTGCGGGTAGATCGAGCGATCCTGCAGTCGTTTGTCGCGTGACATGGCGCGAGTGTAGCATCCTGCCGCCATGACACATCCGATCTTCACCGAAGAGCACGACCTCATCCGCGCCCAGCTCCGGCGCTTCGTCGACGAGAAGGTCAGGCCGCACGGGCCGACATGGGAGGAGGCGGGCTTCGTGCCGCGCGAGGTGTTGCGCGACATGGGCGAGCTCGGCCTGTTCTCCTTGCGCGTGCCCGAGGCGATGGGCGGCGCGGGCCTTGATGCGCGCGCTTCGGTCGTGCTGGCCGAGGAGGTCGGCCGCTCGACGCACGGCGGCTTCGCCATCACCGTGCTGGTGCATACCGACATGGCGAGCCCGCATCTGGTGCGCTTCGGCACCAGGCGGCAGCTCGAGCAGTACCTGCCGGGCATCATGGCGGGCAAGACCATCACGGCGGTCGGCGTCACCGAGCCCGGTGCCGGCTCCGACGTCGCCGGCATCCGCACCCGCGCCGTGCGCGACGGCAACGACTATGTGCTGAACGGCGCAAAGATGTTCATCACCAACGGCGTGCACGGCGATCTCTATTTCATCGCCGCGCGCACCGATCCCGAGGCCAAGGGTAGCCGCGCCATCACCATGTTCATCGTCGAGAAGGGCACGCCGGGCTTCAAGGTGGGCCGCGCCCTCGACAAGACCGGCTGGCGCTCCTCCGACACCGCCGAGCTTATCTTCCAGGATTGCCGGGTGCCGGCCGAGAACGTGCTGGGCGAGCCCAACCGCGGCTTCTACTCGATCATGGCCAACTTCCAGACCGAGCGGCTGGTGATCGGCGCCATGGCGATGGCGGAGGCGCGCGAGGCGATCCGGCTCACCTTCGAGCATGTCAGCCAGCGCACCGCCTTCGGCAAGCCCTTGTGGGACAAGCAGGCGATCCGGCAGCGACTGTCGCGCCGCATGGCCGAGGTCGAAGCGGCCCGCCAGCTGGTGCATCACACGGCCTGGCTCGATGCCCAGGGCCAGGACTGCGTCGCCCAGGTGTCGATGGTGAAGGCCCTGGCCGGCGACTTGGTGAACCAGGTCCTCTACGACTGCGTGCAGTTCCACGGCGGCATGGGCTTCGTGCGCGACACCGCCGTCGAACGCATGGCGCGCGATGCCCGCGTCCAGGCCATCGGTGGCGGCGCATCGGAGGTCATGCTTGAGGAAGTCGCCAAGCGGTTTGGGACGGTGCTGGCTGACTAGCTCAGCCTCTCTTCCTCCTTCCCCATAAGACGGGGGAGGTGGAAGAGGCCGCGCTCTACTTCGGCCCCACCAGGAATGGCCCGATGGCCAGCAGCATGCATCCGATGCCGCCGGTCTTGGTGCATTCCGCGAGCGCGTCCGCCACGGCCGCCGCTTCGTTCGCACGGCCGGACACGAGGCCGACCGGTCCGTTGTCGGAGACCGCGAGCGCCCGCCAATCGTCGGCGATCAGGTAGCGTTCGACGGCGGCGCGCCGGCCGGCATCGGCCGACTGCGCATTCTCGGGCGTGAAGACGCCGATTACACGATGGAGCTGCGGCACGCGTACCAGGACCTGGTCGTCGACCGAGTAGACGACGCAGGGATGCCCGGTGATCTGGCCGCAGGTCTGCAGGTTGCGGCGGATGGCATCGGCATCGCTCTCGCTTGGCGACCACCATTCGAGAGGACCCCGGCCCAGCACGAGGGCGCGATGCCGCGTCGTCCTCATGTAGTGCTCCTGGAGATTCAGACGCGCACGCTCGGTGATCAGGGGCACGGTGGCTGGGTCGAACGGAATGGGCGGCGACGGCCTGGTCGCGGGCACGTGCGGTGCCGGTGGCATGGGAGGCGCCAGGTACGGCCATACCACTTTGTTGCCGACCGCGTAGATCGCGCAGCGGTCGAAATCGCGCACGATCGGCACTTCGCGTTCGACCAGCGCATTGCAGTCCTCGAGGGCCCTGCGGCGGGCTTCTGTTTCGTCGAGCCTGCGCGTGACCATGGCGAACCAGCCGCGGACATTGATCGCCATCGCCTTGTCGCCCTCGGCCAAGGCGTACTCCTCGAGGCGCCGCTCGCGCCATTGCGGCACGAAGGGGACCTCGGAGGCGACGTAGCCGCGAGCCGCCGTTGACGGCGGCGCAGCAACGGGAGCCGCGGCCGGCGGCGGCGGAAAGGGTGGTGTGGGGGCCGGAGCGGGTGGGGTCGCCGGCGGCGCGGACGCCGTCTGAGGCGCTGATGGCGTTGCCGGCGCGACCGGCACAGGGACAGGCGCGGGAGCCTGGGCCATGCGTGTCGAGGTCGGTGGCTCCGACCGCTCATGCAGCAGCCAGGCGCCACCGATCGCCAGCACAGCCACGGTTGCCGCGACGCCGATGATGACAGCGAGCCGCTTTGTCTTGCGCCCGTCCGCCGCCGCGGCGACGGACGGCGGCCCGCCGAGCGTCAGCCGGTAGGCGTGGATGGCGCGCGGGATGTTCTTGACGTGCTGCTCGCCAAGATCCTCCGCCCCCAGCGTCAGCTTGCCCTCGATCTGTTCGTAGACGGCGGCCGAGACGCAGATGCCCCCGGGCTTGGCGATCGACTCGAGGCGCGCCGCGACGTTGACGGCATCGCCCATCAGGTCGTCGCCGCTTTCCACGACGTCGCCGAGATTGACGCCGATGCGCAGGACCAGCTGGTTGTCCGATCCGGCCTGGTCGTTGGCCGCGCGCATCGCCTCCTGGATCTCCAGGGCGGCGCGGACGGCTTCGACCGGGCTTGCGAATTCCGCCAGGAGCCCGTCGCCGGTCAGCTTGAAGACGCGGCCGCGGTGATGCTTCACCAGTCCCTGGGCGATGGCCATGCGGGCGTTGAGGAGACCGAGCGCATGCTCCTCATCGCGAGCCGACATCGTGCTGAAGCCGACGACATCGATGTCCATGATCGTGGTCAGGCGCCGGACGAGGTCGGATTCGGTCATGGCCGACAGGCTAACCGACGGCCCCCCGAGAGGCCATAGGAGGTCCTTGCCTCGGCGGCCACCCTCTGCGAAGACCGGTTGGCATGCAATCCAAGGCCCCGCGCTACTGGGACGACTACGAGGTCGGCCAGAAATTTCCTCTCGGTTCGATTAGCTTCACTGCCGACGAAATCGTCGACTTCGCGCGCCAGTACGACCCGCAGAGCTTTCATGTCGACGCCGATGCCGCCCGCCAATCGATGTTCGGTGGCTTGATCGCCTCGGGCTGGCACGTCACGGCCAAGCTGATGCGGCTGTTCGTCGACAACTATGTCGACCAGCGCACTGCGCTCGGCTCGCCGGGGGTCGAGGAGGTCCGCTGGCTGAAGCCGGTGCGGCCGGGCGACACGCTCACCGCCTTGGTCGAATGCACGGGCAAGGTGCCCTCCAAGAGTCGCCCCGGGATGGGGATCATTCACGAGCAATGGCAGGCCACGAACCAGAAGGGCGAGCTGGTGATGACGCTGAAGGGGACCAACATGGTGCGACGGAGGCCGGCATGAAGCGCGCGGTGCGCGGGCTCGACCATGTCGTGGTCATGGTCGACGGCATCGATGCGGCCGAGGCGGCGTACGCCAGGCTCGGCTTCCAGGTCCAGCCGCGTGGCTTCCACAGGAAGCTCGGCACGGCCAATCATCTGATGATCTTCGACACCGACTATTTCGAGATCCTGGGCATCGTCGAGGACACCGAGTTCAACGCCGAGCGGCGCGAATGGCTGAAGGGCGGCGGCGGGCTTGCCAACGTGGCGCTCGCGACCGACGGCGCCGACATCGCCTTTGAAGACTTCAAGGCCGCGGGCCTGCAGCCCGATGCACCGTTGTTCTTCGATCGCGCGGTCGAGATCAACGGCAAGACCGAGCATGCGCAGTTCCGCACCGTGCGCATCCCAAAGACTCACATGCCGGTGGTCGGCTTCTTCGTCTGCGAGCATCTCACGCCACAGTTCGTCTATCGCAGCGAATGGGCACAGCATCCCAACGGCGCGCGCGGCATCCTGGGCGTCACGGTGATCGCCGAGCAGCCGGCCAAATGGACCGCCGAGCTCGAGAAGTATTTCGGCAAGGGGGCGGTGCGCGGCGAGGGCGACGGCGTCGTGGCCGACACCGGCACGCAGCCCATCCACTATATGAACCGCCAGGACTATCTGCGGCGCTATCCGGGGATCACGCCGGTGCGCCCGGTCGACCATCCGGCTCTGCTCAGCATCAGGGTCGAGAACCTCGCTGCCTGCGAGGCGCTGCTGAAGAAGAATGGCGTCAAGGTGACGGCGCCCGATTCGGGCCGGCTGCTCGTGCCGCCGTCGGAGGCGGCCGATCTCACCGTGGAATTCAGGGAGAACTGAGCCGGTGAGTCTCGATTTGACGGATCGGCGGATCTACGGATTCGCCACCGAGGAGCATCTGCGTTTCGCCGACGTCGACGCCAACGGCCATATCAACAACGGGGCGTTCCTGCAGCTGCTGGAGAATGCCCGCGTCTCCTACATGCGGGTGATCGTGCGCTCCGGCCTGCCGCGCTTTCGCGTCGTCGTCGGCCGGCTGGAGATCGACTTCAAGCGCCAGATGTTCTTTCCCGGCCGCGCCACGGCTTGCGCCCGCCTGCTCGAGGTGCATGAGCGCAAGTGCGTGATCGGCCACGGCCTGTTCGACGGCGACGGCAACTGCACCGCCGCGCTCAAGGCGATCATGGTCTCGCTGAACGAGGAGACCCATCGCAGCATGCCGTTCGAGCCGGCGGTGCGTGCCGGGCTCGAGAAATACGCCGCTTCGAAGGACGGACTTGGCTCATGACCGCTTCGCTCATTCCCGAAGGCTTTCGCAAGCTCGACGTCTCCGACGATTTCGTCGGCCTGATCGGGCCGCTGTGGTTCAAGGTCGAGGGCGAGAATCTGCGGGTCGGCCTGCCGCTCGAGCCGCGTCACGGCAATCCCATGGGCTGGGCGCATGGCGGCCTGCTGGTCACCGTGGCCGACATGGTGATGGGCGTTGGCTCGGGCCATGCCACCGGCATCCGCTGGCCGCATCCCACGGTGTCGCTCAGCACCGAGTTCGTGCGCGGCGCCAGGCTCGGCCAGTGGCTGGAGGGCAGCGCCCGCATCGCCCGGCGCACCATGAACTTCTGCTTCTGCAGCTGCGACCTGGTCTGCGGGGGCGAGATCGTGCTGGTCGCGTCCGGCGTGTTCAAGGTTCCGGACATCGACAAGATCCCCGAGGCGATGCGGGCGAAGGCGCGGGGGAAGTGGGAGTAGCGCCCCCTCCGTCATCCCGACCGGAGCCTCGCGCAGCGAGGCGTAGCGGAGGGACCTATTTTTGTTGATGAATCGACAAAACAGGTCCCTCGACTACGCCGCCCGTTGGGCGCCTTACCCTTCCTTGCTTTCCCCGTGTGCCGGGGGAGGAGGGCCATTCTTCTTCCGCCGATAAATCCGATAACGGTCGAAATCCATCAGGTGCTCGTAGCCCTCGAACGCGTCGGCGAATATTCGGTTCTGCATGAAGTATTCGAGGTAATCGAACTCCTTGCCCTGGCAGCGCGGGATGCCGGCGATGCGGTCGACGATCAGCAGGTCGGGCTGCTCGCGGGCGAAGTCCTCGCTCACATTGTCGAACACCAGCTTTTCCGAATCGCCCATCGTGTCGGGCGGATTGTAGAGCGCTGGGAAGTCGTCGCAGGTCGCGTAGACGCCCTGCAGCACCCACATGGTGAGGTACCGCATGGTCATGCGGCCGCCGATGTAGTTAATCATCGGCCACAGCGGATAGATGCCGGGCGACAGCGCCATGATCGTGCGGTTGGGCGCGTTCTGCTCGATGATGTGCTGCAGGCGCCCGCCGATCGAATCCTCGAACTGACGCTGCTTGTAGAAGGGCGGCGTGTAGAGCGCCGCCTGGAAGTAGAGCAGCACCATCAGCGTGGCCGAGATCACCGCCACCGGCAGATGATGGCCGCTGCGGCTGATCGGCAGGTAGCGGTCGACAGTCTGCGACACGGTGAGTGCCGCCAGCAGGATCGCCGCCGACAGCGCCGGCAGGACGTGATAGGGCCAGCCCTTGGCCTGGGCGATGGCCGAGATCGCCGCGCCAATGCCGAAGACGACCAGCACGCGCGCCGCCGCGGTCTTGGTGAAGATCACCGCGATCAGGCCGAAGATCACCAGCGCGATCAGTGTCGGCGCGAGCACGTTGCTGGTGAGCACGCCACGCCAGCCCGTGTCTCCGATCGGCGCATAGGCTTCGACGGCCAGCGGCATGACGAACTCGCCGTATTCGCGGAAGATCGTGTACATCGACACGAAATGCGCGACCGCGACCAGGCCGATCGCCCACGGGATCGGGTCGGTGAGCGTGGCGCGCCAGCCACGGCGAATGAGCAGGTAGAGTTCGAGGGCCGCCGGGATCGCGAGATAGTGCGGCTTCATCGCCAGGGCGACGCCCGCGACCAGGCCGATGGCGATCGACGAGCCGCGGCTGAGCAGGATGCCCTCGCCGCGGGCCATCGAGGCGATCATGTAGGGCGCGCACGCCACGAACAGGATGTGCTCGCGCTGGCCGAAATGCTCGTTGGGCAACACGGTGAACAGGAACAGCAGCACCGGCGGCAGCAGCGCCTCGGTGAGGGCATGGTCGGCCGACGGCACCAGTTTGACCAGCCGCCGGCAGGCCCAGAACGAGGCGAAGATGCCGGCGACCACCCAGGCGGTGAACCAGAACGAGGGATCGCCCGGCAGGATCTTGGAGGTCAGCACGGGCAGCGCATGCACCACGAAGGTGAGCGGCAGGTTCTCGTCGATCACCTCGACATAGAGCCGCTCGCCGTTCACCCAGCGCGCCGACACGTCGAGGATGGCGGCGACGTCGTGGTTGATGGGCGGGAAGAAATAGCCCGCCAGCCACAGGATCGGCAGGGCGATCAGTGGTAGCAGCAGGAGCCGTTCGATGCTCGGCGGGACTGTCGGGGGTTTGGTCGCGGCGGTTGGCAAGGCGGTCGAAGATATCATAAGCAGGAGGGAAGAAGACACTCGCAGGGACGGTCGAGGGGCGTGGAACGGGTCGAATACGAGCGCATGCACGCGGTCGAGGACCGCATGTGGTGGTATCGCGGCCTGCGTACCCTCGTCGCAGAGCAGCTCGCGCGCGCCCTGTCCCGCTCGCCGAGCAGCGGTCCCGTGCTCGATGCCGGCTGCGGCACTGGCGGCATGTTGCTGAAGCTCGGGCCCATGGTGGCGGGTAATCCGACTTTCGGGCTGGAGTATGACCAGGTGGCGGCATCGTTTGCCGCAGCCAAGGCCGGCCGGCCGGTGGCCGCCGGCTCGGTCACCGAAATGCCCTTGGGCAGCGGGGCGCTTGCCGGCTACCTGTCGCTCGATGTCCTCTGCCATGGCGGCGTGGAGCCGGTGCTTGCCCTCAAGGAGGCGCACCGTTGCCTTCGACCGGGTGCGATCGCGGTCTTCAATCTGCCGGCCTACGGCTGGTTGTTGTCGGCGCATGACCGGCGCGTGCACAATGTGCGCCGCTTCACCGGCCGGCAGGCGCGGGCCTTGCTTACGGGCAACGGCTTTCGCGTGCTGAGGTCCAGCTATTGGAACACCTTGCTGTTTCCCCTGATGCTTGTTCACCGACTGCTCGAGCGTGACGACGCCGAAAGCGACGTTCGCGACTATCCGCGCTGGCTGGATGCCCTCTTCTCGACGGCCCTCGCCGTCGAGCGGTCGGTGATTGCCGCCGGCATCAGCCTGCCGTTCGGCGGCTCTCTGATCGTGGTCGCTGCGCGCGATGGTTGACGCCCTGCCATCCCCGGCGCTTTCCGTGGTCGTTCCGGTCTACAACGGCGCGAACACGGTGGGCGAACTCGTGAATGCGCTGCGCGGCCTCGACATCGAGGGTGGGCTGGAGATCGTCCTGGTGGTCGATTGTCCGCCCGACGACAGCCTCGCCGTCTGCAAGCAGCTTGCCGCCGAACCCGGCGCGCCGGTCACGGTGCTGAGCCTCAGCCGCAATTTCGGCGAGCACAACGCGGTCATGGCGGGACTGGCACGGGCGAAGGGCGCTTACGCCATCACCATGGACGACGACCTGCAGAACCCGCCGAGCGAGGTGAAGCGCCTGTTCGAGCATGCCCGCGACGGCAATTACGACGCGGTCTACACCTATTACGCCGAGAAGCAGCATGCCGCATGGCGCAATCTCGGCAGCCGCTTCACCAACTGGTGCGCCGATCGCCTGATCGACAAGCCGCCGGGCCTCTATCTCTCGAGCTTCCGCTGCATCTCCGCCTTCGTGCGCGAGCGCATCACGGCGAGCTACGAGGGGCCCTATCCCTATGTCGACGGGCTGGTGTTCCAGGTGACGCAGAATGTCGGCCGCCTGCAGGTCGAGCACCTGCCGCGCGTCGAGGGCCGGTCCAACTACACGCTGCGCCGCCTGATCCGGCTGTGGCTGTCGATGTTCCTGAATTTCTCTGTGATGCCGCTGCGGCTGGCGACGCTGTTCGGCCTGGCCTTCGGCGCCCTGGGTGCGCTCGCCGCCGTCATCGTGGTCGTCGAGGCGATCGTGTCGGACAAGCCGCCGCAAGGCTGGGCTTCGCTGATGGTGGCGGTGCTGGTGCTGGCCGGTGTGCAGCTCGTCGTTGTCGGGCTGATCGGCGAGTATCTCGGCCGCATGTTCCTCGCCGTGAACCGCAAGCCGCAGTACCTCGTGCGCGAGGTCTTCCATCGCGCTCCCGGTGGGCTGGAGAGCGAGCGGCCCAAGGTCGACACGCGCGCCGCAGGCCAGCCGCACCGCGAGCCTTCTCGAGGGGAGTCCTGAACGATGACGGTCTACTACGTGGCGCTGGGCATCGGCATCCTGGCCGGCATCGGCGGGCAGATGCTGCTCAAGGCCGGCGCCGATGCCCCGGATTTCGTGAGCCAGCTGATGCGGCCCTCGACCTTGGCGGGCCTGGCGCTCTACGGCTCGGCGGCCTTCCTCTACATCGTCGCGCTGCGGAAGATCCCCGTGTCGGTCGCCTTTCCCAGCGTATCGCTCTCCTATGCGATCGTGGCGGTGCTCGGGCACTTTCTTTTCGGCGAGCCGTTCGGCATCAAGCAGATCGGCGGCATCGCCCTGATCATGGGCGGCGTCGTTTTGATCAATCAGCATTGACGGCGAAGCCGTCAAAGTCGAGGAGCCGATGGACTACGAGCAGATCAAGTACGAGACCAGGGACGGCATCCTCACCGTCACGCTGAACCGGCCGGACAAGCTCAACGCCTTCACCGGCAGGATGCTGTCGGAGCTGCTCGATGCCATGGACCGCGCCGACCGCGACGACGACGTGCGCGCCGTGGTGTTCACCGGCGCGGGGCGCGGCTTCTGTGCCGGCGCCGACCTGTCGGGCGGCGCCAACACCTTCAATTCCGAGAATCGCGGACCGGTCGATCCCGGGCTGGACGGCCATCGCGACGGTGGCGGCCTGTTCACCTTGCGCCTGTTCGATCTCCTGAAGCCCACCATCGCCGCCTGCAACGGCCCCGCCGTCGGGGTCGGCGTCACCATGCAGCTCGCCATGGACGTACGGCTCGCTTCGGAGGCGGCGCGCTACGGCTTCGTCTTCACCCGGCGCGCGATCGTGATGGAGGCCTGCTCGAGCTGGTTCCTGCCGCGCCTGGTCGGCCCGCAGCAGGCGCTGGAGTGGGTCATGACCGGCCGCGTCTTCCCGGCCGACGAGGCGCTCAGGGGCCGCCTGGTGCGGTCGATCCATAAAGCGGACGAACTTCTGCCCGCGGCATATGCGCTCGCCCGCGAGATCGCCGACAACACCGCCCCGGTGTCGGTGGCGCTGAATCGCCAGATGATCTGGAAGATGCTAGGCGCCGACCATCCCATGGAGGCCCACAAAGTCGATTCCAAGGGCATCTACGCCCGCGGCAAGTCGGACGACGTGAAGGAGGGCGTGACCGCCTTCCTGGAAAAGCGCCCGGCGAAATTCCCCATGAAGGTGACCAGCGGCATGCCGTCCTATTTTCCGTGGTGGAAGGAGCGGCCGTTCAAATAGCGTTGCCGCCCAACAGGGCATGCGGCACTCTCGCCGACAACAAATCCAATCCAGGAGGAAACGATGACCAAGCTGCACATGCGGCGTCGGACGATATTGGCCGCGACCCCGGCGTTGGTGGCTGCGCCCTACGTCGCTCGCGCGCAGGGCAAGCCGGAGAAGACCAAGGTCGTGCTGGCCGTCGGCGGCAAGTCGGCGCTGTACTACCTCTCGCTCACCATCGCCGAGACCAAGGGCTTCTTCAAAGAGGCCGGCCTCGACGTCGAGATCAACGACTTCCAGGGCGGCGCCAAGTCGCTGCAGGCCCTGATGGGCGGCAGCGCCGATGTCGTCGCCGGCGCCTACGAGCACACCATCCGCATGCAGCAGCGCGGCCAGGATATCGTCGGCTTCGCTTTGATCGGCCGCGGCATGCAGCTCGCCATCGGCCTGCGCAATGACGTCGCCGCCAAGGTCAAGGGACCCGCGGACATCAAGGGCATGAAGTTCGGCGTCACCGCACCCGGATCGCAGACCCACATGCTGGTCAACAACTGGGCCGCCAAGGGAGGGCTGAAGCCGACCGATATCGTGGCGATCGGCGTCGGCGCCGGCGCGTCGGTGGTGGCGGCGATCGAGAAGGGCGAGGTCGACGGCGTGTCACAGTCGGACCCGGCGGTCACCATCCTGGAGGACAAGAAGCTGATCAAGATCATGGTCGATACGCGCACCATGAAGGGCAATCAGGAACTGTTCGGCGGCGCCTTCCCGGCGGCCTGCCTCTACGGCCAGCCCGAGCTCCTGAAGAAGACGCCGAACACAGCGCAGGCGCTGGCGACGGCGATCGTGCGTGCCGATCAGTGGCTGCAGACGGCGGCGCCCGCCGATGTCGCCAAGGCCGTGCCGGAAGCCTATCTGCTGGGCGACCGCGCGCTCTACGAAAAGGCCTTCGCCGCCGTGCGCGACACGATCTCGCCGGACGGCCAGATGCCGGCGGGCGGTCCCGAGAACTGCCTGAAGTTCCTGGCCGAGGGCGATCCCGCGATCAAGCCCGCCAGCATCAAGCTCGCCGACACCTGGACGAACGAGTTCGCGGCGCGCGCCGGCAAGCGCAGCTGATGAGCAGCAGCGTTCCGGCGCTCGAGCTGAAGGACATCACCTGCCGCTTCGCCGCCCGCGACGGCGGCGGCGCCTACACCGCGGTGGCCAACGCCTCGCTCACCATCGCCGAGGGCGAGTTCGTCTCGGTGGTGGGGCCGACCGGCTGCGGCAAGTCCACCTTGCTCAACATCGCGGCCGGCCTGCTGGCGCCGAGCCAAGGCTCGGTCTCGGTGTTCGGCCAGCCGCTGATCGCGGCCGACGGCGTCAACAGGCGCGCCGGCTACATGTTCCAGGCCGACGCGCTGATGCCGTGGCGCACCGGCATCGACAATGTGATCGCGGGCCTCGAGTTCAGGGGCGTGTCGCGCGCCGAGGCGGTCGTGCAGGGCGAGGCGTGGCTGCGCCGCGTCGGCCTCGCGGGCTTCGGCGATCGCTATCCGCACCAGATGTCGGGCGGCATGCGCAAGCGCCTGGCGCTCGCCCAGACCCTGATCCTGAGTCCCGACATCCTGCTGATGGACGAGCCCTTCTCGGCGCTCGACGTGCAGACGCGCCAGCTCATGGAGAACGAGCTTCTGGCGCTGTGGGCCGAGGACAGGAAATCCGTGCTCTTCATCACCCACGACCTCGAGGAGGCGATCGCGCTCTCCGATCGTGTCGTCGTGCTGTCGGCCGGTCCGGCGACCCGGCCGATCGGCGACTTCAAGGTCGACCTGCCGCGGCCGCGCGACGTGTCGGAGATCCGCATGACGCCGGGTTTCCTGGCGCTGCATCGCGAGATCTGGGCGGCCATGAAGGAAGAAGTGCTGAAGGCCTACGCGGCGCAGAAGGCGGCATGACGTGAGGCTGCGTTCCCTGCAAATCCTGGTCGTCTGTCTGATCGTCGCCTTCTGGTACGTCATGACGGCGCCCGGCCTGATCCCGCCGTTCTATTTCGACAAGGCCAACCGGGCCGCCTTCTTCTTCGGGGAGCCGCAGAAGGTCTTCTGGGTCATCTACGAGTGGTTCACGACCGGCGAGATCTTCGGCCATCTCGGCGTCACCCTGCTCGAGACGGCGCTGGGCTTCTTCATCGGCTCGGCGTTCGGCCTGGCGATCGGCTTGTGGCTGGCCCTGTCGCCGACCGCCTCGGCGGTGATGGATCCCTACATCAAGGGCTTCAACTCCATGCCGCGCGTCGTGCTGGCGCCGATCTTCGCGGTGTGGTTCGGCCTCGGCATCTGGTCGAAGGTGGCGCTGGGCGTCACGCTGGTGTTCTTCGTGGTGTTCTTCAACGTCTACCAGGGTGTCCGCGAGGTCAGCCCCAACCTGATCGCCAATGCTCGCATGCTGGGCGCCTCCAAGCGCCAGCTCCTGCGCTCGATCTACCTGCCGTCGGCCATGAGCTGGGTGTTCGCGAGCCTGCACAACGCCGTCGGCCTCGCCTTCGTTGGCGCCGTGGTCGGCGAATATCTCGGCTCCTCGCGCGGCGTCGGCTACCTGATCCTGCAGGCCGAGGGCACCTTCGACATCAACACGGTGTTCGCCGGCATCCTGGTGTTGACGGCTTTCGCGCTGGCGCTCGACGCCGCCGTCGGCGCCGTGGAACGCCGCTTGATGACCTGGCAGCCCAGGGCCAGCGAAACCGAGAAGGTGTGAGAACTATTTCCCGGTGAACCGGGCCGCGCGCTTCTCCAGGAAGTGGGCGACACCCTCCTTGAAGTCGGCGGTCTGGAAGGAGAGCTCCATCTCGTGATTGGCCTGGGTGGTGGCCTCGGCCAGGGTCTGGAACTCGGCCTCCCAGATCTGCCGCTTCATCACCGCCACCGACCGCGGCGAGACGGTATTGGCGAGCAGGGTGGCGTAGGCCCGGGTCTCGACCATCAGCTTGTCGTCGGGGATAACTCGGCTGACCAGGCCGAGCTGCAGCGCTTCTGGAGCGCGGAACTTGCGCGCCGAGCAGAGCAGGTCCATGGCGGCCGGCAGGCCGACCAGGCGCGGCAGCAGCCAGCTCACGCCGTGCTCGGCGATCAGGCCGCGCTGGGCGAACGCCGTGGTGAAGACCGCCGATTCCCCCGCGAACCGAAGGTCGGCATAGAGCGGGATGACGAAGCCCAGGCCGGCGGCCGGTCCATTGATGGCAGCGATGATGAATTTCGGGATGGCTGGGAAGTAGGAGTAGGCCATCTTGAACTCGGGCAACGTGCTGCCACCTTGCAGTGCCTCTGCGGCCTTGGTCGAGCGATCAGCGCCGCCGCCGCCCGCCCCGATAGCCTGCAGCCCGCCCATGTCGGCGCCGGCGCAGAAGCCGCGTCCGGCGCCTGTCAAGATGATCGCCCGCACCTCGGGATCGGCGCCGGCCCTGTGCATGGCGTCCTTGAGGTCGATGTGCATCTGGCGTGTCCAGGCATTCAACTTCTCGGGACGGTTGAGTGCAATGGTGCAGATACGGTCCGCCACATCGTACAAAACCGTGTCGTATGCCATCGCGGGGCTCCCTCATGTGCAATCTTGTGGAGTGCATGATGGGCAAAAGGGCGCAACGATACAAATGGGACCCGATCGCTACAAATGGCACCCGATTGGAGGGCGGTGCCTCATACCACTGAACTATGATCGCCATGCGGACAGGGGGTGTTCCGCGATCGGAGATTTGTCCGCTTGGGAACGGTTCCGTGGTATATTGCAGGGGCAAGGCAATAAAAACATCGCCGAGGTTAGGGAAAATGGCAAAAAGGGAATTCGCCCACCCGAACGAGATGCACAAATACGTGGGCCAGGAAATTGGGGTCAGTGACTGGGTCGAGGTTTCGCAGGAGAGGATCAACCAGTTTGCCGAGGCGACGGGTGATCATCAGTGGATTCACGTCGATGTCGAGCGGGCCAAGAAGGACATGCCGGACGGCAAGACCATCGCCCACGGCTTCCTCACGCTCTCCCTGATCCCGATGCTCAACCATCAGATTTCGCACATCAACAACGTGCGCAACGGCATCAACTACGGCTGCAACAAGGTGCGCTTCACCAGTCCCGTGCCGGCGGGCTCGCGGGTCCGCGCCCGCGCCAAGCTCATTGCCGCCGATGCCATGGACAAGGGCGGCGTGCGGCTGACCAACCAGGTCACCATCGAGATCGAGGGCAAGGAGCGTCCGGCCTGCGTGGCGGAGACCATGTCCATCGTGTACGGCGCCTGAGAGGCCGGTCGTGCTGAAGCGCGAAGACCTGTCATCCGAGAACGTCGATCAGATCGTCGCAGACGCCCACAAGGCCGGATACCACTTCTTCCTGTCGTCCGCCGAGCGCGCGGCGAGCTTCAAGACGGCGATGGCGCGGCACCAGCCCGGCGAGGAACTCTGGGTGTTCGCCTATGGTTCGCTGATGTGGAATCCGGCCATCGAGTTCGCCGAGCAGCAGCCCTGCCGTGTCGACGGCTGGCGCCGTTCCTTCTGCTTCTGGATGCCGATGGGCCGCGGCACGCCCGAACTGCCCGGCCTGATGCTGGCGCTCGAGCAGGGCGGGGCCTGCGAGGGCATCGCCTACCGGCTGGAGCCGCATCAGGTCGAGAGCGAACTCGGGCTGGTGTGGAATCGCGAGATGCTGGCCGGCATCTATCAGCCCTCCTGGGTGGCGACGACGTTGCGCGACGGGCGCACCGTCACCGCCCTCACCTTCGTCGTCGACACGGCGCACTGCCAGTATTGCGGCGACCTGCCGATCGAGCGGGCGGCGCATCACATCGCTTTCGCCGAGGGCCGCCGCGGCGCCTGCCGCGACTATCTCGCCAACACGGCGGCTCACGCACGCGCCCTGCACATCCACGATCCCTACCTCGAGGAGTTGGTCGAGCGCGTCGCCGGCCTGCGCGACGGCGCCTATGTCGTCCCGACGGTGCAGGCCGACGGCGAGGCCGTGGGCGAGGCGTAGCGCCGCGGAACAAAAACACCGGCAAGCGTGCGACGGTTCACACGCCATGACATAGTCGCGGCGTGTCTTCTTTCGTCGCTCGCTGGTTGGCGCTGCCGCCCAATCTTCGCGGAATCCTGTGGGTCGGCATGTCGGGGGTGGTGTTCGCGCTCCTGAACGTCTTCACGCTGATCCCCTCGCAGCATCTCAATCCCTACGTCATGGCGTTCATGCGCTACCTGTTCGGCGCCATGTTCCTGCTGCCGCTGGTGATCCGGCTGGGGCCCTACCGCTCTCTCCATACCAACCGGATGGGCCTGCACATCTCGCGCGGCGCCATCCACACCGCCGGCATGATGCTGTGGTTCGTGGCCCTGCCGCTCACCACCCTGGCGGAGATCACGGCGTTGGGCTTCACTGGCCCGATCTTCGTCACTGTCGGCGCGGCGCTGTTCCTGGGCGAGGACGTACGGCTCAGGCGCTGGCTCGCCGTCATCGTCGGCTTCATCGGCGCCATGATCATCATCCGGCCGGGCTTCTCGGCGCTGCATCTCGGCGTCATCTGCATCCTGGTGTCGACGCCGATCTTCTCGGCCTCCAACCTGATCTCCAAGGCGCTGGCCCGCACCGATTCGGCCAACACCATCGTGATCTGGCAGAACCTCGTGATCGTCATCTGCGCCGCGCCATTCGCCATCTGGTTCTGGCAGACGCCGAACTGGGTCGACCTGCTGTGGTTCCTCGCTGCCGGCCTGTGCGGCACGCTCGGCCACATCTGCCAGCAGCGCGGCTATCAGCTGGCCGACATAACGCTGCTGCAGCCGATCGGCTTCCTGTCGCTGATCTGGAACACGCTTTTGGGCTACTTCCTGTTCTTCCAGACGCCCGACGCCTGGACCTTCGTCGGCGCGGCGGTGATCTTCGGGAGCGCCATGTACATCTCGCACCGCGAGGCGGTGCGGCGGGCGCAGATCAAGACGGCGGATACGAAGGCTGGGCCGGAGGCTTAGCCTCCCGTGACGCTCATGTGGCGCGGCACGGCGGGGCCCGAGTGGCGGCGGTCGATGATGAAGTCGTGGCCCTTGGGCTTGCGCGCGATCGCGTTGGTGATCGCCTTGTCGAGGATCTCGTCGCTTTCCGACGCCCGCAACGGCGCCCGAAGATCGGCGGCGTCCTCCTGGCCCAGGCACATGTAGAGCGTGCCGGTGCAGGTCAGCCGCACGCGATTGCAGCTTTCGCAGAAATTATGGGTGAGCGGCGTGATGAAGCCCAGCCGGCCGCCGGTCTCCTCGACCTTGAAGTAACGCGCCGGGCCGCCGGTGCGATAGTCGGTCTCGGTCAGCGTGAACTGCTTGCCGATGTTGGCGCGGGCCAGCGACAGCGGCAGGTACTGGTCGAGCCGCGCCGCATCGCCGATCTCGCCCATCGGCATGACCTCGATCAGGGTGAGATCCATGCCGCGGCCGTGGCTCCAGCGGATCAGCCGGTCGAATTCCATGTCGTTGACGCCGCGTAGCGCCACCGCGTTGATCTTGATGTGCAGCCCGGCATCCTGCGCCGCATCGAGGCCGCGCAGCACCTGGTCGAGATCGCCCCAGCGGGTCAGTTCGCGGAACTTGTCCTTGTCCAACGTGTCGATCGACACGTTGAGGCGCCGGACGCCGACCGCCGCCAGCTCCTTGGCGTACTTGGCGAGCTGGCTGCCGTTTGTGGTGAGCGTCAGCTCCTCGAGCGCGCCGCTGTCGAGATGGCGACCCAGGCCCTTGATCAGCGACATCACGTTCTTGCGCACCAGCGGCTCGCCGCCGGTCAGCCGCAGCTTCTTCACGCCGCGGCGGACGAAGGCCGAGCACAGCCGCTCCAGTTCCTCCAGCGATAGCACCTCCGCCTTGGGCAGGAACGTCATGTCCTCGGCCATGCAATAGACGCAGCGGAAATCGCAGCGGTCCGTCACAGAGACGCGCAGGTAAGTGATATGCCGGCCGAACGGGTCGATCATGGTGCCGTAACATAGGCATTTTCGTCGGGTTTTTCGACCCCCGTCGTGCCTAGGAGCTTGAGGAGATTATCTATTGTGTCGGCCTCGGCCGCCGGCTTGTCGGTCCGGATGCGGTTGATCCGGGGAAACCTCATGGCCAGTCCGGATTTATGGCGGGTCGAGCGGGCGATGCCGTCGAAGGCGATCTCCAGCACCAATTCGGGCGCTACCTCGCGGACCGGGCCGAACCGGTTGGTCGTATGGTCACGGACCCACTTGTCGAGCCAGCGCAGCTCCTCGTCGGTGAATCCAAAATAGGCCTTGCCGACCGGCGCCAGCTCGCGCTTGCCCGCTGCCTCCCGCCAACAGCCGAAGGTGAAGTCCGAATAGAAGGAGCTCCTCTTGCCGTGGCCGCGCTGGGCATACATCAGGACGCAGTCGACCAGCATGGGATCGCGCTTCCACTTGAACCACGGGCCTTTGGGCCGGCCGGCGAGATATGCGCTGTCGCCGCGCTTCAGCATCAATCCTTCGATGCCGTCGCTTTTCATTGATTCGCGCAGGGTGGCGAGATGCGCCCAGTCGGTGAAGATCACCAGCGGCGATACGTCGAAGCGCGCCCGCGGCTTCTCGGCGTTCCAGGCTTCCAGCCGGGCGCGTCGCTGGTCGAAGGAGAGCGCGCGCAAATCCTCGCCCTCGAGCCACAGCACGTCGTAGAGCCGCACGTGCGCCGGATGGTCCTTCAGCATCTTGGGCGTCACGACCTTGCGGTTCAGCCGCTGCTGCAGGTCGTTGAACGGCGCCACCGCCTCGTCGCGGCGCACCAGGAGCTCGCCGTCGAACACGCCCTCGAAGTCGATCGCCTCGACGATGTCGGGGAACGCCGCCGACACGTCCTCGCCGGCACGGCTGTACAGCCGCTTCACGCCACCGGAGGAGGCGACCTGCACGCGGATGCCGTCCCATTTCCATTCAGCGCGGAAGTGCGTGGGATCGAGCGCTTCGAGCTCGGCCTGCTCGATGGGATTGGCCAGCATCGGCGGCAGGAAAGCGCCGCCGGCATTGCTGCTGGGCCGCGGCGCCTCGTGCAGCAGCCAATCGAACAGTGGCCGGTAGGGCGGCGTGAGGCCGTGCCAGATCTCCTCGACGGCATCGACCGGCTGGTTGCCGATGTTGGCGACCGCCTGCTTGGCCAATCGGGCCGACACGCCGACGCGCAACGCGCCGGTCAAGAGCTTCAGCAGCGCCCAGCGGCCGGTGGCGTCCAGCGAATCGAGCCAGCGCTTGAGGATCGCCGGCGTCTGCATCTTGGTCGCGGTCTGCAAGGTGTCGACGACCTCGCCCAGGGCCGGCGGCGGTCCGGCGCTGGGATCGGTTTCCCAGATCAGGGAGAGCGTCTCGGCGAGATCGCCGACATAATCGTAGGACAGGTGGAACAGCTCCGGCCCGATCTTGTCCTCGCCGAAGCCGCGCAGCAGCGCGGGTTTGGCGGCGGGGAAGTTAAGGCCGCTGGTCAGCGCCGCCAGCGCCCAGCCGCGATCGGGATCGGGCGTTTCGCGCAGATACGTCTCGATCAGCCGGAGCTTGGCGTTGCGTGCCGGCTGGTAGGACAGGGCATCGAGCAGGGCGGCGAAGGCCTGCATCAGGTCCCTTCCTCCTCGCGACCGGCGAGATGCAGCGCCTCGGCATCGATACCGATCGAGCGCGCCATGTGGACCAGGGCCTCCTCGCGGCCGTGCGTCACCCAGACCTTGGGCGCGCCGACGTCCTTCAAAGTCTGGCAGAGCTCGCCCCAATCGGCGTGGTCCGACACGATCAGCGGCAGCTCGGCGCCGCTCTGGCGCGCGCGCGCCCGCACGCTCATCCAGCCCGAGCACACCGCGGGAACCGGATCAGCGAAGCGTCGCGACCAGCGGTCGGCGATGGCCGACGGCGGGCAGAGCACGATGGCGCCGCGGAAGGTCTCCAGGATGGCATCGCCGACATGGGCGATGTCGCCGAGATCGACCCCTTGCTCCTGGTATAGCTTGCACAGGGCCAGCAGGCTGCCGTGCAACCAGATTCGTTTGTCCCACCCTGCCGCGCGTAAAAGCTTGATGACGCGCTGGCACTTGCCGAGGGCATATACACCCACCAAATGCGTGCGTTCGGGGAAGGTCGCGACCGAGCGCAGGAGCTTGCCGATCTCGCCCATGTCGGAGGGATGGTGGAAAACCGGCAGCGCAAACGTGGCCTCGGTGATGAAGACGTCGCAGGGGATCGGCTCGAAAGGCGGGCAGGTCGGATCGGGCCGGCGCTTGAAATCGCCCGACACCACAATGCGTTGACCCCTATATGCAAGCACTGCTTGCGCCGAGCCCAGGATGTGTCCGGCGGGGGCCAGTTCGACATCCACTTCGCCGATCCGCACGCTTTCGCCATACTTCAAGGGTTGCTGGCTGGTGTCCGGCATGCCTTCGAAGCGGGTGCGCATGATGGCGAGCGTTTCCGGCGTGGCGAGCGCGTTGCGATGGCCGGGGCGGGCATGGTCGCCATGGCCGTGGGTGATCACCGCCCGCGGCACGGCGGCTGCCGCATCGATGTAGAAGTCGCCCGGCTTGCAGTAGAGGCCGCGCGGCGTCGGGTAGAGCCAGGAGCGAGGATTCAGGGTGTCGGTCATTGAAGCTGATGCATCCTACCGGCGAGATATAGGTCTTCCTGACCTGTTTTCACGCTGGTTCGAGAGCCGCGGATGGGCGCCGCGGTCGCACCAGCTTGCCCTGGTCGACCTGGCAAAACAGGACAAGAGCGCGCTGCTGATCGCGCCGACCGGCGGAGGCAAGACCCTGGCTGGCTTCCTGCCGTCATTGATCGAGCTCACCGAGCGACGGCTGGCCGGCAAGGACCTGGCCCACAAGAAGGGCAAGGGCGAGCTGCACACGCTCTACATCTCGCCCTTGAAGGCGCTGGCCACCGACATCCGCCGCAACCTCGAGATGCCGATCGCGGAGATGGCCCTGCCGGTGCGCGCCGAGAGCCGCACCGGCGACACGCCGCAGAGCCGGAGGCTGCGGCAGCGCGAGCGGCCGCCCGACCTTCTGATGACGACGCCGGAATCGCTGGCGCTGCTGCTGTCCTATCCCGACGCGGCCGAGTTCTTCGCCAGCCTGCGCTGCGTGATCATCGACGAGTTGCATTCCTTCGCCACCAGCAAGCGCGGCCATCACCTGGCGCTCTGCCTGGCGCGCGTCGCCACCCTGGCGCCGCAGGTGCGCTTCGTCGGCCTTTCGGCGACGGTCGCCGACCCGCCGGAGCTGGCGCAGTTCCTCGCCGTCAAGGACGAGGTCGAGATCGTCCAGGGCGAGCCCGGCGCGCAGCCGGTCGTGTCGATCATCGACGCCCAGGAGCGCCTGCCGTGGGGCGGGCACATGGGCCATCACGCGGTGCCCGAGGTCTACAACATCATCCGCCAGCACAAGACCTCGATCGTGTTCGTGAACACCCGTGCCCAGGCCGAGCTGGTGTTCGACCGGCTGTGGCGCATCAACGAGGAGAACCTGGCGATCGGCCTTCATCACGGCTCGCTGGCCGTCGAGCAGCGCCGCAAGGTCGAGGCGGCGATGGCTGCCGGCAAATTGCGTGCCGTCGTCGCAACCTCCTCGCTCGACCTCGGCATCGACTGGGGCGACGTCGATCTCGTGATACAGATGGGCGCGCCCAAGGGCGTGAGCCGCCTGATGCAGCGGATCGGCCGCGCCAACCATCGCCTGGACGAGCCCAGCCGCGCCATGATCGCGCCGGCCAACCGCTTCGAGGTGCTGGAATCGCTCGCCGCCCTGGAAGCCGTCGAGGCGCGCGAGCTCGACGGCGATCCGCCGCGGCCTCCGTGTCTCGACGTGCTGGCCCAGCACATCGTCGGCAGCGCCTGCGCCCAGCCGATCGACCGCGACCAGCTCTACGAGGAGGTGCTGACGACGCAGCCCTACCGCGAGCTGCCGCGCAAGGATTTCGACGACACGTTCGACTTCGTCGCCACCGGCGGCTATGCGCTGGCGGCCTACGAGCGCTGGCACCGCTTGAAGCATTTGCCCGACGGGCGCTGGATGCTGGCCTCGCCCCTGGTGGCGCGGCAGTTCCGCATGAATGTCGGCACCATCGTCGAGCTGCCGCTGATCAAGGTGAAGCTGAAGCGCGGCCCCATCCTGGGCGAGGTCGAGGAATCCTTCATCCAGGGCCTGGTGGCGGGCGACACCTTTGTCTTCGGTGGCCGCATGCTGCGTTTCGAGGGCGTGAAGGAGCTTATCGCCCAATGCTCGCCTGCGACTGGCGGCGATCCCAAGGTGCCGGCCTATGGCGGCGGCCGCTTGCCGCTCTCGACTTTCCTGGCTGAGCGGGTGCGCGGCATCCTGCAGGACCCGTCCCGTCATCCCAAGCTCCCGCCCGAGGTGCGCGAATGGCTGCGCGTGCAGCGCATCCGCTCGACTCTGCCCGCCGGCAACCGCCTGCTGATCGAGGGATTTCCCCGCGGCAGCAAGCAGTTCATCGTCGCCTACTGCTTCGAGGGCCGGAACGCGCACCAGACGTTGGGCATGCTGCTGACCCGGCGCATGGAGCGCATGGGCCTGAAGCCGCTGGGCTTCGTCGCCACCGACTATGTGCTGGGCATCTGGGGTCTTCGCCCGCCGACCAAGCAACAGCTCGACCAGCTGTTCGACGAGGACATGCTGGGCGACGACCTCGAAACGTGGATGGACGAATCGACGATGCTGCGCCGCTCCTTCCGCAACGTCGCGGTGATCGCCGGCCTGATCGAGCGCCGCTTCCCGGGCGAGGAGAAATCGCGCCGCCAGGTCACCTTCAGCTCCGACCTGATCTACGACGCCCTGCGCCGCCACGAGCCCGACCACATCCTGTTGCGCGCCACCCGCCAGGACGCTGCCTGGCAATTGGCCGACGTGCGTCGCCTGGGTGAACTGCTGCGCCGCGCCAAGGGCCGCATCGACTACCGCCGCCTCGACCGCATCTCGCCGCTCGCCGTGCCGATCCTGCTCGAGATCGGCAAGGAGCGCGTGCTCGACGGCACCGCGGAGGACGAACTGCTGGACATCGCCGCCCAGGAGCTGATCGACGAGGCGACGCGGCTGTCGTAGAGTTGCGACAGGCCGCTGGTCACTGTCGGTGGCAGGAAAGCTCTTATGGCTAGTGTCGTCAGAATCAGACGCCCCGATGTCGTGGCTCTCATCGAAAAGGCTGCTGACAAGATCACAGGCGGCGATACCACCAATGTGGTCGCAATTGCCGTGCGTCGACTGCTTGTAGAAAACGAGCGTACGCAGTCTTTGTTCGGTACTCATCCAGGCTCGGTACGAGTGCGTCGCGGCGTAGACCTCCTGCGCCCGGTTCTGGGCGAGAACGTGAAGAAAAGGCGTTCCCGCAAATAAAGTTGACATGCTTGCTTCGGGCGCCGTCAGGCAAAGTGCGGCATGACATCGGAGACGAGGAGCTCGCGGCTCTCCATGTCGTTCAGCCCGTCGCTGTGGATCATCAGGTCGATGCCGGCGTCGCGGTATTGGCCCATCAGGTCGATGGCTTCTGATACCGTGCCGAGGAAACCTGGCGACGAGCCGCGCGGCACCAGGCGTTCAAGCAGCCAGCGCAGGACGAGCGTCTTTTCGATCGTGTCGTAGTCGCGACCCAGCGCATCGCAATGCCGCTTCAGCACGGCAAGCTTGTGCCGCGTCTCGAGGATGTCGCTACGGGCGAGGTTGCAGGCGTCGGCTAAACGGGCGACGGCGCGCAAGGTCATCTGCTCGCCGGCGCCGGCGATCATCACCGGCGGGCGCGGCTTCTGCGGCGGCTTGGGCTCGAGGATCGCGTGCTCGACGTGGAAATACCGGCCGTGAAAGGTCGTGCGCGGCTCGGCCCACATCTTCAGGATCAATTCGACCGCTTCCTCCATCTGCCGGATGCGGGTCGCCGCCTTTGGCGGGAACGCCCAGCCGTATTGCCGGTACTCATCCTCGAAGAAGCCGGCGCCGATGCCGAGCGTCAGCCGTCCGCGGCTGATCAGATCGACTCTGGCCGCGACCTTGGCGAGATACGCGGGATTGCGATAACCGAGGCCGTGACCAGGGTGGCCAGCCGGATGTGGCGAGGCCTGCGAGCGCGGTCCAGCCTTCCAGGATCGGTTCGTCAGGCGGGCCGACACCCGGGATCTGGATCATGTGATCCATCACCGAGAACCAGGTGAAGCCGTGTTCTTCCGCCCACTGCGCTTTCAATTTGGTCGTTTCGAAGATCTCGGCCAGATCGGGAGGGTCGAGCCAGGATGCGTGGTGAATGCCGAACTTCATCAGTGGAAATCCCGTGAGGCGATCTTGATCTTGGGGCGGTCGAGATGAATGCGGCTGCGGTCGTAGCCTTTCGCCGGCGGAGGCTTCTTGACGCGATGACGCGTGGCGTTGGCCTCGGGGACCGGTAGATGGGCGCGCGGGTCGGGGCGGTCGGTGCGCACCTGGTCGCCGCGGCCGTGGGTCAGGCGGAAGTCCTCGTCGATCTCGGAAATGGAATCGAGCTCGGCCGACCAGTCCCACAGCTCCTCGGCGACAAGATGGATCACCAGCCCTTCGCGCTGCACGTGGCCGCGCACACCCAAGAGGCGCGAGCCCATGACGATGCGGCGATGGGCCTCGAAGACCTTGGGCCAGACCACGAGGTTGGCGATGCCGTGCTCGTCCTCGATGGTGACGAACACCACGCCCGAGGCGGTGCCCGGCCGTTGGCGCACCAGGACCAGGCCGGCCAGGATGAATTCGTCCTCGTTCCTGGAGGTCTTCAGCACCTCGGTCGGTGACACGCCGCGGTTTGCGAGACGCGGGCGCAACAATGCCAGCGGATGGCAGCGCAGCGACATCGAGAACGCGCCGTAGTCGTCCACCACCTGTTCGCCCAGGGTCAGGGAGGGCAGGGAGACCTTGGGTTCGAGATCGCGCAGTTTGCCCGGACCGTCGAGCAACGGCAGCTTGGCGTCGGAGAAGCCGCGCACCGCCCACAGCACGTCGCGGCGCGACAGGCCGAGCGAGGCGAAGGCATCGGCGCGGGCCAGCGCCACGATCTGCCGCTTGTTGAGGCCGGAGCGCCGCCACAGGTCGGCTGGATCGCGATAGCGCTCGGTGCGGCGCTCGACCATGCGCTTGACGTCGTCTTCGGCCAGGCCCGTGACCTGGCGCAAGCCGAGTCGCAAGGCACAACGATTGTTCTGGCTGGGCTCGAGCGTGCAGTCCCAGTCGCTGGCATTGACGTCGGGCGGCCGCACCTCGACGCCATGCTCCTTCGCGTCGCGCACGAGCTGGGCCGGGGCATAGAAGCCCATGGGCTGGGAGTTGAGCAGGGCGGCAGCGAAGACCTCGGGGTAGTAATGCTTCACCCACGAGGAGTCGTAGACCAGGATGGCGAAGCTCGCGGCGTGGCTTTCGGGGAAGCCGTACTCGCCGAAGCCTTCGATCTGCTTGAAGCAGCGTTCGGCGAACTCGCGTTCGTAGCCGTTGCCGACCATGCCTTCGATGAAATCCCGCTTGAGCTTGTGGATCGTGCCGGCCCGGCGGAACGTCGCCATGGCGCGCCGCAGCTTGTCGGCTTTCTCCGGCTTGAAGCCCGCGCAGTCGATGGCGATCTGCATCGCCTGTTCCTGGAACAGCGGCACGCCCAACGTGCGCTTGAGGATTTTTTTAAGCTCCGGCTTGGGATAGGTGACCTTCTCGGGCGCCGCGCGATTCTTCAGGTAAGGATGGACCATGCCGCCCTGGATGGGCCCGGGCCGCACGATCGCCACCTCGACGACGAGGTCGTAGTACTTCTTGGGTTTCAGGCGCGGCAGCATCGACATCTGCGCCCGGCTTTCGACCTGGAACACGCCGACCGAATCGGCCCGGCCCAGCATTTCGTAAATGGCAGGATCCTCGTCCGTCATGCCGAGCGTCTTTCGCTCGCCATAGTGCTTCTCGATCAGGTCGAAGCTCTTGCGCAGGCAGGTCAGCATGCCGAGGCCCAGCACGTCGACCTTGTAGATCTTGAGGGCGTCGAGATCGTCCTTGTCCCACTCGATGACGGTGCGGTCGTCCATGGCCGCGTTCTGGATGGGGATCAGCTCGTCGAGGCGGTCCTCGGTGAGCACGAAACCGCCGACATGCTGCGAGAGGTGGCGCGGGAAGCCGCACAGCACGGCCGACAGTTCCAATGCCAGCATCAGCCGGGCATCGGTGGGATCGAGACCGGCTTCACGGACATGGCCGACATCGACGCCGCCCGAGCCGATGCCCCATACCGTGTCGGCCATGGCGCCCACCGTGTCGGGCGACAGGCCGAGCGCCTTGCCGACCTCACGGATGGCGCTGCGACTCCTGTAGGAGATCACCGTGGCGGCAAGGGCGGCGCGCGATCGGCCTTTCTCGTTGTAGATCCACTGGATGATCTCCTCGCGCCGCTCGTGCTCGAAGTCGACGTCGATGTCGGGTGGCTCGTTGCGCTCGTTGGACAGGAAGCGCTCGAACAGGACGTCGGCCTTATCCGGATCGACCGAGGTGACTCCCAGGCAATAGCAGACGGCGGAATTGGCGGCCGAGCCGCGACCCTGACAAAGGATGCCCATCTTGCGCGCCTGCATGACGATCTCGTGCACCGTCAGGAAGTAGGGTGCGATTTCCTTGTTTCGGATGAGCTCGAATTCGTGCCGGATCGTGGTGGCGACCTTCTCAGGGACGCTCTCGGGATAGCGGCGGGCCGCACCTTCCCAGGTGAGCCGCATGAGCTTGTCCATCGGCGTCTCGCCGCCCTCGTACATCACGGGATACTGGTAGGTGAGCTGGTCGAGCGTGAAGCTGCAGCGGTTCACGATCTCCTGGGTGCGTTCGATGGCGCGCGGATGGCGACGGAACAGGCGCGCCATCTCCACGGGATCCTTGAGATGCCGTTCGGCGCTGGCGAAGCGGCGGAAGCCCAGCGCGTCGACGGTGCAGCCGAGCCGAATGGCTGTCACCACGTCTTGCAGCGCCCGCCGCTTGGACTCGTGGTAGTGCACGTCGTTGGTCGCCACCAGGCCTACGCCCATCTCGGCGGCGAGATTGTCGAGCGTGGCCAACCGCTTGGCATCGTCGCCGCGGAACAGCGCGGTGCCGGCGAGGTAGCAGCGGTCTCCGAACAGGCGGGCGAGCGCGCGTAGCCGTTCGCGGAAGGCCGGATCATCGGGCCGGCGCGGCGGCAGGACGATGGCCAAAATCCCTTCAGCGTGGGCTGAAAGATCGTCGAAGGTGAGATCGCACTGGCCCTTGGCGGCGCGGCGGTTGCCGACCGTCAGCAGGCGAGACAGGCGCTTGTAAGCGTTGAGGTCGGTGGGATAGGCGAGCAGGGAATAGCCGTCGTGCGTCTCGATACGGCAGCCGACCAGAAGCCTGGTCTGCTGCTCCGGCGGCGTCGGATGATCCTCGTAATACTCCTTGAGCGCCGCATAGGCCCGCACCACGCCGGCCAGCGTGTTGCGGTCGGTGATGCCGATGGCGGTATGGCCGAGCGCTGCCGCCTGCAGCACCAGCTCACCGGGATGCGAGCCGCTGCGCAGAAAGCTGTAGTTGGTCGTGACCTGTAGCTCGGCATACATGGTTCACGCGTCGGCGAGCTCATGGATGCGCGTCAGCGGCACGCCGCGCAGGGCGATGCCCTCGAGCTTGAGCGCCTGCAGGAAGGTTTCGTCGCTGCTGACCAGCGGCGCGCCCACTGCCTCGGCGCAGGCGGCATAGAAGCAGTCGTGCACCGGACGGCCGCACTGCAGGGCAAGCGACAGCGCGCGGTTGCGCAGGCGGGTCGATTCGACGAAGGCCGAGATGAAGGCGGGCAGGCCGATGTTGCGCACGATGGGCTCGGCCTGGTCGGATGAGATTTCGCCGGCGACGGTCTTCTTCCAGGCGAGGTCGGCCACGTCCGCGATCAGGATGTCGGGCGCCATCACCTCGTGGCCATGCACCAGCAGCGAGCGCGCCTGCGGCCGCAGCGGCTCCTCGACGAACCATTTGATGGCGACGCCGGGATCGATCACCACGATCATGGCTCGCCTCCTGCGCACATCAGCGGCCGCTCCTCGGCCATCGGCCGGACGAGCGGCGTCATGGCAGCGATGCGGTCGGCCTCGGCCAACGGATCGAGGACCAACGGCTGGCGCGCTGCCTGGCTCAGGATCGCGCGCAGCTCGGCTTCGAGGGAGTGACGGCGCGTGCGGGCGCGCGCCTTCAGGTTTTCGACGACCTTGTCGTCGAGCCCGCGGATGGTGAGCGTGTTCTTTTTCATGCGCAGAATCCATGGAGAAACCAGCGGGCCGTCTGCCGGCCATTGGCCGCCATCCGGTAGGCCCCGTCGCGGAACAGCCAGAAGCGGCCGCCATCGTCGTCCTCGACGCGATAGTAGTCGCGGTAGGGCGGCACGATGTTGGCGGGTGGTCGGCTGCCGTCGGGACGCGGCCGCCACCATTCGTCGGCCACACGCTCGGGTCCCTCGGCGCGCACGATGCGATGGGCATGCTGGCGCCAGTGGAAGACCGAGGGCGGATCGTCGGGTACGTGGGCCATGACGTCGACCGGCTCGGGCCGCTGCAGCAGCCGGGTCGGCCGTGCGCCCTTCATCCCGGCCACGCGCTGCCAGGCGCCGGCGGCGGCGGGCTCGGCCACGGCGCCGGCCGTCTGCACGCGCTCGGGCAGATGGCTGTCGCGCGGCAGCAGGCGCACGACGTTCTGCGCGCCCAGGCGCAAGGCCAGGCGGTCGGCGAGATCGATCGTGCCGTCCTCGCCCAGGGAAGCGGCGATCGCGCCCGAATCGGGCAGCGCGTCCTGCGTGCCACTCCAGGACTCGACCTCGGGGGCGGCGAGAATCATCAGCTCGACGCCGAAGCCGGGATCGAGCTCGCCCAGCTTCTCCTCGAACAGCTTCATCAGCCGGGGATTGTCGCGATTGGGCCGGCTGGTGCCGATCGACGTGCGATCGACCGAGCCGTCGACACGATAGAGCGCGATCTCGAGCTTGCGGGCGCCGACGCCCGCCTGCTCGAACTGCCGGCAGAGGGCGGCCAGCAGGCGGCTGGTCGCGGCGGCGATGTCCTCGGGCCGGCCGATCGGCTCGACGAAGGCGAGCCGCGTGCGGAAGGCAGGCGGCGTGCGGCGCGGCTCGATGGGCTCGATGATGGTGCCCAGCGCCTGGTCGAGACGCGTCAGCGGCTGGTCGCCGAAGCGTCGCGCCAACGGAGCGCGCGGCAGAGGATAGAGATCGCCGATACGGCGCAGACCGAGCTTCAGGAAGGTTTCCACGATCGGCGTGTCGAGCCGCAGGCCTTCGACCGGCAGTTTGGCAAGCGCTTCGCGATGGCCGCGTGACGGGCAGTAAAGATCGGCCTGGCGTTCGGCGAAGCGAGCCAGCGCCCAGGCCGCGCCCGCGGTATCGGCCATCGCCGCGCGGCAGGTGAGGTCGTGGCGCGCCAGGCGTTCGGTGAGATCGGCCAGCAGCGCGCGCTCGCCCGCCTCGCCCTGGCCGAAGAGATGAGTGCAGCCGGTGATGTCGAGCAGCAAGCCGGCATCGCCGCCGAAGCCGCCGGTGCTGCAGGCTTCCACGCCTTCCTCGGCGAGGGCGCCGCCCAGCGGATCGATCGCCACCCACGGCGTGTAGCGGTCGCACCAGTTGGCGATGGTCTCGATCAGGCGTTGGTCGGCCTGCGGCTCGCCCGGCGTCGTGACCAGGTCGGGCACAAGCGCGCGCGAATCGGCGAGCCGCATGTGCGGGCGCAGGCCGGCGGTGCGGGCATGCGGGTTGACCGCGATCAGGCGCGGGCAGCCTTCCAGCCAGACGACGGTGGCGGCCGCTCTAGTCCTCCATCGCTCCTGCGGAGCTACGGAGGACCTGGATTCCCTTCCTGATTTAGGCCCTCCGAAGCTGCTCTGCAGCGTAGGGGGGCTAGCCGACCAATCGGGCGTCGCTCTCGCGAGTCGATCCGTGGAAAGCTTGGGGAACCACAGAGAGACAATGCGCTTCATCGTTCCACTCCAGAAGCCAGGTGGGTGTTTCAGCGGCAGAGGGGGCGCCGAAACGGTTGCGTCTGAGCTCGGTGCGCCAGCGCGGTGCGCCGACGTCGTTGAGGCCGGGCGTCGAATGCGTGTTGGCCGAGGCGACGCGCCAGCGCGTCGTGCACACGCTTTGCGGCGGTGCGGGCTGGCCGCGCAGCAGCAGGGCGGGCACGCCGCTCTTCTCGGCGGCGAGCGACAGGCGGCGGCCGGCCGTGAGATCGGTCGCGCGCGTCTCGCCCAGCACGGCCGCCATGCCGGGGCAGCGCAGGCCTTCTTCCATGGCCCAGAACAGATCCTCGTCGCGTCGCACCGTGACCATCAGCAGCCGCGCCGGATCGAACCAGGCGGCCAGCGTGGCGGCATAGGGCGGTGCATCGGAAGCGCCGAGGGGGCGGCGGCACCACAGCAGGGTGCCGTTGGGCCTGAGCGTGCCGAAGCGGCCGAGAAGATGAGCGGCGAAGCCCAGCGCGGCGCCGTCGTGCGAGGCGACGCGGCCGGACGGCGCGGGCCCCGCTTCGACTTCGTGCAGGGCGCCGGTCAGCAGACCGTTGCTGGGCAGGAGAGCGTCGATCGCCGACACGCCCAGCGGCACGGCCTGCTGGCCGGCGCGCTCGGCGCTGTGTGCTCGCTCCAGGCGGCGGACCTTCTCGCGCAAATCCGCTGCGACCGGAGCTGCAGCATCGTTGGCGGCAGAGGGAGCAAAGGCATTCGGGGAAATGACGGGCATCGCCCCCTCGAACAGGCTGATGGAAACGCGGTGGGGATTAATTGTTCTTGTTTTGTTCTAACCCTCTCACAGCGAGGAGTCAACGAGAGTCAGCGATGCAGTCGTCGTTGAATTTTTTCGTGCCGTAGAAGCCTCTCGGCATACAATCGATGGTATCGATGAACCCTGCTGGCACCACTAATCGTGGATGGCGCTAGCGTGCCGTCAGCTGTTCCTCAATCGAACTACCTCTTAAATTCGAGCCATGGCCGACTGGCGTTCTCGCATCACCATCGAACCGGGCAAGCTCGGCGGAGCATCATGCGTACGCGGCATGCGCATCTCAGTGGCAGACGTATTGGAGTACCTGGCTTCCGACATGAGCATTCAGGAAATCCTCAACGATTTTCCCTATCTCGAACGGGAAGACATCCTTGCCTGCCTGCCTGCCTGCCTGCCTGCCTGCCTACGCCGCAGCACGTGAGCGCGAGTGAGCGGCGACGCCGCAGCACGTGACACTCCATTCGACGCGACTGTGATCTTCATCTCCGGCACGGCGCTTGCGAAGCACCGAAGGTCAGCCGCATCATGCGCGCGAAAGAGGTCCCGATGAGCCGTCGATTTCCGTTGCTGGCCCTGCTCACTGCCGCCTTCGCTTTCATCGCAGGACCTGTCCTGGCGCGCTGCTCGCAGAACGTGGCGGGGCTGGAACGGCTCGGCATCCGGGTCGCCTCGCTCGAGGGCGTGCCGTTCGCCGCCGGCAGCTCGCCGAGCCGCGCCATCATCACCTTCCTCGGCCATTCGAGCTACCAGATCGACACGCCGCAGGGCGTGCGCGCCATCACCGACTACAACGGCGTCAACGGCTTCGGCCGCAAGCCCGACATCGTCACCATGAACAACGCGCATTCGACGCACTTCACCGACGACCCGGAGGAGGGCATCACCTACGTGCTGCGCGGCTGGCCCTCCAAGCCCGGCGAGACCGAGGCCAAGCATGACGTGGCGCTGAAGGACATGAAGGTGTGGAACGTGCCGACCAACGCCCGCGACTGGGGTGGCAACTCGGCGCGCATCAACGGCAACTCGATCTTCATCTACGCCATCGCCGATCTCTGCATCGCCCATCTCGGCCATCTGCACCATCGCCTGACCAAGGAGCATCTCGACGAGCTCGGCCGCATCGACGTGCTGATGGTGCCGATCGACGGCGCCTACACGATGGGCATGCCGCTGATGGTCGACGTCATCAAGCAGGTCCAGCCCAAGATCGTGCTGCCCATGCACTACTGGGGCCGCGCCCAGGTCGACCGCTTCGAGAGCCTGATGTCCGAGCTCGATGCCGACTTCGTCTGGCCCGACCGGCGCACCATCGAGGTCGTGCGCGAGGAGCTGCCCGAGAAGCTCACCGTCATGGTGGTCGGCGGCAACGGCGGCGATTGAGTCTCGGCGTCCACCTCGCGCGTTGGGATCTCGTTCCCGACGGCGAGCCGATCGAAACATCTTCGTCCCTGCTGCTGCCCGTGCGCCACAACGGCGTGCCCGCCATGCTGAAGATCGCCCACGAGGACGAGGAACGCCGCGGCGGCGCGCTGATGGCGTGGTGGGACGGCGACGGTGCGGCCCGGGTTTTGGCGCAGCATGGGCCTGCGCTGCTCCTTGAGCGGCTCGACGGCTCGCGCTCGCTCGCGGCCCTGGTCGCTGCCGGTGAGGACGATGAGGCGAGCCGCATTCTATGCGACGTGACCATGCGCCTGCATGCGCCGCGCTCCGGACCACCGCCCGAACTCGTTCCTCTGGTGCGCTGGTTCGAAGCCCTGGCGCCGGCCGCACGGATACAGGGCGGCTTGCTCGCGCAGGCGCTGCTGGCCGATTCACGCGACGTCGTCGTGCTGCACGGCGATATCCACCACGGCAACGTTCTCGATGGCGGCGAACGTGGCTGGCTCGCCATCGACCCCAAGGCGCTGCTGGGCGAGCGGACGTTCGACTTCGTCAACATCCTGCGCAATCCCGGCGCCGCGACGGCGCTGACGCCGCGGCGTTTCGCACGTCAGGTCGATGTACTGTCTGCCGCCGCATCGGTCGAGCGGCAACGTCTTCTTGACTGGACGTTGGCCTTTACGGGCTTGTCGGCAGCCTGGCATCTGGCCGACGGTACCTCGCCCGATCTCGATCTCGCCATCGCCCGTCTTGCGTCGATCCGATAGAGTCCCTCCAACGACAAACGGAGGAAGCGATGCGTGGCGTGACCTTTCCTGGCGAACGTGCCGTCGAGATCATGAACTTCCCCGATCCCACGCCGGGTCCGGGCGAAGTGGTGCTCGAGATGAAGGCCTCCGGCATGTGCGGGTCCGATCTGCACCAGTACCGCCGGTCGAAGACCGTGCCTCGGGCCTCGGGCATCCCGGCAAGCGCCGAGCCGGTCATCGCCGGACACGAGCCCTGCGGCGTCGTCGTCGCCGTCGGGCCGGGCGCTACCGCCGCGGAAGCCAAGGTCGGCGACCGCATGATGGTGCATCACTATCAGGGCTGCACCCAGTGCAGCCATTGCCGCTCGGGCTGGCAGCAGCTCTGCCAAGAAGTGCCGGTGAAGGTCTACGGCAACAATGCCCATGGCGGCCACGCCAAGTATCTGAAGGTGCCGGCCAACACGATGGTGCCGCTGCCCGAAGCGCTGAGCTTCACCGCCGGTGCCGCCATCTCCTGCGGCTCCGGTACCGCCTATGGCGCGCTGCGGCGCATGAACGTCTCCGGCCGCGACACCATCGCCATCTTCGGCCAGGGACCCGTCGGCCTTGCCGGCACGCAGTTCGCCAAGGCGATGGGCGCGCGGGTGATCGCGCTCGACACCAACGCGCAGCGGCTGGAACGTGCCCGCGAATTCGGTGCCGACGAGCTGGTCAACCCGGGCTCCAACGATCCGGTCGCCGCGATCAAGGAGCTGACACACGGCAAGTTCGCCGACCTGACGCTCGATACGTCGTCCAACCGCGACGCCCGCCTCAATGCCATCCGCAGCACCAAGGTCTGGGGCACCATGTGCTTCGTCGGCGAGGGCGGGGACATCACGATCGACGTCAGCCCGCACCTGCTTCGGCGCCAGATGACGCTGATCGCCTCCTGGACCTTCTCCACCGTGATCCAGGCCGAGTGCGCGGCGTTCTGCGTCGAGCGCAAGGTCGATGTCGACAAGCTGTTCACGCATCGCTGGTCGCTCGACCAGGCCGACGAGGCTTATAAGCTGTTCGACAAGCAGGCGGACGGCAAAGGCGTTTTCCTGATTTGAGGTTGGACCATGCGCGACCCTGCTGCCCTGATCGACACCAATACCCTGGCGGCGTCGCTCGGCGACCCGTCGCTGCGCGTGTTCGATTGCACGACCTACCTCGAGCCGACGCCGGCGGGCTCGGCCGAGCCTTACAACGCTGTGCCTGGCCGCAAGACGTTCGAGGAGGGCCATATCCCCGGCGCCGACTTCCTCGACCTTCAGGGCGAGTTCTCCGACACCAACACGCATCTCCATTTCATGATGCCGCCCGTCGCCAAATTGCAGGCGGCGTTCGGCCGCCACGGTGTCGGGCCCGGCACGCGCGTCGTGCTCTACAGCATCGGCACGATGATGTGGGCGACGCGGTTCTGGTGGATGCTGCGTTCGCTCGGCTTCGACGCCGCCGTGCTCGACGGCGGCCTCGACAAATGGAAGGCCGAAGGCCGTCCTCTCGAAACAGGCGCGCCGCGCGGCTATCCGCCGGCCACTTTCGTAGCAACGCCGCGCGAAGGCCTGTTCGTCGATGCCGCAAGAGTCAAGGCTGCCATCGGAAGCCGCGACATCGTCACCGTGAATGCGCTGGGGCCGCAGTTCCATCGAGGCTTGGAGCCCAGCCGCTACGGTCGACCCGGCCGCGTCCCCGGCAGCGTCAACGTTCCGGCGGCCACACTGATCGATCCCGCGACCAAGGGATTCACGACGCTTGCCGACGCGGCGGCGAAATTCGCCGCCCAGGGCGTGTCGAAGGACAAGCGCACCATCTGCTATTGCGGCGGCGGCATCTCGGCCACCATCGACCTGTTCCTGCTGCACCAGCTCGGCCACGACGACATCACGCTCTACGACGCCTCGATGGGCGAATGGGCGAAGACGGAGTCGCTGCCGATCGAGCGGGACTGATCGAGGTCAGATCCTGAGATTGACGCGCGCCAGGTCAATGACCTGAGCGGTGCGGCCATCCAGTACCGCCTTCAGCAGGAACAGGTTGAAGTTCAGCGCCTGGCCGAGCGTGGCCTTGGGCGGCATGGCGAGTTCCTGGCGCGCGCTAACGACGTCCACCAGGGCCGGGCCATCGTGCGCGAGGGCATCGCGCAGGGCGCCTGCGAGGTCGTCCGGCGCCTCGACGCGCACGCCCTTGATGCCCATGGCCTCAGCCATGGCGGCGAAGTTCGGGTTCTTTAGCTCGCAGCCCACGTCGAGGAATCCGCTCGCCTTCATCTCCATCTCGACGAAGCCCAGGGTACCGTTGTTCAGCACCACGACCTTCACCGGCAGGCCGAGCTGGCTGAGGCTGATGAAGTCGCCCATCATCATCGAGAAGCCGCCGTCGCCCGACATCGACACGACCTGCCGCTTGGGGAACGTCGCCTGGGCGCCGATCGCCTGCAAGAGCGCGTTGGCCATCGAGCCGTGGTTGAACGAGCCGATCAGCCGGCGCTTGCCGTTCATCTCGAGGTAACGCGCCGCCCACACCGTCTGGGTGCCGACGTCGCAGGTGAAGATCGCGTCGTCGCTGGCAAGCTCGCTCAAGAGCCGCGCGACATACTGCGGATGGATGATCTTGCCGCCCGGCTTGCCCTCGGCCAGCTTGTCGAGATCGTCGCGCGCCTTGCGGTAGTCGGCGCGGGCGGCGTCGAGGAACTTCGAATCCGTCTTCTTCTTGAGCTTGGGCAGGAGGGCGATCACCGTCGCCAGCACGTCGCCCACCACGCCCAGCGTCAGATGGCAGCGGTTGCCGAGGCTTTCGGCGCGGATGTCGACCTGCGCGACCGCTGCGCCCTCTGGATAGAACTGGCGGTAGGGGAAGTCGCAGCCCAGCAGCAGCAGGGTGTCGCACGCCTTCATGGCGGCGTAGCCCGAAGAGAAGCCGATCAGGCCGGTCATGCCGACGTCGAAGGGATTGTCGTACTCGACATGCTCCTTGCCGCGCAGCGAGTGCACGATCGGCGCATTGAGCATATCCGCGAGCTTCACGATCTCGGCATGCGCGCCGGCGCAGCCCGCGCCGCACATCAGGGTGATGCGCTCGCCGTCGTTCAGGATCTTCGCCAGCGCATCGATGTCGGGCTCGGACGGCTGCACGACGGGCGGTTTCGGCGCCAGCCACGTGGCGGCCTTGGCGTCGGTCGACTGCAAGGCGATGTCGCCCGGGATCACGATGACGGCAACGCCGCGCTCAGCGACGGCGATGCGGATCGCCTTCTCGAGGATGCGCGGCATCTGGTCGACGTTGGAGACCAGCTCGACATAGTGGGCGCACTCGGCGAACAGATGCTCGGGGTGCGTCGCCTGGAAATACGAGCCGCCGATCTCGCCGCTCGGGATGTGGGCGGCGATCGCCAGCACCGGCACGCGGCTGCGCTGGCAGTCGAACAGGCCGTTGATCAGGTGCAGGTTGCCCGGCCCGCAGCTTCCGGCACAGACCGCGAGCTCGCCGGTGAGATGGGCCTCGGCGCCGGCGGCGAAGGCCGCGGCCTCCTCGTGGCGCATGTGGATCCAGTCGATCTTCTTCTGCTTGCGCAGCGAATCGGTGAAGCCGTTCAGGGAGTCGCCAACGACGCCGTAGATGCGCTTCACACCGGCGACGGTGAGAGTCTGTGCCATCAGGTCGGCGACGGTGGCCATCGGGAACTCCGTTGCTGGTGTTGTGTAAGCGGGACTATGCCCGCTGGGCGCGCGCCACTCCAGTGGCATGGTCTTCCGGACCGCGCGCGTCCCCGCGCGCTCATGAGGCGCGCGGGGACGCGCGGTCCGGAAGACTAGACGATGATCGCCCGAAGCTTGCCGTGGGCGAGGCGCAGTGCGGCCTCGACGTCGCCGGCGTCGCGGCCTTCGGCGAAGATGAAGCCGAGATAGCGGTCGCCCTGCGGCAGAGGGCGCACGGTCTGGCCGATCGGAATGGTGATCGACAGACCGGTGACGCCCGTGACGGCGCGCGCCTCCGTCTGCCCCTCGATGCGCTGCAATATTCCGCCGCGCTCCACCGGCAGCATCAGGACTCCCGACGCGCCGCGCGGCGGCCTGAGCTCGACGCCGGCACCGAGCGCGTTCATCAGGATCAACATCTCGAGGCTCGTGCCGTCGAGAAAGTGCAGGGAGCGCGAGCACAGGCCGCCGATCGACCGCGCCGCCAGCTCCAGCATGACAGGTCGCGGTTCGCCCGACCGCTCGTCGATGCGCAGCTCGGCATGGATCGGACCGTGACGGAGCCCGAGCGCTCGGGCCGCGCGTTCGGCAAGGCTCGTGGCGGCGGCCAGCGTCGCCGCCGGCAGCCGCGAGGGCGTGACGAGCAGGGTCTCCTCGAAGGTCGGCCCGTCCGGCGTGTCGGGCTTGTCGAAGACGGCCGTGACCGCGAGCGCGCCATCGGTCAGCAGACCGTCGATGCTCAGCTCCCATCCCGGAACGTATTCCTCGACCAGGATCGGCTCGTCTTGCGCGTGGCCGCTCTCGGCGAGGATGGCGCGGATCTCCACCACTGCCGCCGTCAAAGCGGCCTTATCGTCGGCCCGCAGCACACCGCGGCTGGCGCTGAGCGAGACGGGCTTTGCGACACAGGGAAAGCCGAGACGGCTGCCGTCGATGTCGTCGTTGGAAAGGATGCGAAATCCCGGCTGCGCAATGCCTGCCTCGGCCCACAGGCGGCGTTGCATCGCCTTGTCGGCCGCCGCGGCAACCGCATCGGGCGCGTTGCCGGCGAGGCCAAGCGCGGCACCCAGCCGGGCCGCCAGCGGCAGCATGTCGGAATCGACGGCGACGACCGCGTCGACCCGGCCGACCGCGGAGAGGAGACGGCGGACGCTGCCGTCGAGATCGTTCGGGTCCACACGCACCACGGGATTGCCGCCCAGCGGCAACGCGCCGTCGCTGCCGATGACGACATCGAGCTCGAGCCGCTTGGCGGCGTCGACGAAGTCGGTGGCCCGGTAGGTGATCGGCGGGACCAGCAGCAGGATGCACTTGCCCTTGACGGCGGCGGGGCTGCTCATCGCTTGGCCGCCGAGTAGAACGGCTCGCGGCCCGCTTCGTGATCGGTGACGTCGATCAATCCGACGACCCCCGCCACTTTCTCGCGCAACAGCGGCTCGATGCCCTGGCGCAGCGTCACCTCGGCCAGGCTGCAGCCCTGGCATCCGCCTTCGAGACGCAGCCGCACCCAGCCGTTCTCCACCGCCACGACGCTGGCATGTCCACGATGGGCGGCGATCACCGGATTGATGTCGCGCTCGAGCACGCCGCGCGCGAGGTCGGTGACGTCGCCTATGGCGGCTGCCGGTGGGCCAGAGGGCCCGACGAGTCGCACCTCGACGACCTCGGGGACGGCGCGTTTGATCAGGGCCTCGATGCGCCCCATCAGGGGCAGGGCGGCGCCCGGCGAGCCCGTGACCTCGAGGACGACCGTGCCGCCTTCGACGCGGAGCAGGCGGATCTCGCCGCCGCGCGCGATCACGGACGGCAGGATGCTCGCCTGCAGGGCGGCGGTGACCTTGTCAGCGATTGCCACGGAGCGCCGTCTCCAGGTCGGCGATGAGGTCCATCGGTGATTCGATTCCCACCGACAGGCGCAGCAGGTCGTCGGGCACCGGCGAGGACGGACCCTCCATGCTGCTGCGGTGCTCGATCAGGCTTTCGACGCCGCCGAGCGACGTGGCGCGCTTGAAGACCTTGACCTTGGCGAGCACCGACTTTGCCGGCTCGATTCCGCCCGCGACCCGGACCGACAACATGCCGCCGAAGCCGCCGGTCATCTGGCGCGCGGCGATGGCATGGCCGGGGTGGGAGGGCAGGCCGGGATAGAGGACGGTGCTGAGCGCCGGATGCGTCTCGAAGTGGCGTGCGATCAAGAGCGCGGACTCCGACGCCCGCTGCACGCGCAGGAACAGGGTCCGCATGCCGCGCACCAGCAGCCAGGCCTCGAACGGTCCCGGCACGGCGCCGCCGGTTCGCCGCCACGAGCGGATGCGCTGCCAGAACGGATCGTTGCGCGCACTCAGCACCGCTCCGGCGACGACGTCGCTGTGGCCGTTGAGATACTTGGTGGCGGAGTGCACGACGAGATCGGCACCGAACTCGATCGGTCGCGTGAGCACGGGCGTCGGCACGGTGTTGTCGACGGCAACGCGTGCGCCGGCGGCGTGCGCCAGGTCGCAGATCGCGCGCAGATCGGTGACGTCCCAGGTCGGGTTCGCCGGTGTTTCCAGCCAGACCAGCCGAGTGTCGCCCGGCCGGATCGCCGCCGTCACGGCGTCGAGATCGGACGTGTCGACGAACTCGACGTCGAGGCCCCACGACAGGCCGAACTCGGCCAGCCACTTGCGCACACCCCAGTAGAGCATGCGCGACACCACGACGTGATCGCCTGGGATCAGCGACTGGAAGACGGCGGTGGCGGCGGCCATGCCCGAGGCGAACAGGATGCAGCCGCCGGCGGCGCCTTCGAGCATCGCCAGCATGCGCTCGGCCTGCTCGTAGGTCGGGTTGTCGGCCCGCGAGTAAACGCGGCCCTGATGGTAGGAGCCGTCGGCCGCCTGCTCGAAGTTCGTCGAGAGGCTGATCGGCGGTGCCAGGGCGCCCGACACCGGATCGATCTCGCCCAGCGCTTGCGCGATCAGGGTCTCCGGCGACAGGTTCGAGTCCTTCATTGCGTTGCTCCGCTCTTCCGGACCGCCGGCCTCTGGCCGGCTCATGATCCCGATGCGGACCTGGAGGTCCGCGCTCCTATGGACGGCCTTTCTCGAAGCCGGACAGGAACTGGACGAGGTTGCGGCCGAGGTCGTCGCTGAGATAGCCGCCTTCCTGGACCAGCACCGTGGGCAGCCCAAGGCCCGCGATCTTCTGCGCCATCGCATGGAAGCCCGCGCCGGTCACTTTCAGCCCCTGCAGCGGATCGCTTTCGCTGGCGTCGAGGCCGAGCGCCACGACCAGCGCGCCCGGCGCGAACTCGCGGATGCGCGCCAGCGCCTTGTCGCCGGCCTGCAGCCAGGGCGCGTCCGGCGAGCCGAGCGGCAGCGGCAGGTTGAGGTTGCAGCCGTTGCCCTTGCCGGTACCGGTCTCGTGGGCGTGGCCCCAGAAGTAGGGATAGTACTCGGCGGGATCGGCGTGGATCGACACGGTGAGCACGTCGTTGCGGTCGAAGAAGATGCCCTGCGTGCCGTTGCCGTGATGGACGTCGACATCGAGCACAGCGACGCGCTGGTGCTTCTGCCGCAGGCGCTCGGCCGCGATCGCGGTGTTGTTCAGGAAGCAGAAGCCGCCCGCCATGTCGGCGTAGGCGTGATGGCCGGGCGGCCGGCAGAGCGCATAGACCTCGCGCGTGCCGTCGAGCACCAGGTCGGCCGCCGTGGTGGCCGATTCGCTGGCGGCCAGGGCGGCGTCCCAGGTGTGCGGGCCGATCGGGCAGGCGAGGTCGACCTGGTGCCAGCCGGCGCGGCCGGCCAGTGCCTTGGGATAGGTCGCGGGATAATGCGCGGGATGGACGTTGGGCACGACCTCGGCCGAGGCGTTGGGCAGCTTGGCCCAGTCGCGTGCGATGGTCTGCAGGAAGTCGAGATACTCCGGCGTATGCACGGTCGCGGCGGGCGCGGCGCCGTATGCCTTCGGCGCCAGGATCTCGTGGCCCGCTCCCTTGGCCGAGGCGAGCAGGCGATCGGCGCGCTCGGGCTGCTCCGAGCTGCGCTGCTTGACGCCGCGCACGAAGAACGTCTGCGGGTCGTGCTGGGCATGCTTGTCGGAATAGATGATTTTCACGGGGCAAACGGCTCCTTGATCGGTGGTTCGTATACTACGACTCGCGAAGCGCCCGCAGCACCGAGCGCCGGCGTTTCCACGACCGCACCATCGCCCAGGCCACGCCAATCGGCATCATCACAAAAATCGCGACGGCCTCGCCGCCGCGATGACGGACCGCCGCGCCCTCCCACATGCCCCACAGGGCAGCGGCGGCCATTGGCAAGGTCACCAGCAGCGTGATGCCGAGAAGGATGAGGCCTGCCGGGCGGTTCCAGAAGCCGAGGCCGGCGGCCACCGGTGGCGCCGCGATGCCTGCCGCGGTCATTGCCCCCAACAGCTCGCCGGCAAAGGCGCCAAGGCCGGCCTGGTCGGGTTTGCGGATCAGGCCCTGACCCGGTTGCAGGCCCGGCGGCAAGACGAAGTGCTCGCCGTCGCGGGCCGTGAGGGTCAACAGATCATCGGCCGCGTTCTGGACGGAGCTCAGGCCGGCGATCTCGATGAAGGGCACGCGCCGCATGCGACGGCGGCCGGTCAGTGGCACCAGAGGCCGCTCCTCGATCAGCACCGCCTGCGCCTCGATCGTCCAGCGATGCTGGCGCAGCGCCATCAGCATGCATACCACAACGACCAGCACGAACACGCCCAGCGTACCGAAGACCAGAGGCACCAGCTCGTCGCCCGTGTTGGCGACGTGCAGGGCGGCGGCGATCCCGCCGATCAGCAGCGCGATCGCTCCCAGAAATCCGGCCAGCATCAGCGCTGAGTTGCGGTAGAGGCCCTGGTGACTGAGCGGCGTCATGCGGCCCGCAGAATGCCATACATCGATTCAAGTGCGCTCAAATTATTCCAGAGGCGGCGCCTGCGTGGGTGGTGTTGCGCAAATACACCAACCCGATGCGGGCTCCGCCGCGTTTCGTGGGCGTTGCCCGAAACGCTCGCCGCCGAACGTTCGCCAGTGCTGCTATGACAGTTTCAAACCCCGCATTGCAACGACCATCGTTCATCATGTTGCGCCTGCGTACAACGCAGGCGCGCTTGTAAGCCCGCCGAAATTCTGCCGCCCGATTCTCGCCTCGGCCGCCGTCGAAAACCACGCCGCTCGCAAACAGACGGGCACAACGAAGAGCAGTGGAGGCTCACATGACGAAGATGATCACCAAGACGATGACCCTGACCGTCGGCAGCGTTCTGGCGGCCGCGTTCCTGCTGGCAGCCGGCGCCTCGGCCGACACCAAGCAGGCCGCCTACTGCGACGCCGTGGTCCAGAAGTACGAGCGCTACCTCGGCGGCGGGCCGGCCAAGAACCGGCCGTCGACCGGCCTTGAGACCCGCCATGCCGCCGAGCAGTGCAAGGCCGGCGACACGAGCGGTATCGCCGCCATCGAGAAGGCGCTGCAGAACGCCAAGATCTCCCTGCCGCCCCGCGGCTAGGAGACTCAGCGAGAGTGCGGCGCCGTCCTTCCCCCGGGCGGCGCCGCATTTTTTTTCAAGACTGGCAGGCGATCGCCTTGGCGTCGCGCAAGGCCGCGATCTCGGTATCGCTGAAACCCACTTCACGCATGATCTCGACCGTGTGCTCGCCGACCGCGGGCGACCTCAGCCGCGTCTCAATCGGCGCGTCCGAGAGCTTGATCGGATTGTTCGCCGACTTCACCGGGCCGATGCCCGGATAGTCGATCTCCAGAACGCTGCCACGCGCCTTCGCATGCGGGCTCACCATGGCCTCGCTGATCCGGTAGGCGGCCGAGCAGGCCATGCCGGCGGGGATCAGCTTGTCGAGAAGCTCGTCGCAGGTGTGCTGGAGGAAGTACGCCTCGATCAACGGCTCGAGGATCGCGCGGTTGGCGACGCGATCGGCGTTGGTGGCGAAGCGCTTGTCCTCCAGCCAGTCCTTCTTGCCGAGCGCCGTGCAGAAGATCTTCCAGAAGGCGTCATTGGTGCCGGCGATGAAGATCGGCTGGGTCTTGGTCGGAAACACGCGCAACGGGCAGAGGATCGAGTTCGAGGTGCCCATGCGGATGGGGTCTTCGCCAGTCAGCCCATGATTGGTGATCCAGTGGCTCATCAGGTGCATGCCGACATCGAACAGCGACAGGTCGAGCCGCTGGCCGCGGCCGGTCTTATGGCGCCCCAGCAAGGCGAAGGCGATGCCGGCGGCGCAGAACGAGCCCGTCGAATAGTCGATCGCCGCGGTGCCGACGCGGCACATCTCGCCGCCGTCGGGGCCGGTCGCGTCCATCAGGCCGATCTCGGCCTGGATGCAGGGATCGTAGCCGGCGCGGCTGGCATAGGGGCCGGTCTGGCCGTAGCCCGAGATCGACGCGTAGATCAGCCGCGGATTCTCCTTGCTGAGCTTCTCCCAGCCGAAGCCCAGCTTGTCGATGACGCCCGGCGTGAAGGCCTCCATGAAGACGTCGGCCTTGCGGGCGAGCCGCATCAGCACCTCGCGCCCGCCCTCGGTGCGCAGGTCCAGGGCAAGCCCGCGCTTGTTGCGGTTCATCGACGGCACCCAGGCGCCGCCAAAATGCGGACGGAAATGCTCGCCGTGCAGCGGCTCGACCTTGATCACATCGGCGCCCATGTCGCCCAGGATCTGGCCGGCCGTGGGACCGGCGATGACTTGCGTGAGGTCGAGGACGAGCGTGTCGGAGAGCGGAAGCATCTTGCGTGTGCGTGTCCCTGCTGGCGAGGCTCGACCCATAGCCGTACCGGAGCCAACGGGCCAGCCTTTGGGTCCGCATAGCGCTCGGGCGTTGATCGGCGGTGCTCAGTCTGCCATAAGCTGCGCGCGTGGCCGCCCAAATCGTTGCGAGGAGGACCTCCGTTGAGTCCGATCGCCATCTTCAGTGGTAGTGCTCATCCCGCCCTGGCTGAAGAGATTTGCGCGACGCTCGGCGTTCCGTTGCTGCCGACCAGGCTGAAGCGGTTCTCGAACGACTGCATCGAGGTGCAACTGCAGGCGAACTGTCGCGAGCAGGATGTCTTCCTCATCCAGCCGCTGAGCTCGCCCGTCCAGGACCATCTCGTCGAACTCCTGCTGATGCTCGATGCCGTCCGGGGCGCGTCGGCGGCGCGGATCACGGCCGTCATCCCTCACTATGCCTATGCGCGATCCGACAAAAAGGATGCGCCGCGCATCTCGATCGGCGGCCGCCTGGTCGCTGACCTGCTGGCGACAGCAGGCGCCGACCGCATCCTCACGATGACGCTCCATTCGCCGCAGGTTCACGGGTTCTTCAGCGTGCCCGTCGACCACCTGCATGCGCTCGGCGAGTTCGCCCAACATTTCCAGCGCTATGACCTCGCCAACGGCGTCGTCGTGTCCCCCGACCTGGGCAATGCCAAGAGTGCCGCGGCCTTCGCCAAGAGGCTGGGTGTACCCATGGCCGCGGGAGCAAAGGAGCGGCTCAGCGATACGCAGGTCAGGATTTCGATGCTGATCGGCGATGTCCGCGACCGCGATGTCATCGTCCTCGACGACGAGATCGCGACCGGCGGATCCATCCTGGAACTGCTTCGGCATCTGCGCGACCACAAGGCTCGGTCCGTTCGGATCGCCTGCACGCATGGCATCCTTTCCGGTTCCGCCACCCGGCGCCTGGCGGCGGAGCCCGACGTGCTGGAGATCGTTTGCACGAACACGGTTCCCATCGCCGCCGAGAAGCAGGTGTCGAAGCTCACGGTATTGTCCATCGCCCCGGCCCTGGCCGAAGCCATGCGGCGGATCAACAACGGTGAATCGGTCAGCGCCTTGTTCCACTCGGAACCGACGGTCCAGGACAATGAGAGACCCGCGCTGCGGGCCTGAAGGGGGCGAGGCTGTTCGGTCGGCCGTATCGCCGCCGCTATCTCTTCTTCGTTCGACGTTGCTGCAAGCGCGCACGGATACGCCTGAAAGCTTCCGCTGCCGGCACAACCTTGCCTTCGGCGTATTGCCGTTCGCCCCAATGCAGGATCAACAGCAACGCCATCCTCTCTTGTTCTTCTTCAGAAAGGGTGCCGTCGCCGATGATGATTTTGGAGGTCCGGGATTTCGCCTTGCTTAGTTTGCTCTTTGCCACAGGGTCCTCGATCGCTGATCAATTTGAGCTGGGATACGAAGAGCGTGCTAGGGTCCAACGGTTGTATTCTCTGGAGCCCACATGAAGCCCGCTGACCGTCCCAATCTGCGCATCGACTCCGACCGCCTGTGGTCGAGCTTGATGGAGTTGGCCGAGATCGGCGGCACCGAGAAGGGCGGTGTCTGCCGCATCGCGCTGACCGATCTCGACCGCCAAGGCCGCGATCTCTTCGTGCGCTGGGCCCAGGCGGCGGGCTGCAGCATCAAGGTCGACCAGCTCGGCAACATCTTCGCTCGCCGCGAGGGCCGCGATCCGGACAAGCCGCCGGTGATGACGGGCTCGCATCTCGACACCCAGCCGACCGGCGGCAAGTTCGACGGCGCCTATGGCGTGATGGCCGGGCTCGAAGTTCTGCGCGTGCTCCACGATTCGGGCTACGTCACCGAGGCGCCGATCGAAGTGGCCGTGTGGACCAACGAGGAGGGCTGCCGTTTCGCGCCGGCCATGGTGGCCTCGGGCGTGTTCGGCGGCGCCTTCACGCTCGACCACGCGCTCGGTATCAAGGATCGCGACGGCGTCACCTTCTCCGAGGCGCTGAAGGCGATCGGCTATGACGGCAAGGAGCCGGTCGGCGGCCGCAAGGTCGGAGCTTTCTTCGAAGCGCATATCGAGCAGGGGCCGATCCTCGAACGCGAGAAGAAGACGATCGGCGTCGTCACCGGCGCGCAGGGCCAGCGCTGGTACGAGGTCTCGTGGACCGGCATGGAGAGCCATGCCGGCACCACGCCCATGGAAGGCCGACGCGACGCGCTGGTCGGCGCGGCCGAGCTGATCGTCGAATGCCGCAGGATCGGCAACCGGCCGAACGGGCGCTCGACCATCGGCGTGATCGAAAGCCAGCCGCAGTCGCGCAACACCATCCCTGGCCGCGTGTTCATGACGGTCGACTTTCGTCATCCCGACGACGGCGAACTGACCAGGATGGACGCCGAGATGCGGGCGGCCGCCGCCGACATCGCCAGGCGCCATCGCCTGGAGGTCAAGATCGAGCAGATCTGGTACTTCCCGCCGTCGCCCTTCGCTCGCGAGCTGGTCGACTCGGTGCGCCGAGGCGCGGAGCAGGCGGGCTATGCCCACATGAACATCGTGAGCGGCGCGGGCCACGACGCCTGCTATGTCAGCCGCGTCGCGCCGACCGCCATGATCTTCGTGCCGTGCAAGGACGGCATCAGCCACAACGAGATCGAGGACGCCGACAAGGCCGACATCGGCGCCGGCGCCCAGATCCTCCTGCAGGCGATGGTCGAGAGAGCGAACTCTCCGTGAAATCCGGCCTGATCTCGACCGCCAGCGCCGCGCTGGTTGCGACAGTGGCAGGCGTCGGCGGCACCTTGCCCGTCGTGCTGGCGGCGGCCGCCGCCGTCGGCGCCACGCCGGGGCAGGCGAGCTCGTGGGTCTCCGGCCTCGCCATCGCCATGGCGCTCTCCGGTCTCTGGCTCAGCGTGCGCTATCGCATGCCCATCATCACCGCCTGGTCGACGCCGGGCGCGGCGCTGATCGCCTCCACCTCGGGCGTGCCCGGCATCGGCGCCGCCGTGGGCGCCTTCGTGCTGGCGGCGGTGTTGATCCTGCTGACGGCGTCGATCCGGCCGTTGGCCCGGCTGATCGAGAAGATACCGGCCAGCATCGCCGCGGCGATGCTGGCGGGCATCCTGCTGCGCCTCGTCACCGCCATGGTCGAGCACGTGCCCAGCGCGCCGCTCCTGGTGCTGCCCATGATCGCCCTGTTCCTGGTGGCGCGCATTTTGGTGCCGACGCTGGCCTCGCTGATCGTGCTGGTGGCCGGCGCGCTGATCGCGGTCGGCCTCGGCCTGGTGAAGCCGATACCAGCGCTCGGCCTGTCGCGGCCCGAACTGGTGATGCCGGCATGGGATGCCGCGACGCTGATCGGGCTCGGCGTGCCGCTCTATCTCGTCACCATGGCATCGCAGAACCTGCCCGGCTTTGCCGTGCTGCGCGCCTCCGGTTACGAGCCGCCGACGCAGGCCGTGCTCGCCGCCACCGGCGCGGCGTCGCTGGGCAGCGCTTTCCTCGGCGCCCACACCACCAATCTCGCGGCGATCTCCGCTGCTCTCTGCACCGGTCCCGAAGCGCATCCCGATCCAGCCGAGCGCTGGAAGGCGGGCGTCTTCTATGCCGGTTGGTGGTGCCTGATCGCGCTGTTCGGCGCATCGCTGGTCGGTTTGTTCGGCGCCCTGCCGCCGGCGTTGCTGGCCACCGTCGCCGGCACCGCGCTGCTGGGCTCGATGGCGGGCGCCATGGGCGCCGCGCTCTCGGCCGATCAGGATCGCTTCGCCGCCTCCGGCACGCTCGCGGTGACCGCCTCGGGCGTCACGCTGATGGGCGTGGGCTCAGCGTTCTGGGGACTCGTGTTCGGTGTCGTCGTTCTCGGCATCGACCGCTACGTCAGGCGCTAGAGGCTTGACGGCCAAGCCCGAAATCCTGGTCGTCGGCGGTGGAATCATCGGCGCCTCGATCGCTTGGCATCTCGCGGACCGCGGTGCGCGCGTCACCGTCATCGACGGCGGTGAACCGGGCGGCATTGCGACGCGCAATTCCTGGGCCTGGATCAATGTGAGCTGGGGAAACCCCGAGCCCTATTTTCGCTTGCGTGCGCAAGCCATGGAAGAATGGCGTCGGCTCGAGCGTGAGATTCCGGCCGTGCGTGTTGCCTGGACTGGAAGCCTCAACTGGGAGCTGCCTGGCGACCGATTGGAGGCCTTCGCCGCGCAGCACGCAGCTTGGGGCTACGACGTGCGCTGTGTCGGTCGCGACGAGGCGGCGCGCATCGAACCGAGCCTTGCCGATCCGCCGGAGCTTGCCGTGCATGCGCCGCGCGAAGGTGCGGTCGACCCCCTGGATGTTACGCGCGTCCTTCTCTCAGCGGCCTGCGAGCGCGGCGCGATGCTGGCCGCCGGCCGGTTTGCGCAATCGATCGAGGTGCGAGGCGGCCGGGTTGTCGGAGTCGATACTGAGAATGGACGCCTCATCGCCGACACGGTCGTCGTCGCCGCCGGCGCCGGTGCGGCCGAACTGGCCGCGACTGCCGGGTTCGTCCTGCCGGTATCCGCTCCCCCGGCCGTGTTGGCCGCGACCAGGCCGATGCCGCGGTTGCTCAACGGCCTGGTCATGACGCCTGAGTTGCAACTGCGGCAGGCGGCTGACGGCAGGCTTGTGGCGGCGGCCAGTGCGGAAGCGGCGGTCGATCTCCTGGCCGCGATGAAGGCCTTGTTTCGCCCGAACCGGACGACAATGGATCTCGACTTTCAGATCGTTGCCTCGCGGCCGATCCCGCGTGATCGCTTGCCGTTGGTCGGTCGCGCCGTCGGCATTGATGGTCTTTACTTTGCCGTGACTCATTCCGGCATCACGCTCGCACCGGCCTTGGGATCAATGGCTGCAGAGGAGATTCTGGCAGGGCGACGCCACCCTTTGCTCGACCCATTCGGTCTGGCGAGGCTGCAGCCATGTTAGGCGCAGAAGAACAGATTGTGTTCGAGGTGTGGCGCGCAGACTAGATGTGGACGTGGGCAAAATCACAGTACGCCTGAGGGCCCGGGCCTACGCTCGCCGGACTTTAAGAGTGCTGAGGTGCCCTATGACGCTTGTAGTAATGCATCGGCCCACGGCGAGATCACATCGACGCTCGGGGCATTCACAAACGAGCCGTTCGTTCCGCGACGGCGGTCTCTACATCGATCGCAGTGCCACCGGCGCCGTGATCATGGCCTGGGACAAGGCCCAGCGCGAAGACCATGAATGGGTCCCGCTCGACAATGTCGAGCTGCAGCTTTGGTTCGCCGGCCTTCCGAACTACATCTCGGCGTCGACGCGTTGCCGGGCCTAGCGCCCGCGCCTGTCGAGCGGGGTCTTGACTATATATAAGTATATACTTATCTATCTGTGATGACGCCCAACACCGACATTGCCGTCGTCATGCGCGTGCTGGCCGATCCGACGCGGCGCGTCGTGTTCGAGCAGATCGCCGAGGCGGGCGAGCTCACGGTGGGCGCCCTGACCGAGCGCAACGACGTCTCGCAACCGGCGATCTCCCAGCATGTGCGTGCGCTCAAGGAGGCGGGCCTGCTGGGCGAGCGGCGCGACGGCCGCCTCATCCATTATCGCTGCGAGCCTCGCGGACTGGCGCCGCTGGCCGACTGGCTCGGCTACTACGGCGTCTTCTGGCGCGAGCGCTTCGCCAACCTCAGGACCGTATTGAAGGAGATGGACGATGACAAACCCCGCCCGAAAGCCAGACCGCGGCGGCGATAGGTCGATCGTCCGCGACATCATCGTCGAGGACGTGCTGCCCTATCCACCGGAGCGGGTGTGGACGGCGCTCACCACGGCCGAGTTGATCGGCCGCTGGCTGATGCCCAACGACTTCGAGCCGGGCGTGGGCAAGCGCTTCACCTTCACGACGCGGCCGATCGGCGCGTGGGACGGCATCGTGCAGTGCGAGGTGCTGGAGGTCGTGCCGTTCCGCCGCCTGATCTATTCCTGGCAGGGCGGCGCCGATGCCGAGGACGGCAAGGACAGCTACGGCTCGCGGCTCGACAGCGTCGTGACGTGGACGCTGCAACCGGAAGGCAAGGGCACGCGGTTGCGTATGGTCCATGCCGGCTTCCGCTCTCCGGGCAACGATTTCGCCTATGGCGCCATGAGCTCCGGCTGGCAGCGCATCGTCGGCAAGATCAGCGAGATCGTTGCGGCGCTGTAGAGGGCATGCGCGTCAGTCGTCCCATGCCGTAGTCGTTGAGGTCCTCGATCGTGACCTCGCTCGCCTTGCCGTCCGGCCCGATCAGGAAGCTGACGCCCATGCGCGCCTTGGGCGCTTCCGACATCGGCGTATAGGTGAACACGTCTCGATTGAAGGGATTGAGCGGAAAGCGTCGGCCGGCCGGTCCGAGATGCAGATAGAGCGCTCCGCCCGACTCGGTCACCTTGGCGTCGCCGACATAGTCGTTGCCGTAGTCGCCGAGATAGGCCTCGGGCGCCAGCGGCGGTGCCGGCGAGGCCGGCTCCGAGGCATAGGCGAGCGACGGCTTCAGCATCGCGTCGTAGCCGGCCTGGAAGACATCGTTGGCCGTCGTCACCCAGTCCTTGGTCGGTTTGCCCTCGAAGACCAGGTCGAAGAAGGTCATGGCGATGCCTTCGGGCACGCCCGTTGGGAAGGCGTTCGACAGCACGACGATGCCGAGCTGCTCGCCCGGGATCAGGTGCACCAGCGTACGCGCGCCGGCGCTGAAGGCACCAGCGTGGCTCCATTCGACGCCGTGCGCGCGATAGTCGATGTTCCAGCCCAGGCCATAGAACGACGCGGCGCCGGTGTTCGGATCGACGCCACGCACGATCGCGGGGATATGCGCCTGTTGCAGCGCCTCCCTCGCGATCATCTGGCGGGCGCCATGCCGGCCGTCGGCCAGCAAGAGGCGCAGCCAATGCGTAAGGTCTCGCGCGTTCGAGCTGGCACCGCCGGCGGGTGCCTGCGCATCCGGGTTGCGCTTGGTGAACGAGGCCCAGCTGCCCCCTACGATACCATCGACCGGCACGTGCAGGCCGGCGCGGTTGGGACGGTTCAGGAAGTCGCGATATCGCGAGCTGGTCGAGGCCATGCCGAGCGGCTTGTAGAGCCTGTCTTCGGCGGCTTCCTCCCAGCTCTGGCCCGAGACGCGGGCGGCGGCGACGGCGGCCTCGGTCAGGCCGAAGTTGCTGTAGGAGTAGCCGTTGCGGAAGCCGTAGGCGGGCCTGGCCAGGCGCAGGCGATGCAGGATCTCGCCCTGGCTGAACCCCAGCTCCTCGATGTCGTCGCCGACATGGCCCGGCAATCCGCTGCGATGGGCGAACAGGTCGCGGACGGTGACGTTGGCGGCGGCGAGCTCGTCCTGCAGGGCAAATCCGGGGTCGATGTCACGGAGCCGACTGTCCCACGAGACCTTGCCGTCGCTCACCAGGGCGGAGACGACGGTCGAGGACAACGGCTTCGACAGTGACGCAAGCTGGAAGACCGTGTCGTCGTCGACGGCTTCGGGCCGGCCGGTCTGGCGCACGCCGAAGCCTTCCAGGAAGACGACCTCGTCGCGATGGACGATGGCGATCGAGAGCCCCGGCACCTGCGCCTTGTCCGTGATCTGCCGCGCCAGTTCCTTGAGCTTCGGCAATGCCGCGGCGATCTTCTCGCGCGTTGCGGATTGCGCAGGGGCGGGCCATGGGGCCAGCAGCCCCGCAGCACCGAGAAGGAACGCCCGCCGGAACATCGCGTACGATGGCACAGGCCGCGCCCACCCGCACCCTCAACGAGGGAAGCGTGCGGCGTAGCTCTCCAACGGCAGTTCCAGGCCGCGGCAGAGGAAGCTTATCGTGTGATAGCAGCCCACGAGGGCGATCGCTTCGAGGATCTGGGCTTCGTCGAAATGCGCGGTGAGGCTGCGCCAGGTGGCATCGCCGATGGTACGCCGATCGACCAGGTCGTCGACCAGGGCGATCAGCGTCTGCTCGTCGGGTGACCAGCACGCAGCGTCGCTCGCGCCGGTGACCGTGGCGGCCGCCTGCTCGGGTGTGAAGCCCGCACGCTCGGCGAAGAAGGTGATGTGGACACCCCATTCATATTCGCAGCCCAACCGCGCCGTCGTGCGGTCGATCACGATCTCGCGCTGGCGCAGCGCGAGCGGGCCTTTGTCCAACAGGGCACCGGCGAACATCCTGGCGAAGACGCGCGGACTTTTCGCCATGGTGCGGAACAGCACGAGCGGCAGCACGCCGGGCGGCATGATGCGCTCGAGCGCGGCGGCAATCTGGGATTCGTAGGGTGGTTCGGTGGGAGCGATGCGGGTCATGGTCTGTGTGCTACACTTCCTGTAGCGATGATGCTACAGAAATTGTAGTAACGGAGTGTAATAGATGGTGAAGCGCGTACGCGGCTCGCGCACCGGCCGCCCAATCACGGCGCTGCTCGACCTTCTGGGCCGGCGGTGGACGCTGCGCATCGTCTGGGAGCTGCGCGAGGAGCCGCGGCGGTTCCGTGACCTGCAGGACGCGATCGGCGCCAGCCCGACCATCATCAACACGCGGCTCGCCGAACTGCGCGAGGCGAAGCTGGTGCGCCTGGACGAGGGAGCAGGCTATCGCCTCACCGACCTTGGCGAAGAGCTGTTGCGGCTGTTCCTGCCGCTGCACGTCTGGTCGGAGAAATGGGCGAAGGCTATTTGAACGGATTGTCGTCGCCACGTCCGCGACGGCGCGGCGGGAAGGTCGCGGCGAGATAGTCGAGGATCTCGCCGCGTTCGGCCGCCGGCACCGGCGGCATGCGATGCTTCTCCAGCATCAGGTCGAAGGTCGAGTCCCACAATTCGCGCGTCAGGCCCTGCGCCTTGATCAACGCCACGCCATGGCAGGCCGTGCAGGTATAAAAGGTGACGTCGCGTCCCTTGCCGTCGGGCAGGTCCTCGGGCTTGTCGTTGTGCGGCGGCGGCTTGCCCTTGTCTGGGTCGTGCTGCGGCGCCGCCACGGCCGCGGGCTTGGCCACGGGCAGCACGTAGACCAGCCGGTTCGGCCGCAATTCGCCCGCGCGGTCGAGGCCAAGCAGGATGAACGTCGCCGCCAGAGTGATGACGACGACGTGGGTGACGGTGATCTCTCTCAAGATTCGACGAGGACGCGGATGCGGCTGATCGGGTTGGCGCCATAGCCCTGCGGGTTCCAGTTGGTCGCCTGGAAGGGCTGGGTGACGCCGTTGCTGTCGGTCGCGCGCGACCAGACCTCGTAGTAGCCCGAGCTCGGCAGGTCGATCGACGCGGTGAAGCGCTGCCAGGCGAACTTGTTGGCCGGCGGGTTCACCTTGGCGCTCTTCCACGTCTTGCCGGCGTCGATCGAGATGTCGACGGTCTTGATGTCCCAGTCGCCGGCCCAGGCATTGCCGCGCAGGTCGATCTTCCTGGTGCCGGCGGCGAGCTTGGTGCCGTCGGCCGGGAAGGTGATGACCGAGCGCACCGGCATCGATTCCAGGATCGCCATGTCCTTCTCGTTGCCCTTGCTGCCCGGCACGATGGGCGTCTTCGGCGTGCGGTAGGAGAAGCCGCCCATGCCCGGGCCGTCATGCTCCTTGTCGCGGATCCAGATGCGGGTCAGCCACTTGGTCGAGAGTGAGCCTGCCCAGCCCGGCACGATCAGGCGCACCGGCGCGCCGTGGATCAGCGGCAGGTCCTGGCCGTTCAGTTTGAAGGCGATCAGCGTGTGCTCGTCCATCGCCTTCTTGATCGGCATGCCGCGCGAGATGGTGGGCTTGTCGGTCTCGCCGGCCAAGGTCGGATCGGCGCCGTAGTGGCCGGTGAAGACCGCGCTCGACTTCAGGCCAGCGGCCTTCAGCACGTCGGCCAGGCGCACGCCGGTCCATTGCGGGCAGCCCGCGCCGCCGTTGGTCCACTGGTTGCCGCGCGCCTCGGGCTCGAAAAAGGAACGGCCGTTGCCGCCACATTCCAGCACGAGCTGGTAGGTGACGTTTGGGAAGCGGCTCATCAAGTCGCCCAGCGTGATTTCCAGCGGCGTGTTGACCTCGCCGTCGACCTTGATCTTCCACGCCTTGGGATCGCGCGTCGCTTCCGGCACCTGGCCGTTGTTGCGCACGAAGAGCTTGTCGGTCGGCGTCACGTCGTCGTCCATCAGCGCCGCCTGCGTCTCCGCGACCAATGGGCGATCACCGAGAACGGCGAGCTTGGCCTTGCCTTCCATCTCGAGGAGCTTGGGACCTTTGGCGGCAGGTGCCGCCGCCGGCGCGTTCTGCGCCAGGGCACCGCTGATCGGCAGAGACGCGCCGATAGTGGCCATTCCTACGCCCTTCAGCACGTTACGTCGCGATGCCATCCTTTGCTTCCCCCAATTGCAGTAAAATTTATTCTGTCCCTGGCAGCGAGATTAGCTCAAGCTTTCCTGCGCGTCAGCCATCCGGAAAAAATCAGCGCACAGGCTGCGACGACCACGATGATGGTGGCGAGCGCATTGATCTGCGGATCGACGCCCAGGCGCACGCTGGAATAGACGCGCATCGGCAGGGTCTCCGACTGCGCGCCGGCGACGAATTGCGTCAGGATCAAATCATCGAGAGAAAGCGTGAAGGCGAGCAGCCAGCCCGAGCCGACCGCGGGCGCGATCAGCGGCAGGGTGATGGTGCGGAAGGTGACCCATGGCGTGGCGCCGAGATCCATTGCCGCCTCTTCCAGCGAGCGGTCGAAATCGGCGAGGCGCGCCTGGACGACGACGGCCACGAAGGCAATGGAGAACGTGATGTGCGCGATGGCGATGGTGAGGAAGCCGCGGGTGGGCCAGCCCATTAGCTGGTCGGAGCCGACGAACAGCAGCAGCATGGAGATGCCCATCACGACCTCGGGCATGACCATGGGTGCGATCACCAGACTGCCGAACAGGGTGCGGCCGGAGAAGCGCGGCACGCGCGCGAGGGCGTAGCCGGCGGCGAGGCCGATCACGGCAGCGACCGTAGCGCTCACCAGGGCGATGCGCAGCGACAGCCAGGCGGCGCCGAGCATCGCCTCGTTGGCGAACAGCGCGCTCCACCATTTGGTGGAGAAGCCGGCCCACACCGTGACCAGCCTCGATTCGTTGAACGAATAGACGATCACCAGCGCGATCGGCAGGTAGAGGAAGGCGTAGCCGAAGGCCAGCACGATGAAGGCGAAGCCTGCCTGCGCGAAGCCGAAGCGCGACCGGGGCGATGCCGTGCCCACATCTCGACTTCGCTTCGGCGAAGGCAGGCGCGCTCTGCCCACCATCACTGGCGCTCCAGGTTCTTGGCCTGCTGGCGCTGGAAGAGCGCGATCGGGCCGACTAACAGGACCAGAAGACAGATCGCGACGGCGGAGGCGAGCGGCCAGTCCGAATTGAGGAAGAACTCGTCCCACAGCACCTTGCCGATCATAAGTGTGCCGGTGCCGCCCAAAAGGTCGGGGATGACGAACTCGCCGACGGCCGGGATGAAGACCAGCAGGCAGCCCGCGAGGATGCCGGGCAAGGACTGCGGCAGGGTGACGGTGAAGAAGGCGACGAGCGGACTGGCGCCGAGATCGGCTGCGGCTTCGAGCAGGCTTGTGTCGAGCTTCTCCAGCGCGGCATAGACCGGCAGCACCATGAAGGGCAGGTAGCCGTAGACGATGCCGAGATGGACCGCCCATTCGGTGCCCAGGATGGTGCCGGGGTTGTCGATCAGGCCGGTGGCGCGCAGGAACTGGTTCAGGATGCCGTTGCTCGCGAGCAGGCCCATCCAGGCATAGACGCGGATCAGGAACGACGTCCAGAAGGGCAGGATGACGGCCATCAGCAGCAGCGGCCGCAGGCCGGGCCGCGCGCGGGCGATGGCGTAGGCCATGGGATAGCCCAGCAACAGGCAGAGCACAGTCGAGGTCGCGGCGATGCGCAACGAGCCCAGCCAGGCCGCGAGGTAGAGATCGTCGGTGAGGAGCAGGCGGAAGTTCTTCAGCGACAGGCCGAGATCGACCGGCGGCACGGCGTCGGGATTGTTGACGCCGAACGCGATCGCCAGCACCAGCGCGAACGGCAGCAGGAAGAAGGTGGCGAGCCAGAGGTAAGGCAGCGCGATGACGAGGCGCATGGCTATTCTTCCAGCCTCTGCCCTGCATCCGTTGCCCAGCCCAGCCAAACCTCCTGGCCGCGCGGCCAGGGTTCGCGCGGATGGCGGGCGACGTTGGCCGTCGAGACCAGGAGCATGCTGCCGTCGGCCATCGCCACCCGGTAGAGCGAGCGGTCGCCCTCGTAGGCGATCTCGACGATGCGGCCCTGCTCTGCGCGGTCGGTATCGGGCCGGTTGGCGAACAGGCCGATCTTCTCGGGCCGGAGCGCCAGCCAGGCGCGGCCGCCGTCGACCGGCAGGATGTTGGCGATGCCGATGAAGTCGGCGACGAAGCGCGTGCGCGGATGCTCGTAGATCTCGTGCGGGTCGCCGGTCTGCACGATGCGTCCTTCGTTCATGACGGCGAGCCGGCTCGCCATGGACATCGCCTCGCCCTGGTCGTGGGTCACCATGACGAAGGTCAACCCGAGCTCGGCCTGCAGGCGCACCAGCTCGAAGCGCGTGCCCTCGCGCAGCTTGCGGTCGAGCGCCGCCAACGGCTCGTCGAGCAGCAGCAGCTTGGGCCGCTTGACCAGGGCGCGGGCCAGCGCCACGCGCTGTCTCTGGCCGCCCGAGAGCTGCGACGGCCGGCGCTTGCCGTGATCGGCTAGCCGCACCTGGTCCAGCGCGTCGGCGACGCGGCGCGCGATCTCGTCCGTCGGCAGGCCCTCGCGGCGCAGCCCGTAGCCCACGTTCGCCGCCACATCCATGTGCGGGAACAAAGCGTAGGACTGGAACATCATGTTGACCGGCCGGCGATGCGGCGGCACGCCGGTCATGTCCTGGCCGTCGATCAGGACGCGGCCGGTATCAGGCGTCTCGAAGCCCGCGACCATGCGCAGCAACGTGGTCTTGCCGCAGCCTGAGCCGCCCAGCAGAGCGAACAGCTCGCCGCGCCGGATCTCGAGATCGACGCCATCACAGGCGGCGATCGAGCCGAAGCGCTTGCTCACGCCCTCGATGGTGACGATGGACTCCGCGCTCAAGTCATCGACCCGTCTTCACCGCGGTCCACAGCCTGGTGCGCTCGCGGGTCTGCTCGGCGGTGCCGGCGGTGATCGTGTAGAACCTGGCGCGGACGTCGGCCGGCGGATAAATCAGCGGGTTGCCGGAGATGTCCTTGGGCAGCAGCGCTGTTGCCGGAACGTTGGCGTTGGCGTAGCCCGTGAGCTCGCTCGAGGCCGCCGCGACCTTGGGCTCGAGCAGGAAGTCGAGGAAGCGCAGCGCATTGTCGGCGTTGGGCGCGTCCTTGGGGGTCGCGGCGACGTCGATCCACAGCAGCGAGCCCTCGCGCGGGATGGCGTAGGCGATGGTCTGTTTGTCCTTCGCCTTGGCGGCGCGATCGCGCGCCTGAAAGATGTCGCCCGAGAAGCCGAAGGCGAGGCAGATGTCGCCGCCGGCCAGCGCGTTGATGTACTCCGAGGAATGGAACTTGCGGATGTAGGGCCGCACCGCCTTCACGACATCGGCCGCCTTGGCGAGGTCCTCGGGCTTCTTGGAATCGGGATCGAGGCCGAGATACTTCAGCGCCGCCGGGAAGACGTCGGTGGCGCTGTCGAGGATCATGACGCCGCAATCGGCGAACTTAGACACGACCGCGGGATCGAAGATCATCTTCAGCGAATCGACCGGCGCGTCGGCCATGCGCTTCTTGATGGCGTCGACGTTGTAGCCGATGCCCGTGGTGCCCCACATCCAGGGGATGGCGTGGGCGTTGCCCGGATCGTACTTGGCGAGCGCCCCCATGATTTCCGGGTCGAGATTCTTCAGGTTCTTGAGCTTGGCCTTGTCGAGCGGCCTGTAGAGGTTGGCAGCGAGCTGGCGCACGAAGAACGGCGAGGCCGTCGGCACCACGACGTCGTAGCCCGAGCGGCCGGCGCGCAATTTGGCTTCCAGGATCTCGTTGGAATCGTAGGTCGTGTAGTTGACCTTGATGCCGGTGTCCCTCTCGAACGCCTTCAGCTGGTCCTCGGCGATATAGTCGGACCAGTTGTAGACGTTGACCTGGCCCTGTCCCAAGGCGGGGGTGACCGCGAGGGCAAGCAGCGAGGCAAGGACAGACAGGCGCATGAAATTCTCCGGAACGACGCGGGCATCATTCCGGCGGGCCCTGTGAAAGGCAAGCGGCCGTCCTTGCGGACGGCCGCGCCTTTTCGTCCTTTCTAGGCAGGCTGCGCGCGATGCAGGTTGCGCGTCAGCCACATCGCCACCGACAGCACCGCGAACAGCACCACCGACCCGGTGAGCAGGGCCACGTCCTCGAGCTGCAGCAGGCCGTACAGGCCGCCGAACAGGACGGCCAGGACGGCGCCGAAGGCGAGCGCTGGCGTGGTGCGACCTTGCAGCGCCCGACTGTAGACCGTCGCCTGGGCGACCACGGCCGCCGCGCTCACCAGGTAGGCAGGCCCAAAGCCGATCTGCTCGCTGATCGACAGGAGCAGCAGATAGAAGACGCAGAGCGACAGGCCGATCAGGCCGTACTGCGCGGCATGCGGCCGCGTGCCGGTGGCGAGCTCGAACAGCAGGCTGGCCGCGAAGGTGAGCCCGATGAACATGATGCCGTACTTGATGGCCCGATCGGTCTCGCGATAGGCATCGACCGGCGTCAGCAGGGTGACGCCGAAGGCCGATTCCAGCACGGTCTTGGGCGAAGGGTCGTTGCGCAGGCTGGCGCTGTCCCAAAGCTGGCTGTAGGGCCGGCCGAGATCGGACACCACCCATTTGGCGCTGAAGCCATCGTTGGCGACCGCCTGGTTGAGTGGCAGGCGGCTGGTGAAGCTGGGCGAAGGCCATGGAGCGGCAACCATCGCCTCGGTGCGCCGGCCGAGCGGGACCAGGGCCAGCTTGCCGCTGCCGGCGATGGCAATGCGGAAGCGTACGGCGACGGTCTCGCGGTCGGTCAGCGTCGCGGCGGCAACCGCCGCCTTCAGTGAGGACAGCACACCGCCCGTGGTCGACGTCCACTCGACCATCTGGCCGTCGATGTCGACGCCGCTCCCGTCGATCGAGCGTGTGTCGCTGACGCCGATCTCGAGGCGGGCGTTCGCCCAGTCCGGTTCGCGCTGGTCCGCCAGCATTTCAAGCAACGCCTTTGTCTTGAACTCGGCGGCCACGTCGAGCGTGGCGGTGTAGACGTTGACGCTGAACAGGCCGCGCCGGCGCTTCTGCGGCTGGATGTGGCCGTCGATCGTGAGCTTCTCGGGCAACAGCGTCAGCGTGCCCGCACTTCCGGTCGTACGTCGATAGGGCACCAGGATGATCGGCCCGGCGAACGTCTGCTCGGCGCCCCAGGCTTCACTGACACTCTTTGTCGCCTCGGTTTCGTAGGTGCGCCGGTCGGCGATGACCCCGCCGATCATGTTCAGCGGAATGATCAGGGCGAGGGTGAGGAAGCCCAGCACGGAGACCCGCGCCAGCAGGCTGTCGCTCGCCAGGAAGGCGCGCAGCTGCTGGCCGGCGCCGGGCCGCGGTGGCGATGGTGGCGCAGGCAAGGGTGGCAGCAGGGTGTCGTCGGTCATCGATACCTCCGGAAGGGGAGCCCGCAGGGTGGCGGCGAGGCGTGCAGCGGCGGTTGAGCGATTGTGGAGATTCCGTGCAAATGCCTGTCGGCCCGTCGACACGACCGGGACAGGCGCTAGACTCCCGTCATGGAGAAAATCCTGGTCGTCGACGACGACCCGCACATCCGCGACGTCGTGTGCTTTGCCCTGCGCCGTGCCGGCTACCAGCCGCTGACTGCGGGCGATGGCCTGGCCGCCCTCGATGTCGCGGCGCGCGAGAGGCCGGCGCTGGTGATCCTCGACATCCTGATGCCCGAGCTTGACGGCACCGAAGTGTGCAAACGCCTGCGCAAGGGCTCGGACGTGCCGGTCATCTTCCTCACCTCGAAGGACGAGGAGATCGACCGCATCGTGGGCCTCGAGCTCGGCGCCGACGACTACGTCGTCAAGCCGTTCAGCCCGCGCGAGCTGGTGGCGCGGGTGAAGACCGTGCTGCGCCGCAAGGGCCCGATGCTCAGCGAGCAGAAGCTGGTGCGCGGCCGGCTGGTGGTCGACCTCGAGGCGATCGCCGCGTCGTGGGACGGCACGCAGGTGACCCTGACCGCCACCGAGTTCGCGCTGCTCAAGACCATCGCCGCCCAGCCGCGCCGCGTCTTCACGCGCGAGAACTTGATGACCGCCTCCTATGCCGGCGCCCGCTTCGTCAGCGACCGCACCATCGACAGCCACGTCCGCCACATCCGCGCCAAGTTCCAGTCGGCGGGCGGTGATCCGATCGAGACGGTGCATGGCGTGGGCTACCGCCTGGCCACGACCTGACATGCGCCGACTGCCGCGCGTCCGCACGCTGCTGCTCGCGACCTATCTCGCCGTGCTGCTGCTGCCGGTGGGCGGCATCGCCTTCCTGCGGCTCTATGAAAGCGCGCTGATCCGCCAGACCGAGGCCGAGCTTCTCGCCCAGGCCGCCGTGCTGTCAGCGGCCTACCGCACGGCCTGGCTGGAGCGCGCCACGCCGGCCGAACTCGCCGCCACGCCGCGTGCGACCGCGGACTGGGGCGTGACGCCGACGCCCTATTCGCCGGAGCGCTGGCGCGCCCTGCTGCCACAACTCGATCTCGCCGATTCGCCCATCCTGCCGCGGGCGCCCGAGGCCGTGCCGGCGGACAAGCCCGCCGACCCGATCGCGCGCGCCGTGGCCAAGACGCTGACGCCGGTGCTGGCCAACGTCCGCGAGATGACGCTGGCCGCGATCCGCGTCGTCGATGCGCAGGGGACCGTCGTCGCCGCGACCGCCGACGCCGATCTCGGCCGCAGCCTGCTCGGCCAGGAGGAAGTGGTGCAGGCGCTGCAGGGTGTGCCGGTGGCGGTGCTGCGCGATCGCCCGCCGGTCAGTGGCAGCCCGAGCTGGGAGTCGATCAGCCGCGCCACGACCTTGCGCGTGTTCGTCACGGTGCCGGTGGTGGCGGACGGCCATGTGCTGGGGGCCGTGCTGGTGTGGCGCACGCCGCGCAACATCGTGCAGACGCTGTACGGCAAGCGCCATGCGCTGCTGGCGCTGGCGGTCGTGCTGGTGATCTCGGTGACGGCGCTCGCCTGGTTCGCGGGCTACACGGTGGTGCGGCCGACCCGCCAGCTCGCGGCGATGGCCGAGCGCGTCGCGGCAGGCGACGTGCGTGCCGTCCAGCCGCTGGCCGCGCCGATGACGCGCGAGGCCGCGGCGCTGTCGGACTCGATCGTCGCCATGGCGCGCACCCTGCAGGCGCGCGCCGACTATGTGCGCGAGCTGGCGCTCAGCATCAGCCACGAGCTCAAGACGCCGCTCACCGGTATCCGCGGCAGCACCGAGCTTCTGCGCGACCATCTCGAGGAGATGTCGGACGAGGAGCGGCGCAAATTCCTGGCCAATATCCTGGACGACACCGCCCGGTTGGAGCGGCTGGTGCGCCGCATCCTCGAGCTGGCGCGCGCCGACGCTCTCATGCCGAGCGGCGAGGAGGCCTGCGACGTGGCCGGCGCCGTGCGCGAGATGGCCGAGGCCTCGCGCGGCAAGGGGCAGAAGGTGTCGGTCGAGGGCGCGACGTCGCTCGCCGCCGCGATCGACCGCGAATCGTTCGATATCGTGCTCTCGAACCTGCTGGAGAATGCCTGGCAACATGGCGGGCCCGCGGCGTCGGTGCGCATCGCGGCGCGCGCCGCGCCGGACGGCGTGGTGGTCGATGTCGCGGATGACGGGCGCGGCATCTCCCCGGGCAACAGCGAGCGCGTGTTCGATCGCTTCTTCACCACGACGCGCGAAGCCGGCGGCACCGGCCTCGGCCTCGCGATCGCCCGCCAGCGCGTGGCGGCCTTCGGCGGCGACATCACCCTGCTGCCGGCCGAGCGCGGCGCGGCGTTTCGCGTCCGGCTGCGGGCGGCCTAGACGCCGAGGTACTTGTGCTGCAGGTCGCTGTCGCGGGCCAGGGCGTCGGAGGTGCCGGTCCAGACGACGCGGCCTTTTTCGACGATGTGATGGCGGTCGGCGAGCTTGATCAGGGCGCCGACGTTCTTGTCGATCACCAGGATCGCTTGGCCCTCGCGCTTCAGCCGCGCCAGGCAGGTCCAGATCTCCTGGCGCAGTAAGGGCGAGAGGCCCTCCGTCGCCTCGTCGAGGATCAGGAGCTTGGGGTTGGTCATCAACGCGCGGCCGATCGCCAGCATCTGCTGCTCGCCGCCCGACAGCTGGGTGCCCATGTTGCGCTGGCGCTCGGCGAGTCGCGGCAGGAACTCGAAGGTGCGGGCCAAGGTCCAGGGCTCGGCCGCGCCCAGGCGGTTGGCCGCGGCGGCTATCAGGTTCTCGCGCACCGAGAGGTTGGGGAAGATCTGCCGGCCTTCGGGCACCAGGCCCAGCCCCATCCGGGCGATGCGGAAGGACGGCAGGTGCTCGACGCGCTGGCCCAAAAACTCGACGGTGCCGCGCTTGGCTGGCAGCAGGCCCATGATCGTGTTCACCGTCGTGGTCTTGCCCATGCCGTTGCGACCCATCAGGGTCACGACCTCGCCGGCATCGATGCCGAGCTCCATGCCGAACAGCGCCTGGCTCGCGCCATAGAAGGCTTCGAGATCACGGACGCGCAGCATCAGGCGTCTCCCTCGCCGAGATAGGCCTGGCGCACTTCGGCGTTGGCGCGGATCTCGGCCGGCGTGCCCGACGCGATGGCACGGCCGTAGACCAGCACGGTGATGCGGTCGGCGAGCTGGAAGACGGCGTCCATGTCGTGCTCGATCAGCAGCATGCCGGCGCGCGCCTTCAGCCCTTGCAAAAAGCCGATCATGCGCTGCGATTCCTCGACGCCCATGCCGGCCATGGGCTCGTCGAGCAGCAGCAGCTTGGGATCGCCGGCCAGCGCCATGGCGATCTCGAGTTGGCGCTGCTCGCCATGGCTCAGGGCTGCCGCCGGCGTGGCGGCGCGCGCGGCCAAACCGACTTCTTCGAGGCCGCGCCGCGCCGGGCCGCGCAGGCTTTCGTCGCGCCGCGTGTCGGCCAGGAAGCGGAAGGAATGGCCGGCATGGGCCTGCACGGCCAGCGCCACGTTCTCGAGGGCGGTGAACTCGCGCAGCACCGAGGTGATCTGGAAGGAGCGCGCCAGGCCGAGCCGAACCCGCGCATGCACGGGAAGATGAGTGACGTCGCGACCGGCAAAATGAATGGTGCCGGTGTCGGGCTTGAGGTTGCCGGTGAGCTGGTGGACCAGGGTGGTCTTGCCGGCGCCATTGGGGCCGATCAGGGCGTGGATCTCGCCCGGACGCACGTCGATCGTGACATTGTCGGTGGCCAGAAGACCGCCGAAGCGCTTGACTAGGCCGGCGGCGGAGAGCAGCGGCTCAGCCATGGCGACGCCACTCTTTCGGTGAACCCAACAGGGAATCGATGCCGCCCCTGGCGTAAAGCGCGATCAGCACCAGCATCGGACCGAACACGATCTGCCAGTACTCGCCCCAGCCCTTGTGCAGGAGGTCGAGGATCGGCTTCAGCGATTCCTCCAGCACGAAGAAGGCGATGGTGCCGTAGAGCGGGCCGAACAGCGTGCCCATGCCGCCCAGCACGACGATGACGATAAGGTCGCCCGACTTCACCCAGGACATCATGGCGGGGGAGATGTAGGCGCCCTCGTTGGCGAGCAGGATGCCGGCCATGCCGCCGAACGCCCCCGACAGCGTGAAGGCCGCGAGACGATAACGGAACACGGGGAAGCCCAGCGCCGTCATGCGCAGGTCGTTGGACTTGGCGCCGCGGATCACCAGGCCGAAGCGCGAATTGGCGAAGCGGCTGCAGAACCACAAGGTGCCGCAGAGCAGGGCAAAGCACAGCCAGTAGAACGACGCTTTGTCCCGCAGGTCCAGAAGGCCGGGGAAGCGGCTGCGGCTGATGTTGAGGCCGTCGTCGGCGCCGTAGGCCTCCAGCCCGCCGCCGACATAGAAGACGAGCTGGGCGAACGCCAAGGTGATCATGATGAAGTAGAGGCCGCGTGTGCGCAGCGACAGCGCGCCGACCAGGGCAGCCCACAAGGTCGCCGCGACGATGGCGACCGGCCACTGGATCCAGCCGTTCGCCACGCCGTGATGCGACAGGATGCCGACGGCATAGCCGCCGATGCCGAAGAACACGGCGTGGCCGAAGCTCACCATGCCGCCATAGCCCAGGATCATGTTGAGGCTGATGGCCGCGATCGCCCAGATGACGATGCGGGTGCCGATCGACAGCAGATAGCGCTGGTCGAAGGCCTGGGTCAGCAGCGGCAGGACGGCGAGGATTGCCAGCAGCAGGATGGTGATGAGCCCGCGGGGCGTGCGGAGGGAGGCGAGCACGTCGCTCATCAGCGGACGCCAGCCCCAGTCGACAACGGCGTCTCGAAGGATGGGCACCAGTCTCGGTGTGGCCCACCCTTCGAGACGCGACCCTGCGGGTCGCTCCTCAGGGTGAGGTGGTGGTGATTGCTCCCACACATGACTATGTCCGCTGCCCGAACAGGCCCGTCGGCCGCCACACCAGCACGCCCGCCATGACGATGTAGATCAGGACCTGCGAGATCGCCGGCGCGGCGCTCGAGGCGGCGCTGGCGCTGAGGAAGGTTTTCAGCAGATCGGGCAGGAAGGCGCGGCCGACGATGTCGATCTGGCCCACCACCATGGCGGCGACGAAGGCGCCCTTGATCGAGCCGATGCCGCCGATGACGATGATCACGAAGGCGAGGATCAGGATGTCGTCGCCCATGCCGATCTTCACCGACGTGATCGGCGCCGCCATCAGGCCGGCCAGGCCGGCGAACACCGCGCCCAGGCCGAACACCAGGCTGAACAGCAGCTCGATGTTGATGCCGAGTGCGCCGATCATGCGCCGATTGGACGCCCCGGCGCGGATCAGCATGCCGACGCGCGTGCGGGCCACCAGCCAGGCCAGCAGGACCGCCACCAGCGCGCCGACGACGATGATGGCGAAGCGGTAGGCCGGGTAGGGGACGCCGGGCAGGATCTCGACGGTGCGGTTGAGGAAGGCGGGCACGGCGATGCTCTTGCCGGCCGGCCCCCAGATCACGCGCACCAGCTCGTTGAAGAACAGGATCAGGCCGAAGGTCGCCAGCACCTGCTCGAGATGGTCGCGGGCATAGAGCCTGCGCATCACGACGGCCTCGACGACGATGCCCAGCAGGAAGGTGACCGGCAGCGCCAGCAGGGCGCCCAGCACGAACGAGTCGGTCCAGCCGATCAGCGTCCAGGCGATATAGGCGCCCATCATGTAGAGCGACCCGTGCGCCAGGTTCACCAGGTCCATGATGCCGAAGGTCAAGGTCAGTCCGGCGGCGAGCAGGAACATCAGCAGGCCGAGCTGCACGCCGTTCAGCATCTGGAGCAGTAGGTAATCCATCCCCCGTCAAACCCCGCAAACGAAACGGGAGCGCGTCGCCGCGCTCCCGTCATCGCAAGCCCAGCGGCTTATTTCATCGGGCACTTCTCGTAGTACGGATCCTTGCCGTCCTTCACCGCGGTGGCGATGGTCTTCACCGTCATCATGCCCTCGGGATCCTTGACGGCTTCCTGGATGTAGAAGTTCTGGATCGGGAACTGGTTGGTGTTGTACTTGAAGTCGCCGCGCAGCGACTTGAAGTTGGCCTTCTTCATCTCGGCGCGGACCTTGTCCTTGTTCGACAGGTCTCCCTTTAGCGCCTCGGCGGCCGAGGCGATCAGCATGATCGAATCGTAGCTCTGCGCGCCGTAATAGGACGGATAGACGCCGTGCTTCTTCTTGAAGTCGGCGACGTACTTCTTGTTCTGCTCGTTGGGCAGGTCGTTGACCCACTCCTGCGCACCGAGCGTGCCGAGCGCCAGCTCTTTCTGCTGCGGCAGGGTGATCGCGTCGATCGAGAACACCTGGTAGAGCGGGACCTGGCCCTTGAGGCCGGCCTGGACGTACTGCTGCAGGAACTGCACGCCGTGCGCGCCGGGATAGAAGATGAAGATGCCGTCCGGCTTGGCGGCGCGGATCTTGGCGAGCTCGGCCGAGAAGTCGAGCTGGTCGGGCCACTTGGTGAGGTCTTCGCCCTTGATCTCGCCCTTGAAGGTGCGCTTGACGCCCGCGAGCATGTCCTTGCCGGCAGCGTAGTTGCCGGCCATCAGGTACAGGCTCTTGACGCCCTTCTCCTGCAGGTACTGGCCCATCGCCATCGGCGTCTGGTCGTTGTTCCATGAGGTCGAGAAGAAGTTCTTGTTGCACAGCTCGCCCGCGATCTGCGAGGGCCCGGCATTGGACGAGATCAGGATGGTGTCGCCCTCGTCGGTCACGCTCTTCAGCGAGGCCAGCAGCACGTTGGACCAGATGTAGCCCGCGATGACGTTGACCTTGTCCTGCTGGACGAGCTTCTCCGAGCGCGCCTTGCCGACGTCGGGCTTGAACTGGTCGTCCTCGTAGATGATCTCGAACGGCACGCCGCCCATCTTGCCGCCGAGATGCTCCTTGGCGAGCTCGACCGAGCGGCGCATGTCCTCGCCGATCGCGGCCTGAGGCCCCGAGAAGGTGCTGACGAAGCCGATCTTGATCGGCGTCTGGGCCATCGCGGGCAGGCCGAAGGCCAGCGCCGCAATCGTTGCGGTGCCAAACAATTTGCTTTTCATGGGTAATCGCTCCCTGTCGTGATCCCCGTCCCCTGATGACGGCATAAAAGCCGAAAACCTCTAGCCGCGCAATTTGAAGCGCTGGATCTTCCCCGTTGCCGTCTTGGGCAGCTCAGTCACGTACTCTACCCAGCGCGGATACTTGTACGGCGCGAGCGTCTTCTTGCAGACCGCCATCAATTCCTCGGTCAGCGCCGCCCCGCCGCCGCCCGCCTGTTTCAGCACCACGAAGGCCTTCGGCTTGATCAGGCTGTGCTCGTCGGCATGGCCGACCACGGCCGCCTCGAGCACCGCGGGATGGGTGATCAAGCAGCTCTCGACCTCGACCGGCGAGCACCAGATGCCGCCGACCTTCAGCATGTCGTCGCTGCGGCCGTCGTAGATGAAGAAGCCGTCCTCGTCCTGGCGATAGGTGTCGCCGGTGTTGAGCCAGCCCTCGACCATGGTCTCGGCGGTCTTCTCGGGCTTGTTCCAGTAGTACTTGGCGGCCGATTCGGAGCGGATCCACAGCCGCCCGCTCTCGCCCTTGGGCACCGGCTTGCCGTGCTCGTCGACGATCTTGACCTCGTAGCCCGGCACCGGCTTGCCGCTGGTGCCCGGCTTGTAGTCGTCGAGCCGGTTGCCGATGAAGATGTGCAGGCACTCGGTCGAGCCGATGCCGTCCAGGATCACCGTGCCCGTCTTCTCCTTCCAGCGGCGGAAGATGTCGGCCGGCAGGGCCTCGGCCGCCGAGACGCAGGCGCGAATGCTGGAGAAGTCGCGCGGCTTCTTCTCCAGCGCCGCGAGCTGGGCGGCAAAGAGCGTCGGCGCGCCGAAGTAGAGCGTCGGCTTGAAGGTCTCGATGGTCTCGAAGGTCGAATCGGGCGTCGGCCGGCGGTCGTCGAGCACCGCCGTGCTGCCGGTCCACAGCGGAAAGGTCATGGAGTTGCCGAGCCCATAGGCGAAGAAGAGCTTGCCTGCGGAGTAGCTCACATCGTCCTCGCGCACGCCGAGCGCGCGCACGCCGTAGCACTCGCTGGTCACCACCATGTCGCGCTGCAGGTGCACCGCCCCCTTGGGGCGGCCGGTCGAGCCGGAGGAGTAGAGCCAGAAGCAGTCGTCGGTCGGCGAGGCGAGCCGCGCGTCGAGCTTGTCGGAAGCCTTGGGCAACTCGGCTAGGAAGGCGTCGACCGTGCTCGCTTTGACGCCCGTCTGCTTCAGCGCCGGCTCGACCTCGGCGGCGAACTCCGTCGAGTAGACGACGAGACCGCAGCCCGAATCCTCGAACAGGTAGGTGTAATCGGCGGCGCGCAGCATCGTGTTGAGCGGCGCCGGCACGATGCCCGCCTTGATGGCTCCCCAGAAGACATAGAAGAAGGCCGGGCAGTCCTTCACGACCATCAGCACGCGGTCGCCGGGCTTCAGTCCGTTGGCCAGCAGGGCATTGCCGGCGCGGTTCACACGCTCGGCGAGCTGGGCATAGGTGACGGTCTCACTGGCCGTGCGGATGGCGACCTTGGCGCCGCGGCCTTCCGCGAGGTGCCGGTCGACGAACGGCACGGCGACGTTGAAGCGGGCGGGCAGCCTCACCTTGAGGTCCGACCCGAATTCAATGCCCTCGATCATGCCGATCCCATCCCTCCCATGCTTCGGCTGTTAAGGCTTCTTATTTGCGTAATTTGGTACTGAAATACCTATTTAGGCTTCCCCTCGCAAGTCCCTTATCAGGCCGTCCGTGCGTCCTCTGAGCAGGGACAACGGCACGGCATCGGCGGCGACATCGGCCGGGCCGCCATCGAGCGGCAGCCAGAGGAAGCCGTCCAGCGCCGCCGTCCGGCAGCTTGCGCTGGCCACGATCGTCACCTCGCCGTGCCGCGGCGCCCGGCGGCCGAACTGCTCCAGGCGCGAGGCGACGTTCACCGCGTCGCCGATCGCGGTGTAGTCGACGCGGCCGGCGAAGCCGACATTGCCCACCAGGACGGTGCCGGTGTGCAGTCCGACGCGCATGCGGCAGGCGGCGAGGCCGGCGAAGCGGCGCTCGCGATTGAACGCCTCGACCTCGTGCGCGATGGACAGCGCGCCGAGGCAGGCCGCGCGCGCATGCTGGGCGTTGGGTTCGGGGGCGCCCCAGAAGGCCATCAGCCCGTCGCCCATGTACTTGTCGATGGTGCCGCCTGTCGCTTCGATCGCCGGACCCACGCGCGCCATCAGGTCGTTGAGATAGGTGGCGGTCTCGGTCGCCGGCCGGCCGCGCGAGTAGGCGGTGTAGCCTTCGAGATCGCAGAACAGGATGGTGATGGCGCGATCCTCGGCGGGCGGCAGCGCGCCCTGCTGGGCGATCAGCCGCGCGACCAGGGCGCGCGGCAGGTAGGTGGTGGCGAGGTGCAGGCCGCGCGCCATGCGCTCGAAGGCGCGGTTCGCGAGGTTGAGCTCGCGCACCTTGCTGTCGCCGAGCTGCGGCACCTTCTCGAGCTCCAGCCGCTCGACGGCGCGGGCGGCGTCGGCCAGCGCCAGGATGGGCCGCGACAGGCGGCGGCCGACCATGATCGCGATGATCGCCGTCAGCAGCATCAGCACGCCGCCGGCGATCAGGATGCCGCGCACGATCCAGCGCGCCCACGCCGATTCGCGGCCGGCGATGTGATAGCCGATGATCAGCGACGCCGGCTTGTACTCGTCGATCTTGCGGTAGATCCAGCCGTGGCTGCTGTCGCCGACCCAGTTCCAATGGCCCGAGACCGTGCTGCCGTCGTTCAGCCAGGAGATCTCGTTCGGCTCGGGCCCCCACATCGCCGCCAGCACGGGATCGTTGACCTCGTTCAAGCCGGAGAGCCGGCCGCGGGCGCGCTGTTCGACGGTGCCCTGCTCCTTGCCGAGCCAGGGATGGGCCAGCACCTTGTCGCGGCCGGCCAGGATGAACGGCTTGCGCTCGCCCGCGAGCTCGAGGCTTTTCAGGAAGCGCGACAGGTCCGACGTGCCGATGGCGGCGCCGATGACGCCGCGAAACTCGCCGCGCACGCGGATCGGCACGATGATCGGCAGGATCGGCTCGCCGACCACGAGCGACCATTGCGGCTCGGCCCATTGCGGACCGCTGAGGGTGCGCGCCTGGGCGAACAGCGCGTCGGTAAAGGGCAGGTTCTCGCGCCGCTCGAGCTCCACGCTGCGGTCGGTGCGGGTGAAGCGCATCGGCTCGCCGTTGACGGGAATGACGACGAAGCCCACGGCCTGCGGCGCGGCGGCGAGCGTGCCGAGCGCGAAGGCCTTCCATTGCTCGCGGTTGTCGAAATCGACCTCGCCCTTGGCCACGGCCTCGCTGATATAGGCGAGCTGGTCGCGGACCGGCCCGACATGGGCCTGCAGGCGCTGCTCGATCATGTCGACCATGACCTCGTTGAGCTGGCGCGACGAGCTCTCGAAGTTGCTCTGGGCGGCGTAGTAGGCGATGCCGATCACCGGCACCATGGCGAGGAAGATCAGTCCGACCAGCACGACGGGCAGCAACCGCGTGATCGGCCAGCCCGAGGGCTTCGTCGGTCGTGGGCCGGGGCCCGCCAGTTCAAGCACCATCGCACCGGTCCGTGGCTGTTGCGGCGCGGCATGGTTGCCGCCGAGCACGTCAAAAAAGTGGCGGCAGAGCCGCGCACCGAGCTCCTCGGTCACGAAAACGTTGGGCTTGAGCAGTTGGTTCTCGTCGGCCGACGCACGCTGATGGAGCTCGGCGACAAGTACCTCGATGCGCCGAGTCACCGTCGGTTGAGCCGGCTTCTTATCCGCGGATGCCCGCCCTCTTTTGATCCTGTATTATTGAGCTGGACAGCTCAATGAGGCGCAAACCATGCCGGTCGTTGACTACGGGACGATGCCCGAATTCCCCATGCGGCCGGGCATTACCGGCAAGTGGATCGTCAGCCGCGAGCGCGGCGCCGCCGGGGTCGGCGTCCTCGCCAACACCATACAGGCCGGCTGTGGCGCGCCACTGCATCGCCACGAGTACGAGGAGATCATCCTCATCGAGGCCGGCAAGATCTGGGTGGAAATGGACAAGGTCCGCACCACGGCGGCGCCCGGGCAATGCGTGATCATTCCCGCCAACGCGGCGCATGCCTGGGGCAATGAGGGACCGGAGGTCCTGCGGGTGCTGTTCGTCTGGAACTCGCCCGAGCCGTTCGCGCCGGGCAAGAGCACCTATCTCGAAGGTGCGCCGCCCGTCACGAGCTGACGGCGCGCGGGCCGATCCTTCGCCGACCGGCCCGGGAACTGGGCTGCGTGCGAGCGTTAGATCGCAGTCTGGAGGACGTGGATCCGGTAGGTGCCTTCGGCCGTCTGCTTGCCGACCGGCTCGAGCCGGATGACAGCGGCGCGGACGGTCACGCTGTTGCCGCTGGCGACGGTGTAGGTCCGCCCCTTGGCAGCGTGCTGAGTCTCTTCCTCTTCTTCTTCCTCTTCTTCTTCGTCTTCTTGGTCCTCTTCGTCCTCTTCCGACTCTTCTTCCGAGTCTTCCTCTTCCGACTCCTCGTCCTCGGACTTTTCCTCCGATTCCGCCTCGATCTGTTCCTCCTGATCGGTCGTCGAGGACTCGAGGCAACGCAACAGGACGACACCATCGGACACTTCAACGGTCGTGAGCGTGATGAGCTCATCGTTGTCCATGTCGACGATCGTGCTGCTGGCGGCATGCTGGTCGCTCTTGCGCAGCCGGAAGCTGCCGGTCGCGACGTCGGTGACTGCTCTGTGCTCCATTTGCTACCCCTTCGCTAAGGCGGCCCGTGTGGCCGCCCTGCTGGCGTAGCAACCCTGGCTTTGGGGAATGTTGGCGCGGCCGTTAAACTTATGCGTCGGTCCGGCTACAGCTCAGAGCTTGGCGCCGGACGCTTTCACCGGCGCCTGGAAGCTCTGGACCTGGTTGGCGACGAAAGCGGTGAACTCGGCGGGGCTCATGGCCTTGGTGACGAAGCCGAGATCGCCCAAACGCTCGACGATCTTGGGGTCGGCCAGCACCTCGGCAGCGGCCTTGTGCAGCCTGGCCTGCGCGTCGGCCGGCATGCCGGCGGGCGCGGAGATGCCGACGAAGTTCTCGGCCACCAGCTTGGGGTAGCCGAGCTCGGTGACCAGCGGCACGTCGGGCGCACTGGGCGCCTTCTGCGTCGAGGTGAGCGCGATCATGCGCAGCTTGCCGTCCTTGGCGAGCGGCAACACTTCGGTGAGCGTGACCACGGCGAGGTCGAGCTGGTCCGCCATCATGTCCTGGAACATCGGCGCGGCGCCGCGATAGCCGATATGCTCCATGTTCAAGCCGAGTTCGGCCTTGAACATCTCGCCGATGATGTGGCCGATCGAGCCCTGGCCTCCGGAGCCGAAGGGTACGACCTTGCCCTGGCCTTTGATCCAGGCGATCAACTCCGGCATGGTCTTGGCCGGCACCGCAGGCCGCACGACGAAGGCGTTGGCGACCGAGCCGATATAGGCGACGTGGCTGAAATTCTTGATCGGGTCGTAGGGCGGCTTGTCGAACAGGTAGGGCGCGATCGAGAGCGGCGCGGAGTTCGACAGCATGAGCGTGTGATAGTCGTCCTTGGCTGCCAGCACGAAGTTGGCGCCGATGGTCGTGCCGCCGCCCGGCTTGTTGTCGACGATTACGGTCTGGCCGAGCTTCTCCGACAACGGCCCGGCGACGACGCGCGCCGCCGCATCCGAGGCGCCGCCCGGCGGGAAGGTGACGATCAGCTTCAGCGCACGGTTGGGCCACGGCGCCTGCGCGGCGGCCGTACCAGCGAACGCGAGGCCGGCGGTCATGCCGAGAAGCTGTCTGCGAGCGATCATCGTTTCCCCCAAGCGGTGTCTTGCGCCTGAGTAGCAACGAGCGTGCCGCGCGTCAGGCCCCGCCACGGAAAAGTGAGAAGCCCCAGGGCGTCATCTTGAGCGGCAGGTGATAGTGCTGCGCAAGGTCTGCGACGCCGAAGCGATAGGGCACCGTCTCCAGGAAGGCGGGCGAGGGCACCGCGACGCCCTGGGCGCGGTACCAGTCGCCGATGTGGAAGACGGCTTCGTAAGTGCCGGTGGCGGGCGTCGGAGCATCGAGTGTGCCCGGCGCCGCCGTCTTGCCGTCGACCAGCAGCTTGCCGTGGGGGCCGCGCAGCTCGACCCGAAGTCCCGCGGCCGGCACGCCGCGGGAGACGTCGTAGACGTGGATCGAAATGCCGCCGGCCATGGTGCCCCTCTCGACCAAACGATTCTTGAGCAGAATCACCGGCAAACATATACATTGACAAGTGGTACGCCATTGGAGTAGTAAGCCATTGGCTCATAGTAGCTTCCAAAGACCAAAGACCAAAGACCAAAGACCAAAGACCAAAGACCAAAGACCAAAGACCAAAGACCAAAGACCAAAGACCAAAGA